>JBMOPL010000005.1:172076-586792 GCA_049323535.1 Spirochaetota bacterium | reverse complement strand
CTGAAATGGTACAACAGGCGACGCCCTCACTGGTCATTGAACGGTTTGACACCCCATGAGCGGTTCTATGGCATCCGGCTGGCAAAGATTGCTTAGGTGTACGATATCTCCCCGGACTCTACAAAATGCTTAAGCAGTGCAAAACAAAATGAACAAAACGTCAAAATTTGTCATTTTTTTTTGGCCCGCCACAGCTCTGGCGGCCATGGCACAAAATTGCCAACCGGCACAGTTCTGCAAAAATTCTTGGCAGTGTCATGGCAATTGTGTTACTTGCACTCGGTGCGGCCGTAGCGTAGATATGCGCTGCCGGCATGACTCGAGAGAATTACTGAAGAGGAGATTCGCATGGCATTAGTAGACAGATTAAAATTCAACGGTGGCCCCGAAGACATCGCGTGGAAGTTTCCCGATGAAGGTATCACGTGGGGTGCCCAGCTGATCGTAGCGGAATCTCAGGAAGCAGTCTTCTTCAAGGGCGGCCAGTGCCACGACCTGTTTGGCCCCGGTACCTATACCCTCAAGTCGAACAACATCCCACTGCTCGAAAAGTTTGTTAACCTGCCATTCGGCGGTGATACACCCTTTGCGGCGGAGGTATGGTTTGTTTCCAAGCAGATCAAGCAGGGCATTGGCTGGGGCACCAAAACTCCGATCCAGGTTGAAGACCCGAAATTCGGCATCATCACCAACCTGCGCGCGTTCGGCGTCTACGGCGTGCGCGTGGCAGATACGCGTGTCTTCGTTAAAGAAGTAATCGGCACGCAGGGCAAGACAACTACCGAAAGCATCCAGGACCTCATGCTGAGCACGATTGTGTCAGATATCGAAGAGATGCTCTCGCAGGTCGTGCACGAACAGAATATCGATATCATCCGCATCAACACACAGCGCTCCAAGATCGAAGAGGCGTTTAAGCCGCTGCTTGCTAAAAAATTCGAGCGCTTCGGCCTCGCAATCGAGCAGTTTGAAATCGAATCGCTCAACATCCCGCAGGACGACCCGGGCTTCAAGGCGCTGCAACAGGCAAAAGCCGACAAGGCCCAGATGGATATTCTCGGCGACAAGTATGCGCAGAAGCGCATGCTCGATATCGGCGAAGCCGGTGCCAAGAACGAAGGCGCCGGCGGCGGCATGATGCAGGCCGGCATGGGTATGGGCATGGGCCAGATGATGGGCAACATGATGGGCCAGATGAATGTCAGCGGACAACCGGCACAGCCGGCTGCCGATGACCCAATGGCTAAGATCCAGAAGCTTAAGGGAATGCTCGACCAGGGTCTGATCACCCAGGAAGAGTTCAACGCCAAAAAGGCAAAGATTCTCGAATCGATGTAAGAAGACGCGCTCCGCGGCAAGTGTTGCGGAGCGCCCCTATTCCGCAGAGTGTTATATTCTCCCGCGCGTGTCATTTCTGACACGAACAAAACCATCGCATCGATTCTGCAGGGCGACCTGCGCATCCTCAGGAAGATTGCGGCCTATGTCGTCGAGAGCGGCGGTAAACGTATTCGTCCGCTGTTCATGTACTATCTGGGCCGCGCCAGTGGCATCAACAGCCGAGAGCTCATTGAGCTGGGGGCATTGCTCGAAATTGTACATGCAGCAAGCCTGCTCCACGACGACGTGATCGACGGTGCAGACGAACGCCGCTCCATGCCGACAGGAGCAAAACTGTTTGGTAATAAGCAGGTGGTGTTAGGTGGCGATCACCTGCTTTCCTCAGGGCTAAAACACCTGAACGGCATGCAGAATCCCGCTTATATGACCATTTTCACAGACGCCATCCAGGCACTTTCGGCCGCTGAACTGCTGCAGATGCAGCAGCACTTCAACCTGAAAACCAGCCGCAAGCTGCACGACCGCGTGGTCGACGGCAAGACCGCAGCGCTCTTCAGGGCGGCAGGTGCGCTGGTTTCCGTCATGCAGGGCGAGAGGGATTTTTACCGTACTGCGATCGCCGACCTGGGACTTACGTTGGGCCGCTTTTTCCAGGAACGGGACGACCACCTGGACTATTTCGACGCCGCACGACTCAAGAAGAAGGGGCTGCAGGACTTTCTCAACGGCATCGTTACCTATCCGCTGCTGGTGCTGCTGGATTCAGCCAGCCGGGCCGAATTTGCCGAAATCCGTGCTGAGTGGGAGCTTGCCCGGTCACAGGGTAAAATCCGCAACGAGCAGCGCATACTGGCGCTGATGCAGAAATACGACGTTGAGCGCCGCTCGGCAGGCGAACTGGTGAAACTGCAGCAGCAGATTCTCGCTGGTATTGGTCGCTTACCCGAACCTCGGCCCCGGCAGATCATTAGCACAGAGTTCGAAAAAATCCTTGCCGTGCGCTCGCCGTAAAAGGCATTAACATTTTCAAAGGAAAATGCCCATGAAAAAGTTTGCCGCCATACTACTCTTCGCCCCGCTGCTGGCGCTGAGCGCCAAAGACAATAAAGAATACATTGAAGACCTCAAGTCTGCCGATGACGGCGTAGCCATTGCAGCAGCCCAGTACCTGGGCAACGACGGCGTGAAAGATGCAATCGAACCCCTGGGTCAAGTGGTGAAGAGCAACCGGTCTGCTGGTGTGCGCATTGCTGCGGCGTCTGCACTCGGCAAGATGGACACCAAGGGCCGCCCCACAACTCTGCTGCGCGAAGCAATCGAAGTTGACCAGGATAACCAGGTCGTATACACGCAGCTTCTCGCGCTGCTGAATCTGAAGGATGTTGATAATGCTGACCTGGCACGTGCAGTAGAATTCTGCGAAAAAAATAAGCAATCTGATATCTTCATCAGCGACATTGTCGCTCGCATCCGCAAGGTAGTACCAAAGAAAGAGGCAGCCCCGGCCGCCGAACCTGCTAAAACCGAAACCCCGGCGGAAGCGCCAAAATAATCGGTGCAAAGGCGCCGCCCAGCACGGAGGACGTGGTTACCACTCCTCCTTTTTTTTGCCCTTCGCGCAGACTCGCTGCCCGCAGCAGAAGATCACGGTTGTAGCTTTTCCCTCAAACAGGAAAATCCGAAGCACATCAATTTCACCGTGCAGTCGGGCCGCATTGCGTTTCTCTGCAAGAGTGACGGTTTTTTTCTCCGCGGCACCGTAACGCGAACACTGGGCTGGCAGCTCACAGGAAAAATTTTTGAAAGCATGGCAGAAAGGCTGAAGGCCGAGACATTGGAAAAATGGCCGTCAGGACGACTTTACCGCATCGCCGGTGAAAAGCAGACCGAACAGAAATCGCTCATTTGCGGCTACCACACACGCGAAAAATATTCGATAGACCTCTGTGCTCCCGAAGGACACGGAGGTCCGAGGGAAAACGAAGATCGAGCACGCCGGCTGGTATCAGGCATCCTGCAGGAATTCCGCAAGATACCGCTCGAAGAATCGCCGTTGCTGAAATCGGCGCCGCTTTTTTCGCAGAAGAAGGTTTTTACAGAAGAAAATGAGACGCGCGAACCGGCATTGCTTGCCCTCTCAATGCCGTCAGGTTATGTTGAAGTCACCCGCCGCGATAACCGGTCACTCTTTACCGATGCCGCAGGCCTCGCTGAAATGGAGATTTTTTACGAGCTATCAGACCTGGCACTTGACTCGGACCTGGCACATAAGGTCTACCGCAAGTCGATCTCCGCTTTCCTTTCTAAGCAAGGGCCCTGGCGTCCCGAACGCGACGACAACCTGGAAAAAAGCGGCGAAGCCAATTGCCTCCTTTTCACGGACAATGCGCAGCGCCTCAGTCACTACTGTTATACGGTAATTCCCGTAACGGTTGCCGGTAAAAAGAAATTCTGCCGTATTGCCTTCGTCGCTGCGTTCCTGCGTGAAGCCGTCGACCGGTCAAAGCTGCTGACCGAGCAGCTCGCGCTGCTCGGAGACTGGGCAGCGGTTGTTCGCAGGCATTCGAATTGAGCAACCCGGCAGACTTCAGCAAGAACGAACTCGAACGCTACAGCAGGCAGATTCTGCTGTATGGTCGCGCAGGCCAGCAGCGCCTTAAGCAGGCAAGGGTCGTTGTGATCGGAGCCGGGGGTCTTGGCTCAACTTTTCTACCGGTGCTCGCGGCCAGCGGCGTAGGAGAAATTGTCATCTACGACGGAGACACCGTCGAACGCAGCAACCTGGGCCGGCAGTTACTTTACACCGAGCGCGACCTGGGGCAGCCGAAAGCAATCGCCGCAGCTGAAAGGCTGGCGACGATGAATCCGCATGTCCAGATACAAGGTTTGACGCGTCGCTTTGAAAAGGCAAATGCAGAGACGCTGCGCGGCGCCAGCCTTGTTTTTGAGGGCAGCGACAGCCTGCGGACAAAATTTTTGCTCAATGATCTTTGCCTCAGCATGGGCATACCCCTGGTTATATCGGCACTGGGTAACGCACAGGGGCATACGATGCTGATTGCTGGGCATGAATCAGCCTGCTACCGCTGTATCTTTGAAGAAATTGATGAGAAAGAATTGCCGACCTGCGGCGGTGAGGGAATACTGAGCGCGTTTCCGGCACTGGTGGCAGCGCAGGCTGCACATGTCGCGGTGAGCAGGATACTCGACGACAAGTTTACCGCAGGGCTCTGGGTTTTCGAGAAAAGTCATTGCCGAAGCGTAGGCATTCGCAAAAGAAAAGATTGCCTGCACTCCTGAATATGCGTAGCAAAACTATCAAAAAGAAAACTCCCCCGAAGAAAAAGGCACCGCGGCGGCAGAGTTATGGACTGGTACTTTCAGGCGGCGCAGCGCTCGGTTCTTACCAGGCCGGAGCCGTGCGCGCTTTGTACGAAGCTGGACTCGATATTCGCTGCGTTGCGGGAAGCTCGATCGGCGCGCTGAACGGATACCTGGCCGCCACGCGTGAAATCGACCGGATGATTTCATTCTGGAAGAACATCGACCAGAAAAAGCTCATCACCATCCAGTCATTCACCAAATTGTTTTTTTCCGGGAGCACCTCGCTGCTGACAGACCAGATGCAGCGTAAGCTGGTCGAAGAAGCCGTAAGTCTCAAATCGCTGCAGGATTCCGGTACCACTTATATCTGCGCCGCGATCAGCATCAATACAGGCAAGCTACACTACTTCAGGGGCAACGAAGCACATACCGATCGCGAGCTGCGCGACTATGTCCTGGCTTCGGCAGCTGTACCGGGCGTTTTTCCGCCGGTAAAAATCGGTGAAGAACTTTACATGGATGGCGGACTCGTGCGCAACACACCCATTGAAGCCCTCGAGGGGGAGCGCATCGATAACATTATTGCCATCAGTATGGAGCCAGAATATTACCCGGAAGAAAAGATCGGTAACACTGCGCAGATCGCCCTGCGCACATTGAGTATCTTCTTTCGCAGCCAGGCAGATGATGCGATTTCGCGCTCGCTGGCGTCGCGGCGACGCAGAGCCAAACAGGTATTGCTGCTGCGTCCCCAATTGCCGCTCGATATGCAGCAATATGAGTTTGACCCGAAAAAAATTGAACAGCTGATCGAGCAGGGTTATAAGGCTGCTTCGCAGTTTATCGCACGCCACCGGCTGCGCTGAGGAAAATCATGAACGACGGGAAATACCTGCACGCGCTGCCCAAAATAGACCTGCACCACCATTTTGATGGGGCCTTTGAACTGCGGCACCTATACCAGGAGGCACGCCGGCGCAACCTGCCCCAGGGTAGACTTTCTGAAGCCGAATTTAATGCTCAATGCCAGGTGAGCGCTGAATGCCGCACGCTCACCGAATTTCTTGCGGTATTCGAATTCTTCTATGAGATCGCACAGGATGCAGATTTCCTGTCTGAAGAAGCACGCCGCCTGCCGGCGCGCATGGCGGCGCAGGGAGTCATCTACCTCGAAACCCGGTTCGGGCCGCATCTGTTTACTGGTCCGGGACTGACACCCGAGCGGGTCACTGAAGCAGTCGTCAGTGGTCTTGAGAGCGGCAGTCGGGCACAAAATACTACCTTACCGCCAGTGAGGCTGATCCTCTGCGCCATGCGAAACGCGCCTGTCGATCAGGTTGCAGAACTGCTATCTCTCTACGAAAAGTTTCACGGGCGCGGTGTCTGCGGCCTTGATCTTGCCGGCGACGAATCACGTTATGCCTGCCGCGAATACGCGCCGGTGTTTGCGCGCGCCAGGGAAATGGGAATTCCCGTCACGATTCATGCCGGGGAAGCCGCAGGCCACCAGTCGGTGCTCGATGCGCTCGATCTTTTCGGGGCGCGCCGTATCGGTCATGGCATTCGTGCAGTGGAAAGCCCGGCATTGATCGAGCGACTGGTGCGGGAGAGGATCACCCTCGAGGTTTGCCTGACGAGCAACCTGCAGACCGGCAATGCGCCCGGTTATGCTCAACACCCGTTCGAACGCCTTCGCGCGGCCGGGGTGCGGGTCACGATCAATACCGATGACCCGAGCGTTTCAGGAATAGACCTGGCGCACGAGTGGCAGCAGGCGATTACGACGTACTCGCTCGCGCCGCAGGATCAAAGACAGTTACTGCTGAATTCTGCAGAAGCCGCTTTCTGCTCTGCCGCGGAGCGCGATGAGCTGAAGAAACGTATTGAAAGCTTTTTTGCCAGCCAGCCACAATAAAGGGCCGGCCAACTACATGGGCTGCGTCGTCGCTGGCGGTGTATTGCCCGCGTTAATCGACCCAGTCAGGTGCGTCGCGTGGAAAGCAAAGCCTGCCCGTTCCTGGAATATTGTCTGTCCCTGCACCAGCGCAAGAGCAACCGCTTCACGTACGTGCGAAATGAAATGGAACTCCATCTGCTGCCTGATGCTCTGCGGGATCTCTTCGAAATCTTTCTGGTTATCCTTCGGACAGATCACGTGCGTAATGCCACCGCGAAATGCCGCGAGCACCTTTTCCTTGAGCCCGCCGATGGGCAATACATGACCACGCAGCGTAACTTCTCCGGTCATCGCGAATTCGCTGAGCACTCCGCGCTGCGTCAGCGCTGACACGATCGCCGTCACCAGCGTGATTCCGGCAGACGGCCCGTCTTTAGGTATGGCTCCTTCGGGGACGTGTATAAAGATGTCGTTCTTTTCAAAAAAATCCGGACTGAGGCCAAGGTAATGCGCCTGCGAGCGCACAAAGCCGAGCGCAGTGCTTGCCGATTCTTTCATCACATCGCCCAGATTACCAGTCAGTGTCATGCTACCTTTACCGTGGGCAAACGCGACTTCGATATTCAGTATGTCCCCACCCGCCGAAGTCCAGGCCAGGCCGCTGACCTTACCAACCGGGTTTTCACTCTCTTTGCGCGTGTAGAGGTATTTCGCCGGCCCGAGATAGGTGATAATGGCCTGTTTATCGAGCGCAAACGAACGACCGGCATCGGTTTTTTCCACGATTTCGCGCGCAATCTTGCGACCAATCTGCGCCAGCTCGCGCTCGAACTGGCGAACGCCGGCTTCTTTTGTATAGTGCCGAATGATATATGCGAGGGATTTATTCGTGTACTGTAGCTCGACACCTTCGAGGCCATTTTCTTTCAGCTGCCGGGGAATCAGGTACTTGTTGGCGATCTGGATCTTTTCCATCTCTGTATAGCCAGATAGCTGTATGATTTCGAGCCGGTCGAGCAACGGTTCTGGTATAGAATGCGTGACGTTTGCTGTCGCGACAAAAATCGCCTGCGAGAGGTCGAAAGGCAAATCGAGGTAGTGGTCGTTAAACTCGCGGTTCTGCTCGGGGTCGAGTACCTCGAGCAAAGCGGCCGCCGGGTTACCGCGAAAATCTGAAGATATTTTATCTATTTCATCGAGCAAGATGACCGGGTTCCGTACCTTTACTTTCTTCAGCGCAGCAATGATACGTCCTGGCATCGAACCGATGTATGTGCGCCGGTGCCCCCGTATTTCCGCTTCGTCGCGGACGCCACCAAGTGCAATGCGCACGAATTTACGCCCCAGGCTGTCGGCGAGTGAACGGGCCAGGCTGGTCTTGCCCACACCCGGTGGACCGGCAAGACAGAGAATCGGTCCACGCATGTCAGCCGAAAGCTGGCGGACGGCAATGTATTCGAGTATTCGGTCTTTAACTTTTTCCAGACCGTAGTGGCTTTCTTCGAGAATTTTTTCTGCTTTGGCAATATCGGCGCCATCGCTCGTGCTCTCGCTGAACGGCAGGTCAAGCAACCAATCGAGGTAATTACGTATCACTCCCGATTCTGCAGACATGGGCGGCATTTTTTCAAGCTTGCGTATTTCTGCTTCGCAGCGCTGCCTGATCTCGTCCGGCCAGACTTTTTCTTTTGCCCGCTTGCGCAGCGTCTCAAACTCGTCGGGCTCGGTCTCGCCCATTTCTTCCCTGATGGCTTTGATCTGTTCCTGCAGGTAATACTGGCGCTGCATTTTATCCAGTTGCGCACGAACCTTGTCGTGAATCTGCCCCTCGAGCCTCGAAAGCTCGAGCTGGTTTTCCATGGCGGCTTTAACCTTTTCAGCCCTTTCCCAAAGGCTGTCGGTACCGAGTATGTCCTGCTGCTCGACGAATGGAATGCGCAGGCACTCCGCAACGGCGTGCATCAGTTTTTCGGGTTCGTTCTTGGCCCGCAGCTCGCGCCAGGCCTCGGCCGAAAGGAACGTCTGCTGCTCGTTCAGGCGCTCGAAGGCATCAATCAGCTTAGTCAGGGATTTTTGGTAGAGATGCTCTTCTTTTTCGCCGGCAGGCCCGACTGATTCTGCGCCTACCGCGATCGCTACCGGGCACTTTTCATCGCTGCTGTCGATCTCGACCAGGCGAACGCGGTGCAAACCCTCGATCAGTATCTTGTACGTGTTGTCGGGCATCTTGAGCAGCTGCAGTATTTCACCCTGCACGCCTGTCTCGTAAAGATCGCTCAAAGCCGGAATAGTGATCTCAGCGTTGCGCTGTGTCGCGAGAATAATCTTCCGGTCTGAATCCATCGCGCGGCGCGTCGCTTCCATGGATTTTTCCCGCCCGACAAAAATCGACGTCACACTGCCGGGATAAATAACCATATCCCGCAGGGGCAGAAGAGGAAATCGTACTGCGCTCTGTCCGGCCATTAAGCCATTTTCTCCGGCGGAGCAACATAGACCTCATCCGCCGCCTTACCCTTTTTGCCGCGCTCTTTATCTGATTCGGCACGCGTAATGATACGCGGTTTATCTCCCGACTCGATCATCGCACGCGTGACAATAACTTCATCCACCCCGATCATGGTGGGTATTTCAAACATGAGATCCATCATGGCATCTTCAACGATGGCGCGGAGACCACGTGCACCGGTTTCACGCTGCAGAGCCTTCTGCGCAATCGCCTGTATTGCGCCGTCTTCAAACGTCAGCTTGATGCCCTCGAGCTCAAAGATCTTTTTGTACTGCTTCACCAGCGCATTGCGCGGCTCGGTCAGTATTTTCACCATCGACGGCTCATCGAGGTTATCAAGCGAACGAATCACCGGCAGTCGGCCGATAAATTCGGGAATCAGGCCATATTTCATCAGGTCGTCGGGCGTCACCTGGCGCAGGTACTCGCCGCTCTGGTCTTTGCGTTTAGGCGCCTTAAAATCAAAGCCCAAAGTGGATTTTTCCACCCGACGCGAAATGATCTTATCGAGCCCCTCAAATGCGCCGCCGCAGATAAAGAGTATGTTGCGCGTATCCATCTGGATAAAATCCTGGTGTGGATGCTTTCTGCCCCCCACCGGCGGCACGCTGGCAACCGTGCCTTCAATGATCTTCAGTAGTGCCTGCTGTACGCCTTCACCGGAGACATCGCGGGTAATGGAGGGGTTGTCTGATTTGCGCGCAATCTTGTCGATTTCGTCAATATAGATGATACCTGTCTGGGCTTTTTCAACATTCGCATCAGCATTCTGGTAAAGGCGGAGCAGGATATTCTCCACGTCTTCACCCACGTAGCCTGCCTCGGTAAGAGCAGTGGCATCGACGAGCGCACAGGGCACCTGCAGTATGCGCGCGAGTGTCTGGGCCAGAAAGGTTTTTCCCGAACCGGTAGGACCGATAAGCAGAATGTTAGACTTATCGATTTCTACCGAGGATTGATCCGCTGATGCGTGCTTGCGGAGAAATTTTCCGCCGTTTTTGGCCGCCTGATCTTTGTCATATTGCAGGCGTTTGTAATGGTTGTAGACCGCAACTGAAAGGGCGCGCTTTGCGGCATCCTGGCCAATAACGTATTCGTCGAGAATGTTCTTTATCTCAGCAGGTTTGGGCAGTTTTTGTACCGTTGCGGGCGTTGCCTGTTTTTCGAGGTCGTCTGCGAGAATGCCGTTGCACAGCTGCACACATTCGTCACAGATGTGCACCCCCGGCCCGGCGATGAGCCGGTTGACTTTAGCCTGCTCTTTGCCGCAGAATGAGCAGTGGTTGCCTGAATCGTATGAACGACGCTCCGCCATGTGACCTCTTTATTATCGTTTAGCTGGCGATTTCTTTCGAGGCATTTTCGCCGCGGGCCGAAATCACATAGTCAATCAGACCCCATTTCACTGCCTCGTTACCGTCCATGTAGAGGTCGCGCTCTGTTTCCTGTTCGATTTTTTCGAGCGTCTGCCCCGTGTGCTGCTGGTAGAGCCCGTTGAGAGTATCGCGAATTCGCAGAACTTCGCGCGCCTGAATTTCGATGTCCGCGGCCTGCCCTGAAGCACCGCCCAACGGCTGGTGAAGCAGAATACGTGAATGCGGCAGCGCAGAACGTTTACCCTTTGCGCCTGCGGCGAGGATCAGCGCGGCGATATTGGAGGCCTGGCCTGTGCAGACCGTGCGCACTTCGGGGCGAATCAGCTGGATGGTGTCATAGATCGCAAGCCCCGAAGAAACGTATCCACCCGGCGAGTTGATATAGAGATAGATGTCCTTTTCCGGGTCTTCAGATTCCAGAAAAAGCAGCTGTGCAATGATCACGTTTGCGTACGCGTCATCGATCGGAAATCCCAGAAAGATGATGCGGTCTTTGAGCAGGCGTGAATATATGTCGTAGTGTCTCTCACCGCGGTTTGTCTGTTCAATTACGATTGGTGCATATGCCATGTTTTTGTCTCCCGGAATCAGAAATCGATCGTGCCCAAGGCTGTATGTATTTCTAATTCGCCAATATGTCGTCCATCACAGTATGCACAATTTGCCTGCTCACGCCCACTCTTTGTCTGAAGTATGCTTTCAGTTTCTTGTGCAAATCACGCCTCTGCCGGCTGAGGTTTTCCACAGCGTCCCACATTTGCCCGGCACTGCATTCTGGCAGAACGCGTAACAATCCCATTGCCGACAGCTCTTCCGCTTCGGCGGAGTTCGTGATAGCAGGGCCTGTCACCACCGGCACCCCGGCAATCACCGGCTCAATCACTGAATGCACCGAACCCTTGAACCCACCACCCACATAGGCAACTAGCGCCAGTGGATAAAGGTGTGGCAAGATACCGAGCGCATCGACCAGCAGGACGTCAAAATCCGGTTTCGTGCCGCGCACCGCGCGTCGCTTCAGCCACTCACTCCAGCGCAGCGACCGCAATCCGCTGGCACGCAGGTTTTCTTCCAGGCTGGCAATCCGCTCAGGCTTCACGTGGTGCGTAGCTATGACCGCGCGAATTTCTTTTCCCGTGATGCGTGGCCTGCGACGCAGGTATTCTGCAAGCATCTGCTCTGATTCGGCATACGTAGAACCTGCGACAAGTAAATGCACACCCTGCAACTCGGCCCGAAGCCTTTTCACCGCGCCTGCATGCGTCCGATCGGCCGCGAGACGCAGCGCGATGGCGTCGAAGCGCGTGTCGCCGGAAACAACTACATTGTGCGGTGAAATCTTTCGCAGCCGCTCCGCATGTTTCGCATTGATACTGAAAACCCGGCGCATCGCGCCATAAACTGGCCGCAGCAGCAACTTCAGCGGAAACCGCCAGCGCTTGGATTTTTCCGGAAGGGTTGCACTCACGAGGTATACCGGCACACCCGCCTGCACCGCCGCGCGCACCTGGTTTGGCCATGCGTCGTACTTGGCAATTACCAGTGCATCTGGCTGCATCGCAGTTACCAGGGCGCGCATCCGCCATGGAAAATCAAATGGAAGCGCAAACAGCAGGTCGGGCAGCGGGTCATTCTTTTTTGCCCGATAAGCACTGTCCGAGAAGAAGCTAAAAGAGAGAAAGACATTCTTGTTGAGCCGCCTGAGTTCCTGTGCCACGGCGCGCGCCTGCTCAAATTCGCCTGCCGATGCAGCATGAAACCATACATGCAGCCTGCCGCGCGCGGCTGCGAAATCGGGTAAGCTACTGCGCAGCGCGAAATTTTCTGCCAGCCTTGCGTGGAAAATTGCGGCGAAACGCAAAAGTGGATAGAGAACCAGGAGGAGCAATGTATAAGGCAGATGCATCAGCGAAGAATTTCAAAACCTGCATCATCGGGCGATTCAGCGAGCAGGGCGATTTCCAGGACGTCAACCCGCGCAAGCCCGGGCCCGCGGCGCAGGTGCGATTCTAATTCGGCAAGTGTGGATTCACTACCCTGCGCCTCTGCTTCAACCGAGCCATCGGGCAGGTTACGCACCCAGCCAACCAAACCCAACTCGCGCGCACGCGCAGCTGTGAACTGCCTGAAACCGACCCCCTGAACCCGTCCTTTCACACGGTAGCTGCGTCGCATATCAATGCAGGCCATTACCGGCAAAACTGATCTTATGTTTCGCCGCAAGCGCCAACGCTGTCTTGAGAATCTGGTTTCTGGCCTTATCAATACTCTCGAGCCGTGTAGTGCGTATCTCAGACATTGCGCCGGCAATCAGACCTGCGCGCTTGACCGGCAGCTTACCCAGAAGTTGCTTGCGCTGCATCTGGTCGGTTGCCTTCAATGCCCTTGCCCAAATTTGCTCGTCAGGTATTGCAGAGAAGAGCGCGCGAAAATCGCGTACACTCAATGCCACAAGGTCTTCAAACGTGTAACGCGTCGTTTCGAGCTTATCGGCGAGATCGGCATCGGATTCCTGCACCTGCCGCGTGATGCGCTGGGCCTCATCGGCGCCCATCAGTTTCAGGATCTCGTTTATGTGCCTGATACCATCGTTTCTGGTCGCTTCGGGCTCTGGCATACTTTCGATTTTTTCGAATATTTTTTTGCCCAGAGCAACGAGCGCCTCGCCGCTGATGCGCCGCTCAGAGGCCATGGCCTTCACGACTTCGCCACGCATCAGCTCAGGAAGTGCCTTCAGCACGCGGGAAGCGAATTTCTGGTCAAGCTGCAGCAGGACCACTGCCACGAGTGCAGGCGTCTCTGTTGCCAGAGCTTCGGCAACCACCGCAGGTGAAAAACGGGTGAACTCAGAAAATTGCGCGCGCACTTCCCTGACTTCGCGCACGTGACGGAGCTTTTCGATTTTGCGCTCATCTTTCTCTGGTAAAAAATCTTCAGCGCGCCACTCGGGCTCGCTGGCAGGTTCAGCCTTCTCCGTCGGCTGCGGACCGGAGAGCATTTCGAGCAGGCGACCTTTTTGCGCGTAATCGAGCGACGAAAACAATTGCGCGCGTGCGCGCTCGGGCATCGATTCATAGATTCGCATGAACTCCGCCCGGGTAAGCCCTTTGCCGGTGGCGGGTAAGTCGGAGTCAGTATTATGTCTCTTCTTGTCGCCCTTAAAAATACCGGCCAGAGACGACAAGAACAGCTTCATGGGTGTTGAATTATTTCAGGGCTTCTTCTTCGGACTGGTAGATATCGAACATGTCCATCAGTTCAACAACTTCAAAGATTTTCTTCACTGCAACATTCATATTGCAGAGTTTCATCCTGCGCCCTTTGCCTTTCAGGTGCCGCATCAGGGCAACCAGAACCCGAAGGCCGCTCGAAGACATATATTCTATGCCCTCAAGGTTCAGAACAAAATCAGAATCAGGGTTTTTTTCACTCAGGTGCATCAGGTCTTTTTCGATTTCACCGCTGATATGTACGTCCAGGCGACCCTTCAGGTACGCGACGATGTAGTTTCCGACTTCCTTGGTTCTGAGCATGTTAACCTGAGACCTCTTTTACCAACCTCGTTACGTTGAGTCGTCGCCGTGCGCTGTAAACTATTTTATCGACAAGCCTGCGCATCAGAAAAACTCCGTACCCGCCGCGTTTTTCACCGGCCAGATTGCGCCTTATGTCAGGAATCTCGACCTGTTTCATGTCAAATGAGGCTCCCGAATCGAAAAAAGTTGCAATCACGCGCTTTTTGCCGCAGTGCAGGGCCAGTACGAAACTGCGACGCGTCTGCGCCGTGCAGCGGGTTGCATCGTAAGCATGCTCAACGATATTAGTAGCAGCTTCATCGCATGCCAGGACGATATCGTCGCCTTTACTTCCATAGACACCGTTGAGAGCCAGCGTTGTGCGCACAAAATCATGCACTTCGGGAATCGCGGCCTTATCGGCAGAAAACTCTTTGCGAACCCGGCTCATTTCAGTATCTTTATTATCATCAGCGTGAAGTCATCATACTGAGCCTCTGCACCCGCAAAGGTTTTTACTTCACGAAAAATTTTCTTCACCAGCTGGTCTGAAGACAGCAGCATATTGTCACTGATAATCCGACAGAACCGGTCCAGGCCAAATTCTTCTTTGCGCTCGTTAATTGCCTCAACAACACCATCGGTGTAAAGCACCAGCAGGTCACCTTCGCTGAGGAAAACCTTGCCTTCGCCAAAGGGGCCATGGAGCTGCGAGTCGACGACGCCCAGCGGTCTGCCGCGGGTGCCAAGTTTTTCAAACGTGCGTGTGTCATGCCTGAAGACGAGCTGCTCGTTGTGCCCGGCTGATGAGTAGAACAGCTGGTGCTCCGGCGCATCATAGTAGGCGTAAAACAATGTCACAAACATGCCTGACTGGCTGTCCTGGTAGATCAGTTCATTCGCCTTGTGCAGCACCTCTGACGGCTTGCGCACTTCGCGCCCATACGTGCGTATGATTGAACTGGTAACCGCCATAAAGAGCGCGGCGGGTAGGCTCTTGCCGCTGACATCTGCGACAGAAAAGACAAACTGATCGCCGTCAAAGGCGAGAAAGTCGTAGAAGTCCCCGCCCATCAGTTTCGCAGGTTCGGAGATCACGCCCATGTCAAACCATGCTGACTTCTGGAAGTGCGTGGGTAGAATGGACTTCTGGATACTCGACGTGATTTCGAGCTCCTTTTCATAAGACCGCTTCTGCAACATTTCGTTGAGCAGCCTGAAGTTCTGTATACTCCGGGTTATCTGGCTCGCTATGGTCGAGACCAGTCGCAGGTCGTCGTCGGTGAATTCGTGCCCGGTAGGAGCATGCCGGTCAGAAATATTGAGCACTCCGTAGATCTCCTGCCCGTGCATCAGCGGTTGTATGATGCATCCGCCGGTATGGTAGCGTTCAATATCCCGAAAGGCTGCATAAGGAGATTTTTCGAGGGCGTTGGTGTAAATGAGCTTGAGCTCGCGGTAAGCCTTGCCTGCGAGCGACCGGTCGAGTGATACAAAGGTACGCTCGAAGGGTGAAAGATCGAGTCCGTAGTGAGAGATGATTTCCAGCGCATCGTGATCGGGCGCGTATATCATAATCGAAACGCGGTCGGCCTGCATTTCATCGGCGATAATGCGAACAATCGAGTCGAACAGGTCCTTTTCATTCAGGGTCGACATCAGGACCTTGCCGATTTCATGCAGGCTCGAAAGTTCGTGTACTTTTTTCTTGAGCTCGCGGTTGATATCTTTCAGGGAGTCGATAAGCTCGCGATTATGAATCGCCAGCGCAGCCTGTTCGGAAAATGTGTTGAACAGCTCAAGATCCTTTTCCGAGAACTCGGTGCGCCCAACCGAATTGATTACCTCGATGACACCGATAATCCGGTTGCGTACCATAAGCGGTGTAGCAATGAGGTTGCGCGTGACAAAGTTGATTTTTTCGTCCGCCTGTTTATAGACGCGCTCATCGTTTTGCGCATCATTGACGACAAGCGGCTTGCAGGTATCGGCCACGATACCTGCAATACCCACACCGATCGGGATACGGATTTCCTTGAGGTCGCGCTCCTTTTCGCCCGAAATGATGTTAAAAAAGAGCTCGTTCGTCTTGCGGTCGATCAGCATGAGCGATGAGGCTTCAGCCTTGAGTACAATCTTCGCTGAATCCATGATCGACTCAAGAAGGCTGTTCAGATCGAGAGTCGAATTGATCATCTTCGACACCTTGATCATCTCTGACAGCAGGAAGTTGTTCTCGAGATTCTTGCGGTAGAGGTAAAGATTCTCAAAGACAGTAACCAGGTTACTGCTGAATTTGACGAGCAAGGTTGTTTTGTCGGGTGCAGTGATGCAATTCGCCAGCATGCGCGCGAACGTCCGGCTAAACGTCGAAGCCAGGCTCAGGTCTTCTTCAGAAAAATTCTCCTCGCCCAGCTTTGTCACCCAGAGTAGTGCGCCCAGGACTTCTTTTCGATCAGTGAGCAGCGGGGCGGCGATGTAGGAAGTTTCCGCTTCGCCCATTGACTCCTGGGCCCTGCTGTACAGGTGCTGCTGATTCTCGACCAGCAAGGTCTCGTACTCAGCGAGACTCTTCTGCATGATATTCTTTTCCAGGACTGTAAGCCCCCTGCGCCCGATACGGTAGGTTCGTACACCAGTCTGGGTCTTGAGCGCAAGAAAACAGCCTTCAGCATGCATCAGCGAACATGCCGCTTTGAGAATATACTGCGCTGCCTTATTCAGTTCATCATTGGTTTCGATATACAGGCGACCGCTCTCATTGCGCAGTATGCGCGTGTTTTGACCGGCAGCAGTTAGCCCTGGTGTGGTTTCCATTCTAGTTCCTGTACAGGTAGTAACGCGGGCGGTTTACTGCCTGCCTGCCCTTGAGTGCCTTACCCGCAGCTTCATAGGCTGCTTCAGGAGACATTTTTCGCTGAATCATATTTTCAACCATATTCTGCGCAAACAGTGCAAAACCGTTATAACCTTCACCCTCATCGCAGAACAGGTGGTATCCATCGGGCTTCAGCTTCGCGGCATCCTGCAGGCTTACTGGTTCGCTGTACACATTGAGGGTGGCGGCTGTCGAGTCAAAAGGCGCTTTGACCTGAACGACAGAAGCTCCGTTCTTTTTCTTACCCTCGCCCCACCTGGCGTAGAGCGCCGAATACAGGGTCGCCGGCTGCGGAGCTTCAATTCTCACGTTTTTCGGGGCAGCAGGTACAGTATTGTCGACCTGCCCGGCAGAAACCAGTATCGATTCGCGCGGCGGCGAGATTTTTAGCCGCGAGAAAAGATTCTTCTGCGGTGTCCAGGCCAGGTACTTTCTGCCCGAGCGCGGGCGCGCAACAGTCTTCTCCGTAAAGTCATCGAAGCGATCAAAGCTGAACTCTTTGCCACTGAAATACCACTCGTAAAATTCGCCGGTAAAAAGTTCGGTATAGCCATAGGTTCCTGCCGGAAGGTCCTGCAATTTCTCCCATGGCCGACCTGCTCCCTGCTGCCTGAGAACGAGGTCGACCGCAGGCATTGCCTGCTTTTGGCGGAGATAGTACTTTATGAGCAGAGAGCAGTTGTCTTTGGCGCAATCGGCATCCCCTGTTCCCGACTCGATTGCTTCGCGCAGAAAACGCAGATCTTTCTCGATGCCGCGGTCCGAGACGAATGAACTCGTGACTACATCGGGTAGCACCTCTGCCGCCGGGGCAACACTCATTCCCATCAGCAGAAGAAGATTTCTCGCCGAAGTCACCCCGGTTGCTTCCGGTTTGTTTGACGGCAATTCGAGAGCGGCCGCGCCGTTCTTGTAGACCTTTTCCGTACGGGCCAGCAGGCTATAGAAGTTTTTTGCCTGAAGATTTTTTGTAATGCCCGCAGCCTTTTCTGCAAATTCTGTCAGCAGCGATGCTGCTGCCCGTGAATCGGCATCCTTCGCCTTGCGCTGTGCGAGAACGCGCAGCAGCGACACCGCAAGCAAATTCTCCGATACCGAAAGACTGAGCTGCCCCAGGCTTTTCTTCACATAAGGTAAAGCATCGGCTACATATCCGCTTTGCAGCAGCGAGACCGCGTGGTTGAATTCGAGATCTTCGCTGCGAACCACGGTCTTCAGCTCGGGTTTTCCTCCGCTGAACCAGCTCTGTATCAGTATGCGGTCACTGTTTTCCGTAGCATCTGCATTTGCATTGCGCATGCAGGAGCTCATAACAAGCGAAAATTCGAGTGAACCTGTAGCTGCGACACAGATTTCATTGCGCAATTCAACGTTGCGAATCCTGTCGTCGATGGTCCGGGGTATTTGCCGCGACAAAAGACTCTCGTCCCATGGTGCTGCATTCTGCAACAGCTGCACTTCACCCGAACCATAGGCATAAAGCTGGCGGAGGGCCTGGTACTCAGCGGGTTCTTTTTTCACAGCACGCTGGACATCGGCGTTTGCTGCCAGAAATTCTTTCGCCCCTGCATCACCGCGCGTGCGCAGCATTATTTTAAAGTAGCCGAGTTTCTCTGCGAGCGGCGCACGGGTATCCGTCTCGACAAGGGCCAATTGCCGCAGCGCAGCGTCGGTTTCGCCGTGGATGTGGTAGATCTCGGCCGCCAGGAGCCGCAATGACTCATCCTTGGGAAACAGCGAAATCACGTCCTCGGCGTAAGAAGATGCCTCAGCGTACTCACGCTGCTTGCGCGCCTGTGCTATCTTTTTCAGGTATGAGGCCTTCTGCTGCGCGGCATTGCGGTCCTTTTCACCATAACCGGGCAGCTGCGCATTGCCCGTGAGTAATGTACCGGCAGCCACAGCACCCTTGTTCAGGAACAATTCAATATTCTGCCGGGCGCGCGCCCGGGCAGAAAAGGTATGCAAAACCTGTCCTGTGCCCATCGCGGAAAAATAGAGATCCGCGGCCGCTGCATACCTGAACTCGTCGGCTTTCTGTAAGGAATCACGGGCCTGAAAAGAAACGATCGCATAATTGGGATTGCTGCGCAGGGAGAAGAGCGCTGCGGGCGTCAACAGGGCATTGTCAATGACGACAGCCTTGCGCGCCAGCTCTGCTTCGTAGTCCACCACGTTGCTGTGTATGCCCGATGCGGCTGCCTCTTTGGCATTGCGCACGCGCTGCAGGGCGCTCACCCCCTGGTAGTCGACGTCGTTCTTTCCACCGAGGCTGAAGAAACTGGCAACTTTGACGATCTGCATCACATTGCGGCGCGCGAGGTCAGGGTTTCGCGCAAAATTGATCGCTGCCCGCAGGGATGTCTGCAGTGCCAACTGCGCGAGCCCGGTATCGGCCTGTGCTTCCGCCAGAAGGTACGGCGAAAGAATAACTATTGCTGCGCGATTCTTTTTAGCAAACTCTTTCAGTTGCTCTACGGCTGGTGTTGCATCGCTGACTTCCCGCGTGTCGTATGCCCACCGCAGCCCTTTCTTCGTCGCTTCGGCCCTGGCATACACAAGCAGCAGTTCATCCCGGGGCTTGAGAATATAGATAAAACCGTGGCGGGCCAGCGGCAGAAGTTCGGCTTCAGAGTATCCGGTCGAGAACAGGGTTTCGTACCGGTAATCGAGCCTGTCCGGCTCGACAAGGCGGCTGCGCAGCTTTTTTGCCTCTGCGTCAAAGGCGAGCAGATCTTTTTCGAGCTGCTGCGGCGATTGTCTCTGCAGTCTCGCAGCCCGTATGCGCTCCGACAATACATGACGCGTCTGCTCGACGGTGAGCAATCGGCCAAAGACCTCTTCTTTAGAACCGAACAGTTTCAGATCGTCAAAATAAAGCGGGAGCGATGTAGCCTGGCGCTTCATGTCTTCGAGGCGCATGGCTTCTGCGTAACCGCGCTGCCGCACTGCGCGATCGATCAACAGGTTGCAGAGCCTCTCAAAGAGGTCAGTGTTGGGTTTGAGGAAAGCCGGGTGATCAACAAAATACCGGACGAGTTCGGAATACGGGGCCGTCGAAAGCCGGTCTTCGATACCGGCATCTTCGTACACACGGTAGAGACGGTAGGCCGCAATCGCATATTCAAGCTGTGCCCTGAACTCCTGGCTGCGTTCCTGAATCGCCCGAAACTCGGCAACCGACTCATCAAAAAGGCTCATCTCCTGCAGCATTTTCGCCCGGTTCATGGCGAGCTTGATGCGCAGGGAGTTGTTTTTCAGATCAGGTTCAAATGCCGGGTGAACTTCTGAAAATCCCTCGGTCGTAAAGCCCCGGAAATATTTGAGAGCCGACGTATAGCCGTTGAATGTCGCCTGTTTGCGCGTAAGGTATGAATCGAATGTTTCCTGCACATCGCGGACACGCCCGTTGAAGTCCTCGAGTTCTGCTACGTGCGCGAGGTAAAGCCCCCGGAAAAAAATTACCGGTTGCAGCTCGGTCTGCGTCCGCTCACGGATCTTGGCGACATCCTGCTCGGTCAGATCTGGTTTGGCAGGATCTTCTTTGTCTTTTACGGCCTTGCGGGCAGCCTTGACGCGCACGGCGACGGCGTCTTCTTCATATTCTGCGATCTCTTCTGCATAACGACGTGCCGTTTTGATTTTGTCTGCGATCGGTTCAAGGTTGGTTTCAAGTTTGCGCAGCCGGCACAGTTCGATGTTCTTGCGGAACATGAGCACTGCGCCTGCGTTCTTGTTCTTTTCTGCCTGCTCCAGGGCGGTTTCATAAAGTTTGCGTGCAGAATCCCATGACCTGAGTGAAAACTCCAGTTCGGCCCGCCGGCTCGCAGCATTACTCAGGGTTTCGCGGCCGTGCTTGGTTTTGTCTTTTTCTGCGTACTCGACAAGCTTAGCCAGCGCACCCGAGGCTTCCTGCAGCAAGCCTTTACTGCGGTAGATATCGGCACGAATCGAATAGAGCAACTGGTAACGGTTTACCGTAGGTAGCTCGAATGCCAGGTGATTATCACCAATGATGATGTCGTCATACGGCAGTTTGTAGATCAGACCGACGAGCCAGGTCCACGGTTCATAGACCCAGAACCACTTGATGCGGATCTTATATTTCGGAATCGGAATTTCGTCTTCTTTTGCAAGCAGCTCTTCGGCCTTCTGCGTCTGCTCAAGCGATGAACTCAGATCACCGTTGCGCAGGTAAAGCCGCGCGAGTTCCAGGTGCACCATCGAGCCAGGGGTAACCGCGCCTGCCAGCTGACGCTCGGCAACGATGGTCTGCAGGTAGTTGATCGATGCCTGCGTATTCTGCGCATATTCGCTGTTCAGCGCGAATGTTTTGTAGGCCGTTTCACGCCGCGACTGGTTGAGTTGCTGCGTCTGCGCATTGACACCATTGATCGGGTACCGCGCGTTCAGGTTGTTCTCTACGTACCGCAGGTAGCGCGCGGCCGCGTCGTACTTGCCCGTGAAGTAGAGGGTACGGCCAAGATGGTAGTAGTACATCATCTCCTGTTCAGGAGATTCAAACTGGTAATCGGGATTACCCTTGCTGTCGAGTATCGCCGTGTAGTGCTCTTCTGCCTGGCTATAATTGTTGAGCAGGAAGTAGTTGTTGGCAATATTCAGGTGGAAGCTGTTGCGGATGCGAGGCGAACCCGACTTGCCGAAGAGAGCGAGCGTTTTCTGGTAGAGCCGGATATTTTTTTCAAAGAGATAATCCGGGAAGTAGGCCTTGTAGAGTGACTCAAAAACTTCACGGTCACGCTTACCCGAAGTCGTATCGAGCACGATCTCGCGCTTTTCATCAATGAACTGGTACATCCAGCCCAGCATAATGTAAGCATCTGCAAAGCGCGCATTGGCGAAAAAACACCAGTTTAGATCGATCTCGGCCTTGCGGAAATAATCGAACACCTCTTTCTTGGCTGAACGCGAAAGCCCTTCAGCTTCTGCCGCGAGATGCCTCTGGATACCGAGTTGCGAACGCAGAAAGCCGCGCCCGAAGATAAACTCCGTCACCAGGTAGCGCCGCGCGAGGTCGATACGCGAGTCGTAGAAGGCGAGTATGTCCTCAAGCAGGTCTTCGTCCTGCGTTGCCGCGCGCAGCCCGATCTGGTCAAGGTTCAGGGTGTAGTCAAGCAGGTCTCTTGAAGCCAGCTGCTTCGTCAGCCGGTTGGCGTGCGCGGACAGGTAAAGATCAAGCAACGCTTCGTATTGTTTGGTCGCTCCACGGTCGTCGCCGGCAGACCGCAACTGCTCGGCCCTGTCACGGTAGTATGAACCGATCTTCGTGATAATTTCGCCGACGTTTTCGGGTGCCTCGGCGTCACGATAGCCTGTAATCGCCTGGGTATAAAGCGGTATGGCCGCATCGGCACCCTGCTGTAGCTCCGCATTGCCGGCAAGAACTATGGCAGCATGGTAATTGAAAACAGAGCCTGGTTCGGTGAACTGCTGCACACGCGCGGCATCTGCTGCGGCTTCGGTATAAAGCTCGTTTTCGGCGTTGTCGCGTGCCGAGGCGAGGGCAAAGAGAGCGTGCAGGGTGCGGTTTTTCTTTTCCGGAAATGCTTCGAGAAATTGTTCCTGTGCCTCTTCGGTGCCTGCGTCGAACTGCTTTTCAAAGAATTCCAGCAGAAATTTTTCGGCCTTGCGCCGCAAATGGGGTCGAATCGTAATGGCAGATTTTTTACCAGGGTTGTAATAACCTTTCAGGACCGCAACATCGGGTTCGCTGGCAACCAGGTATACCAGCTCGTTGGCCGGCAGGGTCGATGAATCGAGTACTCCATTTTCGTAGAGCAGTTCGTCAATCGCAAGGTAGCCGGAGTTTTCGCGCAGTATACGGCTGATGACCTCGCGGGCGGGCTTGTGTTTTCCCTGGCGGATGTAATACCGTGCTTCTGCGTGGCGGACAAACGCAAGCACTGCACGGTAGTCATCGGGATCTTCACTTTCGCGATAATGCGCCCAGATTTTCTTCTGGCGCAAAACTTCTTCAAAATACTCAGCCGGGTTGCCGGTATCAGCAAGCGGCTCGAGAGAGGCTATACCTTTGAGGTCGGCAAATTCGGGGTCAAAGGCAGAAAGGTCGGACAGCAGGCGATACAGCGCGAGTTCAGCAGTATCAGAGGTGGCGAAAAATGCCTTCAGGTCCTTCAGTGCCTGTGCGTCGCAACGTGCGCGGCGCATTGAACTGATGGCATCGTAAACAACGACATCCGGTGCGAGGGCAAAAGCCGCGGGCAACTGCTCAAGCGCCATGCAGATGCGTGCCTGGTTTTTGCTGCGCTTCTGCAGATCGAACAGGTATTGCTGCTGCTGGCGCACGTCAGGCTTAACCGGTATCGCACCTGATATCGGAATAAACGCGACATTGATATCCTCACCCTTGAGCTGCGCCAGCACGACGCTGCCGCCGATGAAATTGCTGACGCGCGAATCGAACACATGGTCAGACGGCGATGTCAGCGGAACATATTCATCATCATCGACCGTGGAAACTTCGAGGTCATCGGCGTCGTGCTGATCCGCTGCGACAAAACCGCCTGGCTCGGGGTAGATGCGGATGATCTGTCCCGCATCCTTGCGGTCGATCTGGCCGTCGCCGTTGCTGTCTGAGGCGATGCGCGTCAGGATAATCCCGTTGCCATCAGGAGCATAACTGGGGTAAAAATCGAGTGTATGCCCCGAGGTGAGACGCCGCGTCTTTCCGCTGGCGAGCTGCACCTCGTAAACCGCCCCCAGGGAATTCGTGTCTTCGTACGAGACATAGACGATGCGCGCACCATCGGGAGAAAATGCCGGCATAACGCCGCCCCGCTTCGTCACCTGGCGTTTCTGCTCGGGGTCAGAGGCAGGCATGATCCAGATATTCTGCAGCGCGCCGGCACCCGCACCCAAATCATCCGCCTTTGCCGGGTCAAGGTCAGAACTCCACGCGATGTATTTGCCGTCGGGCGACCAGGCAGGGTTTGCATCGCGCGCACGGATGCGGTTCGATTCGCTGTTTGTCAGGTTTTTCGCCTTGGAGGCAAACCACTCTTCGTCCGGCTGTTTGCGTTCGCGGTAAAGCTCGATCAGGTTTTTGGGATTCACCTTAAGCAGAACAATATCGCCGTCAGGGTCGAGCTCATCGTCGACGTAGACGAGGTACTTGCCATCGGGGCTGATGGACGGTTCTTTCTGGTTAGTAACTGTCGAAACTACGGGCACCGAAAATACATCGGCGAGATCGCGCAGGTAAATGTCGTAGTTACCAGAGCTGTTTGAAGAAAAGTAAAGATACTTCTGGTCGTTCGTGATCGAGCCGCTGTACGATTCACCGCGTTCGATCGTGATGGGAATAATACCACCGTTACCACGCTGGTAACGGTCTTCGTAGATATTCTGGTAGCTGAACTTTGCGTCGTCGCGGACGTCTTTTCCAGCGCAGTTCGTACTGAAGAGCCCGGCAACGAACAGGAGTCCCCAAACCAGGGTTTGGTTATGAAAAACCGTTCGCGCCTGACCGTTCATTACTGGATGCGGAATTCCTGCGATGCGATAACCTCGCCATTGGGCGCCAGCACGTGCACGCGGTACCTGCCGCCGTGATCAAAGTACTCTTTCTGGAACTGCGTGGTGAAATAGCGCCAGCTTGAGCGCACGCTCGATTCTATCTGCGCCACTGTTTCTTCTTTCATCATGTTGCTCGAGTCTGCATAGATCTCCGTCAGCTTCACGACCACTTTATCCTGGCCGATGCGGCCACCCGCGGCAAAGAACAGGTAGACCGTCTTATTCTTGGGGAAAGTCAGGTTCGCGGTGCGCAGGTTGCGCGCCACGGCCTCTTCAATCGGCGCATTCGACAGGTAGACCGTCGGCCGCGAGCCGGGGGCAAACAGGGCCCAGTAACCGAGCAGAAGCACAAGGATGCCCACTACGCCGAATACCGCGAAGCGGCGCCAGCGGGGCGGTTCGTCGTCATCGGCAAATGCCGCAGGCTGCGTTTCGCCTGCCGTCAGTCTTTTCAATCGGCTTTCCATTGCTTTGCCAGTCTCTTTTTCTTCTTTTTGCTCCGGCAAGCTATTTTTGGCTTCTGCGCTGCCGGCAGCCTGCTTGGGCTCCGACTGGCGCGAGTCATTGCCCTCGTCGCGGGAGCGCTTCATGTCACTGACAAAATCGCCCAGTTCTGAGGTCTCTTCGCTGCGCTGCGAGAGGTTATCAGCTACCGCTTTGCGAAACAGGTCTTTGCGGGATTTTTTCACGATACGGCTCCCTTCTCGCGGGTAAAGATGCTCTCGAGCTCCTCGGCGAGCGCGGCATAGGCGACAGCCACCTTGTTCTGCGGCGCGTAGTCATGGATGTCCTGCCTCATCAGGTGCGCCTCTTCAACCGCGACCGACCGCGGCACGGTGGTCTGCAGTATCGGGAGTATCTTTTCTACCTCGGGCAGCATCGCCTGCGAAAGGGTTGTGCGGCCATCGTGCAGAGTCAGGCAACCGCCGGCGATTTTGAGGTGCGCGTTGTAGCGCCGGTTGACCGTATTCACCGCGTCGCGTATATTCTGTATACCATCGATCGAAAATTTCGAGATCTGCAGCGGGATCAGCAGAAAATCAGCCGCGACCATCGCGTTGATGGTAATCACCGAAAGTGAGGGCGGGCAATCGAGCAGGATAAAATCAAACTCGTGCCGCAGCTGCTGCATCGCGTCGTTAAGGCGAAAAAAACCATCGAGCGCACCGGTCAGCTGCGACTCGACCTCGACCAGGTACAGGTTTGACGGAATTACATACAGATTCGGCAGCGCCGTGTTGTAGAGAATTGAACTCTCCGGTTTTTTCGTCTGGAAGAGTGCATAGACTGAACGTTCAGGCGGAATTTCCTGTCCACCAAGCAGTATCGACGTGGCGTTGCGCTGTGAATCGAGGTCGATCAGCAGCACACGCCGTTTCTCATCGCGGCGGGCAAAGGCGTGCGCAAGAGCCAGAGCCGTCGTGGTCTTCGCTACTCCGCCTTTCTGGTTGGTGATGGATAGTACTGTACTCAATCCCAGTTAAACTTCTTCGCATCGGCGAGAAAGGTTTCGAGACCGCGGTCAGTCAGCGGGTGCTTGACCAGCTGGTTGAACACGCTGAACGGAATCGTCGCGACGTCGGCACCGATGAGAGCTGATTGTTTGAGATGAATCGGGTGGCGGATACTTGCGACCAGTATTTTGGTTTCAAATTCGTAGTTGTCGTAGATGGTGCGGATTTCTTCGATCAGCTCCATACCATCAGTGCTGATGTCGTCGAGGCGGCCGACAAACGGCGAGATGTAGGTTGCACCGGCTTTTGCAGCGAGCAGCGCCTGGTTGGCTGAAAAGCACAGCGTGACGTTCGTCTTGATGCCCTCTGAGCTGAGCACGCGCACGGCCTTCAGGCCCTCGGCGATCAGTGGCACTTTGACGACGACGTTTTTTGCGATCGCGGCCAGTTCACGGCCCTCTTTCAGGATACCGTCTTTGTCGGTTGAAACGACCTCTGCTGAAACCGGCCCGTCGACGATCGCGCAGATTTCTTTGATGACCGTCTTGAACGGTTTGCCGGTCTTTGCTACCAGCGATGGGTTCGTGGTGACGCCGTCGAGAATACCCAGTTCGTGCGCGGCCTTAATTTCGGCCACATCGGCCGTATCAATGAAGAATTCCATATGGCGGAATGACCCCGCAAATGCTCCCGTCAAGAAATTGCGCGATTTTGGCCCTCGCAACAATGTGCTGGATTCCCTATCGTTACAGGGAAAATCACCCTGCAGGACTGAAAAACGGCCCGTGATGACATCCGCATTTACGCAAACGGCAAGAGTTTCACTGGTGCCCCTGCTGATGCTCGCAGCTTCAGGACTTTTCGCGCAGGAATCTTCCGCGGCAACGCCCCAGCAGAAAGCACCAACCGCACGGTTTGGAGCTTTTATCGACACGTACTATTCGACGAGCGCCTTCCGCCCGGCTTCGCGTGACCGCCAGTTCGTGACACAGGCGGCGCGTGACCGCGAATTTAATATCAATCTCGCGCACATCGATGCCGCCGTGGAGCATGACCGGGTGCGGGGCCGGCTCGCGCTGCAGTTCGGCACTGCAGTGAACGCGAACTACCAGTACGAAACTACGGGAGAAAAGTATTCCAACCAGCTTTCGGTGCGCAACCTGCAGGAAGCGTACGCGGGTTATCGCCTGTTCGACCGGCTCTGGCTCGATATGGGAGTCTTCTTCGGGCATATCGGCTTCGAAAACTGGATCTCCCACAACAACTGGAACTATACACGGGCACTTTACGCCGACAACACGCCCTACTACGCCACCGGCGCCCGGCTGTCTTATGAAGCTACCACGCGCCTCAAACTACAGCTGCACCTGCTGAACGGCTGGCAGGTAATCACGCCGCCCAATCGCGACAAGAGTGTCGGCACGCAGGTATCGTATGAATTTTCGCCTGTATTCCGAATTGTGCACAACGGTTTTGCGGGCAATGTGGCACCCGACGAAACAACTACACAGTACCGTTTTTATAGTAACCTGATTCTTGAAATAAATCCCTTCAGATCACTTGCGTTTGCTCTATCGACAGATGCCGGCGCCCAGAAAAATGCTACGAACAACGATTACCTGGCATGGTACACCGGCGCGTTCTATGTGCGCTGGCTGATGAACGATCAATTCAGCTCGGCGCTGCGCCTCGAATACTTCATCGACCGCAGCGAAGTCCTGGTAAAGACCGGCACAGCGAACGGGTTCTCGGTTGGGGGATTAACAGCGAATTTTGACTATGTACCGACGGAGATGTACAGGCTACGCCTCGAGTACCGCAACTTTTTCAGCCGCGATGCCGTTTATGCGTTTACCGATGCGGCCCGCAGCCAGGAACACATTGTCACCGTGGCTGCGAGCCTGAAAATGTAGAACGCCCGGCTTATTTGCCGCAGCGGTATGCAACACCTGTCGCAGTGTAAGATTTACCCAACTTTGGGTGTGAGTGTGTAACGAGCTGCACAGAGACTTTCTGCGCGCCCATCTTCTTCGCTTCTTCAATCACTCCCTCGTACGCGATGTCGCGTGAATGGCGGTTGAACAGGTCACCGACTCGTATGTCGGCTATCTTATCGCAGCCCGCCGGCTTCTCTTCACCCTGCACAACGTCTACTGCAGCCAGTGCGGAAATACCCGAAAGGGCCGCGACCATCACAAACTTTGTTATTTTCATATAAATCTCCTGGGATACACGGGGTATCCTGGGGACGGTAGACAGGATGTCCTTATCTGCCGTTTCCCTTTTCCTTCTACCGGTAATTACGGTATATTCGGGGAAAATGGCATCGGCGTTACCGCTGCAAAAACTCAGTATTACTACGCAATTCTGCCCTGCGGAGGGGCCATTTCTTCAGGATTCTATTTCGTCGACGGAGACGACACCCTGTTTGAGCGCAAATGCCACGAGTTCCTGCACGTTTTCGAGGTCGAGCTTGTGCATCAGGTTCGCCCTGTGCGATTCGACGGTGCGAACACTGATGTCGAGCTCGTCGGCGATTTCGCGGTTGGTTTTTCCCAGGGCTGCATGGCGCAGAATTTCGCGCTCACGCCGCGTGAGGATTTCTGCTGCCAGGTCACCCCGGTCGGCTTTGCCTGTCGCCAGCGCTTCGGTCAGCCGCGGCGAATAACTCTTACCGCCTGCCAGCACGGACTGCACGGCAAAGAGCAGCTGGTCGTAGATATCTTCTTTCAGGACAAAACCATCGACACCAAGGGCAAGCGCCTTTTCAAAGATCTGTGGGTCTTTGTGCATCGAGAGTATCAGTATTTTGACAGAGGGGCGGAGCTTCCTGATTTCGCGAATGGCGTCGAGACCGTTGAGTTTTGGCATCGACAGGTCGCAGATCACCAGGTCTGCCTCGCGCTGCTTCAGCAGATCAACGAGCTTCTGGCCATTCTCGCACTCGGCGATAACATTGTAGCGTGCATCGCCCTCGAGCAGGCGGCGCAACCCCTGCAGAATAATCGGGTGGTCGTCAGCCAACACAATGCGCACGCTGTTTTCAGGGGATGACAAGTTTTACCTCCGTCCCTTTGCCGGGCGTTGAGTGCACCGTGAGCACACCCGGAATAATGGCCGCGCGTTCGGCCATGGTGACGAGCCCCTGCCCGCCACCCGCGCCTGCCGTATCGAATCCCTGGCCATCGTCATGCACTGTCATAACAAGTTCCGTGCCATTCTGGACGAGCGAAATTGATATGCGCCTTGCCCCGGAATGTTTGATGGCGTTCTGTACCGCCTCCTGCGCAATGCGGTATGCCTGTATCCTCGCTGAAGGGGAAAGGACCCTGTCTTTTGGGCCAATTTCAGCCTCTACGATAATCTCACGCGAACTGCTGAACGATTGCGCAAGCTGTTTGAGGGCGGCACCCAGGTCGAGGTGGCGAACGGAAAATGGCGAAAGAAGGCGCGAGAGATTTCGTGTCTGCTCAATGGCCTCGTTGAAGTTCTGTACTACCTGCTGCCGCAGGCCACTTGCTTCATCGGGGCACTGGGCAATGAGCGACTGCACCTGCAACTTGAGACCGACGAGCGTTGAGCCCAGGCTGTCGTGCAGGTCGCGCGAGATCTGGTCCCGTTCGATGTCCTGAATTTCGAGCAAACGCCGCGACAGGCTGCGAATTTTGCCCTCGGCGGCACGCAGGTGAGAGAGATCCTGAATCATCAGCGTGCACCATTTGCCGTGGCCGTACTCTTTCTTGTTCGCTGAAATGCGCACCGGGAAAAGCGATCCATCGGTTTTGCGGCCGAAGGCTTCGGTCAGTTCAAGCTCCGCCGCCGCATCGTCGCGGATAAACGCTGCCAACTGGACATTTTCTCTGCTTTCGGGTGGAAAAAGGATACTGAAATAGCGCTCGTGCAGCGATTCTGGCTCCCAGCCGAAAACACTGCGCGTCGCCGGGTTTGCCAGCCTTATGTTGCCTTCACCATCCAGGATAATCAGCGCATCATGCGCGGTCTCAACGATGGTAGTATTGAGGACATCTTTTTCGCGAATACGCGCAATGATCGGGTTGGTGATGCGGATAATGGCGAGCGCGGCGATGATCAGAAGGGCGATCGCAAACAGCGCGGAGACCGCACCCGAAATCAGGTAGGGTTTCTGCAGGCCCCACATATCAAGATCGACGATCAGGCCTATTTGTAGCGGTTCGATGTAGGTGTAGGCTGCGAGCACGTCTTCACCGTGCAGGCCGGTAAAGTAGCCGGCACCCGATTGTCCGTCAACCGCACGGCGCACAGGTTCGGGCAGAAACTTGCGGTCAGGGACGATGATATTCTGGTTCTTGTTGCGTCCAAAATAGCGCAGGAAAATTTCAATGTCATGCCCGCTGCGCCGCACAAACTGGATTTCCTGCGCGGTATCGAAATCGATGCGGTCGGCAAAGGCATCAAATAGCTGGCTCAGCGTTGCCGCGGTGGCTTTTTCACGCTGCCTGAATGTGCCGCGATCGAAGCGCGCGACGGCCTCAATTAAAGAAGATAAACTGCGTACCTGGGCGTAGAGCAGCTGCTCTTTTTCCCGCAGACCAGCCTTATACTGACGGTAGGTAGAAAAAATGCCAATGGCCGTCGCGACGACGACCAGAATCGAGACGACATACTTGAGACGGCCCTTTTCTGACACGATTGCTGCGTGGGAAAATGAGATCATGGGTAAACGAATAAAAAAAGGGGGTTTCCCCCCTTTTTGAACCGGCAGAACCGTAGCCGGATCTACTCTTAGTATACGCCGGTGAAAGCGATCAGAGCAGTGACGTTGTCTTTCTTCTTCTCTGCGCTGAAACCGAATACTTCGAGATCTGCGCGGTCGTACTTCACTTCCGGACGGATCAGGAAGTGACCACCGTACATTGAGATGGTACCGGTCAGAGTGTGACCCATCACAGTCGCACCGTTTGATGTTCCACCAGTTACGCCGAGGAGGCCACGGGCACGCATTTTGTCTTCGAAATAGTCCAGACGGTAGCTGAGGGTAAAACCATCAATTGGTGTGACGCTCAGGTAACCAGCTGCTCCACCCCATTTCTGAGCTGCAGTTGCTTCGTTCACCTTTTCTTCGCCGTACACAAAGTTTGCACCGACTTTGATCATCTTGCTGACCTGGTATTGAACTACGACGTCGCCGATGTGGCGCATGCCTTTGGCGTCGGCAACAGGAGGAGTAGCAGCTGATCCAGATGCTGTTGTGTTAGTTTCGTTACCACCAGCATAGTTCAGGATAACAGTCAGTTCTGAGATTGGCTTCAGGGTTACCTGTGCAATCACAGTTTTGTTCTTGTTGTTATCGTACTGGAGGTCCCAACCGTTGACAACACCTGCCATTACAGCAATTTTGTCTGAGATTGCGTAGTCAAGTTTAGCACCGGTGTGGTAAAATGGACCATAACCAAACAGGTAACCGAGCATGTAGTTAGCGTTTTGGTAAGATTCAACCACTTCGTAGCCAATGTGTGTACCGAACTGACCCGCTGTGAGCTTGAGACCTTTTGCCAGGTTACCTGCCACATAGGCCTGCTTGATTGCTGTCGATGTCGTTGACGACGATCCACCGCGCAGGTTGTTGAAGTTCGTTAACTCGGCGTTTGGACCGTGTACGAGGTCGGCGACGACTTGCCAGTCTTCATTGCCAATTTCGAACTTGGTCTGAACCAATCCGAGCGTAAACTGCTGGTTCGTGCCTTCAAAGATACGGCCGTTGGTACCACGTGTAGCTGAGCTACCGAGGTCTGTACCACCATTGGCACCACCTGTTCCGTTTGGATGGTTTTGCGCACGGATTTCATCACCGCCCTGGCTGTGGAATGCATAGTAGGTATCTACATAGCCACCGAGCTTGAGCGTAATGTCTTTGCCGTCGCCAGCCTTGACACTCTTCACGAAAAAGCCTTCTGCTGGTGCAGCGGGGGCTTCAGCGGCGGGTGCTGCTGCAGGGGCTGCAGCTGCAGGAGCAGCGGGTGCAGCTACTGCTGGTTTCGCAGGCGCTGCGGGCGCTTTTGGTTTCTTCGCCTGGGCACCGAGGCCCAGAGCCAGAACCGTTAAACTTGCCATGAAGGCAGAAATTTTTAATTTCATGTTTTTACTCCTTGTTCTTAGAGAATTTGGTTCTCTTGTCACATACGTAGCAAAGTCTGTGCCAGAAGTCAGGAATTTGGCCGTGCCTGAAGGCCTCACCGGCAGAAAAGCGGTACATCCGCGCCATTGTGCACGGTGAATGTGCAACGCTCGGCGGCGGTGCTTCTTTTATAGGGCGGAGTAAAAATGGCTTGATGGCCTGTTTTTCCCGTGTTTTCTGCCAAGCACATGGTCATCATCGAAACACTCAGCCACATCAATATGCCGGCGAAAAATCTGCAGAAGGCGGTGGAGTTTTATACCCAGTTCCTGGACTTCGAAGTCGTCGAAGAAGCCGCCAATTTTGCGATCGTTTCGTTTGATAACCTGCACCTGAAGCTCGATACAGCCCTCGAGGCCTATGCCAAGGTGCCCGTACTCTCTTTCCTGCTCGACGTCGATGACTTCACCGAGGCCCTGCAGGAAATCGAAGAAAACAACATTGAGATCGCGAAAGGCCCGTTTGAAATCGAGGGCGGCGAGAGTGTCTACGTGATTGACCCCAGCGGCAACCTCGTCGAACTCTACTACCGCGAAGATTGATCTTTTTTCCGCAGCTACTCTCGGCAATTCACTGGCTGGGGGTAGCGCTTTATGGCGGAGCTCTCTTTTTCTTCCTTATAACATTCCAAAGGGTCTATGACCGCTACAGGTCGTATCGCTACATTGATAACTTTCGTGGTGAAGTGGTCCTGCAGCTCTGGCGGCTTTTGCATGTCTGCTTTGTGCTGATTGTCCTCAGCGGTGCCGCCCTCGCAGGACTCAAGGGTAAGTCGGTGCTGACTGGTCTTTATGGCCTGGTTTTTTCGAGCAAGCTTGCGCTGTGGCTTCTGCAACTGTGGTTGCTGCAAGACCTGCTCAAACCGTTCCTGCCCGAAAACTACAGTGATGAACCGCGGGCGCATTTCCGCGAAGGGGAGATACGGTCATTCGGCGCCGTGCTGCTTTTATTCTTGATTGCAGCCGGCGGTTTTCTTCTGAAGTACCTGCCATGAGAAAAATCTTTCTCCTGCTGCTGTTCGCCTTAGCCTGCAAGGCGCGCGGTGAGCAGAACGTGTTCTCGTTCTGCCGTGACTTCAGCGACATGACCTGCCGCGAACCACTCGCTGGCAAGGTAACTTACTCGCTGGAAAAAAGCATGAAGACGAAGACCATGCGCGATTTCTGGAATTCAGTCTATTTTCGCGGTGACAGACTGGCGTTTGAGATTCGCCATGCCGACGCGCGGCGCGCGGTGGATTTTGACTGCCTCTACGGCAACTACTACCTGGACGGCCAGACCAGCGAACACCACGAACTCGAGTATATCGAACTGAAGGAAAAAAACGTGTATGGGCTCGTTATGCTCGGCAGCCTGCTCGAGAAGCGCTTCACCGCGCAAAAGAACAAAGCTTATGTGACACCCGGAGCTTTCACCGTAACGTATTCTGTTTTTTGTCGCAACGACCTGCTGGCGCGCGCTTCAATCAGCGTCGAGATGCGCTGATGCTGCCCGGTTTTCCCGAGCTAAAGGTTGCCGTCGAAAACGGCCGCTATATTTGCCGTCATGGCGAAGAGAGCCTGACTTTTTATAGCGAACGTTCGGGCGCGCGTGACCTGCAACAGGTCACTGCGTTGCTCGCAGGCGCCGGGAGCAGTATTCCGCTGATCGTGGCCCCATATTCAACTGCCTTTGCCCCACTCTTCACCTCGGGCAGTCGCTTTTTCTTTTTTGCGCCTGCCAGCTTCAGCGACAGCCTGCCCAACGACGAGCGCCTGGTTGCTGACGCAGAAGCGCTCCAACGCTTTATCAATACCGTTGATACGGAAGATAATTTTGTATTGCAGATTCTGCCGCAATGGCAGCAGCTTGGCCCGGTCATGGTGCAGGCGACGCGCGACGTACTTGCACGCGCGGCTGTGCGGTTGAAAACGATCCGGCACTTCGGGCGCTTATGGCCAATCAACTTTCGCCTCAACCTTCCGCTTCTCCGGGACATTCCGGATATCCGGCAGCTGAAAGTTGCACCCGATACGCTCATTCTCGCCGGCCCGTCGCTATATCCACTGCCGCGCATCGACCCTGAACGCTGTACCTGGTGTGCCGACACGGCGCTGCCCGTGCTGCTGCACCACGGCATTCGCCCCTCAGTAATATTTACGCTCGATGCGGGTTTTGCCAGCCAGGAGCATTTCTGCGGCAGCGGGCACCTGGTCCGCAGCGGCCATTCTGCGCTGGTCGTCGATGCGCTCTGTTCGCCGCCGGTACTGCGCCTGCCCTTTGAGCGCAAGTACACCTATGCAAGTTCGCATCCACTGGTTCAGGAGTTGCGTGATACGCTGCGCCCTGACCTGACAAATATCAGCAATCCCGAGGGTAACGTCGGCAACCTGATGCTTGCAGTGTGCGCCGAACTTTTTCCCGGCGCAGCGCCGCTGATCCTGGGGCATGACCGTGGTCACCGAAACTACGTGACGCATGCGCGGGGCACTGCCTACTACCGCCGTTCATTTGCAGGCTGCAGCAGGCTGGCAAATATGGAATCGTATGCGTATCGCCTTAGCCAGCGCTACGGCGCAGCACCCTTAGCTTCCGGTGAAACCCGGTAGCACGAGCTTTTCGGCCAGTTCATCGGCGAGTCGTGCGATCTCTTCGGGAATGTCCGAACGGATGTTCTTGTCTGTCGCGTAAGCGGCGATGAAGTTTCCCAACAGAAAATTCAGCATATCGTCATGAGACACGTTCTCATAGAGCTCTTGATAGATGGAGCTGCCCTCATACGTCTTTCGGTGCATAAAGTAAAATGCGACCTGCGAAATGAGGCTCCAGACAGCGAGCGTTGGATTTGAACATTTAAGCTCCCCCGCAGAAATACCGCGCCTAATGGCCTCGCTCATACCAATAATTCGCGGAACCATGTACTTCTGCGCAACGGCTTCGAGATTGTTTTCTCCCGCTGCCAGTTCCCAGGCCAGTATTCTGCGGAATGGGTCGCTGCGTTCGTCTGCATGCTTGCGCAAAATCACGATCAGGAATACGCGCACCATTTGTACCGAATTCAGCGGAGCATTCGTCAGTCGCTCGACCAGCACTTCGGCATCGGGAGACGAACCGTAGAGGTATTCAAGAACGGCCAGGTAAAGGGTCTGCTTGTCATGATAATAATAGTGCAGCATCGCCTTATTGACGCTTGCCTGGCGGGCGATGTTTTCTGTCCGCGCTCCGGCAAAACCACGCTCGGCAAATTCGTGGGTCGCTGCCAGCAGTATGGCTTCACGTGTCTTGGCCTCGGGCTGGCGTTGCTTTTTCCGGGTAGCCGGCATGGTATCATTAAAATAATGAGCGGAGCGTCAATTTACCAAAAAAATTAACCAAATGGTTAATGACTTGTCAATGCAGAAGGCGGGCCACGTAAAACAATAGCCGCTACGAGGCAGATAGGGCAAAAAAAAAGGCCCCGCAGGGCCCTTTGCCAGTCTATTCAGTGCAGCTTAGTTTGCTGAAGGATAGACAGAAATTTTCTTGCGATTCTTGTCGATGCGCTCAAATTTCACAACACCGGGAACGGTAGTAAAAAGCGAGTCGTCTTTTGCCCGCAGAACGTTCTTTCCTGCGTGAAAAACAGTACCGCGCTGGCGTACCAGGATAGAGCCTGCTTTGACGAATTCGCCGCCAAACGCCTTCAGACCGAGGCGCTGCGAGTTGGAATCACGGCCGTTTTTCGAGGAACCGCCGCCTTTCTTGTGTGCCATAAGCCAGTCCGCCGATCAGAAACGGGGTGTAAAGCCCAATCGATCAGGCAAAGGTATCGATGTGGGGTGCAGACTGGACGCTGCGCTCAAGGGCTTTCTGCGCTATGGTCGCCTTGAGCATCTTTTCGGTAAAGCGCAGCTGTAGCTGCCTCAGGTCGGCCGGCAGTTCAACCAGCTGGGACTGGAGTAAGTAGTCGCCACCTATCCTCATATACCTGTGGTCGGCAGTAACCTGATATCCCTGAAGCACTTTTCGGTGAAAATTTGCCCTTTTTGCCTTTCGGCTTGCCTTTTTGCCGGCCTGTCGCAGGCCGACCCCATGCTTTCGCTCGCAGAGCGCATCGACAGTGCGATACAGAAAAACCAGACCATCAAGGTCCGGGCTTACGCCCTGCTGCCCGAGACGGAAAAAGATCTCAACCTGATCATCCTGCGCCTGCTCAACAAATACAACAAGCTCGATATGACTGCGACGCTCTATACGTGCATCAAAGAGCTGGCCGTCAACGGCGCCAAAGCCAATATCAAGCGTATCCTGTTTGACGAGGTAAAAATTGACCTCGAGAACGAGTCAGATTACCGGCGGGGACTTGAAATTTTCCGTGAAAAACTGACGGACAAGTTTATCAGCGAGTATGCACAGAAGGCCAAAGACCGGGGCCTTTACGTCGATATCAAGTTTGAATACGACGACAAGAGGCTGACCGTAGAGGTCGTCAATAACAGCGCCCTGACGAAACGCGAAGATGAGCGCATCCGCGAGAAGTTCCGTGACGGCCTGAAGTACGACAATATCGGCGAGCTCTATATGGACATGCAGGACAACCAGGAAGGTGCCGGTATGGGTATCGCCCTGATTCTCATGATGCTCAAATCAGAGGGTATTGATCCTCACTTCTTTACGATCTACAGCGACTACCAGCACAAGACCAGCGCGAAGATTGTCTTTCCCATGGTCGCAAATTTCCAGGGTCAGCGAGCAGACTTCAGCAAGTGACGTGTGAACTTTCGTAGAGCCGGCGTTCTTGCCGCATACTGCCTGCTGCTGAACGCCTGCTCGCAGTATGGTGATTCTGTCGACCAGCTGCCTGAAGAGATGGTGAGGGCAATCGCGCAGGAAACAAAGAAGCTTTCGCCCGCAGAACTCGACGAAGAACTGGAAATTGGCACCATCTCGGTCTTGAACGAAAAAGTGCTGTCACCGGACGACTTTTTTGCCCCGCTCATCAACAACCTGCACTACGTCACCACGCGTGACACGATTGCGTCTGAGCTCAACTTCAAGAGCGGCAACAAGATAAAACGCTGGGAGCTTTACGATGCCGAACGCTATATACGCATGCTCGACCCGATCAAACAGGCAAAGCTTGTTGCAACACCAAATAAAGAAACCGGCAAAACAGATATCACGGTACTGACACAGGACAGGCTGTCTGCCTACGTGCGCGGAGGCGGTGCGGGTTCGGGCGGCTACAGCTCGTTCGGCGTGCAGGCGGGTGAAACCAGCCTGTTTGGCCGGCTATATAGTGTGGGCGCAAGCTACACCCGCGAAAATTTTCGCGACTTTGTCGGTTTCAGCGCGGGCAAACAGCGCATAGCCGGCACGCGGTGGGAAATATTCGGCAGCAGCGTCGACGGCTTTGTCGGTTCAGCTCATAACTACACGGGAAAAGGTATCGGCATTTCACACCCGTTTCTCGTCGACGGGCAGAGGCACAGCTTTAGCCTTAGTGCTAACTACATACAGGGCATCAGTTATGAGTACCTGGGTGGCGGCATTCGCCAGGGACTCGATACAGCGACGGGTAAACCCTTTGACCTGATCCACCGCCAGCGTATCGAATCAATCTCAGCCGAATACCTGCATGGCATCGGCAAGAAAACACGAGTCGAGTTTGGCCCGGGCTTTTTGCATTATGTCAGCAAAGACTACTTCGTGCACCCACAGGACCAGTACACGGTGGGAGACACCAGGGAGCTGGTGGTATCGGAGCGCTCGCGCAATTTTTACCAGTATGAGCAGTATGCCAGCCGGGCTGTGACATTTGCGGTGAATACCCGCTTTGGCGATTTCGTACCGATGATGAATTTTCGCCGCTACCTCTTCACTGAAGACCAGTTTGAAGGTTTTCGCACATCTGCCAGGGTTACGCATGCCGACCCTGCCTTTGGCCTCGATGACCATTACACCAGAACCTCTGCCGCGGCAAGCTACAGCGACAATTACCTGCAGAAACGGTTTCGGCTCGAAGCGGGTGCCGGCAGGACCGCCACATTCTGGCGCCAGCGATACGAAATACCCCGGGATGACGCCTGGAATATGGACCTGCGCTTTTTTCATTTCGTGCGCTACGGTACCTTTGCGACGCGCCAGTATGTGTCGTCTGGCAACAACATGAGCATCGGCGCCCGCAACCAGATCGCGGGTGAGTTCACACGGGGTTTTCTCTATGGTTCGGTCACCCCGAGCGCAGGTGTACTCTCTTCCATTGAATACCGCTCACCGGCACTGAAATTGCCCTACCTGCTGCTGGCAGGAGTCGCCTTCTTTGATTATGCGGGGGTCGGCACGAACATGCAGAACCTGCAATGGAACCCTATCGTCGGCCTTGGTTTGCGGTCGATGCTGTATGAATTCGATAACAACGTCTTTCGTCTGGATATCGGCTATAACCTGAACGACCCGGAGTTTAGCCTGCTCAATTCACTGCAGTTCGGGATGAGTCACACGTTTTAGCGGACTTGTGAGCAGGCGGCTTGCAGCTTTGGCATTTCTATAAACTTGACACACTGTAAGCGCAGAGGGCATGCGTGTGTATGTACTGGCTGCGCCAGGCGTTGCTCTACCTCTTCATTACGCTTCTGCTTTTCGCTGGCATCTGGCTTTTCTGGGGTGAAACGATCAACCAGAAACTGAAAGAGGCTAAACAGGACCCCCGTAAAGAGCCTGCGGCCAGGCAGGTAAGCGCTGTTAAGGCGAAGATTCCCGCAGCAAAGAAAACAAAAACAGGTGAAATGGCGGTGAAAGCCGAGCAGCCTGCACTGAGCGGCAAACAGGCCTGGGAAAAGACGAGTTCAGGTTTTGCGCTTCTTCTGCAGACCGCAGCCGTGGAAAACCGGCGCCTTCTGCTAGAGAGCGCCGGAGAACATGAGCGCCGGTTTCGCGCCATCTTCTACAAGGCAGCGGTGCAACAACCGACAGGTCAGCTGGAACAACGACTACCTAAGTTGGCGGAACGACAACTGGCTAAGCCGGTGGAACAACGACCTTCAAAGCGGCCGGCAAAATAGAAAATTCAGCGGGGCACTCGCCTGGCATTTCACCATCGCAGTCCAGTAGCGCGCGTGCATCTGCCCGGATGCTTACCTGTTTCGCCCGGTGAACAGTCACCTTCTTGTCAAAAATGTGCGAACCGTTGCGGACCTTCTGCATCTTTGCGACCATTTCCATCTTGCCCATGTCGCCCAGCATCACGACATCGAAATAACCGTCGTCGGGTTCGGCGTTCGGCGCGATCTTCATTCCGCTGCCGAAGTACTTGCCCAGGGCGACGATGACGCCGTTATAGGTCCCGTCAAACTTCTGCTTTTTGTCGATGGTGATTTCCAGGTTCTTGTTCTTATAACCAATCAGGCCGCGCAGGGTCGCCAGCTGGTACGATAGAAAAGCTCCCAGTTTTTTGCCCTGCCGCTCGAGAATATCAACAACCTCGCCGCCAATACCGACGTCGGCAATGTTAATGAAGATGCGTTTGGTTTTCTGGCCGTTAAGGCCAACAAACTCTACGAGACCCGCATCAACGGTTTTTGTATTCTTCGTCTGCAGAATCTGTAATGCAATTGCTGACGCGCGCGGAATGCCCAGCGTCTTGGCGTAGTCGCTGCCTGAACCTGCCGGCAGAATACCCAGCGCAGGTGCCTGCTTCACGGGCTTGAGGGCCTTACCTTTTTCATCGAAAAAGCCTGCCGCAACTTCGCTGATCGTGCCATCGCCGCCCACCGCAACGATAAGCTCAGCGCCCGCCTTCACTGCCTCGCGCGCTATTTCGGTCGCATGGAGTTTGCGCTCGGTGAAGATGATCCTGGCATTGCCGTAGATCGCCTCGATTTCGGCAAGCAGCTCTTTCAGCTGCTTTTCCGATTTGCCACCACCGGCCTGCGGGTTTACGATGAAGACCGCAGGCTCAGAGCGCTGTTTGCTGCGGGCCATCAGGGATTGTTTTCCGTTGCTGCAGGAGCTGCCGCGGGTTCAGCGGCGGGCGCTGCCTGTGCTCCATCGAGCGCGCGGCGCGCCACTTCGACGAACTGCGAAGTGCCATCGGCGACGATTTTTTCGAGCTCTTTCTGCCCCTGCGCTTTCTTGGCTGCATCGGCTTCGTTGAACTTTCTCATTGCGGTTTCGAGTTCGATGCCCTGGCCAATAGCAGCCGGGTCATAACTTACCTGGCTCAGCTGGGCCCATTTACCGTCGGCCCATTTGATCGCATCAGCCGCGCCGCTCCAGTTTTCAAAGATTTTATAGCCAAACCGGACTTTGACCCAATCGGCCTTTTCATCAGAAACGAAACCGACCTGCCCCGCCGGAACAGTCGCAATTTTTTTACCCGATGCCTGGTTGATGTTGAAGACTTCAAGTGGCCCCACAGTCACAAAAGCTTTGCTTTCAACATTTGCCGAATCGACAAACCCCTGCTTGCCCGTAGTGCGCTCAATTTTTGCCCAGCTCCTGGATTTTTTGGGATCTTTCGCGTCAGGCACGTTCAGCGTCTCCAGCACGGTAACCATTTCGCCACGATTCAGCCACTCTGATGCTTTCTTTGCATCGACGGTGTCGAAAAGCCCAACCTGGTAGACTGCGAACGCGATGCGTGCCTGCGCTTTAGGTGCATCTTCAGAAGATTTCTTTTTGCCGCAGGCAATGGCCGCAAGCAAGACAATTGCAGATAAGGTGATTCTGTTCTTGGTTAACATAGTGGGCAACGCGATGTGCGATTAGACAATCCGTCAATAAAGAAAATCAGAAAAAGAACGCCCGTAATCTTCGGTTGTTTGCGCAGCGCGCCAAGAATCAGTTTACGGGCAAGACCGGCGGAAAACGTAAGCCGGCAAAGAACAGGAGCAGGCAAATACCAAGAAAAATCAGGTAGAGATAGAATACCCAGAGCGCCGTGCGTGGAGCAAAAACCAGGGTCTCTGCACTCTCTACCGCTGCATAACGTTTGATAGCGGGATGAACGACCAGAAAGTATGAGGCCAGGGCGATCGCCGCACCCGCCACCACATCGGCAATGAAGTGTTGCTTGAGGGTCGTCGTAGAAATCGCGATGAAGAGCGAACCAAGAATGCCCCAAAGGCCAACCCGTCGCGACAGTTTGACGCAACAGGCCGTTGCGAAGACCGCGTTGGCCACGTGCAGACTGGGAAAACAGTTCACTGGTTTATCGAGTACGTAGTTAAAGGCAACGCCCCAGTAAAAGAGAGATTCCTGCGTGGGTATTCCGGGACGCGGCATACGCACGGGCATAAACACAAAGAAGGGCAAAGCAATCACGCTGCAGAGCAGGAAACCAGCGATCATGCGGAAAAAGATCGGTCGGTGTTTGATGGTAAAAACCGGAAGAAAAATAAACACATAGATGAGCGCGTAACCCAGGATCGTCCACGGGACAAAGGGAATTGCGTTGTCGATGCCGGTCGCTAGGCTCATACCCGGCCGGTCACCGTAGAGAATATTCGGCACCGTGTAGATCGGCATACCCACTGCCATCGTCAGGACGCCCAGAATGATGTTCTGCCCAAGCAGCGGCAGACGCCGAAAACCCTCTAGCATTGAACGCGAACGAGCTGGCACCGCTTACAGTGTGTAAACCAAAAAGTTGACAAGCATGTCACCTGCTCAAAAAGCTTTTGTCGTAATTCTGGATGACAATTCGTCTTGTGCAACAGTTTCGTAGCTGAGGAGCTCCCCGATGAAAAATCTGTTTGTGCACTGTATTTGCTTCTCTTTGCTTTCGTCATTCCTTCTTGCCGAAGGCGAAGCGGACAAGCTGCAAATCATCGACGTCAGGAAAGGTGATACACTGTCGAAGATTTCAAAGAAGTATCTTGAAGATCCCAGCCAGTGGCCGGCTCTTCTGAAGTACAACCAGATCTCCAACCCCAACCTCATTCAACCGGGCATGAAGCTCAAAGTACCCGCAAGCCTGGGCAAGAAACCTGCCGCGGTGGTAGTGTACAAGTCGGGCAAGGCACAGTATGCGCGGGCGCAGGAAAGCGTGTGGAAAGAGGTGTTTGTTAAGCTCGGGCTCTACTCAGAAGACCAGGTGAAAACCGGGCCTGCATCGAGTGTACACCTGCAGCTGAGCAACCAGACAATTCTGCGGCTGCAGCCACAGAGTTTCATCATTGTCAATAAAGTGGACAAGAACTCACGCGACGCAGTCTTCACCCTGCAGGAAGGCAACCTGCATGCGAGCGCAGAAAGTATGCGCAAATCGGGCGGTCGCCTCATGCTCCGCACGCCGTCTGCTGTAGCGGCTGTACGCGGAACGGTATTTGAACTGCAGGCCTCAGCGCAGAGCAGCGGACTGGCCTGCCACGAAGGCCAGGTCGATGTTTCGGCGCAGAAGGTCACTGTAGAGGTGCCTGCAGGCATGGGGACGTTCGTCGAAAAAGGAAAAGCTCCACTCAAGCCATTCAGACTGCCTGCACCACCGGCAATTAGTCCTGCAGAGCCTTGACCATTCGCAGTTGCAGGTAAGCACAGACCCTGCGAATGAAGTTTAACCATTTGGTTAATTTTTTGGGCAGCAAGCCCGCCGGAGCTTATTTTGTAAGTTATGAACATAGCCGCGTTTTCGATCAAGCGCCCCATTTTTATTGCCAGTCTTGTGATTCTGATGCTCAGCACGGGCTGGGTATCACTCAAGCGAATCGGCGTTGACCTCTTTCCTGACGTCAATATCCCCTTTATAACGATTACGACCACGTACCGGGGTGCTGGCCCTGAAGAGATCGAAACCCTCGTCTCGAAGAAGATAGAAGAGGAAGTCGCGTCAATTTCAGGCCTCAAGCGGGTAAGCTCCGACAACATGGAGGGTGTGTCACTCGTCATGTGCGAGTTTTACCTGGGACAGGACATTAAAGACGCCGAGCAACAGGTGCGTAATAAACTCGGCAAAGCGCGCCGCGACCTGCCCGAAGGTATCGATGAACCGCTGATACAGCGCTTTGATCCGGCTGATCAGCCCATCGTGCGACTGTCGATCGCCGCAGATATGCCTCCGGCAAAACTTTTCGACTATGTCGAACAGCGTATTAAACCGCGGTTTGAGCAGGTGCCCAACGTGGGTGCGGTGCGCATCTCGGGCGGGCAGAAGCGTGAAATACAGGTGGAGGTAGATCGCAATCTGCTGAACGCGAACCAGATGACAATGACCTGGATCGCCAACAACCTGCGCTCGTACGGTGCCAACGTTCCGGTCGGTAAGAAAGAAAGCGGCGATAAAGAAATCGCCTTCCGCACGATGGGCAGGTTTGAATCGCTGAAGCAAATCGAAAACACCGTGGTGTCGTTTGGCGGCGACGCGGGCAGCGCTCTTTTGCTAAAGAGACTGGCCAAGGTCAGCGACGGCATCGAAGATCCAAAATCGCGGGCGTCCCTTTACCTGCCGGTCGACGATGACCCTTACGACCTGAACGGCAAAGTCATCGACCAGACGAAACTCGTGCGCGAACGCAAACCGGCGCTGCTGGTCGATGTCTACAAACAATCGAACGCCAACACCGTCGCAGTCGCCGACGCGGCACTTAAGCTGGTAGAAAAGATTAACGATGACCTGAGGCCTGCGGCACTCAAGACACTCAACGAAATCAAAGAGAAACTGCGAAAGGGAGAAAAGGCCGAAAAACTCGCGCCCCTGTTCCAGAAAATTGAGCAGGATGAACTCGCGACCAAGCACCCGGCCGTCGCATCAAAACTCAAGGTCCTGCAGGAGCAGGTCGGCAAATCAGCCAAATCGCAGGAAACACTCGATGCACTGCGCGACCTGAAGGGCGAAATCAAGCGTGCCAGCGCGGCCCCTGAGATCGCGCTGATCAGAAATACTGCGCACTGGATCAAGATCAACGTCGACGATGTGCGCGAATCGATCATCATCGGGGTACTGCTGGCGGTGCTTGTCGTTTACCTGTTTCTTGGCAACAGCCGTTCAACGATCATTACCGGTCTTGCGCTGCCGAACTCGCTCTTGGGCGCGTTCATCCTGATGCTGGCAATGGGTTTTACCATCAACGTGATCACCCTGCTCGCCCTGTCACTTTCGGTGGGACTTCTCGTCGATGATGCGATTGTCGTCCGCGAGAACATTTTCCGCAAAATGGAAGAAGGTGAGCACCCGGTCAAAGCCGCTGAAACCGGTACACAGGAAGTTCTGCTCGCGGTCGTTGCCACAACAGCAACCGTCATCGCGGTATTCTTGCCCGTCGGATTTCTTTCTGGTATGGTGGGACAGTTCCTGCGGCAGCTGGGTTTAACCGTTGTGTTCGCGATGCTGATTTCGCTTTTTGATGCAATTACCGTGGCCCCGATGCTCTCTGCCTACTTTGGCGGCCATGCGCACGACAAGCCGAACTGGCTGATACGCAAGTTCAACAAGTTCCAGGACTGGCTGGAGGCGATGTATGCTACCGTGATGAAATTCACCCTGCGCCGCCCGCTCGTAACGGTGGGAATCTCGGTCGCAGTGATGCTCGGCAACTGCGCCTCTTGCGGTGCGGTGAAGAAAACATTTTTGCCTCCCAACACGCAGCCCGAATTTCTTGTGAACTTCGAAATGCCCCCAGGCACCAGCCTCGAGGGTTCGCGCAAAATGGCAGAAGAAATCGAGACGCGCCTGCGCACGATGCCAGAAGTGCACCTGATTGCCGCCGTGGCGGGTTCATATTCAGGCCTTGCCAACAAGGGTGAACTCGGCGTGGTGCTGGTTGACCGTAAGTGGCGCAAGCGTGAAACCTGGCAGCTCAAAGACGCGGCGCGTGAAATGCTGAAGGATCTCGCCTATGCGAAGGTCTCTGTAAACGACTATAGCGCGGTCGGGGGTGGTGTACAGTATCCGCTGAACCTGAACGTCAGCGGTGAAAACCTCGATGAACTCGATAAGTATTCACAGGTTGTGATGGCAGAGCTGAAAACCATCAAAGATCTCAGCGACGTTTCGGCCGATTTCCAGACCGGCAAACCCGAATTCCAGGTGATGCTAGATCCTGACCGCATGCAGCAGGTCGGTGTCGGCCCTGCGGCAGCCGGTAACGAGCTGCGTCTGCACGTGGCGGGCGGTGTGGTCGGCAAGTTCTATGAGAACGGGCTCGAATATGACATCCGTATGCGCCTCAGGGAAAACCAGCGTGACCTCAAGAGTTCGTTCAACCAGAGTTACGTGCCTAACCTGAGCCAGCCGGCCCGCGCAATTCCGCTTTCGATTCTAGGCAAAGGTGAGGTTCGCTCAGGACCGTCGAACATCTCGCGGCAAGACCGTTCGCGTGTAATCAAGATACACGCTAACCTGGCGCCTGGTGGCGCGATCGGTAACGCAGTTGACGAAGCCAAAAAACTGCTCGAAACCAAGATCAAACCGCCACCGGGTATTCGCTACATTTTCTGGGGGCAGGCTGAAGACCTCAAGGAGCTGATGGAGAACATTATCCTGGCTTTCGGCCTGGCTCTGCTCTTTATCTACCTGGTACTGGCTTCGCTCTACGAATCGTTCATAACGCCGATTACGATCATCACCGCGATACCACCCGCGATTTCGGGTGCGTTCGTCTCACTGGCGATCTTCCGTGAGCAGCTGAACATCTTTAGTATGATCGGATTGATTATGCTCATGGGTCTCGTAACGAAGAACTCGATTCTGCTCGTCGACTATGCGCTGCAGCGCGTACGCCGCGGTATGTCGCTTGGTGACGCGATTTTTGAAGCCGGTAAGGCGCGCCTGCGACCGATTCTGATGACTTCTTTCGCGATGATTGCAGGAACCCTGCCGCTGGCCCTCGGTTTAGGCGAAGCGGCCAAGCAGCGCACAGCCATGGGTATTGCCATTATCGGCGGCCTCGTGATTTCAACGATCATGACGCTGGTTTTTGTCCCCGCGGTTTTTGGTTATATCGACCGCCTGCGTGAATGGATTGAGAAGCGCTTCAGGCCTGACTACGACCTGAACCTTGTAGGCGCGCACGGCCATGATTCGCACATCAGCATGCCAAAGGCAGAAGAGTCTGTGCCTGCCGCGGTAGCTGCTGCGCCGAAACCAGGTAAGCGTAAGTCAGCCAAGTAGCCAGGAGAACTTCACCCGGTTGTCGCAATACAACCGGGTGATGAACCGGCTGCCCGGTATCAAGACAGTATTAACAGACTACATTTTTCCGGCAGAATTCTTGAAGCGGCAGTAGTCTGTCAAACCGGAGCGGTTAGCCGTAACGGTTCATCCACCTGAAATCCGTGCTGCTTAGCCGACAGCTGCAAGCGTGTCGCCTGCTCGAGCGTCTGCAAAACCAGGCGCTGCAGCTGCACTGCATCGCGCGATTCCACAAAACTCTTATCGTGTAGCGAGAAATTGACTGCGATCTCGTCGGTCTCTGAATTCACCCGGGTGACAAAACCACAGGTAATGTGAATTGCGAGCTTCGGTGAACGCAGCGTGACCTGCACTGCATCACGCAGGTCGAGCTTGCGGTATGCGGTATCCTGCATTTTCAGGCCGACTCCGTTCAGGCTTAGGTTAACGAGCCGTGCAGTCATTGTCGCGTCTGCGGGACGACCCAGGTTCTTAACGAATACCCTGTATTCACCCGCTTCTTTGGGCGTGACGCGCAGGTAATTTCGCTCAGGCCGTTCGTGCCGGTGAAAAAGTGGCATTGCATGCTCACGCAGAAACTGGAAGAACGGCTTTTCATAGGTCAGGTCGCGCTGCAAAAAACCGAGATCTGCCTGGTGGAATACCTCGGCAACCCGCGGCGAGAGTGTGCGCGTGACGACAATGCTGTTGTGGCTGCAGAAGGTATTAATGAAGTCAGCAAGCTTCTGCGCCGCACCGACCTGCAACGTTTCACTGTGCGCGCGCAGCGTGGGCGCATAGTGGTCGAACGAAAATACGTAGGCGGTCGTGCGCCCGTTTAGTTGTGGCAAAGAATGCAGGTCGTCACCCAGCAGAGGGTGTAGGTATAAATCGTGCAGCAGAAGGTGAAACCGCTGCGATTCGCTGAGCAACAGCGGCATGCCGTACCAGCAAAGCAACTTAGGCGCAATCTGCACCATATTGTTCTTCAGAGCCATAGAGCCCCCTAACAACGGCAGAAGATCGGTAATTATTCTCGGTATTGCCTGCCGTCTGGTATAGAATGTCTGTCAGGCCGGAGTGTATGCCACTTTTTTGAGTACAGCAGAGCACAAATGCGAACAAGGGTTCATTTTTAATTTCGGTTCATGCCAGTGCGTTCGCCACATTCTGCCATGCACTCCTTTTCCTTGACGTGGCTTGGATGCTCGCGACAGAGGAATTATGCCGCAGAAAAAAGTCGCGAAGAAAAAAGCAGCCACTCATACCGAGACAAAATTTGATCCGAAAAAAATCGCTCCCACGCTGGTGAAAGGCGCACACATCAAGAGCCTTGATGATTACAAGAAACTCTATAACCAGTCGGTGAAGAACCCGACAGCGTTCTGGGCGAAGGTGGCGAAAGAACAGCTCACCTGGTTCAAACCTTTCAAAACCGTGCTCAAATCAGATTTCGCGAAGGCGAAAAACCAGTGGTTTGTGGGAGGTAAAACGAACCTCTGCTATAACGCGCTCGACAGGCACCTGGCGACCGCACGCAAGAACAAAGCCGCCATCATCTGGGAGCCCGATAACCCCGCGCAGCCGTCGCGCACGTACACTTACCAGCAGCTGCACTTTGAAGTCTGCCGCATGGCCAACGTGATGCTTGCGCATGGTGTCAAGAAGGGCGACCGCGTCACTATCTACATGCCGATGATTCCTGAGCTCGCAATGGCCACTCTCGCCTGCGCGCGCATCGGCGCGGTACACTCGATTATCTTCGGCGGCTTTTCGCCCGATTCGATCAAAGACCGCATCATTGATGCAGGCTCTGATTTTGTCATCACCGCCGATACCGGCTACCGAGGCGGCAAGGTGATTCCCATCAAGGCGAACGTCGACGAGGCGCTCGAGAAGATGTCGGGGCACGTGCGCAAGGTGCTCGTCGTGCGGCACACCGGCGATCACATCAACATCACAGCCGGCCGCGACCTGTGGTGGCATGAAGAAGCCGAAAAAGTCAGCGCTGAAAACAAGCCGGCTGAACAGGACAGTGAAGATCCGCTCTTTATTCTCTACACTTCGGGTTCAACCGGCAAACCCAAGGGTGTGCTGCACACCACCGGCGGCTACGGTGTCTATGCCTCGTTCACGCACAAGATCGTGTTCGATATCAAGGACGAAGACACGTACTGGTGCACGGCTGACCTGGGCTGGGTCACAGGCCATAGTTACATTCTCTACGGGCCACTCATCAACGGGGCTACATCTCTCATGTTCGAGGGAGTTCCCACTTTTCCCGCAGTTGACCGCTTCTGGCAGGTAATCGCGAAACACAAAGTGAGCATTTTCTATACCGCGCCGACCGCGATACGCGCACTCATGCGCTTTGGCGACGACCCGGTAAAAAAGCACGATCTCTCGTCGCTGCGCCTCTTGGGTTCGGTGGGCGAGCCGATCAACCCCGAGGCGTGGTTGTGGTACCACCGCACGGTCGGCAAGGGCAAGTGCCCGATCGTCGATACGTGGTGGCAGACCGAAACCGGCGGCATTCTCATTTCGCCGATTCCCGGCGCCACGCCGACCAAGCCGGGTTCGGCGACGCTGCCATTCTTTGGCGTGCAGCCGCTGCTCGTTGACAGCGAGGGTAAACCGCTCAAGGGCGAAACCGAGGGCAATCTGTGCATACAGTTTCCGTGGCCCTCGATCATGCGCGGCGTTTACGGCGATCCCGACCGTTTCTATAACACTTACTTTTCGACGTTCAAGGGCTACTACTTCACCGGCGACGGTTGCCGCCGCGACAAAGATGGCTACTACTGGATCACCGGCCGCGTCGACGACGTGATGAACGTGAGCGGACACCGCCTCGGCACCGCCGAAGTCGAATCGGCGCTGGTGCTGCACCCGTCGGTTGCCGAAGCCGCGGTCGTTGGCTTTCCGCACGACATTAAGGGCCAGGGTATCTATGCGTACGTCATTCTCAAAGAAGGTGTGATACCCAGCGACGATCTGCGCAAAGAGCTGATCGCGCAGGTCTCGAAAGAGATCAGCCCGATTGCAAAACCCGATGCGATCCATTTCACACCCGGGTTGCCGAAAACCCGCAGCGGCAAGATCATGCGGCGCATCCTGCGCAAGATCGCGGCCGGCGAAATCGATTCACTCGGCGATACCACGACCCTCGCCGACCCGTCGGTGGTGGATATACTGGTGAAGGATCGGCAGGGGTGAGATAGATAGCCAGCGAATGGGGCGTACGTCTCATAGACCTGTACTTGGCTTTGGCAAAGAAAGCTGAACAAGCGAGACACAATTGTTCACCAAATCGGCTGGAATATATTTGAGCAGTTGCTTATTCATGCCAAAAAGGGATTGACGGTTGCGTCTCAATGATTTGCGGAAACAACGTCTCGTGCGCACCTAGAAAAACCGCCCTTGGAGAAGTGTCTATGCAAACAACAATCGATAGAAATAGAACCAACGACCATACAAACCCAAAAGCGATATTAGGCTTTGCAGCAACATTTCTCGTATTGTTCTTTCTGGTAGCCGGCTGTGCGAAGAATAACGAGACTAGCAATACAGGCAGTGGTTCGACGAATTCTGCCGGTGCAGGCAACTCGGAAAAAGAAATCACCTCCTTTATTATCCTCGGACAATCAGGTACGATTGGCTCAAACACGATTGCAGTGACGGTCCCCTACGGAACAAATGTGACGAACCTGATGCCGACATTCACAATTAAGGGTGTCAGCGTAAATGTTGGCGGTGTCAGCCAATGCTGTGGTCCGATAGCCAATGATTTTAGTACACCCAAGATCTACACCGTTGTGGCAGCAGATGGCAGTACGAGAAACTACACAGTTTCCGTGACGGTTGCACCAAATACTGCGAAAGCCCTTACCCTGTTTTCACTGACAAACCCGAAGACTATTGGAGCAATTGATGAAGCTGGCAAGACGATTCGTCTTGTTTTGCCTTTCGGTAGCGCCACCACTGCTCTCACGCCCACTTTCAATTCTACCGGGGTAAGTGTCACTGTTGGAGGTGTATCGCAGGTGACCGGCACAACCGTGAACAATTTTGCTAGCCCGGTAACTTACAGAGTGACTGCCGCCGACGGTTCGACAGCGGATTACACAGTCACGGCAGTCGTCGCCACCGCAAGTCGCGAATGGTGGGGCGTGGCTTCATCCGCTGATGGCGTGAAACTTGCCGCAGCGGCCCGCTTTGGACAAATCTATACATCAACAGACCGTGGCGTTACTTGGACGGCCCGCGAATCCAATAGAGAATGGCGCCTCATTGTTTCGTCTGCTGACGGCACGAGACTCGCAGCCTACGTTCACAACGGCCAGATCTACACATCTTCTGATAGCGGATCTACGTGGATTGCACGGGAATCTGCACGCGCCTGGACCGGCCTTGCCTCCTCAAGCGATGGCATGCGCCTTGCGGCAACGGTTCACGGTGGGCAGATCTATACGTCTAGTGATGGTGGTGTCACGTGGACTGCGAGAGAAAGCAATCGAAGCTGGAGCACATTAACGTCTTCTGCAAACGGACTTCGAATCGTCGCTGGACTAAACTCAGGTCAAACATACATTTCTTCTGATGGCGGCGTCTCATGGGTTTCAGGGGGGACACTTCCGATTTACAATAGTACTTTGGGAGCGATTGCCTCTTCGGATAACGGTTTGAGGTTAGTGGCTGTCATTGACGGTGCTGCGTTTAGTATGTTGAATCCAATATATACATCTGAGGATGGGGGCGCGACATGGATGGCCGGCTCAACATATCACGCATATTGGCACTCTGTGTCTTCGTCGGCTGATGGCACCAGACTTGCGGCAGGAACTAGGCTCAGCAGCGACTTGAAAGTCTTTGTTTCCAGTGACAGCGGGTTGAGCTGGGCACCGCGGCGCGGTGGCCCAGGTGCCGCCGTTGCCTCATCCGCTGATGGAATGAATTTGATATCCGGCGCGATATCGGACTATCTTTACACGTCCAACGACGGTGGGGTTACCTGGATACGACGGTTCTGAGCTGCCGTAGATATTTTCAACACCCAAAGCCCAGCGCATACTTGCTCTTCAGATAACACCGCACGCCCTGCACTTCGCCTGCGGTGAGGGCGCGGTTGAAGTAGATGATTTCGGCGATTTTGCCGGTGAAAAAATTGCTGGCTCCGGGGCCGTTGGTGTCACCCGCGCCAATCCATACTGGCTTTATGGTGTTGGGTGAAAATGGGCTCAACGCTGTGGCCAACTGCCCGTGCAACACAGCATTTTGGTGAAAAGAAAAAGCGGTATTGTCGATACGTATTTCAGCGAGATACCAATTGTTGGCCGTGACAAGATCGCTGGAAGTCAAGGTGATCCAACCTGAACCAGGACCATAGTATGCCTGAGTGCGCGAATTCTGTACGTATATGTAATATCCTTGCTGTCCACTAGCATCACTCTTGCTCATGAATGGCGGCTTAAAGGTCACGGCGACATTTTCAGGATAGTACAAGACAAACAAGGTGAAGCTGGCAGTATTGATCGCTGAATTGGCTGATCGTGCCAGATAGTGGCTCGAACCATTAAAGCTGATCACAGGCTTGCCATTCACGAAATTCGTGCGGAAAACTGCGCCGCCACCGCCCGAAAAATCCAGACCATTGCCGCTCGAATCGGGCCACGAAGTGACCGTCGCATTATCTGCCAGGCTCAGTGCATCGGCCTTGAGCCATAGTGCAGCTCCGCTGATGTCGCTTGGCTGCGTTGCGACACCCTGCACATCAATCGCGATTGTTGCGACAAAGTTCTGCGCATCGGTGACATTGAGCGAAACGTTATCAATCAACGAACCAGCAGTGTAGGTCAGCGTATTACCGCTGATGCTGGGAGTGCCTGAACCGAGCACCTTGACACTGAATGGCGGCTTGCCTCCGATAATGGTAAACGTGCGGGTGGCATTTACCTGCATTATCACCGACGTTTCGCTCAGCGACAAGCGGCTGTCGAGGCCCTGAGCTTTTAAGTATTCGTCGGTAGTTATCGAATTCTTACAGCTCGCAGAAAGCATCAGCATAAGAAGCGACAGCGATAACTTCATTCGGAGGCTACTACAGAAGTAGCTATGAAATAAGAAAGGGCGGCTCATGCTCGGCCAAAACGCAACAGCGGGATTTGCCATGTCAAGCAGATACAGCGCGAACCCAAATTGAGACGTTTATCCTATTCAATTCCTTGCCAGCCGCGCCAAAATCTCCAACCCCTGCGGCCAGTCGCCCAGCCGCGAATCGGCATTGATGTGGCCGCAGGGTCCGATACTCACGAGCTCCGACTGCCAGGTATCGGCAAACAGCTGCGCCCGCGCGAGTGTCACGAACGGGTCGTTGCTGCTTGCCACCACGATGCTGCGAAACGGCAGGGGCGAAAGGGGCATAGGAGCGAAATCGCGCACGCTGTCGGGCGTGTGCGCGGGCGAATCGACGTCACTCGGTGAGACAAGCAGCGCACCTGCGACCTTGTTGCTATGGAATTCCACAGCCCAGTGCGCGACAAGTGCGACACCGAGGCTATGCGCGATGAGCAGGCAGCGACCTTCGACCGACCGGATGCAGGCATCGAGCGCGACGAGCCAGTCAGCCTTGCGGGGGTTTTCCCAATCGGTTTGCTCGCAGCGAACGGCGCCGGGCAACTTTTGCTGCCACAGGCTCTGCCAGTGCGCGGGCCCCGAATTGCCGAGTCCGGGAACGATAACCGGGGTCAATTCTTGACCTTTACCCCGTCACGAATCTTTTCACCGGGAAAGAGCACCACGCGGTCACCTTCGGCAAGGCCCGATTCGACAAGCGCGGTGTTGCCGCTGGTTTCGGCAATTTTGACGACGGCTTTCTGCGCCCGGTCTTTGCTCACGCGATAGAGCGCCCAGTCGTTGCCCGAACGGAACAGCGCACCGACCGGCACCGTGACGCTGCCCTCACGGCGTTTGGTAATGATGCGGCAGCGCACCTGGAAGCCTTCACCCATTTCTTTCGGTTTGTCAAAATCGACGAGTACGCGCACGCGCTGTTCTTCAACGCCGAGCGTCGATACCTTAGTGAATGCGGCCGGTTCGACGAGGCGGATTTTCCCTTTTAACGTACCACCGCCCCAACCGCTGATGACCGCATCGTTACCCGGCTTGACCGCCACGGCGTCGCGCGTCAGCACTTCAGAGACAATCTCGAGCTGGTTCGTGTCGCCGACGTCCAGAATCGGCATGCCCATATCAATCGGGCCTTCACTTTCGCGGTGCACTTTGAGAATCGTGCCCGTCGCCGGCGAACGCACGGGGCGCATGTAGTCGAGCATCACGTGCGTGAGCAGTTCGCCTTTCTTTACCGCGTCACCCGCGTGTTTTTCGACACGCATCATGACACCTGCAGCGGGCGAAAACACGGTGAATCTTTCTTTCACGCGGGTGATGCCGTCTTCTTCGATCGAGGCTTCGTAGACCCCGCGCGTTACTGTGTGGATCTCGGTCGGCACCGGGGGTTTACGGTAGAAGAGCAGCAGCGATACCACCAACAACGCAATTATGCTGCCGTAGCGCGCGTAGCGATTCGACCAGAAGTTTTTGATTTTTTCTGCGATAGCCATCTATTCCCTCACTTTGAGCACTGACACAAGATCCATTTTCCTGATGCGGAAGAAGAGTATAACAAAACTGATCACGGCGGTACCGAGCGACATGAGAATTGCAGTGACATAGGTGCGGTTAGTGATCATGAGCTTGATCGTGAATTCTTCGGTATCAACAGTATTCATGAGCAGCCAGGCGAAGAAATAGCCAAACACGCAACCGGGCAGAATCGACGCCAGTACGGTCGTGCCCAGTTCTGAGGCGATCATCTCGAACACCTCGACCTTCGTGAAGCCCAGAATGCGCAATGAGCCCAATTCAAAGGTACGTTCAGACAGAAGGATCATCGCGGTATTATAGACCACCCCGATGGAAATCGCCGAGGCGAAAATGATCACGATGGTAATCATCGCCAGCATGCTGCGCGACATCATTTCGTAGAAGATCTTGAGTGTGCCCTCTCGTGTATCGATCGACGCAATGGCCGAAGATTTCTTGAGATGCGCGATAAGGGCATCCTGCTCGTGCGGGTCGATGCGCAGCGCAGCCGTTGTGATGCTGTGCTCTTCGCCCAGCAGGTGGTTGAGCGCGGCGATGCGCATGTAGCATCCCTGTCCCAGTATTTCTTCCACGAGATTCGCGATGGTCACCCTGACCTTGCGCCGGTTGCCCTCGAGCAATTCGAGCTCAATCGTGTCACCGGGTTTCAGCCCCATCTTTTTGGCAATGTTCGTGTTGAGCAGAACTCCCTCGGGTGGCAGCGCCACGATCTGGCTGTTCTTGTCAGCAACCCGGCGCAACTGCGCATCGTCGGGCAACCCGGTAATCGCGAGCTCCTTGGTAAACTGGCCGTGCCGCAACCGCACCGGTACCTGTCGGTACCCTTCTGCCAGCTGTACTCCCCGCCGGCTTGCCAGGTCATCGAGCACATTTGCCGAAACGGGACGCAGAAAGCTTACGGTCAGGCTTTCGCGGTTCAGGAGCTCGAACTGCGTGCCCAACATCAGGTCCATGACATCGTTCATGAACATACCCAGGACCATGATCATGACCGCGGTGGAAAGTCCCAGTATCGACAGCACGGTACGCCAGGGCCGGCGCAGCAGGTTGCGTATGAACATGCGGGTGATGGCCGGTATGTTGCGCAGGTAACTTTCGAGGAAAGACTGTGCGAAACTCTCGGGCACGGGTGGCCGCATCGCCTGAGCGGGTTGCATCTTCATCACCCGCTTCACAGAGAACCAGGTACCAAACACTCCCGCGCTCGCCCCGATCGCGAGCCCGGACAAGACCACCGACACGTGAAAGACGTGCCTGAGGTCGGGAAAGCGGTAGAATGCGCCGTAGAGCGAGGTCATCGAACTGCCCAGCCACCAGCCAATGCCCACGCCGAGCAGCGCCCCGCCGCCACTGATCACGAGCATCAGCTTGAGGTAGTGCTGCACGATTTCCCGGTTCGAATAACCGAGCGCCATGAGCGAGGCAATCTGCTCGCGCTGCCGGGCAATCAGGCGTGTCGCAACGATATGCAGCAGGAACGCCGCCACGCCGAGAAAGATGAGCGGCAGAAAGTAGATGTTGGTGCGCAACTGCCTGAACTCGTCGCGCAAGAAGGCATACGAGGCAAGTTTGTTGCGGTCATAGGCACCCAGGCCGCCATACGGTTCGAGCACGTTGTCGATCAGTTTCAGCGTGTGGCGCGTGTTGGCACCCGGCGAGAATGTGATCGCGAGATCGTTGAAAGCTCCGCCGAAGTCGAAGTAATTTTCCATGGCCTCGCGTGTGAGCCACAGAATACCGTAGTGCTTGTCGTCGGGCATGAAGCTCGCCGGCCTGAAGATGTAGACGAATTCGGGCGAAAGCGCCGTGCCGGTTACCTTGAGCACCTGCCGCTTGCCGTTGAGTATGGCGACAATGCGGCTGCCGGGTATGAGCTTGTTTGCGAGTGCAAAGGCTTCGCTCAGCATCACTTCGTTGTTTGCTTCGGGTAGCTTACCGCTGCGCACTGCCAGCCGGCTGAGCTTTTCCGGCACAGAGATGAAGCGACCGGCAGAAGGCAGCCGTTCACCGGGAAAATCGAGCGCAGCCTGCTGCGTGATACGGGCCTCTACGACGGCGACACCGTCGGTGGCGGCAATACGCGTGGCAGTGCTGCGCGGAGCTTTCTTGAGCGAGACAAAACCTTCGGCAAAACCGGTGGAGCCGTAGAAATGTTCACGCGCGCGGGAGAGCGAATCGTACGCCGACTTTGAACCGACAAAGAGTGCCACACCGGCAGCGACGACCAGCGCGATCGTCACCGTCTGGCTTTTCATGCCAGAAATTTCGCGCAGGACCTTGCGGTTAAGTGTTTTCACCATCTGAGGTCGTGCACGTGCTTACGCCGCGCGTTGCGCCGGTCGGCCACGATGGTGCCGTCACGCATTTCGATCACCCGGTCGGCCATGCCTGCGATCGACGCATTGTGCGTGATGACCACCGTGGTGGTACCGAGTGTCTCGTTTACCGCGTTGATCGCTTCGAGCACGACGTGCCCGGTCTTAAAGTCGAGTGCTCCCGTGGGCTCATCACACAGTAGCACATCGGGCTTTTTTGCGATAGCACGCGCGATTGCGACCCGCTGCTGTTCACCACCAGAAAGTTGTGCAGGAAAATGCCCCAGCCGGTCACCGAGGTCAACCAGCCGCATCGCCTCTTCGGGCGACATCGGGTCCTTTACAATGTCGGTCACGAGCGCGATATTTTCCTGCGCGGTAAGGCTCGGTATCAGGTTGTAGAACTGGAAAACAAAACCGATATGCGCACGGCGAAACTGCGTGAGCTCATCTTCGGTCATGGTGGAGATATCGCGGTCACGAAACAGTACCCGGCCGCCTGTCGGCGTATCAAGACCGCCGAGAATGTTGAGCAGGGTTGATTTGCCCGAACCCGAAGGCCCCAGCAGCACCACGAATTCTCCCTCGAAGAGTTCAAGGTTTACTTTTTCGAGCGCGGGCACGCTGATCTCACCCATGTGGTAGACCTTCGCAACGTTCTCGGCGCGAAACACCGACGGGCGGCTGGTTGAGGACACACCGCGTGATCGGGCAGGCTTGGCTTTCGTTGAACTGCGATCAGCACGGCGCATATCAGACTTCTGCTACCCGCCTTGCGAGCGCGGACGGCGCGTCATGCTATTTGGGGGATTTTCTGCGGTTTGCTGCAGCAGGCTTTTTCTTCACTGGCTGCCGCTGCCGGGGCTGCCGCGCATCGGCCACGACGCGGTTTCGCCCTGCGTGTTTGGCCCTGTACAGTGCTGCGTCGGCCGCTTTGAGCAGGTCATTGATTGTCTCAACGCCTTCGCCCGGAAAGCAGGCGACGCCAAAACTTGCGGTTACAGAGACCTTCTTACCATCAACAGTGATCGACTGCGCGGCAATTTTTTCGCGCAGTCGTTCGGCAACCTGGGTTGCCACTTCCAGCGTCGTCTCGGGCAGAAGCACCGCAAATTCTTCACCACCATACCGCCCGACCTCGTCATACTGGCGCGCACTTGCCAGCAAGAGTCCTGCAGTCTGCACGAGCACTGCGTCGCCTGCATGGTGACCCAGCGTGTCATTGATTTTCTTGAAATGGTCAATATCGATCATGATGCACGAGATGCCCGAAATCGGCACCCGGCGCGCCCGGGCGAATTCTGACTGGCTGCGCTCGATAAACGAGCGCCGGTTCGTCAGGCGCGTTAATCCATCGATCGTCGACATTTCGCGAAACAGGTTCTCGCGCTCGACCCATCGCTTGGTGGCCATGATGCCAACATAGGTGATGACCAGCAGCGCAGAGACCTGTGTCACCTGCACCGCGAACCATCCCCAGACGGGTGAGCCATCGGCCTTGTAAGGCGATTTGGCAAAAATCGGCGCATAGGTAAACTGCGCGCTCGCTTCTGCGACACCGAGAATCGCAAAGATGATGACGACAACGACGTAGGCGCGCAGCACTTTACGGATGTCTGCGAGCGCTGAAGTCATGTACGCGCCAATCATCAGCAGCAGCATTCCGGTGGTGTAGTGTGTACCCGAAAGCCAAGATTGAATGAATACAACCGCTACGTAGCTGTAGATGATCAGGTCTTCAAAAACCGGCCAGGTCGACACAACCTGCCTTTTCCGGAATGCGACGAGCACAAAGGCGAGCATAACCGAAAGATAACCGGCATGCAGTGCAAACATCGGCACAGCCACGCGGTGGTTCAACCACTCGGGCGCAAAAAACAGCGTCAGCGCGAGAACTCCCCCAAAAAAAATGGGCACTAGCAACACCATACCCGCGAGCAGAATGAGGCGGTCGATGTGCGACCAGTCGAGCGGGTTTGAGAACCAGGAGTGTCCTTTGGGTTCGTTTTCAGAACTTTTGAGGTCTGCGGGCGATTGCATAGGCAGGCCAACTCGTCAGGGCTGAGACAGGCGCGCTACCGGATTTATTTTTCGTCTATGGTTTCCAGCAACGGCGATTCAAACAGCTGGCTCGGTGCAACAACTGGCTCGTCCAACGGAATCTTCTTGCCGTACCGCTCTTTCATTTTCGCCCGCACGACCGGGTGCGACAGGTCGAATTCCCGCAGCTTTTTCGTTGGCGAAAGCTCTATGCCGGCTGCGCGCTGGTAAATTTTCCAGACCAGCTCTGAGCAGTAGATGCGAGCATCAGACCAGCCGAAAACCCAGTCGTAGTTCTTACCCACAAAGCTACGACCGATGCGCTGCATCTTCGCAAGCACTGGCTTTGTCAAAATCGTCCCGGCATTTTTGAGACGCTTCACAACATAATGCCCGCCAACACTGCGGCCGATAAAACTGCTCAGGCTCGAAATTTTTACGGGTTGCACGGCTTCGAGCACAAATGGCCTACCATTCCTGAAATAGATAATGCCGACGTGCGAATAGCGTGAGTGCGTCGCGAGCTGTATCGCTTTGCTCTGCGCCGAGGCCGTTTCCTGGAAAATAAGATCGCCGTCACGCAGTCTGTCTTCGGGGCGATCGGGGGCAAATGCTGCCAGCGGTGCCAGCAGCGTCAAGACCAGAACAGCAAAACGCATAGCTATGGAATTCCATAGCCACGCCAGCCGTCAACCGGGGTTTGCGAGCTACATAACCCACCTACCGTCGCTTCTCGACGTGCTCCAGCTCTTTCTGCAGAAAGAAGTTCAGGAATGTCCTGATGGCGGCCAGTATCGCCAGCTTGATCAGTGCGTCCATGGTGGGAGCTACAGTGGTGGAAAGGATATCGGCCCCGAGCTGGAACTCGAGGGCGATCGCAAGCCAGCTACCGAACTTAAGCCTGATACCTTCGGCATGCAAACGCCGCTCTTTGCGGTAGCCCGAGATACCAACGATGATGGAAGCAAAAAGCCCCGTAACCACGCAGATCGCCGAAATGCCCTCGAGCAATACCTTCGCATACCCTACAAATCCGCCCAACCCCGATTCAATCGCGTGCAGTGCTTCTGTCATTTGCTGCCCAACTCACCTCGCGCCGGACAGGGTCAACAGATTGACGCTTGGGCCGCAATGGACAGCACGGGGTATGGATGCGAAAAAAACTCCCGGTCGCCTGTCTCTGCAGTTTCTCAGCGAACCAACCGACGTGAATTTCGGCGGCAAGGTTCACGGCGGTGCCGTCATGAAATGGATCGACCAGGCAGCATATGCCTGTGCGGCCGGTTGGGCTGAATCGTATTGTGTCACCGTCTATGTCGGAGGTATACGGTTCTACCGCCCGATACACATCGGTGAGCTGGTTCGCGTCGACGCTGCACTGGTGCATACCGGTAATTCGAGCATGCATATTGCCATTGATGTTTTTTCAAAGCCGGTGGAACAGGGAGAATTCCAGAAAACAACGCATTGCATTATTGTTTTTGTAGCGCTCGATGCCAATGGCGCGAAAAAGACAGTCCGACCATGGCTGCCAGCGAACGAACACGAGCGCAGCCTCGAAGCATACGCGCTTCGCCTCTCTGAACTGCGCAAGGCGATCGACGAAGAAATGGCGCAGTTCCTGAGCTAGGAGGGATCGGTGCTCTAGCTATGGAAATCCGCAGCCCCCGGAATCGGCTAGCTCTGGAATTCCATACCAGGCCTCATGAGACATAATCTGCATAACTATTACTGGATGCACCCCCACTCCACCAAATTATGTCTCAGAACTTTCCGAGCTCCCCCCGATAATAAACCATGCTGCGGGGTATCTATACAGGCGCATCGGGCATGGCCGCGATGCAGGTCAAAATGGACACTGTCGCCAACAACCTGGCGAACGTCGACAAAACCGCCTTTAAAGAGGACGTAACGATTTTTCGTGCCAACCCCGAGGTGCTGATCCACCGTACGCGCGACGACGGCGTTGGCTGGGTACCAATGGGCGGCTTCGACATTTCACCGCTCGTGGGCAAACTCGGCACCGGTGCCGAGGTCAACGAAATCTATACCCGGTTTGACCAGGGCGCGCTCAAGCGCACCGAACGCGACCAGGACCTGGCCATCAACGGCGAGGGATTTTTTGTGGTGCAGTCGCAGGCCGGCCCGCGCATGACACGCAGCGGTTCGTTCATTCTCGACCGCAACGGCATGCTCGTCACACCCGACGGTTTTCCCCTGATGGGCGAGAAAGGCCCAATACAGGTAAATCACAACAACTACATCATCAAAGCCAACGGTGAAGTCTGGATCAACCAGGCAGTCGGCAACAACCCACGCAATTTCACCAGCAAAGATATCAATCAGTGGGAAAACCCTGTACTCCTGGACACGCTGCAGATTCGCACCGTCGACCACCCGCGCCACCTCGACAAGGTGGGCCAGTCATTCTACAACACCACCCCCGAATCGGGCGACATGCGCCCGGTCGACCAGGTCAAGGCACCAGAAATTCTGCAGGGCTTTCTCGAAGCCTCGAACGTCAACATTGTCACCGAAATGGTGAACATGATTGAAGTTCAGCGGATGTACGAAGCGAACCAGCGCGCGATCACCACGCACGACGGCATGCTCGGCACGCTGATCAACCAGGTTTTGCGGGTGTAAATACCCCACAAAACCTGACGCCCGAAAAATGAGCTGACAATCCGCCTCGCGCTACCCAGTATGGGTAACCGATGGAGTGAGGAGGGTTACATGTCTTCAATCAAAAACACCAGCTTTCTCGAGGCTGTGGCCGCAGGCATACAGCATGAAAAAGATTTTTTCGACTTCTGCATGAAAACGCACGACGAGCTCGACGGCGGCCCGGTGAAGAACTTCTTCTTCGACCTCGCAGAAGACAGCGTTGAGCATCTCAAAATGATCGAGGGTATCTACCAGAAATATTCGGGTAACCAAAACCTGCCAAACCTGAAACACGTGGGTCAGGTGCACAAATTTCACGCGACGGCGATCCAAAAGCTGATCAAGAAACTCGACCGCAACCTTAGCAAGAGCGCCCAGGGAAATGAGCTTGAAGCGCTGCGGCTGGCACTGCAGGAAGCCGAAGATGCGGCGCAGGCTTTTGATAAGCTCGCCGGCAAGTTTTCTGATACGGGCATCAAGATGCTGTTCCAGAAAATTTCACAATTCAATAAAGAACGCGCGATTCTGCTTGAGGGCACCCTGGTCTACCAGCACCCGATGGCCGACGAACGCGCCGTGCAGGATTACCACTTTGAAGTCGTCAGCGTACAGATAGAGCCACAGTCTGCGCGCGCGGAAAAAATCATCAACGCACGCGCCATACCCGTGAAAAAGAACAAAGCGAAGAAACCAGCAAAAAAAACAGTGCCGAAAAGGAAACCGGTACCCAAAAAGGCGGCGAAAAAGGCCACAAAGAAAGCGAAACCCGCGAAGGCTTCAGGCAAGAAGAAAAAATAGGAGATTGGGCTGAGTTAAGCCGAGACCAGGTCCCGGCTTTCTACCATCACGCAGGCACCGATGATGTACGTAAAGTCGTGTGTGTCCAGAAATTCGGCCACGGCGGCATCGGCTGCACCGGGCTGCAGCCATACCTTCTTGTAGCCGAGCTCCTTCGCTTTTTGCAGGCTCTCGAGCACCAGTTTCGGCGGGATAACGTAAACCAACAGGTCGACGTTGGTTTTTTCTTTCAGCTCTTCAAGGCTGTGCAGAGCGGGAACTCCCTCAATTGACGTTGCCTTTGGGTTAATGGGGTAAACCGTGTAACCTTTGGATTTCAGGTCTTTGAAAATGATATTTCCGTATTTGGTGGAATCATTGCTGGCGCCAATCAGCGCGACGGGGGGCATCGTGCGGAAATACTTAACCAGCGTATGCATGTGACATAATTCCTTCAGCGTATCCGGCGTCAACCAACGGTGCTAAACAGTTGTACCCTGTGAGGTTGACCGTGATCGCCATCACTTCACCTTTTCGAGAATTTTCTCGACGTCTACCTTGTAACGTTCGAAGATTTCATTTTTTGCGAGGTCAAACTGCAGCAGCGCGATGTTGTAGTTTACCAGCGATTCGAGCTCGCGCTGGCGGTTTGCAACCATGTTCTCGAGCGCCTGCCCTACCAGCTGAAAGTTGAGTTTGCCCGTGCGGGTGCGCGCGAGCATGCGGTTGTAGAAAGCCTCTGATTCTTTGCGGGAGGTTCTGCTGTTCTGGAAAATCTCAAACGTCAGGCGTACATTCTCGAGCCGCGTCAGAACTTCATCGCGAATTTCCTGCTCGATGTTCTGCAGCTTGATACGCGCCTGCGTCAGCTGCATACCGGCGTTCCGCTGGTTGACCTTGACCTCTTCATCCCAAAGCGGATAAGTCGCTTTGACTCCCACCTGCCATTGCGGGCTCTGCAGTGAACCTGCGGAAGGAAAACCGGGAAACATGATCATCTGGTTGGTACCCTGTGAGACCAGGTTGAAGTATGCGTTAAGCGAGGGCAATGCCTGGTTGCCGTAAAGATCGCTCTGCATCTCGGCGATTTCCATTTCGTTGCGGGCATTCTTAAAGTCGACACGCTTCTCAAAAGCTGCTTTCAGCGCTGCGTTGGCATCAAGGCTCGGCAGCGTGTCGATCAGGTTAGTGATACCTTCAATCTTCGTATCGACGGGCATGTTCACGGTGCGCAGAAGTTTGCGCGTCGCATTGCGCAGGCTCTGCTCGGTCATCGCAACTTTGGCAACAGAGTTCGCCACGCGCGCATTGTAGTTATTGAGGTCGTAACTTTCGCCCAGGCCGTAGCTGACGTTGCGCGCCACGATCGCCCGCACCTGGCGGTTCGATTTTTCTTCGAGCTTGGCGTTCTCGAGCGCAAACTTCTGTATCGTCACCTGCCAGTAATCGGTCAGCGCCTGCACGACAAGACCTGAAAGCAGGTTCACCGTGTACGCGCGCTGGCTTTCGGCCTGCTTCTTTGCGATTTTATCCATCTTGCGATCTGCATAGCCGAATGAGTTCTTGAGGAGCTCCTGCTGTACGTTGATGAAGTAGCCATTGAAAGTATTCGTCGATTGGGGTGTAGGGAAGTTCATCCCCGCAAACGAGGTAATTCCCGCTTCGTTATGCAGCTGCTGGTAGCGGTAACCACCCCCGACAGTAGTACCGGTAACGAACAGTTTCTGTATACCCAGCGCAGCGTTGTACTGGTAGCCCTTACTGTTTGAGGCAAGCGGTGCGTCGCTGAAGTTGAGGTGCTGACCTTCGGCTGAAATCACGGGGGCATATTTTTTCTCGAGTTTGCGCGCATTGGTATCGCTCATGATGACGTCATATTTGGCAGCCTGCAGCGTCAGGTTCTTCTCGAGGACGATATTGATCGCATCCTGTATGGTCAGCTGCACCCCGCCTATCGTGAAGGAGGCCTCGCTCGGTTGGGCTGGCGCGGCTGGTTTTTCCGCCGCGCTCTTCGCCTCATCAGCTGGGGGGGCATCTTTTTTCTCGGTGTCTTGCTGCGCCGCGAGCGCTAATGAAAGCGACAGAAATGCAATCCATGATTTCTTCAACATATGGTTCTCTGGCAAAAGCTAATCGAAGGGGCAATGAACGCCCAAAAAAATTAACCAAACGGTTAATACGAATCTTGTATTAGGCCTTGCCGAAATCCGGGTTTGGATCGAGGTTCAAGCTAAATGGCTCTGGCGCCTCAAGCCGGCCGTTTTGGGATCAATGGGGCGGGCCAGAATTCCGGCGGCGGAGTTGAGTTTGTAAATATTTCGTATCTCTGGACGTATTCCAGCGCATATTTGGAGTTTTCCAGTGTTTTGCATTGGTAGTTAATAAAGACGCCGGGGCGCTTGTTTGCCCGCTGCTCTTGGCGCGCCCCCCAGTAAGCGAAATTCCGCTGCGCACGCGGGTTGCGACTATAAGGATTCGCCAGTACTGCCTCCAACAACCGCGACAAATAATGCCGTATCGCAAAATCGAGCATCCTCGATATCGACTCTCCCGAATGGATCGCGCGCTGCCACAAGATTCGATAGAGCATTTTGTCTATGTACCAGGCCATGCGACAGTATTTGTGATCCGTCAGTTCATGATTATAGCGCCGTGCACTCACGGTGAGAGTACCACGGCCGCGCCAGGCCTGCAGGTAGAGTTTGGCGAGTCTGCGCAGAAGCTCCGACTCCGACCATTCAATACCCCTGCTCCTGACCAATTTCAACGCCGCTCTGAGCCTTCGCGCACTCTTGTGACGCAACGAGACTGAAGTGTGTCGGTATTGCTGAGGGGAAATATCTGGCATCCTACTAATTAAATACCAGAAAAGAGCGAAATTTTCTCACGCTTTGGGATTTTTTTTTATGCCGTGAGCTCCTCGGCTCAAAATGCAGGATTTCCTTTGGCTGTTTACTCCTTTCGCCCTGTGCTGAAAATTCTTGCCATGCTGAGGTCCTGCGGGTATAAACCCCAATGGACCAAAATGCGAAATTACGCAACCTGCTGTTCGGCAGTGTGATAGCACTTCTGCTCTCCTCCATTGCCCTGGCAATTGTACACCCGGTGAAGCCGGTCAAAGCACTGCAGCCCGGAGTGAACATGCCGGTCGTCGGCCTCGAAATGGCCTGGACCACTGCAGAAGTCTGGGACATCATTGGCGATCCACAGACCGATGCCGGACAAGAGGCAAGACGTGCGTTTGCGCTTGGTACCTGGCTCGACTTTGGCTACATCTTCTTCTATTCAGTCGCCTATCTTTTTCTGAACCTTCTGCTAATCAGCCGCCATTCTGCCGGCCGGTCCTGGATTGTTCTCTCTGCTACGGTAATCGCCGTAACGGCATTTGGGGACATCATGGAGAATCGCTCAATCTTCCGCATTCTCGACAGCGGTACTCAGTCGCTCGCGGCAGAACACGTCGATGCCCTGGTGGTTTTCACACGACTGAAATGGCTGTTTCTGGGTGTGAACGGTCTGCCGGCTGCGGTGCTTCTGCGACGCGAAGGAAAACGGGGTTTGTCATTCATATTGACTGCTGCATTCGCTTTCGGAGCTCTGGGCGTTCTGAAGCAGTACGCGATCGAACTGATGACGATCTTTCTGGCGTTCTTCTGGGCTTACCTGATTGTAAAACTGCTCCCCCTCAAGAACCGGTGGTGGAGCTGACTTCAGCGGCGGCCGACGCGTATGAAGATCGGCCAGCGTACTTCACGCTTCTCGACCGGTCCCCAGGCAGCGAGTAGTTTGTCCTGGATCAGCGAGACGGGATCCTGCCCCGTCTCGCGCAACCGCCTTTGCGTCGCAGACCACGAGCGCAGGTAGCCAATAAACTCTGCCAGGCTGTATTCCACTTTGATCTCGAATTTCGGGGTCTCCATTGCAGCAAACGGAAACGAAATGTCGCGGTACGCGTTTTCGACGTGGCGCCGCTCGGGCGGCCAGTAGTTGCCAACAATATCTTCATAGTAATGTCGCACCAGTTGGTCTATGGAGGGGGCGACAGCCTGCAGGCCATAACCCCATACCGCGAGCAAACCACCGGGCTTTAGAACCCGCGCCACTTCGGCGTGGAATACATCGTGCCTGAACCAGTGGTATGCCTGCGCGACAGTTACGAGGTCAGCGGTATGGTCAGGCAAACGGGTCCTTTCGGCACCCTCGACAGCGTACTCGATATTCGGCCGCCCGATCGCTTCGCGAACCTGCGCGGCACTTGCATCGGATGCATAGACCTTTTCAAAAAACGCCGCGAGCGCTACTGCCGCCTGGCCGTTGCCGGTCGCTGCGTCCCAACAGAGGTGATGGTGCGCACACAGGCCGCTGAGCCACTCGAACAGCCCCAAGGGATACTGCGGCCGGAATTCTGCATAGATTCCGGCCTGTGCTGAGAAATGATCGGCAAACTGGTCAGCCATATTCGGTACCGGCGTAAACTCCGCCGGTCAGTAGCTCTAGGGAAACTTTTTGAACATCTCTTCCTGTTTTTTCTTCATCTCGTCGACACTGCTGCCTTTCATCGAGTCGATCTTCTGCTGGGTACCACCCTTCATGGCGTCGATCTTCTCGGTGTTCTGCTGCACCTTACCTTCGGTTGAAGCCTTCATTTCCTGAATCTTGCTATCCGTCTGGCCTTTGAGGCCTTCGATTTTGCCGGTTGCCTTGTCTTTTTCTTCCTGAATGCGTTTTTCGCTGTCCTGCTTCATGCTGTCGATTTTTTCGCGACCGCTGGACTGATCGAGCAGCTTCTGCTGGTCACCGAGGAGATTCTGGAACTTCTGCAGTTCCGCTTCTTTTATGTTGGCAACGGTCGCCAAGGCGCTTGTTTTTGCTGCAGTGGCGTCGTCGATCTTGTTCTCAACGATACCACCCGTCGAGCTGACCTCAGCCTGTTCGCCCTCCGTAATCTCTTCGGTCTTGCCCGTCGAGCTCTCTACACCCACCTTGCCTTCAATCACGGCAACTTTACCCTTACCGGTTTCGTCGGCCTCGGTCATGAACTGCGTTCCGCGAACACCCGCCACAAGCGTGGGAGTTTGAATGGCAAAAGATGATTTTTTATCCAGTTTTGCAACTTTCGCAAATACCGTGCCTTTTTGCAGCATTAGCCGGTCTTGCTGCGCGCCGCCTTCACCTACGGCGAACTCTTTCATTTCAATGGTCGTATTCTGGTCGACGCGAATCAAGATACTGTTGGGGAGTAACAGGTCAACCTGCGACTTACTGCCAGTAACAACTTTATCCGATTCATACAAGACCGCTCCCTTGGCCGCAGTGGTCTCACCTTTTGCGGAAACAATCTTCACATCCTTACCGACGACAAAGACTACGGCTGCCGCGTGTGTCGCTTTTTTCTTGGGTTCCTCTTTACAGGCCACTGCGGCTATGGCAGCCACAATCACCCAGACGATCGCTTTTTTCATGACCGCACAATGGAAACCAAGCCAGCGCCGTCGAGTGGTTTTGCGCCTGTGATCCGGGTAACCTCCCCGGCCTGCGTACGTTCCGGGTCTCGCAGAATCATCTCGAGGTTGCCCGCTCCCGGGGCAACCATTGGCAACACCTTGTCTTCGGGGCGCACCGGCACGTGCAGAACCCCGGGGCCCTCGAGCGCCAGGAATGCCTGCAGGCCGTGTCTGTCACCTGGCGCAATCGTCGCGGCTGGTATGCCGAAGGCGTGCGCGAGTGCTGTAAACCCAGTCGGTTGAAGAAACGTACTGGCCGAAAGCCGTTTGCCAAAGAAGAGTGTCTGTTGCTGCCTGACGAGCCCGAGGTGCCCATTGTCAATGATGACAAGTTTGACCGGCAAAGCGAGTTCTGCGAGCGTCTGCAGTTCCTGCAGGTTCATCATCACCGAGCCATCACCCGAAATGCAGATCGCGCGCTGCCCGGTCGCGAGCGCGGCACCGATGGCGGCCGGCAGCCCGAAACCCATTGTGCCCAATCCGCCCGAAGTGAGCCATTGGCGCGGCTTGTCGAACTGCAGGTACTGTGCAGCCCACATCTGGTGCTGGCCGACGTCGGTCGTGATGAAGTCATCGGCCGCACGCGCGCGGTCGAGCAGCTCCATGAAGGCGATCGCCGCGTTGCCGGCAGCCGTTTCTTCATGCGGGTGATTCCCGCGCAACCTGGCGATGGTCTCAAGCCAGTGAGTGCGCGTACGGCCCTGCGACAGTGCATGCGACAATGCGGTCAGAGCTGCGCCGGCATCGGCCTCAATCGCGAGTTGCGGTTTGCGCAGCTTACCCAGCTCACGGGCGTCGATATCGATATGGATTACCTGCGCGTCGGGGCAGAACCTCTCGAGCTTGCCGGTTGCGCGGTCGTCGAACCGTACCCCGACAGCGATGAGCAGGTCGGCCGCGTGCATGATGTGGTTGGTGTACGGTGCCGCGTGCATGCCCAGCATACCGAGAAAGAGCTCGTCGCCAGCAGGATAAGCTCCCAGACCCATGAGGCTCGAAACAACAGGAATACGCTGCTCGCGCGCAATCTTGGTGACCAGCGGCGCAGCGCCAGAGGCGATGACGCCACCACCGATGTAGAGCACCGGGCGCTCGCTCGCCTCGATCATGCGCGCGGCGTGTGCAATCGCGGCAGCATCGGTGTGATGAGCAACCTGTGCCGGTATTCTGAACGGATGTAAATCCGTCAGCTGCAGCTGCACGTCTTTCGGAATGTCGATGTGCACCGGACCCGGCCTGCCCTGCGTCAAAAGCCGCCAGGCCTCGGGCAGTATGTCGTAGAGTTCGCTGGCCGCACGGACAAAAAAACTTTTGCGAGTGATCTTCTGGAACAGGTGGCAGGCATCGACTTCCTGGAACGCGTCGGTGCCAATGAGGTGCTGCGGTACCTGCCCCGTAATGGCCAACAGCGGAATGCTATCGGCATACGCGTCGGCGACCGCGGTCACAAGGTTTGTTGCCCCGGGCCCCGAAGTGGCCAGCGTCACACCCGGGAAGCCGGTGGCACGCGCCATGCCCTGCGCGATAAACCCCGCGCCCTGCTCATGCCGCGCTAGTATGTGCGTGATACTGCTGCCGTAGAGCGCGTCGTAGAGCGGCAGTGCTGCTCCGCCGGGCACACCCGCAATCGTGGTAACTCCACGCTCTTCCAAAAACCGAATAAGGAGCTCAGCTCCGCTGATCTGTGTCATTTTACCCTCTTTATCCGAGGGCCTTCAGCTGGCGGAGCGTTTGCGAATCCCCGCTGGCTGAGAGCCGCGGGGATAGAAAAAATCTATGCCCCAGCGGCTGAACACACCACGACCACCACCACGACAGAGACTAGCCAGAGTGATTGCGGTTTGTTAACCATAGGGCTGAGCGAAAATTCCACGGCTCTGTGCCGCGTAAACTAAAACTCCATTTTGTTCTGAACGCTGCGCGTTCAGAACAAAATGGAGGAACTTTGCGCCCTCGACAGGAATCGAACCTGTGCACATGGCTTCGGAGACCAACGCTCTATCCACTGAGCTACGAGGGCTTTTTACGCATTTCGCGCATGCGCAAAGCGCATGCGTGAAACACGCTGTCATTACATTTCGCTTAAGGTTCGCACCGCGCCCGATTCGAGCGCCGCACGCTCCACCGCTTCGGTGACCCGTTGGTGTACATCCGGGTTGAGCAATGCGGGCACAAGTTCCTGCCGGTCGCTGTTGGCGAGCGAAGCAATAGCCTGTGCAGCGGCAATTTTCATACGGTTGTTGATACGCGACGCGCGAGCATTGAGCGCTCCTTTAAATATGCCAGGAAACGCCAGGGCATTGTTCACGCCGCGCCCGTCGGCGGCAAAGGCAGCGCCCGCGGCAAGCGCGGCTTCGGGCTTAATCTCGGGGTCCGGGTTCGAGAGCGCGAGAATAATCTGCCGCGCACGCACCATCTCGGGTTTGATGAGGTTGGGCACCCCGGTCGTCGTCACCACCACCTGCGCCTTCTGCATCAGCTCTGCCAGAGAAAGCGGAGCTCCGCCCATTTTAGCCAGGCGATGTTTTGCGTCCTCGTTGATATCGGCGCCATAGATAGTCTGCACGCCGTATGCTTTGAGCAGCCGAGCGATGCCATTACCGGCAGCACCGAGCCCGACAATGCCGACCGAAAGCACGCGCAGGTCATCACCGACATAACGGGTGGCGCTCAGCAGCGCAGCGAGCACGACGGTCGCAGTCCCATGCTGGTCATCGTGCATGATCGGCATCTCGAGTTTCTGCATGAGCGCTTCTTCGATCGCAAAACACTCGGGTGCGCGAAAGTCTTCAAGCTTGATGGCGCCGAAAGATGGGGCGATATTCACAATCGTATCGATGCAGGTCTGGATATCTTTTGAATCAATCAGAATAGGAATGCCGCTGATACCGACCAACCTATCAAAGAGTACGGCCTTGCCCTCCATCACAGGCATACCCGCGCGAACGCCAATATCTCCCAAACCGAGAATTGCAGTACCGTTGGTCACAATGGCCACAGAATTACGGACATACGTGTAATCGTACATCAGATCAGGCTCTTGCTGAATCGCCCGGCAGACGGCTGCGACACCCGGGGTATAGATACGGCGGAGATCGCCCGCATTTTCTATGGAAACCCTGCTGCGCATCGCTATCTTACCACCACGGTGCAGGTCGAGCACTGCGTCCGAGACCGAGTCGATCTGGATACCGTCGAGCTCCCCCACAGCGTGCAGGATTTCCTGCATGTGCTGCTGGTCGCGCACATAGATTTCAATTTCGCGCAGGTTGTTGGGGCCCGCGCGCTTGATGAGGCGCAGGTCACCGATGTTGCCACCATGCATGCCGATGGTCGTGAGTAACTTACCGAGGTAACCGGGCTTATCGGTAATGTAGCAGCGCAGGTTCTTGATCAGGTTGTCTGTGGCTTTCTCATAGAGCATGAGGCAAGGATGTAAAACAGATGTTGAACAGGGCGAAAATAGATTTCGGCAACAAAGCGGGACTATTTCACCTTAATCACAACATAGGCAATATCGTCGGTATGCTCTGTCTTTGGAGCAATTTGACTGTCTAATTGTAATGCAAGCTGCTGGCTGATCTGCACCGCCTGATGCCTGCTTTGACTCGTGAGCAGTGCCTGCAGTCGGTCTCCGTACATTTCACCTGTGGGATTTTCAGCCTCAGTAACCCCATCAGTATAGAGTAAGAGAACGTCGCCCGGAGCGACCGCAATCTGCTGTTCGGTGAATTCGAGGTTACCAGGAAAATCCCCCATCGGTTTACCGGGCGGCTTGTACTGCGTGACCTCACCGGCTTGCGCCTGGTAATGTAGCAACGGGGGATGACCTGCCCGGGTGAACTTCACCTTGCTGCCGTCGGCCGAGAGGTGCACCACCGCAGCGGTAACAAAAGTGCCGCCGAGAATCATGGCTAGCGTCTCGTTCATTTGCCTGAGCATAGCCGCCGGCTCGTGCATCAAGCGATGCGACATGAGAAAAGTCAGCTTGACCATCGACGTGACCATCGCAGCACCAATGCCGTGACCACAGACATCGGCGATCAGAAAGCAGAGATCGCCCTCGCGGGATTCTTGTACGTCGATGAGGTCGCCACCTACTGAGAGCATCGGTCTGAAATACCAGCTGATATCGTAGCTTGAATGCTCAATTGTCTTTTTCGGTAAAAGGGACGCCTGCATCTGCCGCGCAATCTCAAGTTCTTTCTCGAGTGAAAGCAGCTGTTGGTCGCGCCGCACTGCCGCCTTAAGCATATAGAGTGTATTAACGCGACTGGTGAGTTCATCCTGATAGAACGGTTTTGTCAGGTAGTCGTTGGCGCCGCTTTGAAAACCCTTAACAATATCCTTCTCTTCACGTTTGGCCGTGAGCATGATCACAGGCAGTGTCTGTACCGGATATTTTTCGCGTATGCGCTGGCAAACTTCGTACCCGGTCATCTCTGGCATCATGACATCGAGCAGTACAACATCGGGAAGTTCTTCATCATGCATGCTTTCGAGCAATGCTATCGCCTCTTTTCCACCCGAAGCGGTAATGCACTCATAACCATTCAGCGTGAGCATATTCTGTAGAATACGCAGATTAATCTGCTCGTCGTCGATTGCAAGCACTTTGCCATGTGCAGGAACTCCAGCTGCCTGCAGCTCTTCCACCAGAATATCGTCGTTGGGCAATACGGGCCGCGGCGCAGTAAATTTCGAGGTTATGGGTTTAAGAACTTCGCGTACTTCGCCAGCACTGTGTGATCTCGGAAAATAAATGGTGAAAACCGAACCCTGCCCTACCAGTGAATTGACCTCGATACGACCGCCCTGCAACTCGACAAGGCGCTTCGTAACAGTAAGCCCCAGACCCGTGCCGCCAAAGCGCCGGTTGTCCGCAGAATCGACCTGCTCGAATGCATTGAATATCCGCCCGAGGTCCTCGGCTGCGATGCCAATACCCGTATCTTCTACGGCAATCGCCACTTCACTCTCTCCGTGTTGCCATGCACGCACGCGCACATGACCGGCTGCCGTGAATTTGATTGCGTTGCCCACGAGGTTGTGCAGCACCTGCTGCAACCGGGCATGGTCACCCAGCAGCAGCGGCAAATCGTGTGGGATTTCTTTTTCTAACGTAACGGGCTTTCCCTGCAAGAGCGGCTCCGAAAGTTGCAGGACGAGCGAAACCTGCGGTTCGACTGCCAGCGATTCAATGTGCAGCCGCAGTTCATTGTTCTTCATGCGCGAAAAATCCAGTATGTCGTCAACCAATGCCGACAGTCGCCGACCGCTACTCACAATCAATTCAAGATTTTCAATCGTGTTCTCACGCAACGGGCCAGTGGCACCACTCACCAGCGACTCGGCGAGACCAATGATGCCGTTGAGCGGTGTGCGCAGTTCATGCGAGGTATTGGCAAGAAACTCGTCTTTCAACATATCTGCTTTTTTCAGGTTCTCAATTGCCTGCTGTTGAGTGATCTCTTTCTCACGGTGCATACGCTGGATCTTCTGTGCCAGCGCAGTCGCCATACTGGCGACAGGAAAGAGAAAGCCAATGTTCGCAAGCCGATACTCTACAGGCAGAGTCAGATAGGCGAGTATATCATGGGCAACAGTGATCATGTATACGAGAAACGAGACGCCGATGAGCAACGCACCATGCCTCTGCGAGCGCCACGCACGGTAAACGATGCGGGAAAAAAAACCGAGCGCAAGCATGGTCAGCAGCATCGTCACCGGTAATACATACTCGATATGTATATGATAGAGCTGGGGTAAGATAAACTGAAGCAGCAGGATAAAAGTTGTCACGAGGCTGCTGGCCTTAAAAAACTTTTCTGCGCGCCGTGCCTGCAAATCAAAAAAACGGGTAGCAAAAGTGATTAAACTTGCTGGCAGGACACACATCACCAGCATCGTAAAGAGCTGGTTCAGTGGCCGGTTTGTTGTCAGGTAATGGTTGATCCCATTCATGCTCAGCTGGTGTAACCCGGTACTGATCGCGATCAGGCTAAAATAGAAATATTCGGTTTCAACACGACGCCCAAAATAGAGAATCAGGTGATACAAGCCAATCACGCAGAACGCGGCTGCCAGAACCACCATGCCGAAGAATAGCACGATATAACGGTCATGGGCCAACCCGTAATCACCGAGATAGAGATAGTTGTTACCGAATATGCCACCTATGCCCTGGTAGTGGCGCATGCGAATGGCAACCGTGTTATCACCCGCCGTGTTTACAATAGTTGCCGGAATCTGGTAAAGCCTGAATACCGTATAGGCTGCATCGGGTTCCCCTTGCTGGCCCAGCGGGCCATTATGTCCAATCAGGTGCCCGTTAAAATAAACTTCTGATGCAGCCGAAACGGGTGGCAAGACGAGCCCGAGATCTCTGCTCCGAAAGGCATCGGAAATATGTACCTTCAAACGGAACCAGGCATTGGCGCGGTGATCGACGCCCTGCAGGCGCCACTCGCTTTCAACATTGAGCAATGGTGCACGGGAGTCATCGTAATTGGGCAAGGCAAATTCTGGTCGATCATCCGAAAGAAATTTCCATTTGCCCGTCAGCCGGATAAGGTTTGCAACGTCTTGAAGCTCTGCCCGCCCATCGGTCAGGCCGAACGGTTCGATTGCATGCATCGAAATTGTGAGCATAGCAAGAACCTGCTCTTACGCAGCATTGTGCATAGTATCTTCAGCCTATATTGGGTCAAATGGTTTGACATGAGATTGTGATCGCGACCTGTAGCGCAATGTCGATCTCAACACTGATGTTACTCAATGCGCTGAGCTCAGCTATACTGGGTTTGGGCATGCTGCTTTTTCCCTCGTGGCTTGCTGCTACTCTGAACGCCGCAGCTTCACCATTCGCCGAGTTTGTCATGCGGCTTTATGGTGCAATTCTCGTGGCGAACACTGTATTCATGTTCAGTGCCCGCAAATCGGCTGATCTTAAAGTATTACGGGGCCTGGCCTGGGGTTCCATTGCTATGGATACGATTTCGGCGGCTCTTACCACTATTGCTGTCACCGCAGGTCTTATCAATAGCGTGGGCTGGGTTCTTTTTTCTGTGTTTGTTTTTTTTACCATAGGATTTGTCCTCGCTCTGCGAACTCTCAACACAATGCGCTACTTTTACTCTCCGGCTTCTGAAGGTGAAATTATCGAACTGGTAAAGCGCGCCAAGAGCGAGGGTAAAAAAATACGCGTGCGTGGTTCGGCACATTCGGTCGACAAGGCAATCTATACAACGAAGCTCGTCTCTTTCAGCACAAACGCGAAATTCTTCAACCTCTACCTCGACCAGCTAAACGGTATCACTAATATCAATTACCCGAAGAAACAGGTAGAAGTTCAGGCAGGCTGCCACCTGGGTCTCGACCCGTTTGATCCGGCGCAGAAATCTACCTGGGAGAACAGCCTGCTCTGCCAGCTGTCGAATCTCGGCTGGGCGCTGCCCGATCTTGGCGGTATTACCCACCAGACCGTCGGTGGCTTCTTGATGACGGGTTCATCGGGTGGTTCGGTAAAATTTTCTGTCGCCGATGCCATCGTTGCGTTTCGGTTTGTCGACGGTAATGGTGTTGTTCACTCCGCAGACCGCAGAAAGAATAAAGACCTGTTCGATGCACTCGGAGTTTCGATGGGCCTGCTCGGTATTGTAACTTCAGTCACGTTTCAATGCGTCGACAATTACAACATCATCGGCCAGGAATCGTGCACTACCACCGGCGACTGTCCGACCGATCTTTTTGGCCCGGGTGACTCGCAGCGGCCGTCGCTCGCAAAATTTCTCAAAGAGACGGAGTACGCTCGTATCATGTGGTGGCCACAGAAAGGTGTCGACAAGGCAGTGGTGTGGCAGGCACGGCGTATGCAAAAGTCTGATTATAGTAAAGAAACAAACCCTCCGAACGGGCCCGCAAAAGATGCGTTCAAACCGGTACCGTACGAAGAGCTCGGCGACCATCCTGTACCTGCAGAACTTGCCGCGGGCATTTTTTACTGGATTGTCGGTAACCTGAACCGGCTCGGCTTCATCGGCAAGATTATCAGCAATTACCTGCAGCCGATTCTGAAGTTCGTGCTGAACCTGTTTAACCCTACCGATGCGGACAAAAAACCCCCGGGCCCACAAAAGTTCTGGGACTTCTACTGGCGCAGCCTGCCGATGGATAACCAGATCAGGGATGACCTGTTACCGACTGAGTTCACTGAACTCTGGATACCGATTGAAAAGACAGCTGCAGCCATGAAAAAACTGAAAGACTGGTATGACACTCAGGGCCTCTCGGCAACCGGAACATACTGCTGCGAGATCTATGCGGCGAAAAAGAATAACTTCTGGCTCAGCCCCGCGTACGGCAAAGACGTCGTCCGCATCGACCTCTTCTGGTACGCACGCAACGCCGGAAACCCTGTACGCGACTACTACCCACAGTTCTGGAACGTCCTCGCAGAATTTGACTTTCGCCCGCACTGGGGTAAATACCTGCCACCGGCAACTTCTGCTCAAGGGATCACCTACCTGAAAAAACTTTATCCCCGCTGGGACGACTTCATGCGGCTGCGTGCCAAGCACGACCCGGAACAGGTCTTTCTCTCTGCCTATTGGAAGGATCACCTCGGACTCTGAGGAATGCAGCAGCAGCCTCAAGCAGCAAAAGAGTCGCCAGCAAGCGACACTATTGCGCAATGGTTACAACGCCGTCAATGCAACGCAGCATCGTCTACATTTTGGCCGCGCTGTTTTCCGCCGTGACACCACTGGCGGCGAGCGGTTTTGTCCTGGATGCACAAGCTGAAACAGAGCTCAGTGGTCTGTGGCAATTCTACCCACATGAACTTCTGACCGGGTTTGATGCCGCACGCGAAGACAGCTCTCCCACCCGCAGGGTCTATTACGTCCCGGTGCCTGCTAACTGGAACAAATACCAGCTAAAAGATGCGCGCTTTGGAGCGCATGGGGCGGGCACGTTTTCGACCTGGCTCGAAAATCTGCAGGTGGGGGAGCTCTATGCGATACGGTTGAATTACGCCGGCAGCGCACACCGCATCTTTGTTGGTAACGAGGCACAGCCGCTCTGTGGCACCGGTAAACCCGCACTCTCTGCCGCAGAATATGAACCCGAATACCGCCACCTACTGTGCCGCTTTACCGCAAGTGCCGCACGCATGCGCCTGACGATTCAGGTCGCGAACTTTCTGCACGCCGCAGGCGGTCTGCGTGACGTGCCGATTGTGGGTAAGGCTGAGCAGATCTGGCGCAGCTATCTGGTGAGCACTGCACTGACCGTAGCGGCTCTGGCAATGCTGCTTGCCATCAGCGTGCAGCTCGTTGCAGGCTATTTCTTCAACCGCCGGGAATACCGCAATCTCTATCTGCTCGGTTTCACTTTTGCCATGCTCGTCCACACGCTGAATCGCGAAGTGCGCATAGGGCGGGAACTATCGGAGTTTTATGATTTCGTGCTGCAGGCAAAGCTGAATATGTTCCTGCTACCGTTCGGCGCCGGGACGCTGGCGCTTTATTTGCAGTCATGGCTCGGTTCGGCGGCGCGAAAATCAGTTATTCTGCTGCGCTATGCAGCCTATGCTCTCATCGCGTGGTCCCTGTTCCTGCTACTTGCCCCACTGCGCTTAACTGTGCTGTTCTATTTCGCGAACCTCTACGCCACGATGGCTGTTGCGCTTGGGCTTACCGTATTGACATTGTCGGTGTTCTTGCGCCGAGAGAAGACACTCCCCCGCCTGCTGCTCGCGGGCCTGGCATTATTTCTGTTGGGTTCCGTAGCAGGTGTGCTGAATATGTTGCACCTATTTGAAATTCAGGGTCTGGAGTTTCTGGGCATTCTGCTTTTTCTCGTGACGCAGACCGGGCAGAGTCTGGTCGAGCTGAACCGCCTGCGCCGCGAGGAGCGCCAGCTCATTCGCGCCGACCGTGAGGCGCTCGACCGACTGCAGCTTTTCGTGCCGCGCCGCCACCTCGAAAAAATCAGTCCTAAACTCAGAACTCCGCTTGCGCCCGGGCAATTCTACGAAACCGAGGTCTGCATCTTGTTTCTGCGCGTCGAGCCCGTCTCGGCAGATGCACTGGACACGGAGAGTCTCTCTGATCTCGACGCAGACCTCGCCGAAGAGGTGGCCAATTTCACCCGCCAGGCCGGCGGTGTGGTTGACCGCATTTCCGTCGGGCGTTTTATTTTGTCTTTTTCCGACGATCCGGCGGTAGCTCTGCGGCTGGCTGTGGCTCTGCGGCCGCGGGTCCGCGACTGGGCGACCGCTCGCGGGCATTCTATTCTGTTTCGTGCGGGTATCCATTATGGTCCCGCCGTGTGGGGGTTGTACGGCTCTGCGGAGCGCTGGGCAGGGGGCCATATGGGTGATACCGTGAATGTCGCCGCGCGGCTGGAAACTCTCTGCGCGCGCTACAAGGCCGGGATACTCATGAGCCAGGATGCCTACTTTCGTTCGGCTCACCTCGATGAATATCTGATGCGCATGCTTGAACCGGTACAGCTCAAAGGACGTAAAGACCATACCTTTGTCTATGAAGTGCTTTCAGGTCTGCCCGAAGAGCTGCTTGGACGTTTCGAAAAAACCCGTCCCATCTTTGGCCGTGGCCTGCAGGCATTCCTGGATAAAAACTTCGCGCAAGCAATCGATTATTTTGAACAGACGCTCTCTCAGAACCCTGACGATTTTGCCGCACTACTCTACCTTGACCGCGCGAGAAAACTCGCGGCGCAGGGCGTTGACGACGACTGGAACCCTGTAGAGGCATTGCACAAAAAATGAGGCGCCAATCGTTCTTGTATCTGTTCTGTCTGCTCGCTCTTGCTGGCAGCTTAGACGCGCAGCAGACTGAGGTGCAGGTTGCGCTTGCGGAGCGCAGCGCTCAAAAACATGACGTCGCCAGCTTAGCTGATCACCATGGCGGACTCTGGCAGGGCAATGCGGGCGAGCTAATCGAGATCCGCAATTGGCGCTTTCTCGCTGATGGTATGGTGTTCGGGGTGTTGGCATTTCTGGGGCTCTATGCCCTGTCGGTCTATTTCGGCACGCGCAGCGAGCTCTATCTGTATCTGGGCAGCTTTGCCCTGCTCATGAGCGTGCGCACGCTGATCGAGGGTGAGCGCATTGCACGCGTGGTCCTGGCCGACAAACACTGGGATTTGCTCACGCGGCTTAACCATGTGACGTTCTATGCGGGTAGTCCCGTCCTCTATTTGTATTTCAAGCGGCTTGTGGGTGAGAGGCGCTGGCGCGTTTGGGAGCTTCTTCCGCTGGCGGTAGCGGCAGCCTATACGCTGCTTACCATCTTTAGGGCGCCGGCCTTCTTCACCGAATTTCTCAACGCCGCCCTTGTCGCGGTTTTGCTTCTCGGCATCTTCGCGCTCTACACGACCGTGCGCGCCGTGCTACGCGCTCAGCCGGGATCCCGCTTCGCCCTGGCAGGCATTCTGCTGCTTTTGGCTGCAGTGGCGAACGATGCGCTGTTGCACTTTTCTTTCACCAATTCGCTCGAATTGCTTCCCTGGGCGCTGCTGTTATTTGTCTTCGCGAATATACTGCGACTCGAGTGGCGCGAGTATCGGCGGCGGCAGACGACTGCGGCATTGGCGAGCAGCGTCGAGCTCAGGCGCAGCAGTTTCGAGCGCCTGGTGCCGGTTCTCGCGAGGCGCTTTTTGCAGGCGAACTCGGACAAAGCGGCGATGCTTTCTGCGCGGGAGAAACTTCCTGTGCGGTTTGCTGCGCTCTTTGCCGATCTGCGCGGTTTTACCACGCTGTCTGAAGAGCGTAGCCCCGCAGAGATTTTCGCTCTCATCAACGGCTATCTGGCGCGTGTCGTGCCGCCGATCATGGCAGAGGGCGGTCAGGTGCTCGAATACCAAGGCGATGGCATACTCGCCTATTTTCCCACTGGCGCCGATCACTGCCTTCGGGCCGCGCGTGCCATGCAGCTGGCGCTGCGCCAGGCTTATGAAACGGGTGAGCTCCCCGACCTCAGGATGGGCATTGCGCTCGATTTCGGCTCAGGCCTCATGACGCTTCTGGGCAATTACCAAAGACTCGAGCCAGTCGTCGTGTCGCCGGCAATCCTGCATGTGCAGGATATCGAAGCCTTCTGTGCAGCGTACAGCGTGCCGATGGTTTTCACTTACGCTTTTTTTCAGGAGCTTTCGCGCGAGGCACAGTCGCAGGCGAAGATTCTGACCGATTTGGCGGGCGAACCTCTGTTTTCCCTTGCAGAAGCTGCCAATGCCAGGCCGGAGTTTAGCTCTGCTGACTCTGCACAGGGCCTGTCATAAGTTACACCCGACATTACCTTGATGCCACGTGTCTCACCGATACTCTGCAGGGTACAATGAAAGTTTTAATCGTTGATGACTCAACCATTATGCGCGCGGCGATTGAGCGCTTTGCCTCGCAGATGAACCTTGAGGTGGTTGCCAAGGCGCCCGACGGCAAGCAAGCAGTCGAACTCTTTAAACAGCACTTGCCCGATCTGGTGACGCTCGACATCACCATGCCAGAAATGAATGGCCTGCAGGTGCTCGAAGAGATTCTCAAAATCAAGCCAGATACGCGGGTACTCATGGTGACGGCCATCAGGGAAAAGAGCATCGCAATCGAGGCGCTCAAAAAGGGAGCTAAGGGTTTTCTGAATAAGCCCTTCAATGAAGAGACGCTCAAAGCAGCGCTGACCGAGGTCATGGGGTAACAGCAATGCAGGAATCAGAACTCAAACACTTTGTCGAGGGCACGCTCCACTATTTTAAAGAAGCCACCGGTGAGGCGGCAAAGCTGGGCCTGCCGTATATCAAAAAGCCTGAAGACGAAATCTTTGGCGACTTCACCGGCATTATCGGCATTTCGGGCACGCGCCGCGGCGGCATCTATGCGACTTGCGGCGCACCGCTTCTGGCCGAACTGGCCAAAGTCGTTTCGGGTCTCGAAAATCCTGAGCCGGCAATTTTATCCGACATGGCAGGTGAAATTGCCAATACGATTGCGGGCAATGCAACGCGCGCGTTTGGCAAGGGCTTCGACATCTCGGTGCCGATCGTGCTGCAGGGCGCCCCGCGCGAGCTGACTATGAAGGTCGAACCGCCGTGCTATGTCATTCCGGCCGAATGGCGCGGTCATAAACTGTACATCGTCGTCGGTATTTCCGGCTAAGATGGACGAAGTCCACCTCAAGCAGCGCACGCAGGTCGATGCGCAGCGCGATTTTTTTGAGCAGTGCGATGCGGCGATTGCCGCTCACGGCGAGTGGAAATTCAAGCTGCTCAAGGCAGTTGACAACCGCGGCGAGGGGTTGGACGCGCAGAAAATTGCGCTCGATAACCAGTGTGTATTTGGCCGCTGGCTGTATTCCAATGCAACCGAGCCCTTGCGCGACGAGGCGCACTGGCAAAAGGTGCGCAGCCTGCACGCAGAATTCCACAAGACGGCAGCCGAGGTAGTCACCTGCTGCCAGGCCGGCGAAGTCGAAAGAGCGAAAGCACTGATCGCCGACAATTCACACTATGCGCTAATTTCAGCCGAGCTGGCAGGCGCGCTGCGCGCCTGGGTCGCCGAGCGCGTGCGGGGTGCCAGCAAAGAGCTTCAGCAAACGGGCACGGCCGTGCGCTCTTTTTTCTCTGCGCGCAAACGCGCGCTGCGCGCAGCCGCGCTGGGTGCACTCTCTGGCCTGGCGTTTGTCGCCGCGGCCATCACAATCACCTGCCTCGATCTGGGTTTAACGCCTTCTCTGGCAGCACTCATTGAGGTGCACAGAAGAGCTCCGGTAAACTTCGTCGTCGATACGGCGCCGCTGGTTTTGGGCGCCGTCGCTTACTTCCTGGGCGCTGCATACGCTCGCCTGAAAGATTATCAGGAAAACCTTGAGTTACTGGTGGCTCGGCGCACGCGGGAGCTCGGACGCGCGAACAACGAAATGGCGCGCGTGCTCGATGCGATGCACGACGGCGTCTTCATCCTGGACAAAAACCGCGTTATTGGGCAAAAGGTGTCGCGCGCCGCAGTGGAAATTTTTGAAACCACCGACATCGCCGGCCGGCCGCTTACCAGTATTCTCAAAGGCCGCATCAGCGACAGCGTCGAGCGGGAGCTCATGGGTTATCTCGATCTGCTCTTTGAGGCAAAGCATTCTGAGAAGATGCTCGAAGACTTGAACCCGTTGAATCCGCTGACCCTCGCTACGACAGAAGACGCGCACGAAAAAATTATCCGTGTGCGGTTCTCGCGCCTCAAGAATGTCGCGGGCGAAGTCGAATCGCTTCTGGTCTTTGCGCAGGATATCACGGCAGAAACGCAACTACAGCGCCGCCTGGCAGCACAAGAGCGCGCAGCCAATGACCAGATGGCGCTCATCCGGCAGATTTTCTCTGTGGGGCCGCAAGCGCTTTTGCAGTTTGAGCACCAGATGCGCTCAGAGCTCGACGAAGTCTCTGCGCTGCTCAGAGACCACGGTGGCAAATCGCTTGCCGAAACTCGCGAGGCAATTTTCCGGCGTATCCACAACATCAAGGGCTCGGCGGCACTGTTGCAGCTGACGCGCATCGCCGACACCGCGCACCGCTATGAAGACAAGCTCGTGGAATTGCGGCAGAAGCAGGATCTCAGCACCATGGACTTTCTGCCGCTCACCGTGGTGCACGCCGAGCTTCTGCAGGCGTTCCGCGAGCTGCGCGACACTGTCGAGAAGATTCGCGAATTCCAGAATGTCGGCCAGGAAAGCGCGCTCGGCGCGACGTTCAAGCTGCTGGGTAACCTGGTCGAAAAACTTGCCGCAGAGCACAACAAACCAGCAGAGCTGACGCTCCCACAGCAAGTGCCTGAGGTTTCGTCTGCCGAAGAGCGGGCAATCCGCGAAATCATGGTGCAGTTCATTCGCAATTCGTTCGCGCACGGCATCGAAAGCGCAGCAGAGCGTGAGCGCGCAGGCAAAGACAAGCGCGCGCAGCTTACGATCGGCTATCACGAGAAAGACGGCAGGCGCGTCTTCAGCTACCGCGACGACGGCCGCGGCTTTGATACCGAAGCGATCAAAGAGCGCCTGGTCAAAAAACACATGCTGACGCGCGCAGAGGCCGACGCGCTGAGCGCTGATGCACTGGTGCGCTATATTTTCCACCCCGGATTTTCCACCAAGGCAGAGGCCGATGCCACCTCAGGGCGTGGCGTGGGCATGGATCTCGTGGCCGAAAAGGTCAAGCAAGTGGGAGCTAAACTGGTGACGCGCTGGCAACCCGGTAAGTATGTCGAATTCCAGATTGTACTGCCCGCTGTTAAGGCAGCGGCCTCATGAGTGCGATACTAAAATCGACCATAACTTGTCCCCACTGCCAGTACCAGGCAGAAGAGGTCATGCCGACCGATGCGTGCCAGTATTTTTATCAATGCCGTGGGTGTGGCCGTACGCTGAAGCCTCTTTCGGGTGACTGCTGCGTGTTCTGTTCCTACGGCTCGGTGAAATGCCCGCCGAAACAGTGCGGGTGCTGACCGCCTCCCGTGCCGCATTACGATTTGTATTGGCAGCCTGTGCGCATACGCGCAGTCGGGCGTAAGCCATGAGCAAACAAGAATTGCCTGACATTACCCCGGCTCAGATGAACGACAAGACAGTCCACGACACGATTGTGCGCCGTAAGACGCGCACGGTGAAAGTCGGCAACCTGCAGATCGGCTCGGGCCACCCGATTGCCGTGCAGTCAATGACCAAGACCAAGACCGCCGACTGGAAGGCGACGGTCGAGCAGATTCTCCGCTACGAAGAAGCGGGCTGCCAGGTCGTCCGCTGCACCGCGAACGACGAGGACGCGGCAAACGCGCTCAGGAAAATTAAAGAAAACATCCATATTCCTCTGGTTGCGGATATCCATTTTCAGCACAAGCTCGCACTGATCGCCATCAAGAGCGGCGTCGATAAGATTCGCATCAACCCCGGCAACATCGGCAACAAGGAGAAAGTATCCGAAGTGCTGCGTGCCTGCAAGGACAACGGTATCCCGATTCGTATCGGCGTCAATGCCGGCTCGCTCGAAAAAGACATTTTGCGGAAATATGGTTACCCCACGTCCGATGGCATGGTAGAGTCTGCGCTCCGCCACATCGAGATCTGTAACGAACACAATTTCGAAGACGTGATTGTCTCGCTCAAATCGAGCGATGTCTTTATGATGATGGAAGCATATCGCAAGCTCGCCAAAATGTGCGACTATCCGTTTCACTTAGGTGTTACCGAAGCAGGCACAAGCTGGCAGGGCACCATCAAATCGTCTATCGGTATCGGTGGCCTGCTTGCTGAGGGCATCGGCGACACGATTCGCGTCTCACTCACTACTGACGGCACTGAAGAAATTAAGGTCGGCCGCGAGATCTTGCGTTCCCTGGGGCTTACCAGTTTCGGCGTGACGCTGATTTCATGCCCCACCTGCGGCCGGCTTGAGGTCGATCTTTTCCGGATTGCCAAAGAGGTCGAAGAGGCTGTAGCGCACATTAAAACTCCGCTTAAGGTCGCGGTGATGGGTTGCCTCGTCAACGGCCCCGGCGAATCAAAAGAAGCCGATATCGGAATTTCAGCAGGTGCTGGCTCGGCTATTCTCTACGTCAAGGGCGAGAGCAAGGGTAAGATTAGCGAAGCGGAGATTGTGCCGCGCCTGCTCGAAGAGATTGCGCTGCTCGAAAAATCGACATAGACTCTATGCACGGTCTGCAGCCAGCACCGTCACAAACGCGCCACCGGTATTTTTCTGTACGGCCGTCCTGAGGGACCGCTTGCCAGCCTGTTGCCCGATGTGCAGGCCCACGGCAGTCGCCGGCATCAGGCGGACATAAGGTTTGTTATGCTTCGTGATTTCGATGGTTTCACCCTGCGCGGCCAACTCGGCCAGCGCGGAGAGATTCTGTTTCCGCTCGTGCATCTGCACAGCGCGCACGGAAAAAGAATACATAATTGTGTGCTCCTTGACAATCCATTTTGCACCATGACCATATGATCGCGGCAGCCTTTGAAATACTCACCGTCGGCCTGCCCTTTTGCGCTTTCAAGCTCATTGCGGGAGCTGCGCTGTCACAGGACTGGCTCACTCTTTGGGGAATTGCCGATACGCTCATCAACTCGCTGAATCTGCTCTGGCTGTTCGTTACGCGCCACCGGCTCACCGAGGTCTGTCTGCTGTCGCTGCTGGTGCGCCTGATGCGCCGCCCTGCACCCGAGCAGATGGCACGCTGGCAAGACCTCGGCGCTGCGGGTGACATGTTCTTATCCTTCGCGATTGTCGCCTTTATGCTTGGCGGTGGTTTTTTGCCAGCTCTGCCGGCATGGCAGCTACAACTCTGGAATCTGTCGGTGATCTTCAACGTGCTCGGTGCCGGCTCGATGCGGCTATCGGCTTCGATTAAGGGCTTGCGGCAGGGTTAGCCACCTGGGGAATCTCCGAAAAAGTTGCGAACCGCGCTGAACAGGCGCGGCCGTTGCGCGAGAACAGGCCATTTATGGCCGTTTTGCGAGCGATTGCGGCACGAAATCGCGGCGTTCATGCTCAACGGGCGACTTTTTCAGAGTATTCCTAGATCATGCTCAGCACGCCGCGTCGGATCATCATCACCGCGATCGAAGCTAAGAGCAGACTGGTAATTTTAGACAGCGCGGCAGAACCCGCATCGCCGATCAGGCGCACGAGAACCTGAGACTGCAGGAAAAGCACACCGGCGATCACAATGTTGAGCGAAAGCGAAATTAACGTCGCGATGATGCCGTATTCATTGGCCATCAGCACGCAGGTGGTAATGAGCGCCGGGCCGGCAATCATCGGTGTGCCGAGGGGTACTACTCCCATGGTGCCTGATTCGTCGTCGTGGGCATGGCGTGCACCCATCACGTCGAGAATTGCCAGGATAAAAAGGATCACTCCCCCTGCTACCATGAAGTCGAACACGGTGATACCCAGAAAACGGAAGATGGATTTGCCCATAATCGTAAACAGGCCGGTCAGAAAAAATGCGGTCAGCATCGAGAGCGCGACGATGCGGCGTCGTTCGTGCTCGCGGCGCTTGCGGGTCATGCCAACAAAAATGGGCAGAATACCGAGCGCGTCCATAGCGACAAAAATGGGAATAAACGTGATGATGATTTTGCGGCCAAGCTCTTCCATGGGGTATTTTCGCAATCTTCTTTAGCCGGCATACTGAAAACGCCGTTACCCGTAAATGTCTCCGGGTACCCGCGCGACAGGACCTTCGCCCCCGTATGACGCCCTGTTAAAATCATTGCTAAGGCAGCCCGGCTATTGACTTGGGGTTGATGTTTATCCGGTTTTGGGGGGTGCGTGGATCTCTGGCGACCGCAATTACCGCCCGCCAGGTCGAAGACAAGATACGCAGGGTGCTTGAACTTGCCAGCCCGGCCGACCTCTTGTCCAAAGAAGCGATCGAGAATTTTATCAGCAACCTGCCGCTCTCCATCAGGGGTACGTATGGCGGCAATACGACCTGCGTTGAAATTCAGACCAGCGACAACAAGACCATCGTGATCGATGCGGGTACAGGCCTGAGGGCACTGGGCAATGCGCTCATGGCGCGCGGCAAGATGACCGGCAAAGACGACATGGCATTCTTTTTCACCCACTCGCACTGGGACCATATCCAGGGCCTGATGTTTTTTGTTCCGGTATTTATACCGGGCAACAAGCTGAACTTCTATTCGTGTTTTGCCGACATCGAAGCGCGCCTGCGCTACCAGATGATCACGACGCACTTTCCGCTGACGTTTGACGAACTAAACTGCGAGAAGTCATTCCACCATTTTGCAGAGACAGAAAGCGTCGATGTCTATGGCCTCAACGTTTCGGCGAAGTCGGTACGTCACCCCGGTGGATGTTATTCGTACAAGTTCAGGCAACCCAACGGCAAAACCTTCATCTTTTGTTCTGACGCAGAGTTCAACCTCGAGACACTCGAGGACATCGGCCCGTACATCGACTACTTCTTCGGCGCCGATGTGCTCGTGTTCGATACGCAGTACACCTTCGAAGAGTCACTGCAAAAAATCGACTGGGGTCATTCTTCGGCCGCAATTGCGACCGACATCGCGATCAAGAGCGAAGTGAAGAAGCTGGTACTCTACCACCACGACCCGTCATACGATGATGCCAAAATGGATAACGTGCTGATGCAGGCGATCAAGTACAAGAGTATGATGGCCCCCAACCACCCGCTGCAGATCGTTGCAGCCTACGAGGGGTTGGAAATAGAGTTGTGATCAACTACCTCTTGTCGCTGTCCCCCTCCGCCTACGGCACCTCCCCCGCACGCGGGGGAGGCAGGGAGGGGGAATGAGATTCCGACGAATTTTATTCCTGTTACCGTTAGTAGCCTTGATTGCCGACCCCGTCGGTTGGGGCGATCCTTCGCTCGTTGATCGCCGCGCCGAAGAATTCGGCGTCTGCTGCCATGAAGGCGAGTCACGACTTTATGCAGTCACCACCTCTCCCAAAGGTGCCTTCAGCAAAGAAGCTCCTACAACTGTTGAACTGGCGCTGGTCTATACAGAAGGCAGCAGGTTCGAACGCCGCGTGCTGACTGAGGTGACGCTTGCAACGGCCGACCAGCTTTTTCCCCTGCACCCATCGGTGTCGGCACTCGGCGATGAGATTCTCGTCGCCTGGCAGGAAACCTCGCCGCAGGGTAATGCTTCGGGCATCTACTACACCTACAGCGCCACGGGGCCCACGGGATTTGCCACCAAACAGGTGCTGCCTTCGACTGCGGGTAAGCTCAACGCGATTCTGCCGCTTGCGAAAATGACGGCACCAGGGCAGCATGTGATTCTCTACCAGGAACCCGCTGCCGTTAACCGCTTCCAACTGGTAGCAGCTCACGGTGGCCGGGGAGTTTTTTCTGGTCTAAGCCCTGTCGCCGAGATCAGTGGCGGCACACGCGGGGCATTGTTTCCGGCAACAATCCGTCGTGGGAAACGCATCGATATACTCTACCAAAACCGCGCCGAGGCGACGCTGATCGACGATATCTTTCGCGCCTTCAGCCAGGATGGAGGCGTCAGCTGGGGCGGTAATGTGCGAGTCACGAACAACGGCTTCCAGAATTTTTCGGCACAGGTAACAGACACAAAAGACAAACTCGTTTTCATCTGGCAGAGTAACCCTAACAAGGTCTGGTCGGTCTTTGCTGCACCCGAGGGTAGCGAACCGATTGCCGTGAACGACAATGCCTCGCCGAGCTATCTGCCGGCCATCGTCGCGGGCAGTGAAACAGCACCCGGTGGCTCGACGGCAATCGTCGCCGCCTGGCACGATACGCGCACCGGCGCACCGCAGATCTACGCAAAATTTCTCGACCGGCCCGAGAACAACTTCGTCGGAATTGACCACCGTGTGAGTAAAGAAGGTATTGCCGCAAAACCGATTGAATTTGCGCGACTGGGCAACCGCCCGTTCCTGTTTTACGGCTGCGGTCCTGGCCTTTGCGTGCGCGAAGCCGACACGACAGCCGACCCGGTACGCATTTTCTCGCGGACACATGCGATTGGTCAGGTTTCCAGGTCGAGCGACGCCGTCTTCAACTGGCCGAAGCTCAATGACATCTCGGGCGTGGAAAGCTTTGCCTGGGTGATCGACGATACGAAAGAGACAAACCCCGATCTCTATAACATGAACGCACGCGCCACGCAGATCACGGTGCCAGGCCTCAATGGCGGAGCTTATTACCTGCACATCAAATACCGCGACAAGGCTGGCAATATCTCGCCCGTGACGCACTATCCTTTCGTCGTGGATTCGGTACCACCGAGCCGACCGATTATCACAAGCCCCACACACGACAACGGCATACCCGATTCGCGGCAAGAGGTTGTGCTGCGCTTCAACGCCGCCGATGACAGCGGCATCGCCACCTACCGTTACGCGTTCGCTGAAAAGCTGCCGCGGGTATTTACCGATACAACTTCTTCAACCGAACTGACCTTCAACGATGTACCGCCCGGCAAGTACCTGTTCGCAGTCGAAGCGGTCGACCTGGGCGGCAACGTGTCTGATCGCGCGTTCTACCGCATCGAGATCGGTCTGAACGAGCGCAACGACCTGACGATTCGCCATAACGCAGAAGCCGACGTCATCACACGACCCGATATCGCGTTCACCATCCAGGACAATGGCGGGCGTGGTATTCGCGAAGTTTATTACCTTGCGGGTTTTGATATCCGCGACCCGTTTACAGGAAAAAAAGCCATCCTGGAAGCCGAAGAGAATATCTATACCGCGCGCATTCGGGGACTCGAGGCCGGGACTGCGGTCATATCGCTTGGCATCGTCTATGCCGACGGTACGCGCGCCGCACCCCGCCACTTCTACTTTGACTCGAACGACCCGCGCGCGCGTAAGGCGTTCCAATTTACCGATATCGAGTACGAAAAGGTTATACCAGTGCCGGAGCGCAGTCCCTTCAAGGTCGGCGGGCGTGCAGAGCTGATCAGTTCAAAATTCGACCGGGGCATTCTCGAAATACGCCTGAACTATGACACAGCCGATGCCTGCCGCAACGCCGCCGTCCGCGGCTGTAAACCGAAGCAGATCAAGGTCAAGGGGTTCGTCTGGGAAATCGCGAGCGCCGAACGCATTCCGCAGGGTGAAATCAATTTCAGCGGCCCGGTCGAATTTATCTACCTGCAGAAACCCGGCCAATATTTCCTGAATGCCAAGACCCTGTTCAAGGGGCCTGAGCGCGAACAGTTCGCCTACGATTCACGCAGCGTCGATGTACCCGATGTCCGCAAAGAATTCAGGAAACAGGTTTTTTCAGGCCTCGCCGCAGCGCTGGCACTGTTGGTGCTGCTCGCTCTGTGGCAGCGCAGGCGCATTGCTTTTTACGCGGGGGCCTGGGGTTGAAGCAACTGTTCCTGATTTGCACCGTGGCTGCGGCTATGCTGCTGCGCCCGCTGCCGGCTGCAAAAACGGGCGAGTGGCCGATCAGTGGGTTGAAGCTGGTACAGACGCAATGGTCATCCTGGGTCACGCGCTTTTTTGCCACCGACGACGAGCACAACCTCATCTACGGCCGGCTGATTGACCAGAAACCCGAGCTGCAGAAGGTGATGCGCTTTCGCCGGTTGCCCGACCTGGTGAAACATTTCCCGATGTCTGACGGAGACCTGATTGTCAGCGTCTATAATCCCGAAAAGTACATGCAGTTCGTCGCATTCGACTTCACCGGCACGGTGAAGTACTCGAATGAATTTCCGCTGGACTATAATGTCTACGACGTCGACGCGCGCGTGAACATTGTTGCCGGTAACCCCTCGTGCCTGCTCTATGCGTTCGACAAGCGCAACTACTACATCAAGTACTGGTCTGAACGGCGCACGCAGAACATCATGGCCAGCCGCGACCCGATTGACCTGATGTTCCTGCAGTGGGCCGACGGCGGCATACACTACGTCAGTGCAGCCGCGAATGGTCACACGTGGACTTTCTGGAAGGACGGTGAATACCGTTCATTCCGGTTGCCTTTTCCGATCAAACACGCAAAACTCTACCAGTACCGCAATGCGATGCACCTTATCGGAATCGACCTCGAAGGTGGTCTGTGGCAGTTTGACATATCTTCGGGTGAGCTGCGGCGAAACCTGCTCGAGCGAGACCCGCGGCTCGTCCTCGCGGAAAAGGTCATACCTTTCAATTTTAACCGCGAGCTGAATATCATTGTCACGAGCCCGCACGTGGGCACCGCCTACCGACTCACTTTCGACGACTTTCCCCGGCCCAGGCGTAAAGCGAAGCTCGAGGAGCGCCGCGTGTTCTGGCCCGGCAATATCTACCCGATCATTGACCGCACCAACCAACTCGACTTCTTACTGGAAACTGAAATTCGCCACATCTTCTTCGAATCGTGGAATGCGCCGACGGTCCTCATCTCTGACATCGACTGGCGGCTCGACGTGAAGCGTAACCCACCCGAGATGATCGTCGCCTGGGCAATACCGAAGGGAGCTCAGTACGCTTACCGCTACCTGCTCGACCAGAACCCCGACAGCGAACCGCTCTCTGACACCAGGCTGATTCCCTCCAACACGCTGCGCTTTGCAGCGCGCAAAGAAGGTGCTTATGTTCTGCATATGCAGGTGCGCAACCTGCGTACCGGCTCTTATTCGCGCGTGTACCATATTCCGTTGCTCTGGCAGTACGCACCACCCGAGCCGGAAATTATCCTCGCAAACCAGGTAGCCCCGCGCATGGTATCGCCGGGTCGCGTTGATTTCCTGCTGAATAATCCGCACCCGGGCGAGTACTATGCCGTACTCGACGGTAAACCCGACACGGTGCCAACACGCCCTGTTTCTGTGACATCGGGCCGGCTGTCTTTCACTGCACGCGCCAAGGGGAGTTACTACCTGCACCTGGCCAACCGCGATCCGCGCAGCAGGGTTCTAAGCCCGGTCGCGCACTATCTGTTTTTTGTCTCGCCGTTTGATACAGAAGAAGATCCCGCGCTCGCAGAAAACCTGCGCCGTATCGATGAGATCCGCCGTATCAAGGTGAAGATACAGAATGCCAAAGGCGATCCTGCTGCAACGCAGTTGTGGATCAACCGGCTGCAGGAAATTGAGGCACAACTGAAGTGACGCTACCGCCAGACGCGGCACCTGTCGAAGCCGAAATTCTGCGCTTTTTCGCCGACCGCAATTTCGAACGCAGCCGGCGCTTTTCGGGTAACGCTTATGACCCCGCCGTTCTGCGCAAATACCTTGCAGCAGCCGGAAATCCGCAGTATCAATACCGCACCATTCACGTCGCAGGTACTGTCGGCAAAGGCAGCGCCACAACCTTGCTGGCCCGCGCCATTTCGGCAATGGGATTTCGTGCCGGAGCATACCTCTCACCGCATTTTGTGAGTCTGACCGAACGTTTTGTGGTGAACGACCTGCCGATGGCCCCGGCGGAGCTTGCAAGAGCGTGGCAGAACCTGGATACGAGAGGCGGCCTCGAAACGCTGTCGTTCTTTGATGCGATGACCGCGCTGGGATTTCAGTATTTTGCCGAAACCGGCTGCGAATTTGCCGTCATAGAAACCGGGCTGGGAGGCAGGCTCGATTCGACGAACAACCTGCGGGCAGAAGCTGCGGTGTTGACGACAATTGGTATGGACCACATGAATATCCTCGGCAGCACGCTTTCGGCGATCGCTGCCGAAAAAGCCGGAATCATCCACCCGGGACAAAGAGTTTATAGCCTGCCACAGGATCCCGAAGCGCTGTGGGTTATTGAAGCACGGTGCCGCGAGGTTGGCGCCGAGCTGAATATTATTCAACCCGCAGGTGAAAATTTTTCTGACCGCAACCGCGACTTCATTCTGCAGCTGCTCAGGCTGCATTTCCACCCGGACGCGGGCCAGCTTTCACGCTGCCGCAGCGCGCTCGAAGCTCCCATTTTTGGCCGCTGGAGTGAACTAAAGACCCAACCGCGCATTGTTTTTGATGGGGCGCACAACCTTGCAGGTATCGGGGCCCTGTGTGAGTTAGTTAATCGACAGCCTGAATCAGAATGCAATATTTTTCTCAATACCATGCGCGAACGTGATCTCGGCGCCTTTGGACAGCACCTGCTACAGAACCTCCGGAAGAAGGTGAACCTCTACCTGTTTCCCATGCCAGGGGAGAATTATTTCCAGTCTGCGCCGCACCCACTGGGGCAGACGGACGATGCCAGCATACGGCAGCTTGTGGCTGATCCGCAGAAGCTCCACATTTTTACCGGCAGCATGGGGCTATATGCCGAAATGCGGCAGAGGTTCGCCCTGTGAAATACCTGCTGCTCGCACTGGCGGTGATTACGGGACAGCTCAGCGCACTGCCCGAACTCGACGCGGCGATCGCGGCCAAAGACCAGGGCAAGGCGATTGAGCTCTATGCCACCCGCGCGCTGAACGAAACGGAGCTGGAACAGCTTCTGCAGTTCATCGCCGGCGAAAAAGAAAAATACCGCAAGAAGCTGAGCTACGCAATTCGCGATCGCAAGGCAACTGACGCGGTCTCTGGTAAGCACCTGCACAATGAGCTGCTGCGTCTCATCAAAGACAACCTCGTCGAAGACGACACGGACTATACCGAAGCTTTGCTACTTGCTGCAGGAGTTAACAAAAACCCTGACCTCATCTACTCTATCGCTCCTTTCCTGGTGCACCCCCGGCTTGAACTGCGCAAAGAAGCGAACCGTTCGGTAGCGCTGAAAAAAGACGAGCGCATCTACCCGCTGATAGGCCAGCTGCTTGCGGGTGAGAACGTGATCGACAAGGTTTATGCGATGGAGACTTTGCTGGCGCTGAAAGACGAACGCGCAGTGCCCTTGCTGCTGCTGCAGCTTTCAAACCAGAGCAAGAACGTTCGCTACTTTGCGCTCAAAACACTCGAGGCGATCGGTTCAGACAAGGCACAGTACGGGGTCATTAACCTCGCGCAGGGTGACCCAGACGAAGAAGTACGGTTGAAGGCTGTGGAAATCCTGCGGCAGTTCAAGACCGGCCCCGTGTTCTTCGCGCTGCAGAAACTGATTGGTGATAGCCAGCTGATTGTGCGCACCCGCGCACTCGAATCTGCGCTGGCACAACTCGATAAGAAGTACGCGAACGCCATCTCAGAACAACTGGCACGCGAAACTGACATGACACAGAAGCACGCGTTGCTGCGCGGATTACTGACGCTGGGCTCGGGTGGTGGCATGAATGGTATTCTGACCCTGCTCAAAAAAGAATCAGACGCCGAGCTGCTGCTCTGGGCCGCCTTCGCCTGCAACCGTTTTTCTGATAGCAGGTGCGCTGACCTCTTCGCGCAGCTTTTGGGCACCCGCAGTGAACAGGCAATCGTACTCGAAGCGGTACTGGGACTGGCTCACCACAAGCAGCGCAAGCACCTGGCAGTACTTTTTACCCTCGCGCAGGATGCTGCAAAACCACAACCACTCCGTTCAGCGGCACTCAGCGCAATACAGCAGTATGACAATGAAGCCGCCATTGCCCCGCTGTTTTTGCTTTACGAAAGCGAGCAGGACCAGTTGATTCGCGTGCAAGCGCGGACGCTGATGACCGAGCTGATGAAGAAGAAGCTCCCCAGGTTATGAACGAACGCTGCAGGTATACGCTGCTCATCGAATATGCAGCCGACGATGAACTCATTGAAGCCATCGTGCAGATTGAAAAGCAACTGCCCGATTACGACTATGCCTCGCGCCCTTACCCGATGGCCTCCGGCACTGGGCACTTCAAGTTTCTCGCCTTCAAGGATCTCAGGGGAATTCCGGATTTTCCAAAGTTCGCGCGCAAGGCCCTGTCGCTACAGAATCGCCTGCGTGGTGTACGCCTGACACCCGGTTATGTCTCGCTGGTCGGAGCCATAACGGCAGGCTACAGCCATTCACCCGGAAGTGTATTCATGGAAAAGGAGCTCTGGCTGAAAGCCCAGCTGGTTCTCTCGGGCAAACTGCTCGTCAGCCACAGCCTGACAGACGAAATACTTAAAGACAAGCGTTCAGTGATCTACCTGAACGATGTCTGGCAGTTGGTAAAGGGAGCGATGAAATAGCGCTGCTGCTAATCAGCAATCAGCGCAACTACTTTCACTCCGAAGATTACAGCAGCAAGCCCCAGCAGAACACTGGCTGCCGTATACGCCGCGAAAGCAGCATACTGTCCATCCTTGAGCAACTGGTAGTTCTCGAGCGAAAACGCTGAAAAAGTGGTGAATCCTCCGCAAAAGCCGGCCATCAGCAGCGGGCGCAGCGTACCGGCAAGACCTGCCGAGCGCTCGACCAGTGCAAACAGCAGCCCGATGAGAAAGGAGCCAACAAGATTTACAACAAAAGTGCTCAAAGGAAACCATGCCGGCGACAGATGACTGCTGAACCTGAAGATGAGAAATCGGAGCACACTGCCCGTGAGTCCACCGACACCGACGAGCAGTAGTTCTTTAGCCATGGATGTTTTCCAATCGGTGGCGCGCGCAGCGCACCAAAAGACCGATTAGCGACCTTTCAGGTATTTCAGCTCTTCGAGATATTTTCCCGTACCTTCGACGACGCAGTTGAGCGGGTTTTCGGCGCGGATTACCGGCACACCGGTTTCTTTCGAGATATGCTTGTCGAGACCCTTCAGAAGGCAACCGCCGCCGGTCATGACAATACCGCGCTCGACGATGTCGGCGGCGAGTTCGGGCGGAGTTTTTTCGAGGGCAATCTTGGTCGCTTCGACTATTGCGTCGATCGGTTCTTTGAGCGCTTTACGCACTTCGGCACTATCGATCACAACCGTACGTGGCAGACCTGTACCGGCGTCACGGCCCTTGAGTTCGAAGGTTTCGGTTTTTTTCTCGGGCATCGCATTGCCGATCGCGAGCTTGATTTCTTCGGCCGTACGCTCGCCGATAATCAGGTTGTGGTGCAGGCGCAGGTGCTTGATGATCGCTTCATCAAACTCATCGCCGCCAATACGGATACTGTCAGCGATCACCATACCGCCAAGCGAGATGACCGCGATTTCGGTAGTACCACCGCCAATGTCGATGATCATGTTACCTGCGGGCTCGTGCACGGGAATTTTAGCGCCGAGCGCTGCAGCGAAAGCTTCATCGATGAGAAAGATATCGCGTGCACCAGCCTGTTCTGCAGATTCGCGTACCGCCCGGCGCTCCACCTCGGTAATGCCCGAAGGTACACCGATCACGATGCGAGGCTTTACCAGCGTTGCGCGGTTATGAACCTTGTTGATAAAATAGCGGATCATCTTTTCGACGGTTTCGAAGTCGGCGATCACACCGTCTTTCATCGGGCGGATGGCCACGATCTCGCCCGGGGTACGGCCGAGCATGCGCTTGGCTTCCTGCCCTACCGCGAGCACCTTACCGGTTGAAGCCTGAATGGCTACCACCGACGGTTCAGAGAGCACGATGCCCTGGCCCTTGACGTACACCAGTGTGTTCGCGGTACCGAGGTCGATGCCCATGTCGTTGGAAAAGAGGGAGTGAAACCAATCAAATATCATAAGTGCCTTGTTTCGGCTAAGTGCACCCCTGAAACAAGGTGACAACCAAAACTTGTAGCCAGGCTTGGGAGCTAAATCCCAAACCCAGCTCTACGCGAAACCACGCAGGCGGGTCGCCTCTGCAACCCGTTCGACGGCCAGCAGAAAGGCGGCGGTCCGCAGGTCGCAGCCTGCTGCCTCGGCCCTCGTATGGACATCGGAGCAGGCCTTCATCATCTTTTGTTCGAGCGCCCCGTTTACCTGGTCTTCAGTCCAGGCGATGCGCTGCGCATTCTGCACCCACTCAAAGTACGACACCGTTACACCGCCGGCATTGCAGAGAATATCCGGAACCAGGGTAACACCGCTGTCGGCCAGCAGCTTGTCCGCTTCGGGGGTCACCGGATGGTTGGCAGCCTCGGCGACGATTTTTGCCCTGACGCGGCCGGCGTTTTCAGCCGTGATCACTCCGCCGAGCGCCGAAGGCACAAGCACGTCGCACTGCAGCTCAAGCAGCTCTGCATTGCTGATGGCATCACCCTCGAGTTTACCGCGGTAAGCACCCGCGATCGATTTAATGTCGAGTCCGGCGGAGTTTACAATGCCACCTTTGCTATTCGACACGGCAATTATCCTGCCTCCGGCCTCAGCAATGAGTTTTGCCGCCCACTGGCCAACGTTGCCGAAGCCCTGCACGGCGAAAGTTTTGCCTGCAATACCACCCATTCCTTTCAGCCGCAGAATTTCGCGTATGGCAAAAAGTGTTCCTCGTCCAGTCGCTGCGTCGCGGCCCAGTGAACCTCCCAGTGCAAGGGGTTTGCCGGTCACAACGCCCGGTGCGTAACCGCGCAATTTTTCGAATTCATCGACAAACCAGCCCATTTCGCGCGCCGAAGTGTTCACATCGGGTGCCGGCACGTCCAGGTCAGGCCCGATAATGGGGGCGAGCTGCCTGACAAAGGCGCGTGTGAGACGTTCTTTTTCGCGGTCGCTCAATTCGGCCGGCTTACAGGCGATAGCACCTTTTGCGCCCCCAAACGGAATGTCGACCACAGCAGTTTTCCACGTCATCAGCGAGGCGAGCGCGCGAACTTCGTCGAGATCTACCGCGTGATGATAGCGAATACCGCCCTTGAATGGCCCGCGCGCGTTGTTGTGCTGCACGCGAAATGCGGCAAAATTCATCAGTTCGCCGCTGTCGCGCTCGATCGTCAGCCGGCACGAGAGCTCACGCGCCGGTATCCGCAGTGCTCTTTCGAGTGGGGCCGGCAAACCGGCGCGGGCAAAAGCTTTCGCGAGGTAGTGGTTCGTCTGCTCGAAGGGCGTCATCGCCCCCTGCTCAGGTTTCATTTTTTCCGCTGCGCAATCCCAGCGCGGCAAGCTGTTCGTCAAGGCGCGTCAGGTCGGCAGGTAGAATGACGGTTGCGTCTTTGCGCGCAATACCCGATAGTTTGCCGAGGTACGCCTCGGTCAGGCGCAGTGCCATCGCCTGGTTACCACCAGGTTCGCGCACCGCTTCGGCGACCGCTTCGATTGCGTGCGCCGTCGCTTCAGCAAGCGCCTCTATTTCGCGCGCGCGCCCTTCAGCCTCATTGATGCGGCGCTGTTTTTCCCCTTCGGACTTATTGATCATCTCGGTCTTTAATCCCTCGGAGTTATTGATGTTAGCCTGCATGTCGCCTTCAGAACGTGCGATCTGTGCCCTGCGTTCGCGCTCTGCGGTCATCTGCCGCTCCATCGCGTTCTTGACCGAGACCGGCGGCACGATGTTCTTGATCTCGTAACGCAGCACCTGTATACCCCAGGTCTGCCCCACTTCGGCCAGTACACTGACGATCTTCTGGTTAATGACCTCGCGCTCTTCAAAAGTGCGGTCGAGGTCGAGGGTACCCATGACCGAGCGGATCGTCGTCTGTGCCAGCTGTATCGATGCCTGCCGGTAATCGGTTACACCGTAACTCGCGAGCACGGGGTCTGTCACCATCATGTAGATAACTCCGTCCACTTCGACCTTGACGTTGTCGTGGGTGAAGCAGTCCTGCGGTGGCACAGTGATCGCTTCTTCCTTGAGGTCCTGGATAAACGTTACCTTGTCGATAAACGGTATCAGCACATGAAAGCCACTGAGCAGCGTGCTATGGTATTTGCCGAGGCGTTCGACAATCGCCGCCACACGCGGCGGGATAATGCGTACCGAGCGGACCAGTTTATACAGGAAGTAGAGAAATAGGCCGCCCCAGACGGCTATGTCAAATGGATTCATTTATTCCTCCCCTGCTGTGGCTGCGTTTGCTGCGGTGTACCCGGTCCGCTGGCCTGGTTCAGCGTACTGAGCCCCTGGAAGTAACCCTGTAGCTCGGCAATGCGCGCCGGCACGACAGAAACCTTCGAGTGGGCCAAAACCTTGCCAAATTCTTCGAGAAACTGTTCGACGACGCGCATTTTGACGGCCGAAGCGCCACCCGGTTTACCAATCGCCTCAGCAATACGCCGCAGGCCACGGGCTGTGGCATCGGCCACTAGCCTGATCTCTGCGCTGCGCCCGTCGGCTTCGTTGATGCGCTTTTGCTTTTCGCCTTCAGACACATTGATCGCTGCCTGTTTTTCGCCCTCAGAGACATTGATGCGCGCCTGCTTCTCGCCCTGCGCGAGCGTGATGTCAGCGCGCTTCTGCCGCTCGGCTTCCATCTGCTTTTCCATGGTATTCAGCATGTTGGCGGAAGGTTCTATCGTGCGAATTTCGTAACGGATGAACTTTATTCCCCAGGGCTCAGATGCCTTGTCGATTTCCTGCACAATCTTGTCGTTGACCTTTTCGCGCTCGCGAAAAGTATCATCGAGATTGAGTTTGCCGATTTCGGAGCGCATGGTTGTCTGTGCGAGTGAGATCACAGCGGCATGGTAGTTGGTTATGCCATAGCTGGCCTTTTGCGCATCGGCAACCTTCAGGTAGACTACCCCGTCGACATCGACCTCTACGTTGTCGCGCGTGATGCAGCGTTGCTTCGGAATATCGATCACCTGCTCGCGCGAATCGTGCATGTAGGCAATGCGGTCAATAAACGGCACGATAAAGTGGAACCCAGGTTTCAGCACGCCCTTGAACTTACCGAGGCGTTCTTTAACCGCAAGCACACGCATCGGTACCACGCGGAACATCCGCAGGACGAGTACAAAGCCCGCAAGAACAACGATTGTTACGAAATTGTCCATGCGTCTAATTGGAGCATGTATTGCGTCCGTCAAACAATTAGGATAGTATGCCCAGGTGGTAACCCAGGGGTAGCTCGCCCGGCAGCTGGCCAGGTCCGTCTAATGGATGCGGTCGGCGCGCACAACGAAGTTGATATTTTCGCGACCTACGATAACAACTTCCGTGCCTTCGGCTATTTCGCCGGCTTCACTGCGCGCTGACCATGTTGTGCCGGAAAAGCGAATCCGGCCGGAAAAATCAGAGGGATAAACGGTTGCGATGACAACCGCCCTCTGCCCGATAAGTAATTTATCTTCGTCTGCCTCAACACGCTCGCTGTCAGAAGGATAAAAACGCATGATCAGCCGGCGCAGGGTTGCCAGCATCACAATCGAACTCAACGCGAAAAAGGCGAGTAAGGCAACGGGCTCAGTGATCCAACGCAGGTAGAGTGCGCCACCGGTGAGCAGCGCGCCCAGGCCAAGAAATACCACCACGAGTCCTGGCACGAGAAATTCGAGCAGAACCAGTACGGCGCCACCCACAAGCCAGTAGAGGTAGTTGTCGAGATATTGCATGGTCGCAGGAATAATCACCCGTGCATTCATCGTGTCAGCCGAAAAAGCGGACAGGCCCGCAACGCGCATGCCATGACTACTCGCAACCGAATGAATATTCGCCGCGGATGAGTGCGCGTGCTATAATGCAAACATGACAAAGACCATCCATAAGGCTGAAACGCGGGGATTCGCCGACCACGGCTGGCTCAAGAGCAGGCACACATTCAGTTTCGCACACTACCATAACCCCGAGCGGATGAATTTCGGTGCCCTGCGCGTCCTCAACGACGATGTGGTTGCTCCCGGCATGGGTTTTGGCACACACCCGCATGCCGACATGGAAATTGTATCGATTCCGATCACCGGTTCACTGGCACACAAAGACTCCACCGGTACTGCCGAAATCATCCGCAGCGGTGATGTACAGATCATGTCTGCTGGTACAGGGCTCACCCATTCTGAGTTTAATCCCGACAAAGCGAGCGAGGTGAATTTTCTGCAGATCTGGGTGCTGCCCGAAAAAAGGGGGATTTCACCCCGTTACGAACAGAAAACTTTTGATCTCGAATCTTCCCGAAACAGTTTCGTCCTGTTAGTGAGCCCCGAGAGGACGCAGGGTTCGCTCTGGATTAACCAGCAGGCACGCTTCTGGCAAGGGGTTTTTGACAAGGGCGTGAACGCGAAACTCGACCTCGCCTATGGCGGTACTGGCCTTTACCTCTTTGTGATCAGCGGCAGTGTTTCCGTCGCAGACGAAACCCTCAAAGCGCGCGACGCCATAGGCCTCACAGGCACCGCAACCATAACAGTCGAGGCCCTCGATGCCTGCCGCCTGCTCGCGATTGAGGTGCCCGTGTAGAATCGGGTACATACCCCATTCTGTTTGACAACCAGACCGGGTATACGAGCAAATTCGCACCGGATGTCTTCTGTCTCGCAGGACAACACCCCCCGCCGGCTGCTCGCGCAAGACCGCCCGGCGCAGATACTCATCGTCGACGACAACAATTCCAATATCCTCATTCTCGAGCGCATGCTGCAGAAGCTCGGCTACTCACCCGAGTCTACTGACAATGGCAGGCAGGCATTCAGCTATATCACAGGAAAAAAGTTCGAGCTGATCCTGATGGATATCATGATGCCGGGCATCGATGGTCTTGAGCTGACACGTGCCATACGCAACGCCGAGTCCGCACAGAATCCGGTCATTGTTGCAGTGACTGCAGATGTCACGCCGCAGAACCGCGACGCCTGCTTCCTGGCGGGAGTCGATGATTTCCTGCCAAAGCCTGTCGACTTTCAGGCGCTTACAGCAATGATTGAAAGTTGGGTTCCGCTGGCTAACCCGTAGAACTCTGCCGGCGCAGCGTCAGACCAGCTCAGCAATGTGCTGCGTGAAGGATTCAAAAAGTTTTTCGTCAGTGTGGTTACCGATGGAAGCACGCGCTACCGACCCGAGTTTACGAATAAGCTCCCGGTCGTTCATGAGGCTGTCCATCGCGGCAGAAAATGATTCGTAGTTGTGCGCGCTGAAGACAAGGCCGTTCTCACCGTGCGTCACATAATCTTTGGGGCCACCCTTATCCGATACGACGACGCCGGTACCCGAGGCCATTGCCTCGAGCACGGTCTTTCCGAGAGTCTCACTCGCCGACGGTAAAACATAGAGGTCAGCGCTCGCATAGAGCTTTTGCAGCGCGGCACCGCGCTGGACCCCAAGAAATTTTACGTTTTCGCCGGCGTATTTCTTTTCGTAGAGTTCTTTTTCCGGACCGCCGCCGATTACCGCACAGACAGCCTTGTGCGGTTTGTGTTCGGTAAAATACCGCAGCAGGAACTCAATATCTTTAACTTTGGTAATCCGCCCCACGAAGATGACGACTGTTGCTTCGGGATCAATACCGTGCTCGCCAAACACCGACCGGTCGGCATTTTGCGGGTTCCAGTGCCGGGCATTGACCCCCGCGGGGTAATAGCGCAGTTTGCGCTCATCGTGTCCCTTGCGGACCATGAGGTCATAAAACTCGCGTGTGCGCACAAAGATCAGGTCTGCCTGTTTCTGGTACTGCTTGAGAAAGAAGAGCGCGGGATTCTTGACAAATGGTTTGACCAGCCGGCCAGACAGGTCGTTCATATAATAATCAATATCCGTGTGGTAAATATCGACCCAGGGAAGCGACAGGTATTTCGCGGCAGCCATCGCCAGCATCCCCATAACGCCCGGCGTATTCGAGACCAGCACATTGAACTTGTTGGCGCGGAGAAACTGCACGACGCGCAGAAAGTCCGGTACATACATGCTTGTACCTTTGTAGAAGCTGCTGGTCGGTATCGGCAGTATAGGATCGAAAATATGGAAGGGATGGATGGGCTTTTTGTACGTGGTGACAGGTTGCCAGAAATAGCCGCGTTCCTGCGCAAGCTGGTACATCTCTTCGGTGTCGGTAATGATGCCCGAAACTTCGTCAAAGATATCTGCAATCCACGCTACGCGCAGTTTTTGGGCAAGAGGATCGCTCATAGGTCAGGCTGCCTTGCCGCACCGTAAACGCAGCATGTCAAGTAGATGGAATTTCCGATTGTCCTTGACCGCTTGATGGTAAGGCGACATAATTCCCGTTGTGTGGCGCGAGTCGCTCTCAGAAAACTGCATCCACCTCGTCACGCCCGGCAACCCCGGAAGGCTCGATGTCACCGACAAGTGGACCCTCATCAGCAGTATGCACCGCGCGCTCTGCGAACGCGAAGGCATACAGGGCGGGCTTTGCTCCGAGATTGAAAAGGAACTCATGGAGCGCGAGCGCCTGATGAGCACGGGCATCGGAGAACAGATGGCGATTCCCCATGCGGTGGTCGCCGAGGCCGATCGTTTCATGACCGAATGCGCCATTATCCGTGACGGCATTGAGTTCGAGAGTATCGATAACACGAAAGCCTTTATCGTTGTCATGCTGGTGGCGCCCAAATCGGCGCTCCAGGGGCACCTCAAGGTGATGGCTGAAATCGCCCGGGTATTTTACCGGATAGAGACGCGGCAAAAAGTTATTGCAGCCGGCAGCACTGCCGAGGTGCTCGAAGCGGTGCGCAGCGCGCCGGTCTGACAATTATGAATATCTTCCAGGTATTGAGGGGTGAATGGGGCCTGACACGCGACGCCGATTTCCGGCGCGACCCCTGGTACATTGTTTCGGGCAAACAGGTCGTTGACAGCGGCTTTGGTAAACCGCCGAAAGAATTTTTCACAAAAATGCTGCCGCCCGGAGTGATCGTGCCCGGCTTTGTCAACGCGCACAGCCATATCGAGCTGTCGTGCATGGCGGGCAAGGTACCGGTTGGCACCCCGCTGACAGGCATGGGCAGCATCATCCAGGCGCAACGCGGTCAAATGGATAGCCGCGAGATACGGCAGGCGGCAGTCGATGCGATACGCATAGCTGAAGATGAAGGAACCTTCTTCTTCTGCGACATTTGCAACAGCACAGAGTTTATCCGCTTCCTGCGCGACCTACCGACCTTCAGGGGTAACCGCTACCTCGAGCTGCTTGGATTTTCGTCACCGAGCGACCGGCAGCGCATCGAAGCGGCGCGTTCTTTGCTCGATATTGATGCAACCTTTTACCCGACCGTGCACTCTGTATACGGTTCATCACCACTGCAGATGCATTTTGTGCGCGAGAAGGCGCGCCACACCTCGGTCTCGATACACCTTCTCGAAAGCCCGGACGAAATTGAATTCCAGCATGACCGCGGTCCGATCGTTGAGTTCCTGAAGAGAATCGGCCAGCACGTGAAGCACCACGAAATGCAGGGCCGCTCTGCGGTCGAATATCTGCACTCAGTGGGCATGCTTTCGTTCAAGAAGCTGTTGCTTGTCCACCTCTCTGCTGCAAGAGTTGAAGACATAGACCTGCTGAGCGAATATGTACCGCACGCCGCCTGGGTTCTCTGCCACCGCTCGAACAGGCACCTTGGCATCGAACGGACAAACTGGGAAACCCTGCGCCATTCACCGCTCAAGATGCTGATCGGCACTGATTCGCTGGCCTCCAACACTGACCTTTCAGTCATGCGTGAAATGCAGGCGATTCTGGCCGAAAGCAAATACTCAGAGCGGGAACTCCTGCGGGCCGCAACCTGGGATGCTTACGAATTTCTGGAAATAAAGGACAACCTTCTGCCGCATTTTCTTTTTCCCGGAGCGCAGCCGAATATTATGTCGATGGGCAAAGCCGGGCGAGCAATACCGCTGGCCGACTTCTGAGCCTCAAAGCCCAGGCCTGAGCGAGGTGTCAGAACCTGTAGCTGGCGGAAAATTCTCCGGGGCCACTCATTCCACCAATGCGATACTCCACTTCACCCGCCACAGGCTGTTTCGGTTTCATGACGATACCTTCATCCTGCGAGAGCAGGTGCTGTACGTAGAAGTAAATAGCCATCACAGCAAATACTCCCGAGCTCACCATGAAGGCAGTTGCATAGCTGCCGCGCGTGTCGTATTCGCTGTTGCGCGCGGCGACAAAGTCCCGGTCTTCCTGGGTATAGAGACTCGTGGCCTTGCCGCTCAGCCTGCCGAAGATCTGCTCCTGCGCTTCATCCCGCCAGACGTAGAAAGCAATACCCGCGCCGAAAAAAGCGGCCGAGGTTACCAGGGACATGTGGTACCACGTTTTATAGCCCAGCCCCAGAAGTCCAGGCTGGCGATCGCCGAGAAAGCTGCTCAGGTTTTCGTCAATTTTCACTGTGCCGTTTTTTTCGTTCAGTGTGACAGAACGGTAGACCTCCCCCTTTTCGGGATGCAGCAGGTGCAGGCGGTAAGTACCGGCAGGAATGTTCTCCAGTCGCTTCGGCGTCTTGCCGTGGTAATCGGCATCGAGATAAATTTTCGCACCAGCAGGGGAGGTCGTAATGTCGATGCTACCCCCGGAAGGTGAAGCTTCGAGCGCCAGCGAACGCTGCACACGTTCACCAGTCTGCGGCCTGAGAGGCTCGCTCCTGGTACGGTAACCGTCGAGCTTGAGCACCAGCTGGTAAGAACCCGGGATCAGGTATGAATAATCAAGCGGTGTTTTGCCGAGAAACTGGTCGTCGAGGTAAACGGACGCCTGCGGCGGATTGCTCTCGATTCTGAGAGTTGCAAAGTTATCGCCCGTCAGCTTCGCACGGACAGGATTCACCAACCGCTGCACGGCCGCCACCAGCTCCTGTTCGTCGGCATTGGTTCGCTGCGATTGCAGAAGTTCGCTGCCCTGGCAAAGGCTGATACGCATCTGTACACGGCTGCCGGCAGCAACAATCGATGTGAGCAGCGTGTAGCGGTCATCGGGCAGCCCGGTACACTCAGCCTCGGCCGTTGACGCACGCAATTCACGCCTGATACGCAGGGGAAGTATTTCCGGCTTCGGGTAACGAGCGAGCAGCTGTTCGCGTTCACCCTGCGGCAGGGCATCGTGATCACGCTGCAGGGAATATTCGATAGTGAGTGGTGTTAACCGGCCGCGCGTCACGGCGCTGCGCTGTAGCGTCAGCTGGTCGGCCACGAGATTCTGCACCACCCCTGAAAGGTAGTTCTTGGCTTCACCGCCGGTCACTGCGGGCCGCAGTATTTCGAGCACATACTCGCGCGGCCAGCTAACGCGACCACCGGTCTCGGCAGGATTCGCCTGCGCGGACAACGAAAGCGCAGAGGCAAGATACCAAAGCAGCGCGCGGTGAGTCATGGCTGCGCAGCGAGGCGTTTGATCGTCTGTATCATTGAGGCAAAGCCGTTGGCACGCGACATCGAAAGGTGCTTGGCAAATCCGAGTTTTTCAATAAAAGAAAGGTTTGCCGCCGCAATTTCCGAACTGCCCGCTCCCGAAAACAGCCGTACCAGCAGCGCGATCAGGCCGCGCGTGATCGCCGAATCGCTGTCGGCTTCAAAAAAAACCCGGTCGCCTTCGCGCCGCGCGATCAGCCACACCTGCGACTGGCATCCGCGCACCTTGTTCGCTTCGACCTTGTGGGCATCGTCGAGCGCAGGCAGCTTTTCGCCCAGTTCGATCAGGTACCGGTAGCGGTCAGCCCAATCGTCAAACATTTCAAAATCCGCGAGTAATTCTGCCTCGCGGCTCTCTATTTCAGACATCGTTGTTATTCTTAAGCGGTGGGTCCTTTTTTTGCCAGGGCCTCGAGTACCCGCTTCACCTTAATATTATGCGGATCGAGCTTCTCGGCAAATTCTATGATCGTACGCGAGCGGTGGTAGAGACCCTGCAGGTAATAGATGTCCGCGAGGTTGACCAGGTTCTTCACCATATCATGGTCGCGTAACCGCAGGCGTTCACCAAAGTCGGCGGCTTTCTTGTAGTTCTGCAACACCTTGTGGCAATACGAGGCAATGTACAGGAATTCCGAATCTGCCGGCTTAATGTGGATGTAGTCTTCTGCCAGAGAGGCCGCCTTTTCAAACTGCTTGTCTTTCAGGTAGGCCTTGATCAGGTCGCGCATTACCTCGGGTTGCGTGTCGTCAATGCGCAGCGCCTCTTCGAGATCACCGATCGCGAGTTTCAGGTTTCCTTCCTTTACGGCCAGGCGAGCACGGTTGAGCAGCTGTATGACGTGCTGCGACAGCTGCCCATGATCATGGTGAACATCCTCTTTGTAGCCAATGCGCAGCAACGAAAGGTCGTCGGTCAGTTCACCATAGTTCTCGAGTACGTCGCGTATGCGGTCCAACTGGCCATCAGACTCCTCGACGATCTTGAGGAACTGCTGTTCATTTTCGTTTATGATGCGCGCTCCGTCTTCGTCGTAACCCACCAGCAGGTCGTCGCGACCGTCGGAGCCGATAATGACTACATCTTTGGGTTCCATCTGGAAGGTCTGTACTTCGATGTGCCCGCTCACTCCCTGCGTACCGAGTTTACGCAACGCCATTTCTTTTTCGATAAAGTCGGCCTTGCCCTTGCGGTAGAGAACAGACCACGGGTGCTCAGCGTTGATATAATAGAGCAGTCCCGATTCGTCGTCCACGAGCCCCATGACGAGTGAGATGAGCATCGATCCGTCAAAGACCTCAAAGACGCGGTGCAATTCAACGAATGTGTACTTCAGCCAGTGTTCAGGAAATACATCCTGCTCCTTGGGTGAAAGTTTCGTGCGTTCAATGACCGACTGGAATACCGAACCCAGGACAAGAATACCTCCCGCACCCTGCATCGACTTGCCCATGGCATCGGCATTCAGAAAGACAGTGTGTTGCTTGTCTTTCAGCGGAATCGTACTCGTGATGACAGTATCGCCACCAATGTCGCGGTGCCATTTGCGGAATTCAAATTTCTTCTTCTGTTCAACGAGTACGTCAACATTGAGATTCGCGCTGTTGGCCTTATTCGAACCCAGTGGCGTGGTCAAAAGACTGGTCAGAAAGTAGTCGCCGTCCTGCTGTTTCTTGAGTGCGTTCACTTCTTCAAAGGCTTTCTGCAATTCGGCTGTGCGCTCTTTCACCTTGTCTTCCAGGGTTTCCGCATATTCCTGCAGTTTTTGCTTCGAATCTTTGATCGAATGCACCATGCCGTTAAACGAGCGCGACAGGTAACCGATTTCATCTTCGACATAGATCGGCAGCGCTACGTCGAGGTTACCGTTATTCACCTGGTTCACCCCAGAGAGCAGGCTGTTAAGCGGTGTCACCAGCGCACGGCTGAAGAATATCGGGAAGCCGACAATGATGATGATGATAGTCGCAAAAATCAGCAGGAGATACTTGAGACCGAGCGGGTGCACGTACTTGCGGTAGTCCAGGTAGTCAAAACCCACTTCGACGAGCCGGTTTTTCTTGTAATCGATACCGACATACGCAGTATAGTGTGCGCCGGATTTCCTGTCGGTACGGTAATGGCGTGCACCGGGTGGAATGACCTCTTCGGCATAACGCAGCAGTTTCTTTTTCAGCTCAGCTCCGTTATCTGTTGTGTTTTCTTTCAGGTAGGCGAGCATTGCGTCGCTGAACGTCGTGAACTTACCGCGTGTCTTCTCGAGGAACACCGTTGCCTTTTCCCTGAACTGGAAGTCGGGCAGCTTTCTCAGTTTATAGCGCCGGTGCACCACTGGACGCTGCAGCCTGGCGATCTGCTGCAGTAGCGCCTGCTTATTGCTGGTCTCTTTCTTCTCAAGCAGGGGCAAGAGGGCCGATCGGTAGCCGGCAAAAGTTGGGGGTGCAGACTGGAGTATTTTTTCAATATTGTCTTTGAAGGCGATATCTTCGGGCAGGTAGAAAATTTTCATCCAGATGTTGGAAAATTCAAAGCCGTTGATCTGCTCTTCGCTGTCGATTTCTGCACCTGCGACAGAAGCCATCGGCTCGACCTTCTTTTTTACGAGGTCATAACTGAGCGCGTACCGCATCGCCTCGGGTTCGAGCCCGGTTTCACGGTAACGGTTGGCCTGTTCGCTCTTCACTCCGTCATAAGCCGTTTCTTTGTCCTGAAACGAGAAATAGCTGATACCCTGCAGCACCAGAAGGAACACAACCACGCTCACGAGAATGATCTTTGCCATGAACGTCGTCTTGTCAGAGGTATTGTTCATGTAGATGATAACGATCACGAATGAACCAAGAATCGTCGACATGTCGAAGACGGTCTGGAACGTACCGCGGTCCATGCCACCTTCACGGCTGAGTGTGTTCAGATAGGCGGGCAGAATAGTTGCTGCGACAATGCCCACGATCAGCCCCAGCAGAGTCCAGCGATCACGGCCACTGGCTCTTACCACCCGCCAGGCACCGATGGCTACGAGAATCAGTACATAGACGATAATGGCCAGGCTGATAACATAACTTGCCTCGTCGGCGTCGAAGTCGTAGTAGTGCCCTTCAAAGTGATAAACGTAGCCGACATCAAGGGTCTGCACCATAAACCAGCCGGCGAAGGCGAGCGCGATGGCACCCATAACGCGGGCAATGATCTTCGCTGTGCGTGTGTGGAGGGGTTCGGGAAATTCAAAAAAAATCTGCGTCAGCAAAGTGACAGCAAGCAGCACGAAACCCACAGTCGACCAGCGGTGGAATGCTGCAAGCGGATGATAAAAGGTTGAAGCCACAACATAGCTCGACACAAAGATGCCGTAGATGAGCAGCGCACTCGAAATGACGCGCGTCGCGCGCGACTTATCTTTAACCTGATAGAAGACGGCAGCGCAGATAAAAAGGAATAGTACCGGTATGACTGACCCGACTGTGAAATAGTCCAGGTAGATACTTTGGAAAAAATTCATGGGCAACCATGGTAAACTCCGCCGCGTCTGTCAAGCGGTTAGCCCAATACCGCCGTGGGTTGCCGGGTAGCGTTTAATACTGCAGGGGTGGCAGGTCGCGCAGTATATCTGCACGGGTTTTCACAGGCGGCTTTTCTGCGCGCCTGCTCCGGGTGGCAGGCTCATTGCCACCCTTCGGTAGAATTTCTTCAACGCTCATCATGCGGGTATAAGAACGCAGCGGATTCTTCGCACCGGTCGGCATTTCATCGACTTCAGCGGCCGGGCCGTTGTAGGTAGTCGAAACACCGCCCTGCAGTGCTTCGAGCGATATGCGCGGCTGTGACACCTTGCTCTCGGCACTCTCGAAGACATGCTTGGTTAAAAAGTCCGGCGGGTTCTCTATCTTGAGCTCCATCAGCTTTACCTTTTCGCCGATCAGGTTGTTGATCTGCTGTTCTGCCGCGATCTTCAGCGTATTCCGGTACGACCGCGTACTGTCGATGCCATCGACCAGACCATGGAGCTCCGCGATCTCTTTATCGATCTGCTCGACGCGTTTGATGAGGTGTATCACCTTTACCGGTTGCATGGCGTACGCCGTTAGCGGCTTCTGCCCGGTCAAGTGAAATGGGATTTCATGGCAAACGGTTATGTCACCAGGTCATGGTTCGACAAGCTCACCATGACTCCGGGTCACCCTGAGCATGTCGAAGGGTGACCGCGACCTATGCGCCCGGTACCTTCTCAGCGTGCAGGTTCAAATCTCATTGACCCCCTGTCTCTGACGACAAAGAAAACCTGTGCTATTCACTGAATTGAAGCTCGCCGAGCCCATACAAAAGCGGCTCGCCGAGAAGGGCTACCCGGAGCCCACCCCCATACAGGCCGAGACTATACCACTGGCCCTCAACAACCGGGACCTCATCGCCTGTGCAAAGACCGGCTCGGGCAAAACCCTCGCCTACCTGCTGCCCATTCTCCAGTATGTCTACGAGAGCAGCCAGAAACAGGGCGATGCCGAACAGGACGGCGCAAATCCCCCTGTTGCCCTCGTTCTTGCGCCCACCCGTGAACTCGTCGTGCAAATCGCCGAAGAGGCGGAATTTTTTGCTGCAGCGGCGGGGCTCAGACTCGCGACTATCTACGGCGGTGTCGACCACGACAAACAGCGCCGCGAACTCAGCTCCGGCGCACACCTGATCGTCGCGACGCCTGGCCGCCTGCTCGACTTTATCCGCGGCGGCGAGGCAAACCTGTCGAAGGTGGTGCGCATCGTGCTCGATGAGGCCGACCGCATGCTCGACATGGGCTTCATCGACGACGTTCGCAAGATTCTTTCAAAGTGCTCGTCCAACGAAAACGAAGACCGCCAGTTCTCGCTGTTCTCGGCGACGATCAACTTCAGTGCGCTGTATTCCGTGTGGGAGTTCATGCGTGAACCAGAAGAAATCCTGATCAACCCTGAACTCATCGACCACGCGAATATCGCGCAGGAGATGCTGCATTTGGGCCAGGATGAGAAGCTGCCTTACCTGATACAGCTGCTCGAAAATAACAAGCTCGAACCGGTCATTATCTTCACCAACAGCAGGCAGTACGTAGACGTGCTGGTCAAGAACCTCAACCATCACAACATCGCGGCTGCCGGGTTGTCGAGTATGGTGACCCAGAACAAACGCCTCAAGATTCTCGACGACTTCAAGAACGGCAAGTTCCGGGTACTCGTCGCAACCGACGTCGCCAGCCGCGGGTTGCACATCGAAGACATCCAGCTCGTCGTCAACTACGACATCCCCATGGACCCCGAAACCTATGTCCACCGCATCGGCCGCACGGCACGCGCGGGCAAGACCGGCAAGGCGATCAGCGTCAGTTCTGAATTTGACTACGATTCACTGGCGAAACTGGAACGCTACCTGAAATACAAGATTCCCGTTGCACAACCCGAAGCGCGCTACCTTGAAAACGTCAGCTTCGTGCGCATTGTGCACGTCGAACGTCAGGACGGCGCTGACCATGTGCGCGGCGGCGATCGCCGCGGTGCGCGCGGAGCCGAACGCGGCGGGCGTGACCGCAAACGCCACGAGGGCGGCCGCGGCCCGAGGCGCGAAGAGCGTGGCGGCGAAGCGCGCTCGGGCGAAGCAAGAAAGCCACACGGCAAAGGCGCACACGGCGCGCCGCAGCACCAGAAGCAGAAAGACGGTGCCTACTTTGATGCACGCCGCGGCCGCGGTGGCCATGAACAGCGCGGCAGGGACGGGCAGCGTGGCCAGCAGGGTGCGCAGCGTCGCGATCGGAATGACAACTTTGCCATCGTACCGCGTACTCCGGAGAAAGTCGGTTTCTTCACCCGCATCGGTCGCAGCCTGAAGTCGCTGTTCACCCGCAAGCCTGCGACACCGCAGATTTCAGAACGCACACGTCGCCTGCTCGAGCAGGAAACGCGCGGCGGCGGCGACAAGCCCCGCGGCAACAACAAGCGTCGCCGTCGTGGCGGCGGCCAAAATCGTCGCGGCGGCGGCCGTGAGCGCCAGGGCAACCGCGAGCGACGCTGACCACCTTGCGCACGCTGAGGAAAAGCTTTTACCCGCTTTCCCTCGTCGGCATTGACCTGCTGGCGTACACGCTGGCTTTTTTCTGCTCGGTAAAGGCGCGCATCTGGCTCGGGAAAATCTTCCCGGGCATCCCAGATTTTTCGGGCGATGCCATGCGCATGCATGAGCTCTATTTCATGCCTGGGCTGCTGCTGGTAATATTCTTTTACGAGGGTCTCTACCGCCGGCGCATGCCTTTCATCGACGAGCTGCGCGAGATCACCAAGTCACTGGCAATACTCACGGTATTTCTGTTTGCGCTGATTTCTATCGGCCACCTGGCGCACCTCGTCAGCCGCCTTACTATCCTGATGATGGCGCCGCTGGCACTGTTGACCATTGGTATCGCGCGCTACTGGGGTAAAGTGCTGCTGCACCGCCTGGGAATCGGCACACAGAAACTGCTGATTATCGGTGAAGTGGCTGCCGCCGCGCGAATCAAAGCGGAGCTGTTGGCAGAAAAAACCCTCGGTTACCGCTTCGCAGGTTTTGTTCCGATCGACCGGCGCGAAGAAAACCTTTGGCGCAAACAACCCTCAACCGGCCTTACCCGCGTGGGCAGCGCCGATGAAGTCGAAAGTATTCTTGCCAGGCGAGAAGTGGAATGTGTACTGCTGGCAACACCTTCGTTAAGCCGCGAAAAAACAAGCTCGCTCGCAGACAAGGTCTACCGCTACGTGCACCACGTGCTCATGATACCCGAAATGGGATCCGGTGCCCTACTCAACTCAGAGCTCTACCACCTGTTCGTCAACCAGATGTTTCTTATCAAGGTACGCAACAGCCTGACAGAGAGGCCGGCCCGCTTCAGCAAGATGCTGTTCGACATGGTACTGGTTGTTGTATCGCTACCGGTCATTGCCCCGGTACTAGTGGTCATCGGCCTCATGGTAAGAGCGACTTCGCCCGGCCCCGCACTTTTTCGCCAGGTGCGTATTGGCAAAAACGGCAAAGAGATCCGGGTCTTCAAGTTCCGCAGCATGCACCGCGACGCGGAGGCTAAACTGGCAGAACTGCTCGCAAGAGACCCAGCAGCGCGAGCCGAATGGAAAAAGACACATAAGCTCCGCAATGACCCGCGGGTGACTAAACTGGGTGCTTTTCTCAGAAGGACTTCACTCGATGAACTACCACAGCTGATCAATGTGCTGTGCGGCGACATGAGCCTCGTGGGACCGCGCCCGGTTACCGAAACTGAGCTCAAGACGAAATACAAAGGCAAGGCAGACTACTACAAGCTCGTTCGCCCGGGCATCACTGGCCTGTGGCAGATCAGCGGCCGCAGCGACATCAGCTACGAACAACGGGTGAACATGGACAGCTGGTACGTGTTCAACTGGTCGCTGCACATAGACCTTGTGATACTCTACAGGACCATCTGGGTTGTGCTCGGTCGCCGGGGTGCATACTAATATGAGAAAAAGACCCCTCCCCGTCCTACGGACACCCCTCCCCTCGTCCAGGGGAGGGGCCAGGGGTGGGGTTAAGTTCTCTTTGGTCATACCCGTCCGCAACGGCGGCGCGCTCTATCACCAGTGCCTCGAGTCCGTGGCCGCGCAGAGCGCCAAACCGGCAGAAGTCCTGGTCTTTGATACAGAATCGGATGATGGGTCGGCCGTGCTCGCAGCAACGGTATTAAAAAAGATACCGTTGCGGACCTTCAGTGTGGCCCGTTCACAGTTTGATCACGGCGGTACGCGCAACCTGGCGCTGAAGACCGCGCGGCACGAATGGGTGTTGTTTCTGACACAGGATGCCATCTGCGCCGACACCGAAGCATTTGCGAATCTGCTGGCATCTGCCCGCGCGCATGATGTGGTCGCCGCTTACGGCAGGCAACTACCGCACGCAGATGCTTCGCCCCTCGCCGCGACTGCGCGGGGGTTCAACTATGGTACGGGGCGCATCGAACAGGACATGTCTGCCGCTGCGAGGCTCGGCATCAAGACCTGGTTTTGCTCGAATAGCTTCTGCCTGTGGCATAAGCCCACACTGGAGAAAGCCGGAGGCTTCGCTGAAAAGCTGATCCTTGGCGAAGACATGCACGCAGCGGCGCGGCTCATCCAGGCTGGCGGTAAGGTAATCTACGAGCCCCGTGCGCAGGTAAGGCATTCACACAATTATTCGGCGCTGGAAGAATTCCGGCGCTATTTCGACACAGGCGTTTTTCACCGCTTGCACCGTGAATTGCTTTTCCGCGCCGGAAATGCCTCTAAAGAAGGATTCCGCTTTGTCCTGGGCCAGCTCGGCCAACTGGTGAAACAGGGCGCGTGGCTTTCTGTATTGCGCCTGCCCTTTCATGTCGCGGCGAAATTTTTGGGTTACAAGTTAGGGCAGAACTACACGCTGCTCGGCAGGCGCCTCTCACGGGCGCTGAGCATGCACAAAAATTTCTGGAACTAGAAGGAACGCACATGTCGTTATCTGAGAGCACACTCGCCGGAAGATTCGCCTTCGCGGGCCTCTGCCTGATGGGCGCTGGCCTCGCCTTTTCTATTTCGGTCGCACAGACCGGCCTCGGCATTGCCTTTGTTGTTTTTATCGCCACGCTGTTCTCGGCCGGGCGCAGGACGCTCAGCCTCAAAGGTGCGCAGTGGCTCAAACTACTCTACCTGTTTTTCGTTGGCTGGGTACTCTGGCGGATTTTCCACGTCATGATTGCGGCGCGGCCGGGTGCAGAACTTTTCGAGGCGAGAGAAGTCTGGCTGATGCTGATACCCGTATTCATCTGGTTCTACGCTTCGTCGCGCAACCGGCTCAGGCTGGTGCTCACCGCATTCGTCCTTGGTGCTGCCGCGTCATCGGCCTGGGGCATCTGGAATATGCGCAATGAGATCTTCGATATGTGGACCCGTGGCAGGGGACTCAGCACAATGCACCACCTGAACTATGCGGGCGTCGCTGCCTTTGCCTCTCTCCTGGGGCTTGGCTTGAGCTGGTCGCACTACTACAGCGGCAAAAAGTTTCGTGCGGTGCTCATCCTGCTGCTTGCACTACTGTCCTTTGCGGGGTTATGGCTGACAAAATCCAAGGGGGCGATTGCGGCCTTTGCCGCAGTGTTGCCGCTCTTTGTTTATTTGCAGCTGCACAACCGGGTGCACCGCTGGCTCTTTATCGCGCTGGCGGTCGGCGGCGCGGCCTACCTGATTCCGCGGTTGCCCGAGTCGATTGCCGAGCAGTACCGTTTTCCGCCGCCCGAAGTGCACGCGGGTTCGCAGGCCGAACGCCGCGACCTGTGGCAGACCGGTCTCGCGATGATACGTGACAACCCATGGGTGGGCTATGGCGAGCGCGGTTACAACGAGGCCTACCCGCGTTACCAGCTGCCAGGGGCAACCGGTGTCGCGCAGTGGGACGAGAAGTCCCGCGAGGCCTCGCACATGCACAATGACTTCATCAACACCTGGGTTCTCTACGGGGGCATCGGGCTACTGCTGCAACTGGGATACTACTTCCTGGGTTTCTTCGCTTACCTGAGGGAGCGCTTTCACATACGCCGCCAGAGCGACCGCCCGCTGGCTGCGGCCGGGGCGAGTGCCCTGGTACTGATGGCGCTGATGGGCATTACACAGTGCCATTTTACCTCGGAAATTGTCCAAATGGCCTTCTGGGTCGCTCTCGGCAGCCTGTTTGTGCTGCTTGACAGCGACAGGTCGGGCCGCGGCGAAGAAGCCTGATTTTTTCCGTCCGGTTTTTGATTGACTACACGTCATTAAAGACCGCTTTCACGTACGCTGTTTACTAAATAGCGAATATAAAATGTTTAATATTGAGGAAAATGTCGTTTATCCGATGCATGGCGTCGGCAAGATAGTAGAAATCGCTACCAAGACGATTCTCAACAAGAAGAAAAAGTATTACGTCGTTGAGCTCATTAATACCAAGATGCGGGTGATGGTGCCCGTAGACAATGCCGAGACCATTGGACTCAGGCATATTATGGATAAGAAGCAGATCCCCAAGATCGCTAAACTACTGCAGGAAGAGTACGTCGAACAGGAAGAAGACTGGAAAATCCGATACCAGAACAACCTCACCAAGGTGAAGTCTGGCTCTATCACGGCTGTGGCCGAAGTCTGCCGCAACCTTTACAAGCGAGCCCGCGATAAAGAGCTCTCGGTGATGGAGCGTAAGCTGTACGAGTCTGCTTATTCCCTGATGATCAACGAAGTGGCGCTGGCCAAAGGCATTTCCGCCGAAGACGCCAGCAATATGATTTCCGACATCTTGTCGAAATAGCTCCTCGGTGAACCCCCGGCCCGCGCTGCAACGCTGCGCGCACAGGGGCGACTCAATAGGAGGATCAATGAAAAACTCCCAGAATATTTCCGGGGCGAAGACAACTGCGCTCCCGTGGGTACTCGGTGCCCTAGCAGGTATGGTCGCTGCAGGAGCGCTGCACCCATACCTGAAAGATGCGCCCGCAGCGGTCATCTATGGCATCGCTGCCGTGCTGACTCTTGCCAGTTCCGCAGCCTTCGGCCTGCTTTGGCCACAACAGCCCAAACAGCCAGTAGTGCAGAGCGTACCTGTAACAGGCGGCAATGGCCGGACGGAAAAAGCGCAGGCGGCAGACGATAACAAACCCGCTGCCGTGGTCGAGTCAAAGACCAAGATTCTCGACACGTCGATCATCATCGACGGCCGAATTATCGATATCGCCGCCACCGGCTTTCTCGAACCACCTTTCCTCGTGCCCAACTTCGTTCTGCGCGAGATACAGCTCATTTCCGATTCGCCTGACGCAATAAAGCGTAACCGCGGGCGCCGCGGCCTCGACATGCTGAACCAGCTGCAGAAACGCAGTGACCTGGAAGTCAAGATCTCGTACAAAGACTACACCGAAACGCGCGAGGTCGACCAGAAGCTGATTCGCCTGGCGAAAGAGACCGGCGGCTACCTGGTGACAAATGACTTCAACCTGAACAAAGTGGCCGAACTGCAGGGTGTGCGGGTGCTCAACATGAATAACCTGGCGAACGCGCTGAAGCCTGTCGTACTTCCGGGCGAAGAGCTCGAACTCCAGGTCGTTAAAGAAGGCAAAGACGAGAACCAGGGAATTGCTTACCTCGAAGACGGCACAATGGTCGTCGTTGAGGGCGGCGGCAAGCTGATTGGCAAGAAAGTCAAAATCAATGTTACATCAGTGATTCAGACCAATGCCGGCAAGATGGTCTTCACTAAGCTGGCACAAAAATGATGCGCCGTAGGGGTAGGTTTAAACCTACCCCTACGGCGTGGTAACATGAACGCATTGCTCTTACTCATGGGCGGCAGCGGCCAGCGTTTCGGCGCGGCCAAACCCAAACAGTTCATCGAAGCCCCATTTGAGGGTGAATCCCGCCCCATCTTTGAAATTACTGCACGCAAGCTGCTGCGCGCGCTGCCTTTAGACATCGTTATCTTCGTTTCACCTAAAAATACCGCAGGCTCTGCCGTGGTCAATCCGATCATAGAGAAACTCAAGGCGGATTTTCCCGGGCGCAAAATGAAGTACGCTGCCGCCGGTGCAACCCGCTTCGGCAGTTTTTTGTCAGGCCTCTCTGCCGCGGAAAAATTCAAAGGCATCGAGCGCCTGCTCGTACACGATGCGAACCGGCCATACCTCAGTGAGACTTTCCTGCAGAGGGTGAGCTCCCACTTAGGCTACCTGTCAGCTGACGTGCCGTGCTTCATACCGGTAGCACCAGTCGTCGACTCAATCGTGCGGCTCGACGGCAAGAATATCGTGAACTATGAGAACCGGCAGGAGCTAGGCCGGGTACAGACACCACAGCTCCTGCACTACCCTACGTTTATCTCCGCACAAGGCACAGCGCTGGGCCGGGGCCAGATGGCACTCGACTTCACCGACGAAGGTTCGGTCTGCCTCTCGCTGGGCCTCAAAGTCGGCAGCTTTGAGGGCGACACCGAGAACCTGAAAATTACCTTTCCCGAAGACCTCAAGCCGGACAAACTTTAATTCTCCGCCTGTCTCTGCGTGGCAGATTTGCCCATGAAATCGATTCTGTCAGCCCTGGCAGCCCTACCGATCTTGTTGCTGCTGGCCAATGCCGGTACGCAGGCGCAAACGGGAATATCCGTTACTCCAGACAATGAAGCGCAGATTCTCAACCTCGGCGTCATCAATACACCCTACAGCGAATACACGCCATTCATCACTGCCGACGAGCGTTACCTTTTTTTCCAGTCTAACCGTCCCGACGGTGTGAATAATTCAGGGGATTTCGATCTCTGGTACACGGAAAACCAGGTAACAGAGGGAGTTCCGAAGTTCAAGGCGCCTGCCAACGTAGGGTTGCCGGTGAACTCCGCATACTTTGACGGGCATCCAACGCTGCGTCGTTTACCTTCGGGGGAGTACGAGATGTACTTCACTTCTTTTGCCGAAGAGGGACGGCCGGGCCCGCAACTGACCAACCTGTATTACACGATCTTTAAGGATGGCAAATGGACACAACCCATGCCTGTCGTCGAGATCAACACCGACTTCCACGACCGTATGCCCTCCATCTCGCAGGATGGCCACTACCTGTTCTTCAGCTCTGACCGTCCGGGCGGATTTGGCCGCGATGACATCTGGGTCTCTGAATACGATTTCGCCGCAAAACGCTGGAGCAAACCTCGCAACGCCGGGCGCACGATCAATACTCCCGCATCAGAAGTAACGCCCGCCATTCACTCAGACAATATCACGCTCTACTTCTCTTCTGACCGCGCGGGCGGCGTGGGTGGTTACGACATCTACGTCACGCAGATGCTGCAGAATCTGCCTTCGGCGAGCATGACAAATGAAGGCGAATCGATGTGGAAGCGCCCGGTGAACCTCGGTAAACCCTATAACTCCACCTTCGACGATGAATACCCGACAGTCATTCGCAATGGTAACTACATGTACTTCGCTTCAAACCGCGAAAATGGCCAGGGGAGCTTCGACGTTTACCGCGGCAAAGTACCCGAATTCGCGAAACCTGAAGTGGTCGTAACGCTCAAAGGCCGTGTTAAAGAAAAATTCAGCGACAAGGGTATCGAGGCAAACATACGCATCGCCGACCTCGACGGTGAACGCAATTTTTCGACGAACCAACCCGAAGGCCTCTACAGCGCAGACCTGATCAACAAGAAACAGTACAAGATGACCGTGACCGCACCCGGTTACCAGCCGATAGAATACATTGCCGATCTGCGCGAAATACATACACCCATTACCATTCAGAAAGACTTTGAAATGGAGCGCGTGCTGGCGCTGCCAAAGGACGTGACACTCCGCATTTCTTTCGAGAACGAGAATGGCAAGGCCCTGAAACCCACCGCGACCTACCGGCTGCCACCAGAAGTACAGGATGATGCGATTTTGCCCTTCAAGGGCAGTTCTGCGCAGCTGAAAGTTGCCGCGATGTCACGCTACAAGAAGCCCGAAGAAGCCCTGGCTGCGCTCGAAGCAATGCGGTTTTCGGTTAAGGCATCGCTCAAGGGCTACGAAGACCTCGCCGAAGAACGCCCGATGGCGCAGCTGCTGCGCGGCAGCAACGGCGAGCTGAAGGGTATAATTGACGTGAAATTCGTCATGAAGGGCAAACAGGACGGTGTCGAGGTAATACCGACCAAAGGCCCCGGCGGGCTCGAGGCAATTGTCTACTTCTCTACCAACGTTTCGAACCGTCTGAACAACGAAAAGGCTTCGGGCCTCAAGAACGTTGTCGAGCTCTGGAACAAGCAGCCGCACAAGTATGTCTATGTGTACGGCCACGCTGACAGCCGCGGCACAACAGCGCACAACATGAAACTCTCGAAGGCGCGCGCCGAGTTCGTGAAGCGCCGCCTGGTGCAGTACGGAATTCCGGCAGAAATGATCGTCACCCGTGCATTCGGCGAAACCCGTCCCGCAAGCAAAGACGAGAGCACTCTTGAAGGACGCCGCAAGAACCGCCGCGCCGAGATCTACTTCGACGCCACCAAACGCAAAGACGAAGGCGAGCCCACCGATTCAGAGGCAGTGAAAGAAGCACCGAAACCTGCCGTGAAGAAACCGGCAAAGAAAAAGAAAAGCAAACCACTGCCGCCCGAAGAGGTGGAACCATCGGTAAAAGTCAAACCGGCAAAGAAAGCCACCGAAAAGAGTGCGACAACGAAACCCGAAGAAGAAGCGAGCGCACCTGCAGAAACGGCAACACCGTCGAAGCCAGAAGGCTCAACCTTCACTGCCCCGGCAGCAGACAAGCCTGCAGCTACTCCCGGCGCTCCGCCGAACACTGAAATACGCATTAAGTAGAAGCAGGCAATGGGCAACCAGGAAAAGGACGAGCGCCGCCACAGCGGAGAGCGGGCAGAGCACGTGCGCGATGTCGACTCGCTCATAAAAGAGGAGTTCTCGCTTGTGACACAGCACATGGTCATGTCCGAACATTTAAATCCCAACCACCATATATTCGGCGGCCAGCTGCTCGCATGGCTCGATACCGATGTCTACTTACACTGCACGAACCGCCTGCGCTACAAATCCATGGTGACCGTCAGCATGAATAACGTGTACTTCAAGGCCCCCGGCTATCTGGGCGACATTATACAGATCTATGCCCGCATCAAAGAGGTGCGCCGCAGCAGCGTCACTGCAGAGGGCAAGGCAGTAGCGTATGACCCCGAAAAGCAGACCTCACGCGAGATCATCGCCTGCGAAGTAACTTACGTGGCAGTGGGGCCAAATGGAAGGCCGGTCCGTCTTTTCGAACGTTAGCTTGCGCTAAAGTATCTCACTTCTTCTCTGAAAGAACCGCGAGCAGGCCTGGTACAGTTTCGCCTGCGGGGAGCTTTTGGTGAATCTTCTCGAGAATACCTGCGAGCAGTATCTTACCGCTGCGCGCTGAACCAAGCTTCGACAGCACCTCGGCAAAATCTGCCGCCGAAAGTTCCATCGCGCTGAACGCGTCATGTGAGACCATCACGAAATGGCTTCCCCGGGTCAGGCTGTGACCTGCAACTGTCGTGTATTCTGAACCGAAGCTCGTGCTACCCAGGCTGATTTCGCTGCAGGTACCTTCGGCAGTCACTTCAAACAGGTAGACACCGCCGGCACGATAAATATCCATCGTGTGGGCAGCCTCATCGAGCCGGGCAAAGAAAATTCCTGGTACGAGCTCGCTGTGAGCAAAAAATGCGCTCCACAGGTTTCGCGCAAGGTCGTCGGCTGAAAGATTCGCTTTGGCCAGCGCCCAGAATCGTTCCTGCAGGCGGTGCTTCACTACGAGTGCGTCGATCTGGTCAGATTCCGTAACGCCAATGAGCACATCGACATGCCCCTGGTCCTGCGCACCCGAAATAAACTCGTGCGTCTCAGCGCGCGGCCGGCGCGGGTAAACGGCCAGTTCGTAGTGCTGCATGCGGGGAAACGGCTTTTCGAACAACTTGGTCTGCAGCAGCTGTGCCGTGTTGTCCGCGCCTGCAGCCGCCTGGGGAGCAATTTCTGTGCGCGTCTGCCGAATACGTTCGTCGACAGCATGCAGCAGCGCCTCGACTTCCTGGTACTGCGCGTCGATACTGTCTGGCCGCAACGAGTCGACATCGAGCCCGCGCACGATTTGTGCCAGCGACTGCGCCAGTGAATGGCCGTAGTGATAGACAAAAAGCGTATTGATTCCCGCGGCCAGCAGGCACAGGATAAAGAAAGAAGCCGCAAGAGTCAGCAGTTTGGGTTTTTGTGCGGTCAAGCCTAGCAGAACGGTGGTGTCATCCTGCACGTAAGCAATATAGTTCACACTGCCAACGGAATAGAAAGGGTTCACAGGCTTGCCACGGCGGTACTTGAGTACATCCTGCAACAGCTTGTTCTGCTCTTCGACTTCGGGCAGTTTGAGCTTCGTATCGGTTGCGTATTTGCCGAGTGCAGTAGCAAGGTTTTCATCGCTGTGGGCGACGAGTTTCCATTTGTCCGAGTATACCGCGATAGAATCACTGAACCCGGCATTCTGCAGGTTGCGAATGTATGTCATGGAGTTCACACTCTCGCGCGAATTGCCTACCGCCTTGAGTATGACCTCCGCGCTTTTCGCTTTTTGCTCCAGCTGCTGGTTGGCGAGACGCGAAAACAGCGAGACCGAAAGCACAAAGTAGATCGCAGAAAAAAGGGCGCCCACGGCCAGCATGATGAGCCCCAGGGTCAGGGTCAGCCTTATGGCAAGCGCCGGCTTAGGTCTCGTATTCAGGGCGGAAAAAGACATACGTACCTATAGCATCGGCAGACGCGCCGTCAAATTTGAACCAATTGAGACCCGGTACCTCCGGTCGGTCTTTCATCCGGCGGCGGGCTTCCTTAATCATTTACAGGGCGTCAAAAAGCCCGGTTCTGCACCATGGCGAACAAGTACGTTTACTTCTTTTCGGCAGCCCGCACGGAAGGCGGTGCCGGGGACAAAAAGCTCCTCGGCGGCAAGGGTGCCAACCTTGCAGAGATGACCACCCTCGGAATCCCGGTTCCTCCCGGCTTTACTATCTCAACCGAGGTCTGCACGTACTATTACGCACACGGGAAACAGTACCCGACTGACCTGCAGGGCCAGATCGACCAGGGCATCGCCGAACTCGAGGCCGCAATTGGCAAGAAATTCGGCGACCAGAAAAACCCCCTGCTGGTTTCTGTACGTTCAGGCGCCCCCGTGTCGATGCCAGGCATGATGGATACCATTCTGAACCTCGGCCTCAACGATGAGACCGTCGCCGGTTTGATCGCCAGCACCGGTAATGATCGTTTTGCCTACGACAGCTACCGCCGGTTCATACAGATGTACGGTAACGTCGTGATGGGCATGAAGCACCATGACTTTGAGCACATACTCGATGGTGTCAAAAAAGCCAAAGGTGTCAAAGAAGACCTGGCGCTCGGCGCCGAAGATCTCAAGAACCTCATTGCGCAGTACAAGGCTGAAGTCAAGAAGGTCACAGGCAAAGATTTTCCACAGTCACCGAAAGAGCAGCTGATGGGAGCTATCGATGCAGTCTTCGCGTCGTGGATGAACGACCGCGCGATCATCTACCGCAAACTCAACAATATCTCCGAAGCGCTCGGTACCGCCGTCAACGTGCAGTCGATGGTTTTCGGTAACATGGGCGATGACTGCGGCACGGGCGTCGCGTTCACGCGCAACCCGGCCAACGGTGAACGCAAGTTCTTCGGGGAGTTCCTGATGAACGCGCAGGGTGAAGACGTGGTTGCAGGCATACGCACTCCCCTCTCGATCGAAAAGCTGGGCGAAAAAATGCCCGAAGCATTAAAAGAACTGCTCTCGTACGCAGACAAGCTCGAGCATCACTACAAGGACATGCAGGATATCGAGTTTACCATCGAACGCTCAAAGCTCTACATGCTGCAGACGCGCTCTGGCAAGCGTACCGCTTTTGCCGCGATTCGTACCGCGGTCGAGATGGTGGATGAGGGCCTGATTGATGAAAAGACGGCTCTCAAACGCATTGATGCGAGCACCCTGCCATCGCTGCTGGCAAAAATTTTCGACGAAAAAGAAAAGAAAGAAGTCCTCGCAAAAGGCCTGGTCGTTGCCTCGGGCCTGCCCGCCGGACCTGGCGCTGCCAGCGGCCATATCGCGCTCACAGCGGAAAAGGCCGTAGAAATGGAGAAGAAGGGCGTAAAATCGATACTGGTCCGTGTCGAAACTTCACCCGAAGATATTTCGGGCATGCACAGCTCTGAAGGTATTCTGACAGCACGGGGTGGTATGACCTCGCACGCGGCAGTTGTCGCCCGCGGCATGAACAAACCCTGCATCGTCGGTTGCAGTGCACTCGAGGTAGACTATAAAACCGGCACCATTCAATTCAACGCCGGTACAGACAAAGAAGTCAAACTCAAAGAAGGTGACCACATCTCGATCGATGGTTTTACCGGGCAGGTTCTCAATGCTGCTCTCAAGACCATTCCAAGCGAACTCGAACAGGTTTTTGTCAGTAAGACGATGCCGGTGGAAAAATCGGTTCTGGCGCAACAGTACGCGCGCATCATGCAGTGGGCAGACAAATACAGCCGTCTGAAGGTGCGCACCAACGCCGACACGCCCGAAGATGCGGCCGTGGCTCGCAGTTATGGGGCGCAGGGTATCGGCCTCTGCCGTACCGAACATATGTTCTTTGCTGAAGAGCGCATTGCCGCCATGCGCGAAATGATTCTCTCTTCGACCCTGGAAGAGCGTGAAAAGGCGCTGGCAAAACTGCTTCCTTACCAGCGCGCCGACTTCAAAGGCATCTTCTCTGCAATGGAAGGGCTGCCCGTCACTGTGCGCCTGCTCGACCCGCCGCTGCATGAGTTCCTGCCGCATGAAGAAGCGCAGATAGAAGAACTGGCAAAAGCGTTTGGCAAATCGATTCAATATGTGCATAAAAAAATCGGCGACCTCAAGGAATTTAACCCGATGCTGGGCCACCGTGGTTGCCGCCTTGGCGTGACTTACCCTGAAATTACCGCAATGCAGACCCGGGCAATTATCGAGGCAGCGGCAGAGCTGATAAAAGAAGGCAAAAAGGTCTATCCCGAAATCATGGTGCCTCTCGTTGGTCACCACAAAGAGCTGGCGAACCAGGCGAAGGTGATCCGCGAAACGGCCGATAAAGTGCAGAAAGAAAAAGGCGTTACGGTAGAATATTCACTTGGCACCATGATCGAAGTGCCACGCGCCGCGGTGACAGCCGATGAAATCGCGGAACATGCGCAGTTCTTCAGCTTTGGAACGAACGACCTCACGCAGATGACCTCCGGGTTTTCCCGCGATGACTCCGAAGCCTTTCTCCCGTACTACATCGAAAAGGGCATCTACCCGCAGAACCCGTTCCAGGTGCTCGATGCGGGCGGCGTCGGCAAACTGATCGAGATTGCTATTGAAAAGGGCCGCAGCGTGAATGCGAAGATCAAACTCGGTGTCTGCGGCGAACACGGGGGAGATCCCGCTTCAATCGGCTTCTGCCACCGGGTGGGTCTTGAATACGTGTCGTGCTCGCCCTACCGCGTACCCATTGCCCGCCTCGCGGCTGCACAGGCTGCGCTGGCCTGATACGCAGCCTGCCTGAAAACAAAGATTACTGCGTGCAGTAATCTTTGTGGATCTTGGAAACGCGGTTGTGGTAGGCCCAGACAGCCGAACGGAACCGCGGCCAGTTGCGTCCCTTCAAACCCTGGTCCATCGTTTGCGCAAGCCTTACCATTTGCTGGTCACCGCCAGCCTGGAGCAGTGCGGCGACAAATTCACGGTACGACTTCACTTCTGCCTGCTGGCGGCGGAAATCGAGTTTTGCGGGCATTGAGTCTTTTACGCTCACCAGCGCCGCTTCAAATTCACTCAGTGCCTTGCACTGTTCTTCGTGCTCCGAACTGGTCTCTTCGTGTGCCTGCTGCGGCGCCTCTGTGACTTCTGCCTGCGGCGTCTGCTGCGCGGGCCCCTTCACCATTTCATACTGCGGGTCCTGGGTTTTTTGCTGTGGACTACCGATATGAATCTGCCGCGTCGCGAGCTGCATAATGTGATCCCAGCTGGCATCCGACTTCTTCACTTCGCTTCGCACAATCGAAAGAAACCGGCTGGTAAATGCACCCCCGACTGCATCCTGACCAAATGACATCTGCCCGACCGTTGAGCCCGAGGCATAGATGCGGCCGGAGTATTCGACGAACAGTTTGCGCCACGCCTCGTCAGAATCTTCGAGCATCGCGCGGGAATTGATACCTGCCTGCGGCATATCGATATAGTTATTACACGAGTCGCTGATTGCCAGCAGCATGCGCGGATTTTTCGCGTTTATGGTGTCAATCACCCATTGGAAATCCACACCCTTTTGGCCCGCATCCGGAATATACAGCAACGGCCACCTGGTCTTTACCTGCTGCGTGCGAAAACCGTGGCCTGAATAGTAGAAGATCACCGTGTCGTCTTTCTCTGCCTTAAGACTGTTCACGGCACTGGTGATGTTTTTGGATTTGAGATCATTTCCCTTGATAGTCTTCATATCGAGTATTAATCCCGTGCGCGAAGCAATCTGGCGCGCGAAGGCCTCAAAGTTGTTCACGTCCGTAACAACAGATTTGCCGATCGACCGGTCATTGGTATCAGCAACAATCAGTACGCGCAAAGATGCCGCCGCCACGGGACTTACCGCTGCGACGAAAAAGGCAAAGCTCAAGAAGAAACGTTTCATTGCCCGATTCCCTCTTCTTTCATAGCCGCGAGCCGCGCGTCTTCGGGAAAGAGCTCGCGCGCAAGCGCAAGGACCTCGCGGCGTTTCGCGTCAAAATCTTCCAGGTTACCCTGGGCTCCCCCGCGACCAAAACTAACCTCATTGCAGGTAAAGCAGAACAGTGCATGCGCCTGCTTGCCGGATTTTTCGAAAATGAAACCAATATAAGGGACGAAGAGGCAACGTTTTGTGTTCCTGAAGTCGTAGGTATCGGTATCGAAGACCACCGCCTGCAGGCGTTTGATCTGGTCGGCAGTCAAAAGTTTGCCCTTGCGTTTGATGACATAACCTTCCAGATTCTCTTTCTTCGCACCAGGGTCCTGTTCTGAGTTCACCAAAACCGGCACGACCCGCTGCGGATCGGCATAAATATCTTTACCACCAAGAAGTTTATCTACCTGTTCATCGATTTTTCCGGTAAACACTGAACCCTCCCAGGTCTGGCTCTGGCCCGATTTGCAGCCCGCTGAAAAAAACAGGAGCGTGAACACGCTGAAATAGTGAATAGCTTTCATGGCGCACTCTGCGCCCGACACCGCAGTGGTCAAGGTATTGTTTCGCTGGGGGTGGTGCGCCCGGCTGCGGCGAAATTATTGCCAATGCGCCCGCAGGCAATCGCAGAACTCGCCGAGCTGACCCTCAGAATACGGTGCTGGTGGCAGATTACCCCAGACGGGTTTGGGCCAGGCCGGGTCGTTGCTGAAACGCGCGATGATGTGCACGTGCAACTGCGGAACCATATTGCCCAGCGCGGCAACGTTGAGCTTGTCGGGCCTGAACGCGGTGCGCAGTGCGCGGGATGCCGCAGCGATCTCGCGTGTCAATTGTTGCTGCTGTTCTTCCGTAAGGTCGATGATGTCCCGTGCATCGGCAACCCTTGGCACTAGAATCAGCCAGGGCAAAAGCCCGTTATTCATAATTCGTACAGCCGAGAGTTCCAGCTCGCGAAAGGGCGAGGTGTCGGCCTCAAGCTGCGGATGGAGCAGGAAACTGGCCGGCATCAGGCGTACTGCGCAAGTTCCGCAAACTGTTCAAGCCGAATCGCGTAAGTGTTTATCTCACCCGGGGGCGCGTGACCGTAAGCACACCAGGCGAAGTCGCAGTTGATCGCCTGCGCAGCCTCCAGATCGCTGAGGCGGTCCCCAACCATCACAACTGCGCGCGGCTCGATACCGAGCGAAGCGTACTGGCGCATGATATCGCTCTTGGTAAAGATAGTTTGCCCATCTATATAAGTCGGATGTACCACGTGCTGCAGCACTTTGCAGTATGCGAGTATGGCCTCAATATACGGACGCCGGCCGTTGGATGCGACAAGAATCTTGCCACCGCGCTGTACAATCGCCTCAATGGTTTCAGTCACAGCAGGATAGTACTCCCCACCGCCCGCAGTAATTTTTTCGCAGAGTAGCCGAAGCACCGAATCGGAGAGAACATCGCGGTCGGCCTCTGGCAACTGCGGGAACAGATTCTGAAAGATTTTTTTCACCGGTTTGCCGATTTCGAGCATGATGCGCTCGTGACCCGGCGTCTCGAGCGTGGTATTGCGCTCGCGACAAAAAAGTTCAATCGATTCTCTGTAGACCGGGTAGATGATATGCTCGGACGAGAAAATTGTCCCGTCGATATCGAGCGCGAAGTACTGGTATTTCATCGTGAGTTCAGTGTTTGTATTGCAGGGGCACTTCGATGGCGTACCCGACGTTCTGGCCACCGACCACATGGGGAGGACATTTTTTCGAACCAAATGCCCGGTTGCCTGCCTGTATAAAGAGCTTGCGCAGCATCGGCAGCAGGTCTTCGGGCGGCTCTTCACCGAATTCGACCGAAGTGGTCTTCACCGAACGCACATTGCCGAATTTATCGACGACCAGGCGCACATTCACCGTCGCTGTCTTCACGTGCGCCTTGGCATCAGGTGGAAAATTTGCCGTTACGCATTTGGCAACGTTCGGAATCTCATCGCTGCCACTCAGGTTCACCGGCGGCGCTGTATCGACCTCGCCCGGCGCCGCCGCAGCAGGCGTGGGAGTTTCTGCGGCCACGGGACTTGCTGCCGGTGCAGCTTCTTTTGCCGCTGGCTTCTTACGCAGCTTGTTTTTTAATGCAGGGAGAAATTCCCCCTCGTTTGCCTGGCCGACTTCTGCCGGGGCGCAGGGTTTCAGAAAGAAAATTATGAGCGCCGCTGCGGCGGCAAACAAGAGTACGATGAGCAAACTGCGCTTGGTCATTGCAGGATTTTTCAGAGCGCTTGGCTAGTTGTAAAGCTCATAACTGAGCGGTACTTCGAGGCGATAGCCAGTCGCAACACCTGATGCATAGTAGACCGGGCAACGGCGTCCCTGCAAAGAAGACCGGGCGGCCTGCATGAATAGTTTCTTCATACGCTCTTTGAGTTCGGGTGGCAGATTTTTCTTGAAGCTGACGTAGAGCGGTTTTGCGTCGCGCACGAGACCGGTTTTGTCGACGAGAATGTTGACGAGGACGAGCGCCTCTTCGACGTAAGCCTTCGCTTCAGGCGGAAAATTGCGGACCGCGCAGCGCGCGATATTTGGCCCGCTGCCGCCTGACCCGCCGCCTTCGACGTCGAGGTCAACCACGCCCTCACCGTCGATCGAGCCTCCGGCTTCGTTGGCCGGGACAACGGTGGCATCTGCCTTCTTTTCTTTGACGAACTGGTTACCAAAAACTTCATCAACCTCGATCACAGGCGCGCGCCGTGCCCGGGGTTTGAACTCCCCCAGGTCGATCGACATCGTCGAAAAAGGTATTTCGCGGGCTTCACCCTGCCAGCTCACGGCGATATAGGTGATGAGCTCCGCTGCGAGCACGACGCCCATGGCGATATAGAGATACTTTTTCTTGCGCGCATCACGCTGCGGCGTGAACGAATTGTGCAGGCCGGCATAGACCTGCCGCCCATCGGAAAGGGTTATGCCACCGATGTCTCCCACGCCACCACGGCAGAGGCTCAATTCAGGCGGACAAGATTTTTGGCTTATGACAGGTGAACAAATAAGGGCGGGCGGCGTGCAGTAACAGGCTGTATTTCGACAGCCAGTTACTGCCGGTTGGTGAGAACCCGCTTTTCGGGCGGGCAGGTCGTGCACTCAGCGTAGATCGTCAGGTGGTGCTTGCGCATGCGAAAGCCGTTTTTCAGGGTGATCTTCTCTTTTAAGGCTTCGAGGCTGTTGTCAGAAAATTCGATAATTTTGCCGCAGTCGAGGCAAACGATGTGGTCGTGGTGCTCGTGGCCCGGCGTGTGCTCGTAAAACTTGTAGTCTTTACCGAAATCATGCTCTTCGATCAGCTTGAGATCGAGCAGCATCTGGATGACCCGGTAGGCAGTCGCCTGCGAGACCTTCTTGCCCTTCGTACGAAAGCTCGCAATCAGTTCTTCAACAGTGAAGTGTTCATGTGTACGAAAGACCCACTCGGCAATTTCGTCGCGCTGCGGGGTGGATTTATACTGGTGCTGCAGCATGCGCTCTTTCAGCAGCGCCATCTCGCGTGAAACATTGCCCGCGGGCTTTTCCATGATAAGTTAACCTAACGATATAAAATGGCCTCGTCAAGCTTTATCACCATCCGAAGGGTTACACCCAACACAAAAGAGATTGTGTTCTGGCGCGGTTGTAGCGGGCTTACCGCATGCTCAGGTTACCACAGAAGCCCCTTGCCCGTTCGCTGCTCCTTGCTGCACTGATCGGCGTCATCTACGGCATTGCCGCCCAGTTTCTCGCACGGACGATCAGAACGCCTGGACCCGACGACAAGGATGCCTCTTCGGCCTTCATGGTCATGTCGCTCGCCTACGTGTTCGTGCTGCCCGCAGTGATTGGCATGGTGCACGTCTGGGTGCGCAGTCGTGAAGGCCTGATTTCTTACGGTCACGCCATTGCTGAACCCCTGCTGCCGGCAATACTCTGCCTGGGTGTTTCTATGCTTATCGGCTGGGAGGGCACGATTTGCCTCATCATGGCAATTCCCGTGATGCTGCCGCTGGCGATGGCCGGCGGGCTCGCGATGCGCATTATGCTGAATTTCAAAAACCGAAACCTGGTCTTCGCAGCCTTCACTATCATGCCGCTGCCGCTTGCCATGGCTGAGCAGCTGGTTCCGCTGCCGCAGGAAATGCAGGTTGTCAGAAACTCAGTTCTGATCGAAGCCCCGGCAGAAGTAATCTGGCGAAAGATTGTCCGTGTCGAAAAAATTTCCGAACCACAGGAAAGTCCATTCTTCACCATGGGATTTCCCAAACCAATAGAAGCTGTGCTCTCAGGCGATGGCGTCGGCCAGACGCGGCTTGCAACATTTGAACGCGGTCTGCAGTTCGTCGAAAAAGTAACAGAATGGAAGACGAATGAGAAACTCGCCTTTAGTATCGAGGCAGACCCGAAGGCAACCCCCCTGACCACTCTTGACGAACACGTCACCGTCGGGGGTGCCTTCTTCGATGTACTCTCTGGTACGTATGAAATCCGCCGATTGAATGCCCGGGAGAGCGAGCTGATTCTCTATAGCCAGCACCGCATATCCACCCACTTTAATTTTTATGCGCGCCTCTGGAGCCGTTATCTCATGAGCGAGATCCAGTGGAACATCCTGCAGGTCATCAAACAGCGCGCGGAGAAAGAAAAGGCTTAGCCGGGTTTGACGGCGCGTATCATTTTTTGCGCGCTTTCACCGTTGCGTGCCTCTTCGAGCACGAAAGGCGCCAGCCGGGCATGGTCAAAGCGCCACGCTCCGTTGATTTTTTCAACCTCTGCGTGCGCGCGCCGAACCGCATCGGGCAATTCTGCAATACTGGGTACGGGCGCGAGCACCGATAATCCGCTGATCATCGCATTATCCAGCCCCGCAAAAGCTGTGCGCGCATCGTTCTTGTAGAGCACGACCGGCTTACCAAGCGCGAATGCCATGCCAGCTTCGACGCAGGCGCCTTCATCGGGTACCCGGCCATTCATATTCATCACTAGGACGTCGCAGCGATGGACTAGCTGGAAAACATCGTAACGGAAGATGCTGCGATCGGCGAGCTTGTTCAGGCCCAGCGCCGGTATATTGAGCGGCGAATTCAGCAACGGCACGAATACGTCTTCAAGGCCATCGCGCTGGGGCAGGAAAGTTTCAAAGCCATCGGCAGCCAGCACGTGCTCGATACTCTGCATGGTTTCACGCTCTTCGGGTGAGAACAAAGGCCCTGAACAATAGACTCGCATCATCCCAGATATCCTGATAGTTAATATACAGCGTATACCAAATTAAGCAGTCTGTCCCATGACCAAAAAAAAGGCGGCATCGCGCGAGCGCATCATTGATGCCGCGATTGCCGCCTACCTGGATGGCGGCATCAAGGCCGTCACGATGCGCCGGTTGGCAAAAGCTGTACGGGTCACGCCCATGGCCCTCTACCGGCATTTCCAGAACAAAGACGAGCTGCTGGCGGCGCTGATAGACGAAGGATTTCGCCTTTTTGCCGAATACCAGTTTCGCGCGCTCGAGGGCGCGACCGCGGCCGAACGGCTGCTGCTTGCAGGCCAGGCTTTTCTCGATTTTACCCTGCAAAAGCCAGAGTTTTTCAAGGTAATTTTTATGTCGCCGGACATATTCGCGAATGCGACCATTCCTGAAGAGGTCACTGCCCGGGCCCGAACAACCTACCAGTTTCTCGTCGATCGCGTTGCCGAAGGAGTGCGCGAGGGTTATCTGCAGAACGCCGACCCTGAGAAAATGGCGCGCACGATCTGGTCGTTGAGCCACGGGCTGGCGTCGCTCTACCTGACAGGCCTGCTCGAGTGTGATGAGGCCTCGTACCGCGAATCGTTCATGGAAGCCTTTCTACATCTCGGCGAAGGGATAAATGTTGACGCTACAGGCGCATAATGTGTACGGTGTACACATGAGTAATCCCGTCGTGTCCCTGCGCGCGGTGCAGAAGTCGTATCCGCTCGGTGAATACGAGGTGCACGCGCTGCGCGGTGTCGACCTCACAATCTCAGAAGGTGAATTCACTGTGATTATGGGTCCATCGGGTTCAGGCAAAAGCACACTCCTTAATCTGCTGGGCTGCATCGATCTGCCCTCAGAGGGTGAAGTTGAAATCTGCGGTCAAAACACGACGCAAAAGAAGGAGCGTGAACTAGCCGACATCCGCCGCAACAACATTGGCTTCATCTTCCAGGCGTTCAATCTTATACCCGTGCTCTCTGTATATGAGAATGTCGAATACGCGCTCATTCTGAAAAAGGTGCCAGAGGCTAAGCGCCCGGCGCTCGTCGATGAAATCATTGAACAGGTGGGGCTCGGCGCCCACAAACACCACCGTCCCAACCAGCTTTCGGGCGGGCAGAGGCAGCGCGTCGCCATTGCGCGCGCGCTGGTCACCAACCCACGGCTGGTTCTCGCCGATGAGCCGACCGCAAACCTCGATTCGGCCACGGGCAAGTCCATTCTCGAACTCATGCGACGCATGAACGAAATACACAAGACAACGTTTGTCTTTGCAACGCATGACCCAGATGTGCTCTCGTTCGCGCGGCGGCAGATACGCATCCACGACGGCAAGATCGACAGCGACACCGGGGCTGCGAAAGCCGGTGCCAAAAGGAAAGGTAAAAGCAAATGAAAAAACTGCGCATTCCTACAGACATTAAAATCGCATTCCGCAACGTCTTTCGCAACCGTCGCCGCACGCTTCTGACGCTCTCGTCGATCGTGCTCGGCTCTGCGGCACTCATCGACTTTGACGGCTACCGCAACTTTGCCGACTGGGGCCTGCGCGAGATGTACATCCGCTCGCAGCTGGGCCATATCCAGATCTACAAGAAGGGATACCGCGCTTCTAAGGGTATGAACCCCTTCGCTTACCTTATCCCGAATTCAGACGAGATCAAGAAGACCGTCGCAGACACCCTGGGTGACAGGCTAAAGGTCGTCACCGCCCGACTCGAAATCAACGGTCTCATCACCAAGGGTGGTCAGTCGTATAACTTTATCGCACAGGGCATTGAAGTCGATGCCGAACGCAAGATGGCTACACTTGACGACGGCACGTCGAGCGCGCTGAAGGTGCGCCGTGGGCAACCGCTCTCACCCGACGAAGCAGGGTCTGTACTGCTGGGTAATGAACTCTGCGACGCCTTGGGCGTGAACGACGGTGACATGCTGAGCCTGATGGGTGCGAGTGCGATTGGCGCGCTCAATGCGACAGATCTCATTTGGAAAGGCTGCTTTTCGACGGTTTCGAAAGAATATGATAAGGTCGCGACTATCATGCCGCTCGCCGACGCCAAACGATTCTCGGCAACCGAAGACGTGCTGAAGCTCGTGGTATTGCTGAAAAAAACCGAGCTCACCGATGCGGCGATGCGCGACCTGCAAAAGGTCTTCGCCGACAAGGGTTACGACCTGGAAATGGTATCCTGGTTTGAACTGGCCGACTACTACAAGCAGGTGATGGTCTTTCTCGGCGGCATGTTCATGGTCATCGCGACTATCATCATCTTCGTCGTGGTCTTCTCGATCATCAATACCCTCACGATGTCCGTCTTTGAACGCGTGCAGGAAATCGGTACCATCAGGGCGATGGGTGCCGAAGGGACTTCGATCGTGAAACTTTTTATTATTGAAGGCATTATGCTCGGCCTGATAGGCGGCGCGATCGGCATGCTGTCAGGTGGCCTCGTGGGGGTCATCGTCAACAATGCGAAAATACTGCTGCCTCCACCACCCGGAAGCAGCGAGGGTTTTCTGCTGCAGCTACGGCTTTACCCCGGCAGCTTCATGATGGGTTTCCTGATCGCTGTCGGTGCCAGCTTTGTGGCCTCTATATACCCTGCCATGAAAGCGGCCAAACTTAAGGTTGTGGATGCACTCCGCCATGTTTAAACAAAATCAAACAGGAGCAATGATCATGAAAAAGTTCATTCTATTCACCTGCCTCGCCGGCAGCACGGTTTTCGCCGAGGACGCCAATGCCATCGTGCGCAAGGCCGATGCCGTGCGCGGACCCCAGGGCTCTTTTCGCATGAAGATCAAGGTTACCTCTGAGCGCCCCGACCAGGACAAGCAGGAGATGTTCCTCGAGACCTACGTGAAGGACCGCACCACGTCTGTGGTAAAATTCACCGACCCGGCGCGCGAACGCGGCAAGGCGATGCTCATGGTCAACGACGACCTTTGGATGTATATTCCGGGTTCAAAGCGCACGTTTCGTATTTCACCGCAGCAGCGCCTGATGGGTGATGTGTCGAATGCCGACGTCGCACGGGTCAACTTCGCGGACGACTATAGCTCCACCATCGTCAAGAAGAGCGACAAGGTAGACGGTAAAGACTGTTACCAGCTCGAGCTTGTAGCAAAGACGAAAATCAGCTACTCCAAAATTCACTATTGGGTAGAACACAAGACCTACCGCCCGGTCAAGGCGACGTTCTTTGCGGTGTCGGGTAAGCCGCTAAAATTCGCGACTTACACAGGATACAAAACCATCGCAGGTGCCGCCCGACCTACACTCGTGCACATCGTCGACGGCATCAAACCGGACTGGAAAAGCGAAATCCATTATACCTCAATGGGAACAAAAACTTTTCCCGACAGCATCTTTCAGCAGTCGGCACTTCCTGACCTGAGGTAACGCAGTGCCCCGCGCGCCGCGCGTCATCTTACTGCTGGCTCTTCAGGGGGCAATACTCACGCTTGCTGCAGGCAGTGTCCATGCGCAAAAGACTGAAGGCCCCCCACAGGAAGAAGAGGAAAAGCAGACTTTTCGCCCGGTGTTCGATTTCCTGCTGCGCGAAGAACCCGGTGTCTCGCTCAGCCGCAGCAGCCTGCTCAACCCCGATGACATCCTGGGCATGCCGCGCCTGCAGAACCGTTTTCTCGCCACCGTCGACGCGAAGATTCCGCTGGTGGGTGGCAACAATGTCAACCCGATCGCCGAGCTGGTCGTTGCGAATACCTTTGTGTACCTGCAGCACGAAGGCAGTGAACCGACGCTGGCAAAGCCGCAGATTTCCGATTACCGCAACTTCCTGAAAGAGTTCTACTTTAATGTCAGGCCAACCGGGAACTTTTTGCTGACCCTTGGGCGCCGCAACCTGACCGACGGCGTCGGCTATTCGCGCAACCCGGTCGACTTTCTCGCCAACCCGTCGACGCTACCCGGCGCCAATTTCGACAACCGCTTTCGCCTGCGCAACCGCGAGGGCAGCATTATTGCGCGGGGCGAATACCTCTGGAAAGGCGGAGCTATGTCGTATACATACGTGCCACAGATGGGAACAAGTGACGTCAGCGACCACAAGGTACGTACTGAAATCGACCGGCTCACCCAGTTCAACCGCAGCGATGCTCACTGGGCAAAAATCTACCAGCTCGTTGCAGGTTATGACCTCTCGCTGCATTATTTCTACCGGCAGCGCCACAATATCGGTCTTGCGGTCGCCAAGGTATTTGGCGATGCACTCGAGCTGCATGCTGAGGGGCGCGCGCAGCGCGGCAGTTCGGTGCTCACCCCTTACAAGCGCTCTGAAGATGTTTTTGTCGGCTCAACGCTGGTGCAACCCGCGCTCTACGATTTTGAGGCAAGACCTGACGAAACCTGGTACGCCCGTATGCTCGTGGGCAGCCAGTACACGTTTGAGAATAAGCTCAATCTTTCGACCGAGTACTTTTACAATGGCGAAGGTTATTCGACCGCGCAGATGAAGGCCTATGCTGACGGTCTCGAACTTGCCGGTGCAAGGTACAACAACAGCTCGTTTGTGCTGCCGGCAGGAAACCCGTACCGGCTGTTTATCCTGGCCGCGAACCAGAACTTCAATTTCCTCTCGATGGGCCAGCATTACGTGTTCATGCGGCTTGCCGACCCCGAATTCTTCGGCTCAAACAAATGGGAGGCAGCAATCTACGCTTCAACGCTCGTGACCGATGGTTCTGGCCTTGCCGCAGCCGACCTCACGTACCGGCTGAGTGATCGCTTCGACCTGCAATTTCTCGTGAACGGTTTTTTCGGCCACCGGCGCAGCGAGGGCGGGCTTTTTTACCAGGGCATGTCGGCGCTCATCGCGCTCGAGGCGCAGTTCTAGTGCTCGGCCACCTGTTCATCTTCTGCGCCTTCGTAGCGCTAATGCAGCTCGTGGCACGGCTCAGCGTTGGTAACCACTCGCGCCGCGACCGCTACCTGCTGCTGACGCTCGGCACGCTCGCCTACATTCTCTATTTCGCGGGCACGGCAATCGCGCCGGGGGTCTTTCCCGCGCCCGGCCTTCTGCACTGGCACCTGCCGGCACTCTTCGCGCTGGGCCCGGCAATCCACTACTTTCTCAAATTTGCGCTCTTGCCCGACGAAGATATTCGCCCGCTGGTGATTCTGCTGCAGTGGCTGCCGGCGCTGCTCTGCCTGTCGTTTGTCGCCTCGCCATACTACCCGCAGCGCGATCTCGGGGTAGCGTACCTGCTCGAAACCTACACCACGCGCCCCACCGACACGCACGACCTCATTGCGATTTCGGCGTTCGCCGTGAACACCGGCTACTACCTGTGGAACGTCTACGAAACGCGGTTCCTCTTTCGCCTCAACGCACCGGAGTTCAGCGGTATCTTTCGCTATGTCGCACTGTTCCAGGTGGGTTCGGTCATCACCCCGCTATTGGCGATGGCATCGCTCTTGACGCACGAGCTCGTGCTCCTCAAGATCAGCTGCTCGCTGATTTCACTCACCATCATCGGCGGTTACATCGCGTCGATTCGCTACCCGCACTTCTTCCTGCCGCTGCAGGCCGAGGCGCAGAAGCAGAAATACCAGGCATCGCACCTGAAGAACGTCGATATCAGGGCACTGGGGGCAAAACTGGACCTGCTCATGCGTGAAGAGCAGGTCTTCCTGGACGACCGGCTGTCGGTAAGGTCGCTCGCGGCAATGCTCCAGATCACGACGCACCAGCTTTCGGAATACATTAACGTGCACCACGGAAAGAACTTCTCGGGCCTGCTGAACGACTACCGCGTGGCCGAGGCACGGCGCCTGCTCGAACAAAACCAGGAAATGAGTGTCATCGAAGTAGCCTTCGCCTCGGGTTTTGGCACGAAATCCAATTTTAACTCCGTCTTTGCCAGGGTAACCGGCATGTCACCGGTGCAGTTCAGGCGGCAGAAATCAGGGCAAACCTAGTTTTTCCCGATTTGTGGCCCATTTTTATAATTCCGGTCGATTTTGCCCCGAAAACCCCCTATAAACAACGCATGAGCAGGCGCCCATAGGCCACTCATAAGGAGCTTTTATGAGCACAACAACTGCAACAAAAGAACAAGGCGGAGTTTCTTCTGCTTCGGGAGCACGCGTCTACAATGCACGGCACACGCTGGATAGCCTTGCAGAAATGTCTTCGGCCGAACTGGAGAACCTCTACCGTTCTGCCCCGGCACCCGAGAACCTCGCAAAGGTCAATGGCCGGCCCAAGGGGCGCATGCTGACCGTGGACCACACCGACGGTACACCGGCATTTTCAGCGATCAAGGCATTCGCCGCGATGAACGTCTTTCCCTGGGACGGCAAGACCTTCCAGTACGAGAAAGGAGACAAGGGTAACGGCATCAACCGCGTGAAGCTGCTGGTCGCAAATTTCGACTGGTTTGCTTTTGAAACCCGCGTCGTGCCTTCGGCAATCGACGGTAAACCCTGCGTATTCCTCGACTACGAACAACCGGGTAACCCGTTCTTCATCGCGCGCATCCATGATGAGATTCGCGAGGTGTCGCCGGGTGTCTGGATGGGCCCCGCGATGTGGAAGCGTGACTCAGCGAATCCCCTACTGATACTTTGGTTCGCGGTCGACTTCAACCAGTCACGCTAAGTGACAGGGTTCCTTTTGGGCGTTGCACGCCCAAAAGGAATTGTATTTTGTCCTCATGACCAAAGGACTCTTCAACGGCATCGCTGCCGTCTTCGCGGGTTTCATCGCGATACTGCTGCTTTCTCTTTTTGCAGATTTTGCCCTGCTCAAGACAGGACTTCTTGCAGAAGGCATGAACTCCGTCGGCAAATTTGTGCTGTCGATCTCGAAAGAATTCATCGTTGGTACGGTAGGTGCATGGTTCACGGTATGGCTGGGCCGCAAGCACAACCTGCTGCACGCTGCAGCGCTGGCGGCCGTAATGATCGCCATTGTGCTGATTCCTGTCAGCACTAACTGGGGTAAAAATCCACTATGGTTTTCACTCACCATGCTTGCATTGCCCGTGCTTTATGCGCTCGCAGGGGTGGGAGTTTACCGGTTTCTAAAAAGGTAATCCTAAACCGTGTCTGCGGGCACAGATCCGCAGACACTGCGTTGTCATTGAGATTTGGTTATTCTTTCTTGAGTACCTTTGCTTTCTTATCGAAGGTCACTGTATCTCCGCCAGCACAGCTCAGTTTATAGGTGCTGCCTTTAGGCCCCTCTGTAACAGTAACAGGTCCCATCATCATCGGTTCGCCCAGCTTCTTGCAGGCCTTCTGCACATTGCCGGGTATCATGCGCCCTTTCACCTTGTCGTTATACGGTGAAGACAGTGTTTCTGTCTGTATCCACGTGCCGTCTTCTTTGAAACGGGCAGTGATCGTCTGGTCAGGTGGCGTTTCTTCAGCTGCATTGCCACCGATCTTGCGTTCAGCCACAAACTCGCCCGCCTCGTTCTTGCTCCAGACTGTATCTTTGTGCTTCAATACCTTTGCCTTCGCGTTGCGAGTGGCGATAACTTTCTTCGGGATGTCCTTTTCAGACAGCCCGGCATTCTGCGCAGAGATCGCGGCATAAGCCGCGGCAATGAGAAAAACAGAGATTCTTTTCATACATACTCCTTGAATCGTATTTGGCGCAACGGCCAGGGGGAACACCCCTGACCGGTAGCCGGCATGGCTGTACCGGCCTGCCTGCAGCGTCAACCGATATGGGCCTTTACGCGGCATCTCGCCTGCCGGATTTTCCTTTCCATGCGCGCTTCCCAGTTGCCTCTCTTCACCTCGAAAAATGACCCTAACGATGCCCAAGTCGCCTCACACCGGCTACTTTCGCGCGCGGGCTTCATTCGTAAGCAGGGTGCCGGCCTCTATGTCTACCTGCCGTTCGGCGACATGGTCCACCGCAAGATCGAGCAGATTATCCGCGAAGAGATGAACCGCTTTGGCGCCGTCGAGGTAACCCTGCCCGTTATCACTCCGGCCGAGCTGTGGCAGGAATCTGGCCGCTGGGATGTCATGGGCAAAGAGATGATGCGGATGCAAGACCGCCACGAGGTCCCTTACGCGCTCGGCCCGACGCACGAAGAAGCAATGACCGATCTCGCGCGCAGCTTTCTGCAGTCGTACAAGCAGCTGCCTATTAATCTCTACCAGATAGGCCGCAAGTACCGCGACGAAATTCGCCCGCGCTACGGTCTCATCCGTTGCCGCGAGTTCGTGATGAAAGATGCATATTCGTTCCACGTCGACGACAAGTCGCTCGACGAAACCTACCAAAAAATGCGCGAAGCGTACCGCGCGATTTTCGAACGCTGCGGATTGAAGACGATACCGGTCGAGGCCGACTCGGGCAACATGGGCGGCAGTGGCTCTGAAGAGTTCATGGTCGCATCGTCGATCGGCGAAGAGACGCTGCTGCTCTGCAGCGATGAAAAGTGTGGGTATCGGTCGAATCAAGAGAAGACGGCGTTTATAGAAAACACTGTTGTTGGACCTGTGTCCAACAACAGTGTTAATGCCGAAGACTTCGAAACCGGCGCGCTCAAGACCATCGACGAGGTTGCCAAACTCACAGGAGAAGCTCCCCGCAACTTTATCAAGGCGGTCATCTACGAAGATGCCAGCACGATCATTCTCTGCTTCATCCAGGGTGACCGCGAGCTGTCTGAAGTCAAAATGAAGAATCTCTCTGGCGTCACCGAGTACTGGTTGGCGAACGAAGAGACGATCAAGGCCGTCACCGGCGCCGAACCCGGTTATGCAGGCCCCGTAGGGCTGAACTACAAAGACGGGGATAAGGTCGGCAAGAAGACTCTCCGCATTTTCTTCGACAACCACCTCAAGGGACGCAGCGGCCTGGTCGCTGGCGCGAATAAGACGAACTTCCACAAGAAACATGTCGCCGAGGGCCGCGACTTTTCGATTGCCCAGGGCCGCGACCTCATCAACGCGCATGCCGGTGACATCTGCCCGCAGTGCAAAAAAGCTGAGCTCACCGAAACACGCGGCATCGAAGTGGGACATATTTTCAAACTCGGTAAGAAATATTCTGAAAAGATGGGACTTACGGTACTCGACCCTAACGGCAAACCGCTCACACCCACAATGGGTTGTTACGGCATCGGCGTCGGTCGCACGATGGCCACATCGATTGAACAGAACCACGATGAACGCGGCCTCATCTGGCACCGCAACCTGTCGCCCTTTCTCGTCTACCTGGTGTCGCTCGCGAAGGGCGAAAATGAAGTGGCTTATGTCGACAAGCTCTATGCAACCCTGCAGGCACAGGGCATCAGTGTCTATCTCGACGACCGCGACGAACGTGCGGGCGTGAAGTTCAACGACGCGGAGCTCGTGGGTTTTCCGTTTATTGTAACCGTGGGCAAGAAGACCGTCGAATCGGGGAAAATCGAACTCAAGCTGCGGCGCGCGGGTGAGAAGCTCGAAGTCAGCGAAGGTGAACTGATCGAAAAGCTGCTCCCCTAAAATCCCGGCGACAAAGTTCGAGGTGTTCTGCCTCGAAACTTCTGGAATGCCGGCCGCGTTTGTACTTTTCGTCTGGAATAGCCGCTGCGATTAATCCGCGCATGGCAGGCCACAGTAAATGGAAGAACATCCAGCACCGCAAAGGAGCGGCTGACGCAAAACGCGGCGCGCTCTTTACCAAGCTCGCAAAAGAGATCATGGTTGCGGCGAAACTCGGCGGTGGCGACGAATCGGCCAACCCGCGCCTGCGCACTGCAGTCCTCAAAGCCCGCCAGAACTCGATGCCAAAAGACAATATAGACCGTGCCATCAAAAAAGGTACGGGCGAGCTCGAAGGTGTAACCTACGAAGAAGGCGTCTACGAAGGTTATGGCCCGGGTGGCATCGCGATCATGGTCGAGGTTCTGACCGATAAAAAATCACGTACCGTACCCGAACTCAAGAGCCTCTTCAAGTCGAATGGCGGTACGATGGCCGAGGCCAATGCGGTCGCGTACCTCTTCGACAAAAAGGGCCTGATTCTGGTCGAGGGCGACAACATTACCGAAGATGATGTGATGGAAATCGCGCTCGATGCAGGCGCCGAAGACATCGAAAAAGATGACGAAAAGGTATTTGCGGTAAAGACTGCCGTAAACGACTTTCATGCAGTACTCGCCGCAATGGAGCCGAAGATTGCAGCCAAAGGTTACAAGATTGTTGAATCTGGCCTGAAATATATTCCGCAGTCAACCATCGCAGTAGACGGCGAAAAGGGCAAAGAAGCACTTGAACTTGTTTCCGCCCTCGAAGACAACGACGACGTGCAAAACGTGTACACGAACCTTGAACTGACAGACGCCATGATGGCGTAAGCTTCGTCAGGTTTTTGCCATTGCCTGCCCGGCGACGAAGTACATTGGCAGAGCGCCTTTTCCCTTAACGGCAATCTCGCCGCGGTATTCGCAGTCATAAGTGTGCCGGATGAGGTTGTACGTTGCCTCTGAGGTATTGATGCGCCCCGGTTCACCGGCTGCTTCGAGCCGGCTTGCGGTATTGACAGTATCACCCCAGACATCGTAGATAAACTTCTTGCGACCAATGACACCCGCAACCAGCTTTCCCGTGTGCATACCGACGCGAATCTGCCAGAACCGTGGGTCGCGGGTACGCTTTTCGGCCACAAACGCCAGTATTTCCTGCGCGGCCTGTACGCAGCGCACGGCGTTTTCCTCAAGATTCACCGGGACTCCCCCCGCAAACATATAGGCGTCGCCGATCGTCTTGAGCTTTTCAAGACCATACTTTTCGATGATCGCGTCGAAGGCTGAGAAACAGTCGTCGAGCTCGCGCAGCAGGTCTGAAGGGTTACGAAATTCTGCGCTTGCCGTAAAGCCGACGAAATCAGTGAAGACCACCGTGACCGAGTCGTGCTCAACAGGTTCGACGGAACCTGTCCGCTTCAGTTCATCAGCAATGGGTTCTGGCAATATATTGAGCAGCAAATTGTCTGATTGGTGGCGCGCCTTCTCGATTTCGAGCTCACCCCGGAGATTGCTGTAATAGAAATGCAGGCACTGCGCAGCCAGCAGCGTGAACACCGCGCCGGAAGTGATATAACGGATCGTGCGTGCAGTGTCTCCTGTGATGTGCGCCACGGGGTCAATATGAGCCAGGATATATTGGATGAGCAAGTACTCAGCCGCCAAACCCGCGAGCGCGGGAAAAATCAGCAGCTTCTGGTGACGGTCGACGACGAAAAATACTCCCACAAAGGCCGCATAGAAGAACTGGTCGAGGCCGCTTTCCTTACCGAACACAATACAAATGCCAAACAACTGGCAGACAGCCGTTGCGTAGAAGAGCAGCTTGGCCAGTGTGTGCAGCCGAAAATAATTGAAGGCGATGACGACCGCATAAGCGCTGATAAAGACCAGGCTGCCCGAGAGCAAGATCGGTTCAATATCGACCTTCAGGTACAAATACACGAAGGGGTAAGGCATCGAAATCAGAATGACAATGAGGGCATAGACGTTGGTATTAATCACGTAGCGACGGCGGTGTGCATCCAGATCGGCACCGGCGTACATGATCGCCCGGACAAGGGAGAACATGCCAGCGTCCTGCGGCCTTGGTGCGTCGCGTCAAGTGCGAATACCGCGCAGCTCCTAATAGGCACTTTTTTCCTTGCAGTTCTGGCTTTGCCTGACAGATTGCCAGTCTGATGTCGACGCCTGCAGAACTGCACTTTCAGGTATCCGAAGAGAAGACCCAGACCTACACCTTTTTTAAGGTGAAAGGCGCGATGAACTCCCAGAACACGCATGAAGTACGCCGCCGTTTTCTCGATGCGGCAACGCGCAGCCACGTGCTGCTCGACCTAAGCGAGGTGGAGCTCATTGTTTCTACGGGCATCGGCCTGCTGTTCGAAATGAGCGAACAACTGTCACGCGGCAATAAGAAGCTGGTACTCATACAGCCTTCGGCCCGCGTGCAGCAAGTCATCAGCATGACCGGCTTTACCGAAATGTTCTCGTACGCACCTACCCGCCTGGCCGCAGAAAAACTCCTGGATTAACTATGTCCACAGAAACTAAAAAACTCTTCAGCAAAGACAACAAGCCGGGTGAAAAATTCAACTACGCCCGCAAGCTCTTCCACTTACTCGGCCTGGTGATTCCCGTAGGCTATTTTTTTACCTGGCTCGACCCAATCAGTCCGTGGGTTTTTAAAGAGACCACCCGGGCATTGATCTTCTGGATCACCGGCAGCATCACCGTATTCTTCCTGATCGTTGAGTTCCTGCGCTTTCGCTGGCAGTTCTGGCAAGACCTGTTCGTTAAGGTGGCAGGGCCGATGCTCAAGGGCAAAGAGATGGATAAAATGCATGGCAGCGTGCCATACATTCTTGCGCTCTGTCTTGTGGTTGGGTTCTTTCCGCGCGATATCGCGATTCTCTCGGTGCTCTTCTTAACATTTGGCGACCCGGCAGCAGCCCTGGTGGGCGGCAAATACGGCACCATCCGCTTTTATAACGGCAAGAGCCTCCAAGGCACATTGGGCGGCATCGGCGGAGCGTTTCTTGCAGGGTTAATTTTTCTGATTCTCATTTCTGCTGCCGGGGTTGCTTCTGATTATCTGCTCTGGGATAACCACGGCATCCGCCTCGAAAACTGGGTCATGCTCTTTATTGGCGCCATAGCCGCACTCTTGATAGAATTTGTCAGCCACGAGGGATTGCTCGACGACAACCTGACCATCCCCGTCGGTGCATCACTCCTCATGATCGGTACACATTCAGCGCTCAGCGGCCACAGGCTTGGCTCCTATTTTTACAGCCTTTTTGACCTCGTTCAGACCATAAAATAGTGCCGAACAGTGTTCTGAACGACCGTTTCGAAGCGACGCTCAGGCCTCTGCTCACTCTCAAGCCGCTATTCCTGCTGCGCGACGGCATTCTCAATCCGTTTGAGCGCACGCTTCGCCGTGGAAACACAAACCCACGGATGCGCAGCGATCGCGATGCCATCGAGCTGCGGCGTCTGCTGGGACTGCACGGACTGGCAGATTTCGGGGAAGCACCAGAATGTCCACAGGTGAGGCCTGCAGAGCTGCTGGCAAAGATCGGTGATAACATCAGCCAGGACCTGGCATTACTTGCGGGTCATTACGCGCAGCGACCCGGTCTTTCGGTTGAAGGCGCCGAAACCAACCTGTATGTGCATCAGGCAGCGGTCATCTCTCCCTATGCGGTCATCGACACCTCGCAGGGCCCGGTAGTGGTCGACTCCGGGGCAAAAATCGCAGCGTTCAGCTTTGTGAAGGGACCAGCGTACGTGGGCAAGAACACCCAGCTTGACCAGTGCCGTTTTTCAAACAGTATTGCGGGGGAAAACTGCCGTCTCGGCGGAGAAATTGCCGACTCGATCATCGGTAATTTTTCCAACAAGCACCACGACGGCTTCCTGGGCCATTCACTCGTAGGCGACTGGGTAAACCTGGGCGCGCTGACGACAACATCTGACCTGAAGAACAACTACGGTGAAGTGAGACTGCATTTCGCCGGAGAGCGTTACCCGACAGGCACAATAAAATTCGGCGCAATCGTGGGCGATTTTGCCAAGACTGCCATTGGCACGCTGCTTGGCACGGGCACGATCGTAGGGATGGGAGCAAACCTGTTCGGCGACAGCCACTGGTCTGGCGATATTGCCCCCTTTACCTGGGGCAGAAAGGGCAGCTACGACCGGGCACTTTTTGTCCGCGACGCGGGCCGCATGATGCAGCGCCGCGGGCAGTCGGTATCTCCTGAGCTTGAAGCGCTGCTGCTAAACATCTGACCGCTGGCATAGCCCGCAGCCAGATATTCTTTATTTGTACATTTCGTCGATCTGCTTCGCGTACTTGTCAAACACCACGTTGCGGCGCACTTTCAGCGTCTGCGTCAGCTCCTCGCCAACTTTGAATTCATCGGGAATCACGGAAAAGGTCGTGACCTTTTCGAAGTTCTTGAAGCCGGCCTTTTCAGAAATGCGGTCTTTGATTTCTGTTTTGTAGAGCTTCTGGATCTCAGCATTGAGCGGCCAGTCGCGCATTTCTGCAGGCAAACTCAGCTTGCGCTCTTCGGCATATTTCAGCACCGCTTCTTTGGCCGGCACGATCAGCGCCCCCAGCGTCTTCCGATCTTGCCCGACAACCACAACCTGGTGTATGAATTCGCTCTGGATCAGCGTATCTTCGATTGGCTGCGGTTCGACGTTCTCACCGCCGAACAGGACGATCGTATCTTTTGCGCGTCCGGCAAATTTCAGCTCACCGTTTGCGGTATATACGAGAATATCGCCCGAGTTCAGCCAGCCATCTTTGAGCACCTCGGCAGTCTTCTGGTCTTCTTTATAATACCCCTTCATGATATGCGGACCCTGATGCCAGCAAACACCCTTGGTGTTGGGTGTTGTCACTTCATTGCCCTGCTCATCAAGCAGCTTCACCTGGGTACCGGCAATGGGTTTGCCCACCGTGCCAATCACAGTACCGGGGTAAGTGCGGCGGCAGGTAACACCGCCGGTTTCGGTCATGCCGTAGGTTTCTACAATGGCAATGCCGATTGAGTAGAAAAAGCGGTCGATGTGCTCAGGCAGTGCACCTGCACCCGAAAGCGCAAACTGCACCCGGCCGCCCAGCCCCCTGCGCACTTTGCCGAGAATCACCTGTGCGAGCAGGTTGGGTACAAAAAGCAGCAGCAGGTTGATCAGAGCCAGCGGGCGGCGCAGCAGGTGAAACAGTACCGAAGGTTTGTCGAGCCGGTACTTGTTGTTCGCCAGGATATCTTTCTCAAGCGAATAGTGCGCGGCAGATGACCGTGCGAAGTTAAAGAGCCCACGCGCGACGGGCGATGCCTTCTTTACGCCGTCCATGACCTTATTGTAGAAACTCTCCCAGACGCGGGGTACAGAGAGCAGAAACGTGGGTCGCGCTTCCTGCAGGTCTTTGGAGAGCGTTGCAACAGAAGTGAAAGCGATAGCCACACCGCGCGTGAAGGCCACCGATTCAATCAGGCGCTCCGCAACGTGCCACGGTGGCAGAAAGCCCATGGTAACCCCGCCGGGTGTAATGGGCAGCCCGTCGGCAACGTGCCAGACTTCCCAGCACAGTGATTTGTGCGTGTGCATAACTCCTTTTGGGTTACCGGTAGTACCCGAAGTATAGATGATGGTCACGAGGTCGCTTTCGCCGACACGCGAGCCAAGCTCTGCATAACGACCAGGATTCGCAACGTGAGCCGCACGGCCTGATTCAATGATCGCCTCAAGGCTCAGCACCTTGATAGAACCCGGCACCTGCGGAGCAGCCCCGTTCATGAATATGATCGTCTTGAGATTGGCAAACTCGCCGAGCGAGGCCGAGATATTGGCGAAGACCTTTTCGTTTTCGAGAATGATGATCGGGCAGTCAGCATGCTTGAAAATATAGAGCAGCTCCTGCGCGGTTGCATCAGTACCGCGCGGCACATCGACACCGCCGATCGCCGTGATACCCATACTGATTGGCAACCACTGCGGGCCTACGTCAGCAATGAAACCCACCTTGTCGCCACGCTGCATGCCAATAGCCTCGAGGCCGAGGCTGATTGCGCGGGCCTTATCGAAGAATTCACCAATGGTGACTGCGGTAAAGGGGGAGTTCTTGTCTGACCGGTACAGCTGCGCCGTCTGCCGCGAGTATTTTTCCGCTGAGGTTTTCAGCATTTCGTACATCGTATACTTGTTGAGGATTGCCATGGGAACTTCTGCGAACACTGCTCAGAGAAGCAATCTAAATTACTGGTGTATGCCTCATGACGACTTTTGCTTATGCCTCAAAACGCAGCGCTCAGGGGCCTGCATAGAGTGTATGGTACCAGGTGTTTTTGCGGTTCTCGAAGGCATAGACGGCAGCGGCAAAAGCACGACCGCGCTGGAACTTTCGCGCCGGCTCGCCGAGCGCTCGCTGCAAACAGTTGTTCTCCGTGAGCCAACAGAAAAGACCGATGCCTCGCGCGAAATCCGGCGCATACTGCGTACGGTACAGAGCGTCGACGCTACCGTAAGCCGCGAGCTGCTCGAGCTGTTCCTGATCGATCGCCTTTGGGATCTCAAGCACCAGATCATGCCCGCGCTGAAGGCCGGGCAAATCGTCCTGCTCGACCGCTATTTTCTCTCGACCGCTGCGTACCAGTCCGCGGACAGCACTGATGTCCAGGCAATCATGCAATCGTACCTCGGCGACGAGCGTATCCGTATGCCCGATGTGCTGATTCACCTCACGCTGCCCGTTGAAGCGGCACTCATGCGCCTCGAAGAGCGGCGGCAGCTCGACGTCTTTGAAACCGAGACCCGTCTGAACCTGATCGCGCACAACTATGGCACGGCCATCACGCTGCTGCGCGAAGTACGCCCCGAAGTGCAGGTCATCGAAATGGCGCATGCATTGGCTGATGAAGATTTCGAGATTCTGGCGGACAGGATAGCCGCCGTAGCAGCAAAAAAGAAAGCATGAAAGACATTCTGGTCATCCGCCTCAGCGCCATTGGCGATATTCTGCTGACAACGCCGGTCCTGCAACAGCTCAAGCAGCAGTTTCCGCAGGCGCGCATTCATTTCCTGGTGAAAGAACAGTACGCTGAATTTATCTCGGCCTGCCCGCACCAGGACAATATCATCACCTGGCAGAAAGACGATACCGCCTTCACGGTACGCCAGCGCCTGATCACAATAGCTCCCCGTTTTGACCTGGTACTCGATCTGCAGAGTAACCTGAAATCGCGCCTACTGGCACTGCTACTGCCTGCTGATGAGAAGCGCCGTTACCGCAAGCCGTACGTCAACCGGCTACTGCTCGTCTACCTGAAACGGAACCGCTACCCGGAGAAGAAAAAGATCAGCGAACGCTACCTCGATGCGCTGCAAGGCCTTGTGCCTTCGCCATTGACGGGGCGCATTGAACTCAAGCGCGACAAGTTGCCGCGCGACTGTGCAAAATTTGTGCAGGCGCCCACGATTCTTATTGCACCGGGGGCGCGGTGGGCAACAAAACGCTGGCCTGAAGAATATTTTGTCTCCCTCGCGTCGAAGCTACTTGAAAAACACGCGGGCTGCCAGGTCGTGTGGCTCGGCGGCAAAGACGAAGAGAAGACATTCGCCTTCTTTGCCGAACACCCGTACCTGCGCCGTCACCGCAAGCGCATGCTGTTTCTGGCAGGTGTGCTCGGCGTCGGGCAAATGGTCGAGCTCGCCGATCACTGTGCGGCAATCGTAACGAATGACAGCGGTCTCATGCACCTGCTTTCGGCGTCAAAGACACCGATGATCTCGCTCTTTCTCAGCACGGTTGAGGAATTCGGTTTTTACCCGTTGAACGACCACGCGCAGGTATTGGCCGCCCGCGATATTCCCTGCCGCCCCTGCAACCACAAGGGACTGCCCGAGTGCCCGAAAAAACACTTCCGCTGCGGCCGCGAGCTCACGGCCGACCAGGTCTACCTCGAAGTTGCGAAATTCCTGGGACCCGTCAGAGTCCCAGCGCCCCAGGATTCATAATCCCTTTCGGGTCGAGCGCTTTCTTCACGGCGCGCCAGGCGGCCAGAGTCGCGGGGGAGTGCTGGTGTTTCAGCATATGAGCCCCGAGGCGGCCGATGCCGTGATGGTGTGACAGGGTTCCACCGTGCGCCACGAACGTATCGATGATTCCCGCGTGGAATTTTTCAAAGCCTGCCAGCTCGTCTTTTCGCTGCATCGGTGAAGCAAAAATGAAGTAGAGGTTGGCACCTGTCTCATAGGTATGGGAGATATGCGTCAGGCAGATCGTCTGTCCGTCCTTCTTGATGTATGCGCGCACTGCCTGCCAGAGTTCGGTGAGCCGTGAATAGTGCACCGAGGTTTCGAGCGTATCGATGCGTATGCCGGCATCCATCATCGGGTCGCGCATGTAGGCAGAAGAATAGCGCTGCTCGAGCCACTTGCGTGTCGCATAAGAGCCGAGCGAAAGACCTTTGTTCCGCCGGACAATGCGGCCAAGCGTTTTAGCTCCCAACGCGACCTGGGCTGGTTCGCCTTCGAAAATCGCGTACATCAGCGAGCGCCCGCCTTTTTTGAAGCCCAGGGCATTGAGCAGCGCCCCGGTAATGCCTTTGTCTTTGCCTTTCATGCCGAGACCGGCCTCGGTTTCTTCGGGGTCTGATATACGGAAGAAGTGCGGCGGCATCACCTGCGACTGCATCATCTCGCGCATCGCGGTCACCGCCTGTTCGAACGACGGGAACATGTATGACTTCAATTTCGAATTGGCCGCGTTGTATTTGCGCACGCGCAGCGTCACGCGCGTGATCACGCCCAGCGTGCCTTCGCTGCCCATCAGGAAATGCCTGATGTCACCGCCAACCGACGCCGCCGGGTAGTGCCCCGCGCTGATGATACCTGCGGGTGTCACTGCCTTCAGCCCCACAACCATTTCTTCGATGCGGCCGTAACCTGTCGATGCCTGGCCTGCGCCGCGCGCAGCAACCCAGCCACCGACTGTCGAAAATTCAAACGACTGCGGAAAGTGGCCACAGGTGTAGCCACGCTCGTTGAGGTACTTCTCTATGTCGGGCCCCAGGATTCCCGCTTCAACCGTGACCGTAGAATCTTCCGCGTTGAGAGAGAGAATGTCTGTCATGTGGCGGCTCATGTCGAGCGCAATGCCACCCTTCGTGGCTTCGAGCGCGCGCGTGACCGAAGAGCCGGCCCCCCAGGGAATTACTGCAATGCGTTTGGCGTTACAGTAGTTGATGACCTTAACGACGTCTTCTTCGCTGCGCGGGTAGACCACCGCGTCAGGTGGGTTAATCCCTTTACCGGTGCGCAGGCGCAGAATGTCGGCGTAGTACTTACCAAACGAATGTCGCGCACGGCTGAAATCGTCGACCTGCACGTTGTCGCTGCCGACAAGCTTCATCAGTTCGCGCAGCTGCAGGCGGTTCAACCGGCTTTTTTTGGCGAGTGTGACTTCCTGCTGCGCGTTGGCATTAAGGGGGAGCTCCCCCGCTTCACCTTCTATATGCAGCAGGTGCTTAAAGTGCCCGATATGGTGCTGTATAGTCGGGTCGATCTTCTTTTCTGTGTCGCCCCAGTTATAAACGTTACGCCAGATTTTCCGCATATTCCGTTGAAGACGTAACCGATACGCGGGCAAGCCTTTAGCGTTTGCAGAATCTCGGTGCGCAAATTAGCAGTTTCCGGAACCTGCTGACGGCTCCTTTACCAGGAGCCGTTAGAACCAGTATCGTGCGCCGGCGGCTATACTGATGCCAAGGCCCCATGAGGGAAAAAGAAACGGCTGCGCCGAAGCCTCGCCAAAAATCGAAATACGGTCTTGTGCAAGATATTCTACGCCCACTACCCCACGAATACCCAATGAAGTTTCGCGCGACTTGTTCTTGCCCGAATCGCCGCGATCCTGAATCACCAGGCCCCCGCCGACATAGAGCGGCAACTTGCCACCGTCGCCGAAGACATTGTGGATGTGGATCAGGAGGTCAGTGCTGAGCCAGACGCCCTTTTCCACGAGGCTCAAACCCAGTGCACCCTGCACGGCGAACTGCCGGTCGATGGTGTATTTCGCTGACACACCTGTTGGCTCACCCAGAATTCCGCCGAGACCAAAATGGCCCGGTTGGTTCGCATGCGAAGCAGCGGCGACAGGAGAATAAACCATGGTAGCAAATGCTACAACAAGCAGGACGTGGCGCATGGTCGCAGAATCGTATTTTGCGATAGGACGAAAAGCCATTGTGGTTAGGCGATTACCCCTACCCTCGGGACGGCCTCTGCCCGCAGGCGCGAGGTGGTCGCCTCCTATTTAACGAAAAATTCACCCTCTATTCTCCTTTACAGGGTGTCTTTGTCCTCGAGGCCATACCGCCCCGAAAATTGCGACTACCCGCATGCGCTGCACCCCTGTGACGGAAAAAATTCCCACGGCAGCGCCTGCCAGAGTTAGATTGTCAGTTGCGGAAAAGGCAGGATAACCATGGCAGCACTCGACGAAAAACCCCTCATAGTCCAATCAGACAAAACCCTTCTACTCGAAGTCGATCACCCGATGTTCGAAGACTGCCGCTCAGAAATTTCGCGCTTCGCAGAGCTCGAAAAATCTCCCGAATACCTGCACACGTACCGCATCACGCCGCTCTCGCTCTGGAACGCAGCGGCGTCTAAACTCAAGGCAGAGCAGATTGTCGACGCGCTCTACAAGTATTCAAAGTACCCCGTGCCGCAGGCGGTCAGCGCAGACATCTACACCCAGATGGGACGCTACGGCAAACTCAAGCTCGACCGTGATGAACGCGGCGACCTCGTTCTGAAATCAACCGATGCGCGCTACATCGCCGAGGTCATCCGCAACAAGAAGGTACAACCCTACATCGAAGGTCCCAAGAACCCGAACGAAGTATACGTCAAGGGCGACTACCGCGGACACATCAAGCAGGCGCTGATCAAGATCGGCTTTCCGGTAGAAGACGTCGCGGGCTACGAAAAGGGTAACGAGTACAAGTTTGACCTCAGGAAAAAACTCGGCAGCGGCAATGACTTCGTCGTCCGCGACTACCAGGATGCATCGATCCGCGCGTTCTACGCAGACGGCAGCGTCGAAGGCGGTTCGGGCGTTGTGGTGCTACCCTGCGGTGCCGGCAAAACGATCGTCGGTATCGGGGCGATGCATGCTGTTGGAGCGCAGACGCTGATTCTCGTGACCAACACCCTGTCGATTCGCCAGTGGAAAAACGAAATTCTCGACAAGACCACGATTCCCGAATCGGAGATCGGCGAATACTCGGGCGACAAGAAAGAAATCAAACCGATCACCATCGCCACGTACAACATCCTCACGCACCGCAAGAAGAAGGGGGGGGATTTCACCCACTTCCATCTCTTTTCATCGAACAACTGGGGTTTTATCGTCTATGACGAGGTACACCTGCTGCCGGCGCCGGTCTTTCGTATGACGAGCGAACTGCAGGCGAAACGCCGGCTCGGGCTCACTGCGACACTCGTGCGAGAAGACGGTCTCGAAGAGGATGTATTTTCGCTGATCGGGCCAAAGAAATATGACGTGCCCTGGAAAGAGCTCGAAAAGAAAAAGTGGATCGCCGAAGCACGCTGCGTCGAAATACGTGTGCCGCTGCGGTCGCTGATGCGCGGCATGTACTCAGTCGCCGACGACCGCGAAAAATTCCGCCTCTCGTCCGAGAACCCCGAGAAGCAGCGCGTGATAGGCACCCTGCTCTACCACCACCGAAATGACCAGGTCCTGATCATCGGCCAGTACCTTGACCAGCTGCAGCGTGTCTCGGCACGCTTCAAGATCCCCCTGATTACCGGCAAGACACCGCTCGATGAACGTGCGCAGCTTTACGAAGCCTTTCGGACAAAAGCTATCAGCGCCCTTGTCGTTTCGAAGGTCGCTAACTTCTCGATCGACCTGCCAGACGCCAATGTGGCGATACAGATCTCGGGTACGTTCGGTAGCCGGCAGGAAGAAGCGCAGCGCCTGGGCCGCGTTCTGCGCCCGAAACCCAACGGGAACCAGGCATTGTTCTATTCGGTCATCACGAACGAATCGAGCGAAGAGCAGTTCTGTCGTAACCGCCAACTGTTTCTCACCGAGCAGGGTTACGAATATTACATCTATTCGTACCAGGACTTCCGCGATAAATACGGTACGTACATCGACGTGATGAAGAAGATGAAAGAAGAGCGTGAAGCTGCCGTAGCAAAATGATCGTGCGTTACGCTGCGGCGGTCATCGCCGCAACCTGGCTCATCTGGCAGATACCCTTCTCGCACAGCGAGTCGGTGGTATTCCCTGAAGTCTTCGCCACCACGCAGCTCGCCGGCATGGCCGAAGCAGAAGGTAACCCGGCGCTTTTCTTCTACCGAAAGACTGAAGCAGGCCAGTACGCTGCCTATGGCCTCACGCCTGCGGGTAGCATTGCCCGGGTGCTCAGCCTGCCGGGCAGTACGCTCACCAAGGCAGACCAGAGCCAGATCAACCTCGGCGGTAAAGAAGGTTACCTGACCGGGCCCGAGAACGGTGCGTTCTTCATCTGGTACCCGCAGCTGGGCAGCCAGGTTTACGTCTTCAATGAAAGCGGCAGCCTGCTGTGGGAGAAAGAAGAAAGCCGCTACCTGCAAGTGCTGCGCAACGGCCGCTTTATTCTCGCTGCTGCAGGCGATCACTCGCGCATGATCTTCATGAACCCGGATTTCAAAGTCCAGGCTGATTTCCAGGGCGTACTCTTCACGCAGTTCACCGCCGACGACGACCCTGCGTTAAAATTCGGCCAGGCATGCCTCGGTTCACTCGATGGCGAAGTCATCGTGCTGCACCTCGACCGGAGAATCTACTCCCGCCAGCGCCTGGGCTATGCACTCAAAGCGGTGGCGTGCAACTTCGCGACCGGCGACTTGGCAGCCATTGTCGAGCGCACCGTGACCAAGGACAACAAGACCCGCCAGGCAGATTTCCTGCTACGCCTGAAGTTTAACGTGCTTGCGGGCGACGACAATGCACCGGCAGAAACGCTGCGGCAGACGCCCCAGGCTGCCGAAGTCATCTCCGAAGCGGAGCTGCCAGTACGCACGGTCACTGCCTCTGCCATGACCGTAACTCCCGAGCTTATCTGCTTTGTGCAGTCAGCGCCAGCTGAGGGCAACGAACCTGCCGCCGCGCTCTACCACACGCGGCACCGAAAGGACAAACCCCAGGTTGTAACCCTTTCCGCTGCGCGCTCTGGCGCTGAGACGTCGACTCACGATCGCTGGAAAAGTACTGCCGTTTCGCTGGGTACAGAAACTGGTTGCCTGCATGCACATGCATCCGGACGATTAGTGCTGGGCAGCGCGCGCGGCCTGCTCTTCGATCGCCATGATCTCGGCGGTGAACGCCTGCTGGTCACCGGCAAATCTGTATTTCTGCAGAAGGCAGACCGTGTGTTCGGGTTGCGTTAGCAGGTTCCGTTTTCCGGAGCCTGTTAGGGATTAAACTCGACCACCATCATCGCGATGTCGTCGCGAAAAGGGGCACCCTCGCAGAATGTCACCATGTCCGAGAAGATGCGTGTGGTAACGCGCGAGAGTTCAAGCCCGCGGGTAATGCGCAGCATTTTCTCAAGGCGATCGACGCCGTAAAAATGATTATCGGGATTTGCACACTCGACCACACCATCGGTATAAAGAAAGATACGGTCACCCTTCTGCATCTGCACACTGCCGCCTTCATAGAGTGCATCAACGTCGTCTAATCCTCCGAGAATAAAGCCCGAAGTATCGAGCATGCGCATATCGCCCTGCCGGCTCTGGAAAATCGCAGTCGGGTGAGCGGCGTTGGTAAACTCAACCAGGCCTGAGGGATAAAGCTTGAGCAGAAAGCCGGTCATGAAATCCTGCGTCTTTATCATGCGGAGTATTTCGTGGTTGGCCAGGGCCATTGCCCGCGAAGTGGAAATTTGTTCGGTCAATATATTACTGAAGACATTCTTTGCAGCCATTGTCAGCATTGCTGCAGGTACACCATGACCCGAGGCGTCGGCGACGAGTGCATACGTAATGTCCCCGCGCGTGACGATGTCGCAGTAGTCACCCGAAATGCGACCCAGTGGCAGAATCGTGGTCTGAAAGGTATAGGGCCCGGCATGCATCCTGGTTTCGGGGAAAATGCCCATCTGGATGTGGGATGCAAAGACGAGTTCCTGGTCGAGTTCGGCGTCTTTGCGACTCAGCTCTGCATTAAACTCGGTGAGCTTTTGGCGGGCATCGAACAGCTGTCGCTGTTTTGCGTATTCCATCGTGTTGATGATCATGAACGAAAAGATACCGCTCACGAATAACCAGCCCATCAGGTGAAAAAACAGGTCGTCCTTGCTGAACATGAAGATGATGCCCGGTACGATCCACGAAAACATGAAAACGAGAAAGCTCACGCGTGAGTGAGACAGAATAACCGCGGCCGCGCCAAGAATCGCGCCGATGATGGTGGTCATCATGCCGATGTAATTGGCTGGCATGGTCTCCCACGCGCCAATGATACCCCACGACAAAATGCTCACGAGGACACCGAGGGTGACATTGAGTATGGTGAGCTGCGTGCGGTAACCCCAGCGGCGGCTGATATCCCAGAACCAGAAGATTTCCAGAACCGTGAACGCTCCCCCCGCAAGGGCAAGAGTAAACCATTCTTTAATATATCTGTATGAAGAGGTGTAGAAGCAGATGACGATCAAAATGACCGCAAATACCAGTATCGTGACCCAGATGACGGGCATGCGCAGCGCGCGTATGTACTCTTCGAAGTAGATTGCATCGAGGTGCGGCGGCAGCTGTTTGGGGAAAAGAACCAACCGGCCCGTGACGGGCAGGTTTTCACCCGGCCAGTGGCCGAAGAGCAACCGGTAGACATGCTTGATGACGGGCGAGTTCTTCATTTTTGTTTACAGCAGGTATGGGAAAAAAGGTAAGGTGAGATTCCCCATAAACTGCGTATGAAAGACATCGAGATTGCCAAGATACTATACCTCGCGAAAAGCAAAAAATACGAGGTGGCGTGCGCCAGCTTCGATGTCGTCGACCACCTGTTTAAGCTTGAAATCCCCAAAGGCCTGAAGCGCCGCAAAAGCGCGGTACAGACGCTGAGTATGCTGGCGGACGAAAAAGTCCGTTATGGCTACGACCGCAAAGACAACGTCATTGTCGCAGACGATGACGAAAAAGAAAACGACTGAATTCCCTCGTCGCCACACCCAGTTCTACGGCGCAGGCTGACCCCCTTCAACTAGGCGTTTTGCGCCTTGAATCCCGGCTGATTGTTGGCACGGGTCGCTATGCCAGCCTTGATGAAATGCGACGCTGCCACGAAGCCGCCGGGACGCAGATGGTCACTGTGGCACTGCGGCGTTACGAGGGGGGGATTTCCGGCGAATCCAAGCCCGGAACCACTGCGGTCAACTCGCTGCTCGATTTTATTGATCTGAAGCATATCGTACTTTTGCCGAACACTTCTGGCTCAGCCTTTGCCGCCGACGCATTGCGCCAGGCGCGCATTGCCGCCGCGATGGGCAACACGCACCTGAAAATCGAAGTTACCGGTGACATCCAGACCCTGCTCCCCGACCCCGTGGAAACACTCCGGTCGGTCGAAGCGATAAAGGCGCATGCCGATACCCGCCACCTGTACCTGATGGTCTATACTACCGACGATCCCGTCATGGCGCGCCGGCTTGCCGACGCGGGCGCCGACTGCGTCATGCCGGCAGCAAGCCCTATCGGCAGCGGGCGGGGTATTGCCAATGAAGCCAACCTGACAATCCTGCTGACGATGATGCGCGGCCGGCTTCCGGTGATTGTCGATGCGGGCATCGGCACGGCTTCGCATGCCGCGCGCGCGATGGAACTCGGCGCCGACGCCGTACTGCTCAACACGGCAATTGCGAAGGCGAAGAATCCGGTGCTGATGGCAGCGGCGATGCGCGATGCGGTGAGAGCCGGACGGGCCGCATACCTTGCCGGTGCGATTCCGGCGAAACTCTACGCCACCGCTTCAAGCCCAACGTAACAGGTTCGTCTTCCAGTAGCTACAGCGCTTTAACCTGCGCCCAGTGCGCGCAGTTCTTCGATGCGCTCGAAGATTTTTGCCTGGATAAAGACATGCAGCAGGTCCGGGTCGACGTGCCCGTCCTTGACTTCCATATGCAGAATATCGAGCGCCTTCTCGGGCGGTATTGCCTTCTTGTAGGGGCGATCCCAGGCGGTGAGCGCATCGTAGATATCGGCGATCGTCATCATGCGCGTCTGTAGCGAAATTTCCGGGTCACGCCGCTTCAGCGGGTAACCCCCACCATTGAGTTTTTCGTGGTGGCCGTACGCGATCTCTGGCACCCAGCGCAGGTTGGGCGTCCACGGAATCTGCCGCAAGAAGTTGTAGGTATGCGTAACATGCGATTCGATTTCGAGCCGCTCGCGTTCGTCGAGTGTCCCCTTGCGTATAGACAGCATCACGAGCTCCTGGTCGGTGAGCCAGGGCAGCTCTTCTTCTGCTGAGACACGCAGCTTGTTTTCGGCGATCTTCTTTAGGAATTCAAACGAGCCTGCTGCCAGCACGGTAGGTTCATTGGCAGAAAGGATCGCTGAGAACATCTGTTCGGCCTCTTGCTGCTGCTTTTCCTGCTCAGCCTGGTACCTGGCTTCGATTTCGGCCCACTTTTCGCGGGGCGATTTCTGCATTTCAGCAAGACTCTTTCTCAGCAGGCCTGCCTCGATATCTTTCCTGATATAATGAAAGCGCCAGCGTATCAGCTCAAGCTGCGCAGGATAAAGTTTCTTCGCTTTGACCAACACATCTTCGCGCACGCCGACCTTGCCGAAGTCGTGCAAGAGCGAGGCATAACGCAGCTCCTGTATCTGGTTACGATTAAAGCGTGTCGAACTGAAGCGCGGCCCGGTATCACGGTTCACCGCGAGAGCGATATTCACCGAGTAGTCGGCCACCCTGAACGAATGACCGCTCGTGGTCGGGTCGCGCTGTTCAATCGCCGTGACAGAGGCTTTCACAAAACCTTCGAACAGGTTCTGGATATCCTGCAACAGCTGGTTGTTTTCGATCGCCACGGCGGCCTGGCCCGCCATCGCGCTCACGAGCGAATAGTCTTTGCGCGTGAACGAGACCACGGCGTCGCCTTTGAGATCGGCGAGCGTCGGTTTCATGTCAGGGTCACGCTTGCGGTTAATCAGCTGTATGATGCCAATCACTTCGTCGTGGTGGTTCTTCATCGGAATCACCATCATTGACTTGGTGTAGTAGTTGTGCGCCTTGTCGTACTCTGAGTTGTACGTGTAACCTGCGTCGACCGGCAGGTTGTGCACGTCATCGATCAGCAGCGGCTCGGCCGTGAGCGCTACATAGCCGGCGATGGATTTTTTATTGATCGGCAGCAGGAACTCGTCGGCGTCGAGCTGCATCGCCGATTTCTTGAAGCGTATGTGCGTTGGCTTATCGCGTTCGCCGTGTTTTTCGGCGAGGTAGAGCGAACCGCCGTCGGCGGCCGTCAGTTCAATAGCCGAATTGAGCACCAGTTCGATCAACCGGTCGAAATCCCGCTCGGTGGCGAGCGCCTGCCCCACCGCTGTTAACCGGCGAATCTCAATATAACTGTTCGCCAGCTTTTCCTGCAGCTGCAGCCGGTCGTATTCTGCATGGAGCGCGTTAATCTGCGTCTCGCAGGCGCGGCGTACCTGCGTCATCGGCATTGCTGCGGGCAGGTACAGGTTAATCTGGTCTTCTCTGAGTGGGGCGAACAGCAATTCGGAGAATTCATGGTCGCCGAGCACAACCAGTCGCGAGCGGTGCTGCGGGTATTTCTGCAGCCAGTTGTAGACCAATTGGGCATTTTCGGTCAGCGCGGCGGAGCTCAAAAGCCAGATGACGGCGTGCTCTTCGTCGGGGTGGCTCGGCTTGATCGAAAGATTGTCCTGTATAGTGGCAAAAAGCACCGGATCACGAAATGATTCGAGCGTGATCCGCGAAAGTGCGGGGTCAAAGTAGATATGCGAGACCACGGTTCAGCGCAGGTAGTGGTCAACGTTCGGTCAAGGAAATTCGCTGGCGGCAACGACGGGGCGCCGTTTCTTTTGCAGTTTACCAACCATACGCAGTTCGTGAAGTTGGTGAATGCTTTTCGAACGCTTACAAAAAGAAAGCCTTGAGGCCCGCAAGGCGCGCGATACGGTGCGCGCGGGGGTATTGACCACAGCCATCTCGCAGGTCAAGGCGCTTGCGATCGACGACGGCCACCGGGCACCGAACGATGCCGACGTACTCAAAGTTGTCCGCCAGTTTCTCAAATCATGCGAAGAAAACCTGGCGCTCGCCGCACAGGGCAAAATGGATGCTGCGCGCGCGGAGCAGTTCAAAGTGGAGAAAGACGTTTTGCTTTCGTATCTGCCACAACAAATGAACGCTGATGAATTGAAGGCAGCAATCGCCAAATCGGGCGCCAGCAACATTGGCGAAGTGATGAAATACCTGAAAGCCAACCACGACGGCCAGTACGACGGCAAGCTTGCTTCCCAGGTCGCAAAAGAGGTAATCGGATGATGTACATATGGCATGCCTTTAAGCACAAGTTCAACCTGCTCTTCCTGGGAGCCGGCCTGATAGCCGGAGTATTCTTCAGCTGGAGCCTGCCTCTCTTTTACCCGGTACTGTTCGCCGCCGAGGCCGTGATCCTGATTGGCACAGCCACGAACAAACGTTTTCAAAGGGCTGTGAATGCGCTCGAGGGACGTGAAGCAGAAAAAGATGAAATCCGCCGCCTGCGCAACGCGATCTACGGTTCGCGCTCACCGCTGAAATCGAAGATGTCGCCAGCCGAAGAGGTGATTCGGCAGATCAGGCAAAACACACGGCAGAACAGCAAGGCCTCAGTGCAGTCGAGCGAAGCGATGCTGACCGGCCTCGACGAGCTCGAAGCGAATTTTATTCACCTGCTGAACGGCTACTGCCGCCTCGACGACATGCAGAAAACCACCGGCAGCGGGCATGAGGCCGAGGTGGCAAAACTGAAGGCCGACCTCGCCGCACTCTCTGCCGATGCTCCCACCGAAACACGCGATGCCATGACACGCCGCGTCGAACTCGCCGAAAAACGCGCCTCGATTGTCAAAGACGCGGAACAGAATAAGCAGAAGCTGCTCGCGCAGATTGAAATGGTAGAGGATACCCTCAAGTACCTGCGCGACCAGTCGGTGCAGGTATTCGATGCAAACCTGATCGCAAAACAGGTTACTGCTATCTCAGAGAAGATGCAGACGACACGCGAGACAATGCTTGAGATAGAGCAGATGTCGGCCGGTGCTGATTACACACTGCAGCAGACGCGAATTCGCAGCTGATAAGGGCCGGCGGCGACTGACCCTTGTCAGGTACGCCCAAACAGCTTTTTTAGTTCAGTGGCCCTGGTGCGTGCATGGTAACGGCCCGCGTCTACGATTTCTTCACGTCGATCAAACTCGAACAGGCCAAAGCGCGACAAGTCAGGACTGAGCAACAGGTCAAACTCGCGCGACTTCTGCCGCACCAACTCTGAACCCTCGAGCATCATCGCGCGGTTTGCGATCTGCAGTATCGGCGGGCGCGTGACAAAAAGTCTTGCGGCCTTAAAGAACCGCAGCAGGTTCGCCCAGAAACGATCACCTGGCTTGAGCAACTGGAACAGGTTAGTTTCATCGAGGTAGCGTTTTACGCTGTCATCTGCCAGCGGAGTGCAGTTGATACCCAGGACACCCTGCACACCCTGATCGCGCAGTACATTGCCGGGTACGTTGTTAATCGCTCCCCCGTCGACCAGGTAATAGCCGTGGTGGCGCACCGGGGCAAAAATCACCGGGAGGCTCATGCTGGCACGCACGGCGCGCCAGACGAGGCCCTTCTGCATGCGAATCTCCTGCCCGCTAATGAGGTCGGCCGCGATGATCGTCAGCGGTTTCGGCAAATCTTCGATGCGCAGCTTGCCAAACAGCCGCCGCAAAATGCGGTTCACGCTGCGGTCGCGAAAGAACGAAATGAACGGCAGGTTATAGCGCAAGAGACCCTTGTCAGAGGGCAGAAATTCACGGAAGCGTTCGCTCATTTGCCGGGAACTGAGACCCATGGCGTAGAACGTGGCGATAATAGACCCCATGCTGGTGCCGGCAACATGATCAAATTCCAACTGGTGACGTTCGAGTTCAGACAAGACACCAATTTCACTGAGCGCCCGCGCTCCCCCGCCGCCGAACGCAATGCCCTGCGTCGTGTTACAGATAATGCGCGAGAGAGTCATGCACTGCAGGTGTAATGAACGCATGTCATCTTTCTGCCAGAAATCTTTGGCCAGCCTCAGCCGGTAGCGCACCGGCAGGGAGAGCTTCTGTTCGATCTGCGAGACGGTCAGGTTATCGGGCGAAGCATGGTGGACGAGCGACAGTACCGGTGCCAGCATCGCTACCTTGCCGCGCAATGCCGGCTGCGCAACGAGGCGCTGCAGGCGTTGCACCGAGCCGGCATCTTCTGAGACCGTCAGAATAAGCCGGTCTGCCATCTGCAACAAGGCAGAAACGGTCTGCACCGGGTGCTCCGCCAGGTTAAGAGGCAGGTACGCGGACGCGTGGCGCATCAGCACTGCGCTCACGCGCTGCCGCAGTGCCGATGCCTCTTCTGCCAGGCCGTTGAGAAATGCCGGTGGGAGCATCACCATCGACGAGACTTTCTGCGCGGCAACCGCGTCAAACAGCGGAGCCTGTACTGCCTGGTAGTCCACAGACGTCGTGCAGTAGAGGTGGAGTACGAAGCCCAGTTCGACGGTTCTGCGCTGCTCCCGTACAATGTTGCTTCTGAGTCGCAGGGCTTCGATGCGGGTCAGGTTGAAGAGTACATCGGGGTATTGCCGCAGGACTTTGATGAGCTTCTGCCGTGTTATACCCGCGAGCTGCGCATCGGTCATCGCACGCACCTGCCCCGAGTGGCGCTCGCCGGTCAGAACCGCGACCTCACCCACAACGTCGCCCGGCAGCAGCGAGGCAATGCGCACAACCTGCTGCTGTGCAGTGAGCTTTTCCACGCGCAGCTTACCGTCGACGACGAAGTACATGACCCGGCTTTTCTGGTCTGCCCGAAAAAGCACGTCGCCTTTGTCCAGCCGGTGCAGGTGAAAATGCTTCAGCACCCGCCGGGCTTGCGCCTCGCTGATACCCTTAAAGAGCGGGCTGCGACGGGCAACATCGATCAGGCTGCGCGACTTCATTTCCCCGAGAGCAGTGCACGGTAGCGGGCCCGGTCGGCAAGCAGTACGCGCACGTAGTGGTATGTTTCCTGGAATGGTATTTCTTCAACAAAAATGTCGTCGTCGTGGCTGTATTTTTTACGCCACTGCAGCAGCCGCCCGGGGCCTGCATTGTAAGCGATCGCGAGGCCTGTGAAGTCGGCCGCATACGCCCGGCGAATGTCGCGCATGAAGACGGTACCGAGCCTTATGTTGTGCTCGGGGTTGAGCAGGTTGTAGTCGCTTAATCCTTCTTTCGCGGCGAGAAGTTCCGCCGTCGAAGGAAGCACCTGCATCAGGCCCTGCGCGTTGGCGACGCTGATGGCGCCGGCGAAGAACTGCGATTCCTGGCGAATAAGGGCAAAGACCTCGGCCTTTTCAAGCTGGTTTTTTTCGGCGTGCGTTTCAACGTAGGCCCCGTAGGCCTGCGGGTAAAGCATTGCGCGCAGCGTCGGTGGTATCTCGAACAGGAAAGGCCTGAGCTTTGCATCGCGCACGAGCATCTTTGCCCCATAGAGCGCCATGTCGGGCTTCTGTGCGACTGCCCCGAGTGCGGCGAGCAACTTGTAGAGCTCGGGCTTTTCTTCAGAACGCAGGAGCTCCCTCATTTCTTCGCGGCTATCGGTTGCGAGCAGCAGAAGTGCAAGAAGCCGGTCATCGTCGAGCCGGCCAGACCACTTCGCGATGTCATTCTCGAACGCCTTTAGCTGCGTCATCTCGGGCAGGTTGCGCGCGCGAGCCACGTCGCCCGTCAGCAGCACCTCGAGCAGGTAACCCAGGCGTGTTCCATCGGAACGGTAATCAGCCGCCCACTGCTTCTGCACCTTCAGCGGACGCTCCATCAGGCGGTAGAAATAGTAGTCGTCGGAATAGTTCCGTGCCAGCTCGGTCAATAGTTCACGAACCTTTGCAGCATCACCGACGCCGTCAAAATGCCGCGCGAGAAAGTAGCGCGCTCCCGCGCCGAGATTTTTCTGCGCGGTAACAGAACGCAGCTCTTCGAGGCAGCCGATGTCCCAGCGTTCGTGGTGCGTGCCTACACCCGGCAGGCATGAACGCAAAAAGATCCGCTCGGCGAGAGTTGATTCGGAATCAAATTCTGTTATGTAACGCGCTGCGAGTGCGCGGGCTGCCGGCGAATAGTCGGAGCTGCGCTGTGCAAGGCGCAGGCGGCACTGGTAGGCTGCTTTGGTCGCAGGTTCGAGAGTAAACAAACTGCGGACAGCAGGAAACTGCTTCTTTTTCAGCAACCGCTCACAGATATCGAGCGCAGGCTTTTCGTTGTCAGCCGCCAGGAATTCCGGCCCTGCTGCTGCCACGGTCCGGGTGAGTTCGGCAAAATTTCCCTTATCGCTGAGCAGACGCGCAGCGTACTGCGTGAAGAGCAGTTGCTCTTTGCCCGCGAGCTGCTCGTGAGTGAGGTTCTGCCACAGCTTTACTGCGCTCGCTTTGTCCTTTGCCACTCGCAGGGCCTCCATCAGGCGAATGCGCTGCACCAACGGCGGCTGCGTATAGATTGCCTGTCCCAGGAGATTGCGCAAGAGCAGGCCACTCTGCGCGAATGGAAAATCGGCCTCGGGTTTTTCGAGCGCACGCCAGGCAAGCTCAACGGCGCCGCGTTTGTCGCCGGCCATATCGAGGCCGTGTGCCGCAAGGTAGAGCGACTCGGCATCGGCGAATTTGTCAGCATGCTTCTGCCAGTGCTCGGCACGCACGGCTGCAGCGGCCGCGGTCAGCAGCAACAGGCGTCCCTGCAGCAACGACACCCGCCGCGCAAGGGGTTGCGGGGCATCACCCATGAGCGCGAGAATCGCCAGCGCTTCGCGGGGGTAATTCTGCTGTTCGGCAAACGCAGCCAGGTGATAGACCGCGTAGCTGTAGAGAGGCGAACGGTCTGGGCCCCGGATTGCCGAAAGCGTCGAAGCGACGCAGTCCCACGCCGAGCAGGCAAGCCTGAGATCGCTCTCTCGCATCGCCGCAAGCAGGTAGGCACGCAGCTTGCCGGTTGCCTGCGTACGGGCACTCAGTTTTTGCCCCTGCGCATAGAACGTGAGATAACCATTCTCGCTATTGGCACCTTTACCCGCATAGCGCGTGAGATCGGCGCTGCCCGAAGAGCGGCAATGGAAGACGAGGGTGAGGATGAGCACAAGAGGCGAGAGGAGTTTTTGCATGGAGACTGTTCAGATCCCGTTGCCGCTTTACAGCATGTCAACCACTTGCCGGCAGGAGGCGGAACGCACCACATATGCTGCAAGACAATAAACAAAACTACCGGAAGTTACTCGTCTATGGCGCGGGCGGCCTGGGTGCGACGACGCTGCTTTTGCTCGCCGTCCTCTGGCTTTCGCTACGCAGCGTCTCGGATGGCTCACGCCATGTAGATTTTGCGGTGAAGGCGGGGTCTAACCTGTCTTCGGTTTCGGCACGGCTGGCCGAGGCAAATCTCATTCACAGCCAGTTCTTCTTCAAATTATACATGCGCCTGACTGGCAAAGCGGCACGCATCAAGTTTGGTGTCTACGACCTGAACGACGGTATGTCAGCAGGAAAGATTGCACAGACCATCACCAGCGGTAAGACAAAGACGATCAGCCTGACACTCGCTGAAGGCCTGCACAACAGGCAGATTGCCGATATCTTCGTCGAGAAGAAGTTTTTTGCGTCGCGCGACGAGTTTTTGCAGTATGCCTCGAAGAAGTCTATACTCGATAAATTCAAGATTCCGGCGCAGAGCGTCGAAGGCTACATTTTCCCCGACACGTACCACCTGCCGCCAGGCTACCCCAAAGAGAAGATTATCGAGCACATGGTCGAACACTTCTTTGAGAAAGTAAAGGAAGTGAAGAATTTTCCGACTGAGCCAAAAAAGATTCACGAAACGGTGATTCTTGCGAGCATCGTCGAACGTGAAGCCAAACTCAAAGAAGAGCGGGCGCTGATCGCGGCCGTATTCCACAACCGTATGCGCGACAGCGAGCCGCTCGAGTCGTGCGCAACCGTGCAGTACCTGTTTGAAAAACCCAAGGCGCGGTTGTTCTACAAAGACCTCGAAGTCGAATCACCGTACAACACGTACAAGGTGCGCGGCCTGCCACCGGGACCGATCGGCTCACCGGGTATTGCAGCACTCGATGCGACAGTGAACCCCGAGAAGACGGATTACAAGTTCTTCGTGCTCAAGGGTGACGGCGCGCACCATTTTTCGAAAGACTTCAGAGAGCATAACGCCGCAAAGAAAAAGTATATAGGTCCGTAATTAACTGCGCTACGCGCAGTTAATTACGGACTTTAAATTTGGTCATTTCGCGCAGGTAGCTGAGGACATTAGCCAGCTGTGAATCCGTCAATCCCGTGAACGGCGGCATCTTCGAGCGCGCGCGGAAGGCCGAGGCGTTGCGGATAAATGCCCGCAGGTAAGCCTCGTCGCGGTACTCGGTGATGTTGCGCGGTACGTTGAGCTCGGGCCCGATTTCGCCGCCCATCAGGTTGAGCGAATGGCAGCGCAGGCATTCTTTACGGAAGAGGTCAAAGCCCGCGCGCGTCACAGGATTCTGCGCCACGGCATCAGGCAGAAGCCCGGGATATTTTTCGGCAAACCGAATGAACTCCAACCCCACAACCTCGTATGGCCAGCTGAGCGTTGCATAACCCTTTTGGTCGGTGGAAACCGCGTAGAAGGGTTCGGGCGAAACCTGCGCTTTGCCCTGCTGTATCATGGAACGAAAACGCTCCCCCCCTTCGCCATAAGCAAGAAAGAAGCTGTCGAGTCGCCCCTGCTCGAGGTCGGCCCGGCTCGCGCGCGCCTCGTAACCGTCTGCGCAGTGGAAGAGCACCTCGTCGTATGGCCCCGCAGGCGCCCAGGCGCGCAAGAGCGGTGCCAGCGGCAGCGCGCGGTAGCTAACGCGGCGCTGCAGGTAATGGTCGTCGACCTCAACTTCCCTGTCGCCGGCGCTTTGGCGGAGCTCGGAAAGTGAAACCAATTTTTTGCCCTGCAAGGTTGCAACTTCGAGCTGTTTTTGTGGCTTGCACGCTGTGAAGAAAGCGACGAATATCAGGAACGCTGGCAAAAACCGGCAGGCAGGCATCGCGCAGACTCGCAGAGTTTGCCGCACCGGCAAGCATGTTGGCAAAAATTATAGCCGGGCAGAGTCTTGCGCACGAGATCGCCCCGGGTGTCGCTCGGTATTGGCAGATCGATTGTGCTGGTCATTGACGGGCTTGGTGTGGGCGAACAGCCCGATGCCTACCTCTACGGGCCGCGGGGCGCCAACACCCTTTCGCACATCGCGGAGCTCAGAGCACCCCTGCAGATTCCCAACTTTGCGCGTATGGGAATCACCAACCTGACGTACCTCAAGTCGTGGCCGCGCGAAGAGGACACAATCGGCTTTTACGCCAAGGTCACCCAACGCAACGAGGGCAACGACAGCATCGGCGGCCACCGCGAACTTCTCGGAATCTACCAGGAGGAAAAATACCACACCTTTCCCCGGGGTTTGCCGCCAGAAATTCTCGATGAACTCTCGGCAATCACGGGCAGATCGTTCTTGGGCAATGCCAACGACGTGCAGCAGGGATTTCTCACGAAATACGGCGAAACACACCTGGACACCGGCGCTCCGATACTGCTGGTCACCGATGACTCACTGATTAATATCTACGTACACCCCGACAAGTTCCAGCCCGATGAGTTTTACCTGCTCGGCCATTCAGCGTGGGAGGTTCTCTCGCGGCATGGACTGGGGCGCCTGCACCTGCATTATTTCACCGGCGACCTCGCGACTTTTGCCCCCGACGAAACCATGCCAACCGGCATGTTTCACTCGCCTCCACGCGCGCCGACTCTTGCCACCAATCTCGCGCATGCGGGAATACCTGTGCACGCTATCGGTAAAGTCTCTGAAATGCTGGAAGGTGCCGCGCTTACCGAACAGTACCCGGTAAAGAACAACGCCGACTGCCTCGAAATTCTGACGCAGGCGATACGCGAGGGCACTACGAACCGCAACAAGCAGTCATTTATCGTCGCCACCCTGCCCGACCTCGACAGCCTCTACGCGCACAACCGCGACGCGATGGGTTATATTGACGCGCTCGAGACCCTTGACCAGTACCTGCCACGGTTGTTTCGCGCAATGGAGAATGAAGACATGCTCTATATCGTTTCCGACCACGGCAACGACCCGACGTTTGAGGGCACCAGCCACACCCGAGAATACGTTCCCCTGCTGGTCTATTCGCGCATGTTTCGCCCCAGGCGGCAGGCCAACCTGGGTATCCGCGCGACGCTCGCCGACGTGGCCGAGACAATCGCTGATTCGTATGATCTCAATGTGCGCTTTGCCGCCACCAGTTTCTGGGAAAACATGATCTCCCAGTTATGAGTTTGCCTTCACCCGGGTCATCGACCCGCGTTGACAGCTTCCGGGAAAAGCGCGCAGAATGTGTTGACGCGTGAGAGTCCATCGCGCGCGCGTAAAATATGACAAAAGCGTCCGTTTTTCTGGCGGCAGCTCTCGCTACCGCGCTTACCCTGCCCGGTTGTCGATCCGCCGCGAACAACTACGTGATCAAAGAACCGATTCCCAAGAACTCCAACGTGGCAGTCCTGGTCGAAGGTGAAAACGACTTTAAGAATGCCGTTTTCATGGAGTTCATGCGCGGTGGCTACGATGTGAAAGCCTTTAATGCCACCGATTTTTACACGACGGACGACGTGCTCGATGTACGCTCGCTGAAAAAAACCGCCTTCGTCACGAACCTTTTCGACCCGAAAAATTCGCAGCGCCAGGTGGCCGTGGCCGACAAGGTATTCGAGAACATCTATAAGCTGCACATCTTCAACTTCGAAAACCTGAAGCTCGAAATGCTGCAGGGCCTGCAGAAAAAACTCGGCATCCGTTATGTGATTCTGCTTTCGCTCTCGCGCTGGGACGCCGGCTACACCTGGGCGCGGGTGATCAAACTCGATACGATGCAGCTCGTCTATGTGCAGAACTACCACGTGGGCCGGAAAGACGACCTGAAGAGTGTCATCGGCACCATGATCAGCACGATGCAGGCAGGCAAATAAGCCGAATATCTCGCATGCGGCCAGGATGAATCTGCGCGTTTTCATACTCGTCGCGGCATTTGCGGGCAGCACCGCCCTCTTCGGCGCCCCCGTAACGGCTATCGGTACATTCACGCGCCGTCTTGACAGCCCTGTTTCTAAGGAAGTCATACTGCGGTTTCCGATATTCCTGAGCAAGGCGTACACGAGGGCACAAAAGGGCCGCATCATGTACCCGAATGAATTTATCCGGCTGCGCGAAGAAAACAAGATACCCTCAAAAATACTTTATACGCCCGACGAGTACGCCTCAATCGCGAAATTACTCAACGGCGGTTCGCTGGTGACGGGCGAAATTTATGAATACGAGCCCAAAAAGCCGGGCGAAGAAAAAGAAGACGAGACGGCTGTTGACATACCCAAAGAGAAGATGGTCTTCGTGCGTATTCACCATTATAATTCTGAAACGCGCAAGATCGTGTCTTTTAGCGTTTACTCGAAGCCAGAAACGATTGTGATCGACCTGGTGCGACACCTGCTGCCGCTCGAAAAAGACCGCTACATTGTAAGGCCGATAGCAGCAGGCAGCAAGATTGCCGTGGTTGCACCGCTCGATGCGGTCAGCCTGAACAACTTTCTGGCGTACCTGATGGAGCTCAAGTTCGATGTGCGCATGGCTTCGGGCAACGACTATGAAACGCTGCAGCCGCAGGAGCTTGAACCCCTGCGCGAAATACGCAGCAACGCGATATCTTACAGTACCGCAGCGCTTCCCTATGAGCTGACAGTGCCAGCACTGTCGGCCGCGCTCGACAACGAGGCAGAACGCGAAGCGTATAACGAGTTCGCCGCGCTCTACAGCAGAAAACTCACAGGCTTTGAGCGCACCCTCGGCTCGACGCTTGCGTCTTTCAGAAACAAGACCAATGCCGACTACCTGCTTGTACTACAGCCACACGGCAAGAATCCGTTCGCAAGGGGCTTTGACCTCAACCGTGGTGGCCTTGCCTGGTTCCAGGATACGTTTCCATCGAAGTCATCTGCACCGGGAGAAGTGCTCGCGGCCATGATTGCCGAGATGCAGCGTCCCATGAAAACGCTCGACGAGGCGCAGTTTGAGAAGATCGCGCAGGAAAAAGACCGTATGGCCGCGCAGGGCGCATCGGGAGGGCTTGCGAGCGTTGCGATTCTGGACTTCTATGACCGCACCAACTCACCGCTCTACGGCTGGATGAGTACCAGTCTTTCGATTGCCGTCGACGATTCGATGAAAAAGATCTTTGAATACGACCGGGCGAACGAACAGAAAAGTACCGAGGTAGGGGCGAAGATTTTCCGCAACCCGTCTGACGTAACGCCCAAGAACCTGAAGGAGTTCCAGGCGCAGACCGGGGCTGACTACCTGATTTTCGGGTTTTATTCGGTGAACCCGCAGAATGGCAACATCGTGATTGAATCGAAAGTTTATGACCTCGTGAAAAAAACCGCCATCGGCGGCTCGACGACAGAATCACCCGTCGACGTGAGACTATTCAACGTGGTCGACGAAATTTCTCAGGGAATCGTTCAGGATATTTTTAACATGACGCAGACTCAGAACAAGTAAACGGGGAATCAGATGCAAAACAAGAGCAACATGGCTGAAAAAGCAAATTCGATCAAAGCAGGGTATACGGTGGTGAGGCGCTGGTTCATCGTCAGCGCGGCGATTTTGATCACGGGCACCGCCCTGTCGGCACAGACAACGGAAAAACGCTTCGTTGATCGGTTAATGCTGGATATCGGCGGGCAGGTGCTTGTACCCAGTGCACAACCCGCCGGCCTGGGGGGAGGTTTGGGGCTAGGCTATGCATTCCGCGATTTCAGCCTTTTTCTTCGGGGTGCGGGAATGATCGCCGAGCCGGGGTTAAACCAGAGAACAATCATCAATCCCACCCTGCGCACAGAGGGTCGCATTGTCCTTTTGCCGTCATTCATCACACTTCTGCCCTTCGTGGATGTTGGTACCATCTCGGTACGCCTGCGGGTGCCGGTGGTCCAGACAGAGCCATTTTTCCCGTTCAACCAAACGGTGACCACCGGGGAAACGAGCAATGTGACGAGCCTGTATGCGGCACTGGGAATTGGCGCCGAGATACTGCTGAGCCATGAACTGTCACTGATTCCCCGAATCGGGGTGGCGCATGCCCTGCTGTACTCGGGCAACAACTCGAACAACTTCTCCGGCCCAACCGTCGAACTGGCCATGCGCTATACCTTTGGCCGCAACCGGGGCCTGGACTACTAGAAGTGGCAGCCGCCGGTCGCCAAATCGCTTGTCAGCCTGTTTCGGCCTGAGATGGTGCCACAAACATAAGGGAAAAGTTAAAGACAGGAAATTATGCTCGCAACTGCAGAAAAGAAAGCATTGATCACAACGCACCAGAAATCGTCACGGGACACCGGCTCAGTAGAGGTCCAGGTGGCGCTTTTGACTGAAAAGATCAATCGCCTGACGGGCCATTTTCAGACTCACGCCAAAGACCACCACTCACGCGTTGGTCTGCTGAAGATGGTAGGTAAGCGCCGCCGCTTGCTCGATTATCTGCGCCGCAACAGCAGCGACCGCTACAAGTCGCTGATCACAAAACTCAATCTCCGTAAGTAACTAACCCTTGTGACGGGGCCTTAGGAGGCCCGCTTGCGACGCAAGGGACCTCCAGGCTTAAGAAATGCCCGCACAGGAAGACCCCTGTTGAGAGTTCTTCCTGTGCGGGCTATTGATTGGAGAAACAGATGCAACACGACTTTAAGATCCACAAAGAAAGCGTCCAGGTAAACGGGCTCGACTACGAGCTGGAAACGGGTAAATGGGCGCGCCAGGCAGACGGCTCGGTGCTTTTGCGCTGGGGCAATATGCTGCTCATGGCCAACGCAACCGGCGCCAAAAAATCGGGCGAAGGCCTCGACTTCTTCCCGATGACCGTTGAGTACCGCGAGAAGTACTATGCAGGCGGCCGTTTCCCCGGTGGTTTTCTCAAGCGCGAGAACCGCCCGTCTGATAAAGAGATCCTCGTTTCGCGTGTCATTGACCGCCCCATTCGCCCGCTCTTTCCTGATAACTATTTTAACGAAGTGCAGATTTTCATCACGCTGCTCAGCGCGCAGAAAAACTTCAGCGCCGATGTGCACGCTATTACGGCAGCTTCGGCCGCACTGACCATTTCGGGCCTGCCGTTTGACGGACCGGTCGCGGGGGTGCGTATAGCGCGCGTTGCAGGCAAATTTATCCTGTTCCCTAACCGTGACGAAATCGCTGCTTCAGACATTAACCTCGCACTCGCCGGTACGATGAAGGCTGTAACCATGATCGAGGGTCTCGCCGACGAAGCGAGCGAAGAAGACATGATCGCGGCGGTGAAACACGGTCACGAAGAAATCAAGCGCCTCTGCGAAATGCAGCTGAAACTCAAGGCGAAAGCGGGTAAGCCGCGCATTGAGGTTCCGGCCGCACCCGACCACTCTGAACTCCGCAAGCGCATTGCCGACCTGGGCATGACTGCCATGAAGCAGGCCAACGAGATCAAGGGCAAGTTCGAGCGGCAATCTGCGATCGATGCAACGAAGAAGAATCTGCTCGAGCAGTTCAAACCTGAATTTGCTGCGCTCGAGAAAGATGCTGCAGAAAAACAGGAAAAGCTGGTTAAATCTCTCATCGCCGACCTCGAGGTCGACGTGGTCCGCAACCAGATCTTCCACGATGCAGTGCGCGCCGACGGCCGCAAGCTCGATGAAATCCGCCCGATATCTGTTGAAGTCGGCGTGCTGCCCGGCGCACACGGTTCGGCGCTCTTTACGCGGGGTGAAACGCAGTCATTGGGAGTTCTCACACTCGGCACCGAAAGCAACGCACAGGGTACCGACGACGTCGAAGGTGAATCTTCAAGCCGCTTTTACCTGCATTACAACTTTCCCCCATTCAGCGTGGGCGAAGTGAAGCGCTTCATGGGGCCTGGCCGCCGTGAAATCGGCCATGGTAAGCTGGCCGAAAACTCCCTGGCAGCGGTAGTACCCGATGCGGGTCGCTTTCCTTACGTCATGCGCCTCGTTTCAGAAATTCTGGAATCAAATGGTTCGTCATCGATGGCAACGGTCTGTTCAGGCGCTCTCGCGATGATGGATGGTGGTGTACCCATCAAGGCACCGGTTGCAGGTATTGCAATGGGTCTCATCACCGAAGGCGACAAGTTTGCGGTCCTCTCTGATATAGCAGGTCTCGAAGACCACTTCGGCGACATGGATTTTAAGATCGCGGGGACGACCAAGGGCATTACCGGGTTCCAGCTCGACACCAAGGTGCAGGGCATCAGCTATGAAATTATGGAGAAAGCGATTCACCAGGCAAAGGCTGGTAGAGAGCACATTCTTAAGGTCATGGGCGAAGCGCTGGATAAGCCGCGTCCGCAGCTGAAAGACAATGCGCCGCGTATCTCTACCATGACGATTGAACGCGACCGCATTGGTGAACTCATCGGGCCGGGGGGCAAGAACATCCGCTCGATCATTGAGAAGACGGGCGTAGAGATCAATGTCGACGATAACGGCCTTGTCCAGATCGCCTCAAACGACGCCGAATCGGCACGCAAAGCGCGCGCCATGATTGAAGGCCAGTTCGCAGAAGCGGAAATCGGCAAGATCTACGAAGGCACTGTACGCAAGATCACGGACTTCGGTGCATTCATCGAAATCATGCCCGGTCGCGACGGCCTTTGCCATATCAGCAAAGTTTCAGCGCAGCGCATCGCCAATGTGAGCGAAGTGCTGAAAGAAGGCCAGAAGGTGAAAGTGAAAGTCCTGGCGATCGACCGCCAGGGCAAGATTTCGCTTTCCATCCGCGACGCGGAATAAGGCAAAAAAATGTTTCGCAGAGCAGCCAGCCCGGCAGCCGTCGAGCGCCTCACGCTCGACAACGGGCTGACGGTGCTGCTCGAGAACATTCCCCACCGCACGAGCGCTACCGTCGGCCTCTGGCTGCCTGTGGGCTCACGCTTTGAAAAGAAGGCCGAAGCGGGTTACTCGCACTTCGTCGAGCACATGCTCTTCAAGGGCACCAGGAAGCGGCACTACACCGAAATATCACGGGCAATTGACAGGCTTGGCGGGCACATGAACGCCTCGACCAGCAAAGAAATCACCGATTATTATGTCAGCCTGAGCGGGCGCCACCTGCCCATTGCGCTCGATGTTCTGGCAGACATGTTCTTCGATTCACAGTTCAGCAAAGAGGAATTCAACTCAGAGAAGAAGGTCATTCTCGAAGAGCTGAAAATGACCGAAGACCAGCCTGACGATTACCTCTTCGACCTGTTTTATGAAAGCGCGCTGGGTGATAACTCCCTGGGGCGGCCGGTCGCGGGTTACGCAACGAACATCTCACGCAGCACACGCGACGGCCTCTACGAATACTACCGGTCTCACTACGGACCGCGCGGTACAGTGCTCTCGCTTGCAGGCGCACTGTGGAGCTCGGCGAAGGAAAAAAATGACCTGCTGTCGAATATCCGGCAGAATTTTGACCGGCACGACCACGTGCTGCAGGGTGAGCCCGGTTATAGCTCCCCCCATTTCAGCAGCCCTGAGTTTCAGGCCGAGCGCCCGGTCAAACAGCGGCACTTTCTGCACAAGTCCAAAGACCTTGAACAGGTAAACTTTGTGTTGTCTTTACCCGGCCAACGCAATGAAGTCGACCAGCCGGCAGACCTGCAGGTGCTCACGCACTACCTCGGTGGCACGATGTCATCGCGTCTTTTTGTCGAACTGCGGGAGAAAAAGGGACTGTGTTATTCGGTCAGCACCTTTCATTCTCAATTTCTGCGCGAAGGTGTCTGGGGCATTTTCTGTGCGACCTCGCCTGAAAAGTATTCGACCGCGGTAGAAACCGCGATCGGTGAACTCGAAGCCCTGGCCAGCGGCATCGACGCCGGCGAAATTGAAGAGAGCAAATCTGGCCTCAAAGGTGGTATTGAACTCGCCATGGAAAGTGCATACCGCCGCGCTAGCTACAATGCGCGTACCTGGTTGTATCACGGTGAATTGCGCGACTGGCGCGAACACCTGGCAAGGGTCGACCGTGTCACACCAGCCAGCTTCCTGCCTGCATTGCGTCATCTTTGGAGGGGAGCTTCCCCTGCCATCACGGGTCTTGGCCCTGCAATCAAGGCGGGGACGAAATCAAAACTGCAGAAGCTGATCAGCGCTCCGTTGTTCAGCTAAGATATGCCTGGAAACCGGCCACCGGTGGCCGTATCGCGGGCGATTTCCAGAGCATTCTTCATTCACTGCGTGCACAACGAAACCCTGCACGCCTGTCGCGCGCGAGAGTGGGAATTCCGCCCGCCAGGCGCATATAACTTTTCGCCAGCTCGAGGGAATGCTCGTATGAACCGCCGCGGATAACCTTGTAACGCCGTCCGAAGCGTTCATCGCGCGCCGAATTACCACGGTAGGGCAAAAGCCAGCTGCTGGTCCACTCGGCGGCATTGCCGCACATTCCGACCAATCCGTATGGGCTCTGATCCTTTAGCTTGCTTACCTCAACAGGTTCAGAATGATTATGAGCAGTAACGCAGCGTTCAGCAGCCGCGTCATCACCGACAGGGTAATTGCGGATTTCGGTAAAGGTTTCATCGGCAACCGTCGCAACCTGGCTACCGCGCGCCGCTTTCTCCCATTCGAGCTCCGTAGGCAGCCGCTTGCCGGTCCAGGCACAATAGTTCTCAGCCTGCCGGTAAGTCAGGTGGGTCACCGGCAGTTCAGGCGTTTTTTCGACGAGGTCCTCTGGAACTCTTTGGCGGGTCTCTTCAAGATAATGCCGGTACTGGCCTACCGTGACTTCGTGCTGGTCAATGAAGAATGCTGCTACGTCGGCCCGGTTAGTGGCTTTGCCGTCAAGCTGAGCCGGAACGTAGTGCAGGGCATTTACCTGCTGGCCACCGTGAATAAAGGGCCCTTCAGGCACGAAGACCATAGCAGCACGGTCTTTGAGCTCAAATCGCATCTGTGGTTGTGACTGCTGCCGTGGCCTGTCGCCCAATGCACTAAACCCGGAATTTGCGGCAACAAGGGTGATTCTGCGACCGGCGCTGAGCGAGCGGCGTTTGCCGGCAAATGTGAACACCGAGTTGCCATTGCCAATTCGTCTGACGTCTACCGCCGATCCAATGACCTCGCCCGCCTCATTGAGAACCGTATATTCCTTACCCGGCTCGAGGGCTGCCGCAGCACTGATTTCAGCAATGTGCGTGGCCGGGTCTATTCGCTCAACACGCGCCACCGTGCGCCGGTTGGCCGCTGCAAACAGGCTGGTAAGAATAGTAAGGACAATAAAAAAGCGGGCCACCACGTTCTATTTTCGGCAGATTTCCCGATTTTCCCAACGACGTGCTGCGCCGCCGCGGGCGGCCCAGGCCCTTTTGTAACGCACGAAAAGTGGATAACCGATTCCAAAATAGGTAAATTTAACCGATGAAGAACCCGCAGTTAGTCCATCGCTTGAGCCGAATCCAGGGGCAGATTGAGGCCCTGAAGCGCATAGCAGCATCTGAAGAAGCGGACTGCCTGAAGACCATTGAACTGGCAAAGGCAGCATCGAATGCGATTAAAAAATTTGCCCAGGCTTACGTTGAAGAACACCTCGAGAACTGCGTCGAAGAAAAGCGTGCGCTCAAAGAAATCCAGACTGAACTGCGCAAGGTCGTCCAGTCTTCTTTCTCACTCTGACTCTACCCGATCGCCGCTGGCAATTTCTGCCGCCGGCGATCAGGTCGTGTAATAGGCGTTGATGGCCACGTACTCTTCTGTATAATCGCAGCCGTACACGGTCCACGAGGCCTTACCGACGCCCAGCGACACCTCGAGCTTCAGCTCCTCGTTGGATTGGAGGTATTTGGAGAGTTCGGCCAGCTGGTCGTTCGTGTAGACCTTTCCACCCCAGCGGATTTTGATCTTCTCAGGATTAACCCGTACACCGGGTGTCTTGCCGACCGCCATAAAGATACGGCCCCAGTTGGGGTCACCCTTGTAGATCGCGGTCTTTACCAGCGGCGAATTGATGATGCTCTTGCCGATCGCCTTTGCCTGCGCGGCATTCGCAGCATTTTTGACCGTGACGGTGAAAAGTTTCGTCGCGCCTTCGCCGTCACGCGCTAGCATGCGAGTGAGTTCCGTCGCGACTTCACTGAAGGCTTTGGCAAACGCTTTCTCGCTAACGCTGCCGGCGAGGCCGTTGGCCATGACCATCACGGTGTCAGAGGTAGAAGTGTCTGTGTCGACTGACAGCGAGTTGAAAGTGGCATCGGCTGCTGATTGAAGAATCTTCTTGAGCGTCGAAGCAGACAGCTTTGCATCGGTAAAGAAGTAAGACAGCATCGTCGCCATGTTAGGCTCTATCATGCCAGATCCCTTGGCAACGCCGACGAGGGTTGCCTTACCGATCTTGCGGACTGCATACTTGGGAAAGGTATCCGTCGTCATGATGGCATTCGCAAAACCCTCGAAATCGGCATCGGCCTTGAGTTTGCCATTCAGTCCCTTGAGCGCCGAGACAATCTTGCCTGCCGGCAACCGCCGCCCGATCACCCCCGTCGACGAGGGAAATACCTGTGTAACGGGTATCCTAAGCTCATCTGCCACAGCCTTGCATACCTGCACACAATCGGCATAACCCTGTTTGCCGGTCGCCACGTTCGAGTTCTTCGAGTTCACGATGAGCGCGGTAACTTTGCCACCACGGATGTGCTTCATGCCGACCTGTACCGGGTTACCCTTTACCTGGTTCTTGGTAAAAATGGCTGCAGCCGTGGCGGGAACTTCAGAGACCACGACACCAAGATCGAGGCTGGTATCTTTTATGCCGGCATTGGTGATGAAGCTACGAAAACCGCGCGGAGCGGCTGTCAGTGGTTTCGATTTGAAACTTTCAGAAATACTCCGGTTTTCGATAGCCATGGCCGGAGAGAGGGGAAAGTGAAGTCAGGGGGGAAAGCGAATTCACAGATAACGATCGCGGCCAAAGCCGGGAACGTTATCTGTAGTTGGTATATTGCAGCGGTATAGCCAGGTCGGCTCCGTTCAAGAGCTTCATGACTTCCTGCAGGTCGTCGCGTGACTTGCCGAACACGCGCAACTTTTCGCCTTCGACCTGCGAACGAACTTTGAGCTTTGAATCGCGGATTAGCTGGTTGATCTTCTTCGCGTGTTCCTGTGCGATACCGTTGATGAAAACTGCCTTTTGGCGCACTGTGCCGCCGAGCGCCGATTCGATCTTCTGGTAATCCACCGATTTGAGCGCGATGCCGCGCTTGATGAGCTTTGACTCCAATACGTCTTTGAGTTGCTTGAGCTTACCCTCGTCGTCGGCAATCAGGATCAGCTCTTTATTTTCAAGTGTAATCGAGACTTTGGTCCCCTTAAAATCAAAGCGGGTACCGATCTCGCGCTGCGCCTGGTCGATCGCATTCGCGAGCTCCTGCCAGTTCATTTCTGAAACGACGTCGAATGATGATTCTGCTGCCATGGAAACTCCTTCCCTCACCGCCTTCCAGGCACCTCCCCCGCTTGCGGGGGGCGCTTGCGGCTGGCGCCAGCCAGCGCGGGGAGGGGGCAAATTAACGACTTTTGCGGGTTTTCTTCGCTGGTGTCTTTTTGGCGGCCGTCTTTTTAGCTTTCGCCTTTTTAGCCGGGACGCGGGCAACAGAGACAGCGCGCGGGTGGAATTCTGCGACAGGTACTGTTGCCCCACCACCGGCGAGTGCCATGCGCTCGAGGCGCATCGACTTGCTGCGGAAAGACGGAATAAACGGTGCGAGAAAATAGGTCTTAATCACATACCAGCCGAGCGATTTCAGGTTCAGCGAAGGATCAACCAGGTGCTTGATCTTGTCGTGTGCTGCCGGCAGCTGGCTCCAGTGCAGGCCCATCTGCTCGTGGTGTGCTGTGTGGTAACCGTTGTTGAGCAGGAAGCGGTTATAGAGACCGGTGAAGTTGCGCGAGTGGTTGAACTGCGACTCTTCATCGGTGTGAACATGCTGGATGTAGTTGATAATGAGCACAAACTGCGTCGCGACAATCATCGGCGTGATGACGTACAGCAGCGCCTTACGCGAATCGAGGTAGAGCGCTCCGCCGATCCAGAGACCCCAGACAACGTACTGTGAGATGTAGTAGAAGAACTTCGGCTTGTTGGTGCGCCAGTAGTGCTTGAGAAAGTCAGAAGTCGGCTTCTGCTGGTAGATCGCGCTCACGATCGGGAACGTGATCATGGTGAAGAAGTTGTTCTTCTCTGACAGGCGCCAGGTAATCGTGTAATCACCCTCGCGGTTGTTGAGCTGGTGGTGGTTCATGTTGTGCGTGGGAATCCAGGCGTAGACCGGGAAACCGTAGAACAGCGTGAGCCAGTAGTCAGTCAGCTTGTTCAGAAAATCCACACGCCACATCGGAATGTGGTTGTGGTTGTGCGCCATTGCGAAGCAGCTGGTCGCCATCATAATGGAACCCAGAAACAGCCAGACGTTAAATTCTGGCAGATTCCAGTTCACGATCAGCAGGGCCGTCGTAATGATCATGTAAAATACTGACAAAATGTCCGCTTTGTATCTAAGCATAGTGCAGCGTGCAAATAGGAGACAGCCCGTCAATCAGAGCAGGGCTCTGCCCTGCTCTGATTGACGGGCCATTCTTATGCTGCCGAGACCCGGCAGGAAAATGGGAATTTCGCGCACCACACGAAAACCCATATGTTCGTACATCGCGCGGTTCGCCTTATTGCCCATTTCGACGTCGAGCCAGACCGTGTCTTGCGACATACTGCAAAAGTGTCGGATTAACCCCGAACCTATGCCCTTACCCCTGTGCGCGGGTGCGACGCAGACGTTCTGGATATAGCGCCCGTCGATTTCACTCTTGTCCAGGAATGGCTCGAGCAGCCAGAATTTCGGACGCAGCAGCAACTGCTGCCAGAAGTCCAGTACACGCCGGAAATCCGTCGCTTCTGCTTCTTTATTGATGTCTTGAGGGACATAGCCTATGAGCATACCGGCCACATCGCCACCGTCTTCGGCGACCTGCACGTGGCGGTGCGAAAAGGAATTACCCTCAAGCTGGAAGAGCTGCTGCAGAACCGGCAGAGCCGCCTGCCGCCTGCCGAAGAGGAATGGAAACAGGTAGGGGTCGGTGTCGTAGATGAGGCCCGCAACCGCCTGCGCGTCGTGAATGGGGTCTGCCGGGCGTATGACCATTGGTGCGGGTGTAGATTGCCCTCGGGCCGCAAAGAAATAAGAAATTAGCGCAGCTCGATCTGCACTGCGAGCGACTGCGCGGGCACCTGGCCGTTCACGCCATGCGCTGAACACTCGAACACCAGGTCGTTGCCGCCGAGGTAGCGCTCGACAACGAGTGCCCCACCTACCACGCGCGCGCTGTTCGAATTTTCAATTTCGCCCGTGCGGTCGAGTGTCAGGACTGTATAGGTACCGGGTGCAGAGTTGTTCGGCACGAAGCGCATGTTGCCAGAACTTCTGAAATCCCCTTTTTGTGTCGCCTGGTAAGCGAAACTCTGTTTTAACGGAATGACGCACTGCCTGCCACCCGAGTTCAAAGGGATGCCATTGTTGTTTGCTGCAACCGGTGCGGCGGCCTGCGCGGCAAACGGCTCAATGCGCTGAATAAACTGCGCGGGCCCAGGTGCCCCCATCCAGTGCTGCTGGTTCTGCCCGTCTGCATTGATAATGAAGTAGAACGGGATGCCAAAACTTCCTTTGATGGGAGCTTGCCGGTATTCGTTGCGTGGCACGCGGTAGACAACAAACCGTTCGCGCAGCATCTTATTCACCGCCGGGTCGGGCAAGACCCGCGATTCCAGCTGAACGCAAGCGCCGCAGCGCTCGGGATTCGAGATGAGCGCGAACACGTTTACCTTCTTCAGTTTCGCAGCCTCAAGCGCCGCCGCGCGGTTGTCGATCCACGGCAGGCTCGTGTCTGGCTGCGCGCGCCGCAAAATTTCGGGCGCATCGATCTTTACCCGCAGCACCTTCTCGATCGTCTCGGGCATGTAACAGATCGCAGCCTCACCTTCACCGCAGAGCTGCACCCGTATCGAGAGAGGCAGAGTATAGTCTTTGCCAAATTCATTCATCGCCAGTTCTGAGAGCTCGAGCGCGTATTTGCCCTTACCCCGCAGAATGATTTCATCGCCGAGACGCGCTCCCTTAGGCTCAGCGGCGACCGAGAGCTGAAAACCCGATTCGGCCGGCACGCGAAAACTGACTGGAATTGCGCGACCATTTTTGTTCGCATGGCGCACATACGCATGGTGCCCCTTCGGTATGCGCAATTCGAGCTCGATCTTTGCGCTGCCACCAACCCCCATCGCGACGCTGTCTGGCAGAGCCACGAAAGTATCTTCAATCGGGTGCCGGTCGGCCATGACGGGCAGCGCGGAAAAAACTAACAGGCAGAAACCAAGATCGCGTAACATGGGGTAATCCTACCCGCTATGCCGGTCGTGTAAAGAGCAAATGCCAGTACCCAGGGGGGCGTACAAGCTAACCGCGCTTGCCAGCCACTCTCGCGTTGCGGTGTGGTGCAGCAAGAATGAGCAACGAGCACAACGGCTGGTACAACAAGGTATTCTCAGCAGCTTACGATCCCTTCATGAGCGTCGTGGAAAAGAACGCGCTGAGCGGCCGGCGGCAGGCGCTGCTCGGCAACCTCAGCGGCAAGATACTTGAGCTCGGCTGTGGTACGGGCATCAATTTCGCGTTCTACGGCGAAAGAGCTGAAGTGCTCGCGATCGAACCAGCCGATGCCATGCGCGCGCAGGCCATTGAAAGACTGGCGAAAGAAAAATTCGCGGCGCGCATACGCGTCGAACCCTGGCTTCTCGAAGACGAGCGCCTCGCCGCAGAGTATGCGTATGGCAGCTTCGACGCCGTTGTCTGCACGCTCGTGCTGTGTACGGTTCCCGACCCGGCGGGCACTCTGGCGCTGCTGCACCGCTACCTCAAGCCGGGCGGCAAACTCATTGCGCTCGAGCACGTGCGCGCAAAAAGCGGGTTCGGCCAAACCGTGCAGAACCTGATGAACCCGTTCTGGCGGCACCTCGCCGAAGGTTGCCAGCTCAACCGCGACACGCATGCGAATATCGAGGCCGCTGGCTTCAAGGCCGCGGCGCACGATGAGTTCGATTACGGGCTGCCCTTTATTTCGGGAGTATACCTGGCATAGATGCCCGCCGGCGCGGGCATGACGTCCGCGTAGCAGAAATTTGGTCGCCGGCCTGTTGGGACAGGCCTTAGCTGCGCCATGAAAGTCATACTCGTCACCGGCGCCAACCGCGGCATCGGCAAAGAAACTATTCGGCAGCTGGCGCGTGTTGGACACAAAACCATTCTTACCGGGCGCAATGCCGACCACGTGCGCGATGCACAGGATGACCTTGCCGCTGAAGGTGTTATCACCGATGCCTGCGCCTGCGATGTACGCGATGAAAAGCAGGTGCGCCACCTGGTTCATTATGTTGAAGAACGTTACGGCAAACTCGATGTGCTCGTGAACAACGCCGGCATCTTTCTCGACGGCAGCGACAGTACCAAAGCGGATATCGACATCATAAGGCAGACTTTCGACACCAACGTTCTCGGGCCTTACCGCATGATCGAAGCACTGCTGCCGCTGCTCAGAAAATCCGGCGATGCACGCATCATCAACCTTTCGAGCGGCATGGGCGGCTTGAGCGAGATGAACGGCGGTTATCCTGGCTACCGCATCTCGAAGACTGCGCTCAATGCCGTGACGCGCATCTTCGCCAACGATCTCGCTGCAGACAAGATCAGCGTGAACTCGGTCTGCCCCGGCTGGGTCAAAACCGACATGGGTGGGGAACGCGCCACCCGCGAAGTGGAGCAGGGTGCCGAGACCATCGTTTGGCTCGCCACCACCGAAAAGCCACCAACGGGAAAATTCCTGCGCGATAAAAAAGAGATAGCGTGGTGAAATGATCGACCGGCTTGACCACCTCATTCGCGGAGCAGTGCTGGCGCACTAAAGACCATGGCACAGGCAGAAAAAACAGACAACAAAGCGGCCGCGAAACGTGTGCACGCCTTCACCAATGACGTGATGGGCGAACACGACGCGGTTGCGCTGGCAGAGCTGATACGCAAGGGCGAGCTCGACCGAACCGAAGTCACGAAAGCTGCGATCGCCCGCGCGCGCAGCGTCGCTGACAAACTGAACGCGATCGAAATCGCCGCTTTTGACCAGGCACTCGCTGACTCGCACCTGCCGCCAAAGCCTGGTGTCTTTGCGGGAGTTCCCACGTTTGTTAAGGACAACGCTGACCTCGAGGGCTTTCCGACGCGTAACGGCACTCGATCGTTCACACCGGCTGCGGCCGCAGAAAGCGGTCCTTATACGGCACAGTACGTGTCACAGGGTTTCATTGTACTCGGCAAAAGCCAGATGCCCGAATTCGGCTTCAATGCTTCGACGGAGTTCGAAGGTGACCACCCGACCCGCAACCCGTGGAACACAGACTACTCACCCGGCGGTTCGTCAGGCGGGTCGGCCGCGCTCGTGGCTGCCGGTGTTGTACCCATCGCGCACGCCAACGACGGCGGCGGTTCGATTCGTGTGCCCGCGGCGTGCTGTGGCCTCGTGGGCCTGAAGCCCACGCGCAACCGGCACCTCAACAACAAGTCGGCGCAGTCAATGCCGATCAATATCGTCAGCGAGGGTGTTGTCACGCGCAGCGTGCGCGACACCGCGCAGTTCATGTTTGGCATGGAGTCGGTTTACAAAAACCCGAAGCTCAAACCCGTCGGCAAGGTGGAAGGACCGTCAAAGAAGAAGCTCCGCATTGGGTTGGTGATTGATTCGATCACGGGCACACCCACCTGCCCTGAAACGCGCTCGGCCGTCGAAGACGTTGCCCGCACCATGGAAAAGCTCGGGCATCAGGTCGAGCCGATCGCACTCAACCTGCCCTCGACCTTCATCGACGACTTCACACTCTATTGGGCGATGCTCGCCTTCATGATGGGTTCGCTCGGCAAGGTTATTCTCGGCAGCGACTTCGACTACGACCGGCTCGACCCATTTAGTAAGGGACTGGTGCAGCACTACCGCAAGAACATGCTGCGCACGCCGGCGGCGCTGTGGCGGCTCTACCGTTCGGCGCACCTGTATGCTGAAATGATCAAACCCTACGATGCGGTTCTCTCACCGGTGCTCGGTCACACCGTGCCGAAGCTCGGTCACCTGAATCCAGGACAGGGTTACGAAGACCTCATGGCAAAGCTTTCTCAGTACATCATGTTCACGCCACTCAACAATGCGACGGGCAGCCCGGCCATTTCGCTGCCGCTCGGCATGGGCGCCGATGGTTTACCCATCGGCATCCAGTTCCAGGCGGCGCATGGTGAGGAGCGCAAACTCCTCGAGATTGCTTTTCAACTCGAGGCGGAGCGTCCGTTTAAGCGCATTACTTCGTGAGGCACAGCCTCACGAAGCAATCTTTTCCAGGTAGGCCAGCGCATCGGGATGCATCGGGTGCTGGCTCGGGTGAAAATCGCGGCGCATGTAATCTACCATGCCCTCGAGAAAAACACGGCCGAGCGAGTTCTCGCGAGTGAACAAATCTTTCAGCTGCTGCGGTAGAGACGCCCACGGAAATTCTTTGTCGGCGACTGCGAGGTAGGTGGTACCAACTGCCACGTATGCCGCGATGATGCCGTACGCGAAGGCCATGCCTGCCATGCGCGTTGCATAACCGCCGCCCGCCTGTTCGTAGAGATCGAACGCCAGGTCGCGGTGCTCCATTTCTTCTGCGGCATGCCACAGGTACAGATCACGCACGTCAGCCCGCAGGATCTTCTCTGCCTCACCGGGAGCAAACAGTGACTGCGCAAACCCTGCCGTCATGTTTTCTGCGGCCGCGGTAATCGCGAGGGCAAACTTATTGAGGCCTATATTGCGCGCGAACGGTTCAAGCCACTCGAAGGTAGGCACTGTGAAAAGCCACATGAACCAGTCCATATTGCCGACGTTCTTGGCGACGGCTGCGTTGAAGCGCTCGTGCGCCATGCTGTGCTGCATTTCCTGCCCGATGAAGGCCTTGATATCGGCCTGCATTTTCGCGCTCGTGGCGCGGTCGGCGAAATGCTTCACCGAGCGAATGAAGAAAGCCTCGCCATCGGGAAACATGAGGCTGAGCACATTCAACACGTGGCTCTGGAGCGCATCTTTTCCGGCCCAATGCGCCGGCACGGGCTCTGCAAATGTCTCTTTATTCTTGCGGACTGTCATTGCCATAAATATCCTCCTGCCGCGACGGCACGGGCACCATCGCGCTCGGATACGCAGTCGTAAAAGTGAACAATCCGTCAATATATTCTGTAGCGATTGCTACACTCATTCAGAACACCGGCCATTCTTGGTAGGTACTAAGGTTTTTTGAAAAAAAAGTTCGAGATTGTGAGAAAAATTTGCGATTTCCTGGTATTTGAAATATAGGATGCAGCCAATTTCACCAAATGAGTACTACCTTACGTCAATTACCGTACGAAGGCAATCTAAACGGAGGTTAAGGGCAGCCCTCAAAATACTGGCACGAAACGGTGTATTTTGGTCAGAATCTGAATTATTGCGGCGCCTCGCAAAAATGTATCTGGGGCTATGGCGGGGAACCGGCGGAAAACCTGCTGCTGTGCGGCGTCATAATGTCTCGTTGAAAAACCACAGTTATGTGCGAGTTTCGTGGTATATGGACAGAATTCTGCATGCCATTCTTGCTGAAAAGGCTATCCACTCGGGTGAATCAGTATCGCGAATGCTTGACTTTGCGATACGTCACTACACACCTCAATTGCTGGAAGCATGCCTGAGGACGCCTATGCCGAAACACACCAGGGGCGGACGAAATGCGGCGTACTGGCAAGAGCGGTGGCAGCGCCGAAAGAGACATCTGCCTCAGTTGTTTATTACCTACCAATGCAAAACGCATGAAAATGGCAACAGAGGCTTACGGTACGAACAGGCTTACCAAATAATCCCCAAAACGGGACTATCACCGGGCGACATTCTCTATTTGTTGCAGCACGCCGCCTAAATATTGACCGTGAGAATCTCCAGCGCGTCCGCCTTGCCCTTGACATGCGCCTTACCCAAACGCACGAACTCCCACTCGTTGCCGCACGCTTCTGCAACGGCGCGGCTCAACAGCAGCGGTCGACCGGCCTTCTTGCAGAGCCCCTCAATGCGCGAGGCGGTATTCACCGTGTCGCCGATAACAGTATATTCAAGACGATCGGCAGACCCGACGCTGCCAGCCGTGACGGGACCACAGTGCAGGCCAATACCGATTCTGACTTCCGGGATTTCTTCTGTCACCAGTTCTGCATTCAGTCGCGCAAGGGTCGCAAGCATATCGAGCGCACAGGCTACGGCGCGGTTGGCGTGGTTCTCGACAGGCAGCGGAGCGTTAAAGACTGCCATAATGGCATCGCCGATATATTTGTTCACCACGCCACCGTGACGGCTAACACATTCCGTCATGACCGCAAGGTAACGGTTGAGCCATGCAACCAGGGCTTCGGGAGTCTGGGTTTCAGAAAACGCGGTAAAACCGCGGATGTCTGAAAACAGCACGGTCACATCACGCAGTTCACCCTTCATGCCATGAGGAGACCTAAGAAGGTAGTCGCGCACTGACGGATCAACCGCGCGTCCGAAAGTCTCGCGGATGTGTTCGCGCTCCCTGAGTCCCGCCGCCATTTCGTTAATACCCTGCGTGAGGCGGCCCACCTCGTCATTCGTTGTTACCGGCAGCCTGACTGCATAGTCACCGCCGCGTATCTGGGCTGCAGCCCGCTGCAGCTCGCGCAGCGGCGTACGCAGCGTGCGGGCAAGTAGAATACTCAGATAGAGACCGAGCACAATCATGAGCGCAATGAGCAGCACGATGCGCACAGGTGCATCACTGCCCGAACCGACTTTTTCGCTGAGCCTGATCGCCGCGAGGCCCAGGATCGCAACGGGTGCGAGAGCAGTGCCAAACATGAATATCGTGAGCCGAAACGCCAGTGGGTAGCGCCGCGCATTGGGTATGCGGCTAAAGTCGCCGTCGGGCAGAAAGTGCGGAATAAACCAGCGTCGGTTCGAGAGATCGAGCAGGTAGAAGCTGATGACAAACGTCACGGTACCAAGCGTCAGGTTGATGACGGTATTGCTGACAAATATCTGCCAGGTTTGCTTAAAATCTGCCAGCTCATAGACAAGGCTCAACATGAATCCGGCATAAACCCAGCCGACCAGCCCGATGATGCTGAGATAAAACGGGGCATTAACGAGATGCCGCAGAGCTTTTTCATCGTAATCTTCAGGCCGTTTGTCGAACAGCTTGCCGACGGGGTACAGGTACCAGCCAATGAAGGCGAATGCGGGTATGAAAGCGCTCCAGTTAATCAGAAAGTTCATCCAGCCGGTTGTGAGTACGCGCTCGATGAAAAACTGCCGGGCTTCAGGTTCGAAAAGCAGGTAACCCATCCAGAGGTTGATGAGCGCAATGGCGACAAGGTTCGAGAGTATCGGGGTACCTCCATAGCTCAGCACCATGCGGAGCTTAAGTTTTCGAGCAGTGTCAGCCATGCGGCTAGTCAGTCGATGTGCCGGTGCGTGTCAAATGCAGTAGCAGCCAGCGTGACCCTAAAGTTGGGGGGAGTTAGGTCTTTTCACAACCTGCGTCGTGTAGTCATCGAGTCACCGAACATTATGTCGCCTCCGTTCGAGTAAGCCTGTCTGTATACTTCTGCCGCAGCCAGATTCCGGGCAGGTCGGTTGCTTGACAGACAGTGACGTTTGGGTTCAAGTGCCACAGGTAGCTGGTGCACCTGGGATACTCGTAAACCGATCAAAAGCCCGCCCATCCTGTTGTAATACGCGACTGTGCACCGTCCAAGGAATAGCATGAAACGCATTGGTCTATTTACCCTCTTCGCGGCGGCCCTGTTTGCGCAGAATTGTTCGCGCACAACCGAGAATGAAATGATAAAGAAGGCGCGCGCTTCACTGCGCCTCTCCGACGGCAGCTCGATTTCTCAGCCTGGTACCGATGACTATGCGCCGACCCTGTTGCTCAAGGACGACGGTCACCTGGTTCTGATTTTTGGCTCGAACCGTTCGTATGCGGGACAAACCTCGAGCAACAAACATAACCTGTTCATTACCGAGTCCGTGGCGCCCTTTATACCCTTCGCGCCCGTGCCGTTCTTCCAACCCGTCCAGGTTCTGAAGAGTGGATCGCAGGCACTCGACCAGACTGGCCGCATCCATTTCGCTGCCCGCTACAGTTCTTCGCAGCAAAAAGTGCTATTGGCATTCACCGACAATTCGAACTTCCAGATCAAGCTCAGCGCAATAACGAACGCCAATATTGACACGGGCACCCTGGACGCAGTCTCCAATTTCCAGGGACCGGGAGTGGGCGTTAATCGCGTCGGTACGATACTCGGTGCGTACGAACAGGCCAACGACACTGCGATGATTGCGTACCGTGCGCAGGACAATTCGATTGTGATAGCAAGTCCTGAAGCGACGTTGCCGACTACCGATGCGAGCCTGACGAACCAGCAGATTACTGCCGACTCATCGCTGGCGATGTTTCCCGAGTGGGTAGCTGGTCCGAACAGCTACTTCTACACGAACTGGAATGCCAACGGCACAGACGGCGGTGAAATTCTCGCGGCGCAGGGCGACGTACCAACCGGAGCTCCCGGCCCCCTCAACGAAGCGCTCGCAGAGGCTGGCATCAAGGTGGGCGAAATACGGCCGTTCTACTCGCTCTATTCCCCATTCAGTGGAATGACCTTCTCTGCCGGCGAGACGCTTAACGGCAACCATGACCTGTACGTTATCACCAGCCACGACATGTACGCTCTCTGGGCGATGACTTTTGAAGACCCCCTCTTTATTCCCGGCGATTTCTTTCAGGATACACCGCCGCAGATAGCGTTTGCTTACACGCTGCTCGACAACACGGCGATTGAACTTTTCTTTGACCAGCCCGTCTGGGCCGACGCAGGACAATCGACACCCCTGAGCAGCGGCAGCTTCAGCGTGACATTTTTCCAGAATGGCGGTACCGCGACGAATGCCACGGTGAGCGCAGTGCAGCAGATCACGGGCTCAGCGCCGGCTGGCGGCGAACCTGCATACAAACTGGTACTCAATATCACCGGCACACCAGACGGCAGTGAATATGTGGTGATCGCACCACAGTCTTCGACGTCAATTTACAGTTTCACGGGCCAGGCCATGGAAACGGCGGCCAGCTACGTGGTCTTCCTGAATCCCCCGCCACCGGCACCCACCATCGTGGGCGGTTTCATGCTGGCGAATACACATGTAGTGGTTAATTTTGACATGGGCGTTTACCGTGACGCAGGTGCTACGCAGGCCCTGACCACCGGAGAATTTCTGCTGAGCTACAATGCGAACGGCGGCTGCGGTGGCTGTATTGTCAATATGTCATCCATCACGCGCATCGATGACAATCCACTCACTGGCGGCGAAACAATGGTCAAAATTGCCCTCTCGATCAGCGGCACTCTTACCGGACAGGAATCGGTTGTTATCACTCCGGCCAGCGGGTCAGCAATCTACAATGTTGCAGGTACCCCGATGGCTGCCAGCGAAACCACGGGCGATGTGTTCTTCATAGCCCCGCCAGGCTTTATGTCCACCAACCTGAACGGAGCGAACACGTATATCGATGTGAATTTTGACGAACCCGTCTGGGGTGATAACAGCGCGAGTTCGCCAGTTACCCTGACTTCGTTCACGATTGATTTTGTGGCAAACGGCGGCTGTGCCTGTAGCGTTTCGATTACTTCAGCCACCTTAATAGACGGTAACCCTCTGACCGGTGGCGAAGGTTCAATCAGGTTGCAGCTCAACATCTCAGGGGGATCTCCCACCGGGTCAGAGACTATTTCCGTGCGCCCGGCCAATGGCAGCTCGGTCTACAATTTCGATGGCATTGCGATGAGTGCCGCAGAGGCGACCACGCCGGTTAACCTCAACGCGGCGGGCTCTGGTCCCAATATTCTGTCGACCACGGTCAATACAGACAACAGTTACGTCGTGATCACTTTTGACACAGCCGTTTACGGTGATGCCGGCAGCACGACGCCTGTTCAGCTTTCGGCTTTCCAGTCGGTACTCTTCACGGGTGGCAGCGGCTGTACAGCCTGCGCACCGGTCAACATCACGGGAGTGCAATTGCCGGGTGGCGGAGCTTTGGTCGGGGGAGAAACAGCAATCCGCGTGAATCTTATGTACCAGACGCCGGGGCCATTCAACGGCACCGAGACAGTCGAGCTGCGTCTGTTTGGCAACGCCGTTTTTGCTGCCGGCATCGCCGCGCCGAATAATACTTCGACAGGCGTGAAGAACCTGAACGTATTTGGTGGCGGGGGAAATAAGAAGATATTCATCACCGCCGGCACCTTCAACGGCAATCTCGGCGGTGCTGCCGGCGCTGACACGATCTGCAATGGCGATGGCAATAAGCCAAACGGCTCAAACTACAAGGCCCTGCTTGTACAGACTGGTACGCGCGATACCGTCACAGATTGGCCGCTACTGGCGAATACCTCGTATGACCGGGCAGCGGGTGGCCTGATCGGCATGACCGACGGCGCCAAGACCTTTCCTTTTCCGCTGAATGGCGGCGGCTTCGGTACCGGGACGGTTTGGACCGGCATGACAACCACCTGGAATATCGATGCCTCGAACCAGTGTAGCAACTGGACGTATGGTTTGAATGGTCTGAATGGAACGGTCGGAGATGCGATTCAATTGAACGGCGCGAGTATTTCGAATGGAACGAACGCGTGTGATTTCATGAATAGATTAATATGCGTCGAACAGTGATGCCGATTGGCTAACCCATTGATCAGAATTCTGCAGAGATAAGTCAGAGGCAAATGCTCCGGGTCACTTAGCAGGAGCCATTCGCTTGCCTCTAAGATTTACTGAACGTGCTACCTGATTGCGCTTTACATCCAAGGTAGGCTTACTCTGGTTAACTATGTACCGTCTTACAACCTACACGATTGCGCTGCATTTCATTTTTGGCTGCAGCACAACTCCTCCGTCGGACACCGCTGTCAGTTCCGTCTGCAACACCGTACTCAAGGCGGGAAATAGCAATTGCGACTTGAGCCTGCAGGGCCGAGTTACTACTATCGCGGGTGGTTCGTCGGGAACAACAGCTTCGGGTGATACAGATTCCGCTGGCAATTCAGGTCGCTTCAATTTTCCTTATGGTGTTACAACAGACGGTTCATACCTGTATATCGCTGACATGGGGAATAACAAGATTCGACGGGTGACAATTTCTGATGGGAGTATTACGACACTCGCCGGGCCTTCGCAAGGAGCGACCACCTCTGGGGATGCTGATGGGGCCGGAAATGTAGCTCGCTTTAACAATCCCGGCGGAATCACGACGGATGGTACGAACCTCTATGTCGCGGACTCTGGCAATCATAAGATCAGGAAATTAGTTATTGCAACCGGTGTTGTTAGTACAATCGCAGGCCCGGCGCCCGGAGCCACCACCTTCGGAGATATCGATGACATTGGTCATGCCGCCAGATTTCGTTCACCCATAGGAATCACGACCGATGGCACAAATTTGTACGTTGCTGACCAGACTAACAACAAGATTAGAAAAATTGTTATCGCTTCCGGAGTGGTCACAACTTTTGCGGGACCGGCACAAGGTACAACAACCGGCGGAGATAATGACGGCGTTGGGAATTTGGCACGATTCTCGGGGCCTACAACAATTGTTACCGATGGAAATACGTTGTACGTCAGCGACACGAACAATCATAAAATTCGAAAAATCCTGGTCGCAACAGCAACCGTGAGTACGGTCGCGGGTGCGCCAGCTGGGACTTCAACGGCGGGTGATCAGGATGGGATTGGAACGGCGATCCGCCTCAATGGACCGCGCGGCCTCGCGCTGGACGCAACCCATTTGTATATCGCTGATACTGGAAACAACAAGCTACGAAAGATGGGGCTAACCTCTCTGAACTCAAGCATTGTAGCTGGACCGGCAGCTGGCACCACCACTTCCGGTGACACCGATGGCACAGGAGCAACCGGTAGATTTAATTATCCGGCAGGGCTTACCACGGACGGGCGTGCCATCTATGTTATAGACCATGTAACTCATAAACTCAGAAAACTGGACTGAGACCTGTCCGACCCGCGGCTGGGCAATTGTATCCTGCCGAAGTTGCGACTGAAAAGCGAAGCAAAGAGAATATCCCCAGGCCGCGGCACTCCGTCAATAGCGGAAAGCCAGGCCGGCCGCAAGCCGCAGTTCGCTGAGATACACTGCGCCGGTATCGCGGTAGTGCAGTTCGCCGAACACGTAGCGCAGCGCGAGCGTGCATTCGAGTGCATCGCCGATTGCTGCGCGCAGGCCAAAGACCGGCGACATCGCTGGGTAAACCAGTAGGCCCGGGCGTGCAGGTGTATCCACTTCACCAAAACCGAAACCTGGCTGAAAGCCGACGAAGGGGGCAATGATCCACAGCGGGTCGAACTGGTAAGCAAGGCCGACAAATGCCTGGTAGTTCTGCGTGAGGTTACTGTCCTGCGGGCGAGCTACGAGTGCATAAGCATCGCTCCTCAGCGAAAGCTTTTGAGCAAGGGGGAGCTCCCACTCTGCTGCGACACCGTACGCAATTGTGTCCTGTGCCGTCAGAAAACCCGGGGTGAATGCAATGCCGGCGCGTGAGCCGGCCAATAGCTGTGCTGTCACACAGAGCGGCAGGACAAAACAGAGAAATCTTTGCAGCAAGTGCACCCCTTTCGAAATGCTAGGCGCCTGCAGCCTGCGGACTTAATCGCCGCGTGGCCATCGCCGCAACAAAGCAGGCAGCCGCGGTCACGGCAGCAGCAATCGGAGAAATCAGATAACTTTTGCTCAGGTCAACTGCAAGCGCCTGCCACAACCCCGTCTGCTGCAATAATTCATAGAGGGGGCCTTTAAGGTGCATAGCGGCCAGTATTGCATCAGAAAAAATCCAGGGTAACATGAGCAGGCCAGCTGCAGCAACCAACGCAATCGAAACGGCCGTCAGAGTGCGTGTGAGCGAGCGAGCGGCTAAAAAAATCAACGCAACAAACAGCAGGCAGAGACCTGCTCCGATCAGCAGCCACCTGTCAGCAGCTGCGAGCCAGCCCTGCGCGTTTTGGCGCAGCGATGCCATGGAGCCGTCGTCACGCCCTGCGAGGCTGAGCAGATCGAGTTTTCCGGGAAGCTGGCTTGTGAGTTTCTGCGCCACCGGCTGCAGAAAGCTTCTGGGCATGAGACCCAGCTTGCTGTCTTTCTGCAGCGTCTCCACAACTTCACCCGTGAAGGCGCTGTCGTTTTGCAGCGCGGTCATATCGTAGACGAGGTTAAACTGTTCTGTCTTGCCGCGCAGGTACAGGAACAGCTGCTGCAGGTGCGCCGCGGTCTGCTGCTTCAGCTGCGGCTCGAGTCGGTTCATACCCACGCGCAGCACCTGGGCAACCTTACCATTTGTGCCGGTGAGCTTTTCGGCAAGGGGCACAGCAAAACCCGTCAGGCTGATGCGGTTCACAGCACCCGCGTAATAGTCGGGGTTGCCTGCAGTGCGGTGGAAGACCGACACGACGCCCAAAAGCGTCGCCGAACCTGCGAGCAGCAGTCCAAAAAAGAGAAGAACGAGTTGTTGCATGCTCTATGCCAGCCTGTTCAGCTGCTCTGCCAGGCGCTTCAGGTCTTCCAGTGCTTCGCGCGGTACAGGCTTCATCGCGTTACCCAGCTCGTTCGCATCGTCAATCAGGTCGAGTATCAGCTTTCTGTTGGCAAAACGCTTCGACTGCGGCAGCCGCATATATTCCTGCTTGTATTCTGCAGCTCTTTGGTCAATGATCGACAGTATCTTGTTGAGCGCGGCTACCTGTTCTGATTGCATAGACGAATTGCTTACCTGGCCGGCGAGTCGGGTGTCAATGGAAAATTAGCCAATACCGCCCAGCACGCGGCGTATTTCATTGCAGAGCTGACCAAAGCGCTGTCGGTCATCGTCCTCGACGCCGACGATGCGTATCAGTTCAAAATTGCCCTGGCTGCGGGTTTCGAGCAGCAGCAGGTAACCAATCTCATCGTCTCGCGTTGCCAGTTTGTCATCTCGAAGTCCTGAAATTTCAGAACGTGGTATCCAAAGCTGCGAGCGGGGCAGAAAGTGTGGATGGCGAAAGATACGAACCCCTTCTCGCGTTACCTGTATCAAACCGATACGCTTGTGCAGCACGAGCCATGAACCGAGCAGCAGAAAAGACAGCGCGGAGAACACCGGGAAAGTATTGTAGATGTCTTCGGCTTCTTCGTTTGCGAAATCGGTGCCGAATACCCGCAGCGCCATACGCCAGAACGCCTTAAACTCCACCGAAAAGAACAACCGAAAGAGAAAAAGCGGCAGCATAATGCCAAGCACCAGTAAAGGGAAAAAGATGCGCGGCCGCACGCGTATTTCGAGCAGGCCCGCGACCGGATAGCGCATCGTGTACGGCGGCAGATTTTTCATCGCAGGATTAAGTCCCTATTCCCGAATCGCCACGCCAACAAAAATCGACACGAAACCCGCCACTATGCCGATACCCGCGAGCAAGAATGCGCGGCGATTCCAGAGCGAAAGAATCACCGAGAGCCCGACAAGTGCTATCGCTGACAAAAATCCACCAACAGCGAACCACCAGTCGCGGGTGCGCTCAACTTCCGAGGCGACCAATGCGCCCACGAGAATACCCGCGGGCAGTATCAGCAGCAGGTGTCCCAGAAAGGCGCGGAAAAATTTTTTATGGCGAAACACCGATACCAGTGCCCAGAAAAGCCACACAAGGCTGAGCACAGTCAAACCTAACACAGTCCAGAATCCCTCGCGTATCCGGGTGTCGAGAACCGATTCGTGAAGATCTGCGGGATTCACGTACGCAGTAGCCCTTACACCTTCAGTGAATCGTGGCGCATTCTTGCCGAAGTTCCAGCGCTGGAACGGGCCATATCGCCGCGATACGTATTGCTTTCCGTCCGATTCGAAGCGGTACTCGATACGTTCAAAGAGCGCGCCGGGTCCATGACCCTGACCCGGTTCAGGCAGTGTGTCTTCTGCCGCAGTCTGTATAACGACCTCACGTATCGGCCAGGATTGTGCGCGGTACAGCTGGTACGCATCGCGCAAAAAGAATTTTGTGAACCAGAACGCCGGCAACCCTGAAACAAGAAGCATCGCGACCGCGATACCCCAGTGCACCTTGAGTTTCCGCAGAGCCGTCATGTCATTCTGATTCCGCCGTCGAGGCGAATGACCTCGCCGTTCAGGTAGGTATTTTCGATGATCGCCTGCACCAGTTGTGCGAACTCGGCGGGCTGTCCCATACGGTTGGGAAACGGAATCGTATCGACGAGTTCTTCAGTCGCCTTACCTGGAAGGCGCGCAGTCATCGGTGTTTCGAACGCGCCCGGTGCAATCGCCATCACACGGAAACCATACTGCGCCATTTCGCGTGTCAGCGGCAGCGTCATGCTCGCGACCCCACCCTTCGAGGCGGAGTAAGGCGCCTGGCCAACCTTGCCGTCGAAGGCTGCAACGGACGCCGTATTGATGAAGACGCCGCGTTCACCGCCTTCGAGAGGCTCTTGTTTGCTCATCGGGGTCGAGGCAATACTGATGACGTTGTACGTGCCGAGCAGGTTAATCTCGACAATCTGCCGCGCAGCGTCGAGCGCCCCGAATTTCTTCTTCGAGACGGTCTTCACCACGTTGCCAATGCCGGCACAGTTTATCACTCCGCGCAGCGACCCAAAACGGCTAAAGGCAAAGTCCACTGCGGCCTGAATTTCGTCCGGGCTGGTGACGCTGGTCTTGATGAATTCAATCATCGAGCCGTCACCCTGAGCCTCGTCGAAGGGCGACGGCTCACTCAAATCGGCTATCACCACATTGGCCCCGTGTTCGGCCAGCCGCTGCACGGTTGCGAACCCAAGGCCCGAACTGCCGCCGGTAACAAGAAAGGTATTTCCCTTTATACGCATAACTATACTGACCCTATTTTTGTGCACCGCATACCGTCAAAACAAAACGCCGCCGGCTGGTCGCCCATAAAGCCATGGGCCATAACTCCCTTTTTTTGGCCTCAGTGAACTTTCGTACACGATATAGTTATGCTGGGTTGCAGCTTTTGCTTTGGCCCGCCCGGAAACGGAAGTTCGGAAACAGAAAAGAGACTTGGGAACATGGTAATGACGAGAATTAGGGCCTCTGGCGCTGACGAAGAAGCGGCCGACGAAATCATACAGAATGAGAACCGGTTGGTAGTACGCGCGTACGGCCTGACGCGTTCGACAGAAGAGTTCTTGCGCGGCTACCTGCGCAAGGTGCTCGAAGAGACTGGCAGGCCTGAACTTTCAGCCACTCTCGAAATCATTCTCAAAGAGCTCACCACCAACGCGGCCAAGGCGAACTTCAAGAAAATATTCTTCGCCGAAAACGAGTTGCGCATCGACGACCCCGACCACTACGAGCAGGGTGTCGTTCGCTTTCGCGAGACTTTTTCCGAAGAGATTTTCGTCGAATACCGCCAGAAAGCGCAGGCGTCAGAGCTGCTGGTACTTATTTCGGTCGACTACGACCCCGACCGTGTGATACTCGAAATTCGCAACAACGTACCCATGACGCCCGAAGAAGAAAAGCGTGCGCGCGAAAAGCTGCGACTCGCGATGAGCTATGAAGACATGGGCCAGTTCATCATGGACAACGCGGACGAAACTGAGGGCGCGGGTCTGGGCATCATGCTCTGCCTGACAACCATGCGTTCTTCTTCGATTGACCCGAGGCTGTTTTCTATTTCGACAGATTTTCGCACACACACCCTCGCGCGCGTCGAAGTGCCCCTGCATGAAGGTTATACGCCGGCCCGTGCGCGGTATGCGCAGCGCCGCCGCAGCGCCTGACATTCAGCCAGGATTCCAGCCGAGGCGCCCTGCGATTTCCTGCGGTATGCGTTTCACCTTGCGTGTCTTAGCGTCGACACAGGCGTAGAAAATTTTCCCTGACGCGACGAGTTTTTCGCCCACGCGCATGCGAAAGAACCATTCGACCCGGGCGCCACCAAAATGTGCGCGCTGGTCAATCGAGAGTTCGTCGTCCACCTGCGCAGGACTGTGGTAGTCAATCTCTGCGCGCGCGACATGGAAGTCGAGGCCAGTCTCGGCGACGAACTGGCCATAAGGCTGAATGTGCGCGCGAAAAAATTCTGTCACCGCAACATCAAACCATGCCAGGTAGTTGGCATTGAAGGCAATACCCTGCATGTCGACTTCTGAATAGCGCACACGCAGCGTGTGCGTGAAATCAAAGTGCTCGGTTTCCATGGACTGCTCCTTGGGCTGCGACAACCTTTCTCAGCGCCGGTAATCGCGCAAGATGCGTTTTCCCAGACTGGCCTTATGCACCTCGTCAGCGCCGTCGTAGATACGTGCCGCGCGTTCGTGCCGAAACCAGTAAGCCAGAATCGTGTCGTCAGACATCCCCAACCCGCCATGGATCTGGAGTGAACGATCGAGTATCTTGTTCATGACGTTAGCCACGACGAACTTGATCATCGCAACTTCATCGCGTGCCTTCGACATGCCGAGGTGTTCAATTGCCCAGGCTGCCGACAGAGTCATCAGACGTGCCCCGTGTAACTCGGCCGCCAGCTCGGCGACGTAGAGCTGCGTGATTTCGCTGTCGGCCAAATAGACGCCCGCCACCCGCCCTGAGCCTGTCGAAGGGTCATTGTGAATCTTGCGCTGGTTCGCGCGGCGGCACAACATCTCGAACGCGCGCGCGCTGATGCCGAGCCAGCGCATGCAGTGGTGAATGCGCCCGGGCCCCAAACGCTCCTGCGCGAGCTTGAAGCCCTGCCCCTCGCGGCCGAGCAGGTTATCTTTCGGGATACGGCAGTTTTCGAACATGACCTCCGCATGGCTGGCGTAGTCGCTGCCCGCTTCGCCCATGATCGGTATGTTGCGTAAGATTCGAAAACCCGGTGTGTTCGTGGGCACGATGAACATGCTCGCGCGCATCGCGGGGTTAACGTCGGGGTTTGTGACCATCATCGCGATCGCAAACGCCGAACCCTCGGCGGCGGTCGTGTACCACTTGCGGCCATTGAGCACATAGTGATCACCATCTTTCACCGCGCGCGCCTCGAGCAGCGTCGGGTTAGAACCGGCCGTGTCGACTTCGGTCATCGCAAAACAACTGCGGATCTTCCCCTGTGCTAAAGGCTCGAGCCATTCTTCCTGCTGCTCCTTCGTACCGAACATGTGCAGAATCTCGATATTGCCCGCGTCGGGCGCCTGGCAGCCAAAGACATAGTGCCCAAGCGGGCTTCTGCCGAGCGCTTCAGATACATAGCCGTGCTCGACGAGGGTTAATCCCACACCACCGAGCTCGGTGGGTATTTGCGGTCCCCAGAGACCGAGCGATTTGACCTGGTTACGCTTTTCATTGAGTAGCGGCACGAGTTCCTCGAACGGCTTCGAGAAGAACTGCGGCTCGAGCGGAATGAGCTCGTTGGTTACGAACTCCGCGATTTGCGCGAGCATCGGCTTCAGGCGGTCAGAGATGGCGAGATTCATGATAAGGGAAACCTGCGCGGGCAGAGTCGCCCGGTCAAGGTGAAGCGGTGTGGATTCACGAGCCCTCTACGAAGCCAAGCGGGCCGGCCGCAACCGGGTTTGTTTAGCCTGAGGATTGGCTCTGCCGTAAGCGCTTCAGGTACGCTGACGGAGCTATGCCGTGTTTGTTCTTGAAAGCAGCATTGAATGTTGCCTTCGAGCCAAAACCTGCCTGGTAGGCAAGTGACAGTAAAGTCTCGTCAGGGTTCTTTACCAGCAGCTGTTCGAACTTCTGCAAGCGTTTGCGCGTCGTGTATTCGTAGAATGATGCGTTGAAGTGCCGGGTGAAAACCTGCGAAAGCGACTGCGCCGGTTCGCCCAGGGCCTGTGCCAGCCTCGCGAGGGAAAAATCCAGTTCCTGGTGAATATTTTGGTCGTCATATGCTGCCTCGACTTTTGCACCCAGGCGGGCCAACTCATCATTGCCAAGCGCCGACTTCTGGTACTTTTCACCCTCGGCGATGCTTGCGCGCACCCGCGCCGGGTCAACCAGGCGAAATAAGACCAGGTAGCTGAAAATGAGCGCCACGAGTGCCATGAAACCAGAGAAGAGACCTGAATTGAGCAGGTTGCGATCGAACGCTGAGATGAGCGCCACCAGCAGCGACAGGGCCGGCACCGAATAAGCGCCGAGCCTGAGAAACGTGGCAGTGCCTTCGGGTAACCGGCGCAAGAGCCGCGTCCAGCCCCAGAGAAACAGGCCGAGGTTGTACACGAGGCTGGTGTAGAGCAGCACAAGACAATCGACATGCAGCTGCTGCAAGTCTTCGGTCAGATACCTGATCTTCACCTCGTTCGGGCTGGTGAAAAATGGTACAAGGTATACCAACTCGGCCGCTGGTACAATAAAGAGGAAAATCCGGCTGAGCAACCCGAGCGCCCGCTCACGCGTCAGGTCTGCCATGAGTAAAAAAACCAGCGGGCCAAGCAGCGCCATCAGGGGAAAACCCAGTCTCGCAAATGCCGGATAGCGAAAGATCAGCTGGCTGGAGTACAGGAAACCCACGAGCACCGTAGCCGCGTAGACCACTAGCAGCGCGATCAGGTGTACGACACCGGGTTCGAGTCGCCGGCGCAGCAGTAACAGTGCAATCGTGAGAAACTGGCCCACTGCGAACAGGAACAGGATTTCCACAAAAAAAGGTCTAAGCCAATCGGGAAGGTCGATTGTACTCCATTTTTTGGCTAAATATGGGTCAAATGAATCTCTGGAGGAAACTATGAAAAAACTGATTTGCTCTCTGCTTTTGGCTTCAGGCCTTGTGTACGCGGCCGAACCGCCGGCCGCAGAAACGAAAGCCGGCCGAACCGACTGGATTTTGCTCTTTGGCCTTAACCAGCCAATCATACTGCACGGCGGCAATGTCGAGCTGAACTACCTGACCCGTAACTGGGTGTTCGAGTACTCGCACGGTTTTCTGCTCGACCTTTCGCCCAACCGGTCTTTCACTATGACACCGGCCGAGCGCGAACAAAAGCTCGATATCTTTCTGCCGTTCTCGACAGGCGGTGGTATCGGCTACCGCTTCACCGAGAACTTCAACCTGCGGGCCGAGGTCAAGGCGCACCGCTACGAGGTGACGCGGGGTGACGTGTCGTTTGCGTACACAACATGGAGCGTCGGGCTGGGAGCTTATTATTACTGGTACCCGTTCGGCAACGAACACTTTGTCGTGACCCCGTCGGTACGCTTTTGGCCGAACGTCGCCTCAACCCTCGACAACGGCGAATACCGTTTTGCCGACGGCCAGGTGCACCGGGCGCACGATTTTTCGCTGTTTGCCAACGTCTCGGTCGGCTACCGCTTCTAGCAGGGTATGGGCCGGTTAATCCGGCCTCGCCCACCGGCGCATGTACTGCGCGAGCTGCTGCGCGGTTGTGTCAGCGCTCTTTTCCAGCTGCGCAATCACCCGCTGCACGCGGTCGGGCGAGTGATTTTGCGACAGTTTCGCCTTGGCCTCGACGCGCTCGATCTCAATACGAAACGCACGAATTCCTTTCTGCATTCTGCTGCGATAGTCTTCGGGCAGCGCAAGGTAATCGTAAGCTGAGGATTTTCCCTCGTACTGCTTCACCATCGCCTCGAGTTGCGCGGCGGCCGCCGAGTCGCTCTCGGCAAACAGCCGACCGTGAACATGGATCGCAATGTAGTTCCAGGTCGGAACCGCGGGCAGCTCTTCATACCATGCCGGCGAGATGTACGCGTGTGGCCCCTGGAAAACTGCGAGCACCTTCTGCCCCTCGGTGAAGAAGTCATTCGCCCGCGCCAGGTGGCCAATCAGTACACTGTCGCGCCACAACAGCGGAACATGCGTCGCCTCAAAGTCATCGCCCCGCTGGGCCACCAGGGTGGCAAAACCGTAATCGCGCACCAACTGTTTGATAAGATCGATGTCCTTGAGAGCAAAAGCCGCGGGTGTGTACATGCTGCTCTGATTCACCTCCGAAACAGGCCGTCAGTTCAAATGGGGGCGCACCAATCTCTGCTCGACTGCCTGCCCTGTGTAGCCAGAAAAGTCGCATGTACAACCCCGTCAAAGACGGAGTGAAAAAATCGGTGCAGGCTGTGCAGTATACAGAGGCCGCACCGCCCGCTGACCTGGTCGGTCTCGTACACTCGTTTTGGGAACTCAGAACCGAAACAGTGCTGACAGAAGACTTCTCCCTGCATGTGCTACCCGATGCCTGCGTCAATATTCTCTTTAATCTGTTCGATACGCGCATAGCGGCCGTGACGGCGCGCCAGACGACCTACGTAGCGCTCAACCTCGGGAAAACCTTTCACTATGCAGGCATCCAGTTCTTGCCCGGAGTCTGGCAGGGCGACCGCAGCGAGATTGCGACTGGCTTTGTCGACACCCCCTATACCGGTAAATTGCAACTCGTTGAAACAGGCAAGAAACTTGCCGCCGCCGCGTATGCCGAAAGGCCGCCCATTTTCGCCGGCCTCGTCAGGTTGCTGGTGGCGCAGAAGCTCGTCGCAGCCGACCCGGTGACCGCAAACATACTGGCCGACCTGGAAAGTATAGAGACAGTCGCCGACATGGCGGCCTCGGCAAACCTGTCGCCACGCCAGCTGCAGAGAAGTCTGAGGCGCAGCACGGGTTTTTCTCCACACGACTTTCTGAAGATACTGCGGCTGCAGCAGTCGTTCAGAAATCATTACCGCTCTTTCTACGCCGACCAGTCGCATTTTATCCATTCGTTTCGCAAGATCACCGGCTACACGCCTGCCGAGTTCTTCAGAAACTTCGATGTCTGATTTATACAATTCGTGCCAGAGCCCAGAGGCTACATTGAGCCCTACAGAAAACAAGGTAAAGGAGCATTTATGGCAAGAACGAATGCAATTGGCTGGTTCGACATCTATGTCAAAGACATGAAGCGGGCAGCAACTTTCTATGAGAAAGTACTGGGTCTGAAACTGGAGAAGATGGGCGACCCAACCGGAGAGACGCAGATGATGAGCTTTCCCGGCAACATGACTTCTTATGGCGCCGCAGGCGCGCTGGTCAAATCAGCGCACTCGGCGCCCGGCGTAGGTGGCACGATGGTCTACTTCAGTGTCGATGATTGCGCCACCGAAGAAGCGCGCGTGGCAAAAGCAGGCGGCAAAGTGGTGAGGCCAAAGTTTTCGATCGGAGATTTTGGCTGGGTTAGCCTCTGCACCGACACCGAAGGCAATATGTTCGGGCTCAATTCGATGAAATAGCCCCGACCTGGGTTAATCATCAAGCGATTCAACAAGCACATGGCGATACGACAAGCCTCGGTCAGTGATCTGCGCAAAGGCAATATCACCCGGGAGAATGCCTACGTTGTCGTCGCCATGTGTTTTCACCCGCGCGGCCTCAGTGCAGAGCTCAGAGACGAATACCGCGCCGACCTTGCACCCGATCGCGAACTCTTCAAAGATTTTAAAGTCTTTCAGAAAACACTGGGACACGCAGCGGCCTTCAGGCAGTGTGGGTACGAAAGGCGTTTCACGCTCAGTGCTGCGGCACGGGTACGCCTCAGCGAGCTGGCGGTGATGAGCTGGCAGCGCGATGTTTACCTCGTCTGCCAGTGCGAGCTCGGCGAACTTTGCCACCGGGAAATGCTGATGCTCACTGCAAGAATACTCTTCGGCGCTGAAACAGACGATCTGTTTCACGAGTATGCTTTGTACCTCGAAAGATTAGTGCAAATGGCTATTGAACCGGGGCACCGGGCAGTGGGTGACATCCAAACACGTTGAGGCCTGCTTCGAGCTACCCTTTCAGCCGACTGTCAAGAAATCCCGCAGCGGAATTTGCAGTGACTCGTATTCCCAGTCTTTTTCTCTCTGGTAGTTCACTACCGAGACATCCAGTACAACCCCGGCTACAGCTTCGGCAAAAGTAACCCGCAGCGCCGAGAGACCAATATTCGTCAGCCAACCGTACGCGATTTTTTGTGAAGCGATGTACTCTTGCGGCACCTGGACAGGTATTTCACGCTCGACGCTGCCGCTTTGCAGGTCTATCTGCATGATGCAGGTCCCGGTGAAATTTGGCAAACCCGCAGCGCGGTATTCGCGGGCATCGGTGTGGCGCAGCCAGAGGTTATTGTCATCGAATGCGGCGGTCTCGAAATCACCCGCATACCGCGGTATGGTACCATGGACCGCACCTGTATAGTCCACAATGGTGATGCTAGGGTCTCTGTGGCCGCCGCGCGAATGTTCGTAGAGCTGCACGAACCCGATAAAGTTGCCGAGATCAAATAGCCAATTGTCAATGAACATGCCATAGCCCAGCATCGAACATTTGACTGAAACCTGCCAAGTATTCTTTCCGGCGCAGATGAGCGTATCTACCCCGCCGTCGCTGAAGTCTTCATGCCGCATCGTGAGGCTATTGCCATTTTTGGCGAGGGTTTGCGTGGCTCTGCTCAAGGCAATCTGCATCTATTTGCCACCCAAATGTTTCACAAACCACGCGGCAGCAAGATCGGCCGCCTGGCGCAACGTGCCCGGCTCTTCAAAAAGGTGCGTCGCGCCGGGCACGAGTTCGAGTTTCTTTTCGCACGACAGTCTGCGGTACGCAGACTCGTTGAGGGGTATGCAGGCATCGTCGTCGGCACCAACAATCAGCAACGTCGGAGCTTTCACTTTGGGCAAAGCATTATCCGCGAGATCGGGTCTGCCTCCCCTTGAGACGACGGCCTCCACATCAAGAGGACACTCCGCCGCCGCAATGAGCGCTGCTGCTGCACCCGTGCTCGCGCCAAAAAGGCCAATGTGCCCGGCCACGTGCTGTAGTGCAGTTTCACGCTTTGCCTAGGCGATACCCGCGACGACGCGGGCTGCGAGCCGCGGAATATCGAACCGGTATTGCCGCGTGCGCTCATCGATAACCGCCTCTTTTTCAGTGAGTAAATCGATGAGCAGCGTCACGAGCTGGTGCTGCTGCAAGAGCTCTGCAACCGCACGGTTGCGCGAACTGAAACGCGATGAACCGCTGCCATGCGCGAAGATCACAAGGCCCCGCGCAGCAGCGGGGAGCCCCAGCGTCGCAGCGATCTGCGACCGCTCGAGCGGAATTATCACTTCTCTGCCCGGCGCCATAACCTACCCGAACGCTGCGCGTGCATCGGCGAGCAGGCGTACCACTTCTGCATCGCTTGTCTGCGCAAAGTCATCGTACCAAAGGCCAATTGCACGAAAATTGTCAGGCATGAGCAAGCAAGTTACTCCCTCGACCTGGGTGCGTAAACGCGCCACGGTGTCAGGCGGCGCCACGGGTACTGCCACCCAGACAGAAGAAGCTCCCACATGATGCAGAGATTCAATCGCGGCAAAAAGGCTCGCACCCGTGGCGATGCCGTCGTCGACCAGTATCACACGCCGGTTTTTCACCGCGGGCGGCCGGTGGTCGCCGCAGTAGGCATGCCGCCTGCGTTCGAGTTCTGCGCGTTCGCGTGCGACAGTTGGCGCAAGATCAGCGGGGGTCAGGCCTTCGTATGCGAGTACATCGTTGTTCCACGTGGCAACACCGCCGTCGGCAATCGCGCCCGCGGCGAGTTCTTCCTGCCCCGGCACGCCGATCTTGCGCACGAGCCAGACGTCGAGCGGTGACGCGAGTGCACGCGCCACTTCGTAAGCCACGGGAACTCCGCCGCGCGGCAGACCGAGCACAACAGGGGTAAGGCGGGGTTCAGCTGGCAGATCAAGACTGATCTGCTCTGCCAGTAGCTTGCCTGCAGCGCGGCGGTTCGCGAAGCGCATGGCACAGCGGGCGCAGCGCTCATCGCGCGTCAACGCAACTTAAGAAGCCGAACGCGTCACGAAAAGCATGCCCGAATAACAGGCAAAGGCATAACCCAACTGCTGCAACAAGTACCCGGTCTGGAGCACCGTCAGGCTGTTGGCGAAAAACCAGACTAGTGGCGCACCAACAATGAAATACAATGCCAGGTTAAGCTTCAGCGGCAGGTATGCCTGCCGGGGCACCGCGATCGGGCTGGCAGAATTTTTCGCTGCACTGCGCAGCGACGCGCGGTATACCAGGAACATGAGCAATGCATGCACAACCTGCATCAGGCTCATGACGAGGGGAAATCCCACCCACGCGAACAGGAATGCTGCGCCGCCGGGCAGAGTGAACAGAATAAAAAGAATGAGGGGAACGAAGTTGCGAAGCTTCATCCCCAGCTCACGAAACGTTCTTCGACGACTTCGCCACAGGTTGAGCACTGCGGTTCCTGCCGCGAGACCTTGCCTTCGAGGCAATACGGGCAGACATTGTCATCCATCAGTATCTTCACCTGGTTGCCGAGCGCATAGCCGCAGTCGGGGCAGGTGGGATTATGGTGTTTGTCTTCCCATTCACCCCAGCAGTGCGGGCAGCTCGAATGCTGGAACACCCTGATCTCGCCGTCGCAGAGGTAACGCACTGCGGCGTCGCTGTTGTTGAAGTCCATCGTCTCACCGTCGGCGAGCCAGGCGCGGCTGGTTTCACTGACGATGACCTCGCGCTCGCGCTCAGAATCAGAAAGCCGCAGCTGCAGCGAAAGCGTCACCGCCTGGTCTTCATTGCCCGTCGCGGCGAGCGCAGTCAGGTGTGGTTCGAGGTCGGCGAATGCACCTTCCTGCACAAGCTGCAGAAACCGTTCTTCGATCAGAATCGCCAGTTCATCGGCCTTGGCGTAGTTGATATCGGGAGACATAGGTTAGAGACCAAGCGGCAAAGGGTGTGTAAATGACTGTTGTATATCCGGGTGCGGTGATTTCAACGCACGGAAAATTCGACTTCTTCGACCGGGAACTCGCCCTCGAACAACCGCAGGGTGTAATCGCCGGATTTAAGCTCGCGAAAGTCCCTACCCGCCAGGGGGCGCGGGGTTTCGCCGTTGAGCGCGTACCTATACGCCTTGCCTGCCGGCAGCCGCGCAACAATCGGAATTTGTTGCCGTCGCGCACTTTCCCCGGGATGCAATAAAAATCTTTCACCAGGTGTCGGCGAAAGCAGCTGCACGTATTCGTTCGCTGCCTGCTGGTCAAGAGCGCCATGCTGCAGCGGGCAATCGGGCGGAGTTTTTTCACTTACGGCTATCAGTTCTTTGTGTGCTGGACACATCGCCTGCGCAATCTTGCCCGAACGGCGGCAGACGTAAACCTCGCGCAGGGTGTTACGGTAAGTGAAAGGCTGCCGCCGGTTGCCGGCAAGAAGACGAATGACCTGGTGAAAAATTCTGCCGGCACCCCATGCACCCGATACCGACTGCATGGGCCTGCCGCTCGAGTTACCCACCCAAACCGCGACTGTATAGCCTGGAATAAAGCCCGCAACCCAGCCGTCGCGGTAATCTTTCGAGGTACCGGTCTTTGCCGCAACGGGAAAGGGAAAATCGAGGAAGTTGCGTGCGCCAAATGCGCGGCGACGCAACGGCCTGTCCTGCAGCATGTGCCTGAGGCGATCAGCTGTCTCTGGCTGCATGAGAGGCACGTTTTCGCCGACACTGACCTCGCGCTTATCAAAATGGCCGAGCAGCAACGGGCGCATCTGCCCGTCGTGCGCGAGCGCAGAGTACAGGCGGGCGAGATGGAGCAAAGTTGTACCACCGCTGCCGAGCGCAAGGCCGGGGCCGTAGTAGTCTGCCGATTCCGTCAGGTGGCGCATACCCGATCGCTGCAGCAGGCGCAGAAGCCTGTTAACTCCCACTGCGTTGACCGCCGCAATCGCCGGTACGTTGCGCGAGGCCACGAGGCTTTCTCGGAGCGTCATGGTACCCCAGTAGCGCATATCGTTGTTGTGCGGCCGGTACGTGGCATTTTCGCTACCAGTAGCGAAAGCCTGCTCCGAGTCGGAAAAAACTGTCGCAGCCCCAAACAGGCCCTCGTCAAAGCCGAGGGCATAGACGAAGGGTTTGAGCGTACTGCCGGCAGATCGTATGCGCACGGCGTGATTGATTTCGCCGGTTTTTTCTTCGCCGAAATCGGCAGAGCCCGTCATCGCCCGCAGAATATCCGCAGGTCCGTTGCCCGTCTCGAGAATGACCACCGCAGCGTGCTCAGCACCCTGTGGCTTCAGGGCCGGCATTTCGTTCCGGACGATGCGCATAGTCTCTTCGTTCAGCCGCGCAGATACCTCGCTCTGCAGACTGCCTGCGAGAGGGATTTCGTTTTCTTTCAGCCATTGAATGAAGTGGCGCGAATCAGCCGCGGCCTGACGCGACAACGGCTTGGGAGCAGCCAGTTGCTTCGAAAATTCGGCGGCATTGAACGGGCGATCTGCGAACACCCGGGGCCACAGGTTGTTCACTCCCGCCAAAAAAGATGGCCGCGTAAACTGCTGCCGGCTAATCATCACCGCGAGGGCAACGACTTCCTCATCGCCCAGAAGCTGCGGATGTTTGCCAAAAATACGCACAGCCGCAGCTTCGATGCCCGAAGAGTTGAACGGCATCGGCACCTGGTTGAGGTAAGCCTCGAGCAGGCGGTCTTTCGACACCGTGAGTGAAAGCTTTGCGCTGAGCATGATCTCGATTACTTTTCGCAGGTACCGGTTGCGCGGCATCCAGTCGTGGTACACGATGCGCGCGAGCTGCTGGGTAATGGTTGATGCACCCGAAGAGATCTTGCCTCCCCTAAAATTGACCCACGCCGCGCGTGCAATCGCGAACGGGTCGAAACCGGGGTGGTAGTAGAAGCGACGGTCTTCTGCCTGCAGCACTGCCTGCACGAGGTTCTGCGGGTACTTGTCGAGCGGCAGAAGAGAGCCGTAAGCGCCTGCACTATTGGTGAACTCTTTCAGCAGGATCTGCTCGCGGGAATACAAGCGCAACGGGTAAAACCGGTGCAGGCGCGCTTCTCCCACCGGCCAGAAGAGGCCTGCTGCGCCGAGGCAGGCCAGAAGCCACCAGAAGTGCCGCGCTCTCACTCCACCACAACAAACTGCGATGCACTGCGCCCGAATACTTCAGGTTCATACATCAGCTTGGCCTGCCCCGCAGGATGCACCGAGCGCCCCCGCACCAATGGCCTCACAAAATACCTGTACTCGTGGTAGCCGGGCGGCAGGTAGTCAAAGAACATGACCACCTTGTCGTGGCGGTATTCGGTGCGCGTCGGTTCCGTACCGAAATAGTAGCTCTCTTCGCTGGCATGACCGGCATTGGAATTTTCTGCGCCGTCTGCCGGTTCAGCGACATTGGTCGCCGCGGCCCTCTCCGTGGCAAACGCAGCGTTCATGATCTCTGTCTGCGAAGCGAGCGGGTCTACCAGCACAACATTGAAGTACGGTTTGGTAGTCGTGAGCATAAGCTTCTGCAGGTAAAGCTCACCCCGCTTGAGTCGGTCACCCCGCACCTTGCGCGCCATTTGGCGGCCATTGACTTTTTCTATCGCAAAAAGATTGCGGTGCATCTCGATGCCTTCGTCGCGCGGTTGCTCAGCAAGACGAGAGGTTGCATAGTTGAGGCGCGCCGTATAGTAGAGGCGACCTTTTTCTCCCGATTTGCTGATCACGAAAGGCTGTACCACACCGGTTTTGCCGAGGCGGCGCAGCTCGGGCAGAGTCAACGACCGAGTGAACCGCTCTAACCTGTGCGAGTTGAGCTTCTGGCTGAAGACGCTGTTTCCCGCGAGACTAATTTCGGCCATGAAGTCAAAGGGACTGCCCGAGGCTTCGTACGCTGCGCGGTAGCTGTCGAGCGACGCCGCCGTCAGGCCGACGGAGTGCGTATCGTACGAGTTGCGGTTTCGCAACAGGTGGTTGACGATCTGCGGTATCAGCGGGTTATCCCGGTCAAGGTCGATCATCACCTGGAGCACCAACGCGAGTGCAGAAGTCGGCGAATAGTAAGCTTCTGTCATTTCGGCGTTGGCAATCTCGCGTATCATCGCAGAAGTAGTCGTGACCTCGAGCCGGCTTCTGAAAAATTCGACCAGGCGCCGTACATCCGCATCGTCTTTGTAAGAGGTAAGTTTTTCCTTGTGAGCTATCGCGAGTGCAAGTCGGGCCTTTGCACGCACCGAAAGAAGGGCTTCATTCTTGAGCAGGAATTTTGCCAGGTCTTTCTTGTAGGCTCCTTCGCGTGCAAGGGCCAGGTTGATCAGCGCGTACGACTCGAGCGCCCACGAAGCACTGCCCTTCACTTCCTGTTTCAGGTAATCTTCGAGAAACTTTACCATTCCTGCACGGATTTTGCGGTCTGCGCCGAATTTTTTCTTCTCGGCCTGCTGCAGGATAGTCAGCACGTAGGCAGTCAGGTAAGGGTTGGATTTTTCAGGGTAACGCGGATTCGGCTTCCAGGTGAGCAAGCCGCCGTCGGTATTGACGAACTGCGACAACTCGCCCAGGAAAAGCTGTTCGATTCGGCCAAAATCATAGTCCTCTGCGGCGCTGGGTCTGATAGCAAAACTCTGCAGCAACTCGCCCGAGGTGATGGCGAGCTGGAAAGCCGATGCACGCTGCTCGAGGCAGAAATACGGGTTCGATCCATAAAACCGGAATGCATTCTCCAGACCGACGAGGGCCGTCGACGCAACTGACATCTCGAACGAGCCGAGGTTGCCGAGCGTGTCTGCAGGTGCAGGTATTTTCACGGCTTCTTCGGCGCGCGAATCGGTGAAGCCTGCAATCGCAAAGGCTTCGGCCGCGGGCGACTCCAGTACAGGAAACTCAACCTTCACCCGGTCGGTGAGATCATCTTTTTTGAAGCCTTTGCGCACAAGTTCATCCGCCGCGAGCGCGCGGGCAGTCACATAACCTGTAACCTGGATCGCGTGCTCGCTTGCCTGTTCGGTCTTAACTTCTGCGGGTTTCTCGCGGTGCGCCTTGAGCAGAGCCGCATATTTCTCGAGGTGAATGCGTGACCGAAAACTGACCTCGACGGCCTCTCCCGCCTTGATGTGGAGCTGTTTGTTGTCGCCAGCCGCGAGCAGATCTGCCGCGAGATTCACCGCAAAATCTCCGTCTTGCCCTGTCTGGTTGATGACAACAGCACCCAGCCCCAGCTCATCGCCCGGGCGTATGAAACGCGGCACCAGCGGTTGCACGACAAGAGCCTTCTGTACCCTGAACTCCTTCTCGTATTCGGCGTACTTGCCGTCGGCTGCGGTCAACGCCATGATCCGGAATGTCGAGAGGTTATCGGGCAGGTTAAATTTCACCTCAGCCTTACCTGTCTTGTCGGCGACGATATCTCCTTTCCAGAATGCGGTATAGCGAAAATTTTTGCGCGTGCCGCTTTCGCTATCGAGCGCGAAACCGCCCGGCCCCATTCCTTCAGCATACTCTCCCGGTCCGCCACCCGGGTTGGTTCCCTTTGCAGAAAAGTCGTACTGGTGAATAATCGCGTGGCGGTTCTCAAAGAGCTCGATCGCGAGTGGCCAGTCATGGAAGAAATTCTTCACCGGGTCGGGAAAGCGGTAGTTCACGAGATCGAGTACGGCGCGGTCAGCTACCGACAGGGCAATTTCGGCCCCCGGCTCTGTCGCAATCGAAATGTGTACGGAATCTCCCGGTCCATACTGCGTACGGTCGTACGCCAGCTCAAAGCGCGCCCGGCGCGAACTGGCATCTACCGGCAGATTGATCGAACCTACCTTGAAAGCCGGCGCACCAAGATCTTCGTACAGCGTGCGTTTCGACAACTTCTCGCGCGGTTTCAGTATCAATGCTGTCAGGTACACATTGGGCAAGAACTCTTCTTTAATGGGGACGGCGACAGGTACCGCATAGTCGGTAATCTCGACCTGCTTCTGCCAGTAGATTTTTTCGCGTTCAATCGAAAGAATCACCCTCCCGGTCCTAACAGGTGATTGCACAACAATGTTGGCCGTGTCGCCGGGTTTATAGCGCGCCTTGTCGGCAATCAGCGTCACTGAATCATCGTCACGCAGGTAGAATCCTTCGGAATCGCCCGAGACGTAGAAGGATGTCCGCGCAAATGCGGCCTCGCCCTCAGGCCGCGCTAGTATATAATACTCTCCGCCTTTTTCGGGTCTGAATGAAATGACCTGTGGTTTGCTGCCTGCTGCGACGGTCTGCACCGAGGCCAGCGTGCGCACGGCATTGTTGCGCGTCTGCAGCGAATCGTCAGCACCCTGAGTGCGCACACTTTTCCAGGTGACGTGGACAAACCGCACTTCGACCGGAACAATGCCCGTATCGGAGCCGTCATTCTTTACTGCCACAATCTCAAACGGCATTTCACTGCCGGTTTTGCCGTAGCGCTGTTGCGCCCGAATGCCCACGGCGCTGCGGCCTGCGAATACTCGCGTCGTCTGCTGGTTGTTGACGCTTTTGTCATCGACATCCTTCACCGTGGCGTCGACCGTGAGGTTGTAGGTTGAAGCAAGCTGGATTTTTTGCTGGGCTGGCAGGTCAATGGTCTCACTAAACAAGAGGGGAGTAAGAACCAGCTTCACGTCATACTTTCCGTTGGGGCCAAGGCGCCCCGATTCACCGGTAAAAAACCCCGTATCCTGCTCCTCGGTTTCACCGAAATACGAATACCTCTGGTCCCCGAAATTAAACTCCGGGTAGTTATCAAAACTCTGGTTGAACTTCTGCCGTGAAATATTGAGGTCAAAGCGGGCATTTTGCATCGGCGCGCCGAAAAGGTAACTGGCTTCAATGCGCGCATCGAGCGTTTGTCCGGCGACCGCGTCGCGCAAACCCGAGGTATTGACGCTGAATGTCACAGGCCGAAACTCCTCGACCTGGAATGTGTCCTGCACCGATTTGTTGGTGTAGCCGTCGGGTTTCAGCGCAACCGTGTAGTGCCCGAGCGGAGCGTCTTTGGGTATGCTCACTTCACCCGTGATACCGCCCTGCTGCGAAGTTTTGTACGTCGAATTGAGTATCGTTTTGCCCGAAGCGTCGCTGATCTCGACGTCGACGGATTTTTTCTTCAGCTGCAGCAGCTGATCGCCCTGTTTTTCGGTAAGAACCGCTTTAAAGTAGACAGTATCGCCCGGCGTGTGCAGTTTTCTGTCAAAGACGATAACTCCCTTAATGTCGGCACGACTGGTGTCGTGCGCGAAGTAGCCGCCACCGGGGTTCACCGACAGGCGATGCTCGCGTGAGCTGACGAAGGTCTTGTCGTTGTCCTTTTCAGCAATATAGGTGATCACCGCATTCTCATCGCCCGGTTCTGCCTCCACAATGAGGCAATAGCCTTCGGCGTTGGTTGTGCAGGACCCGTCGCGTGATTTTCGCGTATAGCGGGTCACTTTTGCCCCCGCAATGGGCGCTCCCCCTGTGAGAGAATGCACCCACGTGTGGCTGCCACCCAGGGCGGGACGAGCCGTCAGCGCCAGATCGGTTGACTGGATCGCTTCTGTCACGGTTGAGCGCCGGTTTGTTGTGTCACGCGGGTCAACAATACGCGCAAGCAGCCAGCCGCGGTTCTGCTTCAAATAGGGGCTTAAATCAAACGCCGCGCGACCGATGCCGTTGCGCCTGATATTCGTCCTGAAGCTGACCGATTTTTCTGCCGCCTTGTTTTCGAGAAAGCCGCGCAGCGAGTATGCGTTCGCATCGGCCGCAAAAGACAGCACATCACTCACCTGGAATTCGGCAATTTCTGCAGTCAGAGAATCGAGGTTTGAAACCGTGAGAGGATAATTTTGCGCCATGGCAGCTTCGATAACCGAACCTGCTTCGATGCGCTCGAAGAACTGTTCGCGATCAGGCATTGTGATTTCGAATGTACCCCCCGCCTTAAGCCTGTTTCCGAAAACATCGGCGAACGGCGCAAGGGTAACTTTGTACGACTCGCCGGGTTCAAGGTTAAATGAAGTCAGGTCGATGCGCCTGGTCTCGCCGTACGGCAGCGCGATTGCCTTGCGACCGGGAGAAAAGCGGATCGCCTGCGCCGCAGTGCGGGCGTTGACGGGGTTGGAAAAGTAGAAGCCTGCTTCATACCTTTCACGCCACGAACTGCCTGGTTCCTTGAATTCAAAAGTCAGGTCGCCAAAAGTCTCATACGCACGCTCAGACTCCTGCTGCAGTTCAGTCAGAATTCCGTCGGCCTTGAGCCCTTTCTCAACCGACAGTATGACCTTGCCTGCTTTCGGAAATGGGGCATCGGGTACAACCTGCCAGACCTTGCCGTCACGCTTCAGCTTTCGCCCCCGCCAATCACGCTCCTCTGACGCGCGCAGCGCGAACGGTTTCGCGGCGCCGTTGACGCGCAGTCGCAACTTACTCTTCAATGCGGCGGCGCTGACGGGAAAATTGAACGCAATGCGAAATTGTTCGCTGTACCTGATCTTGTCGTACTGTTGCGGATACACCTCGCGCACTTCGAGCGGTGGTACTTCGAAACGGAACGTGAAAGTTTTCGCCGCCGAAAGTTTTTGCCCGGTCACCGCCGCAATGCCGGCGGGTATTTTGACCGTGTACTCGACACCTTGTTTCCAGTCCTCTTCGGGCACGAATGCCGAGATACGGCTACCATACCAGCGGTAGCGGCCCTTGATTGCGGGCGAAATAGTGAACACTCCCTTTGTCGCGTCATCGAGCGTCGCGAGAGGAACCATAGGGTGGCTGAAGACGACGAAAATTTCTTTACGCTCGTCGCCGATAGATATCTTGCCTTCGGGCGTTGCCTGAATCACCGTCAGCACCTTGTCGTCTATTGCAGTTGCCTTGCGTGGCGAATCCGGAACCGACAAATTCATTTCTTTGCCCGAACCAAACCAGGCAAATGCGGGAATTCCAAGGAATACCGTCGCGAGCGCGAGCGCGACAGGTATGCGCACCGCGCGAGAAGCTGGCAGGCGGGACCAGAGAAGCACGGCCCGCTCGCGCAACCAAAGACCTGCCGTTCGAGTTACAGACAATGCGCGGTTGAAAGCGCTGGAAAGCCGGGGAGTAATTTTTTGCCAGCGGTCCAGTAGATAGAGCCTGATTCTCGCCGCTTGTTGCCTGATCGACTGCATTCGTCAATCTGCGGAAATATTCTTACAAAGCCAAGCAGAAAAGCCGCTCGCCGCCAGAGGGCAGCCAGCCGTTCGACCAGTTTCCGCAGCCGGCCAGCACCTGTAGCATGCGCTTCAGCAGTCTGTCTGAAACTCAATAAGTCTTTACCGGCGCTTGGAGAATGCAAAGTTGCTTGGACATGAAGGGCCTTAGATATTTATTCACGGGAATCTTGCTGATCGGCGGCACATTGGCGCCTGCGCTCGCCCAGCAAACACCCGACAGCAAACTCTGGGTCGAAGGCGGCGGAGGCATTGTCTTCCAGAGCCGCAACGACGTGCAGATTCCGGCGAATTCAGGCACACGCTTTTCGCTCTCTGACGGCGCGGCAGGCCCGTTTGCTGCATACCGCGTCTATGCCGGATTTCGGTTTCTCAAGAACCATGAAATCCTGGGACTGTGGGCGCCGCTTTCTGTCGAAGGACAGAAGCGATTCAATGAAAATATCAGCTACCAGGGTACCACGTTCAGTAACACGCAAAGCACTGACTTCCTCTACAAATTCAACTCGTACCGCCTTTCTTACCGCTACCAGTTCTTCAACAGCGACAAGTGGACCTTGATGGGTGGTTTCACGGGCAAAGTACGCGATGCCCGCATACAGCTGCAGCAGGGCAGCGTGGTTGCAGCCAAAGACGACCTGGGGTTTGTGCCCCTTCTGCACTTCTACGTCGGCTACCACTTTGCCCCCGCGTGGACACTCGAATTCTACGGTGACGCCCTGGTCTCTCCGTTCGGTAGAGCCGAGGACATTGCGCTGAAGCTGGCATATGACTTTGACAAGAGCTGGTCGGTTTCGGGCGGCTACCGTACCGTCGAAGGTGGTTCAGAGGGCGGCGGCAGCGTCTATACCTTTGCCTGGTTGCACTATTTTGAGGTGACGGTCAAATACACACTCGGTGGCTGACAGGCGCCCAGGTGCTGACCGGGCCTCCTAAAATCAAATATTGCTATTCCGCACCTGTTTAATTAATTTCCAAACCAGTATGGCACAGACAATACATGAATTCAGCGCCGCAACGCTCGGCGGCAAAGAAAAGAGCCTCGCAGAATACAAAGGTAAGGTAGTACTTATCGTGAACACCGCGAGCAAGTGCGGCTTTACCCCGCAGTACGCAGGTCTCGAAGCTATCTATGAGAAGTACAAGGACCAGGGTTTTGTGATTCTCGGCTTTCCCTGCAACCAGTTCGGCGCACAAGAGCCAGGCTCAGAAACAGAGATCGAGCAATTCTGCCAGGTCAACTACGGCGTCAAATTTCCGATGTTCGGTAAGATCGACGTCAACGGCAGTAACGCACACCCGCTGTATAAATTTCTCACCTCTGAAAAGCCGGGCATACTGGGCCTCGAGGCGATCAAGTGGAACTTCACGAAGTTTCTCGTTGATAAGAACGGCAACCCGGTGAAGCGTTATGCTCCCAACACCAAGCCTGAAGATATCGCGGGCGATATCGAAAAGCTGCTGAAGGCATGACGCCGCGCCACTGGCTGTTCAGCGTGGACGACGGGGTGGCAACCCTGTCGCTCAACCGGCCAGAACACGGCAACAACATCAACCTCGAGTGCCTCGAAGAGCTGCGGCAGCTGAGCGAGCAGATCGAACAGGACAGCACGGTACGGGTGGTTGTACTGCGCAGTGAAGGTAAGCACACATCGATCGGTATGGATGTTGGCGTGATAAGCCAGATGGCTGGCCAACAGTACAAACCTTACGCCGATCACCTCGGCGCGGGACAAAGGTGCATCGATGCTTTCGAGGCAATTTCGCGCCCGATCATCGCCGAGATCAAAGGCTTCTGCATTGGTGCCGGCATCATTCTCACAGCCTGCGCCGATTTTCGCATCAGCACCGACCGCGCGGTTTTTGCGCTACCCGAGGTGAAGCGCAGTATCGGCGTGATCATGGGTCTACATCGCGTGACGCGATTGGTGGGAGTTTCTGCGGTCAAGCGTATGGCGATGCTGGGCGAAAATTTTTCCGCGCGGCAAATGCTCGAATGGGGTTTCCTGACTGAAATAGTGCCTGAAGAAAAGCTCGCGGCAACCAGCGCAAACTTCGTGAAAAAAATTCTTGCGCTGCCGCCGCTTGCTGTGACGCTCAACAAACGCATCACAGATTTTTCGTACGCCGAGTTTTTGCAGCAGTCGCAGCAGTTTGAACTACGCGAACAATTTCAGCTCAACCAAACGGCAGACTTTCGCGAAGCGATAGAATCGTTTCATGAAAAGCGAACGCCGCACTACCTGGGAAAATGATACGCCTGGCAAGAATCCTGACCTCCTGCGGCCTGATGGCACTTGCCGCATGCGCTCCCCCGAAAGCGAAAAAGCCACCCACCGCCCGCCACATCCTGTACGCTCTGCCTGACCAGCTGCCCGAAAAGTACGATTACCGTGTGCAGGGAATGCAGGTAACCGGTGCTGCATGGCTTGCCGGTAGCTTCAAGGGCGACGGCAGCCTGCGGCTGCAACACCGCGATGCAGTCGAACTGCTAGGTCGCCAGCGCGCCGACCTCGAGCAACATTTACTCATCACAGAGGCATCGGTCGATGAAGGAAACCGGTTATTGAACACGCGTGCTGCCACAAAGCGGGCTGCCGATAACCTACGCGATGCTGTCGCGGGCTTGCCTCACGTCCGCGCGGTTCACCTGGATTTTGAGTACAATGGCCCGGGCCTCGCCGAGGCATACGTAGAATTTGTCCACACCTTGCGCACTGCGCTGCCAGAGCCAGTAAACCTCTATGTGACTGTTTTCCCCCCGGTTGGTATGCCACAAAAGTGGAGCGCCTTCTTTCTGCCCGAACAATTGGCACATTTCGCCGACGGCATCGTGTTCATGTTATACGACCTGCACCGCAACGGTACAGCCGCAGGTTGTGTGAGCGCCATTTCGTGGCTCGATGCCAATGTCGCAGAATTTTCAAAGCTCCCGCCCGAAAAGATCTGGCTGGGAGCGCCACTCTACGGATACCAGTTCACGGGCAAGAAGGCACGCGCCCTGTCAAAACGGGCCTTTGAGAAGTTGCCGGCAAAAGAGACTGAAGAGGATGGCTGCCGCGTGAAGAATATTAACGGGAGCAAGGCCTACTACCCCGCACGCTCGCTCTACGAGCACTACGAAAAACTGGTGGCCACGCACGGCTTTGCGGGTGTTACTTACTGGCGGGCGGGGTTGGAGAAATGAAAGCGATGACCAAACTTGCTATCATCGGCGACGCGCACATGCAGTTCGACGAAGAAGACGTGCGCTTCTTCAATGCCTCTGACTATGACGCGCTGCTCTTTGTCGGCGATCTTGCCTCGAAGAACCCCGACAGCATGTTCAGGCTGCTGCCGGTACTCAACCAACTCGCGAAGCCGGCGTACCTGATTCCCGGAAACCACGACACGACGGGCGTGCGTGCCATCATCGGCGAAGTCACGCAGAACCAGTTTCTCATCAACTTCGGTGCTTCGTCACAACCCGGGCGTATGCAGCGGTTAAAGGCTGATCTAAAGGGTGCTGAGCTCTGTGGCTATTCGCTGCACACACTGCCAGGCAATTTGCAGATGGTCGCCGCACGGCCGTTTTCGATGGGCAGTACGAACAGAACGGTCAACTTCAGGCCCTTTCTCGAGAAAGAATATGGCGTCTCGACAATCGAAGAAAGCCGCGAGAAGATCAAGAGCCTCATCGAAAGGGTAAACTCCCCCTACCTGCTTCTCGCGCACCACGGGCCGCTTGGTCTAGGCAGCAAAGCGACCGATATGTGGGGAGCGGATTTTCTGCCGCAAGAAACCGACTTCGGCGATGCAGACCTTGCCGAAGCGATTACCTACGCGCACTCGGTCGGCAAGGCGCCACTCGCCGTGATCGCGGGGCACATGCACTACCCGACCAAGCACGGCAAGAAACCGAAACAGTGGTGGGCAGTGAAAGACGGGGTTTTATGCGTCAATGCCGCGCGCTGGCCGCGGATCTTCAAACATGAAGGCAGGACACTGCATCACCATGTGAGGCTCGACGTATCTATTGGCCAGGCGCCACAGGTTGCTGCCTGCTACGTGAGCGGCGACCAGATTTACACGACGATGGACGACAGGGCACTGCTGCCCTAAGCAATCTTCTTCTCAGCCAGATACGCGCGTGCCAACGGACGGCTGTCGTCGTCTTCGGGGTGAAAGTCGGGCCTGAAGTATTCAAAGAACTGCACGATATTGTTTTTCGAAAACTCAGCAAGACCGGGCAGGTTGCGGCGCAGGTCGGCGACCATTTCTGTAAACGAAGCGGATTTTTCCTGCGACAAGATCAGCCCCAAACCGTAAAAGGCACTACCCCACAACAATACCTGCCCCAGAAGGTGTCCGCCGATGCGCAGCGCATAACTGTCATCGACTGCCTTGAGCAGATCAAAAGCGACGTGGCGGTGCTCGATCTCTTCGCATGAATGCCACAGCGTGATGTCGCGCGCACTTTCTTCGAGGCGACCGACAAATTCAGGATGCCGCAAGAACCACGCCGACTGCGTGGCCGTAACGTGTTCGAGCGCCGCCGTCATCGACAACCCCAATGCAGGGTGAATGAAGTCGAGGCGATCGAAATTGCCGAGCACCTTTTCCATCAGCTCTGCAACCACGCGGACGTCGTAGCCTTTTTCCTGCGTGTTGTTGTTCCAGTTGCGGTGCACTTTGCCATGCATGGCTTCCTGGCCAATAAAAGCCTTCACCTCGTCCTTAAGCTCCGGCGGCGTGCGGTCGGCGAATTTGCGTACACTATCGATGAAGAATTCTTCGCCGCGCGGAAACAGCAGGCTCATCGCGTTGAAAAAATGCGAAACAACAAGGCTGCCAGAAAACACGGTGCGGGGATTTTCCGGTATGCGCGCCGGCCCCTTGCGCACGGTGAGCTTTTTGTTTTCGGTGTTCGCATTCTGCATAAGCTCTCGAAACCAAAGTTGACAGTGCTGTCAACTTTTTCACGAAAGATTGATTGAGTGCAGGAGTTTTGAAGAATTGACGACCGCAAGCGGCACGACATCCTGAACGCATCCACTGGAATGACCCATGCGCACTGACAAGCTGCTGCAATACCTGGGTGAAAAATCCGGCGCTCCCGTCGAACTGGCCGAGTTCAGGCAGCTGTCGGGTGGAGCCTGCCAGGATAATTACCTGACGAGGATCAAAGCTGCCGGGCAAGAACAGGCACTGGTTCTGCGCACCGACAAGGGTGGCGCCCTACTCGGTTCACTCACCCGGCCACAGGAATACCAGGTGATCGAACAAGCCGTCGCGGCCGGAGTGCTCACCCCGCCGGTTAAATGGCTCAGTGAAGATGCTTCGATTGTTGGCCACCCTTTCTATCTGATGCAGAAGATTGAAGGTACGGCGAACCCTCGTGAGATTCTCAAGAGCAAGAAGATCGATTTCAAACGCCTCGCGGCAGATGTCGCAGTGAACCTCGCCAAAATACACAGCATTGAATATTCACCGGCGATTCTGCCGTTTCTCGATCGCGGCCTTCGGCCCGGCACGAACGATGTCGCGCTCTCGGCAGTTGCCGATTGCCGCCGGCTGCTCGATGAGTTGCCCGGAGGGTACCCTGCGATTGAACTCTGCCTGAACTGGGCCGAGGCCAATGCGCCGGTGACCGACAAGGTCGTGCTAGCGCACAGCGACTTCCGCTCGGGCAATTTTATGATCGGTGAGTCCGGGCCCACTGGGCCCGGACTCACCGGCATTTTAGATTGGGAATTCGCGCACTGGAGCGACCGCCACGAAGATATCGGTTATATACGCATGCGCGACTGGCGCTTCGGCAAAGTAAAAAATGAAATCGGCGGATTTGCCGCGCCTGGAGATTTTTATCCGCACTATGAAGGTCAGGCAAACGTAAAGCTCGATCCAGCCAAGATCCGCTTCTGGGAAATCATGGGCAATATTCGCTGGGCCATCGGTGCTGCACAACAGGGAGAGCGCCACCTCTCAGGCAAGGACCGCGGCATTGAGTTTGCATCGATAGGCCGCCGTGTCGCCGAAATGGAACTCGAAGCGATGCGCCTTATAGAAGGCGCGGTGCTCAATTAAAAAGAAGGTACCCTATGCAATACCGCCCTGAACACACCGACCTCATAGACGCGATCCAGGAATTCTTACTGAAAGAAATCCTGCCTTTCGTGAAAGACAACGACGCGCTGGCCTACAAGACGCTCGTCTCGTGGAACATGCTCGGCGTGGTTTCGCGCGAACTGAAAAACAGCAGGCCACTGCTCGAGCAGGATGTACAGCTGCTCTCGAAGCTCGTGGGCGAAAAGGCCGACACGGCACAGCCTGATCGCGAACTCTGGCAGACCGCACAGCGTCTCGCAAAAAAGGTTGCCCGCAAAATTCGCGAGGAAAAGACAATGCCCGGGGGCAACGAATGGCACGCTGTCAGAGAACTGCTGAAGCATAACCTGCAGGTGTCGAACCCACGCTATGGGGTGGAGTAATCTGCCTGGGCCAGAGATGGCGGGCCGTGGCGGCGTGGGCAGACTATGACTGAACTGTTTCTGATCCGCCATGGCCAGGCAGACAGCGCCGGCGAAAATTACGACCAGCTGACCGAACGTGGGCATGAACAGGCGCGCAAGATCGGCGAGTGGCTCGCAGCAAACCGATACCAGTTTTCGCGCGTCCTGCATGGCGGATTAAAGCGACAACGACAGACACTCGAAGCGATTACAGCTGCATATGCAGCCAGCAATCAGTCACTGCCTGCTGCTGAACTCCACCCCGCATTCGCCGAATTTGACCTGCGCGTCTGGGCAATTATCGCGGGTAAACTGCGGCATGGGCATTCTGAATTTGCCGAGCTGTTGAAACAGTGGAACCGTGCACGGCACGATAATTCGCCAGACAAGGGTGATATCTTCAAACAGCTGACGGGTATCATTCTGCGCGAATGGGTTGCAATGGGCGAGGATTTTGACGAGGCTGAGAGCTTTCCGGCGTTTCGTGCACGTGTGCTCGGCGCGCTGGTAGTGCAAGCCGCAACGACGACACCTTCAGACCAGACGCAGAGAGTTTTGGCGGTAACTTCGGGGGGGCCGATTGCTTTGCTGACGGGTGAAGCGCTGGGGCTCTCGCAGCCAAAGACTCTTGGGCTGATGCGGCGCATCTATAACACCTCGTTGCACGCGCTGGTCTACGACAAGAGCCAATGGGAGCTACAGACTTTCAACAGCGTACCGCACCTGCCAGCGGCAGATCGTACGCTGGTTTAATACTTACCCGATTGTGGCTATGCCACAATCGGGTAGGATATTTCACGGCTGCGAGTAGTTTTCTAGCAGGATGTAGGCCGTACCGAGGTATGGCACTTCAGTCCAGATTTTCACCGGGACAAAACTTTCATCGGCAGTAATCCACATATCGATCTGCGACTGCGTATTAAAGAAGATATTGCCTTGTGGTTGTTTGCCCTTGCCTTCGTCTGCCAGCGCCGACTTCACATGGATAATTTCACGAGTGCCAAAAAAAGGTACATCGGTGCGCTTCTCACGCGCGAGCACCTTCAGCACGAGGGTACGCCGTGAACCTGCGGGCAAAACCGGTACCCGCAGAACCTCCCCCACTTTTGGTACCTTTCCGGTGCTGCGAACGTAGTAGAACGCGCCGAGCAGATCCTGGTAGCCACCGCTGGTGCTGACATCGTATGTCTCATTCGACTGCGACTTTACCGGCTCACTGTGCGGGTAGCTGAGTTCATGGAAGCGCTTTTCGTTTTTTTCCACCCGGACGTTGCGTCCCAGGAAGCGAAACTTGCGGCGCTGGTACGTGTCGCCCTGGTATGCCTCTTCAAAGGCAATGACCGGCGAACGGCTAGCAAAATTCCATTTTGCCGCAAAAACACCCTGTACATAATAGATGCCATGCATGACTGGCAGAGAATTCACCTTTGCGTTAATGGTAACGAAATTATTGCCTTCGATGCGGCTGCGCATCGTCACGTCGCCTGCCCGTATGCCTTTCCACTCGATGCGGAAGTTCATCGTTTCGGTGTAAAATGGCTGCCTTGCCTGCGCTGAAATACCTGCGGTCAGTGCGACTGCCAGCAGACCAGCCCGGCTCAGGAAATTGAACATGGTTTTGCCTGTTAAGTCAGGTGATCGGGTCAAGGAGAATTCTTGACCCGATGGCCTGAAAGGCAAGGCAAGCCCATGTCAGCACCAAAAACAGTCCTCATCACCGGCGCCACACGCGGCATCGGCAAGGGTATTGCGATCGCATTCGCCGACGCCGGCTATATCACCTACGGAACCGGCAGAAATCTGTCTGATACGGGCTGGGCTAATGAGAAGAAGATTGTTCTGAAACAGGCAGATGTCTCTGACCAGGCGGCGATGGCAGCGATCATGCATGAAATCAAAGAAAAGCACGGCAGGCTCGATTGTCTCATCAACAATGCGGGTGTCGCATCAAACACTCCCGCTTCTTCGCTCGGCGAAGAAGAAATCGAAAAAATTATCGATACGAACTTCAAAGCAGTCTTTCAGTGCTGCCAGAGCTACTACAAGCTGCAGCGCAAGGCTGGCGGCAACATCATCAACGTCTCGAGTGTGCTGGGTATCGTGGGCACATCCCTCGCTTCGGTCTATTCTGGCACCAAGGGAGCTGTGATCTCGATGACCAAGGCGCTCGCAATTGAATGGGCAAATTCGGGCTTTCGGGTCAACGCGATCTGCCCGGGTTTCATCGACACGGACATGACGGAAATGATCAAGAAGCGCGAAGCGGTGATGCAGAAGATGCTCGAATACATACCGCTCAAGCGACTCGGCACGCCCGAAGACATTGCCGCGCCGGCGCTGATGCTCGCATCAGACGGAGCTTCTTATATTACGGGACAAATCATCGTGGTTGATGGTGGCCTGACGGCGATGTGATCTAAGGCCGCAACAGCCTCGAAGAGTCTGTTGCGGTCTCATTTTCAAAGCGTCTGCAGGTATTTCCAGAGAGCCTTGAGCTCAGTGTCGTTGAGCTTACCCAGGCTCTGCCATGGCATCGGGAACTTGATCATGCTGCCGTCGGGGCGTTTGCCCGTACGCAGCGCGGTGATAAACTGCGCTTCATTCCATTTTGCCATCGCCTTGCCCGTAATCGGCTGCGCCGGTGGCCACTCGGGCGGAGCTCCCTGGATGGGTCCGCCGGCAAAATTGTCGCGGTGGCAGCCGGTACAGGTGGCGGCAACGTACTTGCCGTACTCGAGCGTCACAGAGGGAGTGAGTTTTGCAACAGGTTTTGCATCGTGGTCGATTTTTTCGGCCGAAACAAAAACAGGAATTTCACCAATCAGGAAAAGAAAACGCCCCAGGGGTCCTGCCTTGGGCGGCAGGAACTCGCGGTCGACCGCGGGCACTGTCCGCAGGTATGAGATGAGCTTGCCGGTATCTTCGTCGGTCATGCCCGCATAGTCGGTGGACGGCATGAAGATCAGCGCGCGGCCATTTTTTCCAACACCGTGGCGAACAGCGCGCGCGAGCTCTGCATCGCTACGGTCTTTGGCGATGCCACCTTTGCCGCCAGTCAGGTTTGCACCGGCCATTTTACCGATTGCGGGGTCGTTGATGAATACCCTGCCTGCATGGTCATCGCCATGGCAATCGGCGCAGCCCCTTGAAATGTAGAGCCGCCTGCCTTCTGCAATATCTGCAGGTGCCTTGAAAGTGGGTATGGGTGTGGCGGCTACGTTGTACTTCTTGTTCATGCGTACCGAGCTGAGCGTAAAGACAGTGATGCCTGCGCCTGCGAGCAGCACGACGAGGGCAAGCATGGTCCAGCCAAGTATTTTGAAAAATTTCTTCATGGTACCTCCGCAAAAAACGGTCGGGCAGCGTATCTGCAGAACGCGGCGTGTAAAGACTAACAGGGGCCGAAAGCTGGTTTCGGAAACCGCTGATTACCCCCAGAGGAAACGCAGCAGGCGGAAGAACCGGATCTTCGTCAGGAACAGATTCAGCCAGCCGTTGGTGATACAAAAATACTCGCTGTGTGGCGGAGTATGGTGTATCGCGTGCCCTCCAGGTGTAAGGATCACGCGTAGCCTCTGCAGCGCGCGGGGAAATACCGGTGGCATGGGCATATGCGCCCACTTGTGTATCTGGTTCGTCAGGAATATCGCTCCCAAAAAACAGCAGACCCAGAGGCGCAACAATGGATTCGATTCGGCATCGGTGGTCAACAGTACAGCACCCAGGACCGGCAGCGAAATGATGCTGTTGGCGCCGTTGGTTTCGAGAAAGCTGTGCCGCGTGATGGCGAGCGGGTCGACGTGATGTTCGCGGAACGGGTAGATAAAGGTTTTACCCAGCACCGGAGTCTCAACGCTGCCGTAGGTGTCGGCAAGGAAGTGTACGAACCCGGAGACGAAATCTGCGGCGAGCCAGGCACCCACGAAGATGAATACTGCGTGCAGCAACGGCAAGGGTACTGCTGACTGGTACTGCGATACGGCAAGATAACCAAGGCCGGCGAGCAATAACACGATCGCTGACGCGTCAGCCACAGCCTGCCAGAGAGTATAGGGTTTGGGGTCGGTGTGAGCAGTCATAGGATAATGAGTCCATAACCTGCTGGCGACCGCGGTGTAAACTCAGGAAATTTTCTTCACCAGGGTTACCCGGTTGCCCCGGCTATTGTAGCGCACGCGGTCAAAGACCCGCAGGGTCATGCGTATGCCGCGTCCATGCGCAAGTTCATTGTCGCTGCGGGCAGAGAGGGAATTGAATTTGCGGTGGTCGAACCCCCTGCCTTCGTCAGAGATGCGAAACGCCGCCTGCCGCGGGCCAATGTGGTATTCGACGGTTACATTTCTCCCGGCGTATGCGGGCAACTTCTGCCGTTCGATCAGGAATGCCAGGTAATCTTCTTTATCGGTCTCGGTTGTCTTTTCTTCGAAGGAGATTTCGAGGTTACCGTGCTCGATCGCGTTGATGAGAATCTCGCGCAGACCGAGGCGCAGGGTGCTCAGGGTATGGCTTTCGAGCCGGCCGACAAGCAGTGCAGTCAGCCGGCCACTCAGTTCTTCTCCCTGCCTGACATCGCTGGGAATCGTAAATCTGCCCCGTAAATGATCCATAGGCCGGCGTTATAGTATCGGAACTTTACCCTGCGCAAATCAAATGCGCATGGCGAATATCGATGAGGTTTAAGTTCGCTGTGCGAACCGACACGCAACTCCTGATACTATGCGGGAAAATGCACACCGGCTGCGATAGGATCAAATACCGGCCTGGCGAACAAGTATCCCTGAAAGTAACGAACTCCCATCTGCCGCAGAACCTGGTACTCGGCCAGGCTTTCCACTCCCTCTGCCACCACGCGGATACCGAGCTCGGTGCAGGCCCGGTGAATGGCCTCGACGATCACCCGTCGCACGCGGTCGGTATCCAGTTGCCGTATTAAGGCCATGTCGAGTTTGACAATTTCGGGTTGGAACTCAGCGAGCAGGTTCAAACCGGCAAAACCAGCGCCAAAATCGTCAATCGCCGTCTGGAAACCGTGCTTGCGGTATTCGGCGAAGATCGCCTTCAGGTGGTTACTATCCTGCACACGTTCGCCCTCGGTGACCTCAAAGACAATCCGTTCTTTGGGAAAACCGTACTTCTCAGCAGCCTCGAGTGTAGTGCGTATGCAGGTCTGCGGATTGTAGATCGCACCCGGCATAAAATTAATGTTGAGGAACGTTTTCAGCTGCAACCGCGAGGCAGCTTCGATCGCTTTCACGCGGCAAGCCTGGTCGAAACGGTAGCGGTTCGATTCGTTGACCTGGCCCAGCACGCTCGCTGCACCCTCGCCGTTGGATCCACGCACCAGCGCCTCGTGCGAATAGACGCTGCGGGTCTCTGCATCGATGACTGGCTGAAACGCCATGGTAAAATCAAAACCCAATAGCTCTGGCTGCAGGCACTCTTCGCAGCCGAGCTTCCGGTATCCCTGTACGTCCATAAAGAGGGAAAAAAGTCCCAGTCAGGACCCTTGCGTCAAGAAAAATCGAGCTCCGCCTGTGCTATTCCATTGCAGGCTGACCTTTCTGGAGCCTGTTAGTTAACAAAGTTAACCATATTAGAAATTGACACCGCCGTCAGTAAGTTGGATTGGCCGGGCAGTGACTCCCTCTACCGATAGCAGCAAACAGGTCGCCGTGCTGCTCAACGCCAATGCCCGCCTCGTGACCGACAAGGTCAAACGCTCGCTCGAACGCATCGTACCCCGTGCAAATCTGTTTCTCAGCCACACGAAAGAAGAGGCGCTCGACTATGTGAAGCACATCATCGACAACCGCTACGCGACCATTTTTTCGGGCGGCGGCGATGGCAGCTTCGTGCACCTGCTGAACCTGGCGCGCGACTACCTGAAAAAGAGGACACGCCCGGGCGAAACAGAACCAGAACTGCCACAATTTGGCATACTGAAACTCGGCACCGGCAACGGCATTTCGAGTTTTGTCGGTTCGCGCGGAGGCACAAAACTTCTCGAACGTTCACTGCACGCTGACCATCTCGACACAATCGAAATGTCGCTGATCGAGCGCAATGACCGCATCTTCCACTTTGCCGGCAGCGGTTTTGATGCACGCTTGCTAAAAGACTACTATGACTTCATGGATACTCTCAAGACCCCCGCCGCACGTAAGAACTTTTCGGGCCTGGTAGGCTACTTCTGGTCGGGCCTGGGCAAAACCGTGCCCGAATCGATCATCAAACCCGACCGCGGCGCAGTACGGGTAGAAATTGAACCAGGCGGGCAGAGCTTCTACGTGAAACATACGCATGGCCGCGACCAGGCGGTGGCCACAGAATCGACGCTGCTGTATTCTGGTCCATCCACCGCGGTTGCGGTGGCGACAGAACCCTTCTACGGCTACAACGTGCGTGCGTTTCCTTTTGCTACGATGAAGCCGGGATTCATGAACCTGCGTGTCCTGCTGGCACAACCGGTAAGCCTTGTCGCGAACATGCGCGACTACTGGAACGGCAGCTACCGCGGCAGGGGTGTGAAGGATTTTCTTGTGCGCAAAGTAAAGGTGACATATGAAAAGCCGACCCCGCTGCAGGTGGGCGGCGACTACGATTCACTGGCCGATTCGATCACCTACTCGATCTTTCCGCAGAAGTGCCGACTCGTCGATTTTCGCCATCTCGCGCACCTCGCCTGAGTGTGCGCGAAACCGGCCTTTCTGGTTAGTGGCTTGCTGCCCCGCAGTGGGCATGCGCACGGTATTCGTTCATGACAGAAACGATTTGCTCCATGCCGCCGACTACACGTTCCATGTCGTTCTTTTTCAGGCCTTTGATGCACTCGTCGATACCGTCAATGGCGCGCTGTGCCATCGCTGCTTCTTCAGCGTCTGCCTCGCCCGAAGCGATCAGCGCCTTAAGATCTTTCTTTGTCTGCTTGAGGTCACGCGCTGCTTCTTTCGCGTCAGCCTTGGTAATTTCGCCGTGCTCTTTGATGTGGCTGATCGCAAGGGTCATTTCCTGAATATCGTGGTCGAGCGCGGCGCATTCGTCGGCCCAGATATTCGGTGCGAGCACTGCAAATGCTGCAGCCAGTATTGTATTTCTGATTATCTTCATGGTAATTTTCTCCTTTGCCTGATGGCCGGGTCACCAATCTGGCAGTATCCTTAACGACAACCGCTTTAGCGACAAACCCTTCCTGAAAAACATCCTATACGGTTCATTTCCCCGATTACCGTATAAAAACCTCTGTACTGCACTAAAGCTCGCAATCGTACCCGCCATGCGGTATACAGTCAGCATGGGAGAATCAGCTCCCCAACCTACTGCTGGTCTTGCTCAATGCGGGCGCCCGTCGGGTGGAGAGGCTGTGAAAACGTACCTGGAACAGACCTGGCGAGTGTACTAGCTACCTGAGTACTGTTTTCGCGCTGACGTTTGGTAGTTACTAAAGAATCTGGTCTTATGTCACATCGCCGGGCAGCAAGATCCCCGGAACTCAGCGAAGCCGACCTCTACCCCATCGCCGCGCGCTATTTCAGCAGCCTTGGCTTTGCGGTTAAGGGCGAAGTCTGCGGCTGCGACCTCGTCGCCGTAAAGGACGACACGATCATCGTCGCCGAGCTCAAGAAAACCTTCAACATCAAGCTCCTCTACCAGTCGGTGCGTCGGTTGGCGATCACCGACCAGGTCTACGCAATCATACCCAAACCAAAAGGACGGCAGAAAATGTCGTTCTGGCAGATGATCAAGAGCCTCGCGCGGCGCCTCAACATCGGGCTGCTCGTGATCGACGGGAACGAGGTCATGGTCATCGCCGAACCTGGCGACTTCACGGGACGCGTGCTCGCACGGCACAGGAACAGGGTACTGAAAGAGTTCAACGGACGACGCGTATCAGAAAACACCGGGGGAGTGACAGGCGTTAAGCTGCAGACCGCGTACCTCGAGTCGGCGATCCATATCAGCGTTCTGCTGAAGAAGCACAAGGCGATGCAGCCCGCACAACTCATCAAGATCGGCGTCTCTGCCAACGCGCAGCAGATTCTCTATAACAACCACTATGGCTGGTTCGAAAAGAGCGCGCGCGGGTTATACAAGCTCAAATCGGGAAAGGCGCGCGCCATAGCCAGGGAAAATCCCACTATTTGGGAATACTACGAGAAACTGGTTGACGACACCGAATAGGGGCAAACGATCTGCCGGTTGGCCACATCTTTGCTTATTGGCAAACAGATGCTAAACCACACGCAACAGGTCGAAAATTGAGTATGAACTTTTCAATCGCTACATGGAACTGTTTTGGCATGGGACAGTCGGTGCTCGATGTTATTACCTACCTGCGCGCGCCATTCGGTAAGCGCTTCAACAGCCCCGAAGTCATCAACGAATGTTCTTCTGCAAATGTGCTCTGCGTGCAGGAACTGCTCTCGCGCGCCTCACAGGTTTTTTTCGACAACCTCGTGCGACGCTATTTTCCGTTTGCGCTACGCGACCACAACCGCTTCGGCCTGCTTTCGCTCAGGGGTAGCGGCCTTGGTATTGCAGCGCGCGAGCCGGCAGCTGAAGGTGCAAAAACGCACCAACTGCAGTCGCGCTTTCTGCCCTTCAGAAGCCGCGGCATCAGCTGGGATAAATACGCGCGCAAGGGCGCCCTCTATGCGCAGTTTGAATATGCCGACCGGCTGATCGATGTGATGACCGTGCATCTGCAATCCGGTATGGACACCGCGTCGATCGCAGTGCGCGCGGCACAGCTCGCTGAACTGGCTGAATGGATAAAGCTGCTCGGCTCGTCTGACCGGCCCTTCATCGTCTGCGGCGACTTTAATATCCAGGGCCTGGCGGCAGAGCGGGAATCGGGGGAGTACCAGACCCTGACCCGGGCACTCGGTGGCTTCACCGACCTCGGTGCAGAATCTGATCTTGCGACGTACCACCCGCACCCAGAGGGAAATCCACTCGCGCACGCCTTCGAAGCACAGGGTGAACCGATGCGTATCGATTATATCTTCCTGCGGTCGGCAGACACCGGCCAGGCATTCACTCCATCGGGCTTTCGCCGAATTCTTGACCGGCCACTTTCAGGCCTGTCAGGGCTTGCTGCCTGGGCATCAGACCACTACGGACTTGTCGCGACTTTCGACGTGTGAATAACTACACGCTCTGGTTCCTGGCAATTCTGCCGCCAGCCGGTGTCTCGTCACAGGTGCGCGGCATTCAGCAAGAGATCGCCGACCGCTATGGTCCACGCCGTGCGATGCGCATACCGGTACACATCACGGTTGAACCGCCGTTTCGCCGCGACGCGAGCGAAGCAGACTGGATGTCTGAACGTCTGTCAGTTTTTTTGGCAACGGAGAATGCGTTCGAGCTTGAGCTGCGCGACTTTGGTGCATTTCGCGACGACGTTATCTTCATCGACGTGGCAGCGAATCTTCAGTTGCTCGAAATGCACCAGCGGCTCAGTGACTGCCTGCGGGCGCAGCCAGCTATAATTGAGACAGCGCCTTTTCATACCGGCTACAAACCGCACATGACGATCGCTAACCGCGATGTCGAACCTGAAGTACACAAGCGCATCTGGAACGAATTCAAATCGCGCAAATTTTATGCGCGCTTTCCCGTGACCGAAATCACACTGCTGCGCCATGACGGAAAGGAATGGCATATCTACAGGCAGTTTGCGTTAAAGCAAGAACAGGGTTCAGGTCTTTTGCATTGACGCCGCACGGACGGTGCAAATGCAGAAAGCATGGCACTCAACGTACTCGGCACCGAACTCGTGCCCTGCAGCATGGAGCCGCTGACGGGCTTTTTCCGCGACGGTTGCTGCAACACCAGCTCTGAGGATGTCGGCATGCATACGGTCTGTGTCGAGGTAACGGAAGAGTTTCTGGAATTCAGCAAAGCCGCAGGCAACGACCTTTCAACGCCCGTGCCGCAGTACATGTTCGACGGCCTTGAACCCGGCGACCGCTGGTGCCTGTGTATGCCCCGCTGGATTGAGGCTTACAACGCGAACATGGCACCCCGCATTGTGCTTGAGGCGACTCATGTCTCGGTGCTTGAGCATATTGATCTTGACCTGCTCAAACGTTTTGCGGTCGGGTGAGGCGCATGAAACGGATAGTACCTTTACTACTCATTCTACTCTCCTGCGCGCTCTTTGCCGAAGACGGGCAGATCACCTGGCTCAAACTCAATACGCCGCACCGGCTGATTGGCAACAAGGTGCGCGTGCGCAGCGCACCTGACGCCAAGGCAAAAGTACAGGCCGAGCTCTCTATCGGTATCGAAGTAATACCCCTCGAGCAGACCAGCAGCAGTATGACCGTCGATGGGGTCCAGGCGCCCTGGTACAAGGTGCGCTACTCCGTTGACGGGGGCCATGCAGAAGGTTATGTATGGGGCAACCTGATTGCACGGGCATTTGCTGAAAGCAAAACGGGGGAGGTATTCCTGTTTGGTACCGGTCGTCGGCAAAAAGACACCTCCGTTGGTACTGAATACACTTCGCAGGTGCGCGTGGCGCTCGACGGTGAAGAACGTGCGCGGCTCGAAATCAAAGAAGGCACTTCGTTCGAGGCCCGGTATGAAGTGACCTTATCCAATGGCCGCGGTCTTGAAGGTGTCAGCAACATCTTCGCGGTGACATTTGTCCAGGAATACTGTGCCGGCAAAGGCAATACGATCTTCTTCTTCTGGAATGGAAAAAAGTTGCTGCATGCGCACAGCTCTGTTGACGGAGCTGACGCACCCTACTATGCAATGGAAAAACAAATTTTTCCCGCTGACAAGGGTGGCCGTAAGGGGTTTGTCATTCTCGAGCAGGAGCATGGCGACCATGACGACCCGAAATCCGTCAAAAAAGAAAAGATTCTTTTGAAATGGAATGGCAAGAAACTGGAGAAAAGCTCATGAAACAGTGTATGACGATAATCGCGCTGGTGGCAATTTCAGCGGGTTCTCTGGCTGCTGTAAAAAAACAGCGGCTGCACGCGGCAGAAGTCACGTACGAGAGTATACGTGGCCATACTGAATCGTACGGCTCATCGGAGAAACATGTGGTGGTCGTATTGCTCAATGGCGGCGAAAAAGATACAGAAGTATCGGGCTTCGTTACTGCGAAGAACAATGCAAAGGGTTACACTGTCGCAAGCTGCCCGTTCAAGACCGGTGTGCCGGCGGGCTCTGAGGTGAAAAAAAAGATCAAATGCCAGGTTGCAGATGCTGATTCACTGGAACTCGTCATTACCCCCGGGGCTGTGAAATAGCCGGGTCAATATTTTCGTATGCCGTACACTTCGCCATGGTGGCGGTCGCCGCCGCCGTGGCGTCTGTAGGTTTTGCAGGCGCTGCACTGGCATCGGTACTGGCGCCAAAGATTTCGCTTTCCATAGGCTTATTCTTTTTTGTCATCGGTGTCTGGTGGGCAAACACACCGTCGAAGTTCTCGATCCTGCGCAATTTTGTTTTCATTTACGCAAGCTCTTTGATCATGATGGGCTGCATAGTGGCACTCGGTTTTGGCATCATGGGCCTTACCCCGTTGAATTATTGGGTAAGCCAGTATCAGGTCGACAGGCAATCCCTGGCGCTCAGCGCAACAACCGGACTACTGTTCCTGTGGGGTACGGGTGAGGCCGTCGCGCAGGGCTTGAAAAAAGTGGCGCTCAAGAAGACCCCAACCCGTAACTGGTTCGAAGCCCTGGTCGAAACAGTCTTCTGAATATGCAGGATATCGCTAACCGCCTCGCGCGCATGAAAAAGCACCTCGGCAAGTGGGCGCGCCGCCGCGGCATCACCTGCTACCGCCTCTACGAGCGCGACATTCCGGAATACCCGTTCATTGCAGACCTTTACGAAGACCACATGATTCTGACCGAGCTGGCAAGCGAGGCAGTACAAAGCCGGCCCGATTACGCCGCATGGAAAGCCGGCATCGTCGAACTTTTTCGCAGCACGTGGGAAATCCCCCACGACAAGCTGCATCTCAAGACGCGTTTTCGCCGCTCTGAAGGTGAGCAGTACGAAAAACTCGCCGACGGTGAAAGTGTCATCGTCCATGAGAACGGCCTGAAGTTCTTCATCTACCCGGAGAACTGGCTCGACACGGGGCTCTTTCTCGACCACCGCAACCTGCGTGCGCGCGTGCGCGAACTGGCGCACGGCAAGTCGATGCTAAACCTCTTCTGCTACACGGGCTCGTTTAGTATCTATGCGGCAGCAGGCGGAGCTTCGCTGGTGCACAGCATTGACCTGTCGGCGAAGTACCTCGGTATACTCGAAGAGAACCTCAAACTCAACGGGCTGCTGGATACGCCGCACGAAAATATTCGCCTCGACTCGCGCGAATACCTACAGCAGGCACCCGCACAGTTCTACGATATCATTGTCTGTGACCCGCCGGTCTTTTCGCGCAGCCGCAAACAAGAGCGCGACTTTGATGTGCTGCGCGACCACCCGCAGCTGATCCGCGACTGCCTGCGCGTGCTCAAACCCGGGGGAGTGTTATTTTTTTCGACTAACTTCCGTAAATTTCGTATCCGCTTTCCCGAAGAGGGAGATGGATACCAAAAGACGCTGGTGAAGAACATCACGCCGCAGACTATTCCCGAAGATTTCAGGAACAAGTGGATTCATGCGTGTTATGAGATTCGCCATGGCGCGTAACTATATATCGCCCCCCCCCTTCTTAAGGCTGTTGACAGACGGCTAATGTCCTTGATAATGGGAGAAAATGCCCTTTACCGTCGAGCAAATTGAAGCAATAAATGAGATTGAAAAAAACCTTCTAATTATCGCCTGCGCTGGGTCTGGTAAGACAGAAGTAATCTCACGTCGCATAGTTCATATTTTGGAGCAGAAACGAGCCAAACCGAAAGAAATCGTCGCGTTTACATTCACAGAAAAGGCAGCCGCTGAACTCAAGAATCGAGTAAATAAAATCGCTGCTGAGGCCAAACTGGATATGACAGGCTTTGCAGAAATGTTCATCGGAACAATTCATGCCTGGTGCCTGCGTATTCTCCAAGATTATCTATATTCGTTTCAGAAGTATTCGGTATTAGATGAAATTAAACTCAGATTGTTTTTGCAACGAACTCGGAACAGCAATGGCATCGGTGATTTAGGTTTGGACGCATACAAGAATCAAGACCTGAAGCTATTTATTTCGCTAATTAGCATTGTTCGAGAATCAGAACTTTCAGAGCATGTAAGCACTCAACCATTGCGCGATGCCGTTGAAAAGTATGAGCAGACATTACACCAAAAGGCCTATTTTGATTTTTCCATGGTGATGACGGAGGTATTGAAATCGCTCCAAACAAATGAGGAGCTGCGACAAAAACTGCAAACAGAACTGAAATATCTTATCGTTGACGAATATCAGGATGTGAATCCCGTACAAGAAAGATTAATTGAAATCGTGAACAATCTGGGAGCAAATATTTGCGTTGTTGGTGACGACGATCAAACAATATACCAATGGCGAGGGAGCCAGATTGAGAATATCCTGAATTTTGAGAAGAAATACGATAACGTCCGTTCAATCAAACTGGAAGACAACTTCCGCAGCTCAAAAGCCGTTGTTGAGCTCGCGATGCGAACGATCAAAAATAACCAGAAACGTCTTGCCGACAAGAACATGAATCCTGCAGGCGATCAGGCTTACGAACGCGGCGACATTCTTTGTAATGTTTATGCCGACCGGGACGAGGAAGACCAGGCAATTATCGACCACATTAGAAAACTGCGCGGCACCCGATATGAACACAAGGGCGAAGTGCGTGGCATAGATTACTCAGACTTTTGCATTCTATTGCGAACGTGGTCGAGAGCAGATTCTATCATTGATAAACTGAAAAAGACAGATATTCCATTCATTGTTACAGGGGTAAATAACCTGTTCGAAACAGCAGAGATCAAGGCCGCCTTGCAGATTTTTCACTTTCTGGCGGGCAACATCGATGCCTCGCTACTCAAAGCTGAATGGCAAGCCGCAGGTTTCAACATTCCTGAAGCAAAATGGCAGGCTGCGCAGATATATCTGGAAAAACAAATCCCGAAAGCAAAAACCTTTTATGCGGATTTTTGCTTGCAGGAAATCTATCAGGAATTTCTCGAAAAGGCGGATATTCGGGAAGACAACAGCAGCATCGGTGCGCTGGGTGCAAGCACACACGAATATTCGCGCAGTGAAGTTGTGTTCTATAATTTGGGCATGTTAAGTAATGTCATCGATGACTACGAAACGATCAATTTTACACGCCCACCCCAGAACAAGCTCAATCGGTTTCTGGGCTTCGTGAAATACGCCGCCGATGATTTTTATCCTGAAGGTTGGCTGACAAATACTTATAAGACGCCGAATGCGGTACAGATAATGACCGTCTTTCAGGCAAAGGGTCTTGAGTTTCCTGTCGTATTTGTCCCGGGATTAAACAAGAATTATCTGCCAATCAAGGCTCCGGGTGGTACTTCGGTTTGGAGTTTTTTGCAAAAAAAAATGTCCATCGATCCCTCGGTCGTCAAAGGCTATGAGCGCTATAAAGGTGGCATCGAAGATGAACGACGACTTTTTTACGTCGCTATTACGCGCGCTGAGAAATTTCTTTTTCTGAGTCGTGCACCGGTTCAGGGAAACCAGCTTTATCAGAAAGAATCTCAGTTTCTTGCTGAAATTGCGGATTCGCCGTATTTCTTTTCTTCAAAGGACCGTTCGTATGATGACCGCGCTAAAGCAACACCTTCGCCGCGCAGTTTGACATCTAACATTTTCCTGAATTTCAGTATTCTAAAAGACTTTTTTGAGTGCCCCTATCGGTTTAAACTCACGACGCTTTATGGTTTCTCCCAGCCTTTGAACGTTCGCGTCGGTTATGGTAAATCGCTCCACGATATTTTGATGGAGATTCATAGGGAAGTACTCGCCGGCAAAGACGTCAAAAAAGAGGATCTTAAAGAAATCGTTGCCCGGCATTTTCATTTGCCCCATGCTCATGCTGAAGTGGTCACGGATATGACACACAAAGCCGAACGCATTACCGAGAGATACTATGATGAAAAATCTTCTGATTTCAAGCACATTGAGTTTGCGGAAAAAGACATTGAATTGAACCTGGGGAATGGTATTATTGTGAACGGTCGAATTGACCTGGTGAAGAAGCGAAACACTGATGGTACGATCGAAACCACAATTATCGATTTTAAATCCAAGGATGATGTGCAAACAACCAATATCTCGATGGAGCAGCTGTCGCTCTATGCCTTGGGTTACCAGACGTTGACCGGAGAGAAGGCTGATTTTCTCGAGATTTTCAACATGGATGCGGTGGCCGACCCGACTAAGCGCGCTTCGCACAAAGAGGAACTGCGCCCAGAAAGGTTGATTAACACCAAAGACCTGATTGTGAACGCCGCTGGGAAAATGCGGGCGAACGAATACGAGAAGACGAAAGATTCTGGAAATTGCGCAGAGTGTTATAAGCGCTTGCTTTGCTCTGGGGCGGCTGTTTCTTGACACCCTACACGACTGTGAAAACGCTGATTTGAGGGAAAATATGAACGCGATGCGCACCACTTATGAAGATTTGCCTGAAACCGTTACTTTGACGATCCCGAGTGACATGGCGCATAAACGTGCGGAAATTATCGTTCTGGTCGATGAGCCAAGAGCGGCTGCTGGCAAATCATTAACTGATTTCTTCGGCTCAATTCCCGATTTTCCGGAACGCGCGCCGCAGCGGTGAAACTTGATATTCCAATTTGGAGCATCAAGTGATTGAAGAGGGATTTTTGGCGGATTTATGCTTGTAAGACTATTTTGTGAGGGGAGACTGGTAGCATGCAAACTGTAGATCGTGATGCTGATTTAGAACAGCTCAAATCGACGATCCGGCAGAATATTGATACTGAACGCCTCAAGAAAATCGAAGAAATACTCCAGATACTCGAAAAGGATGAGCCGGTATACAATTATTCTGTTCGCATAGAAAACGGAAGTGTATGCCAGCAAGAAATGAAGTATACGACAAGATAAACCGCATACAGAATTCAGCCAACGATACCGTTAGGAGGGAGTACCTCTCTGCCTTGGCGAATTTGACAGGGCGGGATACGCTCTTATATTCATCCGCATTTGTTTCTCTTAAGCCACGCTTACCCGGCATCCACGTCTCAATAACGGGTCAAGACATACAAGGCTTCATGGCTGCGCTTGAAGGCCTCAAGGGCAAGAATCTAGATTTAATTTTGCACTCACCTGGTGGATCATTGGAAGCGGCAGAACAGATTGTTAAATACCTTCGGAATAAGTACGAACATATTCGCGCCATAATTCCTCAAAATGCAATGAGTGCGGCTACAATGGTTGCTTGCGCCTGTGACGAAATTATTATGGGTAAACACTCAGCGATTGGACCTATTGACCCGCAAATAACTTTCAACACACCATCTGGCCCGTTCACGTCACCTGCACAGTCCATTCTGGATGAATTTGAGCTGGCAAAGACACAAATTCATGCAGATCCTGCTTCTGCGGCATTGTGGATAAAGCGGATTGACAAGTATCCGCAGGGGTTTCTAAAAATTTGCGACAATACCATTGCGCTCGCGAAAGAACGGGTGAAAGAGTGGCTGACCAAGTGGATGTTTGCCGGCGATTCAGCTGGTGCAACAAAAGCAGAGGCAATAGGCGAATGGTTGGGCAGCGCGAACCTGCATAGAACGCACGGTCATCCCATAGACATCAATGAAGCTCAGGGTCGCGGCCTCAAAGTGTTGCCCCTCGAATCAGATCAGAAATTCCAGGAAAGCGTTCTATCGGTATTTCATGCAACTATGGCGACCCATGATTTCACAAACTGCATTAAATTTGTTGAAAATCAAAACGGTCGCGGTTTCTATATCGTTGCGCAGCCTTAATCCAGGCCTCTAATCCATATGGCAAAATCTTATCAAGGCTCCCTGACCCTCGAGTGGTACAACAAAGAAAAGGCGATTATTCTTCAGTCGCCTGAGGCGAAGAAAGATTCGGATATTCCCGCGCCCCGGCTCAACTGGGTCAACAAAGAAGAATCGCTATTCTATGAAATTTCCGACTCCGAAGGCCGCGGCCTCGAACCGTTTTGGGTCGATCGCAACGACATTCGGGTAAAAGAGATTCGGCCGCTGGTTTTCCAGAAAGGGTATCGGGCTGTGGCGACCGACAAGCCGGGGATGTTGCCGGGAACGGAGCAGACCTATAAAATCGAAACTGTAGAGGCTGGTCATGACCAGCCTCTACAGGAAATACCCAATATGCTCATTCGCGGGGACAATTTGCTGGCGTTGAATGCGTTGGTAAAGATGTTTGAAGGCAAGCCGGATGCGGAAAAGGTGAAATGTATTTATATCGATCCGCCGTATAATACCGGGAGTGCTTTTGAGCATTATGATGATAATTTAGAGCACAGTGAGTGGTTGACTTTGACTCGAGATCGCATTTCGCGACTTAGGGAATTCCTAGCTCTTGATGGGTCAATGTGGATTGCAGTTGACGATCGTGAAGCCCATTACCTAAAAATCATTTGTGATGAGATATTTGGCCGCCAATCATTCGTAGCATCTTTTATTTGGAAGAAAGTTGATAGTCCGAATGACAACAAAGTTGCCATTACGCCCGACCATGAATTTATCCTATGCTACGCGAAGGCTCCCGAATTGGTCAAATTTCACCAGAAAATTGACCCAGCCATATTGGCTGCGTATCGATCGCCCGATGAGTTTTCAAGTCGACCCTACCGAGATCGTCTTCTAAAGAAGAATGGTAAAAATAGCCTTAGGATCGATAGACCTTCCATGTTTTTCCCAATCAAGGCACCTGATGATTCGGATATTTATCCGATTCATGATGACGGTCGGGAGGCATGTTGGGCGTTAGGAAAAGATTCTGTCCACAAACTTATTGAAAGTGGTGATATAATTTGGAAAAAGCGGTCAACTTCAGATGGTTTCCAATATGTGCCTTACACTCGCGAATATGCGCCTGAGATTCCTGTTAGACCGTATCAGACTATCTGGTCAGACTTAGACACAACACGTCAGACCAAATCCCATCAGAAAGATATCTATGGTGAAGAAGGCGTTTTTGAAACACCAAAGCCAGAAAACGTCATTGAACGAATTTTCTCGATCTCAACAAATCCCGGTGATCTTGTGCTTGACTGCTTCGCCGGTTCCGGTACCACCCTAGCGGTCGCGCAAAAAATGGGCCGCCGCTACATCGGCGTCGAAATCGGCAAACATGCTGATACCCACATCATTCCGCGCTTGCAAAAAGTACTTTCAGGCGAAGATCAAGGCGGCATTTCAAAAGCCCAAAACTGGCACGGCGGTGGCGCTTTCCAATACTACCACGTCGGCCCGTCGATCATCGACAGCGCCAAAGGGGATTTCAACTGGAAGCTCGGGGTAACGGCTTTGCAAGAAGCATTGCTCCAAACCTACGATTTTGCTGAGATGCAGAGCCTCGACGGTGCGACACTGGGTATTCTCCGCAGTAAAGCCGACGTCATGGCCGGTATTTGCTCGCTCGCGGCGCCGGGAAAGGGCGACGAGATTATGCACTATCCTGATTTCGTGCGACTCGTTCAGGAAGCGCGTAAATTGAAGCCGCGCTCGATTGTGTTTTTCACCAATCGCGGTATAGAGGTGGCAGAAGACGAAAAACCTGAGGATGTGGAGATCATCAAGGTGCCGCAAGCGATCTTTGCGGAGTTGGAGAAGTAGTGTATGCCAATTCCCGAAAGCCAACTGGAGACTTGGTCGCATCAAGGCGCAGTTCAAACGTCGGCAGATACATACGATTCTATTAAGAAGTGCATTGAAAGCATTTCATGGAATAGTGATATTATCTTTGACATTTATCTGCAAGGCTCTTATCGCAACTCGACAAATATCTACGGAAACAGTGATGTGGATATCGTCGTCGAATTCCAGAGTATATTTTATTCCAACAAGGATGAGTTTTCTCCCGAGCAGAGGCGAATCTTCGATTTACGTTTTTCGGACGGAAAGTATACTTTAGATGCATTTCGAAAGCCGATACTCGAAGCACTCAAGACCAACTATGGTGCCAGTGTCGTTGAAGGCAATAAGGCAATAAAAGTGCCCAGTGGATCCAATCGGCTGGCATGTGACGTAATATGCTGCGCAGAGTACAGGGAGTATAAGGACTATTCAGAGAGTAATCAAAATCAATACTTCAAAGGAGTAAGATTTTGGGCTAAATCAGGTGAAGAGGTTACCAATTTTCCCAAACTTCATTATGAAAATGGAGTTCAAAAGAATCAAGAAACAAGTACTTACAAGACGGTCGTTAGAATATTTAAGAATATCCGGGACCGTCTTATTTCGAACGGTAAGGTATCGGCGACTGAAATTCCTTCATACTTTTTAGAATGTCTAATTTACAATATTCCAAACCATATGTTCTCTTCTTATACGTTCCAAGAAATTCTGCAATCGTGCATATCCTACTTATTCCAAATTTCAAATAGCCAAGGCATGGGTAATTTCGTTTGCCAAAATTGGCGGCGATATTTATTCCGACAAGGTCAGTGGAACATCGTCCATGCGCAAAAGTTCATAACAGAAACCAAGAGGCTATGGGATGGTTGGTAAATTGCATTTTTACTCCGCGGATTCATCAGAGAAAAGGTATGTCCATGTCATCTTAGCTTTTATCTCTGTTTGTCTCGCTTATGCCTTAGCTTCCATAACGAAAGCTACAGCGATTCAAATCCCTTGGTGGGTTGATGCACCGGCAGTTTTTGGTTTTTACGGATTGATTTATACTCTTTTCGATAAATATCTTTGGCAGTTGCACTCAATTCGGAAAATCTTGCGATTGAAAATTCCGATGATCTCCGGGAACTATTCAGGAAGTCTGAGCTCATCGCACGATAAATTTAAGAAAAAGACAAAAATTACGGCGAATATTCAACAATCTTGGGATAAGATTCTTATCCAAATTGAAACTAATCAATCAAAATCGCATAGCTTATCTGCGTCATTTCATGTCTCAGATCGAATTTCACCGGTTTTGATCTACTACTATGAGAACACACCCTTCGTTTCGAGCGTGAAAACTATGCACGCTCATAAAGGTTTGGCGGAGCTTCATGTGAAAAGCGACGGCCTTAATGGAGAATTTTTTACTGGTCGAGACCGAATAACATTTGGTCGATTTGTCCTATCAAAAAACCAAAGCTAACAAAAACTAATGTCCCAAACCTACTTCCAAAAACACGAGAAAGACCTGAAAAAGGTAATCACCCGGTACCGAAAAGACCGCGAGGAAGATCAATACAAGTTCAATTTCGAATATAGCCTGCTCGACAAAATCGAACACGATGTCATGGCGAAACCCCTGCGCTACTACCAAATGGAAGCGCTATACATTCTCGACTATCTCACCTCGGCCAGCGTTGATAAAGACCTCAAAAAAGAGCTGCTCGAAACCCTCGAAGGCAGCCACAAAATCCCGTTTCTGGGCTTTGAAATGGCAACAGGCTCCGGCAAAACCTTGCTCATGGGTGCCGCGATGTACTATCTCAACCAGCGCCATGGCATACAGAATTTTCTGATTATTACGCCCGCTTCGACAGATATTTACCAGAAATCAGTGCGCAATTTTTCTCTGAAGACCAAGGACTCTGTTTGGTCCCGCGATTTTCCGCTCGATTTCAACCTGGTGACCGGCGACAACTACGCTGAAAACCAGATTGGTTTTGATACAGAGCGGCCGATGAATATTTTCGTCTTCAACATCGCTAAATTTGGCAAGAACGCCGTGAACACCATGAAGCGTTGGGAATCATCGGTCTGGAAGGATGAAAAAGGCAATGTGATCGCGATTCGCGACTATCTGCAAAAGAACCGCCTCGCGATTATCACCGATGAATCCCACCACGCGCAGTCGACCACGGCCAACCAGATTATCAAGAGTTTCGCGCCGCATTTGGTGCTCGAATTTACCGCAACCGCACTTGAAGAAGGTGCGCGCGGCGAAGCAAAACGGGCACAAAAAATTGTTTATAAATACGACATCCGCCGCTTTTTGGAGGATGGCCATGGTAAGCTCACTCGCGCAGTAGCGCTCAAAAATGAAGGTGCGCCTAAAAGTAAGGCCAAGAATGTTCTGCCGGAAAATGAGAAGCTCAAGATTATCACGGTTCTGCTTATCCATTTATTGAAGTCCAAAGCGATGGCGGCAGCGCCGGCAAAGGAATGGGTTAAGCCGCTCTGCCTCGTAAAAGTAAAGGATGACACCCCTTTTGCGGAATTGGTCTTCCAGTATATTCAAACTGGTGTCGCTGCCGACGCTGAGAACCTTGATTTCATTTTGAGTAAGATCACTGAGGATGACCTCGATATTACCCGTGAGTTACGCATCCTTTTAGACGAGCATTATCCTAAACCAAAGCAACTGCAACAGGCTTTCGCCGAGCTCGGCCTGAAAACCATTTTCTATCACGGTAAATCCGATAAAGAAACCGAACGGCGGTTCCAGACTATACAAGAAAAGAATAATCCCACCGAAGTGGTCGTATACATGCAACGCCTCGACGAAGGTATCGATATTGCGGGTATCTACTCAATCGCGGTAGTTCACGACTCCGAATCGGATTTCAAAACTTCCGTGAAGCAAATTATCGGTCGCGGGGTTCGTCTCAACAAAGAAAAGAGGATTTATGACGAACAAGAAGACGATCTTATCGGACAAACGGAAAAACTGCACATCGTCTGCGATCGGGGGAAAAATTTTGAAAACGTCATTCTCTCTATTCAGCAAGAATTTGGCCTGAATGACAAATACCTGTCGTATAACAAAAAGACCGAAAAAGTAATAAATTCACCGAAAACTGAGCTGCTGAAAGGGAAAACTATCCCCCGAATGAAGTTGGAATTTCGCAAACGCCCCAATCAGGAGTTACTGCCCCTGATTCAGGATTACGATAAGATTATTGCCGAGTATTTGAAGCATAACACCTTTGAAAACCCAGATGACGCCTCGAAACGTATGCTGCGCTACCAACCGGAGTCATTCTTCACGGAAATTGACTTCTTTGGCGACGAGAAAGAGCTGCATCGACAAATACTCAACAAGGGCGGTCAGCCACGCCCTTTAGCCTCGGGGATTCATCAGGCGAAACAAATGTACGGCATGGTTCTTAAGCGCCTGCACGTCTTGCCTGATAGTACTGTTATCCAGAACAGTTTTGAAGAATATACCAGGCGGCTAAGAGATTCGGGGTTGCAGTATTACCACGCAGAACCCGTAGATGAAAAAATTTCCGGCAACACCCTCGTGCAAACCTTTGCCCATTTTTACCGCCATTACGTTGAAAAACACTACTTCTACTTGCCTGATCCGCAGCCGCCAGAAGAAGGCGATGAATGGCGGCTCGACAAGGCTTTCGAGCCTTACGAGATAAGCCTCAATAGCGGTGAAGCAGATCAGGAAAAATTCCTGAAAAAGCTGAAGCCGGATCGTGACAAATATATAGAACTAATCCAACGAGGCTTTCACTTCAAAGGCTTTGCTAATTCTATCTATTCATACGTTCGGTTTGATTCATATACCGAAAAGCAACTGGTCGATTATTTTGAGCATGTCATAGCTAATGAAGGTCAGGTCGGAAAAGACTTTTGGGTTCGTAATGAACGTCAAATCTATTTCATTTATGGTGGTCATCGTTATTATCCCGATTTTTTTCTGTTTCATAAGGGAAAACTCTACGTTGTCGAAGCTAAAGGCGAGGCCTTTTCCAATAAGCATAAAAACAAATTATTGAGGACTCTCGATAGCCTTGATGGATATGGCGGATTGCTGATCTTTTCAGAGCAAGCCGAAGAACTGGAAGAAAAACATCCACCTTTTGCTCGATTACTGGAAATGGCTCAGGCATCTGGCGAAAGACAGAAGGCGCGCGAAATCATTGTGCAAAGTGTCTTGGAAGAAGAGAAATTTGTTAAGTTTCTGCCCATATATTCTTTCAAAGCAGCAGCCGGCAAGTTTAGTGAAGGCCAAGAGGTCAAAGAAGAAGGTTGGGTTGAGGTACCTGAGACGGGAAAGAGATATCCGGAAAGCTACTACGTAGTGCAAATAATGGGCGAATCAATGGAACCTGAAATTCCTAACCATTCACTCTGCATATTTGAGGCGAATCCCCAGGGTTCCCGAAATGGCCTCATTGTCCTGGCAAAAAGTCGCTACATTGACGATCCGGAAACACAAGGACATTTCACCGTTAAGTATTATCGCAGCGAGAAGAATCAAACGGCTGACGGAAATCTTTTCAATGAGCGAATTATATTGAGCCCCGCAAATCGATCAGGTGAGTTTGTCGACATAGTCATCAAGCCGCATGACGAGCAAGATTTTGATTTTGCCGTCATCGGCGTTTTCAAGAGAATTATCTCAACGCCATAGATCAAATTCCCGAGAACTCTGGGGGCGATCAGATGCCCCCAGAAATGCGCTAGCCTTTTACCGCTGCGAGTGCCTTGTCGTAATCCGGTTCGTTGGCCGTTTCGCCAACCTGCTCGGTGTAGACCACTTTGCCTTCGGTGTCGGTTACAACAATCGAACGTGACATCAGGCCTTCGAGCGGGCCGTCGGTAAACACCACGCCCCAGCGCTTGCTGAACTCTTTGTCACGCACGTCGGAACCGGTCACAACGTTGGCGATACCTTCGGCACCGCAGAAGCGTTTCTGCGCAAAGGGAAGATCAGAAGAAACGCAGACAACCACCGTATTGTCGAGGCCTGCCGCTTTTTCGTTGAACTTGCGTACTGAAGTCGCGCAGGTCGCCGTATCGAGGCTCGGGAAAATGTTGTAGATGACTTTTTTGCCGGCAAGGTCTGCCGGCTTTAATTCTGACAGGTCTTGTTTTGTCAGACGGAAATCGGGAACTTTGCTGCCGACGGCCGGTAGCGAGCCAATAGTGGTGAGGGCATTGCCTCTGAGGGTTACTTTTGCCATAGTCCGTTCAATATAGCAAATTTTTGGTTATAGAGCGAGAAATCGCTCAGCCAGGCCGGCGACCAAAGTGACGGCTGAGCAAGAAGGCGTAAAGGAGAACGATTGGCAGAACGAAGGGTGCGAATATCCAGATGCCTGTCAGAGCCGACAGGAGTGCGCCTGAAATCCCCAATGCTGCGTCGGCTTCGTTGCCGAAGGCGAACAGCACGAGAACAGAAACAAACGCCGAGCCGACGTACTGGCCGATGCCCAGCAAGAAGATTTTGACAAAACCCCGCAGCCCAAGCCAGCGACAGAGAAAATAACCGAGCGGCAGGTTGATTGCCAGCAAAATCAGAATGAGGTATACCATGGCCCAGCCTTTGGGGTCGGTTCTGGTATGCGAGAACTTTCTGCGATCAGCGTTACCGCAGCACTACTGTGGATTCTTCAGCATGCGCGTGAAATAGTCGATACCTTCGGCGACCGGGTCGGCACCGCGCGCGTGGCGTATCATTTCGTTCAGGTCGAGCACGATCAGACCGTACATCCACGCCCACATGGTGCGCGCGATTGCAGGGTAACTCTTTCGCGGGTGTGGTATCGCGCCTGATGTAATGCCGTGGCGGATCGTCTCGAGAAATACCCGGTAAGACGTTGGCAAAGTCGGAAAGGATTTGCGGTAGAGCTTGCCACCCGCCGCGCTGAACATCAGCCGGTGCAGTTGCCGGTTCTGGCTGGCAAAGTTCCAGTACGCATGAGCGATGGCGCTCAGCTGCTCATAGGCATCGGCCGAGCTTGCCTGCGCGGTTTTCAGATCGGCGGTGAGTATCTTTTCACCGTCGGTAATCAGCAGGCGCAGTATCTCTTCCTGGTTTTCGAAGTGAGCGTAGGGGCTCGCGACAGAGCAGCCGAGCCGCTCGGCGATACGCCGCATGCTTAACCCTTCGACTCCTTCAAGGCGAATAATGTCGAGAGCGGCCTGGACAATTTCTTCGCGACTCAGTGAACCGCGGGCGCGCCGGGGAGGTTTTTCTTTTTTGTCTTTGACCGCATCGTTGCGGTTGCGCGCGATGCGTTTGGCGCGTTCGCGTACTTTACGGTCACGCTCCGCCTTTTGTTTTTCGCGCAGCGCCTTGATGCGCAGCGCCCGGTCAACCGGGGTGATCTTCATTTCCAGAAGATCACCCTGTAAGGTCACCGGCCCGTAAACTCCAAAAGGCCCCGGCCTCGGGGCCTTGAGCAGATGCCGGAAACCGCGCTTAGCTGCAGACAACGAAGTGTTTCGCAAGCGATTCGCCTTGCGAATCGCGGCGTCTGCAGCGGGCGCGGAGACTTTCTGGAATCTGCCAAGACCTTACGCCGCAACGGGCCGGCGACCGGCTGATGCCTTCGACGCCGACTTGGCTTTGGACTCCGATTTTTGCGGCTCTGCAGCCGGGTGTTTAAGGCGGATGATGTGCAGCAGGTCGAGCACACGCATCACCTGGTAGGTAGTATCGAGCTCAAACCAGCGTTTCGCGAAGTTGGGACGGTTGCCCAGCGCATGGTGGTTGTTCTGGTACAGCTCGCCGCCAACAAGAAAGTCGATCGGCAGGGCATTGCGCGATTCATCTTTCAGCTTGTAGTTGGTATAGCCATACATGTGGCCGCCCCAGTTAACGAGTGCGCCGTGAATCGGCCCCATCAGCCAGTGCAGGGGCAACAGCAGGTAGAGGTACCACATGCCTTCGGGTACGAATGCCATGTAGAAGAATGCATAGAGGGCGCCAGCGCCGATGCGAAACACCCATGACTGGCCGAGATTGTCGACTGCAGGCCACGAAGGAGTGTTCTCTGAAAAGGCTTTCGGCGCTTCAACCTTGCCGTAAGCGTAGTTGTCGTATTGGTGCTTGGTCTTGAGCATCATGTCGAAGAAATTCTTCGCATGGTGCGGGCTGTGCGGGTCTTTTTCGGTGTCCGAAAACTGGTGGTGCATCCTGTGCAGGATCGCATAACCACGCGGGTTCAGGTACGAGGGACCCTGCGCAATAATCGTGAACAGGTGCCAGAATTTCTCCCAGCCCTTGCTCAGGGTGAACATGCTATGAGATGCATAGCGGTGCAAAAAGAAGCTCTGCGCGAAAGCGGACGCCACCCAGTGGCCCGCAAAGAATATGAGTATCGTTGCCATAGTACCCTTTTGATGAGGGGAGCTCAATCGGGTTGCAAAAAAATCTAACAGTGTTCGTTATAGACCCGTTTTTTCAGGCTGGCGGCTGGCCGCAGACCGTCTATGGCATGTTTTAGGGGAAATTCTCGAGCTTTTTAACCATGATTCCGTTAGTAGTTACTAAAGAATGCCGGAAAAGGGGGCCTGGAAGCTCTTTCCACCTCGGTAGAGCGATCAAAATCGCATATAAATCCCATATTCATGACTTTTCGCACCGTCCCCGGGTGCCAGTAGGGCAGGTGAAAGCAGGGCTGATAGTTTTTGGCAAGTCGGGCAAGGCTGTAGATACGACCATTTTGCGCCACTCGGATTTTCGGCCCGAATGGGTGCAGCGCCGCCCACCGGGGGGTCAGGACCATCAGCGCAGTGCCACACTACCCCGCCGCGGCACTGAAGATTCTCCGCGGTTACGGCAAAAAAAACCCGGTCTTTTGCTCGCCCAACATAACGTTGTCGGCCATAATAGATTTGCAATTTTGGTGCCGACATCGGAAGGGGCCCAATGAAGAGAAGAATTCCACAAGGTATTGCTATTATACTATTTATCGTTACGGCGCTGACAATTCTCCTCACCTCAGCATGTAGCAATAATAATAAAAATCAGGGGGTTCCCATCTCTGCTGGCTCTTATCCGAAAAATTTTGAAACGGTCACACCAAATAAGCCGATACCAAAAAATATAGTACCATTGAGCCAGAACACATCTTCATTCAAGAATATGTCAGTTTTGCTAAAGGACATGCCGATTGATGGGTATGAAATCGCTAAAGTCAACGTTGAAATCATAAGAGTAGAACTCGTCAGTGCTAATGACAAAATTATCTTAATACAAGATCAAGCGAAGATTTTTAATCTTTTGAGTCTCGCCTATGATATGCGAGGTCTTTTAGGTAATGCTCAGGTACCGGTCGGCAAATACAAACAGATCAGACTTCTTGTTGGGACTAACAATACGGTTATTGACGATGCCGGCAGCGTATTGCCGCTCAAAATTCCTTCAGGGACTTCATCGGGCATAAAGTTGGATGGTGCATTTGAGGTCAAACTGGGCAAGCAAATTCAAGTAATACTGGATTTCGATGCGGCCAAATCATTAAATTTTGCACCGGGACAAGGCTGGCTTCTAAAACCAGTCATTAAGATCGACAAGGTTTATGAGTATGATGCGCGATATTTGCGCATCATCTCAAACGAGTTAATCCTGAAACTTAAGCCGGGCCTATCTCAGACTGAGGTGCTGAGCTTCCTGACGCAACATAACCTTACCCCCAAACGAGTAATTGAATCCTTAGCAACAACATTGGTAGGGGTAATATTTGACAGAGACCCCGCGGACGTTATAGACGAAATAGCAGCTGACCCGCGAGTGGCATTTTTGGAGCCAAATTATGTGGTCCGAGCCTTTGCGTCGCCCACCGATAATCTATATGGCCAACAGTGGAATCTTCGGCAACGCGATTTTGAACCTGCATGGGATATCTCAATCGGTTCCACGCAGACCAATATCGCGGTCTTGGATACCGGCGTTTATGCGCATGAGGATTTGAATGGACGGCTCCTGCCTGGATATAACTTTATCGACGATTCAGCCGATTCAGAGGATCACAATGGCCATGGAACTGCCGTTGCCGGCATAATTTCCGCCAATACGAATAATTCCCTCGGTATCGCCGGCGTAAACTGGCGCAACAAAATTCTCCCCGTCAAAGTGATTGATGACAGCGGTTATGGCAGCTACTTCCATCTGATTGAGGGACTCGTCTATGCCGCAGACCAGAATACGCCCATAATCAATATCAGTGCAGGGGGGTATGCATATTCAGATAGTTTAGAAGAAGCCGTTCGTTACGCGACAAATAAGAATACGGCGATCGTTGCGTCAGTCGGCAACGATGGTCAAGCATTTGCCACGTACCCAGCCGCATTTCAAAAAGTCATCGCTGTCGCCCATGCAGATAGATCGAATTTAGTCTCAGACGCTGCCAATTTTGGCAGCAATGTTGACTTGGTCGCGCCGGGCGTTGACATAACTTCTCTGGGGCCAAACAATTCCTATCGAACTTATACGGGCAGTTCTGTGGCCGCGGCGCATGTTTCGGGTTTGATTGGTCTGATGAAAGCTGTTAGGCCATCAGCAGACATTCAGGAAATCACAGAGAAACTGGTCAAAGCCTCCGATCATTTTGAGCAAACCGATCCGTTCAAGAAATACGGTGCTGGCATCATAAATGCTTACCGAACGTTAGCAGATATTCGAGGCGATCTAATTGTCGACGCCGGCATCCAGTCGCTCCGAATACCAGCCCGTACTTTAATAAGAAATCAGCAATATAATATCGAAGTCGACGTCAGAAACAATGGCTCTACAGATCTAACTATTCCTTTGTGTCTGCAAATTGATGGTGTCAATCTTCTGAATAAATCAAGCTCGCGACTCAAGCCGGGTGAAGGCGAGACTATTGTCTTCACCTATGCTCCCTCAAAGCAGACTTTGGGCGTTGTTAAGATCGGGGCACTGGTTACGCTTAATGATGCGATAACTGGGAACAATGCAGTGGAAAGGCAAGTCATCGTTGCGCCGAGTGCGCTAAAGGATGTCCGCATCATCTCAATTTGGGCCTCTGATTTGAATACAACGGATACAGCAACGGAGTTTCGCATCTTTGCTACTGTCGAAAATAATGGCACAGTGCCATTAACAAATATTCCCATCGACCTAATGACTCTTAATGAATCCAACCAACCAATCGCAATCCAAAATGTAATCTTACCAGAATTAAATCCCGGCGAAATCAAGCAGGTTGAGACATTTTATTCAATAGCGCGACCAAACGGGGCTACAGACACCACTGGAAAGACAGTTAAGCTGGTCGGGGCTAAAATCAATTCTTTGCCCAACGAATTTGATACAAAAAATAATCAGAAATCACTCCAGCTTATGCTATATGCTAATACGCAATATAAAATACGTACGCAGCACATTGAGGGCATTCACCAACATATGGCCCGGGAGGCATTAAAACTAGTGCCGGCTGGCATCGAAGCAGGTTCATATTCCGATTATATTCAGCACACGGAATATGACGAAGATCACTTGGATGTGGTCTATGGCCATAGTGGATTTTTATTCATTGATTGTACAACCGAAACCCATTTTTGGCCGGTTAATGGTGACGACCATACGCGCGGTGGAACGACATTAGGTGATTTTTTTGGCTGCAGTACCTTTGGCTTAACGGGAACGGCAAATGCCTGGGAAAAAGCAGCGACTCTGTACACAGGTGTGAATCACGCCGCTACGGAGAGTATTCATGGCGATAATCCGGGTACCTACGCCTGCTTGTTTATGGAATCACAAGAAGCCGAAGAAAAGAATTGCTGGGGAACCTTCAAGGGAGCAACGCAATTCTACGCCGAGGGGAAAAAACGCGCGGCTTACGGTCGTTTGGGCAGGATAGGCCATTTGATTCAAGACCAAAGTTCACCTGCTCATACACACGCTGATGCTCACCCACCATTTGCGGATGATGGTTATGAAGCGTGGAGCGGCTGGGATTCCAGTGGGCATCATGCAGATGAATGGCGCGTGTCTAATGGCATGATTTATCGTTATGGTCAACCCTTTCGAAATATGGGTGAAAAATTGTTATATGTACCTTTTGACCTCAAGCCTGCCGATATCACAACCGAGCTTTTTCCTCTGTACTACTCTATTTACACAATGAATCAAATGGGTGGTTATTTTCCATCTGACCAAGCTGATGGCGCAAATGCAGATAGGCGTGCTTTGCTATTCAACTATTTTGGCATGCCTGGTTGGCCTCGCAGAGAAGCAGATACTTCCGAGAATGATTGGGCGTGGCATTGCCACCATGGCTGGTTCGCGTGCCTATTCCCGTGGAACTGGGAGTTCCACGATAATGAAGATCTTAATGGTGCCTACGGCGTCATGGGTGATACGCTGAATCCGCACGCCATTCGGGCGACCGCCACGGTTTTTTGCCACTTTGCGGAACAGCAAGGCGAGGTTCCGGTAGGCACGTGCAACCAAAATGCATGGCGACCATACTCTATCGGTGGCCTAGTTGTCGGTTTAACAGGTGCTGGCTTAGTGTTAGATGTTAACGGCGTCGAAACAACAACGGTAATACCCTCTGGTGCAAACACTACAAATTTTGCTTTTGCGCTGCGAACAGCGAAGGCAGAGCCAATTGCATTGACAATCGTTACGCAACCGGCAGGTCAAATCTGCCAGGTATTGAACCCTAATATCCGAAATCCCGGCAGTAATATTCAAAACTTCTTGGTAAAATGCAAAACGCCCGGAGACCTAACGCCGCCCGGTCCTGTATCTAGTTTAACCGGTAGCTTCAACGCGAACGTTGCTTTCTGCTCTATTACGTTGGCTTGGTCTAACCCAAACGATGTCGATTTTTTTGGCGGGAAGATTGTGAGAAAACGTCTTAGGCCAGATGGCCAAATCATCGAATCCGTAACGGTCTTGGAAAACAACAACCTTGATTTCTTGACAGGTAATGTGGGCAGTTTGCCTGCCGTCAACGCCAATACTTTTACCGATTCCTCAATTGCAGCATCACAGGATTATGTTTATGAGGTCACCGCAGTCGATACAAACGACAATTTTTCAATAGCCACGTCGGTCAGCGTGCGTTCCGGTGATTGTAGCATATCTATTGGTGGCGGCGGTTGTTTCATAGCTACAGCCGCCTATGGCACAGATCAGGCCGCAGATGTGCAGACTTTGCGACAATTCCGGGATCAGTACCTCACCAAATCTGAATTGGGTAGAGCATTCATCGAGGCGTACTACCGGTATAGTCCAAAAATTGCGGATCAAATAAGAAAATCCGATGTGCTCAAATCTATAGTGCGCTTTGGGCTTAAGCCTGTCGTTGCAAGTGTCAACACAATCATGGGCAGATCGAATGGAATATTGCCATCGATGCTTATAATTTTGTGCATAATAATCGGTGTCTCATCAATATTGTTCTACCGGCATATTCGTCACCGAAAAATAGGCTTCCGATGAGTATTGGTCGCATTTCTAAGGCATTGGTCTGTGTGGTTTGCCTTCAGGCCACATCGGCTATAATGCCAACAGAGAAGTCAACGGTCGAGCTCGCTCCCAACTATTTTCTGCTTGAATACAATTTTCTTGGCTTGGGTGTCGGCTATTCCAGATTTTTTACGAAATATTGGGGGCTCGGTGTTTCCGGACGGGCCGGCGCTCTGCCTGCACTCAATACCCACTTATCTTTGCCCGTAGAGACAAGCAGCCTGGCCTTTTTTACGATTTGCCGCGCGATGTCTGATTGGGAGTTTATTCTTGGTTATGCTTTCGGCGGTATCAAGGACAATTTTTCGGTTAATTTTCTCCATGCCGGTGCGAGAGATCAAGCTCAAGGGTTCGATGCAGCTTTCTTAGATATTTACTATAAAATAGGTGCTATTCGCATAGGTCCTAAGTTTTACATAGGTCAGCTTCATATTTATGGTGACAATTCCCCCCGAAACGAAATTTTCTTTGCCATTGAGGGCCTAAGGATTACTCAAATCATAGATTGGTAAAAGGGGTTGAGCACTTGCAAATCCATTACGGCCGACAACAAAATTTACCTGCTGCGCTCGCTGCGGTGCCGTAGCTCCTCGCGTGCTCGGCCCTACGCGCCAGAAGATCGCGGACAAAGCACAAGCGGGACGCTTGTTTTGTGCTTTGCCGCGAGGCGCTCCGGGCACATTTGGTGACACAAGGCGGCTTTTCTGATTACATTAATGACACAAGTGTCACCAAACGTCAGGTAAATTCCGCGATCGGCGTAACTACCTGATCCTGATGGCGCGCTTTTTACGCAAGATTGCCCCCCGGCATTGATACGCTGGTACTCGAAGCGCACTTTCGCGACAAGGCACTCTGATCTCAGACCTGCATATTGTCGAGCGCAGCCTCGATCTCACCCGCCAGTTTCGCGGCCTGCGCTGAGCCGCCTTTGGCAAAAGCCTTCAGCGCATCGCGGATTGCCTTCACTTCGCCAAACGAAAGTTCGGTCGCGGTGAAGGTTTGTTTGTCGGCGTTCTGTACCAGTTTCATGTCTCTGGGTAGCAAGGGTACTCACGGGGACAAGCGTATACGCGCCAGGCCAGCGTGACCGCCGCAGCGCCTTATCGTCGCCAGCAGGAAAAAGCGATAAAATACTTGCCGAAACAATAGTTGCATAGTAAACTATTGCTAGAGCAACTAATGGCGACTAAGTTTCAGGGGACTGCCGCAGAGACAAGAGCACTGGATCTCTTCATTAAACTGATGCGCACCCACGACGCGCTCTCAGCCCACCTGCGCGCGCTGATTGCCGGTTTTGACCTGCAACCCAGCCAGTTTGGCATTCTTGAGACACTCTACCACCTGGGTCCCATGCAGCAACATGAACTGGCAGCCAAGCTGCTACAGACGCCCGGAAACATTACCCGCATTCTCGACAAGCTGGAACAGGAAGGGCTGGTTGAACGCGGCTCTGAGCCCGGTGACCGCCGCTGCCACCGCATCGCGCTGACAAAACAGGGTGAAAAACGCATCAGCACGGTCTTTCCCCGGTTCGCAGCGGCGATGCACGACCTCTTTAAAGGACTCACTGCAGACGAGCAGAAACAGCTCAATGACCTCTTGCGCAAAACAGGCAAGAGCCTCACGTATTCATTAAAAAATGAATAAAAAGGAGATTAAAATGAATTCAATCATCGATAGCGTAAGCAAAAGTGGCAGGTACATCTTCACGATACCTCTCATCATGTTCGGGATTAACCACCTGACCATGGCAGACCTGATGGCAGGCATGGTACCAGTACCGGGCGGCGCCTTCTGGGTATATTTCACTGGTGTAGCGATGCTGGCCGCAGCTGTAGCGATCATCACCAACTTCAAAGGCCTGGGTTCACTGGCAGCATTTCTCGCCGGTGTACTGATCCTGATCTATGTGCTGACAATCCACCTGCCGGGCGTGATCAACGCGAAAGACGAAATGAGCCGCATGACACCAATGCTCGCAACCCTTAAAGATCTCGGTATGGTTGGCGGCGCGTGGGCGATTGCGCGGCTGATGAAGGCATAACGATGGCTGCCCATATCGCTGCAAAACAACCGGCGCAGGTTGAGCTCGAAGCCGGCAAGAGCTATTACTGGTGCTCTTGCGGTCACTCAAAGAATCAACCCTTTTGCGATGGGTCGCACAACGCGGTGAACAAGGCACTGCCAGAAGGGGAAAGCAAGTTTGTACCCCTGAAGTTTGAAGCCGAAAAATCCGGTACCCACTGGCTCTGCCAGTGCAAACAGACCGGCAAAGGCCCGTTCTGCGACGGATCGCACAAGAGTTTGTGAAAAAATGGGCTGCGCGCTGACGCGCGCAGCCACTCTGACGCCGGATTCTCCCCCATGGAACCAGCGCTCAAACAAATCGAAGAAATTGCCGCAGGCGTCGGCATACCCGCAGACGCCCTGACACTCTACGGCCGGCATAAGGCCAAGGTCCCCTTCTCGCTCTACGACGCCGCGCGCGCAAAGCAGGGCAAACTCATTCTCGTGACCTCGACCACGCCGAACAAGGCAGGCGTCGGCAAGACGACGACTTCAGTGGCGCTCGGCCAGGGTTTGCGCCGCCTCGGCAAGAATGCAGTCGTCGCGCTGCGTGAACCGTCGCTCGGCCCGGTCTTTGGCATGAAGGGCGGTGCCACCGGCGGTGGCGGCTCGCAGGTGCACCCGACTGCTGACATCAACCTGCACTTCAACGGTGACTTCCACGCGATCACGAGCGCAAACAACCTCATCGCGGCGCTTGCCGACAATGCGCGCTACTATGACAAGGGCAGCGACCCGCTCAAGAAAATTCTCTGGAAACGCGCGCTCGACATGAACGACCGCACGCTGCGCTCGATCATTACCGGCCTCGACGGCAACGGCGGTGCGCAAGAGACCGGCTTCGACATCACCGCGGCGTCAGAAATCATGGCGATACTCTGCCTCGCGACCGATTACGATGACCTCGCAAGGCGGATCGATAACGTGCTGGTGGGTCACCGCGTATCGGGTAAACCTTTCCTCTTTTCTGAACTGGCGTCGACAGGTGCGGTCATGGCTCTGCTCAAAGACGCGATGCACCCGAACCTCGTGCAATCGACCGAGGGAGTGCCGGTGTTTGTACACGGCGGGCCGTTCGCCAATATCGCGCACGGCTGCAACAGTGTCAGTGCGACCCGCCTCGCACTGACGTACGGCGACTATGCCATCACCGAAGCCGGCTTCGGCGCAGATCTGGGAGCGGAAAAGTTTCTGAATATTAAATGCCGCAATGCAGGCATCGAACCCGCCGTGACGGTCATAGCAACAACCTCGATATCACTCAAGCTGCACGGCGGGGCAGCAGAAAGTGAAATCCGCAAGCCGAATTCGGCTGCACTCAAGAACGGCCTCAGGAACCTCGAACGGCACATCGCGAACCTGCAGTCGTTCGGCCAGGCCGTCGTTGTCGGTTACAACCGCTACGATTTTGACAGCGCCGACGAAATCGCGATGGTGAAGGACTGGTGCGGCGAGCACGGCACACGCTTTGCGCTGAACGATGGCTATGCGAAAGGCGGCGAAGGTGCCACTGAACTGGCGAACGAGGTTCTGAGCGTCATCGCGCAGAACGAATCGACGCCGCTTCGCTTCACGTACGAACTTTCAGAAAAGCCTGAGGACAAGCTGCACAAAGTCGTCACGCACATCTACCGCGGAAAATCCGTCAGCTTCAGCACGCGCGCCAGGAACACGCTCACGCGCCTTGCCGGCACCGAGGCCGAGCGCTACCCGGTGTGCATTGCCAAGACGCAGTATTCGTTCTCACAAGACCCTGCGCTTGTCGGCGTGGCAGAAAATTTTAACATCCACTTCGAAGACATCATCGTGAACAGCGGCGCGGAGTTCTTGGTCGCGATCGCCGGCGACATGCTGCGCATGCCGGGCTTACCGAAGGTGCCGCAGGCTGGCAAGATACGTGTGATGAACGGTGAGATTGAAGGGTTGTTGTAGGTAAACCCCAGCCCTTCGGGCACTCGAGTCAACCCCCTCCCGGCTTCGCCGTACTCCCCCTTCGCAGGGGGAGAGAATATGCGTTCTGCGGCCATTACCCCAGTACATTCTTTCTCCCCTCCTTGGCTAAGGAGGGGTGGCGCAGAGCGCCGGGGTGGTTTGAAAGCGTGCCTCGAACGATACAAGACCACCTCTCCCGGCAAAGATCTTACTGAACCGTATCGACTTCAAGCGTCTGCTGCGCAGACGACGAGAAGTTCAGTTTCAGCTGGTAGATCGAATTGTTCGGCTTCGCGTACTGGATATCCTGCGTGTCGACCGCAAGCACCAGCGAGTGGCCCGCCGGCAGGTCGTACGCCGAAGCATCGAGCCTGATTGTCACATTCTGCGCAGAGCCGGTCGGCGCATTGTGCAGCGTCGTGCTGCCGAAGGTGATGAGTTTTCCCCAGTTGAGGCCGTCGGTGTCGTAGAGGTACGCCACCAACTGCGCGTTCGGTGACGAGGTAGTCACGCGCGCGTTGAATTTGACGCGGCCGCGTATCTTGAGCCCGCTCGAGAATGTACTCGATTCAAACCAGGCACCGTTAACACGGCTGATGCTGTTCACCCAGTTGAGCACCGGTACATCCACGTGCGCATCGAGAATTTGAGAAATGAGCGGAATACCACTGGTGGCAGTGGTGTCGAGCCCCGACCAGAACTCATTCGAAGTCGAGGTGGTGTTCGTCGAACCAGACAGCGAACCTTCATTAAAGAGGCCGCGCGGTTTGAGGTACCAGGTACGCTTCACCGCCTGCGCGGCAGGCCAGCTCGCGAAATTGGTACGTGTACCGTTGAACTTCGATTCCATCGTCACTTTCGGGCCACTCGCGACGCCGTTGTTAATCCCCTTAAGGTAATGGTCAAACCACGCGTGCACATTTGTCCAGGTGTAGTTCGGCAGCCCAAAGAGACCCGTCGCTTCGGCCGAGGCGTGAATGCCCTGGTTCATGTCGAGGCGCTTCGGCACGGTCAGTTGCTCGAAGAAGTCGAGCGCCTGGTTCGGATTGAACAAGAGATCCGAGAAGTTATTGCACATGTAGACGGGTTTGCCCGCCGCATTGATCTGCGCAACATAGCTCGAAGGCGAACGTGCTGCCGCCCAGGTCTGCGTTGCTGATACATTATTGTAGTTCACGAGGTTTTGGTACATCTGCGTAATCACCGGGTCCATTTTGCCGATGAGGTAACCCGAAGCGATGAGGATCGTGCCCCATACCTGCTGCGGTGACTGGCCCGCCCAGAGAGAATTTTCGAGGTTGCCCCAGCCGCTCATCGCGGCTGCCGTTTTGACTTCTGGCATCTGTGCCAGACCCAGGAGCGAAATACCAGCACCGTACGAGATACCCGCCATACCGATATTGGCCACGTCGACCGGCGTGTTTGCTTTAAGCCAGTTCAAGACAGCGCGCAAATCTTCCATATCTTTCGGCCCCGCAACGTTGATCTGCCCCTCAGAGTTGCCGAAGCCGCGCGTGCTGTAGGTGAGCGCAATGTAACCTTTTTTGGCGAAGGCCGCGGCCTGCGCGAGGTATTCAATCTTATCGAGCGCCCAGCTATTGACGAACACTATCGCCGGGTAGCGCGAATTCGCATTGCCGCCATTCGGGATCATTACATTGCCGTCGATTTTCGTGCCGTCGGCAGAAGTAACCGTAATCTTCGCCTGGAAGCTGAAGCTGCCGTCTGAGAGTGCGTTGAACGCATCCTGAACGACTCGGTCGACATTGATCGCCGGCTTGGTGCTTTCCGCTACGGCTGTGCCGCCGGCGCCTGTTGAATCCCCGCCGGTGTTGCCGCAATGCGACATAACCACCAACGCGCTGACTATCCACAATAAGCTGGTACTTTTTTTCACTATCTATCCCTAATCTCCCCCACGTAACAAGATTTGCGCCGTTTGCGGCGCAAATCTGTAACAGAGAAAGTCTCGCCGTGATGGAGTGCGGGCTTTTGCCCGCACTCCATCACGGCTGTTATTCTCTGCACGAAGTTGCACACCGCGCCTTGGCGATGTCGGTTCTTACCTCAAAAAAACGCGCCTGTCGCCCGGGGTTATGATCTAAGACGTGGGTTAGGGTCTTGAATTATGATTCAAGACCCTTGTCGGTGATGTGCAGAGCCATCTCTTCGCGCTTGGTGGCAATATAACGGCTCGGTGGCATGCCCTTGATTGAGCTGAACGCGGCGTTGAAGGCCGCCTTCGACTTGAAGCCCGATTCGAACGCAATATCGAGAATGTTCGCATCGGGATTTTCGAGCAACAGCTTGATCGCCTTTTCGACCCGCAGGTGATTGATAAAGCGGTTGAAATTCATGCCCATGTACTTGTTCAAGAACTCTGACAGCTGGTGCGGCTTGATGTCGAGCTCGTCGGCGAGGCGTGCGAGCGTGAGCGAGTCGTCCATGTACAGTTTTTCAGAGGTCATGAGGTCGATGAGTTCGAGGTGGAGCTGCTTCTGGTCTATGCCTTCGAGCCGTGAGACGCGGGTTTTGTCGATCGCCACCTGTATCTGCTCGAACAGTTCGGGGCTGAAGCGCCTAAAGATATGCACGGCGACCGCGAGGTAGGCGGTAAACGTGGCAGCGAGGTAGAGCCAAAAGCTGTTGCGTATCACGAACGAGGCAATCAGCATCAGCGTAATGCCGGTCGTCAGCAGATAGATGGCAACCAGAATGCGTGCCCCGAGCTGTGTTCTCAGCGCGCGCAGGTTAAACAGCAGAGCGCTGCGGCGAAACATCGGCGCATAATAAAAGATATTCTGCGCAAAGCCCGCGACAAAGACATAGTCGAGCATAGCCGGTGGCCGGCCGGCAAAATAGTCGAGCGGCCGGTGCGCTACTAAAGGAGGATAAATAAGTGCGCCGACAGGCAATGCCACCAACAATGCTACACCGGGCAGAAAAAACAGCAGGTGGCGTCGCGAAAGCACAAACCCGGCGTCGACGGTCAGAAAAAAACCGAGATACGTCGCAGGCCCCATGAAGTAGACGAATGGCACGTAGAGATGGTTGAGAAAATGCAGGCCAAAGTAGATATCGACCATGCTGAACCAGGCATAGAGCAGCAGCACACCACCCGAGAAGAACACGATGCCGTCGCACCAGGTGCGCTGCGTGACATTGCGACCGGCGAAGTTTCGCGCCACAATAACGAAGCACAAGATCGCGCCGAAGAATATGCTCTGCTGCAAAAAGAACACGGTCGATATCAACCATGCCCAATGGGTTGTCAAAGCTTCGAGGATTACCCGGCTACACCACCGCCCCAAGACTCGCCAGGAACCGGCCCAGCGCCTCTTCGGTAAATTGGCCCGCCGTATCGCATTTGCGCAGCCGGTAGAAAGCCTCGACGATGACCCCGCGCAGGTATTGCCGCAGGTGTTCGGGGTGGCTGTTCATGTCACTCATGCAGTACCCGAGATCGCCCGCGAACTTCGCGTCCGATGAAGCGAGGCTTTCGAGTTGTGGCAGGTCTTTCTTTAGCTGCGCGAAGAAGCGTACCTGCCCGGCGGGGTCATGCTCGGCGCGAAAGAAGGTGTACGCGTGGCCGATGTCGTGCAGGCAGAATTCGAACGCATCACGCTTGCGCTCAATGAGCGTACCTGCGAGCGCTGCACCGGGAGCCACGGTGACAAAGCGTGAGCCCGCCGCCTGCGCGGCGAGCATCGCCGCCGCCGAAACCGGTGAAACAGCCAAATGCAGGTCGATGCGCCGTTCGAGCCAATCGGCCAATGTCACGAACACGAACCCAGGCATACCGTGCAGGGGGAGCTTTCTCAGTTTTGCGGCAACAGCCGTTTCCGCAGGGATAGCTCCCACAAAAAACCCGCGAAGCATTTCGGCCCAGTAGCCATACCGGCGATGCTGCGACCATTCGGCCCCCAGCGCGCGCTCAAAGGCGTAGAGCAGTACGAAGAGCGTGGCATAGAGTGCATCGGAAATTCTGCCCTGCTGGTGTAGCTCTGCGAGAAACTGCAGCCGGGGTCCAAGCAAATCGGCTTCGGCCACGAGCTGGTCAGCAGGCAAAAGCAGGCGGCGGTATTTGCCGATCAGCTGGCCGTCTGCGTGGGGCACGCGCGAGCGATCTGTGTTTTGAGACGAAACGACAAGCCGCAAGCGCGTGCAGCCGCTTTCTCGCCAGGGCGAGGTCTGCCCGTTGTTTTTACTTTCCGCGCCGTCTGCGCTGCCGGTTTTACCCCCTGTGGCGCAGTCCATAAAAGAAGTAAAGAATGAGCTCGGCGGCCTGAAGAGCCAGATCGAGCAGCGCTACACTGAGCTGAACCTGCAAGAGGTAGAGGCCGAGCTGGGCGACCTGCGCCAGAAGATGGAAGATCCGGCGCTTTTCGCCGACGACAGCAAGGTGAACCAGGTACGCGAACTGCAAACCCGCATCGCCTTTCTCGAGCGCAAGACCAGCGCCTGGAATGCTATCAAACACGAAATCAACGACGCGCTCGAATACGCCGAAATCGCCGAAATGGAAGGCGCTGAGAACATGGTCGACGAGCTGCTGCAACGCGGTAATGCCGTGCGGGTAGAATTTGACAAGCTCGACCTCGAAAGCCTGCTCAACGGCCCCGACGACATGAACAATGCGTTCGTGAATATTCACCCCGGCGCGGGTGGTACCGAATCGCAGGACTGGGCTGACATGCTGCTGCGCGCGTACACGCGCTACGCGGAAAAAATGGGCTTTGAAGTTGAAATGGTCGATTACCAGGAAGGCGAAGAAGCGGGCATCAAGAATGCGACGCTGTTCGTCAAAGGCCCGAATGCTTTCGGCTATCTCAAGGCCGAGAACGGTATCCACCGCCTCGTGCGCATTTCACCTTTTGATTCGAACAAGCGCCGCCATACGTCTTTCGCCGCGGTGCATGTTTCACCCGAAATTTCTGACGACGTTGAAGTCGAAGTGCTCGAGAAAGACCTGCGCGTCGACGTCTACCGTGCGAGTGGCGCCGGTGGCCAGCACGTCAACAAGACCGAATCTGCTGTGCGCATGACACATTTACCCACGGGCATTGTCGTCTCGAGCCAGACGCAGCGCAGCCAGATACAGAACCGCCTCACGTGCATGAAGATGCTCAAGGCACAGCTCTACGCGAAGGCGCGCGCCGAAAAAGAAGCAGAGATCGAATCGCGCAGCGGTGAGCGCAAAGATATTTCCTGGGGCAACCAGATTCGCAGCTATGTTTTTCATCCCTACAACATGGTCAAAGACCTGCGTACCGGTCACGAGACCGCGCAGGTACAGGATGTCATGGACGGAGAATTCGCTCCTTTTATCGATGCCTACCTCAGGCAGCTCAAAAAAAACTAAAGCAAGGTTTCACCCTATGAAAAAATTCTATATGCCGGTTCTCGCGCTCGCGGCTCTGCTGGCCGCCTGCCAGAGTTCAAAGGTCGTCGATGAAAAAACCGGACGCGCCGCCGGCGCACAGGCCGAGGGTACAACCGGTTACTACTACGACGACATGGCGCGCTACCTCGCGGGCTTTGACCTGCCCGGCGACAGCAACCTGCTACCCTACACGCAGGGCCCTGAATATGCCGAACACCGGCAGAAGATGGTGCGCTTTTGGGAGCGCGTGCGCAAGCAAAGCATTGAACCCATTACCGAATGGCGCGAATCGACACTCAACCGTAATCCCAATGGCCCGGTATGCCGCAGGGACCGTGCGGCGATTTACCCGCTCTGCGGAGCGGACATCATTAACCTCTACACCATCTGCCCGCAGGCCAGCGAGTACGTGATGATCGCGCTCGAAAAGGCGGGCGATATTCCGCATCCCGAAAAACAGACAGCCAGTTACTTTCAGGGGTTATCGCGCATGCGCTCGGTGATCAACAATATCGCCGACCGCAACTATTTCTTCTCGGCTCACATGAAGACGAACATCATCAAGAACGAAGAAATTCCGGGCATTGCTCCCGTACTGCTCGCCTTCACCTCTGGCCTTGGCTGGCGTATCGTTAACATGGAGAAGATCTACCTCGCACCCGATGGACGGCCAGTGACGATGGAAGACAAGAATCTCGACTTTAAACCGCGCGGCGTCCGCATCTGGTTTCGCACGGCTGAAGATCCCAGGTTGCGCTCGTTGACATATATTGAACAGTATCTCGATTCGGCGAGCGTTGCGCCGCAATATCCGCTGACGAAATTCCTGAACGAGAAGAAAGGCGGCATGATGATGCTCAAGGCGGCGGTATACCTGATGCACAATAACTACTACCGGGCGGTGCGCGAGCAGTTCATGCAGATACCGGACGTGATCGTGCAGGACGATTCGGGTTTTCGGTACGTCGACCTGAAACCGCATTTCGATATTTCGATCTACGGCGATTTTGTCGGCCCGGCAATTAAGATGTCAGTTATTCCAAAAAACCCCGTGCAACCTGAACTAGCTGCGCTCTATGCAGAGCGCAAACCACCAACGCTGCCCTTTCATTTTGGTTATGGTGTTCTGCGCAAACCACCGCGCTCGAACCTGATGGTCGCGCACCGCAAACAGGGTTAACATGGCAGGACTCGTACGACAACTCGGCTTCGTCACCGCGGCCTTCACGGTTATCGGCAGCATGATCGGCTCAGGCGTCTTTCGCACGAGCAATGAACTCCTGTTTGACGCGAAGATCGCGCCGCAGGTGATCCTGGTGCTTTGGGCCGTGGGTGGCCTGGTCGCGCTTTCGGGTGCGCTCAGCTATGCTGAACTTGCCGCCGCCTACCCCGAAGCTGGCGGTGAATTTGCGTATCTCAACCGCATCTTCGGCAAGCTGCCGGCATTCCTCACCGGGTTTATCTCGCTGACAGTCGGTTTCTCGGCACCCATCGCCTTCACCTCATTGGTTATCGTCGACCTGGTCGTCGGCGGTATGAACCAGCTGCAGCCCGAACAGGTCTCGGTTTCCACTTTTAAATTGCAACTGCTGGCGGCATTTATTCCCGTTCTGCTCGCTTTCTTTCATATTGCGCGCGTCAAACTCGGCGAGGGATTTCAGAACGTTCTGACCGCGGTCAAGACCCTCCTGATTATAGTCATTGCCGTCGCTCTGTTCTTCGTCTCTGCACCGGCTTCGACGCCGATACTGCCGCAGGCAACCCAGCCCGATTTCTGGAAGTGGGGCAGCCTGCTCTTAACGGTAATGTTCGCTTACAGCGGCTGGAACGCGGCGTCATACCTCGGCGCAGAAATCAAAGACCCGATCAAAAACATGCCGCGCGCGATGGTGTTGGGTACGCTGCTCACCGCCGCGATCTACCTGTTGCTCAATATGAACTTCATGCGCTTCGCGGGGTTGAACCGTGAAACGACCGACCTGGCACTAGGCGCATTCACGGCACTGCTCGGTAAGGCCGGCGGGGCCGCGCTGTCGTTCATGGTGGCTTTCTTTCTCGTATCGTCTGTCTCGGCCGAAGTGATGATTGGCCCGCGCGTCTACTACGCGATGGCCGAACAGGGACTGCTGTTCCGCAAGCTGGCACAGGTGCAGCCCAAACTCGGCACACCCGCCTTCGCGATTCTGCTGCAGACGGCAATCAGCGTTGTCTATATTCTGGCGTTCGGTTTCGGCGGCACGCTCAAGCTCTTGATCTTCATGGGCTTTGCGCTCAGCTTCTTTCCCTGGCTGACAGTCTTTGGCCTCGTTTATGCCTCTTATGTGCACAAGACGGGCATCATCGCCAATCGCCCTTACCGCTCGCCCCTCTTTCCGCTTTTTCCGCTGGTCTACCTCGCGGCTTCGCTCTTCATGATGGTGTCGTCACTGATCTACAGCACCGAGCAGTCACTGTGGGCAATCGGCATCACCGGCGTCGGTGCGGTTAGTTTTTATTTCTGGCAGAAGTTTAAGAAGTAGCTCATTCGTCATGGTGCGACGTAGTCTCTGCTTGCAGAGCCTGTCGAACCATGACCACCGTCACCCTTCGACAGGCTCAGGGTGACTCAATCAAGGAGTGTTTGAAGGATCCCAACAGGTGCGCAGGTTTTCATCGAGCGCGTCGAGCTTCGCCATATCCTGCGCACTGATTTCAAAATCAAATATCGCGTAGTTTTCGGCGATGCGCTGCGGTGAAACCGATTTGACGAGAACGATGTTACCCTTCTGTATCGACCAGCGCAGAACCAACTGCGCAACGGTCTTGCCATAGGCATCGGCCAGCGGTTTGAGCGATAAATCCCCCACCTTTTGGCCGTGCGCGAGCGGGCTGTAGGCCTCAATACGAATACCGCGCGATTCGCAGTACTGCTTCAGCTCGTGCTGCGCAAGCCACGGGTGCAGCTCGATCTGGTTAACGACTGGCTTTAGCGAAGACGCGGCCAGCAATTCGTCGAGATGGCGGGGCATGTAGTTGCTCACCCCCACCGAACGGGTTTTGCCCGAGGCAAGAATGTGTTCCATGTCTTTCCACGCCTGCGCGCGGCTCTTCGTAACGGGAAAGTGCACGAGGTAGAGATCCAGGTAATCAAGCCCCAGCCGCGCGAGGCTGTCGTCGAACGCTTTGATTGCCTTCGGCTGGTCGCTGTTCCAAAGTTTGGTTGTGACGTAGATTTCTTCGCGCGGAATCTTGCTGTCGCGGATCGCGCGGCCGACATCTTCTTCGTTACCGTAGATACGCGCAGTATCGATGTGGCGGTAACCGACGTCGAGCGCCGTGCGCACTGCCGTATAGCATTCGCCCGCCCCTGCTTTCCAGACGCCAAACCCGAGTTGCGGGATCTTCTGGCCATTGTGGAGAGTAATTTGCGGAGATGACATGGTTCAGTAACCGGGCCGGGAAATGGGCTGTCGAGTGGTAAGTGTATAGCTCGCCAGACGTCGCCTGTTCGTTCTCATTGCGGTTTACGGCACAGGGTATGTGCGGAGTATGCGCGCGCAGGCTCAATCTTGGATGGCATAACCGTATCAATTACCAGCTTTGCCCTGAGCATCTTGCTCAATTTTCTGGCGAATCTTGTGACGTGGCGGGTGACAGGAATACCTGCACTGCGCATTTGGGCCATTTCGAACCTGCTTACTTTTGCCGGTCTCGGTACTCTATTCCTCTACCGGTTATCGGGCATGAAGTGGTTGATCCTGTTGCAGAATTCATTCTACTTTATCTCCATCGCCCTGGTACCTGCAGGTCTTCTCAACTATCGCGGCCTCTCCTTTCGCACCGTCACCAATACCCTTTTCGTGGGCCTGGCTTTGCTCGTGATTGCCGGTGGTCTGTGGTGGCGTGACAGTTTCGCGCTGAGAACCTTTGCCGGATCCACGGTCTTTGCAGCGTATTGTTTCTATATAGTTCTTATCATTCTTCGGCACACGCGTGGACAGAGTGCGCTCGTGAGGTTTGCTGTTGGCGCCTGGGGAACCTATGGCATGGTCAACCTGGCTCGACTGCTCATGATCGCGGGCGGTGTGGGTATAGATGACGGTCAGCCATTCCAGGGTTTGGCTTATCTTCTGGTTTTTATTTTCGGCCCCATCTGTACGACCGGCGGATACATTGGCCTCATTCTGCTCATTGTACAGCGACTGGTAGATGAAAAGAACTCTTCACTCGCTGCCGCTGAACGCCTGGCGCAGCAATACCGCGATCTCTCTGACCATGACCCACTCACCAACGCGCTCAATAGCCGTAGCTTTATGGCGGAGCTTTCGCGCATACTGGAAAAGAGCCGTAACGCACGAGCTCCGCTTTGCGTGCTGATGGCTGACCTCGATCACTTCAAGCGTATCAACGATACGTATGGCCACGCCGCTGGAGACATAACACTCAAGCAGGCGGTACAGGTCTGGCAAGGCCTGTTGCGTCCCGCCGACAGTCTCGGTCGGGTGGGAGGTGAAGAGTTCGCCATAATATTGCCGGACACAGACCAGGAAGAGGCTGCCCATGTGGCCGAAAGGTTGCGACAGGGCATTGCCTCCACGAAGATGAATGCGCCAGAGATTATCACTGCAAGCTTCGGTGTGGCCCAACTGGCCCCAGGGGAGACTGCCGAAGACCTGTTGCGCCGCGCTGATAACGCCATGTACGAAGCAAAGAATACCGGCCGCAACCGCGTGGTAACGGCTGGTTAGCCATTGGATTTACAGCCTGTCTGCATGGCCGGTTGGTCCTCTATGCAATACGATATCGCAGTGCTCGCGGGCGACTACATCGGCCCCGAGGTCATGAAATCTGCCGTCGAAGTTCTCGGCAAAGTCGCCGACAAAGACGCACAATTCAACTTCAAAGAAGCCCTGGTCGGCGGTGCAGCCATCGACGCGACGGGCAAGGCGCTACCCCCCGAAACGCTCAAGACTGCCGAATCGGCGCACGCCATTCTGTTCGGTTCGGTCGGTGGCCCCAAGTGGGAGCACATGCCGCCTGCTGAGCAGCCCGAGCGCGCATCGCTTCTGCCGCTGCGCAAACACTTTGCGCTCTATGCAAACCTGCGGCCGGCGATCATCTATAAAGAACTGAAAGAAGCGTCGCCGCTGCGCGCCGACATCGTCGGCGACGGCCTCGACGTGCTGATACTGCGCGAGCTGACCGGCGATGTCTATTTCGGCGAGCCGAAAATCCGCCGCGGCGAAGGTGCCAACGAAGAAGCACTCGACACGATGATCTACAAGAGATATGAAATCGAACGTATCGCGCACCTCGCCTTTCAATCGGCCCGGCTACGCCGCAAGGTCGTGCACTCGATCGATAAAGCAAACGTACTCACCAGCATGGTGTTCTGGCGCGAGGTCGTCACCGAAGTCGGCAAGCAGTACCCTGACGTGAAACTCAGCCACATGTACGTCGACAACGCGTCGATGCAGCTGATCCGTTGGCCGAATCAATTCGACGTCGTGCTTTGCCCGAATATGTTCGGTGATATTCTCTCTGACGAAGCAAGCCAGATCACCGGCTCAATCGGTATGCTCGCCTCGGCCTCGCTGGGCGAACCAGGGAAGTGGGGCCGCGATGGCCTGCAGTTTGGCCTTTACGAACCTGCCGGCGGCACAGCGCCCGACATCGCGGGCCAGGGCGTCGCAAACCCGATCGCACAGATTCTGTCTGCGGCACTCTTGCTGCGCTATTCGCTCAAGCTCGAAGACAAAGCAGTGCGGATTGAAAACGCTGTCAAATCGGCGATCGCCGCAGGCGCGCGCACGCGCGATCTCACGGGTGATGCGAAAGCCGCGATTTCTACGGCAGAAATGACGCAGGAAATCCTGAGGCGTTGTTGATGGGGCAGAGCCCCATCAACAACGCTAGTAAACCCGAGATTTTAGGACTCACCGAAGAGGAGCTCGCGGCGTACCTTGTCGCCGACGGCCACAAGAAGTTTCGAGCGCAGCAGGTGTTCCAGTGGCTGCACCTCAAACAGGTCTTTGACGTCCGGCAAATGACCAACCTGAAAGCCGATTTCCAGGACTACCTTACGGAAAAATTTGTCTTTCCAGAGTTCAGGATTCTGAACGAGACGAAATCCCCCTCGGACCAGACTGCCAAATACCTGTTCGAATTCGGTAACAAACAGGTGGAGAGTGTCTGGCTGCCCTATGAGAACCGGCAGTCGATCTGCATCTCCGTGCAATCGGGTTGCTCGCTCGACTGCAGTTTCTGCGCGACGGGCAAGATCGCGTTCAAGGGTAACCTGACCACGGGGCAAATTCTGTCGCAGGTCTATGGCATGCAGCACCTCTATGACCGGCGCATTACCAACGTGGTGTTCATGGGAATGGGCGAACCGTTCTATAACTACGACAACGCGATCAAAGCAGCGGGCCTGCTCGCGCACCAGCACGGTATGAACATCTCGCGACGGCGCATCACACTCAGTACCTCGGGGGTACTGCCCGGCATCAAGCGTTTCATTGAAGAAAAGCAACCCTACCGGCTCGCATTGTCGCTGCACGCGGTGTTTGCCGAGAAACGCCGGGCGATCATGGACATCGAGGAGAAATTTGCCTTTGAAGAGGTACTCGAATACCTGCGTGAACACCGAGGCGAAATGCAACAAGGCCAGTTGATGTTTGAATACATCATGATCGACGGCATCAATATCTCTCCCGAAGACGCGAAGGAGCTGGCGCGCTGGGCAAAGCTGCTCAAAGCCAAGGTGAACCTCATACCGATGAACACGTCGTTTAACGGCATGCACCGGCCGACAGACGAGAAGATCTATGACTTCTGGCGCCAGCTGGTCGAACGCGACGTGGTCGCGGTGAACCGTAAGTCACCTGCCAAAGACATCGACGGCGCCTGCGGCATGCTCGCTGGTAAAAAAGCTTCCTGACAGGTCGGCTGCGCCGGCAATTGCCCACACGCCATGGCTGACGATAAAGCACAGGCTGAAGAAGCAGATAAGCCGGAAACTCCTGATGAAGATCAGACAGATTCTGGTGCGGCCAGCTTTGTCTTCGAATCATTCAGGGAGTTTATAAAGTTCGTTGCCTATGTGGGTGAGGGTATCCAGGTCGAATTCGCCGAGCCGGTGCTTGACAGCACCGGAACTGCGCTTGTGCAAAAAGGCGTACACATGCGGCCGAGCCTGCAGAAAAGCCTGCAGCAATTCTACGATCGCGGCAACCTGAACGAAAAAATCACAATTGCCGACACGCGAGCGCTGCATACGGCCATACGCGACCGGGTCGTGCGCTCTCTGACGCGGTGCCTTGAACCGGGTCGCTTTCATATGGCGCAGGCACTGACTGAAGTTTCGACCATCAATATACGGTCGATACTCGTCAGTATCATTCAGCGGCGCGACATACTTCCGGTCTTCATGCGGCTGGACCAGACAGAAGATCCCCTGTTGCCACACCTGGGTGAAGTGGCCCTGGTTGCCGGCGGCCTGGCCGAACAATACTGCCGCAATGCAGGCAAAGACACAGGCGCGCGGGAAATTATCCGCACGGCCATCTTTGCCGGCTTGCTGCATGATATAGCCCTTACGGGCGATGACGACTTTTTGTTGAAAGATATTGAACAAATTACCGAAAGCGACCATGCGCGCAAGAGTGCTGAACAGGCAAAGGCATTAGTACCCGCACTGCCCGTCGCTGTGAGTGACATCATTGAGCACCATCACAGGATGACAAACCCGTACGAGCCCGAGAGCGATTCTGCGCTCGAGGCACAGTCCATAGCGGCCGAAGCGCTGGCACTGAGTGAGTATATTTTCGTCCAGTTGCGATCCCAATACAAAAAAGACGAATCGATGAACTCAGCCGAATTGTTGTTCTATGAACTCGGTCGCGCGTTTGGCCAGGGCAAGTTTCACCCGCAGTTCAGGCGTATCGCAGCCCGTGTCTGGGAAAAACTTTTTGCGACGCTACACTACGGTTATGAAATTGGCGCCGTCGAAAGCCAGTGCCCGTACAAGCCCGCTGCCATCGCATATCCCACACCTCGCTGCACGCAGGTCATGTGCCATGGACACGTGACCAGCTGCGAGAATTACGACACGCAGTTTCCGCTCGAGGTACTGCATGCCACACGTTTTCCCGGCCGTCCCGGAACCATGATCGAACCAGGCAAGTACGGCAAATGCCGGCTCGCCGCAAAACTACCCAAAGGCATCAATGAGAAGCTGAGCGCCGAAGCGTGGCTGAAACAGACGACCGTTAATTCAGGCGAGGCGGGCGCGTAACTTCAGGTAAGGTCCACCGTCGGTGACCTTGACCCATTCTTTGTAGCCCTTGCCACACATACCGAGGCCGTTGATGTGCAGGTCGCCAGACACCATCGAGATCGACTGCAGAATCTCGGGTACATAACCCGTGACAATAACCGGTGAAAAATATTCATCTGTCAGACGGCCGTTGCGTATGCGGCGCGCCACCAGGGCTTCGAGCTGTATTCCCCAGCTTTTGGGGTCTTCCATACCATTGGTCGCCCGATCGACAAAATACCCGTCTGCGATCGATGCAATCATGCTCTGCAGATCGTCATCGCCGGGCATGAAGTACGTGTTCGTCATGCGTGAGTAGATCTTGTGGTCAAAACTCTCCCGACGGCCATTCGGCGAACGCCGGTACCCCATACGCGAGGCGCTGGCGTGGTCGGTCATCGGCTGTGTCAGCACACCTTGCTCGACAATCTGCGTCTGCGCGGCTGGCATGCCTTCGTGATCAAAATGGTAACTTGCAGCGGCCCCTGCCAGCTGTGGCGAATCGTATAACCGCACTTTTTCGCTCGCAACCATCTTGCCGAGGTAATCGGTGCCACGCGCGCGACCTTTCTGCATCGTATCGGCTTCGGTGCCGTGCCCAAACGCTTCATGCGCCAGCATTCCCGATAACGAGGGCGAAAAGACACAGTCATAGTATCCCGGCACAAGCCTGGGCGCTCCGAGAATGCGTTGCCCGTCATGCAGCATACCATCGATCAGATCGAGGTTGTCTGCCATCAGGCTCCATGAGCCCTGGCGGCTGAACCCATCGTAGATCTGCGCCGTCGACTGTGTCGCATTATCTTTGAGTACGGCCGAGTAGATCGCCTCGAAACGGGGCAGGTACTGCTCGAGCGATTTGCTGCCGCTGACATAAATTTCGCGGGTGTTGACCTGTTTATAGCGCGCCGAGGCCATTGCAACCAGCGGGTTACGCGCCTTAATCTCGCGCGCCATACGCGCCGCGAAAATTGCTTTTTCGTTCTCAGACAGATCATCAACTGAAGGCCTTCCCGCCTCGAATTCCATGGACTCTTCGGGGATAAGCTCCACCGTACCCCGGTGCCTGCTTTGCCGCACAGTATCTTCAAGCCCGGCAATGGTACGGCTGACATCGCGCGCGCTGTGAACAACCGAAGAACCTTCGTACAGCAGCCCATTGTGCAGGATACTGACAACTACCCCGCGCTGTGCATTCAGCGGTTCGACAAAGGTCTGGTTCAGGTTGCTGCTGACAGTGAGTCCTGAGGTTTCGATCAGCAGCGCGCGCGCAAAGGCATAACGCTTTGCGAGCGGCCGTATTTCCTTCTCAATAAAACTGCGGGATATCTCGCGTTGCATCAGCGCAGTGCGGCAAACTTTTTCTCAACATAGTCCTGCATCTTTTTCAATTGTGCAGGCGACAGGTTGTTTTTTTTGCCAATGGAACCCTTGTCGAGCTCTGAATGGTTGTGACCGATCGGCAAACCGATTTTTTTCAGCTCTTCGACAGTCACCTTAACCGCCTTTTTTTCACGGTAGTACATGATGTAGTCCCGGTCGTTTTCTTCCTCTTTACCGGTAGCGAGATTTTTGAAGGCGATTTTGCCTTCACAATGGCAGGTGCCCGTATTGGTGCCGTCGGTAAATGTGAAGAACTTGGTGCCCCGTACTGCCGCAATCGTCGTGGGCGTGCGCAGCGCAAAGCGGCGATGGCCCTCGACCTTGGAAACTTCGGTCCAGACATTGCCGTGTTGTACGTAGACCTGCTTGTCGTCACTGGCGCGCTCATAGACAAAGCGCGTGTTCTGCTGTATCTCCATACGCGCACCCTGCACGTCGAAGATGATATTGCCATCGGCGGCAGTCACAATCGCGTCACTGGCGAAAATTTTCTCTCCAACCCGCGCCGTACGGGTCTTCTTCGTACCGTCAGCTTCAATATGCTCAATCACGGCACTGCCCTTCACCGCAGCAATCACTCCGTCTGTTGTGGGAGCTTTCTCTGCACACGCAGCTGCAACCAGGAGAAAGACTGACGCCGAAAGGCGCATGAATGCAGACCAACTCATGAATTGTATATGCCATTTTGCTGGATGCATACACCCCGCTAAAGGCTGTCTCATCTGCGTCAAGTAACTATGCGGCGCCGGGCGACACTGAACCGCCGCCCACAAAAATACTTGCCGCCGACGACATGGGCGCGTGCTTGTGGATCATGAAAAAGACTGCCGAGGCCGTGGTGCTGCTCGCCGACGGCTTTGAAGAGATTGAGGCGATCACGATCATTGATACCCTACGCCGCGCCCAGATTGAAACAGTGACCGCCGCCATTGGCAATGGTTTGCAGGTGCACGGTGGCCATGGCATCACGGTCACTGCTGACTGCCTGCTGTCAGACCTCACGGGCGACAGCCAGCGGCTGGTGGTGGCACAGGTGTAAAAAACATCGCCGCATCTGCCGCTGCGAAAAGCTTCACCACAGCAGCGGCCGAAGTTGCCGCGATCTGTGCAGCACCTTCTGCGCTCGCCGAATGGCATCTGCTGAGCGGCAAAACCGCCACAAGCTATCCCGGTTTTGAAGATAAGCTGCGGGCAGCAGGTGCGACCCTTTCGACCGAACGGGTCGTGGTCGACGGAAAGCTGACGACCTCCCGTGGCCCGGGCACTGCGCTCGAATTTGCCCTCCAGCTGGTCGAGAACCTGCGCGGTAGAGAAGCGCGCGAAAGACTGGCAGCGCAAATGTTGGTTGGGTAACTCAAACCATCGTATAAATCTCTTTCGGAATCAACCCGGTCCTGCTCATAATGTGCTCAGGCAACTCGGGCATCTGCTGCTCTGTCCACAACCAGGGCCCGAGCACGTTGATGATCGGCGCCTGCTCGCCTTTGAAGGCCATGAGAAAGCCATTGGTGATATCTTCTGGGATAGTCGGTCGAAACGGTACGCCATTGCTGTGCTGCTTGTACATCTGCTCTTCTTGTTCGTAGTTCATGTCGTAGAAAAATTGGCTGAACTTTTTGCCTGACGCCTTCCACTGCGCGCGCCATTCGGGTTGAAAGCCGGGTTCGCGTGTGAAGCGGCGCTGTGCAAGAATCGCGATGCCGCGCACCGAATTGCTGAGAAACATGCCGATGCGTATGATCTGCAGCTTGTCGGGGTTATTGACCGCGAGCTGCTCCATCGCGACCTTGGTGAAGGTCATTGCTCCATAGATCTTCGTCAGCGTCGGTAGAGCCATAAATCCCGAGAGCGCAATGGTCCGTTTTGGCTTGAGGGCGTTGGACAGTTTGAGGTAAGGAATGACCGAGTATTCGAGGCTCGGCATCACCATGTCGGCCGTCGACTCTGTGACATCCATGCCGACGGCGCCGCGAGCGGGAATATACACGACGAAGTCTGTCGGTTTCGCCGTGAGTGTCTGGTCGGCGAGCATTCTGTCGACAGCGTCAGGGCGCTCGAGGTCAATGCGGTAGATGGTGTGATCGGCACCGGCGACGTTTTCTGTGCGACTCGTCGTCGCAATGATTTCTGCGCCGAGTTTTTTCGCTGCCGCGATCGCCGCTCCGCCTGAGACTGCGCCGGCCCCTACGATGAATATTCTCACTTCTTTCTCCTGGTTTAGCAGCTTCCGGAACCTGCTTGTTAATCAAATCCTCGTACACCGAAGTCCTTTCGTTCTTTCGCATGTATGAGGTCGTGTTGCTGCCAATAGGGGCTGAGGATTGTCTTCTTTAGACGCGCCAGAGTCGTCAGCTTGTCTTTTTTGCCGCCGCTTCCGATGGCGTCGTTGTAAATTTCGCGGTATTCCAACACCCGGTGAGGAAATTCACTCTCAAAGACAAAAGCTACCTGCCGCTCATCGCCCTGCCCCTGCGCAAAGAGCAGGCTGTATTCGCTGTGCTTCAGCCGCGCGAACTGCTGCAGCTCCGCACGCGCAGCTTCGGCCTGCGTCGCCCGGTGGCGCAGGCGCGCCGACATGAGCGAAGGCACCACGGTAATCTGGCCCACCGGCAAGGCAGAAGGGTTCGTCCGGATCAGCTGCCAGATTTCATCTTCGGCGAGCGCCGCAGAAACCATATACGCCGTGTCGCCGGGGTTTTCGAAATACGAACGCGATTCGACTACAAAGCTGTCCTTCTTACGGTTGAGCTGCAACCATGCATGGCCACACCAGTCCACTGCACTGCCAGTCACCTTGAGTACCGCGGCTGGCTCGCCCGCAAACGGCCTGAAGCTTGTTGTAGTCAGTGCATAGTCGTAAATGCCTGTCGTAAAGCGCCGCATCTGCTGCACCTTCAGCACGTTGACTGCGTGCTGCGCACCTTCGGCAGACTCGGCCTTCACCTGCCGGTCAGTGCGAAAAGGTTCGGTGACGGTGATGACTATCATCTCACCTGTGTGCACCTGACCGTAACGCGCCTGCTTCAGCTCATAACGTACCAACTCTGCTTTGCCAGCATTCCAGTAAGACTGAAATTGCTGATCGGGTTCTGCCAAGCGGCCAGATGTGGCCTGCGACCTGCCACAAGAGAGTACCAGCAGCAGGACGAAGACCGACACTTTTGCAGCGAATATGCTATTGAACCGTGTCATCATGATGCCTCTGAAAATTTCTTCAGAAAGGCCTCGCGCAGTTTTGCCTGCGCGGCTTCACGTACACTATTACCCGTCGAAGAGAGCATGCACCACGTCAGCGTTCTGCCGGTCAGCAGCCACTGTGAAAGGCCGGCGCGTGCATACCAGGCGGAGTTATTCTTTTGCTGTTCATCGGGCCTCTGCGCAATACTCTTCTCTGCAGCCACAAGCGCATCTGTCGCAGACGCAAATTTTTTTGCCTCGCAGACAAAAGACGCCTCGCCTCCGGTCAATTTCAACTGAAAGGTATAGCTCCTCAGTTCAAAAGTGAGGCCTTCACTTTCGGCCACGCTATCTGAGCGCGTGACGTGCGTGGCCCCCCCTGGCACTATTTCAGCCTTCCGGCTGCAGCCAAGGGCAAGCAGCACGAAAAGAAAAGCGCGTGCCACCCCGCTATGCACGGCTACTTGGCGACGTCGCGGTAATCGGGTATATACGCTACCACAGAGCCGTCGCGCAGAATCTTGGAATAACCCGCCCCAAGGGGTACCAGGTATTTCTTCAGGTAGAAGTCAAAATCGTTCTTCTGCGTCATGTCGACCATCTGCAGACGTGCATCGACCATCATCAGCTTACCAAACTTGACGTCGCCCTGGTAGAGATACAGGTAGTTCTTCACGTCTTTTACCGGCAGCGGGGGAAAGTTCACCTTGGTTTTGCTTGAGAAGAACAGTTGCAGACCGGTACTCTGCACGCGCATATCGCTGATAAATCCACCGATCTGTGGTGGCGGGAAAATTTTGAATGGTTCAACGATGATCTTGTTGCCCATCATGGTGATGCCGCGGCCCGATGGCACGGGCAGCAGTTTTTCCATGTTGAGACCAACCGTGTCGAGCAGGGTCTTAGTATAGGGGTTGCCGAGCGACTTGATGCGCTCTGCTTCGATGACCATCAGCGTCTTTTCGCGGTCGAGGTACATCTTGCCTACCATCTCAAAACCCAGCCAGACAACGAGCTTCATGTCGCCCGTCAGGCGCAGCTTTTTCATCGGCTTGCCATTCTCTTCATCGTCGAAGAACTCCATCTTCATGTTCTTGAGTGGTGAGCCGTCATAGTTGAAGACCATGTTATTAAAAATGTACTCCATGATCTCGGTACGCACAAAGGCTTCGCCCGAAAGGATATCGATGCGGAACGAGTTGATGTCGTCAAAGTTGACGATGCCATTTTTGCTCTTTGGTACCGCTTCGCCGATGAGCTCCTTCACCTGCATGTTGATTTCGTCGGTCAGCCGAAAATGCAGGTTAGAGAGCTTCATATACGTACCGGTACGCGACTTGGTAGCAAAACCGCGGGCATCACCCCCCAGCTCCATCGGCTTGTGGTCGAGCTTGTAGTGCGAGAGAATAATCTTGATGGCGAACACGCCCAGCACTGTCGCAACCGCCATGATAATGCCAAGGTGGACCAGCTTGCCGATGAGTATTTTGCGCTGCGCCTTCTTGTCGGGGACCGAATGTTCCATGGCGCAAGGTTTTTTCTTTGACGCGTGTGTCAAATTCATAAAGTGAGTTAAGGCCGTCGGGAATTTCGCTCCGGCACCGGAGAACAACCTTTTATGCATCGCAAAGAACGCCTCTACATCATCCTGGCTGGCTTTTTTATCACCAACGCCATCCTGGCAGAAATCGTCGGTGGCAAAATTTTTACTTTCAATATTCCACCTTTGCTCTGGTTTACTGAAACCACTGCCAACCTGTCGGTCGGCGTGCTCGTCTGGCCCGTGGTTTTTATCATGACCGACATCATCAACGAGTACTACGGCATCGCGGGTGTGCGCAGGGTGACGCTGCTCACCATTGTGCTCATCTCATACGTGTTTGTGGCGCTGTTCTTCATGGGCGAAACCCGGGCAGCCTCTTTTTCTGCGATTAACGACGAGAATTTCAATGTCGTCTTTGGCACATCGCAGAGTATCATCATTGGTTCACTGATCGCCTTTGCGGTGGGACAATTTCTTGACTTCTTCATTTTTCACCGGCTGAAGATGATGACGGGCAATTCGCACCTTTGGCTGCGCGCTACGGGCAGCACCGTTTTCAGCCAGCTGATCGACACGTTCATCGTGCTCTATATCGCGTTTGTGGTGCCGGGCAAGTGGACAAACGCCGAATTTCTGAAAGTGGCAAGCTCCAACTATCTCTACAAGCTGGCGATCGCCGTCGCAGTCACACCGGTCATCTACCTCGTGCACGCAATGATTGACAACTACCTCGGCAAAGAAGAACACTGAAATATGCGCTGGCTGCTCGCGGCGCATGAAAAAGAAATTCCCGGCTTCCAGGACTTTAACACCCCAGACTGGCAGCCCCATGCCGTGGGCGTAGGCCAGTTCGCTTCGCTCGCACGCCTGTCGGCCCTTATGGCTGTTGAACGTCCATCGGGCGTGCTGCTCGTTGGCACCGCCGGTGCCACTGACGCGGCCAGCGTTGGCCAGCAGTTCGCCGTGCAGCACTTTGCCTACCCGAGCATTACCGGCGAAGACCTGCCCGAATTTCTGGAACGGGCATTCACTGTCGAACCAGCTTTGTCTTTAGGGGGATTTTCCCCGGCTACGGTGCTGCAGAACCATGGTGTCAGCACCGACCTGACGAAATTTGTCTCGAATGCGGGATACATCCCCGCAGACTACCCAAGACCCATCATCGAAAATATGGAGGCAGCTTCGCTCGCACAGCTGTGCCGCAGGCTGCAGATTCCGTTCACCGCGTTTCTGGCAGTAACGAATACAATTGGTCCGGATGCACGCATGCAGTGGAAACAAAACTTTCGCCGGGCGGGTGAGGAGCTGGCGAAGACGCTGCAGCAAATCGTTGACTAACCGGCTTTAGACTGCCTTTGCTTTTGTGAAGGCGAACGCATAAGAACCGTCTTCTTCTGCATTGATGCGCATGAACGGTGAAAGATCGAGAAATGTTTTCTTCACCGGCGAATAGAATACGCAGCGACCCACAAGATACGAAGTTTTCTCGAGCAATTCGGTGTAGGTGACGGCATTAGCCTGCGTCGGCAGCAGAATATCACGGTGCGTGTGGTGCTGCTCGACCCCCTGGAAGCTCAGCTGGCGGTGACCCGGTTCGACGATAAGATAGAAACCATAGTGCCGCAGAAAATCGAGATCGATGAGCAGCGACTCCATCAGGTACTGCACGGTAATGGTGTAGGTTTCATAATCTGCATCACGTACTTCGCCGGCGCGGTACTTCTTGCGCAGCGTGGCTATCTTTTCGAGGTTATCCTTGTGTATGTAGAGAGTCTCGAGCAGGTTCACCGCGAGCGGCTGTGCCTTAATGGCGCGAATAGCCCCTAACGCAGCAAAGAGCGCTGCGATACTTTTTTCGACGTTCGGAAAGGGAAACGCGATGGGTTTGGGAAAGTTAAAAACCCTGTAGTTCGCGAGCACCAGCCCTGTTAAGAAAAAGAGGCACTCGGTATACAGGTGAAAGAGCGACTTGAGCAACTCTTCGTCGCCCTCTTTGCCCTGGTTGTTGAGCTCAGTAAATCGCCTGTGAAAGCCGGCAAAGGCACTCGCAATCGGGTACGGATAGTGCGCGATCACATCATCGGCCTCGAGCATATTGCGCGTCACATCGGGCAGCAGAGAATCGGCGCGAAAGACCGTCTGCATCGGGTTACCCATAAGCAGGTACGATGCCCAGGTCAGGTCATTGAGGGAAAAATGCTCGCGGGCATACGACCTGCTCTGCTGCAGCGATTCGCCCAGTGATTTACCCAGGAAGATATTGTCATAGAACTGTGTCGTGAATTCGAGCGTCGGCTGCCGGTCAGGCAGCTCCCAGTTGGTGCCCACGTAGCTGGTGCGACCCGCACGTATAAACGCGGCGGCAAAATGGGCGTACCATGAGGCGTCGCTGACAACCTGCCCCGAGCGCGCGCTCAGGCATGAATTGCAGAAGATGAGCTTTGGCTGCGCACCGCTCATCTTAAATTCGCGCGCGTAGAGTATCTTGCCATCAGAGAGCAGCCAGCCGTTTTCGTCCGGATTACCACTGTAGTGCAGGTGCCCTGCATAGTGGATGATGTCTTTATCAAGAATCGAATTGAGTATATTGAGCTTGGTGACAGTCTTGCCGCCGATGAGGGTCATGTTTATTTTTTTCGGACTGACAAACGCCCCCAAATGCTCGAACAACATCTCGCCTTCGCGGCGCGCCCAGTCGAGGTCTTCGCGCGGGTCGGCGATTATCAGCATATTGATGATTTCGCGCGGGTGAAAATCGCTGAGCGCAATCTCCTGGCCCTTGATCGCCTTGCCGACGTAAAATTTCTCCCAGAGAAAGGCCGTGCCGTCGTGCAGGATTTCGAGCGGCAGTGACGCGAGCGCTGCATCGACGTGAAAGTAGAGATAACTCTGCTCTGAGTTGCGAATATAATCCTGTAATGACGGCGGAAAGAACTGCTTAAACAGGGCCTCGCCGATTTCCCGCAGCTTGTGCGAGAGATTCAGGTGCTGAAAGATCAGAGCCTGGTGCTCTTCATTGCCGCGCGGCAAAGACGAGAGCGAGCGCGAGATATTGGCAATGCGGCCGAGCTCTTCAAGGTATTCGCCGATCAGGTCATCGTCGATGACCGACTGCAGTCGTTCACTCGGCTTGAGCGCAGGGTTACTGACCCCGCTTTCCTGCACAATATTAAAAACGTTGGTATTGCCGACACGGTCGATGATGATGGAGGTCAGCATGTGGTGTTCTTTACAGCGCGGCTAATGCCGCGCCGTAAAGAGGTGCTTATTTCTCTGACGCGTACATCTCGTCGATCAGCTTTGCATATTTCTCTGAAACGACATGGCGACGTACTTTGAGAGTATTGTTGAGCTCATCACCCTGCTCGAATGGCTTTTTCAGCAGGCTGAACACTCCCACTTTTTCAAAGTTCTTAAAGCCATTTTCTGCATTGATGTACTTGTTGATTTCCTGCCGGTACATGGCGAGCACCTTCGGATCTTTGACCCACTGCGCCAGGTCGCCACTCACGCCGTTCTTCTTGCACCAGTCTGCCAGGTTATCGGCATTGGGCACGATTAAACCGCCGAGCACTTTCTGGTCTTCGCCGAAAGCACGCGAGACAAGCATCACGTGATCGATGTATTCGCTTTCTTTCAGTTTTTCTTCGATTGGCGTAGGCTCCACGTTCTCACCGCCAACAAGGACCAGGGTATCTTTTGAGCGGCCGACAATGCTGATTTCGCCTGAATAATTCATGACCACGAGGTCACCGGTATTAAACCAGCCATCGGGCGTGAGCACTTCTGCGGTTTTCTTGGGATTCTTGTAATAACCCTGCATCACCTGTGGGCCACGCACGTGCAGTGTACCCTTTGCGCCGGGAATACGAGTGACATCGCGGCCTTCGAGGTCGATAAGTTTGTACTCCGTACCGGCAATCAACGGACCGACAGTACCGGGAATCAGGCGCTCCATACGGCGCACCGACAGCACAGGCGAAGTCTCAGTCAGGCCATAACCTTCGAGAATGCGTACACCGATCGCGCGGAAGAAGTCGTCGATGTATGACGGCAGCGCTCCACCGCCTGAGAGCGAAGCTTTCAGATTACCACCGGTTGCAGCAAGCACCTTCTTGAACACCAGGACATCGCCTAGTTTCTTTGGCAGAAACCAGACGAGCGCTCCCAGCAGGCCCACCAGGCGCGCGACGATCGCCGACACCGCGTTGCGCCCAAGGGGGAGCTTCTCTTTCCCGGTGAGCATCGACACAAAGTGATTGTACTTCAGCGCAGCAGTCTTAAACTTGTTGAAGACAGGCTCTTTGCCTGCCTTCTTGACGTTGCCAATAATCTTGTTGTAGACACCTTCCCAGATACGGGGAACAGCTGGCACGTAGGTTGGTTTCAGCGCGCGCATGTCTTCGCCAATATGTTTGATGTCTGTGTAGGTAATCGCCGCGCCGATCGAAATAAACATCATCTCGGTAATGCGGCCGAACACGTGCCAGGGTGGCAGCAGGGTAAGCCCGCTGTCCGAGGGGCCGATCTTCAGAACCTCAGGAATCACGCGCATCTGCGAGGCAAAGTTGCCGTGGCTCAGCATCACTCCCTTAGGTTCGCCTGTTGTGCCCGATGTATAGACAATGCATGACAGGTCAGAGGGTACAACCTTGCCCGCGCGCGATTCGAAATCGGCGAGCGCTTTGCCGCCTTTCTTCACGAGCTTTTCTCCTTCGGCTTTCAGCTCGCTGAGGGTCATGACGTTGGTCCCCTTCACCTTTTCATCGTTAAGGATGATGTATTTCTTCACCTTGTGCTTGAAACCCTTGAGGCCTGCGTCGATTTTTTTCACCTGCGCGCCGTTGTGCACAAAGACAATCGCGCTGCCCGAGTGCTGCAGGATGTAGCCAATTTCAGGACCAGTGGAATCGGTGCCGCGCGGAACATCCGCTGCGCCGTTCAGCTGAATCGCGAGGTGCGCGGTCATCCAGTAGTGGCTCACGTCCGCAATCAGGCCGATGTGGTCTTTGGGTTTAACGCCGATGGCGGCGAGCCCCGCTGCAACCAGGCTAACTTGTTTCTCGAGTTCAGCGTAAGTCATTGTCTTGAAGTCTTCGCCGCCCTCGCGGTAGCGCAGCGCAAGGCGCGTCGCGTTCTTCTTGAGCGACTGCTGCACTGCCTCGACATAAGTCTGCACGTTGAGCTTTACATATTCCATGGGTTCCTCTCTGTCTTTGCTCCGGGGCATCCTGCGCGTACGCCGGCAACCCGGGATTAGATGGTGCAGAGCCGGGCTGAAACTTTTTGGGTCAAGCAAAAACGCACTTGTGCGAATGACGTTTTTCGCACAGTGACAATGCTGACCGCAGTGCGACATTGGTCTGAATTTCGACTTGCCGCCGTGACGACGAGATGCGCGGGGTTATGTCGCATGCGGCAGAAAAAACAGCTACGGGCAATGCTGGCGAGCGGTGTACTTCTCTGGTTAATTGCCTGTTCACCCAAGCCGGCACAAATTGCCTACCTCGCTCCGCTTGACCGGTTGCAGGAAGGTTTCCTCGACGCAACAACGTACCAGGTGCTCAGCTTTGGCCGGGCGCTTGATCTCTCGCAGCCAGTCGAGGCAAAGACAGCGTATTTTCCGGCTTCGGTGAGCGCTGCCTTTGACCACGAAGAATTTCAGTCGTACAATACAGAAGTGCAGAACCTGCTGAAGGCTCGCAAGCCCGTCAGCGGAGTGCCGTTTGCTGAGGTGATGGCTGCTGAAGCAAACCAGCTCAATCCGCAGGAAGTGAACCTGGCTGCGATCGACGAAAAAATCCGTGCGCCAATGGAAATCAAACGCGCACTGTTCGACAATGCCTGCACCAACGCGCGCATACTGGCGCTCTACCGCTGGCTGATCGGCGACGCGACGCAGATGAAGCTGCTGCACGGCGCAACACTGCCACCCGAAGGACTGCAGAAGACTACGCTCGATCCGCGGTTCTTTCCGCCGCGCGGTCACTACGTTGCCGAATCGGCGGCCATTCTCAAGAATCTCGACCAGGCAATGGCAAAGAAAAAATTTCGCTATGAAATCGTGATGGAAACGTTTTCGAAGCCTGACCAGCTCGAATGCAAGGTTGCCATCCACATCCACAGGCATAACCTGCAGGTGAGCATGCCCTTTCTTGTTCCTCTCTAGAGAACCGGGTGATCGAATTCAGGCACAAAGATATACACGTCGATGCGATTGGCCGTGGCGGTATTGAGACCTGCTACATGCTGCCGCAATGGCAGATTGCCTTCGATACCGGGCGCTGCCCCGATGCGCTCGTCGATATTCCACGCGTTTTTCTGACGCATGGTCACTTAGACCACGCGGCAGGCCTGCCTTACTACATCAGCCAGCGCAGTCTCAAGCACCTGCCCATGCCTGAAATCTGCTGCCCGACTGAAATCGTGCAGCCGCTGAGCGAGATACTGCACCTCTGGCAAAAGATTGAGGGCTTCACGTACGAGATCGCCATCAAGGGCATGGACCCAGGCGACGAAGTGACCCTGCGCAAAGACCTGTACGTGCGTGCGCTGGTTTCTCACCACCGCGTACCCTGCCGGGGTTATGCGGTCATGCGTAAGACCCGCAAACTCAAAGAAGAATTTCTCAACGTACCCGGGCGCGACATCAAGCGCATGAAAGACCGCGGCGACGAGATTTTTGAAGACAAAGACATACCGGTATTTGCTTTTTCAGGCGATACCACGATCGAGTTTCTGCAGGACAACCCGCTGGCGCAGGAAGCGCAGGTGCTGTTTATCGAGTGTACTTACATCGACGACAAGCGCCCCGTCGCGCGCGCGCGTGAGTGGGGTCACATTCACCTGGACGAAATACTCGCGAATCGGCACCTGTTTAAGAACGAGAAGATCGTGCTCACGCATTTTTCCAAGCGTTACCACCGCCGCTATATCACTCAGGTACTCAGCAAGAAGATCGATGACGCTGACTTTTTGAGCCGCGTCTTTGTACTCGCCCATGATTATTGAACTTAACGGCGACGCATTCCGTGTCGAAGTGATTCGTTCATCGACGCGGCGCTCGAGTGTTTCGCTGAAGTATGCCGAGCATGGCAATTTCATCCTTTCTGTACCGACTGCTACGCCCGAAAGTTACATCCGCGAATTTCTCGAACAGAAACGCGACTGGATGCAGAAAATTCGCGGCAAGGCGAGGGAGCGCGATCGGGCGCAGACCATCGCACCGGGTAGCCACATTATCACCGAGTTCTACAACCTGGTCGCCGCCGAAGACAGCCGGCTCGTCTTTCCGCAGTACCGGGTAGAGCGGCACAAGACTGAACAATGTTCAGTCTTTCACCTGGCACCGGGTTTTTTTGCCGCAGAGAACCAGGCGAAACTCTGGTCAAACCTCGAGAAATACCTGCTGGCACAGCTGGTAAAGCTCGGCAGCCAGAGCCTGATCGAACGCACCCACTACTGGGCCGGGCAGCACAAGATTCACGTGCGCGAGGTATTCGTCAGGGTGCAGAAATCGCGCCTCGGTTACTGCACGCATGACGATCGAATCATGCTCAATGCGAGGCTGCTCTTTGCACCGCAGAAAATCCGCGACTACGTCATTCACCATGAGCTCGCGCACACGCGGCACCGCAACCACTCAAAGCAGTTCTGGGCGCACCTCGAACAACTTTTTCCCGGCGCTAAAGCCGTCGACAAGGCGCTGCGCGACAGCTCGGTCTACAGCATGAAGATTCAAGAGCCGGAAAAGAAATGAAGATACTACTCGCCACTGAAAACCCCGGCAAGGTGCACGAGATCCGCGGCATCTTTGAGCAGAAACTGCCACAGGTTGAATTGCTCTGCATCGCCGACCTGCCACCAGAAGTACGCGAAAAATATGTCGCTGAAGAGACAGGCCTCACGTACGCTGAAAACTCGCTCATTAAAGCGCGCGCGCTGGCAAAGCTGGCGGATGGCATCATAATTTCAGAGGATTCCGGTTTTGAAGTAGAAGCCCTGGGCCGCGCACCGGGCATCTACTCGGCGCGGTATGCACCCACCGACAAGGAGCGGTGCGAAAAAATTCTGGCCGCGATTCAGGGTGTTCCCGCATCGCAGCGGCGCGCGCAATTTGTTGCCTGCGTCACCCTGCTCGAGAACGGGAGAAATCCCCTCTACTTCTTCGGCCGCCGTACAGGTACTGTGGCTGCAGATAGGCGCGGCGAGAAGGGCTTCGGCTACGACCCGATCTTTATTCCTGATGGTGAAACACACACATGGGGCGAAGCACCTGAAAAATCGAAGATCCTGATGAGCCACAGGGGTCTGGCGATGGGGCTTGCCATCGAATATCTGATTGTGCGCCTGTCTCAAAAAAGCGATCGAGCAGGTCAAAGCTCTCAGCTAAAGAAGTAGCTCCTATAGCTCAGATGGATAGAGCAGCGCCCTCCTAAGGCGAAGACCCCAGTTCGACTCCGGGTGGGAGCACAAAGCGAAACTAACGTGGCAGAACTAAACGAACAGAACCTGAAGGCAATTGTCTCGAGCTTTCGCGCAATCGAAGAACGTCTTGCCGATCCGCAGGTGACTGCAGACAACAAGCGTCTGACGGAGCTTTCGCGTGAACGCGCCCGGCTGCTCAAGACGGCAGAACTCGCCGAGCAGTGGTTACAGCTGAAGGCACAGATTGCCGACTGCGACGCCGGCTGGCAGGCGGAAAAAGACGCCGAGATGAAGGCCGAACTCGGGTCAGAGCTGAAGGCATTGCGCGAGCGGTTTACGCAGCTCTCTGATGAGCTCCAGCTCGAGCTGATACCCAAAGACGCCGATTCAGGCAAGAACGTCTACCTCGAGATTCGCGCGGGTACCGGTGGCGACGAAGCGGGCCTTTTCGCGCGCGACCTGTTCCGCATGTACTGCCGCTACCTCGACGCGGAGGGCATTAAGTATGAAGTCCAGGAATTTAACGAAACCGGCGTCGGCGGGGCGAAAGAGGCAATCTTACTCGTACTCGGCGAGCGCGCGTATGACATTCTTCACCTCGAAGCCGGCACGCACCGCGTGCAGCGCATTCCCGCGACCGAAGCCAACGGACGCATCCACACCTCGGCTGTGACGGTAGCAGTCATCCCCGAGGCCGACGAAGACGAAATCAGTATTAATCCCAATGACCTGCGCATCGACGTCTTCCGTTCATCGGGTGCGGGTGGCCAGCACGTCAACAAGACCGAGTCGGCCGTGCGCATCACGCACATACCCACGGGCATCGTCGTCGGCTGCCAGGAAGAAAAATCGCAGATCAAGAACCGTGCCAAGGCCATGAAGGCGCTGATGTCGAAGCTGGTGGAAAAGCAGCGCAGCGAGAACGCCGAGAAGTATGCCACCGAGAAGAAAGCACAGGTGGGTTCGGGTGACCGCAGCGAAAAGATCCGCACGTACAACTACCCGCAGAACCGGGTGACCGACCACCGTATCAACTTCACTGTGCACAACCTCGACCAGGTCATGGAAGGCAGGCTCGGCGACCTGATCGGCGCGCTGGTGCTTGCAGAACGCGAGGCCAAGATGCGCGCCGGCGAAAATGCCGTGGCGGGTGTCGCAGGGTAACATGCGCCCAATGATACCGCCACGCCACAGCGGGCAGGTAAATCCGACCGACCTGTTTCTTTTTACGGCGATCATTCTGCTCGTCGCCTTTGGCCTGAACATTCTGCTCGCGTCTTCATCGTTCATGGCGCGCGAGCAGTTCAGCGACCCGTATTTTTTTCTTAAAAAACAGGCCTTCGCGGCATTCATTGGTTTTCTGGGCATGCTGGCGATGACGCAGGTAGACCCCGATAAATACCGCCACCTGGTCTGGCCCGCATACGTAGCCACGCTGGTGCTGCTGGTACTGGTCTTTGTGCCGGGCATCGGTAAACGCGCAGGTGGTGCCAACCGCTGGATTGTCGTCGGGGGCCTGTCGATCCAGCCGTCAGACTTCGCGAAAGTCTCGCTGGTGCTCGTGCTCGCACGAATCTACTCTCAGGCCAAGGAGGTCGACTTTCGCCTGAGTGTGACCACACTTGCGATCATCGCACTGCCCGCATTCCTCATCGGTATCGAGCAGGACCTCGGTACCGCAATCCACCTCGTGCTGGTGGCAGGCACGCTGCTTTTTTTCACGCGTTACCCGCTCAGCATGCAGTTCGGTGCACTCGTCGCCGTCATTGCAGCGGTCGGTTACGTGATCATCAAAACTCCCTTTCGCCTGACGCGCATCAAGGCATTTCTCGACCCATGGGAATCGCGCTTTGACGCCGGCTTTCAGCTCGTCGCCTCGATGAAAGCATTTTTGGCCGGTGGGCTCACCGGCAAAGGTTTTGGCGAAGAGCTGGTGCGCCACCACCTGCAGGAACGCCATACCGACTTTATTCTGGCGATCGTCGCCGAAGACTTCGGCGCGATGGGAGTTATCGCGCTGCTGTTCACGTACTTCTTTATCGCCGTCTATGGCATCGTGCAGGCCTCGCGCCTGCGTGACGATTTTATGCGGCTCATTGCTACCGGTTTTTTGCTGAGCCTGATTCTCCAGGTGATCATCAATAGCGGCGTCACGATGGGGTTGCTACCGACAAAGGGTATTAACCTGCCGCTCGTTTCAAACGGCGGTACGTCGCTGGTCGTCTATCTTGTGATGTGTGGAATAATGCTCAGCGCACTGCGGCGCGAGCAGGTTTAATTCAAAAACGATTCGCTGCGGACCTGCACGGGTTTCTGCAGATTGGCCAGTAATTCAGAAGCGTCGATCTTGTAGCCGAGATCCTGTGCTGTGTTGGCGTAAAAGGCAATCACGTGGCGCAGTCGCGTACGCGCCTGGTCGGCATCGTTGCCGTACGTATAGACGTCGAGCTCCGGGCACGAGGCAACAAACTCGCCATCTTTCTCATAGACACGGATGCTGAGGTCCACCCTTTATTCTCGGAGGATGGACGCCGTTTACATGAGGAAAAAGCGGTGTAGGAAGTGACATAACATGCGCCACCAAAGTTCCGTTGGGGCACCGCGGCTTTAGCAGGTACTAAAGCCTGCTATGGAATTCCATAGCATACAATGACTGCCTTGATCAACGGGTCCTCGGTGCCAGCCTCTTCGCAAACCAGGCAGAAAGGGTATGGAAATGCCTGGCCGTGTCGTAGATTTCCGGATAGGCGAGGACATCCTGCTTATTGAGAAATGCGTGCACCATCTTGCGTGCGAGTGTTTCACGGTCGCCCACAGGCATATAGCGGGCTGCGAGGTTCTCTTCGAGGTTCGCGCGGGCACCCGCTGCCAGCCCTGTATCGACCGGCCCCGGGTACACGGTCAGAATGTGAACGTTAGAGTTTTCAATTTCAAGGCCGGTGATCTCAGAAATCTGGCCAATACCCGCTTTGCTTGCCCCGTACCACGTACAGCCGGGCAGCAGCGTTTTTCCCGCCATGCTCGCTATGTTGATGATACCGCCACTGTCGCGCTCGAGCATTCCCGGCAAGACTTCTTTCATCAGCCTTGCGGGAGCCAGCAGATTGAGATTAACCGTCAGCATTGCTTTTTCCCAGCTCATACGGGTGAAATCTTCGACGAGCATAACACCTGCGTTATTAACTAATAACTCCACCTCACCCATTTGCTGGCGCGAGCGGTTCACGATGTCGGGTATGCCATCGATGTCGGTGAGATCGCAGGCAATGCCGTGGTTGTGCACGCCGCGCCGCGTCAGCTTCTGGCAGACTTCCTGCAGCGCCTGCTGGTTCTTGTCGGCGATCGTGAAGCCGGCCGAAGGTATTTTTTCGAGAATCGCGTCGATCGTCGCTTCGCCGATACCCGTGGCAGCGCCGGTAATAAAAACGTGCATACCCCCTGCCCCTGCATCGGCGGCAGCGGGACAAGCGAAATTGTTTGCGGTGTCATCGGCAAAACCAATGCGTACGACATGCAACGCTCGCTGACCGACTCTTTCAAGGTGGTCGCCGCTATCGCCGTCGTCGGCATACACGCCACGAGCCTCGCTGAAACCCAATTCGCCCGGCAGCATGACTTTGTCTCGCTCGACTTCCTCGGCGTCATGGTAAACCAGTGGGCGCGCTTCAGTGTGCCACTCTTCATCTACCTTTCTGCTTATGGCCTCGCGAAGGCCGACAAGGCTCAGCCCGGCGGATTGCTGGCTGCTTACGGCAATTTTCTCTGGCGCAGGCTACCGACGATCCTGGTGCCCTACGTCTTTTTTTCGGCGATCGCTCTTGCTATGGAATTCCATAGCTATCAAGGCCCCGTAAACCTGCTATGGAATTCCATAGCAAGAAAGCTCATCACCGGCGGTGCCGACTACCACCTGTACTTCCTGGTGCTTCTCGCGCAGTGCTACCTGCTCTTTCCGCTGCTAATGTATCTCGCCCGCAACGCGGGGACAGCTTTTAGATATTCCACCTGGTTATCCCTGATCGTTGTTTCAGGGCTGCTCTATAAAGGAAGCTCGGAGATTTTATTAACTAGCATGGGGCTCGTGCACCCTGGCTGGCATGCTTCGTTTGTGATCTATTGGCTGCCGTACTTCATGCTGGGTATTCTGCACGCTGCCGAACCACCGCGGCCACTGCCTGGACTGGTCGCCCTGCTGGCGGTGACCGCCGCACTGGTCATGGTCGTATCCGAGTACATCCACTATTCCTGGCAGGGCACCCCTGTGGACTACTATAACCATTTCTCGCGCCCGAGCGTGATGCTCTACGCACTGGTGGTGGCATGGTGGCTGCATTCAGTGTCCCCCTCCGCCTTCGGCACCTCCCCCGCAAGCGGGGGAGGCCGGGAGGGGGACATCGCAAGTCGCCTTGCAAAGCTCGCCCCACTCACCTTCGCAGTCTACCTGATACACCCGCAGATTCTGCGGCTGGCTAATGCCTACCTGCCCACTTTGCCGACTGTTTTCAGCTGGTTACTGGTGGTAGTTACCACATTCCTCCTGGTGCAGTTATTGACTTTAGTAACTACCAAACTGCAAGAAAAAGGCCCGGGATTTCTCACCGGGCCTGTGCGGTTTTTTCAGCGCTGTCTTGGTTTAAGGTGATTCGCACTTCGTGCGAATCACCTTAAACTCTCGTAAAGATCGGTGTCAGCTTATCTTCGTATGCCTTGAACTGCACCTTGTCGCCGATCTTGGCGGTGTTGGCATCGGGCATCTCGACGATCGCCGTGATGCGCATCTTGTCGTCAGTTTCGACGACTGCCATGCAGTACGGCGCGCGCGCCTTGTGCTTGCCGATCGGCACGAACGTGTTCACGGTGTACGTGTAGATACTACCGGTACCCTTCGCTTCGTAGTCTTCGAGGTTCATTGAGCCACACGCGGGGCATGCCGCGATACCTTTTGGATGCGGCGTGCCGCAGTCCTTGCATTTAACTGCTGGAATAGTTGAACTCATACTTCGACTCCGCTCAGTATTTCCTTCGTCATATGTCGCTCCTTCCGAGAATGTGGACTGTGGAAACCGAAGCCGGGCCGCCGAGCACGTGGGTGAGCGCGAACTTGGCGTCTTTTACCTGGCGTTTTTCAGATTTATCCTGCAGCTGCCAGGTCATCTCAACGATCTGGCCGACGCCGGTGGCACCAATCGGGTGTCCCTTTGCGGTGAGGCCGCCCGACGTATTGATCGGCAGCTTGCCACCGAGACGTGAATGGCCTTCTTCGGCAAAAAATCCGCCTTTGCCTTTTTCGGTAAAGCCGAGGTCTTCAACGTTCATGATTTCGGTGAAGCTGAAGCAGTCGTGGCATTCAGCAACCGAAATGTCAGACGGTTTGAGATTCGCCATCTTGTAGGCTTCGGCCGCAGCGGCCTTGGTCGCTTCAGATTCAGTGTGTTTCGCGCGAAATGCCACGCTGAACGAAGCACCGCCGTGGCCCGAACCCATGACCTTCACGGCATTTTTCTTGCCGAGCGCCTTTGCGCGGTCTTTGGTGGTGATGATCACTGCCGCAGCACCGTCGGTAATCAGGGACACTTCCTGCGCGCTGAAGGGTGAAGCGATAATCGGTGATTTCAGAATTTTCTCGAGTGGCACCTCGCGCTGTTTGTACGCATAGGGGTTCAGCGAACCGTGGTACTTGTTCTTTTCTGCCACCATGGCAAGCTGCTTGCGGGTCGTGCCGAACTCGTGCATGTGGCGGTGCGCGAACATCGCGAACATGGTTGAACCGTTCATGCCGGGGCCAGCTTCGTAGAGGTAATCCACACCCGAAAGGGCTGCCTTCATCTGGTCTTCTGGCGCGAGTTCGTCGAAGGGAATGTTCATCTTCTCGACACCCATGACCATGACGGTGTCGTAAACACCGGCACCCACGGCGATCATCGCGTTGCGAAAAGCAACTCCGCCTGACGCGCAGGCCGCTTCAAAACGGAGCGTTGCCGCGTGTGGCATGGCGAGCGAAGTGGCGGCGAGCGCAGCCATCGTGTTCTGGTTATTGAGGCCGTTGCCGTTGTAGTTACCCAGGTAGAGCGCCTGGATTTCTTTGCGGTCAATGCCCGCATCTTCAATCGCCCTGTTGCCTGCCTCGGCAATCAGGTGGCGAAAGTTCTTATCTTTGAAACTACCGTGCTCTGTTTCGTGAGCACCGATGATGTACACTTCTCTCATATGGCTCCTCGCGGCACTGCCGCATTGTAGCAAACGCTACAGACAATTTGTAAAAGTTGAACAACGCGTCGATAACTTTCGACAGGTTCTCCAAAGCTCTCCCCCTGCTAAGGGGGAGTACGGCGAAGCCGGGAGGGGGTTCTTAAGCTACCTTCCGTTCAATATCGGATTTCTTCACCAGATCAAAATCTTCGAGATGGAACGTGCTCGCCTTGAGCACGTACTCGCCGGCGAAGCCGGGGTAAAGGGTGGTATTGCGGCCGCCGTCGGTGAGGTACCAGCTCTTGCAGCCAGAGGTCCAGTTAGTAACCTTCATGCGCTCATCGATGAAACGCGTGAACTCCGCCTGCTTTTCTGCTTTCACCTCAATCGCCGCAATGCCTTCGGTGAGCATGCGTGAGACTGCCGAAGCGATGTAGCGGTACTGCGGTTCGGTGTAGACGAGCACTGATGTGTGGCCTGGGCCGGTGTTCGGGCCCATGCAGTAGAAAAGATTCGGAAAACCATGCACGGTCATACCGAGGTATGATTCGGCGCCGTTCTTCCAGTCGGTGTTGAGATCGTGCCCGCGCGCGCCCTTGATCGGGAACGGCGAACCGGCCTTCGGCACTTCAAAACCAGTTGCATAGATAAGAATGTCCGCCGCGTATTCTTTGCCTTCAGCGATAACACCTGTGGGAGTGATCTTTGTCACGGGCGAGGCCACGAGTTCGACATTGTCGCGCGTGAGTGCCGGGTACCAGTCATTCGAGATGAGCATGCGCTTGCAGCCGAAGCGGTAATCGGGCGTCACCTTGCGGCGCAGTTCAGGATCTTTAATGGTACGCTCGATGTTCCAGCGCGCCAGGCGCTCGAGCGCCTTGGTCACGGGTGTATTGAAGACAATGCCCGCGCCAAAACTTTCGGTCATCGCGTAAATGATTGTGCGCCGAATCTGCTGCACGAACGGCAGCGCCCGGTAGATAGATTTTTCGGTATCGCCAATTTCGTAATCGGGCTTGGGAATAATCCACGAGGGAGTGCGTTGGAAGACAGTCAATTGCCCGACTTCAGGTGCAATCGCGGGCACCAGCTGTATCGCGCTGGCGCCACCACCTACAACCACAACTTTCTTTCCCCTGAGATCAACGTCTTTGCGCCAGCGCGCTGTGTGCAGAATTTCACCTTTGAAGGTGTCGGAACCTTCGATCTTCGGAATCGCGGGAACCGACAGGGCGCCGACACCAGAAACAACAACGCGCGCGGTATATTTTTTACCACCTTCGGTGCTGGCGGTCCACAGGCAGGTGTTGTCGTCGTACGTGAGTCCATTCACTTTTACGCCGAACTCCGCCTTGTCACGCAGGCCGTGTTTTTCGGCGACACCCAGCATATACTGGTGAATCTCATCGGATGTCGCAAACATGCGCGACCAGTTGGGGTTTTGCTCGAACGAAAACGAATACAGGTGGCTGGGAACGTCACATGCAGCGCCGGGGTACTTGTTATCGCGCCACGTGCCGCCGAAGTCTTTGCCAAGGTCGATAATTTTGAAATTCTCGACGCCGCGGTTCTTGAGGTTGATCGCAACACCGATGCCGCTGAAGCCAGCGCCCATCACAAGCACGTCAAGGGGTTGTTGTTTCATGAGGCCTCCTGCGCGTTTAGCAGGTACTAAAGCGCTGCGGGCCAGTTGCGAACGAGAATCGTTACGTCAAGCTGAAAAATGAACAAGTGTTCACCTTTCAGCCTTCCACAACCGGCGGATGCGTCAGTTTCTGCACCCGCGTCCATTTTTCTTCCACCTGCTTCTTGCTGTACTGTTCGGTGAAAACTGCCTCGTTATAGGCAATGGTCGCATCCTCGGGAAAATAGCTGCGCGCGAGGCCGAAGATCTCTGCTGCCTCGTCGAACCGCCCGAGCTTGTGCGCGTAGATGCCTGCCTCGTTGAGAACGGCGGCGTCGCGGGGAAAATCCGTCATGAGCGCGCTCATCTCTGCCCACGCTTCATGCTGCATGCCGCTCAGGAACAGGGCGCGCGCGTACCAAAGCCGCTGCGCGCGGTCGCGGCGAAAGACACCGAGCGTGGCGAAGCAACGCACGGCCTCGTTGTGTTTATGGAACAGGCAGAAGTACTTGAAATACTGGAGGCGGATTTGCAGCCGTGGAGGTCTGTCGCCGTCGAACAGCCATGACCTGGGGTTCTTTCCTTCGAGGACACTGTGTATCTTCTTGGCGAGCGCTTCATCGATGTCGGCGGCTTCAAAAACATCGGGGTTTGCCACCTGTAGTAGGGCTTCGGCCTCAGTACGGCACGGCTGCTCAGCTAACCACGTGGAAAAACGCGCGGCTTTGTCTGAATTCTGCAGTCGCTGCCAGCGTTTAGGATTCAGGTAGCGGGCAAGCGTATCGAGGTTGAGGCGAAACAGTCCTTCGCCATACACACGGCTTTCGTGCGCACGGCGGTAGATCGTGCGTGGCGGCAGTTTCTGCGCCAGTTCGAGCTCGTAATAGGGATAAAGGTATTCCGGCAGGGCGAGCGACATTTCTTTCCACTCGGATTCTTTGACGCGCTTCGCCGTATAAAGAGCGAGCGCAGTTCTGAAGGCCTTATTGTTCCAGTGCGAAAGACCTGCGACATTCTGCGGCTTCAGCCTGATGCCAAGGATATCCTGGAAGAGAAAGCGAATAAGGTCTTTCTGTTCCAGCGGCATGTGTGCGTGGCTTGCCACCTTAAGCGCCATCTCGGCGTAACGCCCGTCACCCGCGTGCCAGAGAGCGAGCGTCGCATATGCACCGTGCACAGCGACGCCGCTGGCGCTCGCGCAGTTTCGCATGAGCTCCCCCACATCAATGCCGTTGGCAAGTTCGGCCTGCTGCGCGCGCCGAATGCCATCGGCTTCATCAAACGCGAAGGCCATCAAGAGGCTGCCCAGTTTGGCTTCGGGGGAGTTTCTTTCGTACACGCCCTGCGTCCAGGGGCTGGCAATATCACCAACTGCGAGTCGCGAGCGGTTTACCCGTGGGGCGGGCACTTCGGGTGCTGCAGCATTTGGCGCAGGTGCAGCTTCTGGCCTGGGTTGCTGACGCTGTGCCTTCGGACGGCGAAACGCGACCACGAGGGTAATGATCGCGGTCAGCAGCAACGCAAGAGCAATACCGCCCGCAATAAACAGGTAGCGGTGGGTCGAGACAAATTCAAGGGCTTGCACGAGCTGCGGAGGCATACTTGTACTACGATTATCGGCAATCTGCCAGGGCCATCTGAAAGGTCAGCGCGGGCTGGTCTGCTGTGCCATGCAGTCCTGGTATACCTTGTCGCCGTGCGCCATGACCTCGGCCTTTTCGGCGGCTGAAAACTTGCCCATTTCGATGTTGAAGGACAGGTAGCGCTTGGCCTGCTGCATCTGGTCAAAACACAGAGTTATGTCGCCTGGTGGGTCCTTGCGCTGCAGCTTGTCACACTCGCACCGGGCAAGACCATACTGCGTAGCATTCGCCTTCGCCGTCTCGATCAGTTTGCCTTTGCCGCAGGTAAAGGTAAACAGCAGCAGCACAGAAAGTCCCGGCAAGTACGGTTTATGGAGCATGGCATGATTCGCGCTGCACTACGGGCAGTGTCAACGGTTTTCACCTGCAATGGCCCGGATACTTGGTTGACACTGCAGCGGTGAAGCAGCGCGTTCACATCATCCATGCGCCTGCCGGGCCTTGCTCTCATAGCGTTCGCACTCGACCAGGCCTCGGGCTTTATGGCGCGGCTGCTGCCGTACCGCGAAAGGCTCTACCGGCTGGCATTGGCGCAACTGCGCAATACGAGCGATGCCGAAGATGCGGTACAGGAAGCGCTGATCAAGGCCGGGCGTAATGCGCAGACATTCCGCAGTGAATCGAGCGAGTACACTTGGGTAGTCAGAATACTCATCAACCACTGCCACGACGTACAGCGCAAGGTGGCACGACGGTCAAAACGTGAACTTTCTGATGAGGCGCTCGGCCACCGGTCAGCGCAGGTCGCAGATTCGCGCGCAATACCTGAGCAAAATATCGAACTTTCCGAGGTCTCGCGGCATCTAATGGAGGCAGTGAACGAGCTCGGTGAAACATACAAACAACTCATACTGATGCGCTATTTTGAAGAGCTGAGCTATGAAGAAATTGCCGCAGCCCTGGAAATCAATCTCGGCACGGTCAAATCACGCATGAACCAGGCCAAAACACTGCTCAAAGCGAAGCTGATCGAACGTGGCATAAGGGAGGACGTACTTGGCTAAGGCGAAGCGCACCACCCCGGGGGTAGATGACAAGTTTGATGCCTACCTGCGCGACCGCTTCGCAGAGCTGAAGCGTGAACTCGATGCTCAGATTACCGCTGGCCAGCCCAAGGCAGGTGTGCTGCAAAAATTCGTGCCCAAAGGCGGTCTTTATGGCCGCGGTGGATGGATAGTCGGCATTGCGGCCCTGCTGCTCACGGCAGTCTCGGTTCCGTTGGTTATGCAAATGAACCAGCAGAGAGAGCAGATGCGTGCTGCCACCACCACCCTCGAACAACCCTCAGCCCCGGCCGCCCGCGAAAGCAAGCCCGCTGAGGCAGAAGAGGAAGAAACCGCCGACCCGAAACCGTTGGCAGGGAAAGCCGGTCGCAAGCAACAAGCAAGCAGAACCGAACGGCTCGACAAAGACTCTGCCGACACGAAAGAGTCTGGCCTCGCATTCAAAAAGCGTGCACAGCCGACGATAGCGCTGGAAGACAAGCCAGACCGCGCGGCCGATAGTGAAGAAACGATGCCAAAGGTAGCGCGCGCGGCACCGGCCCCTGCGGCAACGCGAGCCGCTGCAGCAGAAGCTCCGGCAATGGAACAGGCAAAGGGTGAAAGCCGTGCCGATGAGTTTGCAGCCAGCGGTGCCCCCGCGATGCCCGAAGCGAAAACACGGTCGGCCCCGGTCAATGATGCACAATTCCGTTTAAAGAAGGCTGAGCTCGCCGAAATTGAGAAGGCCGAAATGGAACAACTCTGGAAAGAGTATGAGAAGAACCCCGGGCAATTTTCGAAAGACAAAAAGAAAACTGAACGCCTGAAGCTGTTGCTCGCGCGCCACGACACCAGGTCACGCGCGCGCCGCATGTTGACCCAATAAAAAAGCCTGCTTACGCAAGCCTTTTGTGCTTTTAGCTATGGGCTTAAGCCCATAGCTAAAAGAAAAATCAGGAAGCTTTTTCTGACTGGATGCGCATTTTGTAGAATGAGCGCCAGACAAAAACCATGCTCAGCACAAAGAACACTACTGAAAGCGCACTGCGTACTGTTTCAGCTCCGCCCTTCATTTCGACTGCAAGCTCAACTGCGAGCAGACCAAAGAGCGTGGTGAACTTGATCACCGGGTTCATCGCCACAGATGAAGTGTCTTTGAACGGGTCGCCCACGGTGTCACCCACGACGCACGCATCGTGCAGCGGGGTACCTTTTGCCTTGAGTTCAACTTCAACCAGTTTCTTCGCGTTATCCCAGGCTCCACCGGCGTTAGCCATGAAGATCGCCTGGTAAAGACCGAAAATCGCGATTGAAATCAGGTAACCGATGAAGAAATATTCATTGAGGAAGGCGAACGCGAGAGTACCGAAGAAAACTCCCAAAAAGATATTGAACATACCTTTTTGCGCGTACTGCGTGCAGATTTCTACGACGCGCTTGCTGTCTTTCGTTGAAGCCTTTTCAGTACCTTCGAGCTTGATGTTTGCCTTGATGAATTCAACCGCGCGGTATGCGCCGGTCGAAACAGCCTGCGTCGCCGCGCCTGTGAACCAGTAGATCACCGCGCCGCCGGTGATAAGGCCCAGCAGGAACGGCGCATGCAGCAGTGAAAGGTTGGCGATCGCCTGCGCATTCTGGAAGTTATTCGTCAGCATCATGATGATCGAGAAGATCATCGCAGTGGCGCCGACTACCGCGGTACCGATAAGTACTGGCTTCGAGGTAGCCTTGAACGTGTTACCCGCGCCGTCGTTGGCCTCGAGAAAGTACTTGGCTTTTTCGAAGTCGAGGTCAAAGCCGTAATCTTTCTTGATTTCGGCCTTTACGTTCGGCACGTTTTCAATCAGCGAAAGTTCATAAACCGACTGCGCATTGTCTGTTACCGGGCCGTACGAGTCGACCGCGATCGTTACGGGGCCCATGCTCAAAAAGCCGAATGCCACCAGACCAAAGGCGAATACTGCAACTGCGTAAGGGCTCATGAGATCGGCGAGACCCTGCATTGCCACAAAGTACGAAAGGCCCATCAGCGCAACGATAGTGATGCCCATCCAGTAAGCAGAGAAGTTACCGGCGGTGAGGCCCGCGAGTACGTTCAGCGACGCGCCACCTTCTTTCGAAGCGGTGACGATTTCGCGCACGTGACCTGAATCGGTTGACGTGAATGCTTTAACGACTTCAGGAATCAGCGCGCCGGCAAGTGTACCGCATGAAATGATGGTGGCGAGTTTGTACCAGAGCGTACCGTTGCCGACATCGGGGATAAGCAGGTAAGAGACGAGGTACGTGCAACCGACTGAGACGATTGAAGTAATCCAGACCAGCGTCGAGAGCGGGGTTTCAAAGTTGAAGTTGTCTGAGTTCTTGAAACGGGCATTGGCGATCATCGCGTTGATGTAGTACGAACCGAGCGAAGCAAAGATCATGACAACGCTGACGGAGAAGATCCAGACAAGCAGTTGCACCTGGAACTGCGGGAACACCGCGAGCAGGATCAGTGAAACGAGAGCCACGGCGGTGACGCCGTAGGTTTCAAAACCATCAGCAGTCGGACCAACTGAGTCGCCGGCGTTGTCGCCCGCGCAGTCAGCAATAACTCCCGGGTTACGCGCGTCGTCTTCTTTAATTTTGAAGACGATCTTCATGAGGTCAGAGCCGATGTCGGCAATCTTCGTGAAGATACCGCCGGCAATACGCAGCGCCGAAGCACCGAGCGATTCGCCGATCGCAAAGCCAATAAAGCACGGGCCCGCGAAGTCTGCGGGAACAAAGAGCAGGATTGCCAGAAGCAGCAGCAGCTCAACGGAGATGAGCAGCACGCCGATCGACATACCTGCGCGCAGCGGAATTGCGTACACGCTGAAAGGTTTACCGGCGAGCGATGCAAATGCCGTGCGCGAGTTGGCAAAAGTATTCATGCGAATACCAAACCAGGCAACACCGTAGCTGCCCACAATACCGAGAATCGAGAACGCCAGGATCGCCAGCACCTTCGCAACGCCGTAACCATGTACAGCAGCCCCGGTTGCATCTTTGCCACCCTGTGCGAGAAAGCCAAAGTAGTAGATCATGATCGCTGCAATAAAGAGCCAGAGGATCGCGAGGAAGCGCCCTTGGGTAATCATGTAGGTCTTGCAGGTTTCGTAGATCAGCTCTGAAACTTCGAGCATCACTTTGTGCACCGGAAGTTTTTTGACGCGGATAAATTCAACCAGGCCAAAGATGAGGCCGAGCACACAAGTTGCGAGGCCGATCATCAGCAGCGTGCGGCCATCGAGAGAACCCAAAAAGGTCTTACTGGCCAGGTCGGGAATTTTGAGGTCGGCTTCGCTCGCCATGAGAGGCGAAACTGAAACCGCCAGCAGGCCGGTGAATAGGCCGGCTACGTTTCGTAGTCTGAACATGAAATTCTCCTGAAGTTTTTTCATCGGGGAAAGATGTCCGGGTACCCTCGGGGCAAAAAACAGGGGGTAAAGCATAAAAGCCCCGGGGCAGGCCTGAATAGTTAATCACTTGGCGGAGTGTTTCCGGTCACGTGGGTAGGCACCAAAGGGTACAGTGGCTGGAGAACATAGAAAACTATATACAATTTAATAGTTTTCTATGAGTCGCGAGCCTGATTTAGTACCTACCAAACCGGCGAAAGGAGCCCAATATGCCGAAATATCTCAGCGCCAAAGACATTGACTTCATCAAGACGATCGACACTTTCAAAGACACGCGCAGCTCGCACGTGCCCGCCAACCGGCTGGAAGAAGTGCGCAAGGCTGCGCGCAAGTTTCGCAGCGAGCTGCTCGAAACCGGCACGGTGCCCTATTTTCGCGCGGCGACACTCGTCAACGTGCCCTACCCTACGCGTTATGCCTTCTTCGGCGTCTACAACGACACGACGTTCCTGACTCCCGTCATCCACATCACCAACCGGCTGTTCATCATTCGCTTCAAGACTGACGGCGGAGTGAAAACCCTTCTGTTCTCACCCAGCGATATCATGGCCAACGCCGAGACGCGGTTCTTCAAGCGCTTCGCCGGGGGATTCATCCAGAAACTGCAGGGCGACGACATGCGCCAGGTAAAGGACGCCGCGCAGAAACTCGTCGCCCCGATCGAGCACACAGTCGAAGAATGGCTGCCTCTCATCGGCATCAAACCCGAAGAGGTCGACTATATTAGTTACGATCACCTGCACACACAGGACCTGCGCAACTGGCTCGGCACGAACGGCAACCCTGGCTATTTTCCCAACGCGAAGCTGCTGGTCATGCGGCAGGAATGGGAATCGGCGACCGGCCTTCTGCCGCCACAGAAAGACTGGTACTGCCCCAACGGCATCGCGGGTGTTGACCCGCAGAAAGTTGTACTCTTGGACGACGATGTGCTGCTCGGCCCAGGCCTTGCGCTCGTGCGCACTCCCGGGCACACGATGGGCAACCACTCACTGGTCGTAAACACGCCAGCCGGAGTTTTTGTTTCGAGCGAAAACGGCGTCTCAGCTGACAGCTATGCCCCGCTCAAATCGCGCAACAACGAGATTCGCGCCTACGCCGAAAAAACCGGTATGGAAGTGATCCTCAACGGCAACACGCAGGAATCGGGTATCGAGCAGTATATATCGATGGTGATGGAAAAAGAAATCGCCGGCCCCGCGCAGCAGAACCCCGAGTTTTACAACGTGTTTAACTCGTCACAGTTCTCGGGCTACTGGATGTTCCCGGGTATCAGGCCGAGTTTCGCTTTTGAAGACCTGGAGATCGGGCACCTTTAGAGGTGCAATTGCCTACGGTGTATAGACGTAGATTGTATTGACTCCTGAGCCTCCGAGCATTCCTCCGAAGTAATAGAGTTTCCCACCGTAAGCCAGCAGACTACCCAGACTGCGCTGGCCCGGCAGGGGCTCGCATCCCCCGTCACAATCCTTTTGCGTTTGCGTCAGAAAATCGTATTCTTCGACCAGCGTATAGTAGGTCGCCCCATTTTGCCCGCCGACGATGTACGCGCTGGTGTTGTGCGTGACCGCGGCCAACCCGTCGCGCGCAGTTGCCAACGAAGTACAGCCCGCTCCACAGTTTGTCCACGCATCAGTGTCGGCGTCGTACTGGCTGACGGCGTTCGTGACGGTTCCCCCCGAATTGGTCAGCCCACCGAAAGCCATGATCGTTGAACCAAAGGCCGCAGTTGCACCATTACTGAAGTTGTGCGAGACGGCAGTGAGCGCAGAAGACCAGCTGTTGAGACCTAGGTCGTAGTAATGGTTATTGGTACAACCAAACGATGTTGCGGCATTACAGTCAAGACTGTTGCTGATGCCACCGAGGATGTACATGCGGTTGTTCACTAATGCCGCGCCTGCATTGGCGCGGGCAAGCGAGTGCCCGGTCAACCCGGTCACCGATGGTCCAGCTGGCTCAAAATACCTGGTGTTGTTGATAGAATTTGCTGCACCGGCTGCAACGCTGCCACCAAAAACGTAGACCAGGCCATTGTAACCAACAGCCGTTGCATTCATGACGTTCGTGGGCCATGTGCCACAGGTAGAACCGCAGTTGGTAAAGGTTTCGCTCAGAAAGTCAAATTCATAGATGGTGTTGGTGGCCGTGCTACCGTCTGCGGTACCACCGATCAGGTAAGCCTTATCACCCAACACAGCAGCAGCCATGTGCCCTTTGGCTGACGGTACCGTGGCTGAAAGAGTCGTCCACACATTGCGCGGGGACGCTGAATCGGAAAAATCGCCAAAAAGAAACGTATCCTGAAACCAGAGATCGGCAACTGAGTGACTCGTCACAACGTACATATCGTCTGACACTCCGTCATCTGCCGAAAAAAGCAAAAAGTCAGCAAAGCCTGCAGTTGTAGCGGAGACATTCGCATTGCTCAGCAGCAAGTCTGCTTCTAGCAGGGCAATGTTCACGCCGAACGCTGGGGCCAGTGGAAACTGCAACGTCGAGAACCACACTCCGCCCGCATCGGCGATCAGCAGTGCAGTGTTAAACCCTGTAACTGAAGATGGTATGGTACTGACATTTTCTGCGCTGGAGAGCAGGAAGTTGTCGGGCGAACGCCCGTTGTGGGCAGAGTCGACCTTGGAGTACCGCACAACCAGCGAGCCGTCACGTGAGATCATGCTTGGCACTTCGGGTCCGAAACCGAGAAAGCTGTCGGTGGAGCGCGTGGAGTTTCCAATACCGCCGTGACCAATGCCTGCGCCCGTGACCTGGGTTGCAGGGCTCAGCTCGAACGAATAGGTACCGGCTCCCACCTCGTACGCCAGCCCAATATTGCCGCTGAACGGAACAGCACCGAAACGAATTCGCTGCGCACTGTTGAGCAAGGTGCTGCCGTTCGGCCGTATCGCAACCGGAGTATTGAACTCGGGCATCTGCAGGTCATCGAGGTATTCGTCGACCGATACGGCAATGAACAGGTTGTGCATTCCCGCGCTGCAGCCAGCACAAGGCCTGTCAGAGGCAAAGATGAGAGACAGTTTTCCATCGGGTCGCTGTATGAGCTGCGGATTGTATTCTGCGTACTCGGCGCTGGAAATTGCCGAGCCATCGGTCAGACGAAAGCCTGTCCGTGCTTTCGAGAGTTCAACTTTTTCGATGGTCGGTTGCGAACAGTAGGTCGACAAGAGCAGGGCCAGGGCCCAGGTGCAATTGCGGCGCATGGGCCGGCGCTAGCTGACCCCACAGAGGTCGTCAATCGGATTTGGTGGAAGTCTGATTTGGAACCGTTATCTACGCGGTGGAAGAATATCCTACGTACCCCAACGCCGGATCTGACTCTAGAACTCCATCATTTCAGCCATGATTTCCGTCGGCGAAAGCTCGCGCTGATATATTCTCACACTATCCAAATAGCCAACGAGACCACTCGTTGCGTCAGTTCTGGCTCCCCAGTATATGTTGCTCGAGGTGGTATTGAAGGCGCTAATTGTTGGAATCCAGGTGAAATTTATCTCGTTCACCATAGCGCCGTCAACATACAAATAGGCCATCTGCATCGTCGAATTAACCGAGACGGCCACATGATGCCAGGTATCTGCCATCAGGGCAAACTGATACGAAGCAATGCTGGCAGTTGCTAGACTATCACCAACATCAAATTTCAGTTTCATGCTGTCCGATGCATCGACATAGAGCCTGAACCCATCAGCATTGGTCGCTGAACCGACGTTCGATACAATTACATGCTGGCCCGTGGGCGTGCCGGGTATGTGCACCCAGGCGCTCAGCGTGAAATCTGAAGCCAGGGTTTGAGGGCCAAGGTTCATGTAAGACGCCCCAGATAAGTCTGCGTAATCTGTGCCATTGAGCGTCAGCGTTGTGCCAGGGACAACACTCGTGCATGTTCCGGTCCATGCGCCGATCTCATCAGTACCGCATGAGCCACCGTCAAAAGTATAGAAGTGATCTGGCGTAGGCGCAGGTGGCATTGCCACATCAAAGCCAAAGTACCCAACCAGTCCCCACATGTCACCCGCTGTGTGACTGGTGACAACGTACATATCTTCTGATCCTGTGAACATGTCGTAGGCAGAAAATAGAACAAGGTCGCCGTACGCATTATTACTATAGAAAGCCCCGATGGTATTTAGAAATAATCCGCTGAAGACAAGTGATGTATCAAACTGAAAGACCGGCCCAAGGGGAAAGTCAGAGGTCGTTGCCATGGTGCCGCCATAATACGATGCAATGTAGGCATCGTTAGACCCTGAAGTCTCCTGGCGTATCTGGATCGCCGAACTCGTGTAATCGAGCCCAAAACCATAAGGGTCGCTACTCACACTCACGTCCGGGTTGATGATATAGGCCTGCCCACTCAAATCCGTTGTGACCAGCCGATCGCCGGCAGCATTTGCGCCGATGACTGTGTGATCGGCGTAGGTCCCATTGGCAATGGCAACCCAACTTGGGTTGACGAGGACAAAATCGCTGACGCTGGCTTTTTTGATCTGGTAGGAAGCATTAAAATCATTAAAGTAGACATTGACGCCAGTACCATTGGGAACGACGGCAAAGTCGATTGCACCGGGTGCGTTCAGCTCGTTATTCAATTCATTGCGCAATGGAAGGGGTGTATCAAAGAATGGCAGGAACATACCATCGTAGGGCGTAAGGGATCTTGCAATGAAAATATTATGAGCACCGGGATTGCAGGTGCCACAAGCATGATCGGAACCAAAAGCCAACACCAGGTAGCCATCGCTCAGTGTGACAATCTGCGGGTGGTACTCTTCAGAATCATCGCGCGAAATGGTCGAGCCGTCAGCAAGGCGCAGTGATGCCTTACCTTTGATCTTGCCGTCGAGTTCGCGGATAGTGGGCTTGCTGCAATGGGCCGCGAACAGGGCCACGATGCCGACGATAATAAAGGCGCGCATGGCGTAGGATAAAGGTCTGGCGCGGTGCGTCAAACCCATTTCTGGAAGCCGCGATTAGCGCAAACACCGACGGAATTGATTGACGCGTCAGCGGAAGGGGAGGGTAATTACGCCTATGAAATTCCGTTGCTATGGCCAAATGGCCGCATTCGCGGCTCTACTCGTCCTCAGCTCCTCGTGCTCAAAGTCAGGTGGGGACGCATCTGGAGTGTCGACTGGCAGTGGCAGCACACCGATCGCCTTTTCGATGAGTCCCACGAGCGGTCCTGTCGGAACTTTGCTGACTTTCACTGGCACAGATTTTGACCTAGCGACAGTCACTGGCGTCACCGTGAACGGCACGGCCGCCATCATCGTTTCGAAGGCAAGGGGTACTGCGCAGGCGCTGGTCATGCCCGGTTCGACTACGGGCAACCTTGTTATCACGAATAGCAGCGGCACGAAGAATGCGGCTTTTACCGTCACAACGGTTTCGCCAATTGCCGCACAACAGGGCACGAAACTCGTGGGCACCGGACACGCGGGGAATGCCCAACAGGGGATTTCTGTTGCCCTAAGCGCAGACGGCAACACGGCGCTGGTAGGTGGATACCAAGATAACTCTAGCCAGGGCGCGGCCTGGGTGTTTACCCGCGCGGGCACAACATGGACACAACAAGGCACAAAACTTGTGGGCACTGGAAACACGGGGGCTGCCCAACAGGGGTATTCGGTCGCCCTCAGCGCCGACGGCAACACGGCGCTGGTAGGTGGATACGCCGATAACTCTAATGAGGGCGCGGCTTGGGTGTTTACCCGCTCGGGCACAACTTGGACACAGCAGGGCACAAAACTTGTGGGCACTGGAAACACGGGGGCAGCCCGGCAGGGGTCTTCTGTCGCCCTCAGCGCCGACGGCAACACGGCGCTGGTAGGTGGATTCCAGGATAACTCTAACCAGGGCGCGGCCTGGGTGTTTACCCGCGCGGGCACAACATGGACACAACAAGGCACAAAGCTTGTGGGCACCGGAAATACCGGGGCTGCCGTACAGGGGTATTCTGTCACCCTAAGCGCCGACGGCAACACGGCGCTGGTAGGTGGAATCAATGATAACTCTAACCAGGGGGCGGCTTGGGTGTTTACCCGCTCGGGCACAACATGGACACAGCAGGGCACAAAACTTGTGGGCACTGGAAACACGGGGGCTGCCCGGCAGGGGTCTTCTGTCGCCCTCAGCGCCGACGGCAACACGGCGCTGGTGGGTGGATTCAACGATAATGCTAACCAGGGCGCGGCTTGGGTGTTTACCCGCTCGAGCACAACCTGGACACAACAGGGCACAAGACTCGTGGGCACTGGAAACACGGGGGCTGCCCGGCAGGGGTCTTCTGTCGCCCTCAGCGCCGACGGCAACACGGCGCTGGTGGGTGGATACCAAGATAACTCGCAGCAAGGCGCGGCGTGGGTGTTTACCCGCTCGGGCACAACATGGACACAGCAGGGCACAAAACTTCTGGGCAACGGCAACACCGGCACTGCCCAGCAAGGGTTTTCTGTTTCGCTGAGCGCCGATGGCAACACGGCGCTGCTGGGTGGATGGATCGATAACTCTAACCAAGGCGCTGCCTGGGTATGGGTGCCGTAGCTTACCTGGGCGGGTTCACAAGAAGCCCCATAACTCGGTGCTGCGCAGCAGCAGGGCGGCAGCGCCCCCGATTCGCGGTGTGTCGAACTGTCCATTGAATGCGTGAAACGCTGCAATCTTCCAGGTTTCTGGGTTTTTCTTTAGGCAGGTTCTACCGTTTAAACCGAATATAGTGCAGCTCATGCGACAGTCGCTGCTCTCGCTCTGCGTTTGCACTGTGACAAACCTGCAGGCAAAACCCGCAGCCCACGGCAGTCTCGTGGTGATCGCGAAAGGCTCCACCGAAATTTTGGGTGGCGATAAGATTACCGAAGCCTATTCAACTTGACCCCCTGATTTCTCACCCCCAACGCCCACCCATGACCCCGCTGCAGGCAATCATTCTCGGCATCATCGAAGGAGTTACCGAGTTTCTCCCGATCTCTTCTACCGGCCACATGATTCTCGCCGACCACCTGATGGTTGTTAAAGACCGGGAGTTTGTCAAGACCTTCGAGATCGCCATCCAGCTGGGCGCGATTGCCGCCGTGTTCATGCTCTACATCCGCCGCTTCTTGCGCGAGATGCGCCTGTACTTTATTTTGGGGCTCGCGTTTCTACCTACCGGCATTGCAGGGCTGATCGTTTACAAACACCTCAAAGCGCACCTCTTTAACCCGGTTTCGGTCTCGATTGCGCTCATCGCCGGGGGAGTTCTGCTTCTGTTTTTTGACCGCCTCGCGGAAAAACATGAGCACCAGCCTGAGGGGCACGCCACCGAGATTAAGCCCAAAACCGCATTCGTCATCGGTCTCTTCCAGGCGATTTCGATGATACCCGGTGTCTCGCGCGCCGCGGCGACTATTGGCGGCGGTCTCGTGATGGGCCTAAACCGCGTGCGCGCGGTCGAATTTTCTTTCTTACTCGCAGTACCGACAATGGTGGCTGCTACCGGTTACGATCTGTATAAACAGCGTGAATCGCTGAATGCGACGCATATCGATCTGCTCGCGATCGGCGCCGTGGTCGCATTTGCTTTCGCGCTACTGGCAGTACGTTTCTTCGTGGGCTACATTTCAAAGCGGGGATTTTTCGTCTTCGGCGTCTACCGCATCCTGGTCGGCGTGATTTTTCTCGCGGTGTTTTGGGGTAAGAGTTTCTGATACCCGCTTTGCGCCGCTAAATTGCTGAATAAGTGGTTAAGGACAGGCAGCGACAGCGGGCCCGACTATATTGTTCAGCGAGCCGAAGCTTGATCGCGGTGCTGCAGCCGTGTAGATAACCCAGTCAGCAGGTTTGTTGCCATCACAATAAGCTGAAGTAGTCGTATTGTAAAAGCGCTGAAATGAAGCTGAGGCGGTCGTTATTCCGGTACTCAGATTATCAGAGTCTGAGGCAGCGTTGTTTTCAATGGTCGCATTAGACTGGGTACTGCAACTCGCCAGGTTCGTCCAATCTGTGCCGTTAAAGATGGCGCACATATCGGTTTTAGCGCCTGCACTCAGAGTAGTACCGTCAACATTCGAATACGCGAATGCATCCTGTAAGGCAGTTCCGGCAGAATTGGTTAGGCTCACAACTGCATCGGTGCCGGTAAGGCCCGCAGTTGCCGAATACCAATCCCATGATGTGTCGTAATTCCGGGTATGGGTTGCGATGGGAAATTCATTCGTCGCAGTGGTTTCGTTTCCGGCACTCGCTGGATTGCAGGTTGCCCCGTTATTGAGGTGAACGATGATGATATCACCAGCGGCGACTTCAAACGACGAAAAGGTGACGATGGCAGTATCCGTAAGCTCACCCCCATTCAGGAGCTTTATGCCATTCATATTTCCCGCTGCCGTAACGGTTAATTCAACCAAATCACAGCTGGATGTCACATTGGCGTTGAGCTCCGTTATCAACACACTTGCGCTGGAAACAAACCCCGTCACGTTCGCCGTGTTCGGCGAAAGCGTCGCGCTGTTACCACTCGCGGTAACGTTGCTGATGGTGAGAGTATAGCTGGCCCCCGGCGTCTGGGCACTTGTGGTGAGAGTCACCACATTGCCAGCGAGAGTAGCTGCTGAGACGGTGAGCCCTCCCGTGAACGTGTAGTTCGCCGTATTTTCTGCACCGGTAGCTCCAGTGCCCGCCGTGGGTAACAGGTTATACTGTACGGTGATGCTCGTCGATGAGACTACTGTGACCGTCTGCGGGTAGAATGAGTTTGCCTGTCCCGGAGTCGCGATGGTTCTTGTGCTGAAACCCGCCGCCACGTTCGTGCCGACGACGCCCGAGTTCAGCCAGCTCGCGGCCAGCGTGCCGTCGGTCGCCGTTGGCCGGCGCTCCATCGAACGGCGAATCTGGTTGGTAGTGTCATTCAATCCTGCATGGGGAGCGCCCCCATTATTTGCAGTATCTATCACTGTATTGCGACTGGTTCGCAACTCAACCTGTAGCGTAGTCGAAGAGAGACCAAGAGTAGAGCTTTTGTAGTAATTCGCTGTAGTGAAGGCATTAAGATTATTGCGCGCGATCACATAATAGCCGTTGGCAGGTATGGTCTGGCCCGGCGGCAGGGTGACGGCATTGATGCCTGTGCCATTAACCTGCCAGAAGCTGATATTGATCGCCGAGGCTGTCTTGTTCCACAGTTCGATGAATTCGTCATCGGTCTGCGTTGTACCGGCATTGTCATAGCTCCCCATCCACATCAATTCGTTGACTACAACATCGCCCACGGCCGGGTCGGCGGGTATGGTCGAATTCACCTGCCCGGGTGTCGCGAGCGTGCGGCTGCTGTAACCCGCGGCGATGCCAGACCCTGCGGTGAAAGCGCTCTGCCAACTCGCCGCCAGTGTGCCATCGGTGCCCGTCGTCGTGCGCTCCATCGAGCGGCGGTAAAGGTTAGTCGCGTCATTGACCCCGGCAAGGGGAGCTCCCCCGTTGTTAGCCGTATCAATCAGCGTGTTGAGGCTTGTGCGCAGTTCCAGCTGAAAGCCGCCGTTCGTGATGCTCATGGCAGTTGTCGTCGAATAGTTTGCCGAGCTTACGGCTAAACTCGTGTTACGTGCGATGACATAGTATCCATTGGCGGTAATCGTCTGCCCGGTGGGGATTGTGATCGTGCTGATACCAGTTCCCGAAATGGTCCAGTTACTGATATCGATGCTGCTCGCCGTGTTGTTATATAGCTCGATGAATTCATCGTCAGTCTGGCCCGTGCCGCCATTATCATAACTACCCATCCAGAGAATCTCGTTGATGACAACATTGCCCGCAGCAGCGGTCTCGGTAAAGGTGCCGCTCGCCCCGGGGCTTGCGAACGTGTTGCTGCGGAAGTTGGAAGCAACCAGGGTATTCAGGCCAAAGGTGTAGCCATTGTTGCGCCAGTTTGTATTGGCCGTGCCGGAAGCTGCAGGGTTAACGCGCTCCATGCTCTTGCGGATGAAATTGGGACTACCATCATTGACACCCCGGTTCCAGCCCGCTGTATCAAAACCGTTGGTGTTGTTGCCGATGGTATCGATCACATCACCGAAATTGGCAATGCCATAGACAGTCGCGGCGGTCTTTCCATTGCCCAACCTGCATTCGCGGGATGAGTTGGTGATACCAACCTTGCTGTCGAAATGGTTGGCGCTGCCGGCAAATGCGCCGGTGTTCTTAGAGGCTACCACAAAGTAACCTCCCGGCGCGATCAACGCCCCTGGCGGTAAGGTGATAGCGGAATTATTGTTGGTGCCATCGGTGGTGCAGGCAAACTGCCAGCCGCTGATGTTGATCGCGCTGGCCGTGTTATTGTAGAGCTCGACGAACTCGTCGGCACCATCGCCGGTCTGCGTATTGCTGTAACTGCCCATCCAGATAATTTCGCTGATGACGACCTGCCCTGCCGCTGCCGTGTCACCGCTGTTGCTGACCGGCACCGCCACACCGCCAATACGATCGAGATACGCGGCGACCAGCTGCGCCACGCGCGGGCCACGCAATTCTAGCAGAACACTGTCGTCTGAAGAATTGCCCTGCGAGCGCAGCGCACCCGTATAGATGTAAGTTCTTGCCGACGACAGGTTGCGGTCAACGACAAAGATGTTAGCTCCCACACGCACATTGCTGTTCACGTACTGCGAAGGGTTTGTCAGTGTGTAAGCCTTCGAAGCCGAGTCAAAGAGCGCCTGGCTTGAGAAGTATTTGCGAATCGTCACGCCTTTCGCTGTTTCAAGCGCTTTGAGCACTGTAGGCACATCGAGGTACGATTTGGTGGAGCTCGTGTTCGTCGCCTGAAAGGCCGTAGAATAAAAATCCACCGTGCGCGTCGCTTCTGAAAGTTCTGTACCCAGAACATCCATGGGTGATTCCTGCGGGCCCCAGTAAGCAGCAATAACCTGGTCAAGAGCTGCGAACTTCGTGGTGTAATCAGTCTTCGCTTTACCTCCCCCGAAGAGCAGTTGCGAAAACATACTCGATTCACGTAAGAAGTCACGAGCGAGGCCAAACTGCGGGCTGCCGACCTTGATCGCAATGTTTGGCGTCAGGCGCATCTGCGCGTCATCGGGGGCCGCTGTGGAGAGCCAAACGTAACGCTCATCTGAAAGGCAGAAGTTATGCCGCATAACGCCGGTGCCGCTGTTGCCATAGAGCAGCTGGCCCTGCGTGGTTTCACCGGGAACCGAGACAACCGCGAACGCCCCGCTCGCCTGTAGTGCGAGTGAACCCGTGTCACTGTCGCGCACGTCCGCGTCGAACGCCACTTTCACCTTCACGCCCGCCTGCGAACGCGCAATGATTGCTGAACTGACGTCCGAGAGTGTCAGCGCCGAAAACGCGCAGTGCAGTGTCGCCTTTGAACCGTTGATGACTTCGAGCAGTGCGGCTTTCATGCCGCCATCGTCCTGTGCAGAAAAATCGGTTGTGTAGAGATTGAAGCCTTCGATAGAGCTTTCTGGTGGCGCAAACGGATTGCCACGGCACGACGCAGTGAGCCCGATCAGCGCGAAGAGAAAAGCATAGCGCCAGCGGCCCATGACCCAGCAGGGTCGATCGGCTCAGAGTAGCAAGTTTTTTCCCGGTCAGGGGAGTTTCCGGTGAACTGTGCTGTGGAATTCCATAACGCTGGCCAGCACACAGCTATGGAAATCCATAGCTATGCCGCAAACCAATGCGACATAATCTGAACTGGGCAAACCGGCCAGCCGCGAACGGTGTCGCAGCTGACTAACCGGCGGCGAACGCCATCATGTAGAACATCTGGCCCAGACCGACAAGAGCTCCCAACACAGCGCCCATCACGATCAGAATCCATTCATCTTCCTGGAAGGCCGAGCGCAGAAGTGATTCGAAATCCGGCCCGGGCAGGTCTTTCATGCGGCCGTAGATCGTCGCCTTCACGTTCATCGAACGGTTGATGAGTTTCTCCATTGTCTCCGAGGCCTGCGACAGGCGAGAGGCAAGGTCAGCTGCGACCTGCTTGCGGCTTTCGTCGCTCGCTTTTTCAAAGGCATCGACCGCAGCAGAGTTTGCGCCATCTGCGCGCAGTTCCTGCACAATATCTTCGTTCATCGTTTCGACAACAGTGCGACTGATACGCCGGTATAGAACTTCATCGAGAATATTTTTGCCGTTGAGCACGTGGTCGGCAAACATCGTCGAAAATTTGTCAGATACTTCCTGCTGGCGGCGGTGAAAGAGACCCTGGTACCTGAAGAACAAATAACGCTTCTCTACCATTGGACGAAAAATCATGATCAGGGCGAGCCAGTTAGTGACATAGCCCACGATGATACCCTGCACGGGCAGGGTCCATGCACCGGGATACAGATACCAGATCAGCATCTGCGCGAGACCGAACAGGCTGCCGAAATACCAGCCCGAAGCTCCAATGAATTTGAATTCTTTATGACCTATTTCCTGAAACAGGTCGACCAGCAGGTGCGTGCGCTCGCCCGTCAGGTTGCGCAGCACCATATTCTTGAAACTAAAGACCTTACTCACGTCTTCTTTCAGGTGACCGGTGATCTCCGTGAGCCGCTGCTCTGATTCGGCGATTGCCTTCGCGACAATCTTGTTTTCGTTTGCCGCCACTTTGCTTTTGAGCTCCGGTGGTACTGCTTCAAGCACCTTGTGCATCATGCCCGGTATGTGCTCGCGGAGTATGGGCTTGTATGATTCGGCCAGCTTGTCAGCAGGTATCTTCTCGAAGAAGTCTTCAACCTTGATGAGCTTTTCACTGAGAATGTTCACGACCTTGAGCGCAAGGCCGGTCGCCTTGCGGGGTACAATACCCTGCCATCCCAGGTAGGGCGGCATGATGCCCACGAAGTTTAGTGGATAGAACATCATCTTCAGCGCGACCACGTTGGTGAGCCAGCCGATGAAGCCGTACGTCACGGGCATAAAGAGAATACCGATCAATTCGGCGTTTTTGCTCAACCATTCCATGGTGAAGGTTGAAAACATACGATGGGGCGAAAAGTGAAACTTTGTTCACTAAAATGATTTTCTTCCATTTCGGGTGAGAAAAAAGCGGGCTTTCCTGGTATTTAATATATAGAATGCAAGTAATTTCCCCGCTTCGGTTCCAACGAAGCTCCCTCTCGCTACGGCCGCAGGCATACCGAAAAGCCCGGGCTGCTTTGCTGATTTTGCGGCGCAACGGCATCTTCTGGTCTGAATCGGAATTGTTTAGCAGACTCGCCAAGGAGTATCTGCAGCGGTGGCGAGGCAACGGCCTGAAATCGGGCACCAGCAGGCGCTACAATGCAAGGATCCCTTCGCAGGTCTACACGGTTAGGCCGTGGTATGTCGACCAGGTATTATATGCAAGCCTGTGGGAGCGCACGGTGCATTCTGGGCAATCGGTTTCGCGTGTCATTGATTTCGCGTTACGCAACTACCTGGGTTCATTCCTGGAAGGTATTCTGCGCACGCCGATGCCACGTTGCACCCGGGCTCTGCGCAATGCACCCTATTGGGAGGGGCGTTACGCCCGGCGCCGGCGAAAGTTTCCTGATCTGTTTATTAACTATTCATGCGCGACACGTGAAAATGCCAGCGGCAATCTGGAATATGTGCAGAGAATAGAGATTATCCCCAAAACCGGACTGTCACCAGGCGATATACTCTACCTGATACGGCACGCAGCCTGAATCCGTCAGAAGACATCATTCTTCCACAATCGGTATTATCTCGGGCGCGGGCGGTGTCGGCCCAAACGAAAGACTGACGCTGCTCCGAATGGGCTCGCTCTGTTGCAGAACTTTACCTTTTTTATCCGTCTGGCGGGCACGAACCTCCCATACCACCTCACCTTCTTTCAGCTTGCGCAGTTCGCGTACACTTGCCGATGGTTTGCTTGTGACAAGCGTCTCGACAGCCACGAGCTCACCCTTGCGCTTTTGCAGAACTCGCACTTCATATGAATTTGCGCCGGCAACGGGCTGCCAGCGAAACTGCAGGCCGGCGGATTTTGTGACGTCTACTTTCTGTTCACTCTTGGGAAACACATCTGCTACCGGTGGCAGACGGTCTTCAACCTGAATTCGGGTAGCTTTCGTTTCGGCGCGGGGAATGTTATTCTCCAGGGCCAGGACTTTCAGGTAATAGCTACCCCGCTTTAGACCACTGAAGCGAAAGTTGTTCTGATCGACATTGAGCTTCCGTAGCACCCGCTTGAACTCGCTGTCTTCGGCGAGAATCAGCTGATACAATGCTATCTCTTCACTGGCCTTCCAGGTCGCTGCGACGGTCGCACTCTCACTGCCCGCCGGCATCCACACGACTGCCCCATCAGCAGGCGACAGCAGTTCTATCGCCACACGGTCACGCACGGTGAAGTACTGGCTCACCTTTTCCGATTCGCGTGCGATACGCAATGCGTAATTGCCGCCCTTCAATTGAGGTGGGAGCTGAATCGAACCTCCGGCAGTTTCGCCGCTGACAACCGGCGCTCCGCCACTGCGAGGCACTATTTCGTATTGGTAACTGCCAGAACCCTCATAGTTAATAAAGGCCTTTCCGGCTTCGAGTTGAGCCACCGGAAAGACCGGCTCTGCAACGGAAACGAGTGAAAGCGATTGTGCCTGTGCAGATTTTGTCAGCACGAAGCTGCCCGTTAAGGGTGAAAGCTGAGATTCCAGGCGACCTGCTTCTTCGGCAGGTGTCAACCTGTAATACCATCGCCCCGGGCCAGGTAAAGCAATGGCCAGAGAAGTCTGACTCACGACCTGGTCGAATACGGCATTTTCCAGCCGTGCGTTGGCCGCAATCTCGAGACGGGTTTTTGCAACGCCGCGCGGGGGTTTGAAATCAAAACGCAACTCCGGCTGATCCGGGTATTTGACTTCGCCATCGGGCCGGTACACCTGGTAAGAACCGGCGTTCAGAATACGAAAATGCCTGACGGCTGAAATCGCATTGCCCTCGCCACGGCATCGGGTATACCAATCGCCTGCAGGCAGTTGCGCCGTGGCTTTGCCGTCTGCCAGTCTCACTGTGCGCGCAGCCTGCATGTCGCTTTGCCGTGAGAACTCTGCGCTCTGTGCATCACCAGAACAACTGACGGACACACGACCATTGTTGCCGGCTGCCAGGATGATCGCATCTTCAACCATGCCCGTCAGCTTGAGTGTTACCCGCGCCTTCTGTCCTGCAGCCAGCACCTCATCCTTTGCGACGGTCTGCGACGCGCCTTCTTTGTTCGTAACCGCGACCTGGCCTGAACTCACCTCCACCGCAGTCTGCTCACCGTTGGTACGAATGCTTGCTGAGGCCTCGTTGACGCTGATCGCCTGGCCATCGGTCGTAGTGACCGTAGTGCGCGAGCCTTCGGTACCCGTAGCCTTGATGCCGCCGCCGGCGAGTTTCAGTTTCAGTCCCTCGCCTTCGAGATCGAGTTCAATGAGAGTATTTGCTTCGAGCTTGAGCTTTAATCCTGAGTTCAGCACGAGTTCCGCGTCAGAATAGTTGCCCGTCATGACCGCGTCGTGCGAATAGAGCGGAGAGCCGTTGTCGACGTCTTCCCAGACCATGCGGTCAGAAAACTTCCGCATGGCAACTTCGCGCTTGAAGAAAACTTTTCCAATCGCCTCGCCGCTGCCAGAACCGCGCGTCCGGCTGTGCAGGTACAGCACCCCTGAGAGCAGGGCAATACCCGTGGCCATTGCCACTGTGAAAGCCGCGTCAGCCTTCGAGAATTTCATACTTCACTTCTTCGTCGTCACCCGACTTGGTGGGCTTGCCTTTCATGTCGATACCGAGCAGCTTGCGCAGCTCCTTGAGATTCTTCGGGCCCGTTTTGTCGGATTTTTTGCGAATCACGGCATAGATCTGCTGCGGCTGGGATTTTCCTTTGACCTTGATCTTTTGCATCGGCTCGCAGTCAAACTCGCCTTTCACGATGTTGTAGGTATCTTGTGAAATAAGGATGTCGGTACCGAAGGGCTTGTTCAGCGATTCGACGCGCGAGGCAAGGTTCACCGCATCACCGATGACGGTATAATCGAGGCGGTCCTCAGAACCAATCTGGCCGGCCAGGACGGCCCCCGTGTTGAGTCCGCAACCAATCTTTATGAGGGGCTTTTTGGCCGAGCCGCGCCCCTTGTTGAATTCGAGCAATGCGTTGCGCATCTCAATCGTGGCATTGACTGCATTGAGCGCGTCATTGCCCTTCGATTCGGGAACTCCCCATACCGCCATGATGGCGTCACCGATGAACTTGTCGACGATGCCCTGGTGCTCGCCGATAATGCGCACCATGATCGTCATGTAGTCGTTGAGAAACTCGACCACCTCTTCTGGTTCAAGCTTTTCAGAAATAGCGGTAAACGACCGGATGTCAGAGAAGAAGATGGTCGCGGTTTTGCGCTCCCCACCCAGCTTGATTTCACCCTTCATGGCTTTTTCAGCGATTTCGGGGTTCACAAATTTACCAAGGGCACCTTTGAGCTTTTCACGCTCTTCGAGGCCGACGGCCATATCGTTGAATGCCTGCGTCAGTGCACCGACCTCGTCACCCGTGCGGGGGGTCAGCCGCAGGTGGTAGTCACCGCTCTTGATCTTGTCGGCAGCGATCTTAAGTTCGCGAATCGGTTCAGAGATCGTCTTGGCGAAAAAGTACACGAGCAACAGCGCTACCAGGATGATGATACCGGCAATCAGCGCTGAGGTGATTCGGAGGCGGTTCACCGATTCGAGCGCGCGGTCCTTTTCCATTTCGACCACGACGGCCGCTGCGCCAATGTCGAGTTTGGAGAAAGCGCCGAAATAATCATGCTTTGTTGAGTTATTGCGGTAGATGCTGAAACCGGTACGCGTCTCCTGTCCCTGTAAAAACTCCACCGCAGGGTGGTCTTTGAAACTTCGGGCGGCAAGAGTCTCTTTCTTGTCGCTGTGCACGACCAGCGCGCGGTCACTATCGACGAAGAACGACGTGTACGCCCGCGAAGCAAATGCTGAATCCAAAATTTCGGTCGAAAGATAGGCGGTGATAACCCGCTGCGCGACGTCGCCCTCAATGACAGGAAATGCGATGAACCAGACTGGCTTGCCAAACGACTGGGTACGCGCCAGCAGCAAGGTTTGCCCCCTGAAGACGGGTTTCAGTCTTTCGGCGAGGCGCTCTTCATCGCGCGCAAACGCAACTGCCGCTATCTCGAGCTTCTGCTGCTCGGCCAGAATATCGCGGCCATAGCCACGGCGCACTTCACCCCCTTCAAAAACGTACCTGCTCACACGCAGCACGCCGGTACCCGCCGAAAGGCTGGGGCGGTCAGGGGCGGCCACAGGCGATTTGCGGCGCACCGTTTTCCTGGGTTTGGCTGAAATACTGGAAACACCGGCGAAGCGATCGAAGACCTGCAGCGCTTCGATTTTGGCGCTGATTTCGGTCTTGAGCTTATCGGCGATCAGCTTTGCCGTATCATTGGTCTGCAGTTTGATGAGGTCGGTTTTGTCCTGCGTAAAATTGCGAATCGAGATGACCGAAAGCACCACGAGACTGACAATAATCAGCCCCGAGGTGATCACCATCAGCTTGTAGCGGAGCGGCAGGTTCTTGAGCGGCATTGATTAAAAGGAGAAATAGCCCTACATCGCCTTACTGCGTGCTTTGAGGTAATTGATGAAGTCGTGCACCAGGTTTGCCATGCGGGCGAGCACCAGGCTCGAGAGAATGTAGTGGATTAATTCAGGTATGGCAATCTTGGTCCCGTACAAGAAGCGGAGCTGGTCGATTTTGGCGCAGACGCCGAAAGCGGTTATGAGCACCAGCGCATTCTTCACCGACCGCAGCATCGTGGTGTTTAGCAGATCGTCGATGATGCGCACCGAGAATATCGCTGAGACTGCCAGCTCGATAAAGATACCGATGACCATGAACAGCATCAGGTTATCCCACAGTTGCGAAATGGGTATTGGCATGCAGCAGGCTTTCTGGCGAGCGGTGTTATGGAAAGTAAAAAAGCAGCACAGGTGCGCACAGCGCCGATTGCGCTTGACCTTTTGCCCGCGGGCAGCGGGCATTTTCCGCAATGCGTCCGGAAAAGCAGATAAAATTACTCAAAGGCCGCGACAAGCCCGTGCGCTTCGGGCACCCCTGGGTGTTCTCGGGGGCGATACAGCCTGCGACGGCCAGTGCCGGGCCGGTAACCGTTCTCTCGCACAACAGCGAAGTACTCGGCGAAGCTTTTTATAACCCGGGCTGCCGGCTGGCACTGCGAATGCTCAGCAAAGGGGGAGCTCCCCCTTTTACGCACCACGAAATTGTGTTGCGGCTTCAATCAGCAATCAAACGGCGCAGTCACCTGCTGGACCAAGGAACCGATGCCATTCGGCTGGTTTTTGCCGAAAGTGACTTTCTGCCCGGGCTCATCGTCGATAAGTTTGGCGACTGTCTTTCAGTGCAGTTTAACAGTGCGTTTGCCGAGCATTTTCGGCCAGATATTGTCGCTGCGCTGGGCTCACTGCTACAGCCAAAACTCCTCATTGACACTTCTGATAACCAGGCGCGCAACCGCGAGCAACTGCCGCCTGTTTCCGCCACCGCTGGCACTGCTATGGAAATCCAGAGCCGGGGTGTGCAGTACCGCGTGGCACCGGGCGGCGGGCAAAAGACAGGCTTCTACCTCGACCAGGCGATGAACCGCGAAATTGTCGCGTCCCATGCAAGCGGCCTGCGCGTTCTCGACGCGTTCAGTTACAGCGGCGGCTTCAGTATTGCCTGCCTCAAGGCGGGAGCAACTTCTGTCACGGCAATCGACAGCTCTGCCGAAGCCCTGCAGCTGCTGCAGCAAAACCTCGAGCTCAACCGGCCGAAACTATCGACAGACTCACAAATCAGGGCAATACAGGCGGACGTCTTTGAAGAGCTGCGTCGGCTGAAATCTGCGGAGGAAAAATTTGATCTCATCATACTCGACCCGCCCAAGCTGGCAGCCTCGCGCGGTAAGGTAGATGCCGCTGAAAAGGCGTACAAAGATCTCAACCTGCAGGCACTGCACCTGGCGGCACCCGGCGCTTTGCTGGCAACTTTTTCGTGCTCGGGTGCAATGACGTTTGAGAAACTGCGCCAGGTACTACACTACGCGGCCCACGACGCGGGTAAAGAAGTGCAGATTCTGCAGCTGCTCACGCAGGCAGAGGACCATCCCATTCTGCTGGCATTTCCCGAAAGCGAATACCTGCGCGGCTATCTGTGCCGCGTACTGTAGAATGGGTGACAATGGAACTCGGTCAGTCCGGCTACAGATATTTCTTCAAAAACTCTACCTGCTCTTTGACTACCGCATCGAAAAGCGGCGGCAGATAGACGTCAAAATGGTCGGCCTCGTATTTCGTGAGTGTAGCCAGGGGCGCCCTGGCGGCGGCGCGTTCTGCTGGTTCAACCGGGGTCGTCTGGTCGCGGGTTGCAACCTGGACCAGCCAGGGCATGATCAGCTGTTCGGCCTTGCGTTCGGGTGAATAGAGCGGCAGGTTGAGAAAAATGCGCGCCGCAACCCGGTTATCAAACGAAAATCCCTCGGGCACCATGCGCGGCCAGATGGTGGCGACGTTCTCGGAGCTCATGGCGGCAAGTTCGCCGGGTGAACCGGCGATTTTAACGTAATGCGGCTCAAGGCCGATGAGCCCGCTTGCTGCGTCGCGAGCGGCTTCCATTGCCAGCCGTGCGGCCTGCGTGCCCCCCGCGGCTGATGCAGAGGCAAAACCATCGAGATGCGGCACCTGCGAAATCACGCAGCGTATCTGGGGATCCTGCGCGGCAATTTCGACCACGTGTCCCCCGGCAAAGGAAGTACCCCAAAGGGCAATGCGGCCGGAATCGATGGAGCTATGGTGCCGCACGAATTCGATCGCCGAGCGCCAGTCTTCGAGCTGGCGGCTGATGTCGATTAGCTGGCGCGGTTCGCCGTCGCTGGCGCCGAAGTGCCGGTAATCAAAGACCAGAACCGCGAACCCCGCCTCAGCAAATTTTTCGGCATAAGCATCGAGGCGCAGCTCTTTGACGGCGCCGAAGCCGTGCGCCATCACCACTGCAGCAAAACGGGCACCTTTCTTTTCCGGCAGGTACAGCCAGCCGCGGCAGAGTTGGTTTTTATCGCCCGAGGCGAACGAAATATCTAAGCGGTTCATTTTTCAGGGCAGGTTGCTGAAAGCAACCTGTCATGTAAAAATGATTTCACCGCCCTGCGCTTTTTCGTAGAATTCACCGACGGTGATGATGTCATCGACCGGTGAGACAAAGTCGGCCTTTGTCATGCCGAACATGTCGACCGTGGCCTTGCAGGCATACATGCCGCAGCCCGAATCGTGGATCAGCTGCAAGAATTCACCCACCGGTGGAATATCGAGCGACTCGATCGATTTTTTCATGCGCCAGGTGACCAGCGCCGACATGCCGGGAATACCACCCAGCCAGGTCGGGATATGCAGTCCGGGGTTACCGACTGTTGCCACCTTGATGCGGTGTTGCTTCTTCTTGTGAATGGCATCGAGCCCGAAGAAGGTAAAGAAGAGGTTTGCCTCAATGCCTTCCATGCGGGCACCGTTGGCCATGATCAGGCCGGGATAGATGCCTTCGAGCGAACCTTTTGAGATAATGATTGAGACTTTCTTGATCGTATTTTCCATAGTTTGCTCCTTGTGCATCTGATTGCAGCTACGCTGCAATCAGATGCAGCCCCTCGGTTTTGGTATGCCCGCCACGTATGCCGCGAGTTTGGCCGGCCCTTTGGGAAAGAGCTGGTACAGGTCTTTGGTCGTGACGCCTGAATCTTTGCCTAGCGTGCGAATCGACGGAGAATCCCCGTTCTTGAGGTAACGCTCGCGCATGAATTTGACCACCTTCCAGTGGCCTTCGGTCATTTCAGTGATGCCGACATCGGCCGCGAGAGCCTTGGCCAGCTCTTCTGTCCAGTCAGCGGTGTTCTTGAGGTAGCCCTGTTCGTCTACCTCGACGGTCTTTCCGCCCAGTGTTTTGGTTGCCATCTTCCTCCCTCGCTGCGCTCGGGAGGAACTGGCAAAAAAAGGTACTGCTGCTGCGCAGCAGCGCCATTTTCCGCTCACCTCCGCAGGGGCGCAGCATCCCCTTAAGTTGGTCTATATTTTCCCTTCATACTAAAGTGACGGCCGATCGGCAGCCAACGCGCCGGCAGCAGAATGTACCAGTAGATCAACCGAAATGCGAGTTTGCCCCAGTGGTTCATGCGCGTCTCTTTAAGCAATTTGAGCGGCCCAATACCGGCATACGGAAATTTTCCCGGCAGCGGTTCGGTATCGTAGCTAAAATCGATCAGTGTCGCCTTGCCGTGGCCGGTCTCGATAAAGCAGTTCGCATGGCCGTCAAAGTCGGCCTGCAGGGGTTCTTTTCGAATGTATCGGAGTATATTATCGGAAAGCGATTCTGCCTCGAAGTGAGCCACAGCTCCAGCCTTTGACGTCGGTACATTCGTGGCATCGCCGAGCGAGAATATCTCGGGGTATTTTTCGCTCTGCAGGGTCGCCTTGTTGACGCGGACAAATCCCAAATCGTCGGCAATGTCATTGCCCTTCAGAAAGTCGGCACCGCTGTGCAGCGGTACGGAAACCAGCAGGTCGAAATCGACAGTCCGCTCATCCCACGAGATGAGCTGGTTGCCCTCAACGCGGCCGGTGTTAAATTCGGGTACTATCTCTATACCTTTGTGCAGAAGAAAGTCGCCGAAAACTTTGGCGGCGACGGGTTTGGTGAATGCCGCGTCGAGGGGCGTCACGTACGAAATCCGCACCTTGTCGCGTATGCCCCGTTTCTTAAAATACGCATCGGCGAGGAAGGCGAATTCGAGCGGCGCTACGGGGCACTTGATCGGCATGTCGACGATGTTGATCACGAGGTGACCACCGGCAAAATTCTTGAGGGCTGCAGCGAGGCGCCGCGAGCCTTCGAGCGTATAAAAATCAAAACGGTTGGTATACCAGCCCTCGCCCATAAGCCCCTCGGTCTCTTCGGGGGCAGTTTTGGTACCTGTAGCAATAATGAGGACGTCATAGTGAATCACAGAGCCGTCGCCCAGTGTCACAGAACGCGCTGAGGCATCGAGCGACTGTACCGGCTGTTCGATGAGACTGACTCCGCGGGAGAAAAAGCGGCGGTTCGGGCGGAGTATTTTCTTTTCTGTTGTCTGACCGAACGGCAGGAACAACAACCCGGGCTGGTAAAGGTGCTGCTGAGCGGGGTCAATGACGGTGATGGCAAGTTCGCTACGCTTTGCCTGCTTGAGCAGGCGGTTGGCCATAATGCAGCCACCGGTACCGGCTCCCAGAATGACGACCTTTTCCATAGGGCATCACACGAACCCGGGCAGGTATGGCAACCATAAAAGACTGAATTGTCCATAATTAACTGCGCCGCATAGACGGTAAAGAGGCGGACGCAGCAATCACCCTTGACGACGCGTTGCACAAACCTGTCGAGAGTGCATGTTGCGATTTGGTTCGGCGCTCCTCGTCTGTGCGACGGCCATCGCTGCAGAAATACACCCCATGTACTACGCCGGGCAGCAGCGCTCGGCACCGGAGTTCCTCGCTATTGTAGTAGAGGCCGTAGAACCGAAAACGCTCCCCAGAGACGAATATGTTGCCACGCGTGTGCGCGCCAAAGTGAACCGTGTGGCACGCAGCAGGTCGCGCATCAAGAGGGGTGCAGCCATTGAGATACGTTACACGATTTTTCAGCCTCGGGCTGGTTATGCCGGGCCTATGCCGATGCCGCATTTGAAGGCCGGCGATCGGCACGTCTTTTACGGGCGCGTTATGGAGCGCACCAAAGAGGGCCTGTGGGTGCTGGAACCTGTTGCCGGCGGGCGCAGTTTTGACACTATAAGTAAAGAGGAAACCAACTTTTAGTACCTACCAACATGCAGCCAGAGACACGAAAATACAATAGCGCACAATCGGCCGCAGAGCGGCGTATCTGCGATCTTCTGGCGCAGACGATCGATACAGGCCTTAAAGGCGCTGAAAACAAGATCTGGCACGGCCACCCGGTGTGGTTTCTCGACGGTAACCCGATTGTCGGTTACAGCAAGCTGAAGGCCGGCATACGCCTCATGTTCTGGAGCGGGGCCGATTTTGGAGCAGACAAGTTAGTACCCGGCAGCGGAAAATTTAAAGACGCTTCTATAGTCTATAGCTCTGTAAAGGAAGTATCTGCCAAAGACCTGAAGCAGTGGCTAAAGCAATCCCGTGCGATTCAGTGGGATTACAAGAACATCATCAAACGTAAGGGTAAGCTGGTCAGGCTGTCCACCACCGTGGCAGCTACAAAGAAAGCTGGTAATACTGACGAGCGAATAGCGAACATGGTATTTGCCACCGTGTACCCGCTCTACCTTGCGAAAGCAGTGCGCAAGGGCCGCACCCAGGCAGAGCTCGATGCAGTGATTACCTGGCTCACTGGTCTCAATACGCAAAAGCTGCAAAAGCTCCTCAGGCAAAAAGCTACATTCAGTGACCTGTTTTCCGAGGCAAAACTGCACAAGAATGCAAGGCTGATCACCGGAACGATCTGCGGCGTCCGCGTCGAAGAAATCAGAAATCCCCTGACGCAGAAAGTGCGCTATCTGGATAAGCTGGTCGACGAACTCGCAAAGGGTAAGTCGCTGGAAAAAATACTGCGAAGCGAATAGATGACTGAAACCGGCTCAGATATTCTTTTCGCAGCTGCCCTGCTGCGCCGCGGCGAACTGGTGGCAATGCCGACCGAAACGGTCTACGGCCTTGCCGGCAATGCGCTTGATGCGGACGCGGTGCTGAAGATCTATGCGACCAAGGGTCGCCCGCAGTTCAACCCCCTTATTGTACACCTCGCAAGTCAAGAGGCCATGGCGACCTATGCCGAAGTACCGCCGCTGGCGCAGCGGCTCGCCGAGCGCTTCTCCCCCGGCCCGCTGACGTACGTGCTGCGGAAAAAACCGATCGTGCCTGACGTGACCACGGGTGGCGGCGAAACAGTGGCGCTGCGCATTCCGGCTCACCCGCTGGCGCACGAGTTACTTTCATTGCTCGATTTTCCGCTTGCTGCGCCGAGCGCCAACCCGTCGGGTTATATCAGCCCGGTCACCGCGGCGCATGTTGCCGAAGGTCTTGGCGGCAAGATTCCCTACATTCTGGATGGTGGCACCTGTCGCGTGGGCCTTGAATCGACCGTGGTCACTTTCGAGGACGAAAGGATTATCGTGCTGCGCGCCGGCGGTATCACCGTCGAAGCGCTGCGCGAATTCGGCCCGGTCGAAATACGGACTCATGCTGCAACAAGCGCGGGTTCACCTGGGCTTCTGAAATCCCACTATGCGCCACGAACACGCCTCGTCCTGGGCAACCTGCGCACCCTGCTCGATGAGCATGCGCAAAAAAAGCTAGCAGTGCTTTCCCTCTGGGAGCTCGTGCGTGGCGAAAACATCGTCGCGAGTGAGGTTCTTTCACCCGGTTCTGACCTGACTGAAGCCGCGCGCAATCTATTTGCCGCGATGCGCCGCCTCGATGCCGCGGGTGCCGATATCATCATCGCCGAACGTATGCCCGAACACGGCTTTGGGCTCGCAATCAATGACAGATTAGAGAGAGCTGGAGCTTAATTTCCTGATCAGGATGGTTTGTTGCGGCCGCAAATTTCCGTAGCAGGTTGGTAGGGGAAATTACTCCCCACAGCGCCATGTGAAACCACGCTGGCCGGAAGTTGCTGCGGTATCGCAGTCGCCATCAAGACCGGACGGCCATGGAAAACATCAAAGAAGTTCTGAGCATCGCCGTTGGCACTCACCAGGAAGGTTTTACCATTGTTGCCGACATAGCTGGTCGACCGATCATCTATGCGAACCAGGGTTTCGAACAGCTCACCGGCTATCCCTCTTCAGAAATTTTTGGTCGCAACTGCAATTTCCTTCAGGGCAACGACACTGACCCGGGCACGCTCGAATACCTGCGCCGAAAATTGAGCCTGCGCGAAGCCTGCGTGGTCACACTGCTCAATTACAAGAAAGACGGGCAGAAGTTCTGGAACCGCCTCTCGATTTACCCCATCAGTGTAGGCCCAAAGAATTACTTTGTGGGAGTTCAGAACGACATAACGTCGCTGGTGCAGACACAGCAGCATTTTGAGATTCTACGCAAGGCGCAGAATCTCGACAATGAACGCATCCATGGCCTGATGAACCTGCTGCGCATGCTGCAGGATTCCATGGGCAACCTGATGGCAAACCTGCAGTACCTGGCGCTTGAAGCCGACCAGAACGGCCGCTTAAGCTCCGAAGCGCTCTCGCTGGTCGACCAGATCATCGACCAGACCGCTGAGAAATTCCTTTTCTCTTCTAAAGAAGAATTTCTCGGCCGGTTCGATTTTGACCGCCACATCGTGCAGCGCCACAGAACCGAAAAACCTCCGCCGCGTACGCATTGCCTGATCGTCGAAGACAACCTGATCAACCAGATTATCCTGCAGAAGACTCTCGAAGCTAAAGGCTGCAAGGTCACAGTCGCCAACCATGGAGAAGAGGCACTGGCGCAGTTGCAGAAGACAAAAGACTTCAGCATCATCTTCATGGACCTCCATATGCCGGTAATGGATGGTATCGAGTGCACGAAGAAGATTCGCGAAACCATATCGACTACCTTACCTGTTGTCGCGGTGACAGCAAACACAATGCCCGAGGACCAGGCACTGGCGCGCGAGGCGGGCATGAATGAGTTCATCGCAAAACCCTTTGAAGTGAGCCAGATCGAGAAAGTACTGGAGCGATTCGCCACCTAATAAAGAGCTGCGTCCGCTGCGACGCATTGTATTCTGGCACTAGCATTCTCCTCATAGGGGATATTGCAGGAGTACTCACATGCGATGTTTGATTGTAGGTGCAGGCGCCGTGGGACAGGTGTACGGTTACCACCTCGTCCAGGGTGGCGCCGCGGTCAGTTACCTCGTGAAGGACAAGTACGCAGAAAGCGCGCGGCACGGCTTCACGCTCTACCCGTTGAATGAGAAAGATGCGCGGCAGAATCCGATTCTTTTCGACAAATTCAGCGTCCTCACCAATGCCCAACAGGTAGCGCAGCAGAGCTGGGACTATGTCTTTCTTACAACCTCTTCGACTGCGCTGCGCGCGGGTGGCTGGTACGCTGAAATCGCGAAAGCGATTGGTAACGCGCAGGTGATCATTCTGACTGTCGGCATCGAAGACCTGGCTTTCGTCAAGCGCTACACGCGCGAAGAGCATATCATCACCGGCCTCATTACCATGATGAGCTATGCCGCGCCCCTGCCCGGCGAAGAGCTGCCGCGGCCGGGTACCGCGTACTGGTTTCCACCGTTGCTCAAGTTCAGCTACAGCGGTGAAAAGCAGCCAACACAGGGTATCGTCGACCTGCTCAACAAGGGCGGAATGCCTTCAGCCAGACACAGCAATGTGCAGCTCGAGGGGGCGCTGGGTTCGGCCCTGTTGCAGACCTCGATCTATGCACTCGAGTGTGCGGGTTGGAGCCTGAAGAAGATGGCACAGGATGGCGAACTTCTCTCGGTCACACGCAAGGCAATGATCGAAGCCTCGTTTATCGGTGCGCGAAAGAACAATGCGCGGCTACCTTACGAGCGCAAGCTGATTCCCGGACGCGCACTCGCGGCGACGATGCAGCTGACACAGAAAATTGCCCCCCTTGATGTCGAACGGTTCTTTGAACGCCACTACACCAAGGTGCGTGAGCAGTCGCTCGACATGCTATCGACATGGATTCGCGCCGGCTCAGAACTGGGTATTGCGACACCTGGGTTAGAGGCGCTGCAACAGCGGCTCGCGGCAGTCTGAAAACGATGACCAACCCAGTTCAGGTTATCACTCCAGCGCTACTCGACAGCCTCACCGAACGGGCGAAGGAATCTGATCGCCAGCGTACCAACCACAACTTCCACCAGAGTTACGAAGAAAATCCGAACCGGTTTCTGAACGTCATGGTGAAGGGCACGTATGTCACTCCGCACCGGCACACCACGCCACCGAAGAGTGAGAGTTTTGTTGTATTGCGGGGTCGGCTGCTTTTCATCACATTTGACGATGCGGGGGAGCTACGGACGGTCACGCGTCTGGGTGCCGAAGATAACTATGGCATCGACATCGCGCCCGGCATCTGGCATAGCATCATTGTCGAAAGCGATACGGCAATCTGTTTCGAGGTGAAACCCGGCCCTTACGCCCCGGCGAACGACAAAGATTTTGCGCCCTGGGCACCGAAAGAAGGTGAAGCAGGTTGCAGTGAATATACTGCGCAACTCTATGCGCAGGCAGTGAAGGTGATGGGACAGTCCTGAGGTTTGCGATGGCGCATATAGGCCCACGGGTACTGAATTGACACCCCTGGCGCAGCTCTTTTCCTGAGCCATGCGTGCACGTTATCTTCCGCTGGCCTTGCTGTATTCGACGCTGCTGGGCCTGCCCGCCAGCGCAGCCTCCGAAAAGATTTTCTATGCCGGGGCAGGCACAATGAATGGCTTCGGCATCAATGCCGGTTTCGGTTTGCACCGCGTAGCGCCGAAGTTTCCGGTTGGCTTTGATTTTTCGGCGGGCTACGTCTTTCAGTCAGACCCCGGCAACGCGGTCAATGCGCGCAAAATTTTTATCAACGATGCGACGGGTGGTAACGACAACATTGTCGAATCAGGTTCGGCATTTTTTATGGGGGTGGACGCACTCTACCCGATTGTGCGGCAGTCGATTTTTGAACTCAATGTCGCGGCCGGCCCGCGCTACTCGAGTTATGCCGCATTCTTCGACTACCAGGGTGGAAATGAAGCCTTCAAAGTGTATTCGAATGCATGGGGTTTTGGTGTGGGATTTAAATCTCTGCTGACTATATCAGACCATTTTGTGATCGGCCTCGAAACCACCGTCGAATATTTTTTCAACACGCAGCTTAAGGGCCACGGCTTCTTCTACAACGCCAACAACCAGGATGACAACCCGCGCAATAACTATCGCTACAACGATGCCGACGCGGCGATCAACCAACCGCTTTTTTACCCACGCGTGCAGTTACTCCTGGGGTACAAATTATGAGAGTCAGCGCCTCGGCGCTATAGGACGTATAGCCAATTTGGTTGACGCTCGATCTCACGCCAACCCTTGCTCGGGCAACTATGCGTGATGATGGCAGGGAAAGCAGCAACGTCGAAGACCGGCGTGGCGGCGGAAGCGGCGGCGGTATCGGTGGCCTGCTTTTGGGTGGATTGCGTGGTAAGAGTATCGTGGTCATTCTGGTTGCAGCGGCGGCGGCTTACTTTTTCGATATAGATCCCACTTTGATCATGCGGTTACTGGGTGGTGGTGAAGGCACCTTGACCGAGTCTTCTGCCCCTGCACAACAGATACCGGCAAACGACAAGCTGGCAAAATTTGTTTCGGTTGTGCTGGCTGATACCGAAGATGTCTGGCGCGAGCGCTTTCAGGCAATCGGCAGAGAATACCGCGACCCGAAGCTCGTGCTGTTTCGCGGGTCGACGCCGACACCGTGCGGCAAGGGCAAGTCGGCGATGGGGCCATTCTATTGCCCCGCCGACCAAAAGGTGTACATCGACCTGACCTTTTACCAGGAGCTCAAATCTTCATACCGGGCGCCGGGCGATTTCGCACAGGCGTACGTGATTGGCCATGAAGTCGGCCACCATGTCCAGAACCAGCTCGGCACGATGCGCAAGGTGCGGCAACAGCAAGAGGGAGCGTCGGAGAGTACGGCGAATGCACTTTCGGTAAAGCTGGAGTTGCAGGCCGACTGTTATGCGGGCGTCTGGGCACACCACGCGCATAAACAGCGGCAGATTCTCGAAGAAGGTGATATTGAAGAGGCCATGACGGCCGCGGCATCGATTGGCGACGACACCCTGCAGAAGCGCTCGGGCCAAAGTGTGCAGCCCGAATCTTTCACGCACGGCAGCTCTGCCGAGCGGGTGCGCTGGTTCAAGACCGGTATGCAGAGCGGCGACGTGCAGGCCTGCGATACGTTTGGCTGAGCGTCATGCTGATGAACGTTTAGGTCTGAACAGCCACCTCGCCCGCTAGTGAAAACGCGACAACGTCGACTGGTTGCGCCTTACCCCTAACGGGGATAGGCTCGACAGATGACAGCTCGATGCCCGGCCACGCAGAGAGGTCGAGGTCGATACTGTTACGCGAAGCGACAACTGTGCGACCGACACTCTTGGTCAGGGACTCAAGCCGCGCCGCGAGGTTGACGGTGTCACCGATGACGGTGAGTTCCTTGCGTTCGGGAGCGCCGATGTTGCCGCGTATGACCTCCCCACAGGCCATGCCGAGCCCAATGTCGATTTTCGGTAAACCGAGATCCTGCATCTGGCGGTTGGTCTCACGCATGCCCTGCAAGATCTGGCTCACGGCATTAAAGGCAAACGCGCGGTGGCGCTGTGAGCAGAATTCTGCATCGAATACGGCCATCACCGCATCGCCGATGAATTTGTCGACGAAGCCCTGGTTGTCAGAGATCGCCGTCACCATGCGCGAAAAATGGATGTTGAGCATTTCGACAATTTTTTCTGCCGGATGACTTTCTGTCAGGCTGGTAAATGACCTGATGTCAGAGAAGAGCACCACTGCCTCGACCTTCTCGCCATCGGTGCGAATCTTTCCGCTTAAGATCATGTCGCGCACCACCGGCGAGACGTAGTGCCCAAAGAGCGTTTTGATCTTGGCCTTCTCTTGCAGCTCGCGGCTCACCTGGTTCATCGTAACCTGCAGCCGGCCGATCTGGTCGTCGCTGTGCACCGCAAGGTTGATCGTATAATCTTCGCGCGAGATTTTTTCCGCGGCCCGGGCCAGCTCTTCAACGGGAGTGATGATTGTACTCGCCGTGACGATCGCGAGGGGGAAGCCAAAGGTCCAATAGGCGAGTGAAATCGTGATCGTCGTATAGAAAACGCGCTCCATCAGCCCTGCATCGCCCGGACCATAGTTGCGCGCAAGAAAGATAATGCCGGCGACAGAGATCGCCGGCAAGAAGGCGTTCACCATGAAGAGGTCGACAAAGCGCTGCATCAGCGACGGCTTGCGCATCAGTCGGCGCGTCACGGTGATCTTGCCATCGGGAAACCAGTGGGGTATGAGATAGAAGCGCGTCAGGGTTTCGGTCGCATAATAGCACAGGACTGCATTGATAACCGAAGTGATGAGTCCGATAGCGACCACCGGCCCCAGGGGTGCGGTGTCCCTGTTCATGAAATAGAATACCGAGATGTTGATCGTCCAGCACAGGTACGTGGCCGCAATCAGCACCAGCGGGTAGTTGAAGATGCGGTTGCGGCAGGTCTGTAACAGCACGGCATCGGCAAAAGGCTGGCCTGCCTTGCGGCATTCATGGTACCTCTGCTGTGCCCGAAAGACCGGGCGCAGGTAGAATGCGCAGATGAGAGCGAAAAATCCGTCTAAGAGAATCTCAAGGCCGTGGTCCATCTTCCAGGGCGGTAGCTGCAGCAGATAGCGACCAATTACCAAATCACCGGCGATCAGGAGGGCTGCGCCGATGCCGAAAAAGATGAGTGTGGGCAGGAGCAGCAGAACCCAGGCGGTACGCTGTTGAATAGATTCGATCAGTTGTGAGTTCATGGCGAGATCTTGGCACGACAAGGCGTCACAGCATGTTTTCAAGAGATTTTCAGCTTAGCACGAACAAGGACTCAGAAGCAGAACGTGCATTCACATAACAGGCACATAGCTTGACGATTAAGCCCGAGGCGTTACCGTGCCCCATGCATCAATCGTATATTCATCGCATCTACCTGTGGCACCGCTTGTTCTGGGTCATCACGCTTTTGGTGGCATTTTCGTCGGCATTACATGCAGAGGACGTAACAGAAGGCTGGGTTATCCCTTCGGCCGGTCTGAACCTGCGTGATGCACCTGATGCCAGCGGTAAGCGTATAGCCACGATACCCTTCAACGAAAAAGTCCAGGTGTTGGAAAAGGGTGAAAAATACGTCACCATCGATAAAGTCATCAGTCGCTGGTGGAAAATCCGCTGGAAAGACAAAGAGGGCTGGGCCTTCGGAGCATACGTTGCAGAGAAAAGTTTTCTGCTGCTGACACCCACCACTCTTTCGACAGAGTTTAAAGGCGGATGTCTGGCCGCGGCATCGAACGACGAGAGCTGGCGATGTGAGCATTCTTGTCAATCTGGCAGCATCTATTTTGGCTCAGATGGCAATTACGCAGAAAATCCGCAAGCTGGTGCCGGGTGCGAATACGATTCGCGGCTAGGAAAGTGGGCTGTAAAAGGAAACAAGATCATCGTGACTGGTCAGGACGAACCACTGTGCTGTGAATCTGCATTGTACAACCGGTGCGCCAAGAATCCTGATGAGTCAATGGGTGGCGCACCTGAGACTTGCGCAATCTGCCTAAGCGCGGGGAAGTGTCCGGCGCGTATGTCACCAGAAGCTTATGCCAAAAAATATGCGAAGACCTGGAGAATGGAATACCAAATCCAGAAAAACGGGACATTCATATTGAAGAAAACAAATTACGGCAGAATGTTCCCGCTGGAAGCCCGGTGACAATGATGGGCTAGCCAATGATCAGACAAAAATCGGGAGGTTCTCGGGCCCACATGCAAGCCGCTTGCCGCAATGACTGCGTTTAGTTTGTGACACCCATGTCACAACAGACCGCCATCGTCATCGGCGCCGGCCCCGCGGGCCTTGGTGCGGCGCTGGCAATGGCCCGTAAGGGCATTGCTGTCACCGTACTCGAAAAAGAAGCCGGGATCGGTATTCACCGCCGCGGCGAGACGATCCGCTTTCACCAGGGCATGGAAAACCTGCTCTATCCCGGCTTTTTTGCCGAGCAGACAATCCACAAGATCAACCAGCGCACCTACTATTCACACACGGGTAAGAAAAAGGCCGACCGGCAAATCTCAACCTGGAACCTGATCATCGAGTACCCACGGTTCGTGCAGGCACTCGCGCGCGTCGCCGAACAGGCTGGCGTGAAGATCGTCAAATCGACAGCGGTCGATAAATTCAACCGCACGGGCGATCGCGTGAGTTCGGTATTCGCGAACGGCAAAGAATACCCCGCAGATATCTTCTTTGCCACTGCCGGCCACCATGACCCGTCGCTCGAACCGGCGAAGCGTGAGCAGAGCAAGATGGATATCCCCATTCGCAAGTACCTCGTGAAGAACTATGCCGGCCGCGACACGCACCTTGAATACTTCTTCCACGTCGATGAAACCTACCCCGCGATCTGCGCGATCTTCCCGCGCGGCAACCGCGAAGCTGAAGTGCTCTACATGTTTCTGACTGATTCAGCAGCCAAGCGCCCGAATAAAGTGGATTTCGACCACATCGCTCGGGTCATCGACCACTTCGGCACTCTCCACCCCGTTTTCGGCGAAAAGATCAGTGGGAGCGAGATCTATTACGAGACCAACACGCTGATTCCTATGGGAGCGATCGGTGCTGAAGTACTGCCGCTCGCGAACCTCGTGCTCGCGGGTGATGCCGCGGGCCAGGTCGAAGCGCGCGGCGGCTCGGGCATTCGCTCTTCTTTCATTATGGGGACAATTTCAGCAGAAGCTGCGGTCGATACGCTTTTGCGCGAAAACTTTTCAGGACAGTCTCAATCCGCCTTTAAGAAGAAGGTACTCGATTCTGAGCAGATGCACGAATTGAAGGATCTCAACCTGAAGTTCGGCATACCGCGCCGTGCGTTCTTTTCAACAGTCACGAGCCCGACGGCGATGGACATGTTCTGGTTTGGCCTGCAGTTCTTTATGCGCTAGGTGCTGTAAACCTTCCACCAGTCTCCTTTTCAGGAGCCAACTAGGCGAAATTCACGACAAAATCGAAACCAAAAGGCGCCATAACGAAGCCTGTGCTGTCGGCGACACCTGAAAGTGTCAGGTTGTGATTGCCCGAACTGGCAAAGGTGATCTGGAATGTCCAGGTGATGTTATCGGGTGAGGCCAGCCCCGAGATGCTCGCGCCATTCGTCAGCGAAATATTCAGCGCGTTCAGGTTGACTGCGCGGCTAAATGTGACCGACGCCAAAAAAGTACCGCCCGTCGACAGCGTTGACGGAATATTCTGGGACACGACGTACAACGGTGTTCCCCCAGAGCTACCCGGTTTTTCGAGTTTTTCGGCAAGGTCATAGTTGTTGCAGGCAATCCATGGTTGCAGGACGAGCAGAATGGCTGCCAGAATGCTGTAGGTTGTTTTGGTAGGCATGACCTGAGTGGACTCGCCTGTCGCAGATTGTCAACCGCAATGCAGCCCAGTCGACTTGCCAGGTCGACTGCCCAGCTTTTTCGCGAGCTAGTCAGAACATCAGCGCAACGCTTGCATAGACACGCGAAACATCGTTGAAGCGATCGATCGCGCTCTGCAGGCTGTTTACGGTATTTTCAATTTCAATGGCCTCGGACGCCGTGCCGGCGGTTGGCCGTGAAAACCGTTGCTTGCGCACAATCGGCATTTCAACCCCAGCTTCAAACATCAGGTTCATGTATTTGAGGCCCAGGTGAATCGTGTAGATGTTCTGCGTAATATCCGCATAGACATTGTCGTACTGCCGCGAACCGCGGTTCGAATAGCCGTACGGCATCAAAAAACCCGCGCGCCAGAGGTACGAGCTACCGGCAAAGATGCGCGTACTGCCGATATGGAACAGGTTGAGATTCAGGTGTGCGCTGACCTGGTAGAGAATTCCCATGGATTCGGTGTCGAGCCAGATGTACCCCAACGAAGTACGCAGGCCACCGAACAGCAGGTGGTTAACGTTAGAGCTCACTCCCACGCCAAATTGAGGCAATGCCGACCAGGGCCCCGTCAGGAAGAGTGAGTAATTGAGTAAGCGCGTCTTGTCCTGGTACGGTTGAAATCCCAAAATCGAACCTGATGGCTGCTTCTGCGCGTTTGCATCACCATACCATTTTCCATCGCGACGCCATGCAGCGATCTTCACCTTCGCAACGTCGTAGCTCGCCGCACGCGTGCGTATCGTGAGGTGCGCATCGGTTTCGCCGGTAATTTGCCCGACATACTGGCTGCCTTCGAGATCGGTGATGATATCACCACGCTCCTGGATGTATGAGACATAATCCGGAAACTTTTGGTGATCGTCCTGAGACAGCGGCAGATCAGAATAGAAATGGTCACCCTGGCGGGCCCGGTAGATGTCCTCCCGCGGGACCTTTACCGTCATGCTCTGGTTGCGATAGGTAAGGCTGGTCGCATCGGTTGCGATCAACTCGACATCGGTGATCACCTGGTCGTCGCGCAGCCTGAGGCTGGTGCTGGTACCTGGGTTCATGAGCGACAGGCTGCGATTCACCGCTGTTTCAGCGCTCAAGATGCCTTGCGTGGCTAACAGGGTCATGGTTAGCAGCAGGAGCTTTGAAAGTTTTGATACATGGGCCAGGCTGGTCATGCGCCCGCCTGAAGCTCCGCTGAGTGGGCGTAAACGCAATTTGCCGGGGTAACCCTACTGTGATTTTGGCTTACGGGCTGTCTGGATTATATATTCTAACAGGAGAACACAATCGGCTGCGCCAGCTGTCCGGTGGGCAAACTCCCAGAGAGCAGAGTAAGAACATGATAGACCAGATTACCGTACATGACCTGAAGGCCAAAATGGACAAGGGAGAAAAATTCGTCCTTGTCGACGTGCGTAACCAGAACGAACTTGATATTTGCAGGTTTGAAAACGCAGTGCATATTCCGCTGCACCTGCTGACGGTGCGCTTTAATGAGCTCGACCGCGACGCCGAGATTATCATGACCTGCCACCACGGCGGTCGCTCGATGCAGGCTGCGCATTTTCTCGTGAACCAGGGCTACCGCAACGTCAGTAACCTGATGGGCGGCATCGATGCCTGGGCGTCGCATATCGACCCCAACATGGCGAAATATTAACGAGCAGTATGCGTGTTCTGTGCGCCATGTCGGGCGGCGTCGACTCTGCCGTCTCTGCCTTCTTGCTGAAACAGCAGGGTCATGATGTCATCGGCGCCAATATGCGCTTTTGGGAGTATAAGGAACCCCTCCCCCTGTCCCCTCCCCTTGATAAGGGGAGGGGTGCCGAAGGCGGGGTGGGGTCGTGCGAAACACCTGTCCCGGTGAAGAACAAACTCACCTCGTGCTGCTCGCCTGAAGACATGGCAGATGCCGAACGCTCGGCTCGCGGAATGGGCATACCTTTCTACGCGCTCAAGATGGAAGCCGACTTCCGTGTGAATGTCATAGATCCTTTTGTCGCCGACTACGAGAACGGGTTAACTCCAAACCCGTGCGTGCACTGCAATACCTACATCAAGTTCGGCGAGTTCTACGAAAAGGCGACTGCGCTGGGCTTTGATAAGATTGCAACGGGCCACTACGCCGATATCGTTCATTTGCCCAATGGCCGTTACGCGGTGGCACCCGCTGCAGACCGCAAAAAGGACCAGAGCTACTACCTCTATGGCATGTCGCAGGATTCCCTCGCGCGCACGATTTTTCCGCTGGCCAAAATGATAAAGGACGAAGCGCGCCGCATCGCCGAAGAGAATAATATTCCCGTCGCGCGTAAGCCCGACTCGCAGGAAATCTGCTTTATACCCGACAACGACCACAAGGCGTTTCTGAAGCGCGAGGGTGTTTCGATGCGGCCTGGCTACTTTCGCAACCGGCTCGGCGCTATCTTAGGCAAGCATGAAGGTTCAGTGGGATTAACCATCGGCCAGCGCAAGGGTCTCGGGGTTGCAGGTTTTACCGAAGCGCAGTTCGTTCTGGAAATTCTCTCGAACGGCGATGTCATACTGGGGCCGCGCGAAGAGCTTGAACGCCGCACGTTCTATATCCGCGATGTGGTATTCCAGGGCGTCGCCGAAGACGACCGCGCGTGGTCAGAAGGCGTGCCGTGCAATGTGCAGATTCGTTATAATGGCAAACCTCTGCCGGCCGTAGCGTTCCGCGCAGTAGGGGCACAAAATCTTGTGCCCCTACTGCGCATTGAATTAGAATCCCCGGCGTGGGCGGTGACACCCGGCCAGGCAGGTGTGCTCTACGACCGTGACGGCGGTTTCATTCTTGCAGGTGGTAAGATTCGGTTGGATCAGAAAATGCCCGCGGGCGCATAGTTTCAAGACCCGAAATCCCAGCATTCTTGGTATAGCCACGGTGGCTAGACTTTCATCTTGCCTGTGGATAACTGCCCCCTCTTTGTCACAAGCCAGGCCAGACAATAAGAAAGAAAAAACGCATGGCAATCAGCCATACGAAACAGCCCCAGCAAGCAAACAAGAGCGGTGTTCTGATCGGTAGAATCGGAACCAGAATGTATAATACTGAAAAGATGTTACCCGTCTGGGCCCAACGGTAGAACGCTTCCCATACGCTCGAGGCCTGACGGTGATAGAACATAGGGAGAAATCTTTCCGCGGTATAACCAAAATAGCCGAACAAGAAACCAAATATCCATATGGGTGATAGTTGCAGCAATTTTGTTTCAGAAAATGATTGATGCTGGGCGTAAATATAGAAGAATATAACTAGGCTCAGAATCATCATTCCCGGGTACAAAGCAAACTGGCGCAATTTCTTGCTGTGCGTGACGTATTCGATGGTATGCCAAAACTCAAAGAATTGGTGGGTTTCGCAGTAATTGCAGATACGCTGGTTGGCGACGAGAATTGCCCCGCAGTTTCGGCAGGCCGAAGCCTGCCCGCCAGCTTGCGCTCGCGGCTCTGGGCGGCGCCGACGTTTGGCACTGGGAAACTTGGCCATCCAGCCGGTAGCTACTGAACCCATGAGTCCGAATAGAACCACAAGAAGCAGTTGGCGCATATCCGTGACATCGCGCAACGACGGGGCAGCGGCCAAGAGAATTGCGACTCCAAAGAGTGCTGCCGTATTCAGCTTCTGCTCTCGTGACCACGGCCGTCTGACTCTTGCGCCTGCTGCCGGGGCTAACTCGAGGTAGCCTGCACCACACCGGGGACATACCAGATTATCTTTCACCGGTGCCCCACATTTGGCGCAGTTAAACCCGGCCAGAATATGCTTTTGCCGGTTCTTCGACGTTTTCGGTAGCTCTACCTGCACCGCCACCACAGGGCCGGACATTCATTCAGGCGTACAGTCTAATTGTTGGGGCACAAATGGTTCGCGCTTGAGGCAAGCAGTCATTCCGTTTCGATTGCCCACTGATAACGAGTTGAGCTAACGTCCATTGTGCAAGCTGATCGCGGTGATTTTCGTTTGGCTACGGCGCTGCCTTGGCAGTTTTTCTTTCTCGTCATCACGGCCGCTGTTCTCTGGTTTAGAACACCCGCTAACATCGGCATCGCGCTGTTGATACTCTGCGTTGTATGGAATATTCTCTTTTACCTATGGTCACGGAAAGAAGCGTCTATTCAGCTCAAGCAGATTCTTATTTTCTCTATGGTACTCAGCATTTTTCAGATCTTTCCCGACTGGGTGCTGTCGCGACATCTGAATGTTCTGATATTTCCACCCGACGGACTTTTTAAGTGGGACACCGTTTCGGGCTACATGGCACTGCTCTGGGCGATACCGACATCGACGATACTCGTCGTGTACTACGCCGCAAAAACCAGGTCAAATGTGAAGCTCGCCTACGCGGCGGCGCTTATAGTGGGAGCCCTGCTCTTCATCGGTTCAGAAGAACTCGTGTGGATGCTGCCTTCGTGGTACGCGGTGAATGTCGTGAAGTGGGGGCATGTCGCACGCTACATCATTGTGCCTGAATTGATTCTGACGGCTCTGATCATCTCGGTCTTTGCCCGCGTGCGCGAAAAATCACTGCTGTATTACATTTTTTCAGCCCTGGGAGTTTCCGCTACCTACACGGCAGCCGCCGTGGTGTTTTATTTTATAGCTGGCTAATCGCCTATAGCACGAAGACTTCCGGTTTATGACGGGTTCATTACCAGAAATCTGCACAGACTGTGTCGAATCAGTCGCCAAAGAAATGCGAGAATAAAGCTATTAGTATTCCGGTCACAAGGGCCAAAGTGGTTAGAACGAACTCGTGCCCCACCGCCCATGGCAGGCTCTCATTAGAAGAAGCCTCTGCTGATGATGGTTCTACCTGCAGCGGCACGCGCAGTAGATCGGCAAAAGCTGCTGCTGCTTCATGGACAGCTGTCTCGTCTTCGCTGTAGGGGCCAAGCCGGTAAATCCGGTTTCCCTGAATCGCGCAAACATAGCTCCGAACGCTGACAGAGGGCACGGGAATTCCCGCAACGCCCTGGAGCAGAAGTACACGCGCGCGCCGTATACCGACTGCTGCAGGCTTCAGCTTGTGGCTGGCGACGAAAGATGTTATGGATATTTCACCGATCCCGGGAGATATTTCGATACGGTTGCGCAGCCGGCGCAAACCGAGCCATAGTAGCAGCACACAAAGAGCTCCCATTGCCAGCTGGCGCGCAAAGTGCAGGTTCGGTGCAGCAGACGGCGAGTCACCAAGCGAATACTGTATGAGCAGAATAAGAAAAATCATCCAGAGAAGAAAAAGGGAAAGACCAGCTGCGAATTTTTCCAGTGCCGAGGGACTGCTAACTGTAATTTGGTCTTTGCGTGAAACCGTGTGACTGAACAGACCCGCGAGCTGCCGCAAGTAATGCCCCTCGCCCGAATCACCGGGCGGCTTTTCATGCCCGGCCAAAAAGATGCGGTAGACCTTTGCGACCAGCCGAGGGTAACCTTCGGTCTCCGCCGGTATGAACAGATCGCGCGCCCTGCCGCGAGCGACCAGGCGCAGACCATCGCGCCGCGACTCGAGCCTCACGACCTTGCTGATGTCGATACTGACACCCGATACCTTCTCATGGAGAATTACCCCCTCGAGAACAAAGGTTCTCTCTCGCCACATCGCGGCGTAGCTGACAAGGACAATGTAGAGAACTGCGGCAGTCAGTGCGACAAAAGCAAAAACAAGATTCGCTCCGGGCGGCGCTGTGTCGAGCCTGCCAATGGTGAGAAACCACGCAAGCACGCCAATCGCAACAAAAGTTAGCGGCAAATATACGAGCTGGTTGCGGCGTATCGTCGCTGCCTGCGGGGTCAGGAGGGCAAATTCCTGCTGTTCAGTCGTGCCAGATCGGGGTGGCGTGCGCAGCTCTGCAAGGCCATGATCTCTGACGGTTGAAGGTCTCTGCTCACCAGCCGGCATCAGCCTGCTCCGCGCCGCAATACGATACGACAGGTAGACAAGGAAAGCAACGCCTCCGATGATCGAGACCAGAACGATCAAAATCCGCAGACCGGGGGGAAAACGGTGCTGCAGATTCCATCGCACCATGACAAAGAAGAGCAGCCAGCTCGCGAGCAGCGAGAAGCCGGCGAGCACACGAATAATCTTTCGGGTATTTAAGCGATAAGCAGGTTGATGCATAAGCTGTGGCAATCGACGCCAGACTGGTATGCCACGGCAAGACGAAATACTGCCAGAGCACCCGCGCCATCAGAGCTCAGCCATTGGGCTTTGCAGGCAGCAAACGCATCAATCTTTGGCTGTTATCTCAGGCCAATCATGCAACCGCTTAAAGACCAGTTCTTCAGTAAAGCCTACATCACGACGCTCGCCGCCGATGTGAAAGCGGCAGCACCCGGGTTTGACACGGCAGCATTCACGCGGACGGTACTCGACCGCCAGTGGAAGAACCGCGAGCTCAAAGACCGCATGCACCATGTCGCCGACTGCCTGCACAGAGCACTCGATCGCGATTACAAGAGCTGCATCAGGTTACTCACGCCCATCGTGCAGCGGCGCATCAGGGAAAAGATGAATTCATTCGGTGATATGATCTTTCCCGATTTTGTTGAGCGTTACGGTTTGGCGGATTTCACAACTTCTGTGACGGCGCTCGAAATATTCACGGCCGCGTGCAGTTCTGAGTTTGCCGTCAGGCCGTTTATCGTGCGTTACCCCAAAGAGATGATGCAGGTGATGCTCAAATGGTCGAAGCACAAAAGCGAACACGTGCGGAGGCTGGCCTCAGAAGGTTGCCGTCCGCGTTTGCCGTGGGCAATGGCCCTGCCCGAATTCAAGAAAGACCCGCACCCAGTACTCAAGATTCTGGAAAATCTGAAATCCGACACGTCTGAATATGTACGCCGTAGCGTGGCGAATAACCTGAACGATATTTCGAAAGACAACCTTGAGATCGCGCTGAAAACCGCGGAGCGATGGGCAGGGGCATCGGCTGAAGTTGACGCACTCGTGCGCCATGCGCTGCGCAATGAACTCAAGAAGGGCAACCCACGCGCACTGAAGCTGTTCGCGCTGGCCCAGAAGACGAATGCGCGCGTGAAAAATCTTGCGGTGACGCCAAAAGCCATAACCATCGGCGAAGCGGTTTACCTCGAATTCGAACTGCACGTCGGGAAGACCGAAAGGCTGCGGCTCGAGTACTGGGTGCATTTCATCAAATCTTCCGGTGCGGCGTCGAAGAAGGTCTTCCAGATCGCCGAACGCGAGTTTGCAGCCGGTGGCCAGCACGCGTTTCGCAAAAAGCACCGCTTCCAGGATTTCACGACGCGCAAGCATTATGCGGGCAGGCACCGCATTGAGGTTGCGGTGAATGGCGAAGCAAAGGCGGCCGCCGAACTCTTGCTGAACGAAAACTGACCGAACCCGCGGGGGAGTGAACTTGCTTGACTATATACCTACCGTTCGGTATATAACCAGCAAAGACAGGCCACAACCTGCCGGGAGGCGAAAATGACTGTGCCACAAAATATCTCAAAGGAAGAATCGGTTCTGCTCGATGCAGAGGGCGACCTTGAACTTTGGTTGCTCGGACTCGAGACGCGGGACGAGTTCAACCAGTTTGTCCTGAAAGTTTACAACGATGCATTCACAGACGGTTCATACAAAATTCCCGCGCGGGATATTGCAGAGCCCACCGCTGAATATTTCCACCGCGCGCGGGTCTGCGGCGTTCGCCACAAGAGCGGCAAGCTGATCGGCACCTGGGGTCTTATTTTGAAGGATGCCAGCGACACGGCGTTCAGGCTACCCATTGAGGTCCGTTATGACCTGCCTGTAGAAAGGATCGTGCACAATCTGAAATCCGCGAAGACCCGGTTTGCCTTTAACGGCTGGCGCACTGCTGTCGACAAGGATGCGCTCGAAAAATTCGCGATCGATCGCAACAAGTCGATCTTCGTGTTTGATTTCCTCATCAGGGGCCTCACGATGGACTTGCCCGGCGACCCTGCCGAATACCTGGGGCTTGCCGAAATGGAGAAGCTTGTGTACAAATACCACCGACGCGTGGGTATACCTTGGCAGATTATCGGCGAGCCCGTGCACTTCTGGAACCGCGACCGCTACCCGTGCGCTTTTCAGTTGGGCGAGTTCAGGGATTACATGCGCGCGCACCATCCGGAGCGTTATGAGTTTCTCTATGAGCGCGTTTCGCAGAGGTCTGGTGCAAAGGGAGCTGCCTGAGCGTGCACGTCGAAACGAAACAGAAAATTCTCGAAAAGGCCGGCGCGCTTTTTTATGCGCAAGGGTACAATAACACGGGCGTAGACGAAATCACCAGGGTATGCGGCATCAAGAAGCCGGCACTGTATTACCACTTTGAATCGAAAACCGGCCTCGGCCTCGCGTACCTGGAATACCGGGCTGAACTGCTGTTCGGTATGCTCGATCATCTGCTTGAGCGGAGCGCATCTTTTGACAAGTATTTGTCTGCGTGGGCAACTGCACTCATTATGCTGGCGAAACGCGGCGAATTTTTTGGCTGTCCGTTCACCGCATTTGCCAGTGAACTCTCACAAGAAGAGCGCCCCGTGTTTACCCCTCAGCTCAATTCTGTTCAGGATCGCTGGTTACGCTTCCAGGCACGTGCCTATCTGAAGTACCATGATAACTCCGCCGCTGCTAAACAGGTGGCGCGTCGTGTACTTGTCGCGCATACGGGCTGCGTGATGCTCTACCGCGCCTCGCGTGACCTGCAGTACCTGAAGCAGCTCAAGGCGGAGTTCGCCGCAATCGCGGCTGCCGCAGAAGAAAACAACGCGTAACGCGAAAGCATTGACGCTCGGCCCGGCGAGGTGTTCTGTGGGCCATGAACGTCTACGCGCTGCTGACACCGATCGCGATCTTCTTTGTACTGCTGGAGATAGCGGCCTGCTTCGTCTTCAAGCGTAAGTACATCAACTTCCAGGAAGCGGTGGCAAACTTCGGCACCGCGCTTGGTAACCAGACCACCAACCTGCTCGTGGCAGCGGGTGTCTACGAAGTGTATGGCTGGCTACACGCCAACTACCGTGTCGCCGGTCCGCTCGAAATGACACCAGTGAACTTCATTCTGCTGCTGCTCGGCCTCGATTTCATCTTTTACTGGGTGCACCGCTGGGGCCACGAGATGAAGATCATGTGGGCGGCTCATTCGCCGCACCACTCGGCCGAAGAAATGAATTTTTTCGTGGCGTTGCGCGCCAGCGTGACGCAACGTTTATTCTCTTTTTTCTTTTTTTGGCCGCTGACCCTCGTGGGTTTCACGCCTTTCGACATCTATACCATGACCGCGCTGCATCTCTTCATCTCTTTCTTGCACCAAACGGAATTCATTCCTAAACTGTGGCGGCCGATCGAGTTCATCTTCACCACGCCGTCGCACCACCGCGTGCACCATGGCGCCAACTACCAATACCTTGATAAGAACTTCGGTGAGTTTTTGATCATCTGGGACAGGATGTTCGGCACCTTTGCTGAAGAGCGCGAGAAGATCGTCTACGGCATGTACAGCCACCCGCAGTCGTTTAACCCGATCAAAATCAACTTTCACTACTACGTCGTCATTTTCAAAGAAATGCTGAAGGCACCTGGCATCTTCAACAAGCTACGCATCTGGTTCATGCCGCTCAGCTGGTCACCCGAGGGAAAAAAACCGCTGCCACCCGAAATCACCGTGCAGAACCAAAAACGCTACCAGAGCGTGATGTTTGAAGGCGCAAGAACATATTTGGTGCTACATGCGATACTGACTGCCGTGCTGATGCTGTTCGTCATCTCACCAAAATCTCCGCTCTCTTACGAGATGAAGTGGGTGGGAGCTATGCTGTTGTGGCACAGTATCATCAACTGGGCCGGTATTCTTGAATCGCGCAAATGGCTGTTGCCGTCTGAACTTCTGCGACTCACTCTCACGGCGGTTTTTGTTTTTCAGGTAACGCGGCGTATGGAAATTCAGGCAGTCGTTGGCGCCCTGGCGTTTTTCTCAACGTTATGGAGCGTGTACTATTTTCGCCTGCAGCGTCCGCGCACCGCCGCGGCTTAGGTGCCGGCGCCTGTGCGGCTATTCGAGTGATTCAAAATTCTGCTGAACTTCGTCAGCGTGCAATGCCCGATTGTAATGCAGGAGGTCGTCCACGCACATGTTGAGCGTGCCCGGGTTAATCTGTAGCGCCGCAGCATTCTGGGCATAGTTGCCCGTTGTGGGACCATATTTGCTGAGAGATCCACCATAAGGCGCCATATAGAGAGTCCCTGCGCTGCCATCGTAAGTGAACGCCATATGGTACCACGTGGCTGCAGCAACTGAAGGGTGAGACAGGTTACTGCCTGAGGCTCCGTTGCCATAAGTGATGATAAAGCTGTTTGCATTGTCCTGGTTGAATCTCAGGCCGTTCCAGAACGTCATCGCGGTCCCTTTTTGCCAGACCGTATTGATACTCGCTGGTACTACATTCAATTTAAACCACAGGCTCATACTAAAAGGTGAAGCCCCGAAATTCGTGGAGGTCAGATCAAGCCGCACGGAACTCACACAAAGCGCCTTACCGGCCTCACCGGCGCGGTAGCATAGTAGGAATCTTGTCACAACTTCACCGGCGACAATAGGGCTATTTTAGCTGAATCCAAAAGCGTTGACGCGCTGTTTGGGCCGATTTTGACATAGACTTATGTGCCGACCGAATTTTCCCAGAACGACTTCTCTCGTTGTCAGCATCTTGTTGCTTGTTTCCTGCGCGAATGACAAGCAGCCATCTCCCGAAAACTCGACAGGGGGTGATACTTTTGATCTTATGGGAGGCGCCTATACGAAGAATCTCCAGCTTACTGGTACCGTGACTAGCTTTGCAGGTACTGGCGCTACCGGCAGCCTGGACGGGGCGCGAAACAGCGCGACCTTTTCTTCACCTTACGGAATAACGAGCGACGGCCAGAATCTGTACATTACTGATAGCCTAAATCACCGTATCCGGAAGATCAATATTTCGTCAGGAGCTGTCACGACAATTGCGGGTTCAGTTTCGGGCTTCTACGATGGAATTGGCAGCGGAGGCCTGTTCAATACGCCAATTGGCATTACGACGGACAACAAGAGCCTTTTCGTTGCTGATTACGGAAACCATAGAATTCGAAGGGTGAATATAGCCACTCTTACTGTGACAACCCTTGCTGGTTCTGTCGCTGGTTATGCTGATGGGTGGGGAACCGGTGCCCTTTTTAATTATCCTAACGGTATCACGACGGATGGAAAGTACCTCTACGTAGTAGATCAAAATAATCACCGAATTCGCAAGATAGATATTGAAACTCAGGAAGTGACTACTGTTGCTGGATCCAGTGCGGGATTTTCAGACGGCACAGGTTCCGCTGCTCTCTTTGACTTTCCCACGGGCATCACGCGCAGAGGGGATTTCTTATTCGTGTCAGATGGTAATAATAATCGAATACGGAGGGTTGCTGTAGCAACGCGCGCTGTGAGCACGATTGCCGGCGGCACAGGCGGGGCAACGGACGGCACGGGAGCCGCCGCTCAGTTTTCTTTTCCCTTTCATCTTACAAGTGACAATGAATTTTTGTACCTGGTCGACCAAAACAACCATCGAATCAGGAAAATTGGCATCGACACGGGTATCGTTACTACTCTGGCAGGAGCCGGAGCTAGCTACTCCGATGGTACGGGGGCAGGAGCACAGTTTAATTTGCCACGTGGTATCGGGACCGATGGCAAATCACTTTATGTGATCGACCAAAATAACGGCAGGGTGCGTAAGATCAATTAGTTGAAAATTTTGATCCTGCTAAAGCATCGGCCACAGCTGGAACTCTGGCCGGTCAACCGCGTTTCGTAATTCAGCCGAAAGATAGTGATGACTACTTCAGGATCAGCACCGGCACTTCGGCCGCGCGCACGACCTTACGGCTGATGCTGCCGCCGATGAGTGCGAGCGTGGGTGATGCCTTCGCACTCATGACGATGAGGTCAGCCTTGAACTTGTCTGCCGACTGCAGCAGGAAGTCGCTCGTGGCATCGAAGTCTGAGTCAATGACGATTTCAGCGCTGACGCCTGCCTTGCGGCTTTTTTCCACGATCGCTGCTTTGCTCTTGTCGACTTTCTTGCGATAAGCCTGGATCGCCGGGTTCGACTCGTCCATCGACCAGCCGTAGATGACCTCAGCGTGGTGCAGCACGACCAGGTTCGCCTTGAGCGACTTGCACAGCTGCAGCACTTTGGGCAGCTGCTTATCGGCTTCGGGGCTGAAATCGGTCGCGTAGACGATCTTGCTGATCTTTTTTGCGACCTTTGCCTTGGGGTTGAGAAGTAAGAGGCTGACACGGCTGTGGTGAATTGCCGTCTCGGCAAAGCTGCCCATCACGAGACGCTGGAAACCGTGCCGCGCATGGGTATAGAGCGCGATCATTTCTGCTTTCTGTTTGCTCGCCAGCTTGAGAAACGCGGTCACTGCCTCTGAGACCGAACGGGTCGGAAAATCGACCACGTGCAGACTTTTCTCGGTGAGCGGAATGCCTGCCTTGTTGAGCGTTTCTGCCATGATGCGGCGCGGGCGGTAGATGTAGCGCTCTTCGGGCTCGAGCTGTTCGGGCTTATTGAGCTCAGGCTCGGTGCGTGTGACGAGGTAAGCAGCCGCGAGCTCTTTATCGGTGGTACCGAGTTGCTGCAGCAGGCGGTGCATGCCCTGCAGACGCTCTTTGTCCTGGTGGAATGGTTCAAATGCCCAAAGTGTTTTCATTGTCGCCCCTTGCTAATCTTCAGTGGATGCGACTGTGCGACAGGCGCTTAGGCTGTAAACGGGGAATGCGGCAGGCAACAGTGAGTTGTTGTGCGTCGGGGGTGCTTCAGCAGGGGTTTCGCGCCGCGGTCAATGCCCGGCCAAGAAGGTCCTGGCCCATTCGCGTATTTCTGCAGAATTCTGCTCATCCGCCACGAAAGAGGCGACAGCTTGAGCACCGAATTCGCGGTGCGTCTGCTCTTTGCGGTCGGTTTCGTAAGCGATGACCATGCCGTCACGGTAGATATAACCATGCTCGTACCATTGGTTTGCTTCTATCGTATAGATACTTTCGGGCATGAATTCTACCGGCTTCCTTCTGCGACTTTCTGTCGCAACGAATTCAATGCAGACATGTAAGCAGTTTTCTCGAATTCAAATGGCCCCACGTGTGGGTACTCGATCTCAACGCGGGCCCCGCGGCGCAGGTCGCCACCCGGGTCGAGCGCGGGGTTGCCGTATTTTAGTTCACCCATGAACTCATAGTCGTTCTCCAGGTTGCTGAGGCCAAACGCGTCGAGCACCGTGTAGTCCCGGCCGCGCTCGAGCCATAGTTGGTACAGGACATCGTTGCTGTACGATTTATCGGGCGACATGTATGGTGCAATCTCTTCACGGCCATTGTCGAAGCGCTGCCAAATGACAGAGTGCGGCGTTTCGAGAATCTGCATCGTCACACTGCCGCAGTACAGGTCGCCGCATTCGGGACAGCCGTAGATGTGCACGCGGCGGTATTCAAGCCTGCAGGGCAGATCGAGCGTGAGTTCGTGGAACAGCCGGCCCGTCACATGGAAATGGTTGAAGATGTCGCGGTCGGTAGGTTGAGGCTCGAGCAGGCGTTCGCGGGTCAGCATGCCCACGAGGTCACGCTGGTCGACATCAAAAATGTCAGCGAGCGATTTGCCGTTCACGATAAAGTCGATGTAATCGAAAGGACGGCGGTAGCCATCCATTGCACTGTTCACACGCGCATTGGGCGGTTGATCAGAAAGCCGGCTGCGCGGCTGAAAAGACAGTGTATCCAACTGGGCAAAGCTCCTGACTTATGAAAGATAATTCGCCGCAGGTGTCAATCCGCCTTACTTTTGCTCAAACCCCATGAGCTCATTTCCCCAAACCGCCACCGACACCGGCTGGAATCTCAGCCATACCTACACCACCCTGCCGGGCGTGTTCTTTGCGGCGGCAAAGCCGATGGTGGCGAGCAAACCGCAACTCGTGATCTTCAACCACGCCCTCGCACAAGACCTGGGCTTGGCGCTTGGGCAAGCCAGCGAGCAAGAACTGGCGGAGCTCTTTGGTGGCAAGGTACTGCCACCCGGCGCACAGCCCATCGCGCAAGCCTACGCGGGCCACCAGTTTGGGCATTTCACGATGCTCGGCGATGGGCGCGCCATTCTGCTCGGCGAGCAGGTCACACCCGCGGGCCAACGATTCGATCTGCAGTTCAAAGGTTCGGGACAGACGCCCTTCTCACGGCGCGGCGACGGCAAGGCGGCGCTCGCCCCGATGCTGCGCGAATACATCATCAGCGAAGCGATGTTTGCACTCGGCATACCCACGACACGCAGCCTCGCGGTGGTGGCGACGGGTGAGCCAGTGTACCGTGAAGACGTTCTGCCGGGCGCAATGCTGACGCGCGTCGCGGCGAGCCATATTCGCGTGGGAACTTTCGAATACGCCGCAGCCATCGCGAGCCAGGAGGGCAAACCTGAAATTTTACAGGCGCTGGCCGACTATACCATCGCGCGACACTACCCTGAAATTGGCCCGCGTGAAGACCGCTACCTCGCCTTCTTCGACGCGGTCGCCGAACGACAGGCGCAGCTGATCGCGCGCTGGCAGTGCGCCGGGTTCATACACGGCGTGATGAACACCGACAACATGGCGCTTTCGGGCGAGACCATCGACTACGGCCCGTGCGCGTTCATGGACGCGTTCGACCCCGCGACGGTTTTCAGCTCGATCGACCAGCACGGCCGTTACGCGTTCGGCAACCAGCCGCGCATTGCCGCATGGAATCTCGCGCGCTTCGCTGAAACTCTGCTCTCACTGCTTGCCGACGATGAACAGCAGGCGATTGCAATCGGCCAGCAGGCACTCGCGCGCTTCAACGAGCGCTTTAACCACCACTACTCGGTCGGCATGCTTGCCAAGCTCGGGCTCAAAATCGAAGCCGAGGGGGATGTAGGTCTGGTGACAGAACTGTTGACACTGATACAGCAACACGCCGCGGACTATACGAATACGTTTCGGCGTTTGAGCGGCAGAGCAGCGGCATCTGCCGAAAATTATGGCACCGAAGCCAACGCCCTACACGGCACTGAGGCACTCTTCGCCGCGGCAGAATTCACCGCGTGGGCTGGCAGATGGTGGGCGCGCGTAAAGCAGCAGAGCATATCACCGGCCGAAGCACTCACGAACATGCGCGCAGTGAACCCTGCAGTCATACCCCGCAACCACAAGGTCGAAGAGGCACTCGCCGCCGCCGTAAGCGCTGGTGATCTTTCGGTCATGGAGTCGCTTCTCGCAGCGCTCAAAAATCCATTTGTCGAGACTGAAGCGAACCTGGCTTACCGCTCACCGGCGCCTGAAACGGGCGAACCGTACCGCACGTTCTGCGGGACTTAGCGAGGTTCGGGCAGTGAAACCGGCAAAGCTCAGTTGCCCTGCGGATCGTCTGCTCGTGAAAAGCCTAACCACACACGTGCCTCTTGCAGGGTAGAGAATATCTTCGTGGGGTAGACATTCAGCGGTGATGCAGCATAAGCTTCGGCTGCTGCAATCACCTGTGGGTGCGTCGTAACTACGGCAATACGGATGTTCGGGTTTGTGAACGCAGCGCCCCGGTCCTGTATCGCGATGCGCTCGGCGATCGGCGTCTCAAAATCGCAGCCTTCAATTTCGAGGAAGTCATTGATGACATAGCGCAGGTTCTCAAAGCGCGAGTCAGCTTCTGATTCGTAAACTGAAAGCAGCATATCTTCGTTAGTTACTGTACTGAAGAAGTACTTGGTCACGCCACCGGGATGCCAGCGCAATTCGTAACTCATGTGCTCTCACTCTTTGCCCGTCCACTGCGATGGCAAGCAGTTAAGCCGCAGGGAAAGAGTGCAGGCACTAACCGTGCGGTGCGTAGCGGCTGAGCACAGCGTTCAGGCGTGCGAGGTTGATGGGTTTTGGCACAAATTCCGCTACGCCCGATTCAAGCGCGCGGTCGCGAGTTGGCTGCATGTGATCTGCGGAGATTGCAATCACCGGCTTGTTGCTGCCCCAGTCAGTCGCCCGAATCCTGGCCATCAGGTCGAAACCCGACATGTCGGGTAAATTCAGGTCGAGCAAGAAGAGATCAGGTTTTGCCTGTTCGGCAATTTTGAGCGCCGAAGTGGCATCTTCGGCAAGCAACAGATCAATCTCCGAGTCACGCAAGAACTCCTGCATCAGCTGGCGCCCGCGGTAATCGTCTTCGACATAGAGCGCGGTCAGGCGGAGCTTACCCTTAGCCGACTGCATCGGTTGCAGGAGGCTGGTTTTCGCACCCGCACGATCGAGACAGGGCAGTGCAAACGAGAAAGTACTGCCCTGGCCGACGGTACTTGTGACCGTTATCTCTCCGCCCATCGCCTGGACCAGCTGCTGGCTGATGGCAAGCCCCAACCCAAGGCCCTGGCTGCGGAAAGACTTTTCACCTACCTGCGAGAACGGTATGAACAGCCGCTGCAGATCGGCCGCGTCGATGCCGATTCCCTGGTCACTGACCTCAAAGCACAGCAAATCTTTGTCTATTGCAAGGCGTAGTTGCACACTGCCGTGCTGTGTGAACTTCACGGCATTTGTCAGCAGATTCAGCAATACCTGGCGCAGCCGCTTCACATCGACGTTCAGCATCGTTGTCGGCTGCGCGTAAAATTCCACGGTAAAGGCAAGATCCCGGGCGCGAGCCTGCACAGTGATCAATTCAATGACCGTGCGCAGCGCGCGTTCCAGTGTAACCTGTTCGGGTTCAATCTGTATCGCCCCGGCTTCAATGCGGCCAAAGTCGAGCAATTCGTTGATGAGCGCCAAGAGGTGTTCGGCACTCGCTTCAACATGGCCGCCATATTCGCGCAGGATTGCAGGCGCCTGGCTATTCATCGAAATCAGCTGCGCAAACCCCAGGATACCATTGAGGGGAGTGCGTAACTCATGGCTCACGTTCGAGAGAAAGCGATTCTTCGCCTCATTCGCTTCTTTGGCGCGCATTTCAGCTTCTTTGATTGCTGAAATGTCAAAGACAAAGACATAGAAGCCGATAATCTTTCCCGCCTGGTTGTCAGGAATATAATAAGCCTGCGTCCAGCGGGTTGTTCCATCGGGGCGTGGAATTGCGCGCTCAAAGATCTGCCTCTCACCCTGCAGCGCCTTCTCGAAATATGGCTGGTTCAGTTCAAATAATTGATGACCGAGTAATTCGCGTATGTGTATGCCGTGAATTTCATGTGGCAACTTGCCAAACCATTCGAGATAACTCTTGTTGGCGAAGCGGTTGCACAGGTTAGTGTCCCAGTAGCCGACCATGCCAGGCAGACCGTCGATGATACCCTGTAGGCGTGCGTCGCGCTCTTTGAGTACAGTTTCTGCCTGGCGCTGCTTTGTTATATCCCGAGTGACGCAAATGATCGTGTCAAATACGCCATTTTCGTCTAACTCGGGAACCAATCGGGCTTCAAAAAAGCGTTCTCCCTCGGGTGTTGGAAAGGAAAACTGAGTTATGTGTTCTTTCTTTGTTTCAAAGACTAATCCAAAATTTTTCCGCCATTCTCTTGCAATGTCATCAGGCATGCCCAGCTCTTCGTTGGTCTTGCCAAGGTAGTCAGCTTGCGTCAAGCCGGTGGCTTTTTCAATGGCTTTATTTATGTATATATGCCGCAAATGACGATCAAAGCGCACAATGATGTCAGGCGCGTTTTCAACGATACTCTGAAACTGCGATCTCAGCGCCGCTAAGCGTGCTTGCGCTTCTTTTAGCTCTGTAATATCCTGCCGAATTGCGAGAAAATTCTCAATCTCACCTAAAGTATCCCGTAATGGTGTAATGACGGTCTTTACCCAATAGAGTGAACCGTCCTTGCGACGGTTACAGATTTCGCCACGCCAAACGTCACCCGAAAGAATAGTCTCCCATAACTCGTGCATGAACTCGCGCGAATGGTAGCCTGAGTTAACGATCGCATGCGTCTTACCGATCAGTTCTTTGGCCGAGTACCCCGAGATACGGCAGAACGTTTCATTCACATGGAGTATCTTTCCCGCTCGATCTGTGAGCGCAACGATTGTGTTCTGGTCCAGCGCCTCGATCACAGCTGACTGGTATTGCGAAGAAAGGAGATTCTGCATTTGTTCCTGCCGAACAAATTCTCGCAGTGCCACGCGCGAAATTTATTACAGCAACAAGAGTGAAGTTATTGTGGTGTCTGAGGTCAACCGTTTAATGGGCAGAAATGCTTACCTGCGATTAGCCCCCCGTAAAATTCTCTACTCGCATACGTAGAACTACGTAAGACAACGGGCAAAATATCGCGACGTTGATTTAGCGCACAGCTTCGCTCACTTTGTCCTGTTACTTTCCCTGTACCTTGCGGTTATGAAAGCCTTCATGGTTGCTGCGCCACTCAAAACGTGCAAGGGCATCTTCGCGCATGAATCGTCTCGTGTAAGTTTCACGATAGAAATCCCACTCGGTGGTGCCCTGGTAGTCTGCCGGCCAAAGGTCGCGGCGCGCATACGAATGTTCTGCTGACGGAAATGGTGATTTGTAGTACGCCCATTCCATGACGTGAAATATCTCGTGAAACCAGAACAGCGCAGAGTTGGCATGGTTGCCATCGAGATAACGCTTGTTCGAATCGCTGATTACCAACAGCCGGTGCAGGTTTCTGCCTTTGATGGGAAAACCATACTCGGTGCCACTGCCGTTGGTAACCAGGTGTCCGGGCGGTTGTCGAGTGCCGGCCCAGACAAGAGTTACCGCATCGCTTTGCTCAATTTCCCGCTGGGTGTTCGCATTGAATGCAGGAGTGATGGATTCCATGATGGGGTGCATCACCGAACGCGGCGGATCTGAAACATACGTGGTCTTCGTCACGGCACCCGTGTGGCGAATGATTTTGAAATCCCACGCGATACCTGTCAGCGCCTGAAAGGCTGAGGCAAAATACCGGAAATTGAAGAGTAGCTCCTGCAGATCGGCTTCAGCGAGCTTGGCGTCGACATTGCCGTGTACGGGGTGACCAGTTGCCAGCCGCGTTTCAGGCACGACAACGAAGACCATTTTCAGTTTGCGTTTCGGCTGCGAGGGTTTGAGATCATGCCCCAGTGCCAGCGCCTGAATCTGTATCATGTCGCGCAGATAGCCCCAGTGCCGCACCATGTCAGCATCGTGCCGGTCAATGGCTTCGCGTGCCATGGCATGCGCTTCACGAATCTTGCGTTCGCGCACACCTTGATCGACACCAAAGTACGTATTGGCTGTGAGGCAATCGGCCAGCTGGTTATTTGGTCGCGGCTGCTGCATGGCTTCGATCAGCAGGTTATGCCAGCGCTGGCGCTCCGCGAAGCGCATTGTCTTGTCATGAAAAAGTTTAGAAACGTTGTATGCTGCGTGCACAACCTGCGGACTCTTTACCAGCTGCCGCATTCCCTGTTCGAGCACGCGCCGTCCCGCCTGCATGTTACCGGTTTCAAGGTGTGCCAGTGCCAGGTTGCTGATCACCAGTGCATAGTTGCCTTCACCGTAACGCGCCAGACCCGCGGGTACTACGGCGCCCTGCAGCGCAATGATTTCACCCCATTTCTTGCTCTGCCCGTAACACCAGATAGCGGTCGCGGCATCACCGTTTTGCGCCAGCCCCGCTGCCTTTTGCGCGTCGGGTCCGCAGACTTCCGTATTGGCAGCCAGTGATGACACTGCAATAAGCAGCAGAGGAAAAAATACCGACAGAAAAGACATGCGCATGGTTAAGCCAATGGCATGCCTGATGGTCTGTCAAGATTTCTCAAATCTTGACAGTGCACGGATCTTTTCTAGTTTTATGCCATGGGATTCTTTTCACGGTTATTTCAAATTTCTTTGGTTATATGCTTCTTCTCTGTCGCGCACGCGCAGCAGCAAGACCAAAAATTCTGGGTTGTGGCGCGCGGTGGCCTGAACCTGCGCGGTGAGCCATCACTTACCGGGAAAAAAGTCACCACAATACCCGAGGGTGAGCAGGTGTCTTTCATCGAACAAAAAGAGAGTATAAAGGTCGGCAAAATTCAGGGATACTGGTGGCTGGTCAAGTGGCAGGGCAAAACAGGTTTTGCCTTCAGCGGATTTCTAAGCCCTGCGAAGCCCATACGTATAGATTTTACAAGACCACTTGAAGGCCAATTTACAGCTGCCTGCCTTAGCCTTTCAGCCGACGAACCACCGAAAGGCTGCGACGGAGTGTGTGCCGAAGGTAGCCTGCTTTTGGAGACAAATGGAAAATACCAGACGCTGCCCGATGTTGGCGGCTGCAATGGGGGCGATTACGGCGCTTGGAAATTGAAAGGTGATTCTATAGTGCTCGAAATTGATGACCCAAAAATCTGCTTCAATACATGCGAAGAATACTGCGCCGAAGGGATACCTACCGATGAACCGATCACGAACTGCGGGCAGTTTTGCCCTGTGAAAGGCAAGGTGCCGAACGCCTGCCCAAAAAACATGACCCGCGAACAGTACAAGTCCAAATTCAGCAAGAAGTATGAGATCGTGCTGCAGCTCAACAAAAAAGGCGAGGTCGTCGTAAAAAAAGCGTCGAAAGGCCAGAATAGCTTTAGCGTTGGCCAGAACTTTGGCCGCCTCTATGAGAAGTAGGCGGAGCGACTACGGCGTCGACCAGAAGTTTCTTCTTTAGATAGATGCTACGATGCGCGCGAAAACTTGCCTGCCTGGTAATCGACAAAGGCCTGCTCAATTTCCTGCGGAGTGTTCATGACAAAAGGTCCATAACGCGCGACAGGTTCTTTGATAGGTTTTCCCGAAACGATTATCACGCGCAGCTCTTCGTCAGCCTTGAACGAAATCATATCGCCCGCGCCGAGAATGGGCAAATCACCGCGACTGATCTTTTGTCCTGAAATTTCGCCGGAACCCGCCACCACGATGACGAAGGCAGAACGATCGGCTGCAACCGGAATCTCGGCGCTCTGCCCCGGTTTGAACTGCACGTCAAAATAGTCGATCGGGTAAAAATCACGCGCACCGCCCTGAACTCCCCCTAAGCTGCCAGAAAGCACTTTCGCGGTATAACTCTCGGTTTCAACGATGGGGATCTCATGCGCCTGCAGGTCCTGGTAGTGCGGTTCGGTCATTTTGAGCGCAGCGGGTAAGTTTACCCAGAGCTGGTAGCCCCACATGAGACCGTTCTCCTGCCGCGGCATTTCTGAATGGATAATACCCGAGCCCGCGCGCATGAACTGCGCGCCGCCTGGTTCGAGCAGCCCACGGTTACCGCGCGAGTCGTTATGCTCCATCTTGCCCTGTACCAGGTACGTCACGGTCTCGAAGCCGCGGTGTGGGTGATTGGGAAAGCCAGCCAAGTATGAATCGGGGTCATCGCTGTAAAACGCGTCGAGCATGAGAAAGGGGTCATGCGCCATGAGTTCGCGCGTGCCGATGTAGCGGCGCAGTTTGACTCCCGCGCCGTCAGAGGTCTCCTGGCCTTTGAGAATCTCGGTAATGCTTCTAAGTTGGTGCATACCATGAGCTTAAAGTAAACACGAGCTATCGGCTACAAAACGAGTATACGGCGATCAGAAGTTACCAGCTTGCCTGAAAGGCAGAAATCAGCAGGTCACGGCTGCGTCTGAAATGTTCAAGCAAACTTGGGTCAACTACACCCGGATTCTCCCGTGCAGAAAATACAAGTTGCTCTGCGCTTTGGTGCACTTCGCTGTGCAGAGCTGCGAGCCTCTGGTACTGGGCAGGCTCTATGAGCTGCCGCGCTTCACCGCTGACAAGCCAGCGACCGAAGCGACATTCCTCTTCACGAAGAGTCGGTGGTAACTGGCTACTGTCGAGTGATCGCTCAACCCCAAGGGCCCAGGCCCGGTGCTCTGCTGCAGCAAAGAGAAGATTAGTCTTTTCCCGGGGCAACGGCCGCTGTTGTTGCCACCTGGCCGATGGTTTCCAGGTTTGCAGCCAGTGCTGCAATTCAGCTGCAGGCATCGGGCGAGAGATGCCATACCCCTGACCCAACTCGCATCCGAGCTGCAAAAGAGCAACTCCGTGTTCTTCAGTCTCAACGCCTTCGGCCACCAGCTGCCTCCGAAAGGCCGACGCGAGGTCGCGCACGCCGACGAGAATCGAGAGATCTTCAGGATCATCGAGCATGTTACGCACGAAACTCATGTCTATCTTAATGGTCTCGGTCGGTAATCGTTTGAGATAACTCAGGGATGCATAGCCGGCACCGAAATCATCGAGCGCCAGGGCGATGCCCATGCGTGACAGTTCACCGAGCGTGCCGGATACCTGCGCGATATCCTGCATGGCGCTCGATTCGAGTATTTCCAGCTGTATCAGTGCAGGGCTCACCTGCGGGTAGATCGCCAGGTATTTTCGGATACGGTCCGCAAGCCCAGGGGTTTCCAGTTCAGACGGAGCAACATTGATGCTGACGGGAACAGCGATACCCTCGCTGAGCCAACGGGCAACATGACTGAACGCTGCGCTCATAACCCAATCGGAAAGTTCATCCATGAGGGAATGGTTTTCGAGAATGGGGAGAAATAAATAGGGCGTGAGCAAGCCGCGTTCCGGGTGTCGCCAACGGATAAGCGCTTCAGCACCCATGAACATCCCGGTGCGCATATTCACCTTGGGCTGAAAGAAGAGTTCAAACTCGCCGGCATGCAAGCCTTCGCGGATTCGCTCGATCGTTGCATGACGGTCGCGAGCGTGGCGATCGTGCTCTGTGTCAAAGATATGGTAGCGATTTTTTCCCGCTATCTTTGCCTGGTACATTGCCTGGTCAGCCTGCCGCAGCAGATGTTCGGCATCTGAGACACTCGCCTGTGGAAAAAATGTGACGCCGATGCTCGTCGAAACCCTGTAAGACGCACCGTGTAACTCAACCGGGCGCGCAGCTTCTGCCAACAGCTTCTTCAGAATGGGCTCACAGTCTGCCGGCGACTGCAGATCAAGCAGCACAGCAACAAATTCATCGCCACCGAGGCGCGCCAGCGTATCTGCTTCACCAAGACATTCGCTCATGCGGGTTGAAATGGTGACCAGCAGGTCGTCGCCTGTCGCGTGTCCATGTGAATCGTTGATCGCTTTGAAGCCATCGAGATCAAGAAAAGCAACAGCGAGTAATGTTTCCTTCAACCGACAGTGTGTCATCGCTTGCTGCAGGCGGTCGGCCAGCAGTACCCGGTTCGGCAAACCAGTCAATGGATCAAAATGAGCCAGATGCTGCAGGCGCCTTTCATGACTCTTGAGCTCAGTGATGTCAGAAAACAGGGCCACATAACGCCGGCCCCTGCCTTCAGTACCGGGTACAGCTGCAATCGTCAGCGATTCAGGAAAGGTCTCACCTCGCTTGTTACGATTCCATATTTCGCCCTGCCACGAGCCGGTCTCCGTTAGTTGTTGCCACATACGGGCGTAAAAGGCGCGGTCATGCCGACCTGAACTGAGTATTTTGGGGGTTTTACCGATTGCGTCTTCGCGGCTGAAGCCCGTAATGCGTGTGAAGGTTTCGTTCACATCGATGATCACGGCATTTTCATCTGTAATGATGATGCCTTCGCCCGCATGCTCAAAGACACTTGCTGCCAGGCGAAGTTTATCTTCTGCCTGCTTGCGCTCGCTGATGTCTGTGACAAATACGGTGACGCCAACGATGGAACCATCTTCCCCTAGTAGCGGGCTATACCGGTTTTCGTAGCAACGGCGGGAAAATCTTTCGTCGCCATACAGCTCCTCTGTTACAAGGTATTCTCCCCTGAACGCGCGGTCAAAATTGTGCTGTGCCCTGATCCGGTCTTCATCGGCTTTTATCGTTAGGAGTATACTCCGACCGACGGTAATGGTCTCTCCCCAGATCTGCCGCATGGTCTCGCGGTGGGCGTCGGTGAACGCAAGGTAGCGGTACTCCCGGTCCAGGGCGAAGATCACCATGCCCTGGGGGCTTTCGAGTACTGACTGCAACAGGTTAGCGTTATGACTCGCACGCTGCTCCGATTCGCGCCGGATTTTTAGATTTGCCAGCAATCGTGCAAAGAGCCCGAGCAGCTCGATCTCCCGCTGCCCGAAAGCGCGGGGCGCCCGGACCGCATCAAAACCAACAAACCCGGTACACTCGCCTGCTATCATCAGGGGAAAGGCCGACAGGCTCTGGATATCCTGCGATGACAGTACATCTTTCAAATGCCCTGGTGGTAGCTGCGACACCCGGGGTATGAGCAGTGATTGTCCCGCGCGGTGCTGATCGACCCATTCGGGAATTTCGGCAAGCGGTATGTCCTGCAGATTATCCATCTGCGGTGAGATTCCCGGTGCGCACCATTCATGGGTATTTGAGGTCACGCCCCTGGTATGATCATAGGCGAAGACATAAGCCCGGTCTACGGAAAAGAATTCACCGGTCTGCTTCAGAGCATCGTTGATGGCCACGTCAGCGAGATGTGGCGGAAGGCTGACGAAGGTATTGGCAAGCTTCAACAACAGGCTTTGGTAGCCAGTGTCGTTCGGTGCGTCAGATTTCGGTTGTTTTTCCAGCATTTCTCCAGCGCAGCAAAGGATTGGAGGTCAGCCTGATTCCAGACCGATAAGATAGGAAACATACCGCAGGTGGTATTCGAGGCACTCATAGTCATCGAGTTGTCCCGTAAAGCAGGCAGCATTGAGCCTACCTGCTGAGCCTTCGCGCAAGAGGCCTCGTAGTTGTTACCTCAGGGTTTCTTGTAGAGATTCGGCATCAGCTTTCCCGTCCATTTTGCGCGCAGGACGGCATTGCTGTTGTTGTTTGCGGGGTCGGCGTCCCAGAAGCTGAAGCCGAACTTTTCGCGGTGAAACCAGGGGCCGGTATGCCCGCCCCAATAACCTTCGGCGGCCAGTGTAGCACAGAAGGCACGCGACCATTTTATCGACCAGGGGATATTGGATTTCGGAGCGCTAAAAACTCCCTCTGAACCCTGCTGCGCTTTGCACGTGGCTTGCCCGGCAGGCAGGTAAGGCAACTGGTCGGTGGCATCGGGCAAGAAACTGGCGCCGCAGTGCGCGTTCTTGCTGCCCTGGCAGGGTCCGGCTGCAGAGCCTGTTTTGCCCGGGTATTTTGCGTCCCACATCGTGGTGAACTTGCGCTCATCGCCCCACAGCGCGCGCTTGAACATGCAGTGATCCTTTTTCACTTCGCGGTCGGCGCCCGTATACCCTACAAGGGCGCGCACGTGGTTGATGGCAATGCGGTGCCATTCGTCGACTTCGGCGCGCGTGGGGTTCTTGTTATCGGCAAAAGGTTTATGGCGATAGAATACTTCACGCAGTCCCCTGATCGTATCGGGCCCGGGGCAAATCGCTTTCGCAAATTGCGCCTTTGTCACTTTTGTGGGATCGTAAACCGTTCCGTCCCATTTTGCAGCCTCCCAGGCTTTTTTCGAAATCCAGCCGACGCCATCGGGGTCGTGCGATTTATTCACACCACCCGCAAGAGGTTTAGATTCAAAAGTTTTCCAGTTTGCCTGAGTGGGTGTAAACTGCTCGGGGTTGCGATCACTCGCGCCGGCAGCAATGCCCAGCAGGGTAAAAACAGTGCTGAGGTGGATGTAGATTCGCTTCATTATAGGCTCTTACCCTATGCGGATGACTGGCTTGCAAAAGCCTGAACACCATGGCCCGGTCAAATCAATTGTGCCCAGGTGCATGAAAGTGCGTATGTGGACTAAGCAGAGCTGTTGAAAGCAGATTAGCAAATCCCCACTTCGGTGCAAATGATTGAGACTGAGACTGGCAGCGGTGCTCTGTATACCCAATTGACAGAATGTTTCCGTAATGCTTTTGCAGGTATGCAACGACTGATCAGCCTCTGCTGCCTGATTCTTCTGGTTTCGTGCAGTTCAACCAGTAACCAGACAGCCACCCCGCAAAGGCGCGAGAGCCATTTTGCAGACGACAATACCATCCTGATTTATTCCCTTGGCAGTGCGAGGGATTTGCCTGCCGGCAGCACGCAGAAAGAGCTGCAGGCCGGGGCAGCAAAGAATGCCAAGGCAGGCGCGCTTGGCCGCGCGATGGAACTCTGCCGCAGCGCCGACCCCCGCGTCTACCTGATGGAGTGCAAACCCGGTGCGCCAAAGGTGATCGTGTCAGAAGAGATGCGGCGTATGGAAAAAGAACTCAACGCGGCCAAAAAGCTCGTCGCAGAGAGTTGCACGGGCGAAGGCGCGGCAACGATGTGCGAAGCCCATTACGAAATTCGCCTCCCCGGCCTGCGGCAAAAATGCGTCGAGTTTGCACAGCGCAAGGCCTGCGGGGGAATATGAAAGCGTATCCACGCGTACTTGCCCAGTCTTCAAAATACCTGCAGCAGCCAATGCGCGGCCATGTATTGAGGCTTGATCTATAGCGTAGAAAAGAAGGGTACTCAAGTAGTGCAGGAGAATACAGCATCGGGTACTGAAGCCAGGGGCAATGCACGCCTCCGCTACGAAATAGATGCCGAAGACCGCATCAGATGGTTCGACGACAACTGGTCACAGTTTGCCGAAGCGAATGATGGCCCTGGATTAGCGCACCCGGATATCCTCGGGAAATCACTTTGGGATTTTATTTCCGATGACATAACGGTATCCCTCTACAAAAAGATAATTTCCCGGGTTCGCGATGGCCGCACCACGCGGTTCAGGCTGCGGTGTGACGGGCCTGACTGCCGCCGTTTACTCGAGATGCACATTGACGGCGATGCAGATGGCAATGTCCGGTTTGAAACCGTGCCCATCAACATTGAGAGCCGCTTACCAGTCGCCCTCTTTTCGAGTAAGACAGAGCGCTCCCCCGATTTGTTGCGTGTCTGCGCGTGGTGCAACCGAGTACACGTGAGCAATGGTAACGGCAAATGGGTTGAAGTGGAAGAAGCTGTCAGCCACCTGCAGCTTTTTGAGCAACAACGCCTGCCACAGCTGACGCACGGAATCTGCGGTGCATGCTTCGCGCAAATGACCGAAACCGTGGAGAAACTGGATACTTAAGTACTGACGCCGTATGGGGCGTGAAAAAATTTACCCATGCAAAAACCCACCCTCCTCATTCTCGCAGCGGGCATGGGCAGCCGCTACGGCAGCCTCAAGCAGATGGATGGCCTGGGCCCCGGCGGCGAGACGATCATGGACTACTCGGTCTATGACGCGATCAGGGCCGGGTTTGGCAAGGTTGTGTTCGTCATCCGCAACAGCTTTGCGGACGACTTTAAAGCTGTCTTTTCAGCAGAACGCTACAAGGGAAAGATCGAGGTTGAGTACGTGATGCAGGAACTCGAGAATATACCGGGCTTCGACCCGGCTCAGCCCGACGTTAAATTCAAGCTCAACCCCGAGCGCACCAAACCATGGGGCACCAACCACGCGGTGATGATGGCCGCAGGAGTGATCAAAGAACCGTTCGCCGTGATCAATGCCGATGACTACTATGGCCGCCACTCGTTCGAAGCACTGGGCAAGTTTCTGACGGGCGTTGTCGGCAAACAGAATGACTACTGCATGGTAGGCTACCAGCTGGGCAGGACGCTGTCTGAACTCGGCGCTGTGTCGCGCGGCGTCTGCTCTGCCGACGCGAACGGCTACCTCACGACCGTCGTCGAGCGCACGCACATCGAGCGCATCAATGGTACCATTCAATTCAAAGACGAAAATGGCAACATGGTGCCGGTCGACGACAAGGCGATCGTGTCGATGAACATGTGGGGTTTTACTCCCGATTATTTTGAGCACTCCGACAAAATGTTTGTCGACTTCCTCAAGAACAACAGCGACAATATCAAGGCGGAGTTTTTTATTCCTTTAGTGGTGAACAACCTGGTGGCAAGCGGCACCGCTAAGCTCAAAGTACTCACCACTGATTCAGAATGGTTTGGGGTTACGTACCAGGGAGACCGGCCGAAGGTGGTCGAAAAACTGAACGCGCTCATCGCGAAGGGTGACTACCCGCAAAAGCTTTGGGAATAGGCGCAGAGGGTGATGCACCGGCATCACGCAGTTGCAAGGCGGCTTTCGTATACGAGGGACGGTCTATCTGCAGGGTAGATCTTTAGAACGCGGGCAAAGGCCTCTTTTGCATCGGCAAGCCGACCCTCGTGGTAAGCGGTGACTGCTTGCAGGTAATCGTCCATGGATTTCAGCTTCAGCTCACGCACCGATTCTTCGTCACCGTCGATAATCTCATAGATGCCAACAGGCTTACTCTTACCCTTGACAGTCACGCGATCGAGAAACCTGAAACGAAACTGCTTGAGCGGTTTTATTTCAGCTATCGTGGTTTCGCTGACCGCAATGCGCGCGGCATAAATTTTGGTCAGTGATTCAATGCGCGATGCCAGGTTTACGGTATCTGAAATGACCGTGCCCTCGAGGCGATCTTCAGCGCCGATTGTCCCCAGCATGAGCGAGCCCGCATGGACGCCGACACCGATTTCTATCGCCTGGTATCCTTTGGCCGCCCGGTAGGTGTTGTATTCTTTCAGGTACCGCTGCATCTCAACACCTGCCCCTACCGCGTCGGCAACCGATTTCTCAAACAGCGCCATGATCGCGTCGCCTATGAACTTGTCGATGAAGCCGCCGTGCCGCTGAATAATCGGGCTCATTCGTCCCAGGTATGAATTGATAAAGTTAAAGTTTTCCGTCGGGCTCATGGCCTCAGACATTGTCGTAAACGATCTTATGTCGCTGAAAAGAACAGCCATATTCTTCTGCACCTGGTCACCCAGGCGGACATCAAGAATGGACTCTTTGCCGAGGTTGGCGAGAAAATCGCGCGGTACAAAGCGCGCATACGATTCGGTCAGCACTTTCTGCATTTCGAGTGTCTTGCGCTGTGCTTCTTCTTTCTCTTTTTTCATGATATTGATGCGGTCGGCGAGAGCAATAGAGAGCAAGACAACCTCAAGTGCAGAGCCGAAGTACAGCCCATAATCCGTCAGAACATTCGACCCGAGAACACCGACAAACTTCAGAACGACAATAATACCGGCAATCTGCAGTACGGTAAAGGCGAGGAGAAAAAACCGGGCCGGTCGGTACTTGCGCATAAACGCTATGACCGCCGCCGCGAACACCATGATTAACGGTGGAATCGTGACCGCGAGGGTCGCCTTGGTGGTAATTTCAGGCGGAAGCACCATAGGCGAAAAGAAAAGCACCACGAGAACGCCGATGGAAACCTTAAACGCCTTGTCTAACCACGGTACCAGCTCTTTGGTATTGAGAAAGCGCTTCGAAAACATCAATACTGACGCCAGCATGAAGTTCGAAGAAAGAATGTAGGCATTCCGCTGTAACCAGGTGCCATTGGGCCAAAGGTACTGAAAGCCGTGACCGGTCAGCACCAGCTGCAGCCACAATAACCCGGAAATATAACAGACATAATAGAAATAGCTGATATCGCGAACGGAAAAGTAGATGAAAAGGTTGTAAAGAATCATGACAATCATGATGCCATAGTAAAGCCCCAGGCCATGCTGGACGTTCGCATTGTACTCGTTGAATGCTTCTTTGTCCCATAATACAAACGGCATGATCAGACCGCCGCACGTACGCGCGCGCATATAGAAGGTCTTTTTCTCGCCGGGGTTAAGGTCAATGGCGAAAACAAAGTTCCTGTTCCTGATCGGTCGCTGCCAGAAGGGATAAAGCATTCCCGCTGCGTGCATTGTGTAACCGCCATTGCCATCAGGTGCGTAGAATTCGACAATGTCGATATTGCTCTGGTCAATTTCCAGTACCCGTGACCGGGTTTCGCTGCTCCTGCGCTCGAAAGTTATCCTGAGCCAGTAGTCGTGGTTGGTCTGGCCAAAGTTGAGAGTGTCGCCGCTCGAATCGACAAACTGCGCCTGGAATGCGGGCGCAGAAACCTGCATGATGCTCTTGTCTTTGGAGGCATCTTCGAGATACGCAATATTTCTGCCGACGGAGATTTTTTGTTCCGGCGAATCCCACCAGACGGGCAGGGCTGCAATGAGCGGGGTCTGCCCGATGCCGAACACGAAGGCAAGAATATGAGTGCGGCGTTTGAGCATAACAGCGGGAAGCGTAAGGGCTTTGTCTGTGTTGTCGAGGACGAATTGTATGCTGTCTCACTGTTTGCCCCGGTATTTCCTGGGTCCGAAAAGAGTGTGCGCTGCACGCGCCATTCGCCAGGTTGCATGAGTCCGAAACCAGATGGTAGCAGGTGCGGGTGTGACCACGGGAGCTAATGCATGAAGAAAGGATACAAGGTTACTTTAGGAATAATGGCGTTTCTGGGAGTTTTCGTCCTGATCTTCAACGAGGCGATCAAAGGCAAGATAATCCATGTATTGGGTGCGCCCGAAAACTATAAGGTTGAAGGCGCCGGGGAAGCAATGCAACCGCGTTATAGCGATGCCGATGCGAGCCGTGAAAAAATTCCTGTTGCGCTCTTGCCCATGGCATCAGGCTTCACGCAACCCGTCGATATCCAGTTTTCGCCTGTAGAAAAAGAGATTGCTCTCATTGCAGAAAAGACCGGTGCGCTCAAGTGGGTTAATCTGCGCACCAAAGCGACAGGCGTCCTGGCTAAGATCAGTGTTATTACCCATGCTGAAGAAGGTCTTCTGGGTGTCGCGTTTCACCCCGAATTCGCAAAGAATGGCAAGATTTACCTTAACTATGTTGCAGGTGAGGGCAGCAAAGATGTCAGCCGCGTGGCCGAATGGGTCGTGTCAAAACCGGCCGCGATATCTGAAGCCAGCCTTGGCAACGAGCGCATTCTGATGCGCGTCGCGCAGCCCTACGCCAACCATAACGGGGGGCAACTTGCATTCGGACCCGATGGCATGCTCTATATCGGCTGGGGCGATGGCGGTTTCAAAGATGACCCGAAAGGCAATGGGCAAAACCCGCTTACCCTGCTCGGTAGCATGTTGCGTGTCTCGGTCGAGCCGGGACCTTCGGGAAAACCCTATTCCATACCAATGGATAATCCGTATGTCGGTGATGCGCGTTACGCACCCGAAACCTGGGCCATCGGATTTCGGAACCCATGGCGCTATAGCTTTGATCCGAAGGGTCGCCTGATCGTTGCAGACGTGGGGCAAGATCTTTTTGAAGAAATCGATATTGTCGAAAAAGGTGGCAACTACGGCTGGAACGCGCGTGAGGGCTTTCACTGTTTTGAACCGAAAGAAAACTGCAGAACGGCAAATCTCTCCGACCCGGTTTATGAATATGGGCGCAAAGAAGGCCAGTCCATTACCGGTGGCTATGTTTACACGGCGTCTGAAATACCCGGACTGAAGAACAAGTACGTTTTTGCGGACTTCGTCAGTGGTCGGCTGTGGGCGATGGAATTACCCGAAAAAACCGGCGACCGCGTGCAGAAGATCTACACGCTTGGGCGGTGGCCGATACTGGTTTCTAGCTTCGGCCGCGATGCAGCCGGCAACATCTACGCGGCAGATTTTGGCAGCGGGAAGATCTTTCGCATTTCGACAAAATAACAAAACCTACAGGAGCTACCCATGATAAACAACCCAGTCGTACACTTTGAGATCTACGTCGACGACATGACGCGCGCAAAGACGTTCTACGAGGCCGTCTTTCAAACCAAACTCGAACCGATGCCAAACCCGACCCCCGAAACCGAAATGGACATGTGGTTTTTTCCGATGGATAAAGAAGCTGGCATGTCGAGTTATGGCTCGGGTGGTATGCTGGTCAAAATGCAGGGCTTTAGTCCCGGTGTCGGTGGCACGCTCGTCTACTTCGGCTGCGAAGATTGTTCGGTGCAGGCAGCCCGCGCAAAGCAGCATGGCGGCAGTGTCGAACAAGAGAAAACACCGATCGGCGAACATGGCTTCATGGCATTGGTGAAAGACACAGAAGGCAATATCATCGGCCTGCATTCTATGAAATAAAGCGCCGTGCGGCTAATACCCTACGGCGCGCGCCTCGTCTCGCTCTCGGTACCCGACCGCAACGGCAACCTCGTCGACGTGGTGGCGGGCTATGACAGCGACGAAGACTACCGGAGAGGTGCGCGCTTCTTCGGCGCAAACGTCGGCCCGTTTGCCAACCGCATCGCCAACGCACACTTTGCGATCGACGGCACCGAATACCGCTTCACGCCCAACGGCAACGGCCATCTGCTGCACAGCGGCGAGCAGGGCCTCGACTCAGTGCTATGGAATTGCGCTCGTGGTGAGCGCAGTCGAACCACAGCCGCGACCGACGGAATTGCCTTCACCTACCACAGTCCCGACGATGAGTTTGGTTTTCCCGGGCCGGTCGACTATAGCATTCACTACAAATTTCTGCCCGGCCCGACGCTGCGCATCGAATACACCGCCGTACCGCAAAAGGCGACGCACCTCAACATCGCGCACCACTCGTACTTCAATCTCGCGGGCCACGACGCCGGCAGCATCGACGACCATGTCGTGCAGATCAACGCGGCACATTATCTCGAGGTCGATGCTGATTCGATACCGACGGGAAAACTTTTGCCCGTCGAAAAGACTCCGCTTGACTTACGAAATCCCACGCGTATTGGCGATAGGCTTAAGGCGGATTTTCCCCCGTTACAAAGCTGCGGCGGTTTTGACCAATGCTTCGTGGTCGATACGACGCGGCCGCCGACTGCGGGCCTCTATTTCGCCGCGCGCGTGGTGGCGCCCCAGACCGGCGTAGCTATGGAAATCCATACTAGCTACCCGGCGCTGCAGTTCTACACCGCGAACCACGACCTACCTGAGGTGCCGGGCAAAGGAGGCGCGGTCTATCGAAGGCACGGTTCGTTCTGCCTCGAGCCGCAGTTTTTTCCCAACTCACCGAACATCGCACACTTTCCTTCGACGCTGGTGCGCCCCGGTGAGACCTACCGGCAGGTGGTCGAGTTCCGCTTTGCGCGCTCAGCGTAACCGGCCGCCGGCCCCGGCAGTGGTGAACGCCATTCTTGACGGCGCGAACCACCGGTGGTCGATGGGTCATGGGCCTACTCAAACCAACACCGCCGCCGTACGACCCGGTTGCATGGCAGAACAAACCCTTCCCCGAACAGGTACGACTTGCGTGCCAGGCCTGGGCGGTGCAGGGTTATGGCACACCACTGGGCGCGTATGCGCTCTATGTCTTCAAAGTCATCTTCTATATCTATGCCTGGGCATTCTTCTGTTCGTTCACGCCGGGCATGGGTAGCGTGGGCGAATGGCAAAACTGGATCTTCGAGCCGGTTGCATTCCAGAAAGCCATTCTCTGGAGCATGCTCTTTGAAGTGCTCGGGCTCGGCTGTGGCAGCGGGCCTTTGACCGGAAGATATTTCCCTCCCATCGGCGGATTTCTCTATTTTCTGCGCCCCGGTACCACCAAGCTGGCGCTCTACCCCCGCCTGCCGCTGCTCGGCGGTGCGACGCGCAGCATACTCGACGTGGCGCTCTATGCAGCGCTGCTCGTAAGCCTGGGCTGGGTACTGACGCGCGCTACTATCACTTTTGAAGATGTGCTGCCTGTCGCAGTCATACTGCCGGTACTCGGTGTCATGGACCGCACGCTGTTTCTCGCGGCGCGCGGCGAACACTACTGGGTTACAGCCGTCTGCTTCCTCTTCGCCCCCGCATGGATCGGCGGTGCGAAAATGGTACAGCTGACACTCTGGTTCTTTGCCGGCTTCTCGAAACTCAACCGCCACTTTCCATATGTTGTCGGAGTCATGAATTCGAACAGTCCGTTTACGCGCTTTGAGTTCATGCGCAAATTCATGTTCAAAGATTACCCGAACGATCTGAATCCTTCGCGGTTCGCTCGCCTCGCCGGGCATTGGGGTACTGCGGTCGAGCTGACCATACCGCTGTTCTTTCTTTTCTCGCCGGCCGGCAGCTATGGCTACTATGCTGGCTTTGCGCTGATGCTGGGCCTGCACATCTACATCACGTCAAACGTCCCGATGGGAGTTCCGATTGAATGGAACTTCATGGTCGTCTATGCTGCATTTTTCTTTTTTGGTGCTCACCATGCAGTCCCGATTACCTCGTCACCCGCAGAACTCCTGGTTTTCGTCGGCTTTTGTTCGATAGCGCTACCGGTGATCGGGAACATTTACCCGCATGCGCTTTCGTTTCTGATTTCGATGCGCTACTACGCCGGCAACTGGCCGGTTTCGGTGTGGCTGTTCGAAAAAGGCTCACATGAGAAGCTCAAGAAACTCACGACGAGTGCGCGCTGGGTACCCGACCAGCTCAGAATGTTTTACAGCGAAGCCGACACTGCCGCAATTCTGAGCAAGGTGATGGCGTTTCGGCTCATGCACCTGCACGGGCGCGCATTCTCGGCACTGATACCCCGCGCGGTGCCGCGGGTCGAAGACTACACGTACGCCGAAGGCGAGGTGATTGCGGGACAAATTATAGGCTACAACTTCGGCGACGGGCACCTGCACAATGAAACACTCGCGCGCCTCGTGCAGCAGCAGTGTGATTTTGATTCGGGCGAGGTGCGCTGCGTTTTCATCGAGGGCGAGCCACTTTTCAGGCGCACACTGAGCTACCGGCTGTACGACCTTAAAGACGGCCAGATCAAAGCCGGTGAAATGCCGGTCGACGAGCTCGTGAAACGGCAGCCCTGGGAAATACCGTGACCGATGCAGTCATTGTCGGTTCAGGCCCCAATGGCCTGGCCGCAGCAATCCGCCTTGCGCAGGCGGGACGTTCGGTCGTCGTGCTCGAGGCGCACGACGAAATCGGCGGCGGCACTCGCACGAGTGAACTGACCCTTAAAGGCTACAGGCACGACGTGTGCGCAGCAGCGCACCCGATGGGTGTTGTTTCACCTTTCTTGCGCTCCCTGCCGCTCGAAAAGTATGGCCTCGAATGGATCTTTCCCGAAGCTTCGGTTGCACACCCGCTTGCGGGTGGACGCGCGGTATTGCTGACGCAGTCACTCGAAGAGACTGCAGACCGCCTCGGTGTCGACGGCAAAGCCTACCACAAGCTGCTCAAACCCTTTGTCTGCTGCAGCAATGAACTGATCGAAGAAGCGCTCACCGTCTCGCTGACCCGTTTCCCGCGGCACCCGCTGCTGATGGCGCGCTTCGGCCTTAAGGCCCTGCGCAGCGCCGAAGCGCTGGCGGCACGCTTCAAAACAGAAGAGGCGCGCGCACTGGTCGCCGGCTGCGCCGCGCATTCGATACTGCCGCTCGAGCAGTCTTTGACCGCGGCGGTCGCACTGGTCTTTCTTGTCACTGCGCACATGCACAATTGGCCGGTCGTCAAGGGTGGGTCGCACGCGATCACGCAGGCGATGGCAAAGTACTTTAAGTCACTCGGTGGCACGATCAGAACAGGCCAGCGCGTCGCATCGCCGGGTGACCTGCCCGAAGCGCGCGCCTACCTTTTCGATACAAGCCCTGACCTGTTGGCGAATCACTTCGCCGGCGTGCTGCCGGCAGGCTACGTCTCGCGGCTTAAAAAGTTTCGTTACGGCCCCGGCGTGTTCAAGGTCGACTATGCCCTCAAGGGACCAATTCCCTGGCAGAACGCCGACTGCCTGAAGGCGTCGACCGTGCACCTTGGCGGCAGCTTCGAAGAAATCGCCGCCGCAGAAGCCGCCGTGTGGAAAGGGGAACATCCGGCGCAGCCGTATGTTTTGCTCACCCAGCAGAGCCAGTTCGACAAAACGCGCGCACCGAAGGGCAGGCACACGCTGTGGGCCTACGCACACGTACCGCACAACTCGACGTTCGACATGAGCGAAATTATCGAGAACCAGGTAGAACGTTTTGCGCCGGGGTTCAAAAAGCTGGTGCTTAAGCGGCACAGCATGAACTGCCGCGACTTTCACAGTTACAACGCGAACTACGTCGGCGGAGCGATCACGGGTGGGGTCAATGACCTCTGCCAGTTTCTGACGCGGCCGGTGGCGCGCTTGAACCCGTATTCAACGCCCAACCCGAAAATCTTTCTTTGTTCGGCTTCAACGCCGCCGGGCGGCGGTGTGCACGGCATGTGCGGCTTCAATGCGGCGAATACCGTCTTGAACACGCTCGCACGGCGCGCGTGAGCCGTTACCGAATCTGTGCCAGCACGTAGTGGTACTTCGCCTGCGCGGCGCGTTTACCATCGGGCAAAAAGAAGTCGCAGACGAAATAGAGATTCTTGCCCTCGCGGCGCTTGAGCACCGCTCGTGCCTTCACGGTCTCGCGGTTGACCGGGCGCAGGTAACGAATCGAGGCATTGATCGTGAGCATGCGTTCGTTGGGTTCTTCAATAAAGAAGAGGCACATCATCGCGGTAATGGTATCGCCGACGGTGAAGTAAGCGCCGCCGTGCAAGAGGCCATGGAGCGCGCGGTTCGACATGGCAAACGGTATCGATGCGACCGACTCTTCGCCCGAAAGCGTTTCGAGTTTCATCTGGGTGGTGCCGGGGTGGCACTGCTCGATGAGGTGCTGAATCGACTCGACGAGGGTACCGTCGCGGCGTATGTCGAACAGGTCTTTGGGAATGATGTCGAATACCAGGTTTTGATTGTGCATATACACGTTACTCCGTGAGTCAGGCCGCTTTTTGAAGAGTCGGCGGCAAGCGCAATGGGAGTGCTGGCTCAGGCCAGGACTGATTCGATAAAGGCAGACTTCGCCCTGCCATACGCGGCTCGGTCGTGGCTGTAGCGGCTACTCAACACCGCCTTGAGCTGCTCATACTCACTGCGGAGCTGCTCATTTGCCAGCAGGCGATCACGAAACAGCAGGTGGATGCGCTCCTCCTCTGAGCCCTGCCGCACGAGGTGAATGTGCATTTGCCGTGGAAATCCATAGCGGAAATACCAACGAGTCTCGTTGCCGGGGTAATCGACCCAGTAGAAGCCGAGCTCGTGCAATGCGGGCACAACACTCGCAAGGGCAGTATCGCGCGTTACCACCAGCAGCATGTCGAGAACCGGTTTTGTCATGATGCCGAGCGCCGTGCTGCCGATGTGGTGCAGCTCTGCCCGTGGAAGAATGGTGCGCAGCCGTTCAGCCAAGGCAGTGTACTCGCTGGCGAAGCGCGGTGACGGCGCGACGAGGTCACCCGTGTAACAGATATCCGCGAAGACATTGCGGATGAACTCTTCTGCTGTTGCACCGGGCAGCGGAAAACCAACGTCCGAATGGCGCGATGCGTTCTCGAGCGCTTCATAACTCTGCTGCGAGCCGGGGGACAACGGTGCATGCTGCAGGTAAAACTCACTGCCGGGACGGTAGCAGTAAATGTAAGCATCCAGCTCTCCCCACTGCTGCCTCAGCGTCCTGATCTCGGTAGCCGTGAAGGGGCCCTGGAGCAGCACGCTGCCTGGCATAAGTTCCCGCAACCTGTCACCAGCCGCGGGTGCCGGGTGGGGCAGAACCACCAGTCCGGCGATGCCGAACTCTTTGGCCACCAGCGGCGCGGTGCTGGCGAGACGCGCATCGGCCTGCGGCAGGTTCAAAAGGACGATCACTGCATGACCGGCTGCAGCACCGACCAGAACCGGCAAGCAGTTAGCGAATGCGGTTGACGTAGGCCATGATCCGTTGCGAACATCATCGGGCAGTGTGCGCGCGATTATTCATATTGCAGCATATGGTCGTGGTCACCGTTGGTTGTTTTTTGCTGCTACCGCCACTCACTGCCAAAACCCACAAGACCAGCATGAAAGACAGCCCCTGCTTCAAGACCTGGCACATTCAACGCCACAGCAACCCATGGAACGGGCTCACGGGCGACGCCGCTGCCGAAGAGGCGACCTTTACCGTGCGCGCAGTGAAGCAGCGCCCCGCCGCGCCGAACATGCTTGCACAACCGGGTGGCATTGCCGCGAATGATTTTTTTCTCTACCGCTCTGAAAAGGACAGGGCCGTCGTGGTCAATGCGCGCTACTTTGGTGATCTCACACGGCAAGATGTGACTGGCAGGCCACTGCGCAAAGGCGGAGTGATCGGCGTGGCGACACCGGCTGCGCTAAAGCGCTGGCAGCCCGCAGAACTGCTCGGGCTGTTGCTCGAACAGCAGATCATTCTCACCTACGCGCACATCGAGGCAACCGTCTGTCTCGTGGACGCATCAGAAACGGACGGCGTTTACCGGGCCGAGCTGACAGGTGAACACGTTTACTACACCAACGAACGGAATGTGTCAGGCTTAGACTTTCGTTTCGAAATCAACCTGCGGACTGGCACTGTGGCAGTGCAACCGAAAAGCAAGCAATGAAATATTTTTTCTGTCGGCAAGTATTTGCGCCACTAATGCTTTTCCTCGTCTTTAATGCAAACCTGTATACTCAGGCCATAATGTCGAGACCCGTATGCACCTGCCCGCAAGCATTGGGGTTGCCAGCCTTCAACATCACATTTGAAATCCGGCCGAATAAGAGTGTTTACGCTCGCGGAGAACCCATTGCTATTGATATCACTCTGTTCAACGAGACCGGTGTTGAGCGCGAGCTAAGAACACCTGAATGGGGTGGTTACAGGTTCATGCTCGTAAAGATGCCTGAGAAACAATACATCCGGTTCTGTGCAGTGAATCCCCGTCTGCCGATGACAAAGTCCCTTATAGTACCTCCCGGTGGCGAATTTCGGCACACAGTTGTCAATTTCTCACACTGGGATGAATATGATGAAGAATCATTCTATGGGCGGCTTGTTGGTGTCTCCCCAAAGTGCCCCCTGCAAGCAGGCAGGTACCATTTTACACTGTCTGCATTTGATCTTACCTCAAATACCGTTCAATTCGACATTCAGTGAAGGATGTTCCCCGCTGTGGTGAAGAGCACCGCTTCAGGTTACAGTGATTAACTTACGGCTATCAATGCCCCACCGAGGTCTCAGGCTGCGCGGCACTGTAGTACGCTTCGGGTATGGCAGGTACAATCCGACAGCACGAATTCATGAGTCGCGATCGAGCTTTTCTTTCATGGCAGCGTATCCTTCCAGGGAGTCGTCAGACCTCAGGGCGATTCCCAGGAAAAGCGAAACCACGCCGATGATGAGCATCGGCACGGTTTTTTCGGTGACCGAACTGCCGGCACAGGCCACGTCGCTGATGCCAATCAGCGAGAGCAGTAAACCACCCATAATCAGGATCGTACTGCCGATAATGTAAAAGAAGTCAAGTAGCAGGTCGAGTATGGCGAAAAGTACACCCCGGAAAAACCCTATGGGCTTTTCTCCGTTTTCGGCAGCGAACAGGCGCTGGCTGAGTGCATAGAGCACTGCAGCAAGAAATACCAAGCCTCCCAGTGTAACAGCAAGCTGAATAGCCCAGTGATTTGAGAGCCGCTTGACATAGCCAAAACCGGTGCCCGTAAGAAAGACATACAGCAAGATGGTCCACACAATAAATTGGAGCGCCCATGCGTAAGCGTTTGTTGATTTCATACCGGGCAAGACTAGCGACGGCCGGCGGCCTGGAAATCAGGAAAAAAGCTGCGCTTTGCGTAGCAGAGGTATCCAACCAGCGAACGGCACCATGTACGCCGCCTTGTCGGGGTTCTTCGCCAACGCCTGCAAGAAACCGGTGTTGCTGTAATCGAGCTCAACAGCTTTGTGCTCTTCATACTGCCGGTCGTGTTCAGCAAACAGCAACGGCCAACCACTCGGCAGCGCATACAGCATCTGGTCCAGGTTACTCTTCCAGGTTTCGATCAGCTCATCCCACTGGTAGGGGTCGCGACCATACTGTGCTTCTGATTCGTAGATGTGATTTTGCATCTTTTGCTGCACCTGGTTTGTGATGTGTCGGAGCTCCCCTTTGCTGATTTTTGCAGGGTCTTTGTCTGTCATCTCGTAGATCTTGATCGGTTCACCCATGACGTACGTGAGTTTGGCCGGCATGCCAAAGTAGAACGCCCACGGACTTGCCGGCAGAAGACCGAGCAGAGGGCCCATAGGCAGGAAGGGCAGCTTGATGACTTTTTGGATTGCCTTGTTGATCTGCTCGATGCGGTAGCTGTAGGGATTGATATACTCACCGTTAATAGTCGCAATGGGAACAATATCGACCTTGAACTTGAGCGCCATACGCGTGAACGAGAGAGAGAAATGCTGCAGCTTGTAGCGCTTGTCGAAACCCTTGCTGATGCCGCCGATACCTTCGGGATACACCAGCACGTCGGCGAGCGACGAGTGCATCATGGCCTCGAAGTTATCGAGGGTCGCATCGATGCAGCCGACCTTGCGCCAGAAGTTGTGCATCATGTACGGGTTGAGATAGTCGGTCTCCGCCAGCAGCTTGTAGATGAGCGGCCGTGCTGCATCTTTCAGCTGGTAACCCGCACGCTTCAGGAGCCCGCTCGAGAAGATGATGGCATCCCACGGAAAGGCCATGCCCGAGTGGTTGCTGATGTAGATGATCGGCAAAGGGGGATTGTTGCGTTTTGGCAGCTCGTCGAAGCCCACCCAACGCGAGCGAAAGTACATTCGATCGAGAAACTCCGCCACGTGCTTCGTGAAACTGACGGCATAGTCTTCGTGAAAGTGCTCGTTGATTTTTGCAAGTATCTTCTTGATCTCGCCTGCTTCGGGTGGCAGGTTGCGTTCATAGAATTCATCGCTGAATTCGCTTCCCTCGGGTACGACAAATGCGTCGTGCATTTTGTGCAGGTGCCTGTTCGGTGCCATGTATCTTTCCTGCCACCACGGTACGTGGCAGGCCACAAGTGTAAAACCTTTACCGGCGCCTACCATCAAGTTACCGCCAGCCGGCTGTCGAGAATCGAGTAGTAATATCGTCTATTTAGGATGTAAGGGGAACACATGCAAAGAAATCAGATTATGTCGCTTACCATGGCCTTCACGGCCGCAGTCCTGAGCGGAACCCAGCCGCTTATCGCCCAGTCGGGTCCGGCGGTAGTGACAACTGCCCCCAGCGGCACGGTCGTTGTTTCTGACAACAGCAACCGCCAGGTTAACCTGAAGGATAACCTCCAGGATCGCATCACACTCATCGATGGAACGTCGCTGGTGGGCAAGATTACCGAGATGAATGCAAGCCGTGTTATCATTAAGGTTGCCGGCCAGGATTTGGTCGTTGAACCGAACAAAATCGAGCGCGTTGAGCGCAACATACTCTTCGACCCGGACGCGGAAAAACGCCGGGCAGTCGAAGTTAAGACCAAAGATGGTTCACGATATCGTGGTAGCATCTCTCGTGCAGACGCAACGACAACATATGTACAGACTGCAAATGGAGAAGTACCGGTCAGGAACGACAATGTCGAAAAGATCGATTATCTGGATGTTGAAAAAGTCAGGCAAGCTGATGCGATAGCGGCGCGTCCGAAAAAATGGGAGCTAACGCTGAAGGGTGGTTCAATGCTCTACCAACTGGGCACGTTCAAAGACCTGCTTTCTCCGGGCTATTTTGGCCTGTTGCAGGTAGAAGCTCCGCACTTCTTGCTCCCCTGGAATCTTCGCCTCAGCCCGGGCCTGCAGGCCGGTTATGTGCGCAACTCTGGCAAATCGGTCAGCACCACAAAGATCGATCTTTTTCCGGGAGTGCTGACCATGGCGCTGAGCCGCCAGCTTGGCACGCTGCCGCTCGATATTTTCGTGCAGGGTAACGTGGGAGTAAACCTCACGCGCGGCATTCAGGCAAATGCGAACGAAAAACTGTCGCTCGACTTTGCCTACGGTGCAGAACTGGGCGCGAAATACCACCTGAACGAAATGATTAACTTTCGCCTCGCAGGTATCTGGCACGCTGTGTCAGAAAGTACAGCCACGCTCAACCACCTCGGAGCATACGCCTCGGTCGGCCTGATGTTCTGAAAGAAACTCAAAAGGAGATTATCATGAAACGATTCATACCCATGCTGCTCGGACTCACGCTCGCGGCAGCAAATTGTACGACTAATTCAACACTACTCAGTGACACTGCTGCAAGTCTGGGCGGAGCTTCTTCTGCTGCTGGTAGTGGCACGAGTTCAACAACTTCTGGCAGCAAACTCTGGGTTGTCGGTGGCACCTCCGGTGCCCTATCAGCTGCCCTCAGCACAGTGCTGTCGTACTCACCAGACACAAACGCATGGACTACGGAAACCACTTCGGGAACCTACACCCCGGTTAGTTTTGCGGCTTATGCCCGCTATGGCACAAAGATTTATGTTTTCGGAGGCTTTAACGCCGCAGGAACTGCCGTCAGCACGACACAAATCTTTGATACAAGCACCCTTGCCTGGAGCACCGGCGGTGCATTGCCCGCTGCAATGGCGCACGGTAGTGCTGTAGTAGTAGGAACGAAAATACTCGTGCTGGGTGGCACCAGTGTCAACGCGGCCACAGCGTGGGCTGTATCGACGATGAATGCGTTGTATGATCCGGCTACTGACACGGCGACGGCACAGACAGCACTGGGCGGCACGACTGGCCAGGGCAGCGACAAATGCGCCGTTGCCGATGGTACGGCGGTAATCCACAACACCGCACGGACTGCCGCCGCGACGATTACCGCTGCCACACAGGCCTTCTTTCTGAATGCCGGCCTGGCGACCGCAACACCTACGACAACGACACTCGGGACCACGCTCACGAACCGCAGTGGCATGGCGTGCGTTCTTTATTCGCCCGGCTCAGCAGGAAACAGCAACTTCATACTCGCTATTGGAGGCTTAACCGCCAACACTGCCAACACGGGAGGCTTTGTCGGCGGCGCGAATAACACAGCCGGCGGCGCGGGAACTTTGACCGCATGGACTTCAGTCACGACCGTTCAGAACCTCGCGGCACCCTACACTGGCGCATGGGGCACAAGCCTGGCGCTGCCGACAGCTACGTCCTTTCCTGGTGCGGCGATTCTAAACAACGTGCTCTACGTCGTTGGGGGAAATACTGGTACCGCAGCGGCTCAGAACATCCAGGCGACGACAAACGTCTATGCTGCATCGCTGAGTGCGAACGGCACGTCTGCGCCATTCCTGGGCTGGAGCGCAAACAAACCGGGAACCAGCACGGGCCTGCAGGCCCTGCCTGTCGCACGCTGGGGCCACGGCCTGATCGCTATTCCGTGATGACTATGCGCTACGCTCTCGCCACAGCTCTCGCGTTGGCGGCCGTCGGCTTTTCCGGTGCCTGTGCCGGCAAATCGCTCAGGCCCGGCGAGAGCGCGCCGCTCACTGACAAAGCAGGCAAGGCATACGGTACGCGTGTCCAGGTTGCAGAAAACGTTGAGCGGCACCGTATCGACGCTGACCAGGACGGCAGCGTGGAAAAACAGTATGACTTCAACCGCGGGGTCATCACTTACAGCGAGCACTACTATCCGGATGGCAAGGTCAGGGTGCGCACTTCTTACCTGAACGGCAAGGCCAACCGGTCAGAGGTGTTTAATCCCGACGGCACTCTGCGCGGTATTGCCTACCACAATCCCCAGGAACTCGTCGATACCGTCGATCTACCGTCGCGCAACCGTCGCGTCGAGTTTCTGCCACAGAAGTAGTTGTGCCCCATTCTTGGGGCTCGGCCTCTGTGTTGCGTGCCTCACCGCGTCTGCAGAGAAAATTCTTGCAGGCCTGTAGAATACCTTCAGGCTGAGGCATGCACAAAAGGTTATTTCTTCTCGTTCTGCTGAGCACGTCGCCCGCAATCGCGGGGTCCATGCGGCAGATCCAGGTGATCAAGGCAAACGGGGCGAACGCCGAGCTGCAGATTTTTCAGAGCAGCGACAACGCGACCGTGGAATTCCGTGCCATAAACCGCGATCCGCAGGCATATACCGTTGAGCTCAAGATGGATCTCGACAATATGGAAAGTTCTGTGCCGCTGCCAAACCGGCAGCCCTTGCCTGCGTCGATGAAATCGCCCAAGGCACTCTTCACAATCAAGCGCGTCGACGCGGCAAAGGGCTTTTATTTCCGTAACCTTGCCTGGTACCTGCACGCGGGCACTGCTGCCGCAGCAGAAGCGGCCCCGGCAAAACCCGTGAAGCATAACGGCATCTACAACCTGATGTGGGTCCGGGGAAAAACCTTCACCATTGACAACGGCTTCAGTGGTTTCGGTGCACACCAGGGCGACTGGGCCTATGCACTCGATTTCAAGATGCCGGAAGGCACAGAAATCTGCGCGGCGCGCGAAGGTGTGGTGACCGAAGTGCAGGCAGGCTTCGACCAGGGGGGCAATGATCCGGCCCTCGGCAACAAAGCGAACTTCATCTACATCCGCCACCCTGACGGCTCCATCGGGCGCTACCTGCACCTGCGCAAGGGCGGAGTGCTGGTAAAGCCAGGCGACAAGATTAAACGCGGACAGAAGATTGGCCTCTCGGGCAACACGGGATGGTCCACCGACCCGCACCTGCATTTCGATGTCATTGTGCCTAAACCAGAAGGCGGGTACAAAACTGTGCCTTTCCAGTTGAGGACAAAAAAGAAAGCACGCATCACGCCCGTGCAGGGCATGACCCTGACGCAGGAATAGCCGCAGGCGCTGCGCAGGCTTTGGCATGAGCTTTGAGGCGATCGATTTTGCGATTCTAGCGCTTTATCTTGCGCTCGTGCTCGGTGTCGGGCTCTGGGTTTCGCGCCCCAAAGCGGGTGAAGAAAAGAATGCTTCGGACTATTTTCTCGCAAGCAAGGGCCTCAGCTGGTGGGTGATTGGCGCATCATTGATCGCGTCGAATATTTCAGCTGAACAATTCATCGGCATGTCGGGTTCGGGTTTTGCGATCGGCATGGGTATCGCGTCTTATGAATTTATGGCTGCGATCACCCTCATTATCGTCGCGGTCTTCTTCATGCCCATCTTTCTGAAGATGGGCATCTATACCATGCCGGAGTTTCTCGCGCGCCGCTACGATGGCCGCGTCAAGACAACCATGGCGCTCTTCTGGCTGCTGGTCTTCGTCTTCGTAAATCTCTCATCAATCCTGTACCTCGGCGCGCTGACCATCAAGAATGTCATGTTTGGTGGCAACCCGGTTGCACTCTTCGGCACGACAGTCGATCCGCTCGGGATCGGTATTGTGCTGCTGGGCCTGTTCTCCGCTGCCTACTCGGTCTATGGTGGACTCAAGTCGGTTGCCATCACCGATGTGATACAAGTGGTGTTCTTGATCGGTGGTGGCCTGTTCACGACTTACGTCGCCCTGCAGCACACCAGCGACAGCGGCAGCGCAGTGGATGGCTTCTCGAAACTGCTGCAGCGCGCACCGGAAAAATTCGACATGATTCTCGACAAGTCGCACCCTCAGTATATCAACCTGCCGGGCATCAGCGTACTCGTCGGCGGCCTGTGGATTGCGAACCTCTACTACTGGGGCTGCAACCAGTACATTATTCAGCGCGCCCTGGCGGCGAAGAGCATACGCGAAGCGCAGACCGGCCTTGCCTTCGCGGGAGTTCTCAAACTACTGCTGCCCTTGATCGTCGTGATACCCGGCATCGTCGCTTACGTGATCACGCGCGACCCGGCGAGCCCGCATTTCGGCGAGATCACCAAACCCGACGCCGCCTACCCGTGGCTCTTGCACAAGTTCGTGCCGAGCGGCGTCAAGGGCCTGGCGTTTGCCGCGCTCATCGCGGCGATCGTCAGTTCGCTCGCCTCGATGATGAACAGCATTTCGACCATCTTCACGATGGACATTTACCAGGGTCACATCAACCGCAGCGCGTCGCAGTCGCAGCTGGTTAAGGTCGGGCGCATCGCAGCCGCGGTGGCACTTGTCATTGCGACCCCTGTAGCAATTGCTCTGCAGAACCTCGACCAGGCATTCCAGTTTATCCAGGAATTTACGGGGTTTGTGAGCCCCGGCGCGCTCGCGATTTTCTTGCTCGGCTTTTTCTGGAAGCGCGCTACAGCAACCGGTGCACTGCTCGCTGCACTCGGCACGTTTGTCTTCTCGCTCGCGGCCAAACTAGCCTTTCCGCTCATGCCGTTCATGGACCGCATGCTCGTGGTCTTCTTGCTGTGCGTCGCCGTAATGGTCGCAAGTGCGCGCGTGGAAAAATCGCCTGTCGCAGCATCTGCCCCGTTCGAACCCGGCATGTTCGCAACGACGGCCCGCTTCAAGTTCATCTCGGTTGCGATTGTTGTTGTGCTCGTGGTAATTTATACCGCGTGGTGGTAAATGATCGCGCTCGATAAAATTCATGCTGCATTCAGCAGCCGCTTTGGCGGCTCGGGAAAAGTCTACACGGCACCGGGACGTGTGAACCTCATCGGTGAGCATACCGATTACAACCTCGGCTTCGTGCTGCCCGGGGCGATTGATAAGGCGATCACGCTGGAAATCCGCCCTAATGGCCTGAAGGAGTTTCGGGTGCGTGCGTTCGACCTGGAAGAGGAGGCGACCTTTACCATCGCCGATACGAATGCCACGCCACACTGGGCAAGCTACATCTTTGGCGTCGTTATGGAATTCCAGAGCCGGTGCTTTGCGGTGCCGCCGTTCGACGCGGTCTTCGCCGGTGACATACCGCAGGGTGGCGGCATGTCTTCGTCGGCGGCGCTCGAAAGTGCTTTCGCCTTTGCCATCAACGATATCGGGCAATTTGGCCTGGGTCGCCTCGAGCTGGCACAGATCGGCCAGGGCGCCGAACACAAGTACGCCGGTGTGCGCTGTGGCATCATGGACCAGTTCGCCTCGCTGCACGGGCAACAGGACAAACTTGTCAAGCTCGACTGCCGTTCGCTGGAATATGAACTCATCCCCTTCAACCTGCCGGGCTACCGGGTCGTGCTGCTCGACACGCGCGTGAAACACTCGCTGGCTTCATCAGAGTACAACACGCGGCGGGCCGAATGCGAAGCGGGGGTTAGAGTATTGCAGGCGAAATTTCCTGAAGTGCAAAGCCTGCGCGATGCGGATTTACCCATGCTCGAAGCGGTCAGATCACAGCTGCAGCCGGTGACCTTCACACGCTGCCAGTACGTGATTGAAGAAAATGCTCGCGTATTGAATGCGATCTCGTACCTCAAGGCTGGCAACGTCGAGGCATTCGGGCAAGAGATGTACGCCAGCCACCTGGGTCTGCAGCGTCAGTACAACGTGAGCTGCGCCGAGCTCGATCTGCTGGTCGAAATTGCCAGAGATAACAATGTCACGGGCGCGCGCATGATGGGCGGCGGGTTTGGCGGTTGCACGATTAATGTGGTTCAGGAATCGTCTCTGCCCGGGTTTATCAGCGCTGCAGAAACACGCTTCGCAGCTCAGTTCGGCCATGCACCACTGGTATACGCAGTGCAAATCTCGCAGGGCGCACGAGCGCTGTGATCACGCGCTCAACCGCTGCCTGATCGCATCAGCAGTGAGCGGCGGCGAAAAGAAGTAACCCTGCGCCTGCTGGCACCCCATGTCTGTCAGTATGCGGGCCTGCTGCAGGGTCTCTACTCCCTCGGCAATGACACCGATGCCGAGCGCATGTGCCAGCTCGATGATCGCGCGGCAGATACGGTCGCTCTCGATGCGCTGGCCCAGGCCCTTGACGAACGAACGGTCAATCTTCAGCGCCGCGGGTTGGTATTCCTGCAGGTACTGAAGGCTCGAATAGCCGGTGCCGAAGTCGTCGAGCAGAATGCTGAACCCGCGACCGACACAATCCTGTATCCATGAATTCACGGTATCAGACTCAAACAGGTTACGCTCGAGCATTTCAAGTTTAATATGGTGGGGAGCTATATCGTGCTGTAGCACGCGCTCACTGAGAAAAGGCAGAAACGCTTCGTGCTCCATCTGGCGGCGCGCGAGGTTGAAGCTGAGCGTCACATCGCTGCGCGCGGCTTCACGAAAGGTAAGGTAATCACGCAGTCCCGCGTCGATCACCCAATTGCCTATCGGCACGATGAGCGAAGTCGATTCGGCCAGCGGCATGAAAGCCGAGGGCATTATTTCGCCGCGCGTCGGGCTCTTCCAGCGTATCAATGCTTCGAGGCCAGAAATCTTCTGCGTACCTAGGTCAAGAATCGGCTGATACATCAGTCGAAACTCCTGGTTCTGCATCGCACTCTTCAGCTCCGCTTCGGTCTTGATGAGTTCAATGGCTTCTTCGATTCGCTTCTGCGCGTGTTCCACTGCCTGTGGAGCTTCGCGGTTACGGTCATACGGGCCGTACTGGCTGCGCGCCCGTTCGACTTCTGAGCGAAAGTGCCGCATGACAACAAACAGTACCATGCGCAGAATCGGGTCGGCGTCCGCTAGCCGCTCATCGACCTGCTGCTGCGTGACAACGGTGAGAATTGTCTGTTTGAGAGCCGAAGCAGAGGCTGAACGCGGTTGCCGGTCTACCAGCGCGAGCTCGCCGAAAAGAGCTCCGGGCCCGAGAATATTGAGAACCCGCTTCTCGCCGCTAAAACTGGTCCAGATCTCAACTTCACCCTCTTCGATGATGAAGGCAACATCTTGCCGGTCACCTTCATGGAAGATGGTCTCACCTTGTGTAAAGATGCGCCGGACCAGCTGGGGCATGTGCAGGGACGGTGATTATTGACCTGCAGCTGTAAATCCACATTTTCTTTCCTGGGGGCCAACAGAGCAAACCCCCTGCAGCTGGTTCAGCGGAGCCAATCAAAGCAATGGGCAAAAATGGGGATAAGACTGATATTGCTGTCTGATGTAAGAGCCAAATGCGATTTACGCTCTGTTATCATACAGAATCGCCGACACATGCCGGCGGCAGAAGAAACCGCCTCTCGCCTGCCGCTTGTACTCATTGTCGACGATTCTGAAACCGCAATACTCTACCTGCGGCAGCTTCTGCAGGGTGAGTTCAAGGTAGTGACCGCCAGCAACCTCATTGAATTCTGGGCGCAGCTCGCCGGCGAACCTCCCGACCTGATCCTGATGGATGTTGTGCAGAAAGAGATTTCGGGCTTTGAACTCGTGAGGCAGATCAAGCGCACCGACGAGTACAAAGCTATTCCAGTAATTTTTGTGACCCGCCTCGACAGCGCCGCCGATATCGAAGCAGGTTTTGAAGCGGGCTGCCATGATTATGTCACGAAGCCGGTCATGCAGCGCGAACTGAAAGCACGCATGCGCGCGGCACTCCGCCTGAAAAATCTGGAGCAGGAACTGCGCATGCGTTCCATTACCGACTACCTGACCGGCGCATACAACCGGCGCTATTTCTACGAAGTAATGGCCGGTAACCTGAGTTACGCACAGCGAATGAAGCGCAACCTGTGCATTGCGATTCTTGACATCGATTTTTTTAAGAAAGTCAATGACCAGTATGGCCACGAAGCAGGTGATGCCGTTCTGCAGCATTTTACGAAGACGATTCGCAGCCAGATACGCAAGTACGATGTACTCGCGCGCTTTGGCGGCGAAGAGTTCGTCATCCAGTTTTTTGACTGCGACCTGCAAAAATCAGCGGAGCTACTCGACCGGGTGCAGCAGCGCCTGCTCGAATCACCCTGCGAGATTGCCAATGCTCATATCAGCTATACTTTCAGCGCCGGCGTCGCATGCCTGCAGGAATGCGAGAGTGCAGACCCTATCGATGCCCTGATCGAAATGGCCGATCGGCGCCTCTATGACGCCAAAACTTCGGGCCGTAACCGTATCATCACACTCGATAAACCCAAGGTTCTGCAGTAAAACCTTGTAACCTGGGGAGCTCCCACAGTTTAGCTTTGCACTGTGTCACGAGTGCAGATTTCATACGTATGCGCAACTTGCTGCGACTGGCGAAAGGCTCGATTATTTTCACGGTCGTCGTGACCGGTTTTACCGGCATGCTGATGGCGCGGCGTTCGTTGCCGACCCTGGCCGAAGGTTTCTGGATTCTCGTCTCGCTGACCCTCTCTTCCGGTTCATCGGCAATCATGAACAACCTTCTCGATTACGACATGGATAAACAGATGCGCCGCACGCAGTGGCGCTCGGAAATTATCGACCAGTTCGGCAAGTCGCGGCTCTGGTTCATCGCGATGGCAGGGTCATTACTTTCATTTCTCCCCCTCATCTGGTACGGCCGGCTCATCGCGGTACTGCTAACGGCAGGAGCAATTGCCTCATACGCTATCTGGTACACCCTGTACCTCAAGCGCCGTGGCCCGTTCGGCGCGATTGTCGGCGGCCTGCCCGGCGCCTTACCTGTACTGATCGGCGCGTATGGCCTCAGCGATCGTTTTGCACCCGATGTCTGGCTGCTTTTTGCGTTCATGATGCTGTGGCAGCCGGCACACTTCTGGGCGCTGACGCTCAAGATACAGGGCGAATATGAAAAAGGCGGAGTTCCCGTTCTGCCGCTGGTTTTTGGCGACCAGTACACGCGGCTCTACATTCTCATCTACGGTATGTCACTGCCACCGCTCGCACTCGCGGTGGGATTATCCGCGGGCTACAGTCTTGTGTACCTCGTTGGCAGCGGGCTCGCCTCGCTCTACTACGTCGTGCGCACCGTGCGCGGCATTTACCGAGAAGAACATTATGGCAGGGCGTTCTTCGCCTCGATCATTTATATGCTGGTCGTGATGGTGTTGCTGAACGTGGATATCTTGCTTGTACCAACCAGGTAGAAGCCTGAGGAACAGCCCGCGTCTCAACGTTCATTGGTATGGATGACTGGAAAAACACCATTCTGCAGAATCTGAACGAGCCGCAGCAGCAGGCTGTCCAGACGACGCGCGGGCCGCTGCTGATTCTCGCCGGAGCGGGCTCGGGTAAGACGCGCACCATCATCCACCGCATGGCGTGGCTGATACACGTCGAAAAGATACCGGCGTGGCAGATTGCAGCGGTAACGTTTACCAATAAGGCTGCCGAAGAAATGCGCACCCGCCTGCTCAACACCGCAGGGCCAATCGCATCAGAAAGCACGGTCCGCACGTTCCACTCGCTGGGACTATTCTTGCTACGCCGCAATGCGCAGTATCTCAATTACCCGGAAAATTTTTCGATCTGGGATGATACCGACCAGCAGCAGGCTCTGTCAGGCATTCTCGAAAAATTTGACGGCAAATACAATAAGACTCAGTACCGGTATTTCGCCAACACGATCTCTTCGTTTAAAGACAAGCTCATTCTGCCGGAAAACCTGGCAGAGCAGGTCGATCTCGATGAGTATGAATTCGGTGATATCCTGCAAGAGGTCTACCAGCTCTACGAAGTAAAAAAATCCGCCTCGCTCGCGGTCGATTTTGCCGACCTGATTTCACTACCATGCCATCTTTTTGAAAAGCAGCCAGAGCTGCTCGAACGCTGGCAAAACCGCTATCCCTACTGGCTGATCGACGAGTACCAGGACACCAACTACGCGCAGTACCGCTTCGTGCAGCACGTTGCAGCGCGCGACCGTAACCTCTGTGTAGTAGGCGATGACGACCAGGCGATCTATGGCTGGCGCGGCGCGGATGTCAAAAACATACTCGATTTTTCGCGCGACTTCAAAGATGCGACGATCATCAAGCTCGAAGAAAACTACCGTTCGACGAAGGTGATACTCGACATCGCGAATGCGGTGATCGAGAATAATTTTGAGCGGATGCCTAAACGTCTTTTTACCGAACGGCAGGGTGGCTCTGCGCCGGTGCTTTGCACGACAGGCGACGACGTGCAGGAGGCTGCGAAAGTGGTTGGACTCGTCCGTGAGGCATTACGGGAAAACCCGCCTGCCGAGGTGGCAGTCCTGTACCGCACGAACTCCCAATCACGCATGCTTGAAGAGGCGATGCTGAATGCCAAAATACCGTATCGTGTTTATGGCGGCCTCTCGTTTTTCGCGCGCAAGGAAATCAAAGACACGCTCGCTTACTTTCGCCTGATCGTCAATGGTAAGGACGAAGCGGCGTTCGCGCGCGTGATCAACTCACCGCCGCGCGGTATCGGGGAAAAATCGGTGGAGAAGATTTTCGGCGCACGGGAGCTGCATTTACAGACAGACTTTGTTGCACTGCTGCTCGATGAGTCGATGAACCCGCTGTCGGGTAAAGCGCGCGAGGCAGCGATTCGCTTCGCGCGTGACCTCAATGCTTTTCGCAAGTTAGTCGCGGCCGGCACCGACCTGGGTTTTTTTCTGGATGAACTGCTGGAGAAGACAGGGCTCGCGAAAGCCTGGGAAGAAGAGGACCGCCTGCTGGGCACCGGTCGTATGGAGTACATCGGCGAACTGCGCAATTCGCTTCTAAACTACCAGAGACAGAGCGAGACCGCGAGCCTCGGCGATTACCTGCAGCAGATTTCACTGATCACGACGAGCGCGCCCGATGAAGAGCCTGGCACTGACGGGGCAGTCAGCCTCATGACGGTGCACAATGCAAAGGGCCTCGAGTTCGGGACTGTCGTGATTGCAGGTTTTGAAAAAGACCTGTTTCCGCACTTCCTGGCCGAACGCGACGGCGACATCAGCGAGGAGCGTCGCCTGTTCTATGTGGCCGTAACGCGCGCAAAAAATAAACTCTTCTTTACGCAGGCCGAACGCCGTATGCGGCAGGGCTTTTATGAAAGTTCGCGCATTTCGCCATTCTGGAACGAAATTCCTGAGGGCATGGTGACTCGCGAGCGCAGCCAGACATTCACCTCTTCAGGCAGTACGATGCGGCAGTCGTATATCCCACGCTCCCCCGGGGCGGTTAAGACGGCACCAAAAAACCCGGGGTTCGGCGCAGCGATCGCCCCCCAGGCGCGCAGTTCCGGCAATGGGTTTACAACAGGCGACAAGGTAAGTCACTCCAATTTCGGCACCGGGCGTGTACTGAAAGTAGAAGGCGACGGCGATTCAGCACGCATTCATATTTTCTTTGACGATGGCAAGACCAGGAAGTTCTTGCTGAAGTTTACCGAACTGAAGAAGCTCTGAACAGGTGTAAAAATGGAGACGCGGCAGGGCGCGTCTCTACAGTATCGCATGAAAGTAACCCCGCTCGTCGAAGAACACCGCAAGCTGAGTGCCAAATTCACTGAATTCGCCGGTTATAACATGCCGGTATCCTACGGCGCTGTCAAAGACGAAGTGATGGCGGTGCGCGAACGCGCCGGCATGTTTGACGTTTCACACATGCTGCCGATCTTTCTGAAAGCCGATTCCCGCGAAGCTCTGGTTGCCGCACTGAACAAAGTATGCGTGAGGCCGACGGACAAACTGAAGCCGGGCAAGGCACAGTACAACGCACTTTACAACGAAAATGCAGGGCTGGTCGACGACATAACAATGTCGTCGATCAGTGACACGCACTGGACGATCGTCGCGAATGCTGGCAATCGCGATGCGGTCGTCACTCACCTCAGGGCGCACTGCACCGGCATCAATATTGAGCCGTGGAGCGACTATGTTCTGCTGGCGGTACAGGGTCCGAAGGCGGCCGATTTTATTGCGAAACGGTGGCCGCTCGTCGAGCAGCTGTATTATTACGAGGTGGCGCTACCCGAGCCGAAGTTGTTTATCGGCCGTATGGGCTATACCGGCGAAGACGGCTTTGAGATCGCCTGCGATGCACAGGTAGGTATTAAGCTCTGGCAAGAACTGCATTCGTCGGGTGTTGCAGCCTGTGGTCTTGCAGCTCGCGATGTGCTGCGTCTTGAGGCACTGATGCCGCTCTACGGCCATGAGCTTTCGAGCGAGCTGCGCCCACAGGAATCAGGTATTTCTTTCATCTATGCAGACCATGACTGCATCGCCCCGCGCGAAGCACGGGAAAAGCCGGTTGGCCAGGTAACCTGCGGATTTCACATGCAGACCGAAGGTGTGCCGCGCCAGGGTTATGCCATCGCCGATGCAGCAGGAAACCAGGTGGGTGAAGTCACAAGCGGTACGTTTTCTTTCACGAAGAACTACGGTATGGGAATGATGCGCATCGCCGCGGCGGCAAAGACCGGCAGCCTCTCGGTCGTTATTCGCGGAGAAGCAAAACCCATCGCCGTGCTCGACAAGGCCCCGATACAGGGCAGCGTCAAAAGGCGCCCGAAGGTAAAGTGATGGAATTTGCCGCCAACCCCCAACCGGCATCGCGCAGACGGGGGCCCCGGGTAGCCCAAGTGGATACCTCAGGCCGCAACGAGCCATAGCGGCATGGATACCCCCCACCAGCGTGCGCAGGAACTGATCCGCGAGTTCGTGGAGTTCAACGAAAAATATGCCGCGCAGATTCCGCTGGCGATTCCCAAGGGCACCTTAAAGACGATCGATCATTATCGCGATACTTACTTTCGCTACCTGAAAGATTCGGAATACAAGTCGAACATCTGCTATATGCTGCAGCTGATTGAATACCAGTTGTGGCTCTACCGGCTCTTCAAGCCGCAGTATTCACTCGAGAGCGCCCTGTTTTTCCAGTTGCTGGTCACCCAGGGGATCATCATCGAGGCGGTGGTCTTCGCCCTTATTGCCGATCCCCTGGTTTTGCCCGATTCTTCTGACCGGTCAAAAGGCGGCAGCGATCCACAGCATGAAAACCTGCTGCGTATGATACGCAAGCGGACATTCGCCAACCACATACAGCAGCTGCGGACGATGCAGATACTGGGCGACGCGCTTTGCAACCGGCTCGACCAGTTTCGCAACGAAATACGCAACCTGGTACACCTGCAAAACTGGGAAGGCAGACTCTACCGGCAGATACCCCAGGCCGATTATTCAAAGCACCTGCAGGAATTCGACGCACTCTTGCGGCAGCTCAATAGTGACATCGCAGCCACACCTGACCTGCCAGGCCTGCTCGGGTACTACCAGCTCGACGGCCGGCGATTGCGGGGGACTGTGAAGTTTTTTAACCGCAATTCGCGGCGCGGCCAGATCGAGGCCAAAGGTCCGCATGATTATATCCCGTTTTTCCTGGAAGATTCTGACCTGCAGCTGCGCAAGGGCGATAGCATTTCGTTCATGCTCGAAGTTGCGACACAAGGTATCCGCGCAACAGGTGTGGAGTTAGAATGACTTACTCTGCCGGCTGGTTCGTCAGTGACTGGCTCAGCTTTTCGACGATACGAATCAGCTGAACAGAGAGCACTCCCTGCGTGCTCTGCAGCAGGTCGCCCAGGTCTTTGTAGGGCACACGAATCGACAACAGGCTCTTCTTCTGGTGCAGCAACAGCGATTGCTGTTTCTTCTTTTTCTTCATCAGGCTCTGGATCATGTCGATCACCTGCGGAGGCACCGCGGTGGAGAAAAAGCTTTCACTCCAGGACTCACGGCGTTTTTCAATATCCGGATTCTCCCGGAAGAAGTTCTCGATGCGCGTTTCGAGTACCGAAATACCCTGGAAGTTTGCGGTAAGCTTTTCTTCAAGTTCGCGCACCTCGACAGATTTTTCGTGTGCAACTTTTTTTAACTCTTGCAGGCGCGGCAAAATTTCAGCTGCGCTTACCTTGTGCAACTCACACAGGTAATCAATCTCGGTGCTATCCAGTTCAAAATACCATGCATAGGCGAGCTTGAACAAGACCCGCTGTGGCAGAGCCAATGACACCAGCGAAGCGTTAAACTGTTCAAAAAGTGCCTCTTCGAACATGTTCTGGTCTCGCGGGTCAGAGACCGATTCGATCGCATCGACCATCTTGCCCGAAGCGTCTGCCTTCAGGTAAGTGGTGAAGCGCATCTTGTCCTTCTGAGAGCGCAAGAAATCGATCGTCAGGTTGCGCAGCACGGCGTAGAACCAGGTCGTGAACTTTGCCTTCCCCTGAAAGCTCGCAATTTTACGGCCGTCCCGCAGGTGTTCGAATGCGTATAAATAGAATTCGCTCGCTTCATCTTCATTGAAGCGGAACATCCGCATGGGGAAGTTGTAGATGTCATCAGAAAAATCTTCGAAAAACGCCGCAAGTGCATCGGGATTCTGCTTCTTGATTTCCGGCAAGAGTTGTGATATGCGTTCGTCTCGCTCAGAACGCGCTTCGGCTGCCGCGTCAACGGGCGCAAGCCGCGCTGCGGCGGCTACAGTAGGTGGCATTGCGTCACCCGCGCTGGCTTTTTGCCTGGCAGGGGAAGCTACCTTTTTGGCTTTCGCAGGCTTTGCAGGCTTGCTGGTCTTTTTCGCTGGCTTCTTTGCTGTAGGCTTACCTGGCATTCTACTCCACGGTTACCGATTTCGCAAGGTTACGGGGTCTGTCGACATCGCAACCGCGCGCAATCGCCGTGTAGTATGCCAGAAGCTGCAGTGGAATGGCAACCAAAAGAGGAGAAAGGCTCTCGGTACAGGCTGGGATTTCGAAGTAAAAATCGGATTCCTTTTTGATCTCTTCGTCACCTTCGGTGATTATGGAGATAATCGTGCCTTTACGCGACTGCGCCTCTTTGAGGTTCGAAATCATCTTGGTGCGGATTTCCCCCTGCGGCGCAATGATGACCACAGGGACATTATCGCTCACCAGTGCTAAAGGGCCATGCTTGAATTCGCCACCGGCGTAGCCCGAAGCATGTATATAAGAGATTTCTTTGAGCTTGAGTGCTCCCTCGAGCGCCGATGGGTAATTGTACGTCCTACCCAGGAAGATTGTATCATTCTTGTCCTTAAGGAATTCGGCGATTTCTTTGATCTTTTCGTGGTTCTTCAGAATGCGCCGCATTTTTTCAGGGAGCGCACGCATCTCGTCGAGCAGCTCGCGGCGCTCTTCGGCAGGAATGAGCCACTTGATGGAACCGACATACAGCGAGAAAAAGAGCAGGTTGAGCACCTGCGCTGTAAAAGCCTTGGTAGAGGCCACACCGATCTCCGGACCCGCCATCAGGTTGATCATCGCGTCCGATTCGCGCGCCATCGTCGAGTTGATGTTATTCAGGAACGAAAGCACGCGCATGAACTTTGCCTTCGCTTCCCGCAGGCCTGCGAGCGTATCGGCTGTCTCACCCGACTGGCTGATACCCACGACCAGCGAGTCACCGCTGGCGAGCGGGTTACGGTAGCGCCATTCAGAAGAATAGTCTGTCTCTGCGCTGATGTGTGCGAACTGCTCGAGGTACATACGCCCGATCATGCCGGCATTCAGCGAAGTGCCGCAGGCCTGTATCAGAATACGGCCGACGCGCGCGAGGTATTCTTTACCGAATTTCAGCTCCGGAAAATGGATAAAGGTATCGTCCAGGCGTTCTTTGAGCACCCGGTCGAACACATCGGGCTGCTCATAGATTTCTTTGAGCATCAGGTATTCAAAATCGCCTTTATCTACATCTTCTTCTTTAAGTGCAACAGGTTGCCATTTCGGTTCGACGGCACCACCCGACAGGCTGAAGATCGACACGCCAGACTCGGTTATGTAACCCCATTGTTCATCTTCGAGGTAGATCGCTTCGTGCGCAATGGGTATAACTGCCGGAATATCCGAAGCGAGCAGGTATTCATTGTTGCCGCGGGCCAGAATCAGCGGCGATCCTTTACGGGCAAAGAATATTTTCTTTTGAGATTTTTCACTGATCACCGCAATCGCATACTGTCCTTCGATACGCTTGAGCATCCGGACAAAAGCTTCGTCGATGGCAAAACCTTCGTCGATGTATTTTTCCATCAGGTGCGGTGCAACTTCGGTGTCAGTTTCACTCACGAAAACAAAACCGTCATCGATGAGCTCCGCCTTGAGCTTAGCATAGTTTTCAAAGATGCCGTTATGAACCACCGCAATCGTGCGGTCTTTGTTGAGATGCGGGTGCGCGTTCACAGTTGAAGGTTCACCGTGCGTGGCCCAGCGCGTGTGCGCGATGCCGCTGCGGCCATCGAGCGGCTGGTTGCGCAGGTGCTTTTCGAGTTCGGCAATCTTGCCGACAGCCTTGCGCATGCTGAGTTCGTCGCCATCCAAAACCGCCATGCCGGCAGAATCATACCCCCGGTATTCGAGCTTCTTGAGGCCGTTGATCAGAACCGATTCAACCGATTTGGGCCCGATGTAGCCCACTATTCCGCACATAAGACAAATTCAGGGTGAGAGGCAGTACGAACAGAACAATCAGAAATCGCGGATTCACTGAAGATGGGCGTCCAGTTATCCTTGCTGAATACGGTAGAACTGCTGCGTGTTGCGCAGGCAGGCTGCCGCCAGCATTCCTTCGTCTTCACCCCTGAGCCGCGCCAGAAAGGCCAGTGTATGCCGCACGTAACCCGGCTGGTTGACCTTGCCCCGGAACGGTACCGGCGCCAAAAACGGCGCATCTGTCTCGACCAGTAGACGCTCCGCCGGGCAGGCCTTTGCCGCTTCTTGCAGTGCGACCGCGTTCTTGAAAGTGACGATACCTGAAAACGAAATATAGCACCCCATCGCCAAAAACTCTTCCATCTCAGCGCGGTTGCCGGTGAAACAGTGTATCAGTACCGGCAGACCTGCGGCTTCGCGCTGCAGGATTTCGACCGTATCGCGGTGGGCATCGCGCGTATGAATCGCAACTCCCCGGCCGACTTCACGCGCCGCACGCACAAAATCAACAAACACCTGTTTCTGCTCTTCCGCTTCGTCCCTGTGGTAGTAGTAGTCGAGGCCAATTTCGCCAACGGCAACAAAACGATCATCGTCCTTGTTCTGCTGGATATAGCGCAGACCGAAAGAGGCATCGGCCGACTTCGCCTCACCTGGATGGTGCCCGATGGTATAGTAGACGTCGACCGCTTTCGAGGTGTGCGCGAGACTGCGCGCCCATTGCATGGCCTTCTCGTCCGCGCCGATCTGCACTATGGTGTCGACGCCGTTCTCTACCAGCACCTGCGTGAGCTCGTCTACGCCGAGCCCGCGCTCGAGCACCATGTCGAGGTGGCAGTGTGAATCGATGATGCGGTGTATTTGGGGTTCAGGTTCCCCGCTGGAATTTACCCGTGGCCGGAATCGAACCGGCACGGCATTGCTGCCCCAGGATTTTAAGTCCTGTATGTCTACCAATTCCATCACACGGGCTATTTTTTTGGCCCAGAGAGACACCCCTTCGGGGTATCTCTCTGGGTCTCTTGAGGTGTCGGCCGGATTTGAACCGGCGCGTGGAGCTTTTGCAGAGCTCTGCCTTACCACTTGGCTACGACACCGTGGTTATTCACAACCCCGTGGCTATGCCACAGGGTTGTGAATATAATTAAGAAAAACACAGGTCGTCAAGGATTATGAGGTGGCTTTCATTCCGCGGTGAGATAGGTATCGGATATCGTACCAAAGCATATTCTGTCCTTGGCAAAACATGCAGGTTTACTGGTTTCAGTTCAAGACTCATCGTTCATGTCTGCACCAAGAATAGCCAGTGTTCATGCGTTGACGTGTCATCGACGCCGCATGTCTATACGCCGCAGGTTCAAGTCTCTGGCAGGCGCAATCGGATAGAGGATTTCATGCTACCTTTTATTGCCATTCAGCAATACGGACTGTCCTTGCGCCAAATGCGCGACGCCGATATGGAAATTGTGCGCAACGGCAGGAACCAGCCTTTCGTGCGGGAGAACCATTTTTTCCAGGAATTTATTACACCCGAGCAACACCGTACTTGGTACGACGGAGTATGCAAAACCCGCGACTATTATCTTATCGTCTGTAAGGACGATGTTCCATTGGGATTAATTAGCCTAAAGAATATTGCACCCAGTATGCGTACCGGCCAACTGGGCATTTTCTTTTGGGAAAAACATGTTCTGCGGACGCGCCTTCCATTGCTCGCCATTATCACCTTCATTGATTTCTTTCTATTTACCGTAGGTGTGCAACATATGGAAGCCATCATTCGCTCGAATAACGCGGCGATGGCACACATATTTGAATTCTTCAGATTTGACCTTATATATGACCGCGCTAACAATATACTGAGGACTGGCAGCACCAGAAATCAATACTTGGAAAATCACGACAGGCTCATAGATTTTGCACGGCGCCTCAACAAAACTCCTGCCTCCTGGCAGTTGCGCATAGAAGGTGAAAAAGATGCGCGCCATCACCCGGAAGTGTTGCGCGTTATTCCCTAGCAGCACAATAATGCTGGTTATGCTGACGCATCAGTACCCTTTCGCCTGTTTTCAGGCAGCTCAATTACCCGGTATATACTGGAGGACCGTCAAGGATTAAGGGAAAAAATCTTATATGGACCGATCTGTCTCATGAAGATCGGACGCTTCCCCGTGTGGCTGCTGATCATCCCTGTCACATATAACTCGAAAAAGAATTTTGTAAAGGCGCGGCTTAAGGGCGAAAGGATGAGGTATTGGATGCCTTGCTTCAGCGCCTCTTCCCGGAAGATAGTATAGGAATCCAGCGGAATGCGTGGAAACTCGTTTTCATATCCCCGCAGGCCATAAGCTGCCCATCCTCCGGGACTCCTCGGATTATAAGGCGGGTGGCCAGGATAATACAGGAACAGGTCGTCGGTAAAGGATTCTCGCAAGACGTTCGCTCCCGCAGACTCTGATAGGTAGTCGAAAACTTCGCCAGATAGTCTGAAACCTAGATGCAGACTGCGCATTCTGTTCACATCAATCAACAGCGTTAAGCTCATGAGCAACAACATAACTGCGCCTGTTACGACAGGCATTGCAGAAAGCATATTGCCTTTGTAGTGCTGCCGGAACCATAATGAGAGAACCCCCAGCGGAACGGCACAAAAAACAGAAATAGCGAGAGGTGATCTTTCGCTTCCCCCAAGCGCCGTGGGCACGGCATAGAGGGCGATGACGAATGCTGAAAATGTGCCGTAGCGCACATAACGTGCGTCCTTTGCCAGGGTACGCAACAGGATTGCCGGTACCGCGTAGATGGCAATGCCAGGTATGCCCTTCAGCCATACAATAACTGTTTTTCCTAAATCGCTCATCATTATCTGAAAGAGCGACAGGCGCATCTCACTGGGGTGATCTAAAAAATTCAGTCCATGAATAACCCGGTAGACCATAATCTTAAAATCACTCTGGAATGGCAAATGTCCTGCGAGCAAACTAATGATTGATTGGGGGAGCGTCGCTATAAGGAAGCCGACTACCATCGGGGCGATTATTGTCCCTGATCGCCGGCGCTTCGTCAGCAGAAAATACAAAAGGGTAATTACAAATATCGATTGGGTATGATAGCGAAAGAGTGTTGCCCCCCCAAAAGCCATGCCGGTAGCGCCGGCCCGCCAGAATCTGCCCTTGTCATCATCGAAAAAATCCCATTTGAACATGAGCGCGGCGGCTAACGCAACAAAGGCCGCTGCCGGGGCATCAGGCGAAGGGGTTACCGCATACTTAAAATTGAGAGGCAGCAAGAAATAAGAAAAGGCGGCCAGGATAACTGCCCACCGGCCAGTTAAGGCGGGCGAAAGTATTCTGGAAATCTGGGAGATGATGATGGTGACGAAAAGCGCATTCACGATGTGGCACGAGAGTTCGATCTTATGAAGAGGAGCGCTTTTTAGAATTAGGGCATACCCAATCGGATAGAATTTATTATACAAAGACGAAAGATCTTCGAATGTCATTTTTTGCGCATAGTACAAAATCCCCCAAACGTCGTTGTGTTGCATGTACCAGGATATGGACCAGCCAAGAAAGAGAATTAGAATCAAAACGAGAATGAGATGGCCGCGCTCGGCGTGCAGGATTGAGGGTTTCGGCATTGTTAGCTCGTCCTAGGGGGGCGCACTTGCATCCGTTTCTTGTCGGCCATGATCGGCAAAAAGACCCGCGATAGGATCCAATATGTAATGCCGTTGATCCAATTAATCGGCCAGGGGAGCCTTTTCTTTACGTCCATGAAGAGGACCACGCGCGGTAAATCGGAATCATTCCACACCTCGTGCCAGAAGGTGTCATCGAAAAGCAGGATTTTCCCCTCTTCCCACGTTCGAACTTCGTCAGCCACCCGAATCCGGCACAGGGCTTCGCCCGCCTTGCCGGGAACCATAAGCGCCAGGTGACAACGCAAGACTCCGTGAAAGGGACCGCGGTGCGGGGGAATGTGCATCCGCGGATGCAGAATCGAGAAGAACGCCGTCGTGATGTCGGGAATCCCGGAAATCAGCTCCGTCGTCCGAGGACAGAGCCTGCAGTTCTGCTCTATGAAGTGCCCGTAAGCCCTAAACATGAAGACCTTCCAGCGCACGTGCCTGAACATCTCCTCGCCTGGCGCGAGGTCGCTGAACGAAGGCAACTGGTCGGCCTGTAGCCGCATGAGCGCGTCCAGCTCGGACCGGATCTCCAGCCAATGCTCTTCCAGTCTCGCTGCCCAGGAAATCGTCGCCGGATCATAAAATGGTTTCGTCTGGAAAAAAAGCGAGAGAAATGCGCCGTAACCACGCGAGACCGGCGCGAACACGATCCTAATCAGCTTGTTAACCAAATTGCTCAATCGACCTCCCTAATCGACGTCATATCGCGCCCAAATTGACTTGGACGCCGCCTGCGTATCCTGTTCACAACTTCTTCATGATAGCGGCCAGGATGGATACTTACATACTCGCCCGCAACATTCGACCAATGAACGGCGATCTGCCAATCAGCCAAATCACGCAACGATTGATCGCGGCAAGCGGCTGCGGCAGCGGTTGAACATAGTCAATGAGCAGGGCAACGCGTCTTTCCTGGGTGCGATTCCATGCCTCGTGTTCGATTGTATCGTCAAAGAGCAATGGTTTTCCGACCTGCCAACGGTACACTCTTTCTCCGACGCGAATACCACAGTCGCCGTCGGGGACAATCAATGGAATGATGCAGCGCAGTACGCCGGCATACACGCCCCGGTGAGGGGTAATGTGCGTCCCATGTTCCAACACGGAGAAAGCGGCCGAAGTAATTTCAGGTATACTGAGACACAGACGCGCGGTCTCTTTTGCCTGGAGGCAATTTTCCCGAAATGTGCGCCCGTAAGCCTTGAGGATGAATATCTTCCAGGAGTTTCCTCCGGTAATACGACGTTGCTCCGGCGAGATCATGCCATATTCGCGAATGTTTTCGTCGAATAATTGCAGAAACTCCGCACGCATTGTGTCGGTATACAGACAAAGATTTGCCACCCAACCGGGTTCTTTGATAGCCGGGCTGGAGTATCTTCGCAGGACATATTCGCTAACTGCGATAAATCGCTGACCACACCAGGATACGATGCGATAGAGTATACCCTGCCCTTTCATTTTCGCAACATGGGTAAGATAAGAGTCGGTAAGAGGACATGCCCCGCTAAGCCGTAAAACGCAACGAAAGTCATGATAAATTGTGAAATCAGGAGTTTATTTTTAGGTGTTATCTGTATTGTCAGAATACTCAGGGGAATCAGAAAAAAAATCACATACGTGATATTGCTCAGCTTGACCACGGCCAGTAGCAAAAAGGCTGATACAACCAGCAGTTTTGTAGCAGCCAGGCCAAACTGATTGGGAATCGTTTTGATCCCCGAAGCCTCGTCGCCCTCCATATCCTTAATATCCCAAAGCGGCTCGAACGGCATAAAAATGGCGAGCAAGACAAGGTTCTCCATGAACACCTGTCTGAAACCGGCGGTCGTATGCGATGCGGTTATCAATGTGAAGGGAATATACCACCAGAAAAGACTACCTGTGATATTTTTCAGATACAGTATCTTTTTGATTCGCCAAGACCCAATTGGTGCGCTGTATAGGAACATCAACGCGAACAGAACCGTGAAGCATAGCAGGCTGAATCCAAAATACCAGACCATCCAAGACGATAATAAAGTCGCTGCCACTGCCAGCAGCAATACGAGAGATGGCCTGGAGAAGACAGTACGCTGCCCCGTTATTTCATCTTCAATTGAATCAAACAAATTGTTGAACCAATGCATTGCGAAATTTTGAATCGTGAACGCCGCGAGTAGCAGCCATATATTCCCTTCAAACCTATAGCGCGTGAGAAAGCCAAAATTGACTGAAAAGAATATCAATGTGAACGGAATTTTCAGGCGATGAAACAATTTCCAGGTGCGTATTACTAAGGTACTCATCGATCAATACTGAACAGCCGAGCTCATGCGCTGGCTCGCATGGGTATCCAGTTCATGTTGTCCGCAGGTCTGTATGTTACCACAAAGTGCAAGAGCGACCATACCTGAAAATACGGATGCACAAAGAGGACTCCCGCCAAGGCTGACACAAAAACTGAATAAGATGAGTGAAAGCGGAAAAACATCAGGACACCCAGAAATAGATTTATGATCACCGTTTCGACAGAAAATCTGCGGAGCAATTTGCGATCTGCAGAAAATTTCTCGACGTAACGCCAATACCAGTTGGCACAGTGCATCAAGATCAGAAAATTCAACGCATTCGGGTTAAGGGAACCAGGAACTGCCTTACCAGAAAGCGTCAACGTTGCAGCGATGCAGAAGGTTGCCAGAAAGTACCAATTACGGGCAGCAAGGCGGTGTGTCCGGAGAATCTCCGATAGGATTAGCCACAGCATATAGGCGGCGCTAACGACAAACGCCAGTTGTAGCAACAAAGCATACCGCAGACCAGCATAACGGTAGAGAGTTTCGGCGAAAAGTACGGCAATGGTAGGCAACGTGATTTTCCAGCCAGAGAATTCAGCTCTTTCCTTCAGTAGATACCGCTCATCATAAAAATAGTGCACCAGAAAATAAGTTGCAGCGAGCACGTAGATGAGCCGCTCCACTGGTAAGAAAATGCTGGCGCCAAACAAGAGTACGGCGACCGGCAAATAAAGCATGGCGTAGGCCTGATTCATTTTTCCAGCTTTGTATTGGTACAGGTACCCCAACAAAAAATGGCCTTGCGCGACGATTGCCGTCACACCGCCTATGCTGTTTTCCGGCAGAAAGAAAGGCTCTACCCAGCAAAGTGTGCCGATGGTTAGAATGAAAAAAAAGCGAACGGGGTAGCTGAATTCCGCCAAAAAATGATCAAAATTCCTTGCCCCCATGCGCCCAACATGACTTTCATGCGATAATCCGTCAACAAGGTTATAGTGAACAGTTGAAAACAATCTTGACTCCGTATTTCTTGGGTGAGCATTCTAATTTGTATGCAGATGAATGAGACTTCCGAATACGAGCCGCTGACTTTAACGCAGTACGGTATTCAACTGCGGCGCATGACCGAAGCTGACAAAGAAATGGTACGTGTCGGCAGAAATAAGGAGTTTGTTCGGAACAATCATGTCTACCGTGAAATCATATCGATTGAGCAGCACGAGACCTGGTTTAGAGAAGTATCGTCGCCATTACATTATATATTAATCATTCATTACCATGACCGGAATGTTGGTATTGTCATCGTCAAAGATTTCCTTCCGGATAGAATGGTGCCCCGATGCGGCGCGTTCATATGGGACGAAGACTACATCGGTACCAAGGTTCCAATTCTCAGTATTCTTATTGCGCTGGATTTCTTTTTCTATGCCGTTGGAATCTCCGGCACTGAATCCGTGGTACTCAAAAGCAATTCTGCGGCGATCAAGATGAATCAATTTTTTGGATTCGAGTTCACTGAGCGAGATAGCGAATCTTATAATATCACCATGGACAAGAAGACTTACATGGCGAACAGAGACCGCCTCAGGGCATTCGCCTGCCGCGCAGCCAAAAAGAAGGAAGAGCAGGAGTTGAAAATCGGCGGCACCAAGAGCGCACTCAATCTTCCGGTAATAAATTCGTTACTGCCTAGGTGATTTTCGTGGCCCAATGCGTAAGGGCGCACTCACTGGCGCGTGCGCAACACGACTTCCCACCCCCCGACCAGGTTCCACCACCGATCGACCCGATGCGGTGCGATTTTCCCCTCGATGTGCGCCGGGAGCTTAAGAATATTCGCTGCTAAGGTTCGGAAAAAATGGTGTCGCCATTCCGATTCGACAATCGACGGGCGAGAGATTATGATTTCTGCCTTCAAGTCAAAGGTTTTCGTAATCCGGTTCCAGAAAGACGCCCCTAAGTCATGCACATGGGCAGGATAGACAAAGTCTATGAATGGAAAGAAACGAATGAGACTACTCATCTGAGGAGTTCTGGCATAGAAGTAGCCTCCAGGCCTGATCATTCCAAGTAGCATTCGCAAAACACCATTCAGTTCGGGGATGTGTTCCGCAATCGCTGATGCGAGCACGATGTCAAATTTCTGGTTTGCATCCTTTTGCTGGACTGTACTCAGATCTTTGGCGTGTACCACAGTGATACCTTTCCGCACGGGTAGTGCACGAGGCTTCTGATAATCTACAAGGGTTATGGCAATGTTCGTGTTTTCGAGGAGCTCGCCGAGCTGCAACGCAAGAGAACCGTCTCCACCACCAAAATCAAGTATCCGGAGAGGCCCTGGATTCGATACGACTGGCATGGCCTGTAACAGATGCCGGGCGAAGCGCTCAATTCCATGGAATGTCACGCAAACGGCATCGCTCTCCCCCGCCGCTGCACTCGAATCAAAATAACCGGAATAGTAGTCTTGCAGGACTTCAGGTCGGGGCATCCATGCCGCCGAACGCCCACCACATGCCGGGCAGTGTAAGAGATGAATTATCGGGTTGGACTGCAGCCGAATACCTTGAATCCTCTCTCCGGAGTAAAGGCAAATCGGACAGCGGGCCCGGGCATCGTACACTTCATTCTCTTCAAGATGCTTGCTCTGATGATTGCACATCGCATATTGCACACTGCTTCGATGTACGTTCGTTTGCGGGCGGTCGTTCTTCAATAGATGCTTAGTGAGCCTACGGCGCTTCGCGCGTAAAGTGCATTTTTGTGGTCAGAACATTTCTGCATTGACGGAACAGTAATTTTGACTTCCTTTCGGGGCAATCCGCTTTCCTTTTCACTTCAGTGGTAACAAAAAATGGGATGCTCCCGTATTAGGCCCTCCGCTAGTTTAATTCACAACTTCACGAAATAAGCGGCGCAGATGTTGAAGATGTACATCAGCGTCGTAACGGGCCGTGAATCAATAAAAAAGTATTCTCGCGTCCAGATCATCACTCCTGTGCCGCATCAGACATAACGCCAGGGTATGTCCGGAACGCGCCGTCGTGTACTCGCTTTCCTTTCTCGCTCTTTTTCTGATGACAGTTGGCATACGAAATCTAAAGAGGATCGTTCGGAACGAAAATAAATTGAGGCACATGCAATGGTATCCCCAGGCTTAGACCGTTCTTTCAACAGCGACAGTTATGTACTCCAGTTGAGTGACACCAGAAAGCAAAATTTTCAGAGTCATGGAAGGGTTATGGATATTGCGGGGCGCCTCAACAAAAGCCTGGCTCCGTGGGATTTGCACAGCGGGCGTAACAAAGATGCTCGCCACCATCAGGAGAAGCTTCACGCAATGCCATGAAATTCAATTATTCATACGTGGTTTATTTGATGCGCGACCACCTGCTTCTGTTTATTGTCCTGCTCATCGCATTCGGTATCTATGCTTTCATTCCGCTTCAGCTGCAGTCATCTGAGCCATACCAATACGCTGCAGCAATTGAACAATACTATAGGAACTCCATAGGGTTTTCATTAGCGCAGGGAGACTACCTGCCCGATTTCGGGCGTTACCACCCCAATCACCCTTTAGGCCACGTATTGGCGGGGTGGGCCTATGATTGGCTCAGGATTCCCGCGCTTACGTGGATGAAATTCATCAACACAGTAGCGGCATTTTTCTTAGCCGTATTCTTCTATTTGATGCTCCTGCGAATACGATTCTCCAAGGTAGAGGCGGCCGTTACGGTTGGTTCATTGCTGGCGTCGTATTTCGGCCTTTTTGCCGTACTTTCTGGCGAATGGCATCTACCCGCAATGGCTCTCTGTTTCGCTGCATTTTGGGAGATGATTCCATATCTTGAGCGAGGTGAAAAAAAATATCTATTCCGCGCTTCTCTGTGGTTTGCGATTGGCTCCTGTTACCATTTGTCTGTTTTCTTTTATTCAATCCCCCTTGGATTAGTTTTGCTCTTCGTGCGGCCGTTGAAAGACCGCTGGCGTGAACTCTTCACCGCCGCAGCAATGATTTCACTGTTATTGTTAGTCGTATACGTGGCCATTCCCTTTTACCTTTTCAAGTTTCATTCAGTGCAGGATTTTCTTCGAACGTTTCTTATCTATAAGTACATCACTTACATGCAGTATTCCGGGTTCGACTGGGTGCTCATAGCTGCGCGTGCCATTTTTCATACCGTTGTTTTTACCCCTGCGCAGCTAAATGGCACAAATTTCTACGTGGCATTCTTCTTTCTCATGATTGCCTTTGGGCTGTGGAGGTATTTCCGCAGCACGGTCATGCTTCCGGTCAAAGCGTGGATATTGCTGACGCATCTTTTTGCGTTTTTCGGATACTGGCTGCTTGGAGCGCGACCCGATGCACTTCTAGGCTGGCTCTTGTTGTTGCCCTTTATCTGCTTAGTAACCGTAAAGGCATTTGCAGACCTCCATCGTCGCGCATTCATCGGCATCGCAGCTGTGATCGTACTCATGCTGGGCTGGAACCTGGCGCTGGCCATTCTTCCGAATAGCCTATCAAAGCGGGAGAATATCTTTTACTTCAAGGTTCCCCGGCAGACACCGTCAACCACCCCCGTAGCGTTTGTCATAAGCTCCCTGCTATTCATGGAAGCAGAAATTTGGCATGCGGGCAGCGAACTGGGGTACCGGAACCAAAAACATTTTATGCCATGCTGCGGCGAAAATGACTATTACTCTCGCCTCAGACGGTGGACAAGGGAACATCCGGGGTTTATCCTGGTGGCCGATGGTCGTCATGATGTGCTCGAAAACTTTTTGAAAGCCGAAGGGCTCCGGTACAAACGTTGGGCCGACAGCCAGGGTAATTGGCCTTCGTCGCTCATTCAAAACACATTGTATTTCCAACACATTGCCCCAAAGTTCTTTCCCAGAAGACTAACCATTTGGGTCCCCGAAGAGTTGCTCCAATAGTGATAAGGGCAAACAGCAGCCAACTTCGGATGCATTGACGTCATGAGTCTTTGCACGAGCGTACGCTGTTGATGATTTCGATAGTTCGCGAAAACCGCCTGCTGGTTCTGGTTCTCTTTGGTGCGCTCTGCTTCTATCTTGGTTTTCCGCTACAATTTCAAGCTCCGGAGCCGTATAATTACGCGACTGCCATAGAAGGTTATTTTCGGAATTCTGCCGGCTTTGAGCTGGCCCAGGGACAAAATCTGCCAGATTTTGGGCGCTACCACCCTAACCACCCAATGGGTCATATGCTGGCTGGCTGGGCGTTTGATTGGCTTAACATACCGGCACTGAGTTGGATGCGGTTTGTCAATATTGCGGGAGCTCTTTTCGCGGGCCTTTTCCTGTATCAGATTTGCCGGCATTTCCACTTCGCTGAGAGCATTTCGGCTCTGGTGGTCGCACTTTTCTTATCAACTTATATTGGCATGTTTACTGTGCTCTCTGGTGAATGGCACATACCTGCAATCGCCCTAAGCCTTGCGGGAATCTGGCAGATATTTTCGTATATAGAAGCTGGTGAGGGTAAATACCTTCGTCGTGGAAGTCTACTGCTCGCAATTGCCTCGTGCTATCATTTGTGGGCGTTCTTTTACCTGATCCCTATCGGTGTTGTCCTGTTGTTTGTTCGACCGATCAAAACTTCCTGGCGCGAATTGGTGATCGCTGGATTATCTGTTTTTCTGATTGTCTGTTTGGCGTACGTCATTATTCCCTTTTTTCTTTTTCAGTTCCGGTCATTAGAAGAATTTCTCAGGACGTTTCTCGTTTACAAATACCTGAATCATGTCCGCTATGATGGTGTCGAGTGGCTGCAGATGACAGCCCGCTCTGTTCTCCATACCTTCATGTACACTCCGGTCAGATTCAAAGAAACTGATTTTTTTGTACCAATTTTTTTCTTTGCGATGGCATTCACCTTTTGGAAATTCTCTAAGATTGAACGCGCGCTTCTGAAGAAGGCGATTGTCATGGCAATTCCTTTGTGGTGGCCCATCATGCAGCTAATCACCGGGGCACGACCCGACGGGTTACTAGGTTGGCTATTTGCCTGGCCATTTGTTTGCCTGATTATTGTCACGGTCATAGCAAGTTTTCACCGTCGTGCAGTATTTTTTTGTGCTGGCCTGACAGTATTTGTATTCAGCTGGAACTTTGTTATGACGTATTTTCCGAATAGCCGATCAAAGAGCGAAAATGTCTTCTATTTCAGTGTACCAGGTCAGATTTCGACGACCACACCGGTCGCGTTTGTCATTAGCCAACCACTTCTCATGATGGGGGACATCTGGTACGCTGGTAGCAAATTAGGCTACCGCAACCAAATGCACTTTATGCCCTGCTGTGGCGAAAACAATTACATGGGTCATTTGCGGCGTTGGGCTGTAATGAATCCGGGATTCGTGCTGGTTTCTGATGGCCGCCAGAGAGAACTCGAAAGCTTTATCCGTGCCCAAGGGCTCCGGTACCGACTCTGGTCCGATCGGCAGGGCGAATGGCCATCGTCACTTATTCAAACCACGCTCTATGTCCAGCACAAAGCCCCAAACTTTTATCCGAAAAGGTTGACCATCTGGGTCCCCGAGAATGGTCTTCGTTTACCATGAGAACTCAGTTTGGCGTTTCTCTTGTGGTGCCCGTGTATAATTCCGCGGCATTCTTGCCGAGCACCATCGCGGAGCTGACGGACTACCTGGCACGCGAATTCGCGCAGTATGAGCTTATCATGGTAGAAGATGGCAGCGTCGATGAATCATTGTCACTCTTGCGGGCAGCGGCAGAAAAGGACACGAATGTGCGCTTACTCATTCATGAAAACAATTTAGGCCAGCAACAATCTCTTGCCGACGGACTGTATGTGGCAAAAAATGAAATCGTACTTACCGTAGATGCCGATTTGCCTTGCGCCCTGACAGACTTAAGGAGAATCGCCGAGCTTGCTTACGACGGTAAAGAACTGGTGTTCACCAGGAGAAGGGCACAGATTCATTGGGCATGGTGGCGAAGGCTTGGCTCTAAGGTGGCGAACATGATTTTCAGGGTAATATATCCCTTTCAGGTCCAGGATATCGGCTGCGGACTTGTAGCAATGCGCCCAAGTTTGATCGAAAAACTGCGAAAGCGCAAGAAACCAGTCGGACTGATCAAGCTCGACCTTCTTCTTGTGGCTGAAAGCTACATAGAAGTCGATATCCAAAACCATGCGCCATTGACCTCGAGCTACTCTTTCTTTAAGTTGCTGAGACTATTTTGGCTGATGCTCACCTATCGTTTCCGGCAATAGAGATTGACAGCCAGCAATGGCTGTCGGATTTCTCTTCGTATCGTTCACTATGGCAATGCAATCCGACAATCGTGATACCTATCAACCGCTAACCTTGCTGCAATTCGGTATTGAGCTCCGACGCATGGTCGAGTCTGACAAAGAAATCGTGCGGCTCGGTCGCAACAAAGATTTTGTACGCGAAAACCATGTATACCGCAAGATTATTACAGAAGCTGAACAGGATAAGTGGTTCGATGAAATGAACCGAAAAGAACACTATGTTTTCGTCGTCGTCCACGACGGAAAGCGCATTGGCGTCGTCTATCTGCGTGATATACCTGCAGATCGTGCCAGTAGTACCTGCGGCCTGTTTTTCTGGGATGACGATTATATTTCGACAAGAATTCCCGTATTCGCGGCTTTCTTGGCCCTTGATTTTGCAAGCTATTACTGCGAGGTACAGCGGATTGATTCGATAGTTCTCAAGAACAATACTGCCGGCATCAAGATGTACAGCTTTTTTGGCTTCGACCTACATGAAAAAGACGCCGATTCATATCTTATTACGATTAACAGGGACACGTACTTGAAAAAGCGAGATGGCCTGATGAACTTCATCAAGCGCGCAATCAAGAATAAGGCCGAACACGAGTTGCGCTTCTCTGGCTCACAGGGTTCGCTGAACTACGATATCGTGAACAGATTATTGGCAAATTACGTCGCAACGGCTACGTAACTACCCTTACTTATCATGGGCCAGGTCGTTCGCGAGCATAAGCTTCTGGTCTGGATGCTGGTGGTTGCCACGGCCTTGTTTCTGGCATTACCGCTGCAGGTGCAATCCATGGAAGCGTACTCGTACGCGGCCAGCATTGAAAAATACTACAATATCGCGACGACGTTTGCCTTGTCACAGGGAGAATACCTACCCGATTTCGGACGTTACCACCCAAACCACCCGCTAGGGCATTTGATTGCAGGCCTGGCCTATGACTGGCTGAAGATTCCGGCTCTGGATTGGATCCGCTTTGCAAACATTTTGTCAGCGCTTGGCGCGGCCTTATTCGTTTATCTCCTCTCTTTGCAGATGGGTTTTTCAAGAGGCGTGTCAACGGCGGCTTCTGCTCTTTTGCTCTCCACACATGCATCTTTGCTGGCCGTTTATTCAGGTGAATGGCACATGCCCTCACTGGCACTCTCCCTCGCCGGTACATGGCAGGTTCTTTTTTTCGCACTCAACGGGACCAGGAAACCATTGTACTTCGGGGCGTCCTTGTTGTGCCTCGCTGTCTGCTATCACACCGCGGCGCTTTCCTATTCTGTGTGCCTGGTGGTACTCCTAGCTTTTGTGCGTAAGAATGAATGGCGGCAGCTGCTCTTGGTTTGCGCGGCTGCATTGTTCGTTATCGTCATAGTTTATTTTGTGATACCATTCTTTGTACTGCACTTTGAGAAGCCTTCGGATTTTCTGCGCGCGTTCTTCATGTACGCACATCTCGACTATAGGCGCTTTAGCGGTTTAGCCTGGATGTTCGCAGCGATACAGACTGTGTTTCACAGTTTTTTCTTTATTCCGGCCACGATTCCCCTGATGAACTGGTTCGCCATTCCTTTCTTTCTTGGTATCGGTGCAGCAGCCTGGAGATTTTTTCGCAGCAGTGTGGAGATTCCCATCAAGGTTTTGTTTGTTTTTATGCTGCTTGGATGGCCGATCGCCCTGGCTATCGCTGGCACACGGGCGAATGCCATCTATAGCTGGATTTTCATGTCGCCGCTGCTGTGCCTTGTAGCAGCATACGCACTGCATAACCTTCACAAACGGCTGATCTTTTTTGCGGCGATAGCACCCCTATTTATGGTGGCGTGGAATTTTTACTACCTGATTTTGCCTAATCATTTCTACAAACGAGAAGACGTCCATCTTTTCAGACTTCCGGAGAATGTCCCGAAGGCAACGCCGATTGTTTTTGTGGTAAACGAACTGGTGCTGACGATCAGCGAAATCTGGTACGCAGGAAGTGAACTGAATTATCGTAACCAGAACGTTTTTTATCCATGCTGCGGTGAAGATAGTTACCTTTTCAGGCTGCGCCGCTGGTTGCGGGCTAACCCGGGTGCTATTATCATCAGCGATGGTACACCTGAAGTTATTGAGAATTTTCTGCAGAGGGAACAACTCGCCTATGCGCGTTGGTATGACCGGCGCGTGAAGTGGCCTGCATCGTTACTGCCGACGACGCTCTATTTCATACGGGAGCCCGAGTACCGGTATCAAAAAAGGCTGATCGCCTGGTTGCCTGCGGGCAGGATAAATCCTCCATGAAAAGCAAGTTCGGTGTCTCTGTGGTGGTGCCCGTGTATAATAATGCGACTATTTTGCCTGTCACGATCCAACGCCTGAGCGATTTTTTCTCCCGCGAGTTCACGCGCTATGAGATTATTTTTGTCGATGATGGCAGCGACGACGAATCGTGGCAGCTATTGCAGGCAGCAGCCTCAGGAAATCCCAAAATACGACTGCTGAAACACGAGAAGAACCTCGATCAGCAACAAGCCGTTGCCGACGGATCCCTGGCTGCGCGTGAAGATATCATTGTTAATGTCGATGCGCATATTTCCTGCGCCCTGGCCGATCTGAAAAAAGTCGCGCTCATCGCCCACCAGGGTACCGAGCTGGTGTTTGGGCGGCGCACTGGCGGCCCCCCGCATGGATGGTGGCGTCGCCTGGGTACACGCTTGGTCGGCTGGCTGTTCAGATTGTTGTACTCCTATGAAATGAGCGACTTTGGTTGCAGTATCGGCGCGGTGAGACGGAGCCTGGTAGATCGAATGCGCCAGAACCAGAATTCGGTGCGTATATGGTTGCTCAAGGTGGAATTACTGCGCTATGCTACAAGTTATACCGAGGTTGATATCGGGCCCCCGGAAATCAGTATGCCGCGCAAATCGGGATATACGCTTTTGAAGCTGGCCAAACGATTCTGGGCAATCATTTGGTATAAATTGGGAGGCTGAAATTATTCGTTTGCGCGTTCGTCAGCTTCCTTCAGCAGAAGCTTGACTTTGTCGGTCTTTTTCTTGAGACTATTTGTGAGCTCACGAAATTCTTTTTGATGGCCAATTCTTTTGTCCCAGGCGATACCGGCAGCAAAGCCTTTGTTCAGATTTATCCCTAGTTGATCGAGTTGTTTTCTAAGGTGAAATCCTATGGTTATTTTTTCTCTCATTATGTACGGGTATTTTTCCAAGAATGCGCTGAGATCAATGACCATCTGGTCGGTGGATTTATCCAGGCGCCTTAGCCCTGCGTATAAGGTCTCGGGCGATGTATTCTGGATCACCAACGGCAGGGCTTCTTCGAATTCGCGGTTCATATTTTCCAGCAAGGCCTTGAAATCTGGCAACCAGACGGGGTCTCTTGTACAGGCCCCCCACAAGAATAACAGAGCGAGACAGGCTGTTCTTCGATTTATGGGGTTTTTGCGAAAAAACCACATTAGAACGCCTAAAATCCTGCGGTAAACTGTTCGGCGAGAGACGCTGGCTTTTCAGGTTCAGGAAAGAAAGTCAGCTTATGGTTTGGAAATTCGAGCAGCAGGCGTTTTTCTGATTGAAAGACAGTCAGAATCGCACCCTGGTTCTCCCTGATACCGCCGGGAAGTTGGCGGTTGAAGGTTACCGAATAGGCTGTGCGACCTTTGGCTGCTTCAAGCTTTGTGATCTTGCCGGCGCTCATGGTGAAGTCGCCGCCATCTACGAAATACAATTCGTCGCAATATGAACCTTCAATGCGCAGAAAATATCGGGTTTGTCCTGCCGCCGGTGACGCACTTTTCTGTGATTGGGCCAGGAATTCAGCATACTCTTTCGCATCCACGGACCAAAAGCCATCAAACTTCGCTTTTGCTTTCAGGGGTGTATTAAAATACGCCCTGATAATCTTGGCGCGCTCGGGCGTTTTTGCCGGGGTCGTTATTTGCTTTTCTTTGCTGCAGCCAATCCAGGCAAATATGACTATGGAGAGAATGAGTGAGACGCGCACAATAAACTTCTTAGGACAATGGCGAAGGAGTGTGGTCAAGTCGTTTACTATCCCGCGCGCCACGCGCGGGATAGCATTGACTCAAATCAAGGCCCGATTTTTGCGTCGACAGACGGGTCTAGTGTACAGCCGGCACCACCGGTGTATACTTTTTGAGTTTTCCAGGAACCATCATTCGCGATACAGCTGCGAGCCAAAGTCTGTGTACTTGCGCCACCAGTAATGGAACCCGGTGTCAGGCTATTGCCAGCGGAACAATACGTACCCCAGTAGTAACCGTTGCCGGTGTCACCAGGTCTTAGGTCACCGGCCACCAAACCTTCACGCACACACTGCCAGTTGTCTCCATGCTGACCCGCGTCGTCGCTGCAGATCGTAGTTGTTCCACCCCTGAGACCCGTAGTTGCATTCTCGGCGGTAGAGTCAACACGCGGTGGAGGAAATCCTATGAAACTACTTCCAGAGTTCATGAGAGAACCAACGAGGCCACCACCGGTACCCTTTAAGACTGACCACATGTCATTGCAGGCCGTACCGGAGCAACCGCCTTCGCCAATACCATCATCCACCGAAGAAAAACCACTCCAAATCATTGTATCGGTGACAGCGTTGCATATACTCAGACCAGATGATTCTGGTAGCAGGCTCTGGCAGTTCGCCTGTATTATGCCCTGGCTTGCACCCCAACTGTAATTGCCGTAGCGATAGCCCGCGGTAAGTTCGCGTGGCCTGACGCATTGGGCTGCCGTAGGCCTGGGGGTACCCACATAACTGCTGCCAACTGCCTTATACATACCCCCGGTACCCTGGTTAGGTGAATTAGTACCCCCGCCAGCACCGGAATTATCCTCGGCGCTACAATTGCCCGTATTTTCCCCGGCGTCCCGCCCCCAACCACAGTTCATCGCTGCCGTTGACATGTGCCATCCGAGGTTGCTCACCAGAGCCTCAAGGTATGGACCCGCCTCCAGGTTCATCACCGCCGCAAGACGACGGGGCCCGAGACCGGTAAATTCCAAACACGCCGGAGCGCCGACGTCTGCTCCCTGCGGCCGTAATTTTACACCAAAGTGCACCATTTGGGCAAACGCCTTTGCGGTAGAGTCTTCGTCATCCTCAAGGTTATTCGCAAGGTACACCAGCGAACGCAATACCGCCGCCGGGTGCGTATTGTTTACCAGCGCAGCCGTGACAGGACCCGGCACCCATTTCACAAACTGGCTCAGAGTGCGTATACGCCTGACGCCGTTCACCATGTTGAGTGTTTTTTGCGTCTCCTGCACATCACCCACAACCACAGAGAATGCATCTCCGTTGCTAACACCCAACATCAGGGTAGCAGTTCTGTTGCGTCCATCGTACCGATCACCGTCAGCAAAATAGACTCCCGGTGTCTGAGGACCAGGCGTTGGTTTGTTGTAGTTCGGGAGGTTGCAGTCATTGAAGATGCTGTTCGCGGCCATCCAGCAGCCGTCGGTCAACCATTGACCACCGGCATTGGTACAATTCGTGGAATTGGTACTGTTATATTTTGCCTTCCAAAACAGCCCAGCTGTCGTGCAGGCTTCCTGGTGCTGGTAACCCGGTTGAATGACGTTGGAACCGTTTACGCAAGTCGGACCATTCTGGATGCGCTTATCGTACTGAGGTTTAAGCCCGCAATACTGCACCTGGTTAATTACCTTCACGACCCGCATCTGCTGGCCTAGAGTGCGCGCAACAGCGCCATTGTAGCCCAGCTTGTTCACTGTATCCCAGAGAACATACATGTTGCCCACGGCCTTCGAGTTGACCCCAGCGCCGATAAGATCACCGGCATTGACGTTACCCAGGTACTCACTATTTCCGATCGCGTTCACGAGAGCAAGCAGGCGGGCACGTTCAGCGCCATCCCAGATGCCCGCTCCGCAGCCGGCCTTAGTAGTCTGTGCCGGGGTCGTGACGCAACGACCGACACCACCCCAGGTACCACCAGCGGTTGCGCAGGTCGTGGCATTGTCTGTGACATCGTTTATGCCGACAACGTAGACAGAGCACGCATCTGCACCGTTCAGTATCGAGACCATGAGGTCAATATTCGTCAGATTATTCACGATATCGGTCAGGTATTTGATCCTGTTAACGTTATTCACCAGGTACGATACGTAGCCGATATCCTGGACGTTGTTGACGAGTGTCAGCGTGTTCCCGATCGCATAGATATTGTTAATCATCTGGATAAGGCGGCCGAGTTGGTCCGTGCCATTCGTATCGCAATCAGCCGTCGTACACTGAAAACCGGTCGGGCTCGTTCCGTAGAACGCGCCCGCGTATGACCCAACGGCACCTGCACCATAAGTACCATTGCCATGCGTATCGACCAGCGTGTCGATGGTATTGATGTTGGTAGCGCCATCGTTCAGCAGCTGCAGCATCAAGTCAACGCTCGTCATTTCTGAGAGCAGGCGCGATAGGTAGCGCATGCGGTTGATGTTTTTCAGCAGGAAAGCGACCCTGGTGCTCATATATCCCAGATTCACCTCGTTCACCATGCGTGCCGTATTCAAACCTGCGTTGCTACCTGACATATCCTTTATGAAAGTCGTCAGACGACCAAAATCTTCGGCCACGCTGTTCGAAAGTGCGTTGGTATACGGAGTACCGGAGTTTTGGTTCTTCATTTCAAACAGCACATCGACCATACGCACAACTCCCGTGTTGCCGCCGGGGCCATTATTGGGACGCAGGTTACCGACTATATCGGCAACTGTCGTTGAACCAGCAGAGGAGTCGGCGATATCGTTCACCAGACGCACCAGGTGGTTTTTTATGCAGAAGTCGTCTTCGTTATCGTTTACATTACAGGTGTTGGCGCTACCGCTGCCCTTGCTGTTGACCGCATTAAAGAACTCTGCCAGTTTTTGGCCACCCGTCTTGTCGGGAGACTGGAAAAAGGTTTCGTCACCAGCCATCGCGGTGTGAACACCCGACTCCGTACCACCAGTGGTGTTCACTTTCGAAGAGCAGTTCATATCCGTGGCAAGCGTGAATGTTGTGGCCGCCATCGCTGTATTATCAGCTCCCATTGGGCAAGCGTAGTATACACGACCTGAGAACATACCTGTCCTGAGCTTACCGGTCGTACTGAACGAAACCCGTGCGTTCTGGGCCAGTCCATGATTACCGGCTGACCAGGTTACAACTGCTGGATTGGCCGCAGTAATGGTGACAGCCGAGCTTGTGGTATTGTAAACGTTAGCCGAAAGCTTGAGGCGGTTCAGGATCTCTGCGACGCGGATCGTATTAGTGACACCGTTCAGGAGGCGTGCAGTATCAAGCACCGGCGCGCCATTGGGAGTGTTGGCCAGCACACGAAGCATGTTCGACGTACCCGCAGGATTCAGGTTCTTTAGAATATCGGCAGTGCGCACGCCAGCCTGACCGGTGAGTGCGTTGATCAGCTGCGGCAGGCTCGCGGGAGTCTCCACGAAGTCCATCATCGCAACGAGCTGGTTGGTCGAGTTCTGACTATCCATGTTGTTGAGGATGTCATACATAATCTGGAGAGTAGAAATCTGGTTCACGGTAACCGCAAGGCGAGGAGCATCGGTGATGAGCGCCGGGTACTCGACGCGGTTTACTGTGTGGATCAGCGTATCGAGACCATTGTTCCAGGTTGGCGTGCAGCTGAGCGGGGTGCTAATGCAAGCGGGAGCTGTGGCGTTGCTCAGGATATCAGCCACGTTGGTCAGGCTCGAATTGATATAGAGATTATTGAGCATGATAAACGTTTTCTGCGCTGCAGTTCGCGCAGCACCCTTATCACCAGGCAACGCAACAGTGTCGATCCAGGCCTGGCCTGTGCTGTTGAGGCGACGCTGCACATCCCAGCGGAAGCGGTGAACGCCGGTTGTGACAGCAACCGTACGCAGCGTCCAGCCGGTGGTGCCTGTATAACTGGTCTGTTGCACGTCGTCGATATAGAAACGCAGTGTATCACCTGGGTTAAGCGCTGTGCGAGAATAGAAAGTGATGTTGCCCGCTGTTGTGAGGTTCGCAACGAGTTCTGCAGACTGGGTTTGAGTCTGTACCGTCGCTGCTGTTGGGTCGTTGCGTATGGAGCAAGTGCCGGACTGCGCCGAATTGTTATCAGAGGCCCAGCTGCGACCATTAAATGGCGCAGCAGCGCTACCGTTGTTAGAGAAAGCCCAGTTCAGTCGGTTGTCAAAATTTCCTACAGCGCAGTTAAATCCACCGGTGGTATCATCAAAGTTTGTATCGTTCGGAAAAACACCAGTCGTGTCGAGGTTGTTCACGAGGTAGGCCATCCGCTTCATGCCTTCTGTGCCAAATGAATCGGCATCGCCAGCACCAGTGACATAGAGCTTGTTGATGGTAGCAACCATTGAGTCAACACCATCAAAAACGTTACCGGCATCACCAGCGTAAGCTGTCGGCAAACCAAGCCCAACAGGCAGGGCCACGGTCACGCCACCGACAGGCCACTGTGGACGCTTGCCGTCGTTGCTCAGCCCGTTGACAATCGTGAACATGTTGGGAACGTTCGTAATATTGTTCACGATAACAGGAATTTTGGAGGCTTTTGTTCTCCAGGTTGCGCCGGCATCGATACATGCCTTACCATTTGTATAAGAAGTATTCGAACAAACACGATCGAGTTCATTGATGAGCCGCGTCATGTTTTCAATACCGTCGGGTGTCCAGGTGCCACCGGCCCCTGCGCAGGCAGTACGGGTCACGTGGGGAGAGTTCGGCGAACCGACGCTGCACAACGTGTTATTCCAGGCTCCACCGCCACTGCTGCAAGTGGCAGGTGTCTGGTACTCAGGCTTAGAGCAAAACATGTTGCCCGTGAGACCCGCCATGACCGCCGTAATGTTTGAAAGGTTCGTTGTTCCGTTAATGATGACAGCAAGGTCGCGCACATCGAGCGAGCTGTTTACCAGGCGAATCAGCTTCTGGTTACCAGAAGCTGAGAAAACGCTGCCCGGTGCTGCAAGGTCGTTCACGAGCGTCGGCATGACGCTGAAGTTTTCGTTAAGCAGGGAAACAAGGAAGCCAAGGCGCGCAACGCCGTTCTGGTAAGCTGAACCGTTGAGGTCTGCAGGCTGATCCTGCACCCCGTGCACGATATTCTTGATGCCCTCCATACCGGCAAGGCTCACGTTATTGATCATGTTTACCATTTTGCCGATGGTGTCGGTTCCGAATGAACCAGGTTGCTGGCAGGCATCGTCGAGTTTGTTGAGCAGGTCGAGTACCTCAATCGCGTTAAGCTTGCGTGAGTTCGCACCATCGGACATGAGGGAGGTAAGTTTGCCCGGTGCGCTGATGCCGTTGATCATCTGCGTCATGTTTGAGATACCAATACCGTAGGTGAGCAGGTTCAGGTTGGCAGCCCCGATACCCGTTACCAGTGCATCGTAACGGTCCGAGCCTAAAGCAGCGCGTAACTGGTCTTCCGTGTAGGTTTGTCCAGCTTCAGCTTCTTTGTTTTTTGAGAACTGGGTTTCTTTACGCTTCGGCGCACAGGCAGCCAAAAAGGCAATTAGCCCGAGACCCAGCAGCAGTTTCCAACGGTATGCACTTTTCATTTGTCCCTCTGTATGTATCAGAATCGGTTGAGACGCACCGCAGGCGCATTTCTGCCAACTCAGCACTGTATTATGTGCTACAAGATAGTTTAGGGGCCAAAAAAAGGGAAAACCGTGAATGAGTGTTTATGAACCAGAGCCCAGTGTTATGTCTCATTGCACAACAAGTCTAATGCGCTGCACAACACGCTGCGCACAATTTTGGATTATTGGATAGTCTCATCGGTTAATCGCTTGTTGGCGGATTTCGGGCACGTGACCGAAGTAAATCCCACTCGTTAGAAAATTCTGCCTGGCTGCGCTTAAATTCGTGAGAAGTGAGAAAAAAACGCGATTTTCTGGTATTTATTTAGTAGAGGGATTATGCTGATTACGAGTGTTTCATTACCAAAAGTGACTGCGACCGTGTGGCGCAGCCGGCAAAGGCAGGTTATGCGCATGGCGATTCGGATATTGCGACTAACTATGCGACAGCATGGGGTGCGGCGGGGCGTCAAGCGGCGGTATAACAGGCAGCCCGGTGAGTACCTGGTGGTAACGACACGCTTCACCGAAGCGGAATATGATACCCTGCACGCAGCCGCTGCGGCGATGCGGGTCAGCGTGTCGTGGCTCGTGTACCAGATGATACTGCTGTGGCAGAAACCAGCACGGCGGTCGCGTTTCGCCACACACCTGACTAACTATGAGTGCGATTGCCTGAAATGGAACGAAAATGCGGGGGTCGTCACCGAATCGCTGTTTATTTGGCCGAAAATCCGCCACAAAAACGCGAAATCGCTTGCTGCACGGGGTGATTAGTTAATCATGAACCATGTGGCAAAAAATCAAAACCTACATCATCGCGCACCTACTGGGCCTCGCGCTCCTGCTGGGCGGCTGGTACCTGTCGATCATGAACACGAGCGCAGACCGCTGGCAGTCAGTGAAGTTTCTTTCAGGTGCTAACCTGGTAGGGCTCATCATGATACTGGCGGGAGCTTACCTGCCGGAAATCTGGATCTCGATAAAAAATCGCGGAGCGAAGTCGTAAAATCGCGGTTCCGGACGTCGTGGTAAACATATGTCCGACAAGAAAAGAATACTGATCGTAGACGATTCAGGCTACATGCGCCAGGTCATTCGCCGGCATCTCGAGTCCAAGGGATTCGAGGTCGTCGGCGAAGCGACTGACGGCAATGAAGTCGTTGCGATGGCAGAAAGCCTGAAACCAGACCTGATCACCATGGACCTTTCGATGAAGAACCTCGGGGGCATCGAAGCTACCAAGCTTGTGAAGAAGGCAGTGCCTGACGCGAAGGTCATTGTCGTTTCTGCCCTGGGCGAAAGCCGATTTATCAAAGAAGCAGTTACAGCTGGTGCGCATGACTTTATCATCAAGCCATTTACTGAAGAACGGCTGATTTCTTCGGTGAAGAGCGCTCTCAAGATTGCCTGAAATATTCCCACATGTTCTCTACGGCGGTAAGCAATCATGACTGAAGCGCCGCTCGCAGAAACGCGTTTTTTCCTCGTCGGTGAAGAACCCGGTGTTGCCGGCGCGCTTGCGGCATACTTGCGTGAGCGCGGCGCTGAGACGCAGGTGCTTTCACGACTGGAAGAACTCGACCTCACTGAAGAGACAGAAAATGTCCTGGTCGCGCACTATTCAGGAACTGTAGGGCTCGCCCACCGGTTGCCGATACTCAAGCGCAACGATTCAGGACTCAAGGTAGTTCTTCTTCACGAAATTACGGAACGCGGACAAATCGACACCGCGTTGCTTTCAGTCACCGATCACCTGCTGGAAAAACCATTCACCAGGCAGACTCTGGAAAAGGCACTTGCAGGTTTGAAGTTTCATCCGCTGGCCGGCAAGTCTGTCTATCTTTATGAATCCGGTGACCGGCTCGCGGTCCGGGTGCTGAGAACATTGGGAGCTTTCGTTGTTACCGAGGCAGGCACGATAGACACCAAAACTCCCCCCGAACTTGCGGTCATGGCACCAGAGGCCATCGATGACACGTTTCGCGTGGCGCTTGCTGTGTTCAGGCAATTTTGCCCTGATGTGCCGATCTTCATGCTCTATGACCCCCAGGCTGCGGGCACGTTGGATTCGGACATTCTGAAAGAAGTGGCTTATCTTGTACAAAAACCGGTAACGCGCCCGGTGCTGCGCCAGAAACTGCTCGCCTACTTTGAGCAACCACTCAAAGACCGGCGGAAAAACCCGCGCAAGAAGGGCATCAGCCAGATGTGGATCTCTGCCTTCAATACAGAGTTGGGCACCCCCGAACTATTTGAGTCACCTTACCTCATCGACATATCGCAGAGCGGACTGTCTTTTCAGTCGCATATACGCTACAACGAAGGCCAGTTGATGGCGATATGGATTGTTGCAGAAGACTATCCGGATAAGATCATCGATTTGCGCGGCAATATACGCTGGAAGAAGCATGACGGCGAACCCGCAAGTTTCTTTAAGTACGGGCTTGAATTCACGCGGCAGGACTCAGACGCCTACCGCACATTCGCGCGCATGATTGCAATGCACTAGCGGCTCCTGAACAGGGAGCCGAGGCTTTTTTCCGCGAGCCGGTTCAGCGAGAACCACCCCGCACCCAGGGCCATCAGGAAATTGGCTGCGTGCGCCGCGATGACGGGCGAAACCCATTGCTGCCTTACGGAAAAGGTTTCAGCAGATAAAAACAGGGCGAAGTAGGCAAAGATAAAGACAATCGAAATCCCCAGCCCCATCCCCTTGCCACTGCGGCGGTTCACAATCGCCAGCGGAAAGCCGATGAAGACAAAGATAACCACCGAAAGAGAAAGCGCAATGCGCTTGTGTATTTCGAGGTGCGCACGGCGGGCCAGTTCGTCGGCCTTAGGATAGGACTTTATCGTTTCGAATGAACCGATCAGCTGCGGTAATGTGAGCGAACCCATATCCTCGATGCGCTTCATCTTCTTGATTTTTTCCGGCTCCTGTATATTCAGATCAAACATGCCGCCCGAGAAATCTACCCGCTGGAATGTTCCGTCGAGCCCGTAGGTGAACAGGTAGCCGCGCGTCAGCCTGAGCGCCTTCACCCATTCGCCGTTCGGTGTCTGCTTGAGAACCTTCCGGCCTTCCTGCGCGATGATAATCTCTGTAAGGCGGCGCACTCCGCCGACATTGCCGATCTTGCGCACCTGGATGTTCTGCAGAATTTCGCCGCGAAACGATGCGTCTTTCACCGCGCGTTCGATGTAGATTTTACGTACGTTACCCTCGCGCTTATCGAGCGTAATAAACTGGCCTGGCTGTATCGCAGCAATAGGGTCGGTCGTCAGAATGTACTGGCGCATGTTTTCCATGTTGTCGGCGAAACGCGGCACAACAAAATTGGAAAACCAAAAGAGAATAAAAAAGAACACGACCGCAACCCCCACAAACGGGCGCATGATACGCGGGTACGTGATGCCGCCGGCGCGCAGGGCAATAATCTCCGAATCGGCGTTTAATGCGCCCACCGTAAGAATTGTCGAAAGCAGAAATGCCATTGGCACCGTAAGAGTGAGTGTCCAGCCAAGCGCGTACCAGCAGAGTTCGAGAATGGCACCGAATTCGAGATTTTTCTCTACCGCATGCTTTATAGTCTCTTTAAGAAAGAAGACGAGCACGATGAAAGTAAAGAAGGTACTGGCAACCAGCAGCGACGGCAAGAAGTGCTTGAGCAGGTAGCCGTCGAGCAGCGGTAGTGTGCGGACTTTGAGAAACGTGAGGTATCGAAGTTTCGTCATGGCACGGCGCTTCGGACGCGCGTCTCAATATGCGTCTGACACCGAGAGGTAAAGCCCTTTCAGCGTCAGGTTCTTGTCCACGACATCAAAGAACTCCGGCGCAAAATCGAGCGATTCAGAAATACCACCCGTGGCAACCACCTTATAACCCGCGCCATTCTGCGGCAGCTCGCGGCGAATCTCGGAGAGTATTTCGCGTACGACGCCGCGCCAGCCAACATAGGCACCGACCTCGATCGATTCGGTTGTCGAAGATCCGATAGCCTTGCTCGTGCGGCGGAAGGCAATCTTGGGCAGCTTGGCAGTTGAGCTGAACAGCGCCTCGAGCGACGAGGTAATGCCCGGGGCAATCACGCCGCCGCGAAACCTGGCGTCGGTCACTACAGAAAAAGTAATCGCAGTCCCAAAATCGAGCACGACGCAGTTTGGGCCAAAGTAGTGCACCGCGGCGATCATGTCTGCAATGCGGTCAGCACCCAGTGTCTGCGGTGCAGGATAATCAAATCCGAAATTGAGGCGTGAGCTGGCGTTCAGGCTGTGCGGCGCATCGACACCCAGCGAGCGTAGCGCCTCACCGATCGCCTCATTCGCTGCGGGCACAACTGAACAGATCGCTGCCCGGCGAATGCCACCTTCGGCGACACTGCGCAGCCATGCCGTCAGCAGAATGCGCCACTCGTCGGCCGTGCGCCTGCCATCGGTGGCAAGCCTGAGGGTTTCGAGGAGCTCCCCGTCTTTCCACAGGCCCACAACACTGTGGGAGTTACCGACATCACATGTAAGCGTCAAAGAGGGCCTCCTGCCCGACGCTTACCATGAACGTCGTTTTCTCTGGTAAGCGTCAAAGAGGGCCTC
>JBMOPL010000005.1:0-171976 GCA_049323535.1 Spirochaetota bacterium | reverse complement strand
GTAAGCGTCAAAGAGGGCCTCCTGCCCGACGCTTACCATGAACGTCGTTTTCTCTGGTAAGCGTCAAAGAGGGCCTCGGTTCGGCAGGCTCAACGCATCGCCTGCCCGACGCTTACCACGAACGTCATGTTCCCTGGTAAGCGTCACAGGAAGGTGATTACCGTGCCTGCTGTGGGGCTTCGGCGACCTTAACATTCACGGTCTGTTCTTTGCCCTGGCGGATCAGTTTGATTTCGATCTCAGCTCCCACACCCTTTTGCAGCACCGCTGCCTTCAGGACCGAGAACTTTTCAGCAGGTTTGCCATCGATGTGGGTAATAAAATCGTTCGCCGCTATGCCGGCCTTGAATGCAGGCGAGCCAATGACAACCTGTGCCACGATGAGGCCGGTCTTGCCGTCGACGCCCAGCAGCTTGAGCTTTTCCTCTGTGACTTCAGGGTCAACTGAGACGCCGATATAACCCTGGCGGATCTTCTGGCCCTTCTTGAGTTTTTCAATAACGTGCTTCGCATGGTTAATGGGAATCGCAAAACCAATACCTACGCTGCCACCCGACTGCGAATAGATCATCTGGTTGATACCGATAACTTCGCCGCGGATGTTGAGCAACGGCCCGCCTGAATTGCCCGGGTTAATCGATGCGTCGGTCTGTATGCGGCTCACGCCGTCGGCCGAATTCACATCCTGGCCCTTCGAAGAGATGATACCGGTCGTCAGTGTCGATTGCAGGCCAAATGGGTTACCGATGGCGAGCGCAAAATCGCCCACCTCGATCTTGTCAGAATCGCCGAGGTGCGCGGTCTTGAGTCCCTTAGCGCCTTCAATCTTGATCAGCGCAATATCAGAGTTTGGGTCAGAGCCGATCAGCTTTGCCTGGTATTCTTTGCCATTCGTCAGCTTCACCGTGATCTTGTCGACCTTCTGCACCACATGATGGTTCGTCACGGCATAGCCGTCGGGTGAAATCACAAAACCCGAACCGAGACCTGCGCGCTTCTGTTTCTGCTGGCCTTCGGGTACCTGGAAAAAGCGGCGGAACATCGGGTCGTTGAAGAACGGGTGGTTGAACTCCACCGTCTGCTCAGTCTCGATACGAATTACGGCGGGATTTACTTCTTTGTAAATCTCACGCACCGCGCCTTGCAGTTTCTCCGCGTACTGTATCGAATCAGATTTCAGCAGCGGATTATTGGTCGTCGCTTCAACGATCGAACTGCCGCCGCCGCACGTACCGGCGAACGGCGAAAACGCCACCCCGATCAGGAAAACAAACATCGTCAGGTTGGCGATTCCCAGAGATGAGAAGCGGTGTTTGCGTTGATTCATTTTTCTGAACATTGTTAACCTCTTGAACTAGTAGATTCTGTGGATTGCCTGCACTCCCGTATTGTATAAAAAGCCGGCCGTGACCGCAAAAAAAGTCAGAACTGCAACCAGCACACCCAGCGCAAACTGCATACCCCGGTCATTGAGTTCAGGCTGTGCAACTGTTCCGGTGGCACTGGCATCAGAGAAGAACAGCGGACGTAAGACACGCACATAGGCGTACATGGCAACTGCGCTCGAGAGAGCCGCTACAGCTGCCAGCGTTATGTTGCCTGATAGGGCAAGATATTTAAAGAGGAAAAATTTTCCGAAGAAACCTGCAAGCGGTGGCATCCCCATAAAAGACAGGAGGGAAAGCCCCAGCACAATAGCCGTGAGCCGGTTAGAGTTACCATCGTGAAGATTATCCAGCGTCAGGACTTCACCTTTACCAGAGCGCAGTTCCATCAGGGCAATCGCACCGAAGGCCAACAAACTTGCGGCAGCGTAACCAACCACATAGATATAGAGTGCAGACCCCGCATCCTGCTTAATGGTTCCCATGGCACCCGGGTCCACCGAGGCGGGCACAACGAAAAAGCAGAGCATGTAGCCGGCATGACCAATGGATGAGTAAGCCAGAATGCGCTTCAGGTTACGCGTACCAACCGCAGCGAAGGCACCGTAGAGCATGGATGCTACAGCCGCTACGGTGACAATTGGCGCAAGGTACTGGCGGTAACCGTCGTGCACCGACATCGCAACCTTGAAGAAAACCAGGACAGAAGCCACTTTAGAAAGCGAAGCCAACAACCCGGTAAAGACTGTCGTGCAGCCTTCATAGACGTCGGCGATATAACTGTGCAGCGGCACTGCGCCCAGTTTGAACAGGAAACCGGCAAACAGGAAGATATACGCCAGCACCATAACACGCGTCTTCGAAAAATGCGGGGGTATTTCGCGTATTTCGCGCAGCCGCACTGTCGAGTTTGCCGCGTAAAGCAATGCAATGCCAAGCAGAAAAAACGCCATGGCAAAAGCCGAAAGCAAGAGATATTTGACCGCGGCTTCATTTGCCGCGCGCGACTCGCGGTTTATACCCACAAGGACGATAATGGGCAAGGTGCCAAGTTCCAGCGCCACAAAGAGGGTGATCAGATCTTCAGCGCAGAAAGCATACGCGTAACCGACAACGCTCATCAGCAGTAAGAAATGGTTCTCTGCAAAATCAATATTGTATTTCGGCAGTATGACGCGCATCAACAGCAGTACGCCTGCCGCGAGCGAGAGAATGACCACGAGCGCGTTGGCGCTGAACGAAGAATACCGGAAGCTGTTGTTAATCGCCGAAACTGTATCGGTACCCAGGAACGCGCGCGGCAAAACAGTCTTGCTGCCGGTCGCGTCGCTTAAGCCGGCAACAACGACGATAAGCGCCACAATGACAGTTGCCATCGCAATAGCACTCGTCGTGCGGGCGCGACCATCCTGTTTTAAGAGCATTTGTGCAGTCAGCACGAGCAGGCCGCCAGCAACCAGGATCAGTTGCGGCATCATCGCCAGCAGTTCGTTGAGAGCAATAGCCATTAGCGTCCTACCCCCGGGCTCACCGTAGAGAGAGTTTTGGCGGCGCTGCGGGCATTCTCACCCACAAAACCCGGTTGAATGCCAAACCAGAGTATGGCCACCACGAGCAGTCCCATACAGAATCGTTCGAGGGTTGTCGGGCGCCAGCCCTGGTCTGCGACCTGTGCGCGTACCTTATGAAAGAGGCGCAGCATATACGCGGCGCTAAAAACCAGCGTGAATACTGCAAACCCCGCCAGTAACCAGGAGCGGTATGAAATACCCAGCAGCATTAGGAACTCGCCGACGAAGCCAACCGTACCCGGAACTCCAATGGCCGAAAAGAGGGCAATGGAGAAAGTGATCCAGTAGAAAGTTGAAGGGGGAGCTGACATGGTTCCCAGCTCGTCGCTCTTGTTACGGGCAAGGTGCATAACGACTACGACGAACAGCAGAGCATTGGCGAGACTGTGCCCGACGTTCTGGATGATGACTCCGGTAATGGCGTACTCGTGCTGTGCAAAAACCGCGGTCAGCATAAGGCCCATGTGCGCAAGCGACGAGTAGGCGATGACGTTCCGGAACGATTTCTGGCGAAACGCCGCAAAAGCTCCGTAGAACATAGATGCCACCCCCAGGTACATGAAGACCTGGCCCCATTCGGCTATCACACCGGTAAAATTGGGAGTCACGAATCGCAACAGGCCGTACGAGCCAAGCTTGAGAAAAAGACCCGATAACAAGAGCGAACCCAGCGGTGCCTGCGTGTGCGTGAGTGGCAGCCAGGCGTGAAAAGGAAAAACCGGCATCTTTACCAGAAAGGCAATGACGAAGAACAGAAAGAGAATGCGCTGCTTATCAGGCTGAATACTCTGTACCTCGGGGGCAAAAGTGGTACGCAGATCAAAGTCACCGCCGATGCGCGGAATGTAATACACAACCGCCGCAAACGCCGCGAGCATGAAGGCCGAAGAAACAAAGGTGTAGATGAAGAACTTAAGCGCGGCTTTCTTGCGCTCTTCGAGACCATACCGCCACATGAGTACAGTGATCGGTACCAGGAATAGCTCCCAAAAGACAAAGAAAACCACGAAGTTCCAGGCCGCAAAAACGCCGAGCACCGTCGCTTCGAGCACGAGCAGATTGCCCCAGAAGGTTTTGCCCAGCGGTGCCGGAGAAAGCCGGTGCACGTTGTACGAAAAGAGTGCAGCCACCAGGAAGAGAAATGCAGTTACCAGGAAGAGCGGCATTGAAATGCCATCGAGGGCAAAACTCAGGTTGATACCACTGCCCGCGAGCGTCCACCAGACTTCGCGCAGCTGCGACTCACCATAACCCGCAGCAAAACGCTTCTGGAGCACAATCGCTGAAGCAAAAGCTGCCAGGGTAACAATAATGACCAGCAACGGATTGCGGTACGCAAACCGCGAATCTTTTGCAGGCTCACGCAGCAGCAGAATGGCAATTCCAGCGAACAGCGGAACAAGTATCGATACGGCAATCATGTCAGAGTATCCCCATCGCCAGGGTCAGGAAGACCACGATACCGGCAAAAATCCAGATGAAATAGTGCGCCATGATTCCTGTCTGCAACCGGGCAATCATGCCCGACACCTCTGTTACGAACAAGCCGACCCCTTCTGAAATTGCAGGAAGGACGCTCCTGTCCCACTGCGCCAGCTTTTCGGCAGTTGCGCGGTAGGGTTTTACAAAACAGAAGTCGTAAATCTCATCCATATAGAGCTTGCGCAGGCTGGCCCGCACAATGCCGTTGCGGTAAGCTCCCTCGGCCACCGGGCGGCGGCGCAGAAAGCCGTACCAGACAATCGCCGACAGTGCACCTGTGAACGCCGCTGCGATACCGGCAGCAACAATACCCAGCTCGGTAGCATGATCCAGCTTTACCTGCATCCGCTGCGCCACCTCGTAAGTTGCAGCGGGAAAGTTACGGTTGATAAATTCAAAAAAATGCGGCTCGTTGCCGGTAAAAAATGCGGGCACACCAAAATAGCCGGCAACCATGGCAGGTACCGCAAGCACCACGAGTGGCAGGTTGAAGCTCACAGTGGGGAGCTCATGCGATTCATGACCGGTACCGTGGTTGTGCGCTTTACCGTGAAAGACGAGAATACCGAGCCGAAAACTATAGAAGGCCGTCAGCAGCGAAACGATAACTACTACACCGCCCAGCAGGTTTCCATTCTGCTTCGCGGCGAAAGCTGCTGCGAGTATGTGGTCTTTTGAGAAGAAACCCGAAAGACCGGGAATACCAGCGAGCGCGGCAAGTGCTACCCAAAAGAGTATGCCGAGCAGCGGGTACGTGCGCATCAACCCACCCATCTTGCGGATATTCTGTTCGTGGTGCAGGTAAGTGATGACCGCGCCAGCCGAGAGGAACAGCATCGCTTTGAAGAAGGCGTGCGTAAACAGGTGGAAGAACGCCGCAGCATAAGCACCTGCCCCCACAGCGAGCACCATCAAACCCAGTTGCGACACGGTGGAAAAAGCGAGCACCTTCTTTATGTCAGTTTGGCCCACCGCAACAAAAGCCGCGAGCAGCGCCGTGGCTGCCCCGGCAAACGCCACTACGGCAGAAGCTTCGGGTGCCAGCGCAAAAACAGGTTCAAGTCGCAGCATCAGGAAAATTCCAGCGGTTACCATCGTCGCCGCGTGAATCAAGGCCGAAACCGGCGTTGGGCCGGTCATCGCATCGGGAAGCCACGTATAAAGAGGAATCTGTGCTGACTTGGCCGATGCAGCGAGAAAGATCATCAGGCCAATGAAGTTCGCATGCGAGTGCGCAATGCTGCCGCGCGAGAACGCCAGCGCGATATCGCGAAAGTCGGCGCTGTTTGCCACGCGAAAGAGCGCAAACATGGCAATGAGCAGCGCCGCATCACCGATGCGGTTCATGATGAAGGCTTTTTTACCCGCTTTCTGCGCTGCGTCTTTTTCCAGGTAGAATGAAATCAGTTTGTACGAAGACAATCCCACTGCTTCCCAGCCAACGAAGAAGACGAACATGTTGGCTGACACTACCAGCAGCAGCATGCTGAAGAGAAAGAAGCTCAGCCAGGCATAGTAGCGCGCGACGTCCTGCCGGCGGTCGTGAAAATAGCCAACGCTGAATATCTGCACCATCAGGCCGACGAACAGCACCACAGGCACCATCAAAGTCGTCAGCGCATCAAAACGAATGGCCCAGCTGAGCCGCAATGGATGAATCAACGTAAGCCATGTCAGGGGGCTGACGATCGTTGCGGTACCTTCGCCGTTCAACGTCGGGTGCAGCTGTATGACTGCAGCGTGCGCGCCGCCCGCGAGCAGGGTAAAGGAAAGTGTAACAAATATCGTCCACGCCTGTGCCGAAACTTTTTTCGTCCGCTCAGTCCAGGCGAAGATTGCCGTATTGACGATTGCTGCGATGAGCGGTGCCAGCGGTACGGCGACGAGCAGGTAGGGAATGTGCTCGGGTCTCATGAGTCTTTGAGCTCCTGCGCCGCATCGGTCATGATACTGCGCGTGTTACGGAAGAGAGCGATAATCAGGGCAAGCCCGATAGCCGATTCTGCTGCCGCGATCGCCATGACGAAAAGGACGGTGAGCTGGCCCGTGGTATCGTTGAAGCCGCGCGAAAAGGCTACAAAAAGCAGGTTTACCGAATTGAGCATCAGCTCGATCGACATCAGGATCACAATGAGGTTGCGCCGCGCAACGACACCAACAACCCCGATGGCAAAAAGGACAAAGGCCAGTACGGCTATTTCCCGTACCGAAAGAAAATCCTGTACGTTCATTCGATCGCCCGCCGGTTCTTTTTTGCAATCATGATGGCACCTACCACGGCGACAAGCAGCAGCAGAGAAATGAGTTCAAACGCAATGAGGTAGTCACGGAAAAGGTTTATTGAAATCACCTGGGCAGCATCGGTCACCTGCTTACCCGCAACGAGGGTCGTGGTGACCTGCCCCTCGGGGTTCAAATCAGCGCGGCCGGGTTTGATTTGCAGCAGCAATACCAGCTGCAGCAAGAACGCAAGCGACAGCGTACCGATTATCGCGGTGCGACCGATATGGCTGAGCGGGCTCTCGAAGTTTTCTTCGCGCAGGGCAACCAGCATGATGACAAAAAGGAACAGCACCATGATAGCTCCCACATAGACCAGCACCTGAAGGGTCGCCAGAATTTCAGCGCCGATGAGCGCATACATGGCGGCAAGGCCGACGAAGAAGCTGACAAGAAAGAGGGCGGCTTTGACCGGGTTGCGGTGGAAAACCACCCCTAACGCAGAACCGGTCAGGATAAAGGCGAAACAATAAAAGAGGGTTTGCCTGAGGCTGATGTCCTCCACACGTGCGTTGTTAAGAACCGCCTTTCGGCGGAAAGCATTTTGCGGGCCATCACCACCTGTTCTTCAGAACAAGCTTCACATAGACATTCAGCTTTTTCTTTTCGCGCCCATTCGCCGGCACCTTCATGTGCAGCCGCACATTATCGAGGTCAATCCGCTCGGTTTTGACGTCGGTCGAATACGAGCGCTCTTTGCGGTCGTCGCGCTCACCACTCTCTTCTTTAACTTCTATTTCGTCGATCGCCCACTCACCGCCGGGATGCTCGGTCACCGTCAGCTCGACGGGCGCATCCTTGAAGTTTTCGACCTGGTAGCGGATCGTCTGGTGGAAGTTCTTGATTGGCAGTTTAACCACCTCTTCTTTGCGCTTCACGATAGCTCGCGTCACCTTGACCTCTTTGGCCTGGCCCAGCTTCAGCTCGAGCTTCTGCCCCGCGCCGGTTTCCTGCGTCCAGTCTTCGCCCAGAAACGCCTCTGAACCCTGCGAGTCTTCCTGGTACACACGCGCCTTGCCGTTGGGCAGCATCACCTCGGGCAACCCGGCGGATTTTTCATTGCGGATCTCATAGACGAGCGCGACCTGGTCTGACACCGACTGGTCGAAAAAGTACTTTTTCGTGAAGCGCACATCCCCGGCAGAAAAGGCGAGGAGCTTCTTCGACTCACCCTGCAGCAGGCTACCATTGTAAGCCTTGCCGATACTGCTATGGAATTCCGCAGCAGCAAAAAGTTCGCCCGAGCCGTTCTGTACCATGGTGTGTGCCTTAAGGCCGAGTGTCTTCTCGTCCTTTGCCACGACTGCCTCGTAAGCGGTTGTGCGCTGCAGGTTCGCAATCAGGTACGAGATACGAAACACTCCTGGCCCGGCCTTATCTGAGTAGACCTCCCAGAATAGCGCGCTCTCCCCCGGCGGGTAGTTGACGTTGATGACACGCACAGTACCCGGCGTTTTGATCGGGCGAAACTGTATGCTGTTGATGTCGACCGAGACACCGCTAAAGGCAAACTCGACCTGGTTAGTGCCCTGCTGCAGATTCACCGTGCGCTCTTCTTCGACAATCGTCTGCGCCGGGTTCTTGAGATCGATGCGCGTGTACTCGCGCTGCGGCATGGTAACAAGCTTTGTGCGGGCAGCTACGCTGCCCGCACAAAGCGTTGCAGCGGCGAGGGCCAAGATTACCTTTTTCATAAATTACTCCTTATGCTCCACTTTGACCGAATAGGGGATCTTCTTCTTTTCGCGTGCATCAACCTCGGGAAAGAATTTGATTGTGGTCGAATCGACTTTTTCATACTTAAAGGGAATTTTGCCGGGCTCGAAATTGCCGGGAAAAGTACGCTCTATCTCGACGCTGACCGTACGACCAAGCGTATTCTCAAGCTCGTGCTCGTAGAAGTACTCGTCGACCCATTCTTTGACGTAGTGGGTCTTGTCATAGCGGGTCTCGGTGACGAAGCTGTAGCGTTTGAAATCGCGCGTGAAGGTGCGCAGCACGACCTCGCGCGTTTCGCCGGCATCGAGCTTCACCTTATCGCCGGTAGCGACATACTTCATATACACCCCGCCCTGGTATGACAGGTTGTTCTTCACGTCTTCGGCGAAGATGTGCACGGTGCCGTCTGGCAGCGGCGAAACGCCGAGGCTGGTCTTGGGGTCGGCACCCTTCTCTTTCGTGTTGCGGAATTCGTAGAACTTGTGTACACTGCCGCCTGTGGTGCGGTCTGAAGCGCGGTAGATCACCTTGACCTCGATATCTTTCGCACTGAAAGCCTTGAGCCGCTTCTGCCAGCCATTGGGTATGCTCTCTTTGCCCTCGACCGTGAAGAGGAAATATTCTGAGAGTCCCTCTTTGACAATTTCTTTCGGCCGCTGGGCACCTGCCATCGGTGCTGAAGGTGCGGGCATTGCTTCAGCTTCGTCCATGGCCAACTTTGCGGCTTCTGCCTTTTTCACGCGCTTCTTGAAACCGTTGCGCACGCGCTCCCTGCGGTCGTCGTCGAGGTCTTTGTAGCGCCAGCTGCCCTGTGCAAGGCCGGCAATGTCTTCGACCAGGTTGACAGTCCCGACAACCAGACGCACTTCTGCGCCGGGATAATCTTCGCCCGAATTGTTCACGACGCGTATGAAACCGTCGACGTTCATGGCAGTCTCTTTCGGGTTGGTAATCGCGGCGTAGTCTGCGTTCCAGGTGATACCCGACGTGAAGTAGTTGATCTCCACCTTCGCCGGCCCCGAGAGTTCACTGTCGATATTCCACTGCAGCGCGTCGGTGCGCCCCGGTGGAAACGAGGTATCACGCAGTGTGAGTTTTTCTTTATGCGTCAGAAATGTGAGCCGCAGCGAAGTTGGGTCGATGAGCGTACCGGCCCAAGAGAATTGTATGGTGTTCAGCCCCGGTTTGAAGGTGAGCTCCCTCGACTCTTTGACCATGGTGATGTCGGCGCTGTTGTAGATCGTCAGCTGCACCGCCTGGCTTTTCGGCACCGTCACGAGTTCGATACTTGCCTGCAGTGGAAACATCGCGCATAGCAGGGGGAGGATTAATCCTACTCCGACCATGCCGCGGTAAAGATTGCGTTTCATATGTAGCTTTGACGCCTGACGGTTCATAAGGTTCAGTTTATTTATTGCGGGGCGTAGGCAAGCCCGATTCGGCGGGCGCCAGAAACCTTGACGCTCTGAGGCGACAGTCTATTCGATTCTATGATAGTACGCCTGACAACAGCAAGTATCCTGCTCGCGACCAGCCTGCTGGTATTGACCGGCTGCGGCAAAAAGCCCCTGGCTGAAGAACAGGCGCTGCGCTTTGCGGCTGCAACCATGCAGGACGTTCTGCCCGGCATGATCAAGACACTGCAGGAGAAAGTCACTAAAGAAGGTGCCGCGGCGGCCGTGCCATTCTGCAGAGAATTCGCTCCTTCTTATGGGAAAGAAAAGACCGGCGAGTGGGCGGCCAAAGCCAGGGCAGAGCTCGGCGCCAGCAGCTTTCGCTTTCGCCGTGTCTCGGTAAAAAATCGCAATCCCAACAATGCACCTGAAACCAGGCAGGCAGAGATTCTGCAGCAGTGGGAGTCAGGTCAGATCAAACCGGCTTTTTACCAGGCCGAAGGCAAGTTCTACACCATGCACCCCATCAGGGTTGCACAACCACTCTGCCTCAGCTGCCACGGTGATGCTGCAACGCTCGACAAAAAGGCGGCCGCAGAAATCGCCAAACTCTACCCGCAGGATAAAGCGACCGGGTATAAGCTAGGCGACCTGCGCGGCGCGTTTATCACTGAAGTGGCTTTTGGCGATTGAAAAAACGCGCAAAAATATTCCTCTGGGGCGGCGTACTGCTGCTGTTCCTGAACTTCGTTCCGACGATTTACCTCAATATCACTGTACCCAATCCCGAATGGGACTGGTCACGTATCGATACAAGCAAGATTTCGTTTCCCGATAAATTCCTCTGGGGCGCCGCAACCTCGGCCTACCAGATCGAGGGTGGGCTCTATAACAACAACTGGTACCTGTGGGAGCGCACGCCGCAACGCTTCGGTGTGCCGCGTATCGCGCGCGATGAAAAGGCGGGCCTCGCTGCTAACCACTACGAACTCTACAAAGAAGATGTGAAGCTCATGGCGGATTTCGGGCTCAACGCCTACCGCTTCTCCATTGACTGGAGCCGCATCGAACCCCGTGAAGGCGAATTTGACCAGAAAGCGATTGAACACTACCGTGACCTGATCAGACGGCTCAAAGCGGCGAAGATCGAGCCGATGATCACGCTGCACCATTTCACCGACCCCATCTGGTTCGTCGACCTCGGCGGATGGGAGAAGGAGCAGAACCTCGCCTACTGGATGCGCTACGCCAGGCGCATGTTCAAAGAATTCCAGAACGATGTGACCTACTGGAGCACGTTCAACGAATTTAATCTCGTACCGGTTTCAGGCTGGCTCGAAGGCGGGTTCCCCCCCGGCAAAACGGACTTCCAGTTGTTTGCGACCGTTTCTAAACATATGCTCATGGGCCACGTACAGACGTACCTCGAATTCAAGAAAATGTCGCGTACCAAGAAACACCAGGTAGGCGCAATTCTCGCGATACTCGAGGCGCGACCGTATAACCGCTGGTTTATTCTCGACTGGCTCGCCGCCTACTACGAAGAACGTATCTGGATGCAGGCGATGATTGAGTTCTTTGCCACCGGCACGTACAATATCAAGCTGCCGTTCCGCGATTCGTTCAAGTACTCCGACACCGATGGTATACGTGCGATGGATTTTTTCGGTATCAACTACTACACGCGCACAGCTGTCGTGTTCAACATCTTCTCCCCCACACTCTATCACCGCATCCAGTTGCCCGGTTTTCCCAAGACTGACATGGGCTGGGCTGTCTACCCCGAAGGGCTCTACTTTGCCGTGAAGCGCTACGCCGCGATCGGCGTACCGATTATCATCACTGAATCTGGCCTGGCCGATGCAAACGACACCATTCGCGCGACGTTTATCCAGCAGCACCTGTATGTGCTGTCGCAGATAATTAAAGAAGGCTACGACGTGCGCGGTTTCTACTACTGGTCGCTGCTCGATAACTTCGAGTGGCTCGAGGGATTCGATAAGCGGTTTGGACTGTTCGCTGTCGATTACAAGACCTTCAAGCGCACGTTGCGCGAGGGTTCAAAAGAATACCAAAAAGTCATCCGCCGATTTCCCGGCCGGGGAGGAAGTTAATGCGCACGCTGCCAATCTACCTCGTGTTCCTGGTCATGGGTTTTGGCGACCTCATCGGGCCGCTGGTTTCGCTGGTGAAGGAGCGGCTGCAAATCTCACAGTTTGAGGCGTCGTTCATTGCGTTCGCGGGTTTCATCATGTTCGGCACCCTTTCGATACCGGTCGGTGTGCTGCAGAAGCGCATCGGCAAGAAGCGTACAGCACTCGGCGGATTGTTCCTTGTACTCGCGGGACTGACGATCCCGGTTGCGGGTCTCACGAGCTACGGTGGCTACCTGGCTGCCGTGCTGGTTCTCGGCGCCGGTGTCACGGTGCTGCAGGTTGCCGGTGGGCCGCTGCTCAAAGATGTATCAGAACCCGGCAGCTTCGCGCGCAACGTCACCTTTGGCCAGTTCGTGAAAGGCATCGGCACGCTCAGCGCTCCGCTGATCCCGATCATTGCCTACCGCTACCTCGACAACCGCTGGGAGCTGGTCTTCCCGATTTTCGCCGTCGCGACACTGCTGGCACTGCTGGTGATCAGCCGGTTGCACACCACCGGTGAAGAAGTGCAGGCAGCGAGCCTGGGAGAATGCCTTGCGCTGCTCGGCCAGGGTCGTATCAGCCTGCTGGTGCTCGCGATCTTTCTCTACGTCGGCGCCGAGGTGTGCCTGAGCTCTGCACTCCCAACGTTGCTCGAGAAGCAGTATGGCTTTCGCCTCGCCGACTATGGCATGGCTGGCACCGGCCTGTTCTTTCTCTCTCTCATGGCAGGTAGGTTCACCGGCACGCTGGTCTTGCGCAAGGTTCGCCCCCCAGTGTTCTTGCTGGCAGTATCTTTGCTTTCTCTCGCGGGGCTTGCCCTGCTCGCCATTGGCACCGGTTACACCGGTTTTGTCGCCGCGGCGCTCATCGGTTTAGGCTTTGCCAATATCTTCCCGCTTGTCTATGCCATCGGTCTCGAAGCGTATCCCGATCATGCCAGCGAACTCTCGGGGCTTATGGTCAGCGCGATCGCCGGCGGAGCGATGTTGCCACCGGTCATGGGCTACCTCGGTGAACAGACCTCGATGGTTACGGCGCTCGCTGTACCGGCCGCATGCATCGTCTACATCCTGCTGCTAGCGCTACGCGAACGGAGTAAGCATGCCGCATAAGGTGACGATTGCACCATCATATGAAAAAGACGAACGGGTTGTGCTCACGCTCGATGCGGGCGGCACCAAGTTTTCGTTCTCGGCAATGGCGGGTGGCAAGCCGATTACTGAACCGCTCGAGACCGCGTCGCACGGCGATGACCTCGCGCGCTGCCTCAAGACCCTTGTGACTGGCTTTACCGAGATCAGCCAGCGTGTGAAACAGAAGCCCGCTGCGATCAGTTTTGCCTTTCCCGGCCCGGCATGGTATAAAGAAGGAATTATCGGCGATCTCGGCAATCTGCCCGGCTTTCGCGGCGGCGTGCCGCTGGGGCCGATGCTCAGCAAAGAGTTCGGCGTGCCCGTCTTCATCAACAACGACGGCGACCTGTTCACGCTTGGCGAAGCCGTCGGCGGATTTCTGCCTGAAATGAACCGCCACCTTGTGCACGCCGACAGCACGCGGCAGTACAAGAACCTGGTCGGTTTCACCCTCGGTACGGGTTTCGGTGGCGGCATTGCCCGCGGCGGCGAGTTACATACCGGTGATAACTCCGCCGCAGGCGAGGTGTGGCTGATGCGCAACCCGCTCTACCCGCAGGCATTCATCGAAGAGAGCATCAGCATTCGCGCGCTACGCCGCGTCTATAAAGAGCATTGCCGCATTGGTTACCGCGACGGCCTCACTGCGAAAGAAATTTTCCAGATTGCGAAGGATGAAATCGCCGGCGACACCAGTGCCGCGGCGAAGGCATTTGAAGACCTCGGCAGCGCGCTCGGTGATGCAGTCGCCACAGCAGTGACGATGATCGATGGGCTCGTGGTCATCGGTGGGGGCCTTTCCAACGCGTGGGAGCTTTTTGCGCCCGCGATGCTGCGCTCGGTGCGCAGCCGGCTCAAGGCCGTCGACTCTGAACGCAGCGTGCCGCGCCTCGAAGTAGAAGCCTTCGATGTGGAAGACCCGCAAGGCTACGACGCATTCCTCAAAGGGGATTTCAGGACAGTACACCTGCCCAACAGCACCGAGAAGATCAGTTTCGACGCGATGAAGGCGACCGCAATCGGCCGTTCACGGCTGGGCACGAGCGCGGCGGTGTCACTGGGTGCGTATGTGTACGCGATGCGGCAATTGCAAGCTTAGCGGACGCCCACGCAACAAGGCACACGGTCACTTCACCGTGCTCGTCGCCACATTCGGACTGAGCGGATTGATCATCACTGTACGATCGCGCGGCACAACGATGAGGTCCATATCTTCCATCGGTATAGCACCCAGCAGCACCTGATCGCCGAGCACCAGCGCACCGGCAAACCCTGTGCGGTTGCCAAACTCAATCTGCACGGGACCGACATAGGGAATTAGGCGCCGCGAAGACTCGGCGAGTGTAACTTCTTTCTTTTCAATTTCGACAAGATTCAGTTGTAGAGCAATGTGCTCGGGTATACACAAGTGTAATGCCCCTGTATCTGCGAGGGCATCGACTTCGACAGGAACAAGATCAGGCAACCGGGGATTTCGCAGTCGTAGCTTGGTTTCGGCTAAGCCCATGTGTCAGGCTAATGAAAGCGGGCGGGACTGCAATCACTTCTGCTCCGAATCGCGCTGCCCGCGACGATAGAACCAATACGCAGGAACAGAGATAACCAGCGAAATAACTGTGACGACCGTCTTCGCAGTCTCTGACCATTTTTCCGGATCGCTGCCGATAACCATGCCACAGCCGTAGATGATCATCGCCGGCCAGCCGAGGATGAATAACCACTTTATAATGCGCGTGAACGCCCACCAGAAACCGTAGATCGTGACTGCTTCTTTGATCACCGGGATCCCTTCGGCGGTCACACCACGCTGACACCGTTGCCAGGGCCAGTTATCTTACCCACCACGCGCATGCGCTCCTCCATGCCGGCATCGGCAAAGAGTGCCTTTACCTCAGAAAGCGCGGCTTCGGCGACTGCAACCAAAAGGCCACCAGAAGTCTGCGGATCGCAGACGATCGCCTGCCGCACCGGATCTTCGATACCAGAGACCCGCGCACCAAAACTCTGGAAGTTACGTTTGGTACCGCCCGGCACAACACCGTCTCGAATATAGTCAGAGAGTCCTGGTAACTGCGGCAGGCTCGCGTATTCAATCTGTGCAGCCATCTGCCGGGGAGTAATCATCTCCAGCAGGTGCCCTGCGAGACCGAAGCCGGTCACGTCGGTGATGGCGTGCACACCCTTGAGCTCCGCCAGGCGACAGCCAATCTTGTTCACGGTGAGCATCTCGCGCACCGCGACACCGTGGTGTTCTGCTTTGAGCGCGCCGCGCTTCATCGCTGTGGTGTGAATACCAATGCCGAGCGGCTTGGTGAGAATGAGGATGTCACCTGCTTCGACGGTTGAATTGCGCCGCAGGTTTGCTGCCGCGACCAGGCCGTTGACCGCGAGGCCGAAAATTGGCTCAGGCGCGTCGATACTGTGGCCACCCGCGATAGTGATGCCACAATCAGACGCGACTTCACGCGCACCCCGCATTACCTCGCCTGCCAACTCTGCGGGCAGCTTGTCGATCGGCCAACCCAGAATTGCGAGTGCGAGTATCGGACGACCACCCATCGCGTAGATGTCAGAGATCGCGTTGGCAGCCGCGATACGCCCGAAATCCGCCGGGTCATCGACGATCGGCATGAAGAAGTCAGTCGTGGAAAGCAACACCTGGCCCTCGCCGAGCAGGTACGCCGCCGCATCGTCGCGGTCAGAATTGCCAACGATGAGGTTCGCCGCCGGGAAGACCATGTTGTCTTTCAGTATGTCGCCGAGCACCGCGGGCGAAATTTTGCAGCCGCAGCCGGCGCCGTGGCTATACTGTGTCAAACGGACAGACATGGGTTAGTATTGTCAGGCGTTGTCAGTCCGCAAATGATTTATGATTTCTTCGAGCGCCTGCTCACCCGCAATCACCTTTACCGTTGAGGGATCGCGCTTCGACAGGCCGAAAGTGTACGCGCGGTCATAGTAGTCAAGCGTGATGCGGCAGACTTCGTCCATGCGACCTTCGTCGAGTGCGGTGATGGCACGGCCGAAGCGTTCGTCACCGAGGCGCTTGCGAATAGCCGTGAGGCTGGTGAGGAGCTTTTCTTTGGGAAAGTCATAACCTTCTGTGAGGTAGCTGACCCGGGCTTCCAATGGCAGTTCAATGGCGAGAACTTGTGCCGCGCGTACCTGTGCCCAGAATGGGTCGGGTATATGCAGGCGGCCGATCAGCCGGCTTTCGTCTTCGACCAGCAATGGCTTTGCTAAATCACAACGCGCGAGGTCGAAGCCCAACAGGTTCTCGAAGTGCTCCTGCGTCGGCTGGCCATCGCGTGCTTCGGCTGCCTGGTTCTTTGAAGCCATGTAACCAAACGCCGAACCGCGGTGGTTGGCGTACGCTTCGAGGTCGACAATCTGTAAGCCGCGTTCTTTTGCCTGGTGCAGCAGTTCAGTCTTGCGCGTCCCTGTCTTGCCGCCAATCACTGTCATTCGCCACGGCGCGGCGAAAAGTTCGTAGCAGTGGCGGCGAAACGCCTTGTAACCACCGATGAGCGTATCGACCTGCAATCCCACTCGTTCAAAAAGCCAGGCCACTGAGGCGGAGCGCATACCGCCACGCCAGCAATGCACTGCAATGCGGCCGTCACGCGCGTGAGCAAGGCCTGCCTCAGCGAGTTGCTGCATCTTGGGACCAACGATACCGAGGCCGCGCAGAATCGCCGGCTGCTGCCCCTGCTGCTTGTAGAGAGTGCCGATCTCGGCGCGCTCGGCATTGTTGAAGAGCGGCAAAGAAATCGCGCCAGGAATATGCCCCTGCGCAAACTCGCCTTCAGACCGGACATCGATCAGTGGGATTTCATTTTGTTGCGCCAGTATTGCGCGGATGTCGAGCCTGTTCGCCATGCGTTAGCGCTGCTGCGTCGCCGAGTTTATGCACTGGCCGACCGTGTCAGGTTTACCTTTGCGCTCAGCAGCAAGCTGACGCGCGAGTTTTTCTGAGGCAGAAGGCGAGCCATTGGCAATCGCATTGAGCACGGCCGCAAGCCTAAGCCCGGCACGGTACAGCTGGCGCTCCATTAGCTTGCGGTTTTTTTCTGCATAAGCATAACCAAGGCGCGGCACGAATGCCTGTGTATCGCCACAGCTCTCAAATGCCCTGGTGTCGTCGCGGCAGTTCTTGCCTGCAGCGCAGCAGCCGTCTTTGCCGTGGCAGGTGTACAGCTCGGCTCGCACGATGGGCGCTTCGTCAGCCCAGTCAGAATAGCTGCCGGCAGCAAGACCCGAAGAGCCGGCCTGATCCTTATCCAGGAAATCGGCATACTCGGTGTAGCTCAGCTCCTCATCGTTGATGAATTCGGAATCCCAGACTTTGTGCAGGTTGGTTTTTTTGTCGAACCACAGCACTTCGACCGAGTTGCCACCGCGGTCACAGCTGCGGCCAACATGCAGCGGCTGGTGCAGGTCGCCGACCAGGTGAACCAACCACTTGAGCGCCAGTACACGCCGCTCATTTGGAGTTTCTCTGTCACGCAGCTGCGCTTCAAAATAGAGCAGCGCCTGTACAATGTCACCCTTGGGGCTTTTGGCAGAAGACTGGTAGATCTGACCGTCTTCGACGCCGGCATAGTGCAGTGGCGCAGCACATACCCAGGCGCTGTCGGAGCGCAGGTGGTCTGCTTCATTGGCCACACGCGCCAGCGTCTCACTCTCGAGCAGACCCCGCACCATTTTTGCCGCTGCAGGCTCGAGATGGTTTTCTGCGATGCGGCCGACAACTCGGTGGCCACGTAATCCCCAGCCATGAATTTGGGAGCCCAATAACAGAGACAGGAATAGCCAGCGCACGGGATCTTTGTAGAGACGCAGCATGCTGCGTCTCTACAAATTCGATCCTATTTTATTGACATCACAAATGCTTCTGTCATCTCTATACCATGGCGAACGAACCGCAGAATAATCCCGAGAATACAGATCCTGCGCAGGGTACCGGGGGAGCTCCCACACCACCACCGGGCTACGACCGTGTCGAAGAGACCGGCACCTACCAGATGCTTTGGGACTGCAAATACTGCGGCACAAAAAAGCTGCTTGGGGTGACGCACAAGTTCTGCCCCAGCTGCGGTGCCGCTCAGGATGCGACTGCGCGCTATTTTCCCTCTGACGAAGAAGCGATCGCGGTTGAAGACCACGAGTATACCGGGGCCGACAAGAAGTGCGGCAACTGCGGCACGCCCAATGCGGCCAAAGCGGAGTTTTGTACACAATGCGGTTCGCCAATGAAGGATGCTAAGACCGTGAGCCTGCGCTCTGAGCAGGTCACAGCTGACGGCGCGGCTTTTGCCGGCGACTCGAAGGCGAAAGCAAAGGAAGACTTTGAACGACAGAAACTGGGGCTCACGGGTGATGCCGGCGCGGCAGAAGAACCACCACCTTCGAAGAAAAAGTGGTACATCATCGGCGGTGTGGCGGGCGCGGCAATCGTCGCCCTGATCGCCGGTATTTTTATCTCGCGACCTGTAGAGGTGAAGGTAGAAAGCCACAACTGGGAGCGCGTCGTGAAGGTTGAAGCGTTTGAGGGCCGGTCGGAGAGCGCATGGTGCTCTTCAATGCCATTCGACGCCTATATGGTGATCCGTAAGCGCGAAGTCAGCTCAACCAACCAGGTAGCAGACGGTGAGACCTGCGATACGGTACGGGTCGATAAGGGAAATGGCACCTTCAAGAAAGAGCGTCGCTGCAAAACCAAGTACAAATCGGTACCCGTCTACAGCGACAAGTGCTACTACCGGGTCGATCGCTGGCAGCATAAACGTGACATTGTCGCGAAGGGCGGCCTGAACGACCAGGTTGCCTGGCCTCTCGTCAATATACGCACGGGCAGTTGCCGTGGTTGCGAACGAGAATCGGGCCGCAGCGAGTCGTTCAATCTTGTGCTTGCTCAGGTCAAAAAGCCAGACAAGAAGCATAACTGCTCATACCCTGAGGCAAAGTGGCGCGCAATTCCCGACGGCGCGGTGAAGAAGATCAAAGTCCGAATGATAGGCGGCGCGAAGTGCGACACGCTGGAATAATTTTTTATTTGGGTGCCTTGCACCCGAATAAAAAATGAGACAAGGCCAACCCTGGATCTACAGCCCGTTCGTTGACGGGCTTTTTATTTTAGGCGTGCCATTCATAGTCGTCGCGGCGGTCTTCGCGTTTCCCGCAACTTTCACTCCACCCGACTCGATGACCGTATTCAGCTGGGCAATTCTGGTAATGGGTGTCGACGTCTCGCACGTCTATAGCACTCTCTACCGCACGTATTTCGACGGCGAAACAAGGCAGAATCACGCAGCCCTGCTTTACCTGTTACCGTTTGCGGTGCTGGTCGCATCGATGCTGCTCTATGCTGCAGGGGCATTGGTCTTCTGGCGGGTGATGGCCTACCTTGCGGTTTTTCATTTCGCGCGGCAGCAATATGGATTCATGCGTGTCTACTCGCGCAACGAACAACAATCCACCGCGACACGGCGCATCGACGCATTGGCGATTTATACCGCGACATTCTACCCAATACTGGACTGGCACCTGGTCGGCCAAAAGAGTTTCAACTGGTTTATGAAGGGTGATTTTTATTACCTGTCGCTTGAGGGAGCACGGGCGTGGGCGCGGGCCATTTTCCTGGTTGTCATTGGCACGTACTGCGCGAAAGAGTTGCGCCTGCTGTGGAATTCCATAGCAGCGAAAAATCCAACCAGGTTTATCTTCAACCTGCCGCGCAACCTGGTTATCGCCGGTACTTTTCTTTCCTGGTATGTCGGCATCGTGCACTTCAATTCTGATCTCGCTTTCACCGCGATCAATGTTATGTCACATGGAATCCCGTACATGGCGCTGGTTTGGATTTGGGGCAATAAGAGAAATGCGCAGACCTCACGGGTAGGGGTAGGTTTAAACCTACCCCTACCCGTGGTACAGAGACATATCTTTCGAGCGCGTTATGTCGCATTGTTTATCGGCTTGCTGCTTACTCTCGCATACATAGAAGAAGGATTTTGGAACGTATGGGTCTGGCATGAGAACGAACATGCTGGGCTTTTTACTCTATTTCACGACTATTTGGGCGACCTGGAGACCGGTTCGCCCTGGCTGGGGCTTGTCGTTCCCCTGCTTTCTGTGCCACAGGTGACACATTATGTTATCGACGGCTTCATCTGGAAAGTGCGCGACGATCGCTACGGCTGGCGCAAAGTTGTGCTCGACTGACCCTGGTAATTTTCGAACCGCACCTTAAAGAAATGTGCGCAAGGTTCCGATAGTAGTTACAGTATAAAAGGCTTTTCAGGGCATAAATAAAAAGCCCGTTAGGCAAAGGAATGGGGGAACTTATGGAAGGCAGTGGTAAGAAGTTACTGCTTGTGACGGCTGCGGCTGTTGCATTCGTCGGCGCAACGCTGATCGCACAGGATGCGGCGAGCGTTAAAGGGCAAAAAAAGGCAGATGTGCAGGATGTTCTGCTGAACGACTTTGAGTCGTCAGAAGACTGGCGCGCATTCTCAACCACACCTTTGGGAATCACCAAAGTCCGTAAGACGGTTCAGCTTGGCCCCATTGAAGATGTCTTTAATCCGAAAGAGCTTTCTGAAGAAGAGAAAGCGCGCTTTAAAGATGGCCTGGCAGACCCCAAGACAGCAAACAATGTTCTGGGTGTGAAGACCTTCTTCAAAGAGAAAGGTTTTGACCGTGTTGAAATTAAACCCCCGCACGAATACCTGATCAAGGGACTTGGCCGCCAGTTCTCAGTCTGGGTACTTGGCCGTAACTTCCGCCACACCCTGTTCATTAAGCTGCGCGACTACAAAGGCAACCTGCACAAGCTGAAACTCGGTAAGCTTGACTACTTCGGCTGGCGCAAGCACACAGTGACAGTTCCAGGCTGGCTGCCACAGAGCACCCGCCACGCACTGCTCGACAAGAACCTGCACTTTGTTTCACTCTATGTGGAGTGCGATCCGCACGAAACCTGGGGCGATTTCTACTTCTACATCGATGATCTGCGCGTGAAAACAGATATGAGCGACAGCGAGTATCCCGGCAGCAAGATTAAGGATAACTGGTAAGATCAGGGAGGATCACCATGCATAACGTAATCAAATATTCAGTACTCGCGGTAATACCGCTGCTGTACTCATTCAATGCTCTTACAGGAGCCAGCGCGGTCAAAACTCTGAACGGCGACGACGTCGACGGCTCAGAGCTCCGCTCAGTGCAGGTTGAAGGCTTTGAGGCCGACACCTGGACGGCTACAGTTTCACCAGGCGACCCGGAAGCAATTCCTGCAGTGGTTGACGACAAGGGATCGCCGATGCAGGGTGAAAAGTGGAACTCACCTGAAGTGGCTATCAAGGGTGAAGCAAACAAACCCTGCCGCCCGCAGAATCTGGCCTACGACGAGACAAACAAGAAGTGTCTCGGTGTGCGCTTTAAGTTCATTTACCCGGGTAATAACGTTGTCGCACTGATTCCGCCGAACTCAAAGAAGGTCTACCGTGTGCTCGACGAACTCGACCACAACAACAAGCCGAAAGTCCAGGAAATCAACGGCCTGAAACTTCCCGGAAAAGTTAAGGCGCTCTCGGTCTGGGTCCTTGGCCGTGGCAACGACTATACGCTCGAAGCCTGGGTGCAGGACTGGAAAGGTTCAACGCACGTGCTCAAGATGGGTTCTGTCAACTTCGTTGGCTGGCGCCCACTGACGGCAAAGGTTCCTGCGAACGTACCACAGGATATCGACACCTACCCACAGACCAAGAACCTGATTCTGACTAAACTGATACTGCGTTCAAAACCCAGCGCCAACACGGAGAAGGTAGTGGTCTTTCTCGACGCGGTGAAAGTCCTGACCGACATGTACGACGTCCACTTTGACGGCGCAGATGTCGACTTCGACGATATGGACAAGAAAGAGAAGGCCGAGGCCCGCGAATACGCAAAAAGCCTGAAGAAATACTCAGAAGGCCAGAAGTAACAACCTGAATATAGTAGTCGCGCTATGCGCGACTACTATATACTCCCCATATGGCACTTGCGGAACTCCGCAACATTGATTCCCAGGAACTCAAACGGCGCGCGCTGCAATTGCGTGAAGTCGCGTTGGGCCTGGGCTCTCGTATTCGGTACAGCCGTACATGGTGGTACTCGGGTGCAGCTGTTTTGTTAGCGTTCTCCCTCGCACGAGTCAGCCACTCTGTCGCCCTCTACCTCGTAGCCAAAGGAACTCCCCTGCCGCCACCCCGTGCCGCTTCACAGCAGAGCACGAGCAACGAGCAGCTTTTTTCTGACCCCACGATCACCGTTGGTGGAGCGCTGTTCCAGCGTGCGGGCGAAGGTGCGGCTGCACCCGGCGCGGCAGCAGTGGTGGAGCAACCGGCAAAGCCCTTTAAGCTGACAGCCACCCTCGAAGGCAACGCAGAGTTCGCCCGTGCGCTGATTGAAGTACAGGGCGAGGGCATCAGGGAATACTGTACGGCATCAAATTTCTGCCGGCGAAAGGAATGCGAGTGTTCTGTGCAATCGGCGACGATCATCTCTATCGCGCAGGAGCACATCTGGATCAAGATGAACCAGAGCCGCTACAAGCTCAAGATCGGCCAGTCAACGACTGACCTCGCGCAACAGGCCGCAACTGCTGACCCTAACGCAGCTGCTGCACCTGCCGCTGCCGCAGGAGGCGGGCAGGTCATTTCAAAAGTGATCTCGCGCGAAGAAGTCAATAAGAACATTCTTGGGAACCCGGCGAAGATCTATGAGGGTGCACAGTTCGGCCCGCACCTCGTCAACGGCAAGATTGAAGGTTATAAAATTGCACGCGTCAACGAAGACCATGTTTTTGCCAAACTGGGAGCAAAAAGCGGTGACATTATCCGAAAAGTGAATGGCTACGGGCTCAATGACACCGAGCGCATGCTCGATCTCTGGAAGGCGATCAAGACTGCCCCCGCAGTGAAGATTGAACTCGAGCGCGACGGCAAAGTGATCACATACGATTTTCAGATCCGGAACTAAGCGGCGCGCGCCTCACCCCCAACCCCTCTCCACGTAGTGGAGAGGGGAGCAAGAAGTTCTTACGCGTAGGAACAGATTCGTGTCTCCCCCTTCTCCATATCATGGAGAAGGGGGCCGGGGGAATGAGGACCAGAAATGGTTCACCGGCCCGTGGCCGTGACCGAGGGGTTCTGCATGTTTGAGCGCGCCCGTCAGGTAGTCTTTTGCCTTCCGGCATGCTTCCGCGAGATTTTCTCCGAGTGCAAGATAGGCGGTAATGGCCGCCGAAAGTGTACAGCCTGTGCCGTGCGTTGAATTGGTCTGTACCCTCGGCGCGGTGAACTCGCGGAATTCTTTTCCATCAAAGAGCACGTCCGGCGATTCAGCGCCGTTCAGGTGGCCGCCTTTCATCAGCACGTTCGCGGCACCGAGCGTGTGCAACTTCTGTGCCGCAGCTTTCATCTCGTCGTATGAAACAATCTTCATGCCCGCCAGCACCTCTGCTTCGGGAATATTGGGGGTAATCAGGTATGCCACGGGCAGCAGTGAGCTGCGCATGGCAGCCTCGGCCTCGGGGGCGAGCAACCTGTGACCGCTCTTCGAGACCATGACAGTATCAACTACCAGGCGCGCGAGCTTGTATTCCTTCACCGAGCTGGTCACTGCGCTGATAATGGCTGCATTGGCTAACATGCCCGTCTTTGCGGCGGCTACCGGCATGTCGCTGACCACACTCCTGATCTGCGCCGCAACGATTTCGGGCGAAAGCACTTCAACGGCATCGACACCGACGGTATTCTGCGCGGTGATTGCGGTAATGGCACTGGTACCAAACACCCCCAGCGCAGAAAAAGTCTTGAGGTCGGCCTGAATGCCTGCACCGCCACCTGAATCGCTGCCGGCAATGGTCATCGCAATGGGTATCATACTATCTGGCTCCCGTGGGTTTTGGTATTTTTTCTGAAACCTGCGCCGTCGGGGCAAGCAGGTAGATTTTACCCGACTGCAATTCGGCCACCACAAGCTCGCGGTTGCGCAAGCGACCAAAGCTCGACCACAATCCGGGTGCCTGGATCAACAGTTCGCGTTTTGCCTCTGCCTGCCTGTAGTCGAGGGAAAAGATGCGCCCCGCAACGGAGTCGGCAAAGAAGTAGTGGCCCCTGTACTGCGGCAGCGCACTGCCTTCATACACATAACCGCCCAGAATCGACTGGCCGACACCGTGATCGTATTCGTGAAAGGGCAGAGAGAGATTCGCCTGCGAACAGTTCTTCCTGGGATTAAAGCAGTGGAAGCCTTCCATGGTGTTCCAGCCCATGTTAGCGCCCCGGGTGACGAAACTGAGTTCTTCATAGTCGTTCTGCCCGACATCGGCGACGATCATTCTGCCTTCGGGAGTGAAACTGAAGCGCCACGGATTGCGCAAGCCCCAGGCAAAGATCTCACGTTTTTCACTGTAAGCGTCACCCTTTGACTGCGCGAAGGGATTGTCCCTGGGTACCACAAAACCGGTTGGCGGCGAGACATCGAGCCGCAGAATTTTTCCCAGGTGCGAGCGCAGGTTCTGTGCATAACCACGCGGGTCACCACCAGAACCACCGTCTCCGACACCCACGTAAAGATTACCGTCGGGCCCGAACTCGAGCATTCCACCGTTGTGGTTGCTATACGGCTGACGAATCGTTAAGAGCTCCTCTTCGCGCCATTGGTTGGGCTGAGTGGGAGCTCCCACAGTGATGCGGCTGAGAATCGTGCGACGCGGTGATGCCGCAGAATAATAGATATAGTAGCGGCCACTGCGTGCAAAATCTGCAGAAAAAGCCACGCCCAGCAAACCCTCTTCGAGCGTGGGGTCACTAACCTTCTGCCGGTGGTCGAGCAACACAACACCGCAAGCCTGTTGCAGGCTTTCGAGGCGTATGATGCCAGGCTTCTCGACTACAGCATAAGCGTCGGGGCAGGCCTTTACCTGCGCGGGGTAAGGTGTAACAAAGACAGGCTGCTTAAACTGCCGCTGGAAAACCGGGCGGAGCTCAATGCGCGAGGTTTTGCTAAACGGAGCTGCAGCAGAGAGGGAGTGCAGCGCCAGGAGAGCGATGAAACTGAAGCTGCGCATCCTCAGCAATTTATTGCATTCTGGGCGCGCAGTCCAACAATTGCCCCGGCCGGTGCAGAACAAAACGAAAGGAGTTGACGCCTTGTGCGGCGCACAAAATATGGCTCAACAACTTTCGGAAGCGACATGAGGCCCGGCCTTTTGTACTTCCGGATATATCGTGAATCAAAGGAGCAACTTTATGGAACAACAAATTCAACAAATCGTCAACTTCGCTATCGGAACAGTAAAAGGCCTCGGTGATGCAGCAAAAAGCACCATCAGCAACCTCGAAGTGGAAGTAAAAGCACTCGTAGACAAAGGTGCAGCGTCAACTGACGAGCAGGCGCAGAAAATCCGCACCAATGCAACTGAACTGCTGAACCGCGTTACGACAATCGTAAACGACGCAGTCAACAACCTGAACGAAGTGACCGGCCAGGCACAGAAAATGGTCCAGGAAGCAATCGCTAAAGTTAAACCAGAAAACAAGGCGTAAGCCAACATTGAGACGCGCTTTGAGCGCGTCTCAGATTTTTTTTCTAACCACGCTTGTCCAGGGCCACAAACGGACGCAGCGTACTGCCGTTGTAGATCTGGCGCGGGCGCCCGATCTTGGCTGACGGATTCTCGATCATCTCTTTCCATTGCGCAATCCAGCCGGGCATACGGCCGAGTGCAAACATCACCGTAAACATCTCAGTCGGGATACCAATCGCGCGGTAGATAATGCCGCTGTAAAAGTCGACATTCGGGTACAGCTTGCGTTCGACGAAATAATCGTCCTTGAGCGCCGCTTCTTCCAGCTGCATCGCGATCTCGAGCAAGGGGTCTTTTACCCCCAGCTTGTTGAGCACGTCGGTGCAGGTCTTCTTGATGATCTTGGCGCGTGGGTCGAAGTTCTTGTACACGCGGTGACCAAAACCCATGAGGCGAAAGGTGGAGTTCTTGTCTTTCGCCATCTCGACGAATTTGCGGATGTTGCCACCTTCTTTCTGGATATGCTGCAGCATTTCAATCACGGCCTGGTTCGCGCCGCCGTGCAGCGGGCCCCAGAGTGCATTCACCCCGCTCGAGATTGCCGCGAACACATTCGCACGCGAAGATCCCACCAGGCGCACCGTTGAAGTGGAGCAGTTCTGCTCGTGGTCTGCATGCAGAATGAGCAGCAGGTCGAGCGCACGCTCGACTACCGGGTCAACGACATACTGCTCCGCCGGTACCGAGAACATCATCTGGATGAAATTGGCGACATAGCTGAGCGAGTTATTTGGGTACATGAAGGGATGCCCAATCGACTTCTTGTGCGAGAAGGCGGCAATGGTCGGCGACTTAGCCAGCAGGCGGTGTATCGAAAGCTCGCGGCCTACCGGGTCGAGCGGATCGCTTGCCTCTTTTGTGTAGAAGCCCGAAAGCGTGTTTATCATTGAACCTAGCGTCGCCATCGGGTGTGAGTCTTTGGGAAAACCGTCGTACAGGCGCTTGAGATCTTCATGGATCATCGTGTGGCGCGTGATCGATTCGCGGAATGTTGCATATTCGTGTGGGCGCGGCAGGTTGCCATAGATCAGCAGGTATGCGACCTCAAGAAAAGTCGACTTTTCCGCGAGTTCTGCGATGTCGTAACCGCGGTAGCGCAGAATGCCCTCTTCGCCGTCGAGAAAGGTGATGCCGCTCAGCGTTGCACCGGTATTCACGAAACCATCGTCGAGAGTAATGAGTCCCGATTGAGCGCGCAGTTTCGAGATGTCGATCGCCAGTTCGTTCTCGGTTCCCTGTATTACGGGTAGTTCGTATTCTTTACCGTTAAAGGTGAGTTTTGCTGTGCCTGCCATATCAGTCAAGATATGAAATCCACCCGGGATTTCAAGGAATTGTTCGGTTATCTGTGCTGAACTTTGGACAAGGAGCACGCTACGGGCCTGCGCAAAAAACGTTTGCCGGGGTCTGACAAACTTGAACAATTGTTCACCATGAAGAAACTTCAACAATACCTGGCGCTGGCCGCAGTACTGCTGTCGGTGCCTGCCTCCTTTGCACAAAAAGGTGCAAGAAAAGACGAAGCTCCCACAGTAAGTGCGGCAGCTGAACCTGCTGCGGCTCAGCCACGCGGCCGCACGCCCCAGATGGACGCCACCGCTTTCGGCTTTGGCGCCGGGCAGTATGGCAGCCTGGGCTTTCTGGGCGGCCACCTGCAAATCGGTGTGGCTGACTGGCTGCGCCTGCACGGCGGAATTACCGGTTCACTGCCGGGTGACCAGCCGAGCGGCAACTTTGCCACCTCTAACTACGCGTTCCACTGGCTCTTTACGGGCGGCCTCATGTTCACTGGTAACTACTACAAGAACATCGCACGTCCTTACACAATGCTCGACCTGACGTACTACCTCGACGCGCGCAGCAAGGCTGGCGGGCTGAACGGCGGTATTCGCTTCGGCGTCGACCTCTACATGACAGAAGACTGGGCAGTCTATGTCGAAGCCGGGGTCAACCTCGCATTCATGCGCGAGACCCAGGCACCAGCCAACGTCGGCGGCGTAGTCGGCGTGGGAGTTCGGACGTTTTTCTGATTTGACTCAGCATGCGCCGCGGGCAAATGTCCGCGACGCATGCTAAAATTTCTCAGTGCAGAATCCAGGGAAGCGCTCTGGTACAACAGCAAAGTCGGATTCATCACTCTTCTGTTTGCTTTTCCGCCGTACGGCATTGTTAATCATATGTACTATGACCGGCCCGCGGTCAACCTGGCCATACCCATCGACCACTGGCTACCCTTTAACCACTACTGGATACTTGTCTATGCCTGGGTCTATGTCTTTCTTTTTCTACCCATTTTCATCGTGCGCGGCAAAGAGAGTTTCCGCTTCGTGGCCAAGGGCTACATCATGCTCAACCTGGTTTCAGTCGCCATTTTTCTGATAATGCCAGCGCGTTACCCGCGGCCCGAAATACCGACGCAGGACGAATTTCTCTGGTGGGGTACTGCGCTCAACTACCTGCTCGACAAGCCGGTGAACTGTTTCCCGAGCCTGCACGTGGGCAACGCGTTCTTCGCTTCGATGATTGCTTTCCACTATCGCAAACGCGTGGGGCTCATAGCCTGGTTCATGGCGGCGCTGATTTCAATCTCTACTCTTTACATGAAGCAGCATTTCATCGCCGACATCGCGATGGGCTTTGTTCTTGCGTTCTCGGTCTACCGCTTCTACTTCAAGCCGCGCGCCTATACAACCAATGACCAGTCAATGCTGCCTGAATGGATGAGCCTGGGGGTCGTGGCCATCTACCTGGGATTTGTGGGGTCGATGTACACGCTGTTTGCCTTGGGCGTTAAGCTGCCGTTGGACAAGATCGTGCGGTAGCGTCTTTAGTTGACGCCGCCGAAACCCCCACCAGTCGAGAATATGAAGCAGACCGCCGCAGACAAACCTGTGCACAGCTACCAGCGGAAGGCGGCCATCGTTGCCGGTGGAATCGCCGACTATTCGGAAAAAGTACAGGTTAAGCCGATCGAAAACTTTGACCTGAACCGCACGATTTTCAACACCCTGGAAGGCAACCTGCCGCGCAAAGTGATACAGGCCCGCATCGCAAAGGATGTCACGTGGAATCCCGATGCAGCCCGGGCTGTCGATGCTGCATACGAAAAAAAATCCGCGCAAAGGAATATCCCACCCATTGACCCGAAGCTCATCGCCTTCATGAAAGACGAGTGTGACTTTGATGTCGAGCATGCTGACGGTTCATTTTTTGACCACCTGTTCTACTGCTACGAGTATTCGCATTTCTATTACCCACAGCATTCGGCGCTCGTAATGCTGTTGCACTCCATTCTCGGTACCGGTACCAATACCTTCGCGATGCCGAAGGAAAAGATTCCGCAGCTGAAACCGCTGATGAGCGATTTTGACTGGCGGCACGTTGAGGCATTTCCCTCTGTGTTGCGCCTGCTCTACGGCACTGACTTGCTAAAGGTCCTGGAAAATGAGCCAGCGAAATTGAACGGCCTGAAGCAGATCAAATTCCACCGCGTTATTGACAATGCGCCGATCACCATGTCGGGTGAAGATTTTTGGATCCAGCTCAACTACCAGATCATTCACCTGACCGATTTTATTCCCGTCAGCAACTGGGCGGCACATTCCAATGATTCGTCGTTTATTCTATTCAGGAAGCTCTACAGGTTTATGACCGAAAATGGCAAACTTGAGGCGCAAATCAACTACGAGCCGCCGCCTCTCTTTGCGCCGGTAAAGAACGAAGCGTTGCCGGTGACAGGCTGGCTGCTCACTCTGATGCCGACTGCCCTCGGCGAATGGATGACGGCCCAATCGATCAGGAAGTTCTCACAGAAGATCGGGCATGACCTGAAGTATGAGTTGATTTTCTAACGGCGGCTGCGCCAGATAATCCATTCGGCCAGAGCAGCATTCAACAGCCAACCGAGCGCCATCATGGCGTCGCGGCTGTACCCGGTCGGTGTTGCCACCAGCAGCATGTAGCCAAGGTGCGTGAAAACCTGTGTTCCGGCGCCCATGCCCAATGCATACGCGCGCAGCATCCAGGCGCCGTGGCTTCTTGTGTTTCGTCCCGTGATGGCGTAAACACCCATCACAAGACAGAATGCCATCGCGGGTGCAACAAACAGACGCACGTAGTAGAGCGCAGGCCCGTCATTCGATGCTGCGGGGTAGTAGAGCGTCATCCAAAACCCGCTAAGTGCAGAGACAAGCCCTGCGATTGCAATCACCCGTCCGGCACTGCGGTGCCACGACAGGTTACGCCGGCGCAAACCTTGCGCAAACTGGAAGGCACCGAGCAGCGAATAGATGAGTGAGCCCACCACGTGCAGCACAACTGGCGCCGGCGAGGCATGAAAGCGGGCATTCTCGGCCGTGACAGGTGCGGCACCTCCCAACTCTACCAGGCGGTAAATGCCCGCAGCGGTCGGCAGGAGCCCGAGAAAAAGCAGAGCTCCCACAATGATACGGTCGGAGATTAGCGGGGATCTGGACGGCGTTGGGTTTTGTATCATAGGGAAGGAGAATCGTTTTAGTGGTGTAAACTACACCGTGCAGTATACCGTGTCAATTATTTTACACTAAGCGGTGTAAATCTGATGGACGGGGCGCTCGCCTGGCCGCCTGCGTTCTGCGGATGGAGAATACTTCCGGCGGAAAAAAACGCGATGCGATTCTTAACGCTGCTGTCGCCGTTTTTGTTGAAGAGGGCTACGACCTCGCGAGCATGGATCGCATTGCCGAGCGCGCTGAGGCGTCGAAACGCACAGTCTATAACTATTTCGAGAGCAAAGAGCTGCTGCTACAGGCAGTACTGCAGAAGGTGAACTCAGAATGCCGGGCAACGACACGCATCACCTATGACCCAACGGCGAGCCTTGAATCACAGTTACTGGCATTCGTCGACCAGAAACTGGCAAATCTCGACAACCAGCAATGGGTCGGAATGATGCGCGTACTTTTTGGCATTCTTGGGCGTCACAAAAAGCTCACCCAACAGGTCATCGGCAGCGTGCATGACCCCGATGGCAGTGTGATACCATTTCTGAAGGCAGCGGGCGCAGACAAGAAGCTCAAGATCGACGATTTTGAGCTCGCCTCAGCCGTGTTCGGTGCCCTCATCGGCGGTGGCGTCTGGTGGCCGCAGGTTTTTTTCAGCGCACCGAGCTACATGCCCGATTCGGCTTTCAGAAAAGAAATCGTGCGCACATTTCTCGCACGCTATGGTACCGGGCGCAAGTGATAGCCAGGTTCGGGGTCACACGCGTTGCAGGCCCAGGACCTGGTTATAGAGATCAATCTGCTTCTTGCGTATCGTGACCTCGCCGCTCGCAACCAGGTCGCGAACAAACTTTTGTATGTCGTTGAGGTGAGACTTAAAGGCAATCGTGATCTTGTGGTCTTCGATGGCAATGTGCGAAAGCAGCCATTCGCGCAGGTCGTGAACCAGTTTTATCGCAGCCTGCGTGTCGCCCTGGCGAAACTCGTTGGCACGCCTTGCGACAAACTCGCGGAAATTCTGGTGTTGCTTCAGGTGCGCAGCTAAACCTGCAAAACGAAATTTTTCCATGATGCGCTCTTCTGTAGAAAAGTGTTCCTGCGCGTACTGCGTGGCCTGTTGAACGACGCGCTGGAATATTTTTTCGCGTGCGCTGGTAGCCATGTTGCGGCTGCGGCTGGCCAGGTCGAGCTCCACAACCATGTGTATCAGCCAGAGGTGCTGAAGGTCAATGATGGGTATCTGCGTACTGAGGTTGTTGGAATTCCAGATTTTTACCACGTTACTGGTAATATTTTCATTCACAATTTCATGAACTTCATCGGATTCTGAAACCAGCTTGTAGACAGCAACCTGCCCGCGGTCAATACTCAGCTCATGTTTTTCTATCTGCCGCTGGAAATACTGCTTGAGATTGATACCACTGTCACGGCAGTAAGTCGCGTAGTGCCTGTCGTCTTTCTGGATATGCATCGTGAGCCAGTCTTTTAGAAACGAGATGAGCACCTTGACAGAATCCTGCTTACCCGTACGTACTTCGTTGGCCCTCTCTGAGAGAAACTGAACGAAATGGCGGTGTTTCTCTGCATGATCAAATGCATCAGGCATGTCAAAGGCCATCAGGAGATCTTCTTCAAGACTGAAGTGTTCGGCGGCGAAACTCAGTAAATCGCCCATGATCTTGCGGATCTTCTCTTCGGGAAATTCATCTGCGCTGGCGCCGAGATTTTCATTCTCGAGCTCCATGATCAGGTAAACAAGCCAGATGTGCTGCAGGTCGATCACAGGGATATCGAGCTTCAGCTCGTTCCGGTTCCAGAACTGCCTGAGGTTTTCCTGGAATTCGCTGCCAATGCCCAGCGTCTCAAGGGTTGCTGCAGATGCCATGGCCCAGATTATCGGGGCTAACACCCTGTCGACCTATTAATGGATTTTAGAGTCTTCTATTCTTAATTTAGCTCCCTTGACCTGCCCTGGCCGCCTCGACCAGCCGGCCGAAGTGCGCAGCGTCTACCGACCCCGCCGGCAATTCGCACTGCAGCTGGCCATGGCGGTAATCCAGGTTCAGATATGGCTCTCCCAAAGACCGGGCACGAACGGTTACTCCAACCATCGCGGTGCCGCTGCTTCGCTTCTCCCAGTTCTCGAGCACCTGAAAGGCAAGCCCGTCGCCTGCAGCTCCGAGCACAAAACCATGCGCGACGGTATAGATGGCAGACAGGTTGAGCAGGCTTTCGTCGCGCCAGGCTTCGGCGCGCGGGCAGTCGTGCAGATTGCCACCACCGATCTCGCGGTATAATTCACACGAAAGGCGTACGACTGCCTCGGGCGAAAGGGTTTGCCATACACTATGCCGCATGGTACACCAGGCTGACGACAGCCAGGCTGAGCCAGCGCTTTACGGACTGCAACACCCCCTGAACGGGGGGTACCCCCCAAATATGGGGTGTGGGGGCCATAGAATCTGGTGGTACAGTTGCAGCCAGTTCTGCAATTGAGCACAGGAAACAGTGTGAGCAGGGAAAATCTCCATATAGGTATAGTCGAAAACGATCCCGAGTTTCGGGACAACCTTCTGATTACTCTCAGGAAACTCTTGCCGAAAGCAAAGCTCAGCTGGTGGCAAAGTGCCGAAGGTCTGCTCAAAGACGGTCGGATGGATTTGCCCGATGTCCTGTTGCTCGATGTGATGTTACCGGGTATGTCGGGCATCGACCTGGCACGTGAACTCGCAGAAGACGGCTTTGAAGGCAAGATCGTGATACTGACCAACATGAACTCCGACAGCCTGATTCTCGAAGCGATCGAAAACGGAGCTGTTGGCTACATACTCAAGTCAGACCTTCACGAACTCAAATCCATTATGGAAACTGTACTCGCTGGTGGGGCAATACTGACACCGACGATCGCCCTGCGTGTCATGACAACGCTGCGTCAGCGCAGGCTCGAATCTCCGGATTTCGGCCTCTCTGCGCGCCTGCAGCAGGTTCTTGAACTCATGGTCGCGGGTAAAACTATACCCCAGGTCGCCAAGGCGCTGCGGCTGAGTCCATCGACGGTGCACGGTTACGTGAAGGATATCTACAAGAAACTGAATGTCCACAACCGGGCGCAACTGGTCGGCAAAGTAAGAAATTTCGGTTGAAAGGCGCGCAACCGATGTCAATCCGCCACGTGCGATTGGCGCTACGTTCGATTGCTCGTGTTTCGTTGGCGATTCTTTTCCTGGCTGTGCCTGGCGTGCACGCAGAAGAAAACACCCCGGTTGTTGATCTGAAGACGCAATCCCGCGTTGTGCTCAAAAACCTGCCATGGGAATTCTACTGGCAGAAACTTCTCACGCCCTCGGATTTCAGCGATGAGTCACTCAAACCCGACCTGGTACTTCCGGCCACAACAATCTGGAACAGGCTAAAAATATCTGGTCGGCAACTCGGTTCGTTTGGTTACGCAACCTATCGGCTACGTTTCACTGTCTCAGGCCACAGTGAACGACTGGGATTGCGCCTGCCGGCCCCGCTATCGGCCTACCGTCTTTATATCAATGGCGAAAAAATGGCCGAAGAGGGAAGCCTCACCACCTCGCCGGAAAATTTTGAAGCAAAGCGGCGCACCTCTCTGCATTTTTTCCGACCGCTGGATGGCAATGTCGAGATTGTTATCCAGGTTGCCAATTTCCTACTCTACAAGGGCGGGCTGCGCAGCGAAATCGAACTCGGCCATGCCCCGGCAATCCAGAAGCATGGCATGCGCTATTTTGCTGTCGATCTGTTTGGTATGGGGCTCATCTTTTCGATCATGCTGTACCATTTTCTTCTTTACTTTCTTTCGCGAAAAGACCTGGCGATCCTGATTTTTGCCGGCCTGGGCCTGGATTATTTTATCCTCACGACGCTTTTCGGCGAGCAGACGACGAGCCTGTTTGTCCCCGGCCTGCACATGGAAATACAAACACGCCTGACGTCAGCCTGTACATACCTGCTGCCCGCTCTCGTCGTGGAGTTCACAGGTACTCTCTACCCGGGCACTGTGCCGGCGGCGACCAAACGAGTTTTCTGGTTAGTGGCGGGCATGTTCATTCTCTTGCTTGTGCTGCCACCCAGGGTATTCCTCTTTTATAACGTACTATACTACATGATTGTTGGGGGTACCGGTGGCACTGTGAGCATGTGGGCCGTTTTCAGGGCAGTGCGCGAGAACCGTGCCGGTGCGCGCCTGCTAGCTGCCGGTATACTTGTTCTGTTGGCGCTGACGGTTTACGCGGTATTCCTGGTCGCATCAGACTCGCAGGCAGGCAGTTTTCTCTCTTTGGGATTCTCCGTCTTTGCACTCACTCAGTCTGGTTCATTGGCGCATGCACACGCAGCACTCACCCGCGAGAACTCAACCATGCAATTATCTCTTGAACGCAGCCGCCAGGCGCTCGACAGCCAGCGCAAACAAATCGAGGCAAACCTGCACGACAGCCTCGGTGGTAACCTCACGGACATCAAGCTGGGCCTCGAGGCCATTGAAAAAGATCCGCGCGCGGCGCGCCTGAAGCCGGAAATCCGCCGCCTGGACCAGCGGGTCGGGGGTACTATCGCCTCGCTGCGCACACAGTTACTCTTTCTCGAAGATATGCAGATGGCAGTGAATGATTTTGTCTCGGGTATCAACCTCATACTGCTAAGGCGCTACCAGATGGCAAGACGCCCGGTTGAAATCCGGGTTTCGCCCGAAAGCCGCGCGCAGAGCCGCAACCTGCTCGCCAACCGGGTTATCAGTGAAGAGAGTATTCCTGAGTTGTGCCTGATTGTCCAGGAGCTCTGCAGCAATACCCTGAAGTATTCGGCCGGTGCCGCAGAGTGGGAAATCAACGCCACGAGTAGCGGGCTGCAGATACGGGTGAATGCCAAAAGCCGCCGCGCAGCGTCTGGCAACGGACGCGGGCGACATACCCTGCGCTCCCGTACCGAGGCAATCGGTGCACGGTTCGAGGAGATTTTTTCCGGGCAAAATTACCAGGCCAGTGTAGAGATGACCGCAGGCAACTGACCGATCAGTTGACCGTCGCGCCCTGGGCAGCTTCCATGATGCCACCAACTTTGAAGAGCGCATACTTCTCTGCCCCCAAAAGCTGGCTGACATCCTTGAGCAGCGCCTTATCGTATTTAACGCAGAAGCTCGAGTGTGCCTTAATCGACTGCAGCGGGCCACCCTCGATTTCGCGCCAGTAGAGAAAAACGGGATTATTGCCCGAATACTTACGCAGCGTCGTCTTTACCCGGCCAATCATCGCCTCAAGGTCTGTGGGAGTTTTGACGTTCAGGTACAGGTGCAGTGACTTTTCGACACGCTCCGTGAACTTTTCTTCGGGCACTATACCGGCGAGCGAATAATTCATCGTAGTCACTTCTTCTTCGCGGAAAGCCTGCACACGAATGTCAAATATAGCACACGAGTTTTCGCGAATGAACGGTTTTACCTGCTCGAACATGTTCTGAAAAATGCGTACTTCGATCTGGCCGGTCCTGTCGGTTATCTTCAGCAGGTAAAATGCACCGCGCTTTGATGTGACTGTGCGCAGGGAATCGATAACCGCAAGTACAGAAACACGCCGCTCTTTCGAAACACCGTCGTCGAGGTCGGCAATCTGCGTCAGGCGCATATGGCCAGCGACATCGGCAAAGCGATCGAGCGGGTGAGAGGTCAGGTAGAGGCCCAGCACCTGTTTTTCTTTCAGGAGTTTTTCCTCTTCACTGAATTCTTTTGCGTTTTGTATCTGCAGCCGGGCGGCTTCTTCGTCCGCACCGCCAAAGAGCGATGTCTGGCCCGAAGACTTGTCGAGTTGAGCCGCAGCGGAAAATTTCAGTATCTCGTCGGCAGACTGCACGATCGCCGCGCGCGTGAAGCCGAGCGAATCGGTCGCCCCGGCAAACGCCAACGCATCCAGCAATCTCCGGTTGAGGGTTTTGGTATCGAGCGATTCGGCAAACTCGGCCAGCGAGTTGAAACGGCCCCCCAGTTGTGCGCGTGCCTCGACAATCGCGCGCGCGGGCGCTTCACCCAGGCCCTTGATACCCAGAAGGCCAAACCGCAGGCGGTGGTCATCGAGAATAGTAAAGTAGACATCAGACTCGTTAATATCCGGTGGCAGGACCTCGATGCCCAGTTCTTTTGCGTGGTTGATGTAGCCGATGATCTTGTCGGTGTCACCGATATCGGCATCCATCGAAGCTTTCAGGAATTCAATAGTATAGTTTGTCTTGAGGTAGGCAGTCTGGTAGGTAATGAGCCCATAAGCGGCGGAGTGCGATTTGTTAAAGCCATATTTCGCAAACTCGGCCATGTTATCGAAAAGTTCTGACGCCCATTTCTCCTGGAATTTTTTTTCCACTGCGCCCGAAACAAACTTGGCCTTCATCTTGGCCATTTCATCGGCGTTCTTCTTGCCCATCGCCTTGCGTAGTGTATCCGCTTCGGCGAGCGTGAAGCCGCCGATGATCTGTGACGCAAGCATGATCTGTTCCTGGTAGACGAAAGTGCCGTACGTATCTTTCAGAATTGGCTCGAGAGACGGGTGCGGGTATTCGAGCTTCATCTCACCGTTCTTGCGTTTGACGTAGCTTTCGGTCATTCCCGACTCGAGCGGGCCCGGGCGGTAGAGCGCAATGATCGCCACGATATCTTCGAACGCGCGCGGCTTCGCCTGCACCAAGAGCTTGGTAATACCGGTCGATTCAACCTGGAACACGCCACGCGTTTTACCCTGTGTCAGAAGCTGGTAAGTCTTCACATCATCGAGCGGCAGGCGCGTCATATCAAGATCGATGTTGTGCCGCCGCTTGATCTCGGCAACACACGACTGAATGACCGTCAGGTTCTTGAGACCCAAAAAGTCCATCTTGACGAGGCCGACTTTCGGCAAAAGCGTCATGTCGTACTGCGTCACGATCGAATCGGTCTTCGAATCTTTCGCCAGCGGCACAATTTCGTCGAGCGGTTGCGGAGCGATGACAACACCGGCTGCATGTTTACCCGAGTTGCGCGGCATACCTTCGAGCGTCTGCGCGATCGAATAGAGCTGGCGTTCTTTATCGCCCTGCTCGAAATATTTCTGCACTTCGGGTGCGGCCGCAACGGCATCTTTGAGCGAAATGCCTGGGGTATCAGGCAGGTTCTTCGAGAGTGCATTGATCAGCTGGAAGTCAACGCCCAGGACACGTGCGACGTCTTTGATGACGGCCTTCGCCGAGAGGGTACCAAACGTAATGATCTGCGAGACATGGTCTTCGCCGTACTTGTCGACCACGTATCGAATCACTTCTTCGCGGCGGTCGCGGCAGAAGTCGACGTCGATATCGGGCATCTCTTTGCGCGACGGGTTGAGAAAACGCTCAAACAGCAGGTCGTATTTCAGTGGGTCAAGGTCGGTGATACCGAGCGAATAAGCAACGAGCGAACCCACAGCAGAACCGCGACCCGGCCCCACCGGGATATTATTGCGCTTGGCATAGTTGATGAAGTCGGCGACGATCAGGAAGTAGCCCTCGAAGCCCATGTTCTTGATCACGTCGAGCTCGTACTGCAGCCGCTGGCGGTGCTTGTCCGAGACGTTGCCATCGAAGCGGCGAGACAGGCCCGCGATCGCTTCGGCCACCAGGTAGTCGCCGAGCGACATGCCCGGCGGAATCTGGAAGTCAGGCAGAAGCGGCGCGCCAAATTCAAAGTCGAAGTTGCACATCTCGGCGATTTGCAGCGTGTTGTAGAACGCCTGTGGCAGCTCGGGGTAGAGCTTAAACATCTCTGCCGGTGATTTCACGTAGAACTCTTCGTTGAACCCAAACTCCAGAGGATCAGTGATCTTCTTGTTCATCTGGATGCGCAGCATGACTTCCTGCGCTTTCTGGTCTTTGCGCGTCAGAAAGTGGGAGTCATTGGTCAGGACGAGTGGAATGTCGAGTTTACGCGAAAGCTCCGCCGCGCCCTTGGCGACTTCGATCTGCTCAGGAATGCCGTGGTTCTGGATTTCGAGGAAGAAATTGCCCTTGCCGAAAATTTCGTTCAGCCTGCCCGAAAGTTCGGCAGCCTTGTCCATTTGCTGGCGGTAGATAAGGCGGTTCACCTCGCCCGCAAGACAGGCAGTGAGACCCACGAGACCTTCGCTGTGCTGCGCCAGCAGTTCGTAGTCGATGCGGGGTTTGTAGTAGAGGCCTTCGGTATATGCCTTCGAGGCAAGCTTGGTGAGGTTTTTGTAACCCTGCTTGTTCTTAGCCAGCAGAATGAGGTGGTACGCGCGGCCGTCGACGAGATCTTCCTGGTTGCGCTTTTCGAAACGGCTGCCGGGTGCGACGTATGCTTCGTAGCCGATAATCGGTTTCACACCCTCTTTCTTCGCCGCCTCGTAAAACTCGATCGCACCGAACATGTTGCCGTGATCGGTGACCGCGACCGACTTCATGCCGAGCTCCTTCACCTTCTTGACGAGGTCTGAAGGGCGAATGGCACCATCGAGCAGTGAATACGTCGAGTGCAGGTGAAGGTGCGCGAAGTCCAGGTGCTTGGACGCACCAGGCTGCGAGCTGCCATGGAGGGCATCTTCGCGAGCGCTGGCCTGCCCGTTGGTTGCAGGTACGGCACTAGGGGGGGATGTATCGCCGTTTTCAGCCATTCGTTCTATTCAATGAATCGGCACCTGTGCAATGGGTCGATTAGCCATAGAAGAAGAAGCCTTCTACAACTTATTGACGTGTGCGAAACGGGAAAACCCCGGGGGTGCCTGCTGCGTGTCTCACAGCATGGGACATAACGTCAGTTAAAAAACACTTTCACGCTAAAATCAGCCACCCGCCAGAGCCTGATGCAGCGCACAAATAGGCCTACGGAATGGCCTAAAAGCGAAACTGGAAGGCCGGGGCTTCCGATTTCTTTTCGCCCTGGCGGGTAAAAAAATCCAGCAGCCGGCTGGCGATCGGGCTATCGGGCTCTTGCGCGCGGATCTCCTCCACATGTTCACGGCTTTTGGCAAAGATGCCAGCTTCAGCATAGAGCACTGCGAGTAGCGATCGGCAGGCCAGGTCACTGTTGTTACGGCAAAGATACGATTCCGCGAAGTCAATGGCCTCCTGCCTCTCCCCGAGCTTGCGCAGGGCGCGCGCCAGGTTCAGCTGTATGCGTGATTCCGGGGGAAAGGCATGGTGGTACTGGCGCAGCAGTGAGGCGTAGCCCTGCAGGTCGTTTTTCTTCCGGTAGATGAAGGACAGGTACTTGACCGCTTCGGGCGGCAGCTGGTGGCCGGAAAAATAGCCACGCAGCGTCTCGAACGCGCCACTGAGGTCAAGCCGGCGCAGTAGCTTGCCCGTCGTCTGCAGGATAAGTTTCTGCTGCTCTTCTTCGATTTTCGTTTTTTCGCGCGCCAACCTGCGGCAATGGATCGTCAGCAGCGAGAGGTCATCTTTCAGGCGGGCGGTCTTTTTGATTTCACTGCAGATATTCCGCGCTTTGCCTTTGCCGGCCTCGATAAGCTCAAGAATGCGGTTTTCGTCTTCGTTGAGTATTTCATCGTTATGCTCGTTTTTCACGAGCACATCATCGCGGCCGTCACTACCCGCGATAATCACATCGCCCTCGCGCAGCTGGAAAACATTCAGCTGGAAGTGCAGGTTGTCAATCGGCATGCCTATCTTCCGGGTTGAAAGCCCTTGTGGCAGAAAGTTTGCCTCGCCGTTACGGTAAAGGGCAAGCAGGGGATGCTCCGAGTTCGAAAAGTACAAGAGACCGGTCGATTTGTCGATGAGGCCGAAAATGGCCGAGACAAACATGGTGCCGTCGAACGAAACGAAGAGGTCGTGGATGTCGCGCGTCAGGTTTCTGAGCCACAGTTCGGGAGTGCGTGCCTGCAGTTTGCCAAATTTCGCGAGAATCAGCTGTGACTTGATAGAGGCGCCAAAGACCAGCACGCCCCCTGCTCCCTGGATCGATTTACCCATTGCATCCGCATTGGAGAAAAAAAGAAATTCCCGCCCGGCAATAACGACATCTTCTGTCATACACAGGTCGCCGCCGATTTCGTACGTGCGGTTCTTGAAATGAAATTTCTTCATTTGCTCAACCGCTATGTCGATTTCGAAGTGTGAATCTGCGAATGAAGGGGAGTTGAAAGGTCGCCAGAGCAGGCTTGTTAGAAAATAGTCGGCGTCCTGGTGTTCCTTGAGTTTCTTAACCTCTGACAGGCTGTTTTCCAATTCGTGCGTGCGCTGTTCAACACGCTGCTCGAGCGTCGCGTTCAGCTGGCCCAGCTCGCGGCGCATGGTGTTGATGCGGTGGGCCAGACCCAGCGACAGAACGACAACATTGAAGATTGAGCCGAACTGCATGCCATAGTGCGTCCAGAAGCTGTCTTCGACCAGGCCAAAGGCAAGCAGGATAATCGACAGAACTCCGGCAAAGAAGACCGAGAAACCGAGCAGAAAGAACTGCGCCTGGGCGACCCGCATCACAAAGGTGCCGTACAGTATCAGCGGCGAAGCATAGGTGATCGCCACCGCACCGGTCAGCGCCCCCGCCATGACGGCATAACGGTCGGTGCCGGGCAGCAGGCTCAGCACTGCCACGATCCAGAACAGACCGACCAGGACGCGCAGCCCTATATCGCCACGCGGGAAAAGCTCCCAGGTCTTCATGAAGAAGCGCGCGAAGACGATGAGGCTTGAAGCAAACATTGCGATCGAGAATCCCAGTGCGTGATTTGTCCACCACGTGGCGTTGGGCCAGAACTGCTGAAATCCCACGCCTGTGAGCATGAGGGCAAAAATTAGAAAGAAGGCAATATAAGCGACGTAGAGCAGGTAGCTGGTTTCCCTGATGCTCAGATAAAGAAACAGGTTATACACCAGCATGATGGCGAGAATTCCGAGGAATGAATACACCATCGCCGACTCTTCTGCCCGGCTGCGCCCATAATCGCTCTCGCTGCGGACAATGAGCGGAAAGTTGATCGGGTCTGCGCCACTCACCGCAAACAGGATCGTGCGTTGCTCGCCGGCACCGAGCTCTACCGGAAAAGTAAACTTGGGATCATTAGGCAGCGGGCGCGCGCTGAAAGGCAAGTTGTCCCCGACCGTGATTTGCTGCAGAATCCTGCCCGCAGGGTTTGCGCTGTAGAACTCCAGGTGATCAATGATCGGCCAGTCGAGCGTAAGGTACACGGTCTGCGCGCTTTGCAGACTGTTCACGATACGGCCGCGTACCCACCAGCGTGAATTCGTAAAGCCGAAACTGTGATAATTCTGGTCTACTGGTTTCCAGTTGAGGCCTGGCTGCGCCAGAACCCCTTGCGCTGTCTGTTGGAAAGATCTGTCTTCAAGAATTTCGAGAGCCCTACCCGCCGGGCTGTGCGTGAAAGACTCTGAAATCTGCAGTGGTGCGGCTGATTCCAGCGCCAGAAAGGGCAGCAACAGACAGAAAACTATTTTGTGCACAATAGTTTACAGTCATTTTAATCACTGCCCGTAAAGCCTAATCCGGGGAAGGTCAATGGAACCGGCGGTCCTTGCCGTCGAATGGCGGAGTGAACACGGCTTCGACGAGTGAAAAACCCGGGCCGGCATTTTCGGCCCAGTGCAGCGCCCCTTTCGGTATCTCGACTGGTTGACCCGGCAGCATGTCAATCACCCGCTCGCCGAGATGAAGGCGGTTGTTGCCACTTTTCAGTGTCACGACCAGGTTGTGGCGGTCATGGTAGTGAGGCTGTTCCGCGCCATTCATGAGCACGAGGTGCCGGCTGCTGCTCGCATCGCGCGCGATTTCTTTAATCACAAACGGGCGGAGCTTTTCTTCTTCTGTGAACGGATCGCGCTGCGGCATTTTGCAGAATGAAACAGATGCCAGGAACACGAGTGTGAGTATTTTGCGCGAGGTTTTGGCCATGCACGCATGGTCAGCCGGCTCAGCATTACGTCAACGCAAACCTATTGCGGCAGAAAGAAGGTGTATTCAAGACTTAGCATGTCTGCAGAGCGCACCGTCGCGGTGCCCACCGCAACAGGATAGACAACCGGGGGAACGGTGCGATAGAAGATGCCGATTCTGCCGTAGTCGCCGAGGTTAAACAATGCGCCGAGGGCGACAGAGAGTATCGCCATGGCGCCGCCGGGTGATGCCGCGCGATACACATTGCCGTCTTTTTCAAGGATGATCGTCGCCTCCAGGTGGCGCACGCCGACACCGAGACGCGCCGCAAGAGTAAGCCACTGCGCAATTGTATACTGGTACGTGAGCGAAGCTATTCCCAGGGTCTGCGCAATGTGGCTGTAATGGATGGTCGCACCTGCCGGATACTGGGCAGAAAACGTCGGTGCGAAACCTGGCTGCTGCGCCGATACCGGTAAGCTGCGGGCAGCGAGAAGCTCAAAGCCATATGAATGATCGCCGACAAGCGTTGTGTCGCGGCCGGCGAGGGCAACGAGCGAGAGGCTCGCGGGTGCGGTTGCATAGATGTCGTTGATTAGCCCGAAAAAATAAGGCTGCGTATACGCAGCTCCACCACCAAGGTACCACCTTGAACCAGGAGCCGCCCGCACCTGCTGCATGCAGGCACATAGCAGGGCGAAGAATAGGGCGAGTCTTATTCCCATCGGTACCGGTATCCGAATGCGAGGGTGGCGAAATACGGCATGACGATGTGGTTGCGCACTGTCTCGGGATAAACAATCGGGGGATTCAGCGTGAAGCTGCAGCTCACAGCATGCTTTGCCGAAAGAAAGTATTCGGCGCCGATCGCGAGGTCAGCCGTCGCCGCATGGTAGACGTCGTTGCGGGCAGGAAAAATTTCGGGCCGTAGTGTCATACCCGACGCAAGATTCTGTGGTACCGGGTCAATTGTGCGGTGGACAATGTGGTCGGCAATGCCTATGCGCAGGAAGATCTGCCACGATTCGCTGATGACCCGGTTAAAGCGCAGGCTGAGACGCGGAATATGGTGCCCGAGCGTGGCCTTTTCACGCATCATCACCGTTGTTCCTGAAGTTACCTGCGTCGTCGTTATGGTCTGCGAAACCGGCATGGCATAGAGGTATCCCACTTCAACCCCCAACTTCCAGCGCTCGCTGGTAGCGGCTTCCGAACCTGCATAGACTGACGCAGCAGCTGTTGCGGGCATGTCATAGCGCACCGCGCGGTACCAATCTACCTGAGAGTCATACGTGTAGACCGAGTCGGTAAACCAGAAATGCGGCAACACCGTTTCTGCAGCCAGACCTGCGTACGGCCGGTGCTGGCTTGCGTAAATCTCTGGCGGCGACAGACAGCAAACAAGGTAAAGTATAGCCGGAGCAAATCGCACTCCGCAAGCCTCGCGTTCGCTGGCCGGGTGTCTAATGAAAATTGCGTCACAACACTGCGGGATTGCTTCACCAGGTTAGGGGCTTTTCTCTGCTTTTCAGCCCCGGCAACGCTGCCAGCATTGTCCAGTGAACAAAACGCACGAAGCCCACCGCCACTGCCACTACTGTGGCACCGCCTACCCGACCTCGCACAGCTACCCGCGCACCTGCCCGGCCTGCGGGCAAATGGTCTGGTCAAACCCGTTACCCGTCGCGGTCGTTGCTGTGCGTGCCGACGGCGGAGTGCTGATTATCCAGCGCGGCATCGAACCCGCGAAGGGCAAATGGGCGCTGCCGGGAGGTTTTCTCGAAACCGGCGAAACCTGGCAGGAGGGTTCGTGCCGCGAAGTATTTGAAGAAACCGGGCTGCGCGTTGATCCCGCCGACATCGAACTGGTCGAGGCACTGAGTGTCGCACAAAACTCGCAGATCATTTTATTCTCCGCAACGCGAAGCACCTACCGCCAGAGTGACTTTACTTTTCAGACTTCAGAAGAAACGCTCGACCTGCGCATTCTGCGCGAACCCGAAGAGCTGGCCTTTGCCGGGCACACGACATTCGCGCGGAAGTTTTTGTATCTTTAGCAGGTTCCGGAAAAATTCCCGCACCGGCTGCAGACTCCGCGATTCGCTTTCCGAATCGCTCGCAAAACGCTGCGCGACCTGCGCGATTGCATCGCAATCGCTTTGGTCGCTCCGCTGTCTGCAGCCTTGTGCGGTTTCCGGAACCTGCTTGGGGCTCCTTGTTCAGGAGCCTGTTAAAACCCAAACTCGCGCAGCACCTGCTCGGGCTTTGCGTCGGGGCCGACAACCCTGAGACTCACACCCTGCGGTGACATATGCGCAACGACGATCTGGTTTTCAGGGCAAACATCGAGACAGGTAATATCAACAGGGCGGAGTTTCTTCTTGAGGCCGCGCAACGACACCAGGGCTTTTAATCCCACCCTCAGCTTTGTCTTATCGCCGTCCATGGCCTTCACCTTGCGGGCACACTTGCTGCAGACTGCGAGGCAGGATTGCCACGGCTGGTCTGCGCCAGCTATCGAATCATCGTGTTTTTTGGTGCGGCGTTTAAACAGGGATTTCACAGGAACCTTATGAGCAGATTACTGATTTTCGTCATTTTATGGCTACAAAATTGACTCAATTGGGCGAAATCAGAACTTAGGGGTCTTTTTATTGACGGTCATGTCTGCCGAAATTAATATAACCGTATGTTCGATTTCACCAACCGCGTTAAAAAGATTATTAACGAATACGCTCCGCGGGAGGCTAAACGCCTGGGCCATGAGTTTTTAGGCCCCGAGCACATTCTGCTGGGCCTGCTCAAAGCGCAGGATTCAGTCGCAGTCAAGATGCTGATGAACCTGGGCATTGACCTTGCTGAACTGAAAAAAGAGGTGGAAAAACGTTCCGAACAGGACAGTGCCACAATGGTGATCGACCCCACCAGCAAAGACAAGGTACAGCGCATTCTCGAGCTTTCGCGCGACGAAGCCCGCAAAATGCGGCACAGCTATATCGGCTCAGAACATGTGCTGCTGGCGCTGCTGCGCGACACCAACGGTATCGTGGCAAGCTCGCTGCAAACCTTCCAGGTCAACTACCAGGTGATCCGCAACGAACTCAATGCCACACTTGGTCTGCCGCAGGCAACTTCGACGCAGAAAACGCAGTCCAGTACGTCGCAGCCGAAGAAAGAAGCCTCTAAGACGCCGATGCTTGACGAGTTCGCCCGCAATTTGTCACGTATGGCAGAAGAGAAACTTACCGACCCGGTCATCGGTCGCGACCACGAGATTGAACGTGTTATCCAGATTCTTTCGCGCAAAACGAAGAACAATCCCATCCTGATCGGCGAGGCGGGGGTCGGAAAGACCGCGATTGCCGAAGGCCTCGCACAGCGTATCGCGCAGAAGCGTGTGCCCGAGCCAATGTTCAACCGCCAGGTCTATTCACTCGATGTGGCAGCACTCATTGCGGGTACCAAGTACCGCGGTGAATTTGAAGACCGTATCAAGAAGATCATGAAAGAGATTCGTACAAATAAGGAAGTAATTCTCTTTATTGACGAAGTTCACACGATCATTGGTGCCGGTGCAGCTGAGGGCGCGGTGGACGCGGCGAATATTCTGAAGCCCGCGCTCGCGCGCGGAGAAATCCAGTGCATCGGTGCAACCACTCTGCGCGAGTACAAGCGCTACATCGAGCGCGATTCAGCACTCGAGCGGCGTTTCCAGTCCGTCATGGTTGAAGAGCCTTCGGTCGAAGATGCAATCCGCATTCTCGCCGGCCTGCGCCATGCGTATGAAAAGCACCATGCGGTGAGTTTCAGCAAAGAGGCAATCGTTGCGGCGGTGAAACTTTCAGACCGCTATATCAAAGACCGTTTCTTGCCGGATAAGGCAATCGACATTATCGATGAAGCGGGCTCACACGCGCGCCTGAAGTCTGCAGTGATCCCCGAAGAGGTAAAAGAAATCGAAAAGGAGATCCAGCAGCTGACACGCGACAAAAATGAAATGGTGCGCCAGCAGGAATACGAAAAGGCTGCGAAGCTGCGCGACCAGATCGGCGAGGCCAACACGCGGCTTGCCGACGCGATGAACTCGTGGCGCCGCAGCCAGAAAGAGGCGCGCGTCGAAATTACCGCAGAAGATATTTCAAAAGTCATCGCTGACTGGACGGGAATTCCTCTGCAGCAGCTGAACGAAAGCGAGAACGAACGCCTGATCAAAATGGCCGAAGAGCTCGCTGACCGTGTCGTTGGCCAGAAAACAGCAATCGACCAGATTTCGCGTGCGGTGCGCCGGGCGCGTATGGGGCTGAAATCCGTCAGGAAGCCGATCGGGAGTTTCTTCTTTCTCGGGCCAACCGGTGTGGGCAAGACGGAGCTCGCAAAAGCCCTTGCCGAATTCATGTTCGGCGAAGAAGAGGCATTGATTCGCTTTGACATGAGCGAATACATGGAAATGCATTCGGTCTCCAAATTCATCGGTTCGCCGCCGGGTTATGTCGGGCATGAAGATGGAGGCCAGCTGACCGAAGCAATTCGCCGCCACCCGCACTCGGTATTGCTCTTTGACGAGATCGAAAAGGCGCACCCTGAGATCCAGAACATACTGTTGCAGGTGCTCGACGAGGGTGAGCTGACTGACAACGCAGGCCACCACGTCGACTTCAAAGAGACAATCATCATCCTTACCTCGAACATCGGAGCACGCTTTCTGCAGAAGGGCGGCAAACTCGGTTTTGCCGGCGAGTCAGAAAACAAGCAGGAGCAAAAACGCGAACAGGTACTCGAAGAGCTGCGCAAACACTTCTCTCCCGAATTCCTGAACCGTATCGACGACGTAATCATCTTCGACCCGCTCACGAAAGAAGAGATACAGGAAATTGTCGAGCTGACGATTGACGAGATCAACTATAATGCACTGGTCAAGAACATGTACCTGACGCTCAAAGGTGACGCGCGCAGCTACCTGGCTGATAAAGGTTTCAGCGAAAAATATGGCGCGCGTCCGCTCAAGCGCCTCGTGCAGCGCGAGATTGAAGACGAGCTGGCGATGATGCTGCTCGAGAAAAAGATTACCGAGCCCGTTGAAATCAATATTGGCCTCACCGAAAAGGAGGGCAGCAAGAAGCTCGATTTTACCTTTAAGAACCTGAGCGCGGAGAAGTTTCTCGAAATCAAGAGCGAGTACTTTGAAGACGAGGCGACGATCGATGAAATCTGGGAAAACTCCCTGCCGGCCAGCGAAGAGGGCGAGGACGAAGCCGAGCCACAGGCAGAGCCCGAGGTAACGCAAAAATAGAAGCGGAACGCCTTCCGTTTCACCAGAGTATTCTGCTGGAAGCGGTAGTCCAGGCTGCAGAATGCCTGGCGGCCCTTCCCCCTGAATTCCGTAAGATTTGGGACGGCACAACCGGACTGGGTGGGCATCTGTTCGCACTCGGTGAACACTACCCGGACGCTCGCCTGCTCGCCTCAGATGCCGATGCGGTCATGCTCGAACTCGCGCGCGAGAGGCTGCAGCAGCGGGTAGCCGTCTACCGCCATGCCAATTTCGCGGAAAATCCCTTCGCTGATGAGGCGCAGCTGGGTTTCATTTTTCTCGACCTGGGGATCTCTTCGGCGCACTTCGACTATTTCGAACGGGGATTCAGCTTTCGGTTTGACCAGCCACTCGACATGCGGATGGACACCAGCACGGGCGCATCGGCGGCGCAGGTGCTGCAGACCGAAAGCGAAGAAGAGTTAGCGAGGATCTTTTTTGAATACGGCGACGAGAAACTGTCACGCCGCATCGCGCGTGAAATTGTATCGCGCCGCCGCACCGACCCGGTAACAACGACCACACAACTGGCAGAAATCTGCAAGAAGGTGTATCCACCGAAGTACAAGGCAAAGGGACATGCAGACCGCCACCCGGCGACCCGCGTCTTCCAGGCATTGCGTATCGCCGTGAACAATGAACTGGGCGTCCTGCGCACTGCGCTCGAGCAACTGCCGCAGCAACTGGCGCCGGGTGGTCGAATGGCTGTGATCAGTTTTCATTCGCTGGAAGACCGCCTGGTCAAGCACGCCTTTCGCAACCTTGCTTACATTCCGGAGACAGACCCGAGGGCAAAGAGCAATTTTCGCGATGGAAACTTCAGGCTGATTGAACCAGGCGGCATAGCGCCAGACGAAGCAGAAATCAGCCAAAACCCGCGCTCACGTTCTGCGCGCCTCAGGATACTGGAAAAGAGGTAGCGGGCCGCACGCAGCCTTCAGGTTGTTGGCAGGAAGGAAAGAAATCAGCCCGTTCAGGCTTTCGGAAATTCTTTGTAGAGCGTCACCGAATTACCTTTTTCATTGTAGGTAACGCGGGTCATATTGACGCGCGAAATGAAAATACCGCGACCATTCAGCCGCTCAAGGTTTTCGCTCGAATGTGGGTTGGGAACCTTGCTGACATCGAAACCTTTGCCTTCGTCGGTAATCGTGAAGGCAATAGCATCGCGGTCATACTGGTACGTGACACGAACCTTGCGGTTGCGGTAAGGCTCCTGGTTGGCGCGGTCATTCAAAAACCGCTGGTAATCCATAACCTCTTCGAGCAGGTTCTTTTTCATGTCGTAGTCGATTTCAAGATTGCCGTGCTCCATCGCGTTGACGAGCATTTCGTAAACGGCAAGGCGCAGCGTCAGCGTGGTTTTCTTGTCGAGTCCGGCAAAACGTGAAATGATGTGCATGATTTCTGACATGAATGTCGATATGATGGCAAAGTCGGTGGGCAATTCGAACGTACGCGATTCGGCAACAATGCTCGAGTAGATGTCGTAGTCGGCGTCGCGGTTCGCAGTCAGCGAAAAAAACTTCTCTACGATGCGGGCGATATCATCGATCTCGAAAGGTTTCTTGAGAAAGTCGAGAGCTCCCTGCCGCAGTGCGCTGACCGCATTTTCGACAGTCGCATTGTCGGTAATGACGATGAACTGTGTATTGGTCTTGCTGCGTTTGGTGCGCTCGATGTAGTCGATTGCGCTTTCGCCGGGCAGGCCCATTTCAATGAAGATGAGGTGCGGGTCTTCGCCGCGCATGACTTCGGCACTTTCGGCGATCGTATTGGCACAAAAAATACGGAAACGATTCTTCAGGATATCGCCGAGAATTTCCTGGAGCGCCAGGTCAGGATCAATAATGAGGGCTGGCGGCTTCTGCATCGAAGTAGTCAGCGGATATGGTTAAAAAGATTGCGTGTCAAGAGAAAGGTTACCGGGGCCTGCATTCCGGACCGAATGCCGGAATACAGGCCGGATTTTCGGGTTACTTAGCGCAGTGACTGCAGCTTACCCATAGCGGCCTTAACTTCAGGCGCTGCTGCGTATTTCATCATCGCCTTAGCCATGGGGCCTTTGCCAAGTTCTTCAGCGGCCTTCTGGAAAGCTTCTGCTTTGGCCTTGAGTTCCGGGGGCATTTCGCCTTTCGCGCTGATACCGTGCTTTTTCTCCAGCGCTTCGCCTTTTTCTTTGAAGCTCTTGATCAGGTCAACGAACTTGTCGATGCCGGCAGCCACAGCTTTACCGTCTTTTGCCTCTTCAAGATCTTTCCCCAGCGACTGAAGGCTCTTGGTACCATCGTCGAATAACTCGCCGAAATCTTTCACTGCATTGGCTTTACCGCATGCGGTGAACACGAAGATCGCGGCAACAATTGCCAAACCTGTTCTTTTCATGTTGTCTCCTAATTCAATTTTTCCTCTGGAACCAACATCGCACAGGCAAGTCAGTAGCAGCGGTCAGGGTGTGTTTTGACAGCCCCGGTCAGCAGACAAAACAAATGTGCAGGCGGATGTCAAGCGGTTACGAAGGGTTCGGCGGCAGAACACGGCAGCTTCCTTTGCTGACGGTTTCACCGCGCTGGTTTGACCAGAGTATCTGCATCTCAATGATCTTCATGCGTTCGATCTTTTTTGAGACTGTGACGGCACAGGTGACCGTGTCACCGAAATAGACCGGGTTGCGGAATTTCTGCGTAACCTCGAGAGCCACTGTGCCGAGACCTGGGAGCTTCATCCCTAACACGTTGGCTAGCAACGAAGCCGCCAGCCCCCCGTGTGCAATGCGGGTCTTAAAGGGGGATTGTTTGGCGTACTCTTCATTGACGTGCAGCGGGTTAAAGTCGCCGCTGATGCCTGCGAAGAGGTAAACATCGGTTTCGGTAATGGTCTTACTGAAACTTGCGGTATCGCCAACCTGTATTTCATCGAATGTTTTGCCTTTTGCGTACATATCTACCTCAGACACATTTGTCCTTTTTCAGCTGTTCAATTTCTGCAGCGCTGAAGCCGGCAGATTTGAGCACGTCTTCAGTGTGCTGACCCATTTCGGGAGGTGCCAGGCGGTAACTGACAGGCGTCTCAGAGAAGTGAAACGGCGAGCCAATAACGGGCACCTTGCCGAGTTTGGGGTGGTCGATCTCGAGCACTGTGCCGCGTTCGCGCAGGTGTTTATCTTTCAGCACTTCGCCAAGTGAACTCAGGCCCGAAAAGCAGCTGTCGGGGTTTTCAAACAAGGGTGCCCACTCAGAGTATGTTTTCGATTTGAAGATTTTTTCCAGTTCTGTTGTGGCGGCATTGAAACCCGCTTCATCGCGGCTCATGTTCTTCAGTATGTCTTCGCGCTCAATCTGCCGCAGAAATGTCTGGAAGAATTTTTCTTCGAGCGCGGCGAGCATGACGTATTTCCCGTCTTTGGTTTCATAGATTTTGTAGTTTGGCAGCATGCCCGAGAGCATATCGTTACCGCGTTCGGGCTCTTTACCCGTGGCGATGTAATCGCCCAGGAGAAGCGACAGAAAGGGGGTAGCTCCGTCCTGCATCGAGACGTCGATGAACTGTCCCTTGCCTGTTTTTTCGCGCGCGTAGAGAGCGGCCAGAATCGCTGCGAGCGCGGTCAGCGTGCCGCCGGCAATGTCGGCTACCTGGAAACCGGGAACAACAGGTGGGCCGCCTTTGACACCGTTGAGCGACAGCAGGCCCGACCGGGCGATATAATTCGCATCATGCCCTGCGTGTTCTTTGTAATGCCCGGTTGCACCGTAACCCGAGATGGCGCAGTAGATCAGCCGTGGAAATTTCTCTTTCAGCTGCTCATAACCTATACCGAGTTCATTGAGAGTATCGGGCCTGAACCCCTCGAGCAGAATGTCTGCATCCTTCAGCAGGCGCATAATCACATCACGGCCGCCTTCACGCTTGATGTTGACGGTGATAGATTTCTTGTTCCGGTTGAGCTGCAGAAAGGCCCCTGCTTCGGCGAAGTCACCCTTGCTGACTTTTGTCGTCAGGTAGCGCGTCATATCGCCCAGGCGGGGATTTTCGACTTTAATGACTTCGGCGCCCATGTCAGCCAGGTGCTGCGAACACAGTGGCCCGGGCAGAAGCAACGAAAGATCGAGGACTTTGACGCCGGTGAGTGGCCCGTTTTCCATTTTCATGCCTCAGGAATTTAATTCGCGAACGCTCTGGAAAGCGATTTCTTCTGTAGCGATCGCTACAGGGCTGAGATGGACTGCAATGTTGAGGACAGATCTTCCAGGTCAGCGCCGCGCCCGAAGTGTTCGAGTTCCCTGATGATGCGCGTGAAGTCTTTGGCGCGATCGAGATCCGCCACTTTGCCAGAGACTGTCACGGGCACCTTTGCCCGCAGCAGGGCGCGCAGTTGGTCGCGACCCGTGTGGTGTGTGCTCCAGCGAATGCCGGAAAATATCTCGCGGCTGAAATGGTCGCGGGCAATGGAAAGAAAAGCATAACCGCCGTCGCGCGCCAGGGTGATCACACTCTGCGGGTAGAGCGCGATCGCCTGTTCAAAAGCCGAAGGTGGTAGTGCGGGTATGTCTGCGCCCCAGATCAGTGCAAGTTCGTTGTGCTTCAGCACCTCTGCAGTGGCTGCAGCGAGGCGCTGCCCCAGGTCACCTTCTTCCTGTGGCCTGAGCCTGAGACTAACGCCTGACAGGTCGGGCGCAAACCGCCATCGCGCTGTTACGCGGTTCACCCGCGGTGCGTAGAATACGTAATCGGTGTAACGGTGACCGGCGGGTGGCGTGCTGGTGAAGAGACGATTCTGGATACGCAAAAGCCAGCGGTAAATCGCATACGCCGCTGCCTCATCGAAGTCTGCGGCCAGCCGCGTTTTTACCGCGCCGCGTTCCGGGACACGTGCAAACAGAACGCGGGCAACACGCATGGGCAGCTTAGAGCTGCGCGGGCTTGAGGCCCTTGCTGTCGGCAAGCTGCAGGTACGCTTTTTCCACGATCGCCCTGATGCCTGCCATTTTTTCTTTTTCCGTCAGCGGGCTCTTGCTGTTTGCAGGATGCAGCTCGTTATCGGGCAAGATCGGATCGAGCACCTGGATCGCGATGCGGTGGGGAAACAGCAGCACATTGCTGTGCATCGGGCGCGTTTCCTGCGTGCCATAGAGTACCACAGGGAAGATCGGAAAGCTCCCCTTTTCGGCAACCTGGAATGCACCGGCCTTGAACGGCAAAAGTTTCCGGGCATCTTTGCTCCGTGTGCCTTCTGGGTATATCAGTACACGGTTGTTCTCACGTACCTGTGATTCCACAATTTCGAGGGAGCGTGCAGCCTGCCGCGGGTTAGACCGGTTGATGGGAATATAACCGACCTTGCGCATGGCAAGGCCCACCAGGGGAATCTTAAAAACCTCAGCCTTCGAGAGAAAGAGAAAGTCCATGGGGTAAAAGCCAAGCCCTGCGAGGATATCAAACAGCGACTGGTGGTTGCTGATGACGATACCGGGATTATCCTGCGCTTTTTCTGCGCCGTAGATGTAGACCGGGCAGAGCACCAGGCGGATACCGATCCAGCCCCATGCCCGCGGAAAGAAGCGCAGTGCACGGGCGTATTTTTTGGGCCAGAACGGTGATACAATAAGAACCGTGACGGCAAAGATGACCGTCACCGGAATGAAGATTACCAGGAACCACAGGTAGAAGAGAAACCCAACGGGTATCAGCAGGTACCGCATGGGGGGCGCTACCGTTCGGCCACGACACGTCAAATGGTTATTGGCCAGCGCCTCACCTCGCAAGGTGCCGATGTGCATTTATTTGTTGACCCCGAGGCATCGTGCGTAATTTAGCAGCAGATGCATCGCGGAATACTGGAGATCGTATTCTGTGCCGGGGTTCATGGCAGCGCAGAGAATATCCGCCAATGGGTGCAGATGTACCGACAGCTTGCCGCCGACCCCCTGCCGAATAATCTTGCCGAATTTCAGGCGTCCCTAAACCAGCAGGTTGCGGGAATCGAAAAATTCGCCGACGTTGAACTGACCGACGGCATGGTGCAGCAAGAAGTGATGCGGCTGTTTGACGCCGGCGCTACCGAGGTCATTCTGCCTTATAGCGAGCTGCGCTGGCGCAACCATGCAGACTGGGTTTTTCACACACGCAACTCTGAGCAGTTCTTCGTTTCCAACAACATGCAGCAGTCTCCCCTGCAATACATACGGTCACGGGTACAGAACTTCTGTGACAGTAAGGGCATGACAGATTCACACCGGGACGAAGTGGTGATTTCGGTGACGGAAGCTGCAGAAAACGCCATCAAGTATTCCAATGTCATGCCCGTGTTCATTGAACATGGAATTGAGAAAGACGAGTATTTTATCCGCGCGATAAACTCGGTCAACGACCTCAACCTGAAAGACGAAATATCGCGCGGTAAGTTTTCCGAAGATGTTTCGCTGATGCGCGGCGTCCTGGTAATGTCAAAGCTGCTCGATTACCTCGATATTGTGCGCGACATGGACAAAAAGCGCGTCGAGTTCGTCGGCCGCAAGAAAGTTTCGATCAAAGCTCCGAAACTAGTACTTTCCTGAACCGCCAGAGAACGCCTCGATCGGGTGCCAGATCGTCTTGTATTCCTGGAGGTCAGTGATGTAATCGAGTTTTTCGCCCGCACTGCCGTAGAGGTCTTCTGCAGATTTCCAGGGTTTGAGGCGAATGCGTTTCAGGTTCTCGGTCGCGGCCTTTTCTGCTTCGATGCGTTCGGCGTCGGCAATGCCCGCGAGATCGAGCGCGTTGACGTCCATGTGCTGTGCAAGACCCGGTAGCAGTTCTTTGCGGAAGCCCGTCAGCACGTTCACCACACCACCCGTCAGGTCAGATGTCGCGAGTACCTCGGCGAGGCTCACAACGACTGCGGGGTTTTCTTCAGAACAGAGCGCGATGACAGAGTTGCCCCCTGCGATGATCGGAGCAACTTGTGAAATAAAACCGAGCACCGGCGCGTACGCCGGGCAGGCTGCGACGACAACGCCCATCGGTTCGGGAATCGTAAAGTCAAAATACGAACCCGAAACGGGGTTGTGGTTTCCCGACAGCTGCTGGAATTTGTCGCACCAGCCTGAGTACCAGACAAGGCGATCAACAGAGGCTTCGACTTCGCGCTTTGCGGCAGCGGCTGTAACACCGGAAACCATGACCAGTTCGCTGGCAATTTCCCCGGCGCGCGCCTCGAGCATCTCTGCCATGCGGTACAGGATCTGGCCGCGATTGAAAGCAGTCTTTCTGCTCCAGCTGCCGAATGCCTTGCGTGCGACTTCGACCGCGTTGCGCGCATCTTTGCGGCTGGCCTGCGCAATGTTGGCGTAAAATTTTCCTGTCTGCTTGGCGGTCAGGGGAAACGAGCGTCCTGATTCAGAACGGGGAAAATCCCCCCCGATATAGAGCTTCTTCGTCTTGGCGACGGCAAGCCGGAGTGTCGATTCTGCTGTTTCCTGAGCCATAGAAGGTGAGTTTCGCGTTTCGCCGGGGTGTCAAATCATTTGCAGGGTAATGCCTTGCCCGCAGAGTCAACCTGCTGCCCGAACCAGGCCACTGCGTAACCGCCGTAGATGCCGACACCAAAAGTTCCCCATGGCTGACGCCACATACCCGCGTTGATAATCACTGAATTGTGGCCGCTCGAACCCTGCCAGAGGCGCAGCGCAGTGGGTGCATCAATTCTTCCGCCGGACGACCCGGCAGAAATTTCGAAACCATTTGATCTATACGAGGTGAGCTCTGCGGGTTTTTTCCACATGCACGCAGCCTGGCGGTGGTCAGATGTATAGCAGCAGGGGGTCCAGTTGCCCTTCGATGACCAGCTGTGCATGTTACAGGCACCGCGCGCAGGTTGGTTTTGCGTCAGGTCTGCGGCATGCACCTGCGCGACGCGCGTGAGGGAAACTCCGGGTTGCAGGGCGGGCAGCCCCTTGCTGCGTCGATAGGTATTGATGGCATCGACGAGTTTCACCTCTTCGGGTTTCATGCAGGCTGAACCAGCAGATGGCGCTGGCGGCTTCGTTGCCGGTGCCGGCGGCAGCTGCCCGGTCGGCCGGCGCTGTGCAGGCTGCGTACTCTGCGCAGGGATGGCAATGGCAGAAACTGCCGTGAATATTGTTAAGAGGATCCTGGTTTTTTTCATAATAGCCTGCTTATGCTCAACCCCGCTGTTTTTCTGGAAAAATTTTCAGATTTTTTTCACGCCAGTGATGACTTTGACCTTGTGGTATTCTTTGCGCGCGAAGAAAAAAACTTCTTTCTCGGCGAAGGTGAATTCATAGCGCGCAGCCCTGTCAGACAGAGACTTGAGCAGAAGGTTTGAGTTGTCAAAATTGAAAATCCAGTAGAGATTGGTGGCCTTACCCGCTGCATCTTCGATTGTCAGCCGCGTATAGCCGCTGGTCTGCGTCTCGGTCACACGCCCGGCAACTTTACTCTGGCCTGATTCGGATTCGCTGGTCACGCGCGCCAGGGTTTCGGGGCAGATCGAGGCAGCTTCGACACCGAACAGGTACCCCAGCCTCGTGCCGTGGTCGCTGTCGCCGATTCGATCCATATCGATATTTTTTTCCGTCAGCAGGTACTTTTCAAACCCTTTTGCACTCTTGATGACGCACAGACCCAGCTGCGTGTTACGCTGCTCGCTGCTTTTCAGCCTGGAGAAATCTATTTCTTCAATGCACTTGCACGAACGTTCAGTAATGACACGCAAAGGCTCTATGTGCTTATCGTTGCCGAATACATGCGCTGATACCAGCGTAACGACGAATAGAGCGCAGGGTAATCGCATAGCGTATATAAACAAAGAGGTATTCTGACGTCAAGCGAGGCCCTGCCTCAATAGTCCACCGCTACACCTTCGAGCACCGCGAATGCCTGGAACACGGTCTCGGACAGCGTCGGGTGTGGCATCACCGCGCGCAGAAAATCGTCTGGCAGGAGCTCTGACCCCATTGCGAGCGAAACCTGGCCGATCAGCTCGGCCGCGTGTTCGCCGACAATTTGTGCTCCGAGAATTTCGCCGGTCTTCGCGTCGGTAAATACCCGGCTAAAGCCGTTTTTTTCTTCTGCAGCAAGCGCCATACCCGAAGCGAGCCAGGGAAATTCTCCAACCTTGTATGTGCGTTTCGCCTGTTTTAACTCCTCTTCGTTGCGGCCAATAGTTGCTACCTGCGGCGACGTATAGATGCAGCCGGGTATTTCGCCTACCGGGTGCGGTTTCGTGCCGGCGATGAATTCAGAAACGTAGATACCCTGGTGTGCCGCGCGGTGCGCGAGCAGCTTTCCCGCAGTGACATCGCCGATGGCAAAAATACCTTTGGTGGTGGTCTGCTGGTTTTCGTCGACGCGCACAAAGCCCCGCTCATCGACAATTCCGAACTTTTCGATACCTATGCCTGCGGTATTGGGATTTACCCCGATCGCAACCAAAGCCGCCTCTGAGTCAAGATTCTGCTTCTGGCCATTGTACTCTATGTCGAATGAAACTCCCCCTGCTGTTTCGGCCGCTGTCAGGATTTTTGCTCCCTCGAGTATTTTCATGCCGCGTTGCTCGAGCGCACGGCGCAGCGCCGAGGCAACTTTTGCATCGTCGTTTGGCAGTATATGCGGCGCCATCTCGATCAGCGTCACGTCAGCACCGAGGCACTGGTAGAAGTCGGCAAACTCGAGGCCAATCGCACCGCCGCCGATGACGGTTAGTTTTTTCGGTAATGTCTTCTGTACCAGCGCATCACGATAGCTCCAGACGCGTGACGAAAATTTGAGCAACGGCAGCGGGCGGGCACTGGCGCCCGTCGCGATGCAGGCCTGCTTGAAGCGCAGCTGCTGTTTGTCTGCACCTTCGATAGTGAGCTCGTTGGGTGACTTGAAGGCTGCAGTGCCCTGGATCAATGTGACACCGTACTTTTTGAAGAGCGATTTTACACCGGTTTCGAGCCGGGCGGCCACTGCACGCGAGCGGTCGATAATGGCGGGCAGGTCAGCGTTGAAGCCATCTTTGGCTGAAATGCCAAGTTTGCCTTCGCGTAGCTTCAGCAGCAGGTGCGCCGAGGTTAGAAGCGCCTTGGTGGGAATGCAGCCCCAGTTGAGGCAAACTCCCCCTGCGTTTTCTTTTTCGACGACCGCAGTCTTGAGGCCGAGTTGCGCCGCGCGTATCGCCGAGCTATAACCACCTGGCCCGGCACCTATAACCACGTAGTCGAATTCGTTTGCCATAAAGCAGTGCAGCAACGCCAAGCCAGGGGACAAGTGAGATTTCAGTGTTCGCCGCCGCGACGGCCGCGAACTTAACCGCGTGTGGCTGATCGAAGCAGACAAAGCTCTGTTTGAGTACCTGACGCTCCACTGCAATCCGCCGTGGTTGAGCGCCCTCAGCGAAACCATCGGCAATCTTTCGACGTACACCTGGCCTGTGGCGATTTTCTGTGCGCTCTATTACTGGCTAAATAGCCCGGGCTTTGTGCGGTTTCTGCTCGCGGTAAGCGTATTGCTTATCTTCAGTGAGGGGAGCGCGTACCTGCTGAAGCAACTGGTCGCGCGCCCGCGGCCGGCGGTCGAATGGCTGATCTACGTCGACCCAAAGGCAGTGGGATTTCCTTCGGCGCACGCAGTGAACACAATGGCACTGGCATTTTTCCTCTCACGCTGGTTCAAGGTCGCATTGGTGTGGTATTTACCGATACCGCTCATCATGGGTGCGTCACGTGTGCTGGCGAACTACCACTACCCCCTCGACGTGGCAGGCGGCTGGGCGCTTGGACTTACAGTGTCATGGCTCTACTGGCAGCTGTTGCGCCGCTGGCGCTGGCTGATGGAGCAATTAACCCCGAGGCCTCTCGATAGTTGACCTACCTGCTATGGAATTCCATAGCAAGACCCCATGCTGGCTTCTTTGCCCGAATTTGATAGCCAGATTTGCCTTTTTGGTAGTTACTAAAACCCCGGACAACCCTGAAAAGCACCCTCGGCTGGCCTGCAGGCGCCCCTCAGATCCCCAGAAAGCGTTTTATGCTTTACACTATGTGCGGCGCACAAACTTTGTGCATAGAGACGGTGCCCTGCAAGGTGCGCCGCCCCCAAGGGAATGGGAAGGAGTACACAATGGAAGAAGGCGTAAACAAAGTAGTAAGTTTTGGTATCGGTGCTTTTGAATCAGCACGTACCAGCGCAGAGAACCTGCTGAAAAATCTCGAAACAGAAATCAACGCGCTGATCGCCTCAGGCGAATCAGTACAGTCAGAAAATGCTGTCAAAGTACGCAGCGCAGTAACCAATGCTTCGCAGCGTGTTTCAACATTCGTTGAACAGGCAAAAGCACAGTACGGCGACCTGAGCGCAAAAGCACAGAAAGCCCTTGCTGACCTGCAGGCAAAAGCCAGCGAACTCGCTGCTAAGCTTCCTGGTTCAAAGCAGCAAGCTGCTTAATGATTGTTGAGTGAGTCGCCTCGGCGACTTGCTATCAAACACAACGAAGAGCGCCGCAAGGCGCTCTTTTTTTATGTTAAGCCGATAATGGCGTTTGCCCGGTGGCCCAGCCAGGTGAAAGGAATGACCAGCGTTGGCTCAGCCAGAACGAATTTGAACTCTTCAGGTTCACCGACAACAACCGTGGGTACCGAGATATCGAAGCCACTGCCAAAATGCACGCGCGCATTGCCAGAGACTGTATTCGCCATTTCGGCGATCATGTTGATAATGTCTTCCTCAGACTCCGCTTCGGCTCCGAGTACAAACTGCAGCAGGCCCGCGATCAGGTCCTTGTCGCAGGTAATGACCATACCTCCGCGGTGGCTGCCTGAAATACCGATATGCCCGCTGTAACCGTAGAGTGGATGCTTTTGTTGGGTAGTGTCAAGATTGTACGGAACACCGAATTCCGGTTTGCCTGCCCCAATCGAACTAAAGTAACCGCTGATACAGCCGAGCAGTGCGGTAACGTCTTCAGCGCTCAGTCTCAAACTAGTCTATCCCCACGACGAGATATGCCTGGTAGCCCTTCCAATTGATCGGTAACACCACGACGGGAGTCCGCAGAACAATGCGGAAGTTATTGGGTTTGCCCTTGAAGATCGTGGGCACAGAAATATTAAATTCAGAACCGAAAGAGGTACGCGCATTGCCGGCTATCGTGTTGGCAATTTCACCGATCATGTCGAACACCGACTGGTCGTCGATTTCGTCTGTCAGCAGGATCTTGCGAGTAATGTCTTCGAGCATCGGCTTGGGGCAAGTAATATATAGTCCGCCCTTGCGGTTGCCAGAAATGCCAATGTGACCCGAATAGTCGAGCAGCAGTTGCTCCGGGCCTTTGGTGTAGGGAATATCGAGCTCGGCCTTTATGCCGGTTACTTCTTCAAAATAGCTGATCGTCCCGCGGATGAATACCTGGATTTCTTCTTCTTTCACCCCACTCCCCTGAACTAGTCGGCTACAACCTGATCGAATGCTTCTTTGATACTTTCGGGAGTAAACGGTTTGCCAAGAAAACTCCTGGCGCCTTTTTTGAGTGCTTCGAGCGCGGTTGCCTCATCTTTGAGCGCAGAGACTACCATAACCTTCACATCAGGTTTGATTTTCAGCAGTTCTTCGAGACACTGCAGGCCATCCATCTCGGGCATCGTAATATCGAGCGTAACAACATCGGGCAGGGTTTGCTTGAACAGCTCCACAGCCTGTTTACCGTCACCGGCAGTTCCGACGATCTCTATGCCAGCGCCGGTGAGATACTTCTCAATTGCCTTGCGCATAATGCTCGAGTCATCGACAATCATCAACTTCATAGGTTCACCTTTTAGCCGAGACCCTGCTGTCACCTTTTTTTCGGTTCCAGCTTACACCCGAACAGGGGGTAGGCGAATTCCTGTATTCGGGATCATGAGACATAAAGGGTGTTAGGCAGAAAAAACTCTCTCGCTGTCACTCTTGTCATGGTGTGCACACGTTTTATGCTGGCCCATGGCAGAGATGATGAATGCGAAAGATTTTTTCGGCCCGCTCGCTGCGCTGATCGGCGAATGGAAGGGCGACAAAGGACTGGACGTCGCCCCAGAGCCAGGCGGCGAGGAGCACTCCCCGTACTACGAAACTATCCTGATTGAACCCGTTGGCGACGCCACGAACGCAGAAGAGCAGACGCTGGGAGTCCTTTCGTATAAGCAGGTGGTACACCGCAAATCCAACGGTGATGTCTTTCACCACCAGATCGGCTATTGGTACTTTGAGCGTAAGACCGGAGAGATACTCTATTCATTGATGATACCGCGCGCCGTCGCAGTGCTCGCACGGGGCAAGGCGACTGAATCGGGCGAGAAGACCAGCATCAGCGTCAAAGCCGACGCCGCAGACAAGAACTACGGCATTGTTGAATCGGCCTTCATGACTGCCAAGGCCTCAACGCGTTCTTTCAGCATGGATGTAAGTATCTCGGGCAACACGATGACCTACAGGATGAATACCGGTCTGCATATCTACGGAAAAGATTTCGCCCACACGGACGAAAATACTCTCACGCGCAGCCTTTAGCAGCCAGCGGCAATCAGGCCGTTTGGCGCAGCACGGCTGGCGATTTTTCGCCAGCCGCTCCTGTTTTGTTTAGATTAATCGCGCAACCCAATCTGCATGAATCTTGGTTTTATCCGGGGAATGCTCGTCCTCGCCTAATGCCAAAACTCATGTGCAGGGTAGCCCGCGTCTTTCGCGGAAATAAACATACCCGAGGTAAAACATGAAAAAAAATTCCCTGATGACAGGCGTCGTAGCGGCCACCATGCTGCTCGCTGCCTGCGAAAAACCACCGGTAGCGCAGGCGGCCGGCGCATCTGATGTGCTGCCTGTCGCAAAAGCGGATGGCAAAGAATACCAGATCGACACTGCAGCTTCAAAGATCACGTGGATCGGAACCAAGGTTACCGGCAAACACAACGGCACGATCAACCTGAAATCAGGTTCGGTCTTCGTTAAAGAAGGCAATATTGTTGCAGGTAAGTTCATCGCCGACATGGCTTCGATCGACGATAAAGATCTCAGTGGCGAATACCAGGCGAAACTCAACAAACACCTGAAGAGCGAAGACTTTTTTGACGTCGTCAAGTTTCCTGAAGGCGTTTTTGAAATCAGCTCTGTCGAAAAGGCCGCAAATGGTGTGACCATCAAGGGAAATCTCACCCTGAAGGGCGTTTCACATGGCGTGACATTCGAAGCAGAAGTGCAAAGCGAAAAAGGTGTGCCCAAAGCTGCAAAAGCCAACTTCAATATCGATCGTAAGAAATGGGGCGTTGTCTATCCAGGAAAACCTGATGACCTCATTTCAGATACCGTCAACCTGACGCTCGATCTGAAAATCAAGAAGTAAAAAAGACAGGGCAGAGCAGCCCGCGACCCGCCGAGCCTGTGGCCGGCGGGTTTTTTTATCTATTCTCAGGTCTTCAGCAACTCATCAAGAGAGAAGATCTCGATTTCCTGCAGCTTGCCGCGCACACCCTGGTGCTGTACCTTGCGGCATTTGATGAGATTTCCCAGCCTGTGCCGCGTATTGCCATCAATGAGAATATCCACACCTGCCTCTTTGGTCATCGACTCGAGCCTGCTGGCCAGGTTCACAGGGTCTCCGAGCACGGTGTATTCCATGCGACGCACCGAACCAATATTGCCTGCAAACACTTTTCCGGTCGCAATACCCATACCGACGCGAATCGGTTCTTTAATGTAGTCGGGCCTAACATCGTTGAACGTGGCCAGGTGGTTGCGAATCTGGAGAGCACATTTCGCTGCGTTGAGTACGTCATTCGCAGTCGGCACCGGGCAGCCGAAAGTCGACATGATGCCGTCACCGAGCAGCTTGTTTACCGAGCCATGATTTCCATAGACAAGATCCATGATATCGGTAAAAAACTCGCTTAAGAATTCGGCAAACACCTGCGGCTCGAGATTTTCGGCAATCGTCGTCGATTTGCGGACATCAAAGAACATGATTGTCGCTTCCTGATGCCGGCCGCTGAGACTATTGGCGTGCTCATCCTGCAGAATACCTTCGACAATGTCTTCAGAGAAGTATTTCGTTAGCAGGCGGCGCTCATTCTTCAAACGCTGCTTCATCCACTCGACTTCAAGGCGTGCGCGTTTCAGGTCGAGCAACGTCTTGATGCGCTGCGTGAGTTCATGGTCTGTGGCATCAGTACGCAAGACTTCATCGTATGCGGTAGCGTCAGCGACCGTACCGTTTTGCGCCAGCAAAACGACACTTGCGCCAATCGCTTTGCAGCTCGAACGCAACGCCTCAAGGGCCGCAGCTTCTTCAATGAATGCGCTGGCGACGAAAACAATGTCCGGGTTCTTGCTCTGGATAAAACTGATGGCCTCGCGCAGGCCCTTCTGGATAATCAGCTCTGCATTGGCGTTGCGGACAAGGTGCTCAATAAACTTGCTTTCGCCGGCCTCGCTTTCGACCATCAGCAGGGTCGGCTGGGATTTTTCCTGTTCTGAACTCATTTGGCTCCCGTCTCAATCGGTAAGGTAATTGCGAACTCGCAAAAAGTACCGGTTTCAAATCTGACATCCACCTTTCCGCCGAGTGATTCGACCTTTTGCTGAATGATATCCATGCCGACACCCCGACCCGCATTAAGGGTCGTCGCGTCTGCCGTACTGATACCGGGTACAAAAATCATACCGGCAACCGTCTGCGCGTCCCACTTGTCGACTTCTTCTGGCTTGTGGCGTCCCGATTCGATAGCTTTGCGGCGCAGCTTGTCGAGTTGCAGACCACGGCCATCATCACGGAAGTAAATCCGCAGCCCGTCAGCCGCTTTCTCAGATGCGAGTTCGACCTTGCCAGCCTCGGGTTTTCCCGCGGCCTTACGCTCGTCAGGCGTTTCAATGCCGTGCGCGAGAGAATTGCGCGTGAGCTGAATCAGTATGTCTTTCAGCAACTTGCGATGCTGCTCGGGTATGTGCGCAGGTTCAAAACGATCGAAAGAAAGCTGGGCCTTCTTGTTTAGCTCGCCTGAAAGTTTCTGCACATTGGAATCGACGGCCTTCACGAGCAGGTCGACGTTCTTCTTTTCGCCGCCGAAATTCGCCTGGAACTGGGTGATGCGCTGGATAAGCGATTTCACTTCGCGCAGGGTTTCAATCATCTCGTTGAGCTTGAGCACAAGCGGCAGGAAATCCTGTCCGCTCAGATCGTCTTTATGCTGCAGCTCGCCGACTTTTTCTTCATATTCGTGCGCCTTACCGGCGAAGAATTTCAGATTAAGAATCGATGCATTGCCCTTAATGGTGTGCATCGCGCGGTAGATCACAGCAAGTTTCTCCCTGAGCGGCAGATTGCTGCCGCCAGGTTTGAGTGTGTCGTTGATGAGCGTGATGTCTTCTTCCATGTCACCGATGAATTCGCTGAGCATGCGCGGTTCGACATGCAGAATGCCAAACAGCATTTCCATCTGGCCGGCGTTCTTCTCTTCTGTTTCTTTCAACTTACGGTCGAGCAAGACCTGCTTGGTCACGTCGGTCACTGCTGCCATGAGGTGCTGTATCGCGGCACCATCCATGATGCGCTTGAACTTGAACTGCAGGAATTTCTGTTTAGCTGGAGCTCCGGCGCTGTCGAAATTGATTTCTATTTCGCGCAGCGGGTTGATGTTATTCATCACCGCTTCTTTGATTTCGGGCTTGAACATCAGCTCGAGGTAGTCGGCGGTTTTTTTCATCGCAGCTTCAGGCAAACCCGCACGCAGAATTGCCAGCAGGTCTTTGCCACCGAGCGCCGGCGAGGCAAACATGTCTTCCAGTGCTTTGGAATACTGGCTGCCTAACTTGTACTGCTCGCCATCTTTGTGCACCAGGAAGAGACCCTGGCCTACCGTTTCCATAATGCGGTCGGTTTCGCCTTTAGCTGCAGTGAGCGCATTGTTGGCCTGCGATAATTCTGCCGTGCGTTCGCGCACCTTATCTTCGAGGTTTTCAGCGTATTCTTTCAGGCTTTTCTGCGCGTCGCGGAATGCGATACGCAGTGAATCGAACATGTCAGAGAGAAAGCCGATCTCATCCTGCGAAGTGGGGACAATCTTGTGCTCGAGGTTGCCCTGCTTCACCTGTTCGACATCTTTTACCAGCAGGTCGACCGACCGTGTCAGACCGCGCGAGAAAAAGACTGCCATTGCGAAAGCGAAAACGAGGCCGACGATACCCGTAATGATAATGATGAACTCAATACGGTAGAGCAATGCGAGCTGTTTGTCCTTAGACGAGGCGAAAATGAAACCCGCCCCTGGCACATTCTCAATGGCACCGGCGATCGCGACATACGATTCACTGCCGACGTTGATGGAGAAAGTTTGTGTATGCTTGCTCTTACCTTCGCCCCCGTCTTTGCTGATACGCTCTTTGACAGCGCCTAGCGATTTTTCCAGGTCGCTGGAAAGCTCTTTCGCGAAGGCCGAAGCCACCACTTTGTCGCCGATGAAAAAGGTGATCTGGTTGCGGCTTAATTCATCGATCTTGTACGCAAATTTGTCAGTGACCTCATTTCCCGCGAGAAGAACGGCGTCAAAACCGAGCAAGGGCAGACCCACGAGCTGGTACAACTTACCATTCTCGCTCCACATACCCAGGTAGCGCCCGTTTTCGACAGTTTTCTGCAGTAGGTCCTGGTATTGAGCAGGCACTGTCTTTCCGAGTTGCTCGGGATGTATGCTGTCGATCAGGACACGGCCTGAGAAATTGACAGCCATGAGAAAATCGTATTCGGTGATTTTTTTAAATCCCGCAGCAATCTTCTGGCCTGTTGCGGGCGTACCGCGCATATCGCGCTGGAATACCGGGTTCTGCACAAAAAACTGCGTACGCGCGAGAACCTGCTCGAGCTTTGCATCGTTCAGTTCGACGTAGGCGGTCGCTGCAGCGTCAAGCTGCGTGAGAATATTTTTGTCAACCTGCCGCCGTACACCCTGGTCGATGAAGAGCAGGGTGACAGCAGAAAGAATAAAGACGATCGTGACGATCGCAATGAGTATCTTTCTGCTGAGGCTGGCTTTTGAGAGGCTTTCGAGAAGTTGCTTAGTACTCTTTGTCATAGGCGCGGCCGTACTTGTTCTTGTGCTTGATGCTAAACACGCTCTCTTCGACTTCAAAGTTTACCTGGAGCGTTTTACCATCGACAATCGCGATACCGCGCTTTTCTGAAGCACCGGAAGGCTGCCACGCAACGAAAGTGTATTTACCCGGAGGGATGTTGCTGATGCGAAATTTACCATCAGCCCCTGTCTTGGCAAAATACGGATTGGGAACTACGAGTACATCAGACACCATGTTGGAGTGAATGTTGCAATAGATGCGCACGGCCCCGGTTTTCTGGAAACGAACATTTTTGGATTTGCCAGTACCGTAGTAATCGAGATCAAACTTGTATTCCGGCGTGGGAGAAAAGACGTTATGGTTGAACGGATCTTCGTTGGGAAATTCAACGACGCCGCCCATGACGATCGGCAGCACGCGTGGCTGAAACTGTTTGCCCTTCTGCACGATCTTCTCGCGACCGTTCGGATTTGGCATCTGCAGTTCTTCGAGGAAGATAACGACGTTTGAGGCATCTCCCTTTGCGCCCTGCTTGCCAAAGAGGCCTTTTGTTTTGACGGTAACGGTACCCTCAATGGTACCTCCTGCGTGTGCACTGCTGGCGGCTACAAGCAGGCTGAGTGTGAGTGTTGAGAATGCTTTGAGAAATTTCATCGGCCCTCCGGAAAAGTCAATAGGACACGTCAGCTTTTGTGGTTCGGGGTTACAATCTTTTTTCTTTGAAATGTGCCGAAAACTATGCCGCGGTAGTGCGTTCAAGGGAACCCCTGTTCATGGGGGTTTTGCGCGAATGAATTCCCATGGCATCGCCGATTTGTGCCGTTGCCCATGATCCGCAGTAACTACTTCGCCGACAACGCTGACCTGCAGCAGCACGTGAACGAACTCATCGACTGGAACGATATCATTAGTACCTACGAGAATGGCTTCCAGGACGCCGCAGAGTACCAGAAAACCAAAAATCCGCGGCTCGAGATGGCGCCGTCATCGAACGAAGAGGCGTTAGCCTATTACAAAGAGATCCTGCAGTCAGCCGGAGAGATCGCCGGCCTGCACACCTCGCAGGCGGCGCAGGCGATCGACCGCGAGGGTCTCAAGTTTGACAGTGGAGTAGTTACTCACCCGCAGAAGATGATGGAAGTGATTCAGAAGTACCGCGAAGCAGGCTTACCCCCCGTGGCATTTCGCCGCAAGTACGGCGGCCTTGGGTTACCCGGCCCGGTGAAAGCGATGGCGTCGGAGCTCATGTACCGCGCCGACACGTCGGTAACGATCGCGATGGGCAGCATGGGCCTTGCAGGTATTCTCGAAAAATATGCCTCTGAAGACGCCAAGGACCGCTGGATTCCCAAAATCATCGACGAAAACTACTGCGTCGCGATGGGTCTCACCGAACCTGACTTTGGTTCTGACCTGCCCTCGATTCGCACCAAGGCCGTGCAGCGCGACGGCCAGTGGTTTTTAACAGGTACTAAACGCTTCCAGACCGTCGCGTGCGGCCTCAACGGCGGCCCCGCGCTGATGCTCGCGCTCGCGCGCACCACCGAAGGTTCGTCGGGCGCCAAGGGCCTGTCGTTCTTTATTGTGGAGAGCAAGCACTACAAGATTACCGGCATCGAGAAGAAGCTCGGTCTCAAGGCCTCGGCGACCTGCGAAGTGGCACTCGAAGACGCCCCGGGTGAACTCGTGGGGCAAGAAGGTTACGGCCTCGTGCGCTACGTCATCGGTATGCTCAACGGCGCGCGCATGGGCATCGCGGCGCAGGGTGTCGGCCTCGCAACCGCTGCCTACATGGAAGCAAAGAAGTACGCGGCGGAGCGCATTCAGTTCGGCAAACCGATCGCGCAGATACCGGCCGTGGGCCGAATGCTCGAACGCATGGAGCGCGAGATCGCGGCCATGCGCTGCCTCATGATCGAAGGTGCCTCGATCGTCGACCGCTACCAGTGCCCGATTGCGAACGGCGTCAAAGAAAGCGAAGCGACCCGCGCGGCCGAAAAGCTCGCGAACGTGATCACTCCGATTTCGAAGTACTACAACTCAGAGATGTGCAACGACCTCGTCGACGACGCGCTGCAGGTATTCGGCGGCTCGGGTTATACCGAAGATTACGACCTCGCACGCCTCTACCGCGACGCGCGCATCACGAACATCTACGACGGCACGACACAGATACAGGTGAACGCGGCGATTGGCGGCGTGGTTGCGGGCATGGCACCCACCGGCGTCTGGCGGAGCTACCTCGATACCCTGACGGCCACCGTGGGCAAGAATGACGCGATTGGCGAAATCAGGGCAAAATTCGAAGACGTGGTTTCGACCTGGCGTGCCCTCGAAGACCGCGAACGCAAAGAGGCACTCTCTTTCGAAGTCGTCGAATCAGCCGCGCGCATAGCCAATTCACTGCTGATGGAAAAAGCCGCCCTGCGCGCGAGCAACAAGGCCGAACGCGCCCGCCTCAATACCGCCTACCACGTCGACTCGCTGGCGACGGTGGCGGGCAATTTGATTCGGCTCAAGGCGGGGTGATTTCTCTAGCTATGGGCTTGGTTCGACAAGCTCTGAAAGCAGAGATTCGCTACGCTCATCTCACCACAGGTAAGCCCATAGATAGTATTCCCCAGCGTTCTTGTTCAGAGAGGCGTGCCGGTCAGGTTGCGCAGTAATTCCCCTTCTAGACTTCGTCTGCCATCAATTACCATCAGTATTCTGACCTCATTGTCGCGAATGCGATAGATGATACGCCAGGGCTTATAGAAAATCTCCCGCACATCGACCACACCGAGCGATAGCAATTCTGGAACTTTTCGCCCTCGTTCAGGTGCTGTTTCCAGAGAATCCGCTTGAGCCAGTAGAGCCTCAAAAATTTTCTCTGCATCAGCAGATTCCCTGTCGATTAGATACTGAATTAAAAGTTCAAAATCTGCCCGGGCTCCGGCGGCCCAGACTACTTTGAATTTCTTCATCTCTTTGATTTGAGTTCACGAAAATATTCCCGAAGATGCTTTTTTGCCTCTTCATGGGGAATGCCACCGCTTTCGTCAATATCGCGTTCACGCAACGCCACCATCTTCAGCATGGCCATAGTTTCCTGCTGTCTCTGGTACGTTTCAATATCGGTCAGCACGGCCTTCGCTTCGCCATTCTGCGTGATGATGATCGGCCTGTGGTTTTCCGCCATCTTCTCAATTATCTCAGCCGCGTGGGCTTTGACATACGAAATCGGTTTGATGTCTTCGGCGAGGTTCATACCATAGGACTGAATTCGGTTTTTATTCTGTCAATCTGATTCTGGGCACGCCTCACCCCCAGCCCCTCTCCTTTAGGAGAGGGGAGCCAGAACTTCGGTAATAACTATCTTTCACCCCCTTCTCCACAATGTGGAGAAGGGGGCCGGGGGGATGAGGATCGCAGCATGCTTTTAGCTATGGGCTTAAGCCCATAGCTAAAAGGTCACGGTGCCCAAGTTCCAGTTGTGCCGCAGATATTTCCCGTGCCGGCACAGGGTCCAGTAGTAAGTGTAGTTGAGAGAGCCTCTCCTTCGAGGGCCTTCAAAAAGTTCACTAAATCTTCCATCTCTTCGTTGGTCATGCGGCGCGTCGTGAGAACGGGGTCTTTGGTACCTGGAAAATTTCCTGCGTTGCCGGCAAAATTGTAGAAGTTCACAACATCCCACAGGCTGTTGAAGGTCCCGTTGTGAAAATACGGCGGAGTCTTGTTGACTGACCGCAGCGTCGGTGTTTTGAATTTGCCGATGTCTGCATCAGTTCTGGCAAGGCCGGACACTCTGTTAACCGAGGGTGTCGCATTAAAGCCAGAGTTCGTATTGAAAGTACTGTTTGAGCCAGTCAAAAGATCGCTGATACCCGTGTAGCGGCCATCGTCCATAACGCCCAAAGCCCCACCGATCTGAGGCACGCCGAGGTTATGGAATGAACCATCGCTGAAGTTCGGACCGCTATGGCAACGGACGCAGTTCCCCTTGCCGATAAAGATTTTCAGGCCGCGCTTCTGCGATGCACTCATCGCATTTTCATTGCCTTCAGCCCATTGGTCAAAAGCCGAATTCTTGGAAACCAGTAGGTGTTCGTAGGCGCCTATTGCCTTGCCAAAATTGGCAAAAATGGTATTAACGGCCGAAGTTGCAGCAATATCGCGTCCCCAATTGTTTGCACTATTATAATTTGTCGTGTTAGGTGCAGGAATACCACCACAGGTGGGCGCACCAAAAACTGCAGTATAGTCAGCTAAATAAGTTGCATTGGTGCAAATAATTGCAGCAACACCAGTCCTACTGAAGTTTTGGTTGGCAGCAGCTTCTACACCGGGTCTCATAACAGCCCAGACCGAATCTGTCCCACCGGTCCAAGTACTGTAAGTGTTAAATGAGGTATTGAGTACCGTCGGTGAATTGCGGTTAGTAAGCCCTGCTCCGAGAGACACATTGTTGGGGTTTGAATTATTGTCTGCCCAGCCAAAACTTGGCACATGGCATGTAACGCATGCCACTCTCCGATGCTGATCGACTGCAAATGTCGTGCCGTTACGATTACCTGTTACCGTAATCCCTCCCGAAAACTGGGGATCCCAGAAGAACTTCTGCCCCAGCGTAGCGGCGGCTGAGTTGTTAACGTACTGGTTGCTCGCCTCGCCGTCTGGTGCCTTATAGATCAAGGTCTTAATAATCGCCAGCTCGGTATCAGAAAACAGGACTTCTTTATCATCCTGCGCGACGCAGGCGTTGAGAAGAAGGGTGGCAAGCAGGAGAAATAGACCCCACCCCCGTCCCCTCCCCTTATCAAGGGGAGAGGTGCCGTAGGCGGGGTGGGGTTTTGCACCTGGAAGGGAATTGTATTTCGTATTGCTCATAACTCCCCTTGCCTAAAATTTCGCCACCAGCGATGACGTGAAGATGTTGTTGTCGAATGCATAGTTCTTGATGTAGCCGACCTCGAGGTTGATCGAGTACTCGGCCTTGAAGATGATGTTCTCGGTGATGTCGACGCGCACGCCGGGCGTGATCTGCGCGATGTCGACGATGAACACGTACTTAGGGTCGATTTCGGTCGCGACGCGGCGGCTGAAACGCGTGAAGATGCCGAACGTGTTCACGAGGTCAAAGAGCCCCGGAAACGAGTACATGCCCTCTACATACCAGGCTTCGGCGATGTAGTTCTTGGTTTCGTTGATGCCACCGCCGTCGGTGTTGACCTTGAACCACTGCCCGCGCAGCTGCAGCGCCTTCCACGCGATCTGGAAATCGGGGCCCCAGTCCCACTGTTTGGGTTTGTCAGAGGCCTGCATATCCTGCGAGCCATACGAACCCGAAATACCGAGTTCGAGCAGGGTCACCGGCCCGAACGCGAAGTCATAGCTCAGGCGGCCGGCATAAGTTTTGCCAAAGTTGCTTTCGACATTCTCGAAGATGCGGGTATCCTGCGTGAAGGAGTTTCCATTGGTCACTCCAATGTTCCAGACGAAACGTTTGTCGAAGTGCTTACCGCGTACCTTTACCCCGAGCGGGTTGCCGTCCATGTAACGGCCGACCAAGGTCGGTGTGACCGTCCAGCGGTCGGGAGCGCGACGCCAGCGGTATTCAATACCCGTGATGCCAATGAACTTACCGGCCGACACGGTGATGTCGTACTGTGAAAGCGGCTTCCAGTCGATGAAGGCCATGTCGAGGTTGATATAACTGCCGAGGCCCGTCTGGTTCTGCACTACCGGCTGGCGCGGCAGAATTTCGGTCGAAACCTGCAGGCGCACATTTTCATGCACCTCGGCAATCATGTCGATCGTCGCACTGTTGAGCGCGCCCATGGGGTTGCCTTTACCCTGCATGCCGTCGAACGCGAGCGGGAAGTTGCCCGCTTCGCCGAGGTCGTGCGCCTCGTGGCGGGTGTTCATGTAAGTCGATGCCGGGTCGCCGACAAAGACCGCTGTCTTGTCCGCAAACTGCTGGAAGTTGTTGCCGACGTCTTTTTGAAATCCCACACCCTTGTTTTGCGCAAAGGCAAAACCCATGTCGACAAAGCCGGTGATCAGCAGGGTGGGAGCTCCCTTTGCTGCGCCGGGGGCTTCACCCTCGGCGACAACACCCGAACCGCTGCCGGGGACTATTTCGTCGTTTGAAGAAGATACGACCACTGCCGAATTACCCGGGGCCGCGTTGGCGCCTGCGGCTTCGACGGGCAGCGATTCTGATTCTGCATCGTCAGGCTGGGTTGCCTGCGCAGTGGCCGCCGTCGCCTTGCGCGGTTTCGCGCGGGTTCTTTTCCGGCGGGCAGCATCGGCTGCAGTTGCCAGTAATACGCAGACCCCCAGCAGGAGCAGAAGACTGCGCAGAAGATATTTCAGCGAATGGAGTTTTCTCATTATCAGGAAGTTGCCGGTTTCTTTATAGTATCGACGAAGATGTAGAAGCACATAACCGTAATCGACAGGGCAAGCAATCCGCCGCTGACGCGCAGCATGGTACCGAACGGTTCTTTATGCATAAAGAAGAGTCCGAAAGTATGCAACACGACGGCGAAGGCGAGCAATACACCCCAGGCTATCTTGCTGCGCTCAGATGCCGTCGACATCAGGAACAGTACCATCAGTGAGAAGTAGACAAGGCTTTGCCCGTTCAGGTGGGTATGCCCGAGCTTGAAGTTTTCGTAAACAAACCAGTCGAGTGTTTTGACCTTAACCGTGCTGTCTGAATCGGGTTCGATCACCACGCCGCTCGATTGCCCGTCGTCGGGTTTGACTTCGGCTTTTGCGGGTGCGGGCGCCGCAGCTTCAGCGGGCGCAGCGCTCTTGGACTGCTTTTCGGTCACCAGCCCGTGGTGCCACGAGCTCAGACCCAACGCTACGACAAGTATCGAACCCATCAGTAGTGTGTAGATCGCAATCAGTGTTTTAGCGGACACGGGAAATTTGCGGATGTTCGGCCAGTTCATAACGGCTAACGTAAGGTGCGTTAGCCTCGGGGCAAGAACTTTTCCTGTTTGGCGCCCCCCTGATCCGGGGGCGCGGTACGTGGTGGTCAGTCGCCTTTCGCGAGCTTGGCGAGAATATTCACTTCGCGCGCATCGAGATTTTCTACCGGCTTGCCGCGCACGAAATCTTTGACCGAATCGTACGATTGTTTCACCCGCGAGCGCAGCGCAGCCGCCAGTGACTCTTCAGCATGGTCTTCAGCACGCCGGCGGATGTTCATCATGAGCCATATCGTACTGGCAGTAACAATCGTGGTATTCACCGTTGTCTGCAACCAGAGCGGCATCAAAGCAATGTTCGGCCGGCCTGCAAAGAGGTAGAACGTGTTGAATGTCGCCCAGGCGCAAACCATCAGCATGTGGTGGCGGATTGTTTCTTGCGAGATGCCCGGTTTTACCCTGCGGGCTATGCGCGCGTAGAACAGTTCAACGCCAAACCAGAACGCGTAGGCGAGCAGAATCGCCGCAGTCATCGCGAGCGGTGCAGCAATGATCTTGGGAATGTTGTAAGACTGCCCGTTGATGAAAAAACCGGGATTCATCAGCTGGTTCAACTGAGCATTTTCTTCGTGCGTCCAGGCGCCCGAGAAGTAGTAATCCCAACCGCCACTGTACAGGTAGTAATAGACGTAGAACATCAGCACCATGCCATAGTAACCATAGTAGGCAAAGCGGCTGCCCGGGCGCATGAAGATTTCCCAGTAGCTGCGCTCGAGATCGACGTCGGGACACGCCTGTATACACGAGACGCAGACGCTCTGGTCACTGTCCTTGCCCGGTACGCGGCACATCGACTGGCTGACCGCCTGCTTCGGTGCATGCGCAGGCGTTTCGAGAATGCCGCGCGGCATGGTGTAGATGCGCTGCATGGGCGCTATCGGGCAGAGGTAGTTGCACCAGGTTTTGCCGCCGTACAGAAAACCCGTGATAATCGCCGCAGTGATGATGGCAATAAAGAAGAACGCGAACACTGCCCGGTCTGAGTTGATGAAGAGCAGGCGCGCCGTGACACCCGCGCTAAGAAAAATAAACTGCAGCGGAAAATGCCAGCGCGCGAGAAATGAATCCTGCGCAATGACTGCTGGCCGGCGCTCGACCTTGCCCGTCTGCCGGTTGAAGGTCTTGCGCAACCACTGCAGGCCCAGGTAGTAAGGTATGCGCGAAGCAAAAGACAGCGGGCAGATGCGCCGCCACGCCTCATGCCCGAACACCATGAGAAAGAGCGGCACGCACGGCAGAATCATGGTCCAGAACATGCGAGCTCCCATCGCATAGGGCTTTTGCTCGAGCACCTGCCCCTGCACCATCACCTGCTTATTGCTGAGAGCGAACGGGGTGCCGCTGTCGGGCTGCGTCAGAACGGGAGTTACGGGATCCCAGAAGAGAGAAACGATCAGGACAATCCAGGCGATGAAGAGAATCATTCGCACAGAGACCATGCGGCGTTCGGGTGCCTTGGCAAACATCAGACCTCCAGTTCGACGTAATCTTTCGCGCGGGAAACGCAGGTAAGAATGTAGCCCGCTTCACGGTCAGCGTCAGTCAGCGCAGGGGAATCATCACATTCGACTTCACCCCGGATCTTGAGTGCGCGGCAGGTGCCGCAGGTTCCCGACCGGCAGGACGAAGGTATCTGGACGCCGACTTCTTCGGCGAGGTCGAGAATCGGAACGTCCATGTCGCCGCCGAAGATTTCCATGGCAGAAAGCGAGAAGTGTACAACGGCATCGCCGCTTTCGGCAGGTTTCTTCGGAGCAGTCTTCGGCTGGGCTGCCGGTTTGTTTTCGAAGACAGTGATTGGTGTCGGCTCGGCGGCACCCTTGTCGCGGGGCACCCCAAAGCTCTCCTGGCGAAAGCGCTCTTTGAGTGCAAAGCCGTTATTTTCGAGAATGAGCTTCACCTTCTTCATGAACGAATCGGGTCCGCAGGTGAAGACCATGCGCTCTTTGAAGTCCGGTGCAATCTGCAGCAGCTTTTCTTCAGAGAAACGTCCCTTCAGGCCCGGCCAGTGGTCTGGAAGGTGGGGTGAGGTAAAAGAGGCAATGTATTTGAACTTGCGGTTTGCCGAAGTGAACATCATCATGTCTTCGGTGAAGACTGCGTCTTCGGGCTCGCGTACCGAATGGAAGAAAATGACATCTGGCTGTGCACCGGTGTCATGCCACCAGCGGGCCATCGACAGCATGGGTGTAACTCCGCTGCCTGCTGCTAGAAAAAGGTACTTATCGCTCGTCGTATCAAAACAGTGGAACTTCCCCCCCGGTGGCTTCATCAGCACGCTGTCGCCGATGTGCAGGTGGTCGTGCAGGTAGTTCGAAACGAGGCCGCCCTTCACCCGCTTCACGGATATCTCGATCAGGTGCGGGCGCGAGGGGCTTGAAGAGATGGTGTACGAACGGAGGTAGCGCTTGCCGTCGATCGTCAGTTCGAGCGTCACGAACTGACCGGGTTTATAGAAGAAGAGCGTCGGCTCTTCAGAAACAAACTGGAAACTGCGAAAGTCGTGGCTGCGGTCGATGATGCCGATGCAGCGCATCAGCCGTGTGCCCTTTGTCCAGAACTGCAGGCGCTCGGGGCTGACGGCGTCGTGCTCAGTCCAGGGGACCATCTTGTGAACGGCCATGACCTGCTGGCTCGAGCTGACCGAAGTCTGCATCACCGTTTCGGTTATGGTGCTGGTGCTTTCAGACGAAACACGCGTCTGTTCGATGATTTCGACGGTGGCCACGGCCGAAACAACGGGTTCGGTGACCTCTTCACTTGCTGCGGCAGGCTGCTGCGTATCTTCATAAAAACGGCTCTGCTGGTATGCTGACTGCAGCTGCTGAACAGCGGAGGTATTACCCTGCAAGAGCTGCAGCAACGCAGCATGAATTCCGGTTAAGGATGCACGCCGCGACCGGGGTGCCGCTGCGAGAAGGCTGTTGACCAATGCAGCACAGGCGTGGCGCTCTTTTTCGTCGAGCTGCCCCAACAGCTCTGCCAGCTGGGCAGGCGACAGGGGCCCCGTGCGCGTGTATTCACGCCAGTATCTGGGATACGCCTTCTGCAGTTCTTCGCAGGTCTGCTTTTCGAGGCCGTGCGCCTCGCCAGTTTCAACGAACCGGAAAAAAGCCTCTGCCTCCTGGGCAGAAGTTTCGCTCACAACGTCTGATTGCCAGACAAAGCAGGCAAAAAATGCCTGCAGGGTTTTTTCCTGAGCGACAACAACCGGCATGAGTTCGTGTGTGCTGCTATGTTCACAGGACATCGTGTCAATGGCTAAAGAAACAAGCCATGCCAAAAATGTGATTGCTGCGACCGATTTGGCTGAACATTCGTCCGCTTCAGATGCAACAGAATATCCAGCTGCGTATATCAGTTTTTGACTGCAGCAGGTTTGCCTGGTATGTTGCGGGCGATGAACCGCTTATCGCATCTTGCAGGTTCACCCTGGTGGGGTCTGCTGCACGCCTCGCAGGTGTTACCAGCGCCACTTTATTGCTGAACAACAATGCGGATTTTCTCTCATGATACGACAGGCACCTGCGCAGTTTCTCGACGGTGTAGACCCACGACCGCACACCGGTCGGCTGGTCTTTGACGAGGCACATGGTGAGTTGCATTTTTATGAGACCGATGCTTCAGGCACAGAACGTTTTCTTTTTTCGGTCGATAAGCACCATGCTTTTGAAATACGCAGGCGGGGCAGCGAGCATGTGATCGAATGGCGCGAAGGCAGCAATGCCTCGAGCCGCATGCTCACGGTTGAAGATATCCAGTTCGTGCGGTTGGTGCGCGACCGGTTTCTGGCGCACAAGAATATCTTCTGGCGCTACGCAACCCTGGTCTGGTCTGAATCACTCGGAAAGGTCGCGCTCGCGCTGATCGTAGCTCTGGGCGTTACCGGTATCGCCGGCTGGTTCTTCATGCAGAACAGCTACAAGCTGATCCCGATTTCGTGGGATAAAAAAATCGGCGAGCAGGCAGAACCCGGCCTCAAAGAATTTGGCCAGGTCTGCGATTCGCCACAGACCGTGCGCGACCTCAGGACAATCTTGCCATACCTGGCCGAACCAGGTACACCCTACTCGTACGACGTACAGATCATAAAATCGAATGTCGAGAATGCTTTTGCCCTGCCCGGTGGCAAACTGACATTTTTTTCGCAGACGGTTAAGAATGCGAAGAATTACGGCGAACTCGCGGGCATTCTCGCACACGAGATTGGTCACGTAGAGCGCAGGCATGGCATGCAGCAGCTCAGCCAGTACATGACACTTAGGCTGATACTGGCGCTGGCCTTCGGTATGACCGACGATGCGACGCTGCTCGCCACTGCTGCCGATGCGGGAGCTCTCCTCTTGCTGCTCAAGAACTCGCGCGACCATGAACGCGACGCTGACGCCTATGGTGCTGAGAAACTGGTTGCGGCCGGTATCTCGAACCGGCCCCTGCGTGAGTTCTTTGAACGTATTGCACGCGAGTATAAGAAAGACATGCAGAATGTACCGGACTTCATACTCACGCACCCGGCTGACAATGAACGCGTCCGCTTTTTCGAGAAGTACGAGTCACGCCACAAGGCCGCATTGAAAAAGGCGGCAGCCAGGCTCACACCGGAAATCAGCGCGCTGTTGAAACGCAAACCCGTGCTTGCTGCAGAATGTATCGCACCACCCAGGTCTGCCGCCAAAAACGCGGGTGGTGAAGACGAAGAAAACGCCGAAGAACCGTAGCAGGGCAAAAAAAGCCCCCGGGGTTAGCCGGGGGCCAAATTCTCAGTGAGACAACATGAAGGTGCCGAAGCACCAATCTACCCTTTGGCCAGCAATAACCGTGCCAAAATATCACTCCCCCGAACTGGCAACCGGGCGGTTATGGGCTCGACGCTCGCAAAAGCATTCGTGAACCGGAGCATATGGCTGTTTCATCATCGGACGATCTGCGCACCGGCATCATTAAGCAGGTGGTCGGTGTCGGCACCCGTGTAGCGTTCAGCCGCAATGTACCGCGCCCGCTGGTGCAGCTGGGCCTCAACACGCTGGGCGTCGCGATTGGCCCGGCACCCGGCTGCTCACTCATGGAAGGCAGCATCGACAGCATTGCTTACGATTTCTGGACTCCAGAGCAGCTGAAGCCCGGCCGCCTGCTCATTTACAGCCATGGCGGCGGCTACACGATGTTCTCTCACAAGACCCATCGAACGCTCGCCTCGAGGCTCGCAGTGGAGTTTGAAGCGCAGGCAATCGTGTATGACTACCGCCTCTCACCCGAGCACCGATTTCCTGCGGCAGTCGACGATGCGCTGGCAGTCTACCAGCATGTCCTGCGCCAGGGTTATGACCCGCGCAACATTATTCTTGCGGGCGACTCGGCCGGCGGCGGTTTAACTTTTGCCCTGCTGCTCGCTGCACGCGACCACGACCTGCCAATGCCCGGCCTCGCGATCGGTATTTCGCCTTGGGTTGACATGACACTCAGCGGGTATAGCTTCCAGGAGAATCCACACAAAGACGTTATGCTTTCACCCGACGGCGTTCGGCATTTTCGCGAAATGTACCTCGACGGTGGCGATCCGAAACATCCTTATGCGTCGCCGCTCTTCGGTGACCTGAAGGGATTTCCCCCTGTTATGCTGCAGGCTGCAGGCGACGAAATCCTGCGCGATGATTCTGTTTTGTTTGCCGCAGCACTGAGGCAGGCTGGCATCAAGGTCGAACTCGACGTTTCGCCGGGCCTCTTCCATGTGTTCGAGTTTGCCTGGCGGATTTTACCCCAGGCCGACGAAGCAATCATTCGCATGGGTGATTTTGTGCGCCGCCATTATTCTGACTGACTCAACGCAGGTCATTTTTTACCGCCCTGTTGGTTTTTTTGCTTGTACCCGCGGCAGTACTTTGTGTTCGGTATCGTGTGCAGGAACACTCTGCGTTAAACCAGCCCGATACGTTTATCGAGCACTACGAGCGCAAAATTCACAGCCAAAAGCAGCTGATTGAACTTTCGAAAGCGCTCAACTCGAATCTTGAACTGCGTTCGCTGATCGACGCTATTCTTAATGTCAGTATCGCGCAGAGCCGCTGCCTGCAGGCGGGCATTTTTCTTGTGCCCGAAATTGACCACCACTCCCTGGTGCTCGATGAAAACATCGTCGGCTTCGAAGTCGATAACCCCGCTGCATTTGTCATACCCTACAAGAGCGATCTTGTGAAGCTGCTCACCGAATACCCGACACTGCTGACGCTCAGCGAAATACGCAACATCGCCGCGGCGACAGACCATTCGAGCCTGGCGCAGGTGAGTTTCCGCGACGCAGTGACACAGCTCTCTAAACTGAACAACGAACTGCTGCTGGTTCCACTGAAGGCGAAGGGTCGCACAAACGGTATTCTGGTCATGGGACCCAAATCAGACGGTGAACCCTATCTCGCTGAAGAAAAAGCCTTTCTTTCTGACCTTGCTTCACTCGCTGCTATTGCCGTCGAAAACGCGCGCCTTTATGAACTGGCAACCGTTGACATGATGACGAAGCTGAAAATTCACCACTTCTTTCAGGCGCGCCTGCGCGAAGAACTCGAGATAGCGCGCGACAATAACAAACCCGTCAGCCTGTTACTCACCGACATCGACCATTTCAAGAAATTCAACGACACGTACGGGCACCAGGTGGGCGACATCGTCCTGAAAGAAGTCGCGCGGGTATTGATCAGCTTTGCCCGGGGCAATGATGTCGCGGCACGCTATGGCGGTGAAGAATTCGCTCTCATACTTCCGGGTAAAGACATCGACGCCGCCAAAGCCGTCGCCGAAAAATACCGGGAACGCATCGAAAAACTTACCGTAAAAAATCCTACTGATAAGGGTGACAAGCAGCTGCGGGTAACCGTTTCTGTCGGCGTCGCCACATTTGCAGCCGAGATTGATCACGATAATAAACACCTGATTGAACGCGCCGACCAGGCACTGTATGCGGCGAAGCACGCTGGTCGCAATCGCGTCGAAATTCAGACGGTCTGAGTTCTTCGCTTTGGCGTAGAACGCTTCCCAGAAAACACCCTCGTCACCATTGCAGCGGGTAGACCAGCTGATGTATAAGGTCAAAAGCGGTGGCAAGGCTGCAATCCGCCGCCAAAGGGTATAACCTACCCTCGGAGCCCGGCTTCGACATAAACTTGACGGCAGATTTTCATTCCTGAGTCAAGCGCATGGCTGAACTCAGCAAAGACATCGTGGGCCGCAAGATGGAGCCCTTCACCTTTACCGTAGAACGCGGCAAAGTCAAAGAATTCCTGATCGCTATCGGCGAAACCAATCCCATCTATCATGACGTGAACGCCGCGAAGGCGGCTGGTTATACCGACACCCCGATCCCGCTCACTTTCCAGACGGCCTTTACCTTCTGGGGTTACGGCGACAAATTCTGGTCTGATCTCGACAGCTTTGGCATCGACACCAAACGCCTGCTGCATATGAAAGAAGAGTATACCTACGTTGAGCCGATTTACCCCGGCACCACGGTCAGCTGCCAGGTTGAAGTTATCGACGTAAAAGTAGGCAAGATGAACATGGTGACGTTTAAGAACACCTATAGCGACGGCAAGGGTAAAGTATTCATTGAGGCCGAAATGGCGATCGTGATCCGCCCTGAAGGAATGTAAGAGAGGAAATCATGAACAAGATTAAATTCGCTGACTACAACGAAGGCCAGGACATTCCCGAGCTGCGCGTTGGCCCCATCAAGCAGATGGATCTCGTGCGTTACGCGGGCGCATCGGGCGACTTCAACCCGATTCACAACGATGTGGAGTTTGCCAAGTCTGCTGGACTGCCAGGGACGATTGCACACGGTATGTATATCATGGCTCTTATGGGACGCCAGGTAACTAACTGGGCTCCCCCGACACAGGTGAAATTCTTCGGCGTAAAATTCAAAGGCATGAGCCTGCCGGGTGAGACAATGGTGTTCACCGGTAAGATCAAAAAGAAAAAAGAAGATAACGGTGAAAAATTGATCATGGTATCCCTTACCGCGGCAAATGACAAGGGCGAAGTCAAGGTCAGCGGCGACCTGACGGTAAAGGCCGAATAATTCCGCAGGAGTAAGATGGATATTGCGTTTGCAGATATTGGCAGCCACAAAGTTGTGAAGGTAATGGGTGACGTTGACCTCTACAACGTCGGTGACCTGAAGCGTTCGGTGTTTGAACTGATCGACGAAGGCGAAGTGGAATCCCTGATCATTGACATGAGCAGCGTGAATTACATCGACTCTTCGGGTGTCGGCGCCCTCGTGGCGGCCCAGAAAAAGATGAAGACCCAGGGCGGTAAGTTTGGCCTGCTGGGCCTCACCGAAGATGTGCTGAACATCCTAAAGCTCGCCACACTCGACCAGTTCTTCAAGATCTACGAAACCGAAGCACAGCTTCCCCAGTAAATGCGTGCCGGTTAACCGGCACGTTTTTCGACACCTATATCACCTATGAAAACCGTATTACTTGTCTATGGCGGCCAGTCTGGCGAACACGAAGTTTCGTGTGTGTCTGCCGCTTACCTCGAACAGACTATTGCAGAAGCAGGGTACACCCCAGTACCGGTGTACGTCGATCGCACGGGTACCTGGCACTGGCAGGGCAAGGTCAACAAGGTAGCGGCAGACAACGTGGCGAATCCTGCGACGCTTTCACGCGCGGGTGGCCAGGTTGTACTGCGCAGTGCGAGCAACTCGGTCGTCGTACAGTTTGCCTTCCCAATCATACACGGCACTGCCGGCGAAGACGGCTCGCTGCAGGGTTTCTTTGAAGTGCTGGGTTTGCCCTATGCGGGTGCCGGTGTAGCCAGCTCGGCAGTCTGCATGGACAAAGCGCTGATGCGCGCCCTGTTCGCGGTGAACAATATTCCGCAGGTACAGTATTTCGTCATCACCCGCGCCGACAAAGCCGACCCACGCCAGGTCGACAAACAGATCAGCGAGAGTTTCGGTTACCCGGTCTTTATCAAGCCCTGCAACATGGGCAGTTCGGTGGGAGTTCATAAAGTAAACAATTCATCGGCGCTGGCAGCGGCAATGACCGATGCTGCCCGGTTTGACGACCACCTGCTCTGCGAGCAGGGGCTCAATGTGCGCGAGCTCGAAATTGCGATTGCCGGCAACTACCCTGAATACCTGACATCGGGTGTCGGCGAGATCAGGGTAAACCACGAATTCTATTCGTACGAAGCCAAGTATATCGATCCGAAAGGTGCAGACCTTTTTCTCGAGGCTGAAATCAGCGAAGCGCAGGCGGCAGATATCCGCAAATTGGCCGAGCAGGCATTTGCAGCGGTGCGGGGTGATGGATTTGCGCGTATTGACTTCTTTCTCGATAAAGATTCGGGAAAACTCTACCTCAACGAAATTAACACCTTGCCCGGGTTTACTCCGATCAGCATGTTCCCGCAGCTTTTTCGTGCAGCCGGGGTAGATGGCCCTGAAATCACGAGGCGCCTCATCGAATGGGGAGAAGCTCGTTGCGCGCGCCTGCAGCGGCTGCGTGCGGCCAGCCGCTGATACCGTGCAGGGCGACTACACACTCTCTTACCATTTCTTCGGAATCAAAGATTACCGAAACCATTTCGAGCTCTTCGTCGATACCGATGGTATCTCTGACCTGGCAACGTGGCAGCATTACCCGCGCGCTGCCGGGGCGAAGCTGGACCGCCGGTGGCGTTTCCGCCAGGCAGCACCACACCGGCGCATCTACCTCGAATTCTCGGGGCCCGTGAGCAACAACCGCGGCCGGCTGCGCATACTGCGCCGGGGCCGAATCCACGACCGGCGCAAACAGGCTGCGCGGAATTCAATTCTGGTGACACTGTGATACCGAGCCGTGAGACGACGCCAGAAATGTCGCATTGCGGTTGTTCTGTAAGCGGCTGTGTACGAGGCACTCATGGCTGATTCACGCATACCTGAAATACCACTACCCCGTCCTTTTTTGCGCGTCATCAGCGAAGCGCCGGTCACGAAAGAAGATGTCGAACGGGTGCGCAAGACACTGCAGCAGAATATCGACGTTCTGCAGGCAGAACTGAGGCGCGAAAAAGAACTCACGCAGAAGCTGCAGAAATCAGGCGAAGTTCTGCAGGAAATTCTTTCCGCTCCTGATTTCCGTGCGCTCAGCCTGCAATCGCGCGAAACGCTTGTTATCGCCGATGTCAATAAACCGGGTGCGGCACACGCCGATGAGCCACCGGTAGAGTACGTCGAGGTTGAAGAGATTGAGCTAACTGACCACGAAGTCACGAGTCTGGAAGGCAGCACAGCTCCCGGACAAAAAAAGGCAGAGGTTTGACCGATGCAATTAGTTCGCTGTCTTTTTTTGCCAATACTATTCTGCGCAGCGTTAGCTGCACAGGACCCGACGCAACTGACCCCCGTCGATGAAATACCCGATGACGGCTACCTTGCCATCGAGGGTAGCCTCGGGTACAACACCTACCCAACGTCGGAATACTTTCGCGCGCCGCTGTTCTTTACCGGCGCCTCTGCCTACCGCAATATCAGCACGCGCCTGCTTTTACTCTCTGACATGGTACATGCGAGCGACTACTTCGCCGGCAAGCAGACAGCCGTTTCAGCTACAGGGCTCTATAGTTTTAACTATGCCCTGCTCGACGTTGATTATCTCTCGTGGCAGGGTAAGGTCTGGGCAGCAGGCTTTGGCGGCGGCTTAAGCCACCAGGGTTTTTTAATACCCGGTGCAGATCGCAGCGCGCACGCGGTGGTAGGTCGCCTGCGCGGGCAGCTGTACCTTTTTTGGGCAGAGTTTCTCGCCACGCAGACCGTGGTAACCCTGCCCATCGCCTTCTACCAGGGTTCAACCGATTCGTTTCGCATGCTGCAGGGCGAATTCAATATACTGCTCGATTTTACGGGACACGTGCGCAACCCCGAGTCGCAGACTTTTTTGTTTGCCCTTTCGCTTTACTATGATTACACTCGGCTCACGCACAGCGTGCGTAGCTATGAGCAGCACGAGTTCACTCCCATGATTAAGGCGATGGTGGTATACTGATGCACGCAACCGACAAACTCATCGTGGCGCTCGATGTGCCAACCGCAGCAGATGCGCTGAAGCTTGTGGGAGCCCTGGGCGACACGGTTTCGTTTTACAAGGTGGGTATGCAGCTCTATTTTGCTGAGGGTAATGCGCTGGTGAACGAACTGCTCGCGCGCAAGAAGCGGGTCTTTCTCGATCTGAAGATCAACGATATTCCCGAAACGGTAGCACTTGCCGTCGGTTCACTCGCACGGCTGGGTGTCGACTACCTAACGCTCTTCACAGCAGAAAAACAAGTCGCTGCCGCCCGCAAGGTAATCGATGACCTGAAATCGCCCATGAAGCTTTTGAATGTCACAGTGCTGACGAGTGACGCCAGCGGTGTTGATGCGGTCGAGCTGCGTGCACAACTGTCGCTTGGCGCCGGCGCCGACGGACTCATCTGCTCAGGCCAGGAAACCGCAGCGCTCCGCACAAAATTCGGCGCCGGACCGATTATCGTCAACCCAGGCATCAGGCCAGCCGGGGGGGATGTAGATGACCAACGGGCAGGAGGCCCCAGGTCGGCGGCCCGCACGGATGCGGTCTTTGCGGACGACCAGGTGCGCGTCGTCACCCCCGCAATGGCGATTCGTGCCGGCGCGACCAACATCGTCGTCGGCAGGCCGATCACGAAGGCAGCAGACCCGCGCGCGGCGGCTGAAGCGATCGTTGCTGAAATACAGGGAGCATGAGACAGCAGGCATGAAATCCCTCTTTGACAAAATGGGCCCTTCGAAGCTGGTGCTTTCACCGATGGCCGGCTATTCTGATTCGCCGTACCGCAAACTCTGCCGCGAGATGGGTTCGGCGATCAGCATCAGTGAATTCGTTTCGACTGAGCACCTGTTCCGTTCGCACCCTGGCGCCATTAAACTGTTTCGCTACGAAGAACCTGAACGGCCCGTGGTATTCCAGGTGTTCGGCAACGACCCTGAAATTATTGTGCGCGGCGTCTCGCGTGTGCTGCACCTCAACCCCGACGGCATTGACCTGAACATGGGTTGCTCAGTAAAAAACGTCTCGGGCCGGGGTTCGGGAGCGGGGCTTCTACGCTGCCCCGACAAATCACGCACCATCATCCGCCGGCTGGTTGCTGAAACAGGTCTACCCGTTTCGGCGAAGATTCGCCTCGGCTGGGACCACGACTCGCTCAACTACATGGAGTTTTCTGAAATGCTGGAGAGCGAAGGTGTGTGGACGATCGCCGTGCACGGCCGCACGCGGCAGATGGCCTACACCGGCCTGGCCGACTGGGATCGCATCGGCGAGATCGCCCGGGCACGCAAGATACCCATCTTCGGCAACGGCGACGTGAGGACACCGGCCGAAGCCTACGAGCGCATCAAAACCTACGGCGTTGCGGGTGTCTACATCGGGCGCGCGGCAATCGGCAACCCGTGGATCTTTTCGGGCATCGACAAGGCAGACCTCAGTTATAGAGAGCGCCTGCCGGTGATGCTGCGGCATCTCGACGACATGGCAAAGTTTTACGGCGACGCACTCGCCGCAGTGCTCATGCGCAAACACCTGACCCAGTACACGCGCGACCTGCCGGTCTATTCGACCCTGAAGCCTGAAATGTACCGCAAAACCTCGGCCGTTGAACTGAAAGATTTTCTGCTGCGTGCCGCAGAAAATAGCGCGTTGGTTGCCTAAATCGCAACTTCTACCGCTTCTTCGACACCGTCGACGGTCATGATCTCTTTGAGAATATTCTGCAGGTGATCTTCTGAGTCGACTTCGATCACGAACTTGTCGCGTATCTGACCGACCTGTGACGTCGTTGCATTTGCCTCGATGATATTGGCCCCGCTCTGTGCCAGTTGCTTTACGATATCCAGGTAGATCTGTGGCCGGTCGATACCGCGAATTTCGATCGAAGCCTGCCGGCCGGTGCTTTCACCGACCCACTTCAGCGGCACCAGCCGCTCGGCCTGGTCGGGGTGAACGCTGAGGTCTGTCAGCGACGGACAGCCTTTCTTGTGCACCGAAATCACTCCGAAGCGCGAAATAAAACCCGCAATGCTGTCAGGCGGCATCGGGTTACAGCACTGCGCGTATTTGACCTCGAGCTGCGTTTCACCCTGCCATTCAATCTTGCGCTCGTGTGGCTGCGGTACGAGAGGGGGAGCTATATCATTCTTGGGGGCACGCGGCGGGCGGGCTTCGCCCGCAGGTTTCTTGTCTGCTTCCGGTATTTTTTCCAACGCCGGGCTTACCTGCTTCCTGAAGTGTGCCTTGAGTTTTGCACGCGCATTGGGTGTCTTCAGAAAGTTGAGCCAGTTGAGCGAAGGTTTGACGGCGGTATTCGTGATGATCTCAATCTGGTCGCCGTTCTTGAGCGGTGTCCTGATACTCACAAGGCGGTCACCGATCTTGGCGCCCGCACAGCGCAGACCAATATCGGTATGAATGCGAAAGGCGAAATCGAGCACCGTCGAGTGCTCGGGCATGGTGAAAATTTTACCCTTCGGTGAGATGACGTAGACCTCGTTGCTCTGGCTAAGGTTAGACACGAGCTCCTGGTAGAACTCGCCCGAATCAGACTCTTCGTCTGATGACGCCATGTCCTGCAGATCCATGAACTGCATTTCAAATGCCTTGGTCGGTGCCTGGCCTTCTTTATACGCCCAGTGCGAAGCAATGCCGAATTCAGAAACCCGGTGCATCTTCCATGTGCGGATCTGCACTTCGATCGCCTGCCCGCCCGGGCCGATCACGGTGGTGTGCAGGCTCTGGTAGCCGTTCGATTTGGGCACCGAAATGTAGTCTTTGAAACGGCCGGGTACCGGCGTCCACAGCGTGTGCACCAGTCCCAGCACGGTATAGCAGTCCTGAACTTCGTTCACGAGCACGCGCACACCCGTCAGGTCGTAGATGTCTTCGAAGCTCTTCTTTTGTTCCTGCATCTTGTTGTAGATGGAGTAGAAGTGTTTCGAGCGTCCTTCAACTGTGGCTTTGATCTTCGAGTCTTTCAGGTGCTGCGTCAGCAGCGACATCACCATCTGCACGCGGCCATCGCGCTGGCCCTTCTTCTCGGCAATTTTATCTTTAATATGAGCGTAGGCTGTACGGTCGAGGTGGTAGAGCGCCAGGTCTTCGAGCTCCGACTTGATCTTATAGATACCCAGGCGGCCGGCAAGAGGTGCGTAGATTTCGAGCACCTCGCGCGCAATCTGCATGCCCTTAGAGGTCGAATGGAAGCCCAGCGTCCGCATATTGTGCAGCTTGTCGGCGAGCTTGATCAGGATGACCCGGCTGTCGCGTATCGTGGCCATGATCATCTTGCGGATGTTAATCGCCTGCTTGTTTTCGGCGCTCTGTGTCTTGAGGACTGAAATTTTTGTCACCGACTCGACGAGGTACGTGATAGTTTCGCCGAATTCCTGCCGCATGTACTCAGACCGGATGAAGGTATCTTCGAGGACGTCGTGCAAGAGGCCTGCACAGATGACTTCGTGGTCGAGACCCAGGTCAGCGAGGGTATGGGCGACGGCCAGCGGGTGTATAATGTAGGGTTCGCCGGACAGCCGTTTCTGGAACTTGTGCGCGTCTTCGGCCAGCAGGTATGCCTTTTTGACCAGTGCCTTCTGTGTGCGCGTCACATACGACGGCATATGCGCCAGGAGCGTGTTCAGGCTTTGCCCCTCGGCGGGGGCCTGGCTGCGGAGTAACGAAGGCATCGCCATATAAGTTATTATACTGCCGCCGGGTTTAGCGCGCAACAAAAAAAATCCAGTGGCAAAAACTGCCCTTTGGGAGCGCGGTACGCTCTTATGCTTTACCTGCCAGCAATTTGGCCGATATTAAAAACAGTGCCCGGCAAGAACCTGACCCGGGCCACGGAACCGCGTAGATGCTGTACTTTGCCCTTCTGAGTGTCATTCTACTGGGCGCGCTTTTGGCGTGGTTACTGAACCTGCGCAAAAGCAACCCGTTCCATATCGTCCAGAGACTGATGGACGAAGGTAAGTATGACGAGGCGGTGCTCAAGCTGACCGCCATGTCCGAAGATGTGGATCTGGCGCCCCGGTCATATGTCTACCTTGCCGAATGCCATGAACAGCTTGGCTCCAAAGAACTCGCGCGCGAGTGTTACCGCAAGGCCATCGACGCAGGTGCCTTCGACGACCGCGACCGTGAAATCGAAATCTACAAGAAAATAGCGGAAATCTACCGGGCCGAAGGCGACAACGACGGGTTTTTCGAATGCTGCCTTGAGATACTGCGCCTGAACCCCGCTGACGAACTGGCCAACCAGGAAGTGGGTTTGCTCGCGCTGGGAGACGGCCATTTTCGCATTGCAGAGAGCTACCTGCGCGCGGCCATGCAGGCCTCGGACGAACCACAGCTGCCGCTCGCGTATGCAGTCACACTCTGGCAGCTCGGAGAACGCGACAATGCGATCGCGCAGATAGAAAAGCTGCTCTCCGATACAAACCCTGAGGGTAATGCTGAATTGCTGTATGTGACGATGGCAACCTACGGCATACACCTGGCGCGTGGCAGACAGGCCGCGGTCAAACTCATCGGCCAAAGCAAAGACAGCAGCCTGATGCAACTACTGCTGAACATCTATTTGTACCAGTGTTACCAGGCGAAAGCATTGCGCGAGGCACTGGACTTTCTTAAGAAGCTAAACGAATCGGGCGGGCTGCCCGAAGACAAAAAGCGCGACTACCAGTACCTGCTTCTGCTGCTCTACCTCGGCGAAGAAATGTTTCTCGAGGCCTCGCGTCTGTACCGCGAAGTCGCGGGCGACGATGATGAATACAAAGAGCTGAGGCACCTCAAGGTTTTCATCGACCAGATCGACCTGAATCCCCATGCAGAGAACCTCAAGCCTTTCAAACAAATACTCAAGGACAACTTTGAACCCCTGCTGCAGCCCGATCTGGCGTATGCAATTTCGGGTTTTCGCAAGAACCGCGGCATCTCGATGGACAAGTTTTTTGACCTCTCGGGTGAAACGCCGACACTGCGCATCGAATACGATGTCATGACCGCAGAAAAAGGGAACGACCTCTTTTTACAGATGATGCCCGATGATTTCCAAAAATTCGTCATCTATATCATCACGAAACTCGAATACAACGAGCCCGTGAAAGAGTCATCGGGCGAAAAAGACCTGGTGCTCTATTCTGCCATCTCATCGAAGAGCAAATCGATCCGGGCGCTCTTTGCCTTCTACCGGCTGCGCACCGGGGCGCATATCAGCGACATCTCGGTACGCAACCTGCAAAACAAAATGCAAACCCTGAAGGCTGACAAGACCTACATCATTTCGAGCGCACAGCTGACCGAAGGAGCTCTGAACGTACTGCGCAACGAACCTTCATTGAAACAATTTGACGGCGAGCATCTCGCCGAATGGCTTCACGACTACTACAAGGCCGCGAGAAGATAGTTATTCACCCGCGACGAAGCCGCTGGCCTTCAGGCCAATGGTCCGGCGCAGCCGCAGCACAATGCGCAGTGCACCGTAAGCAAAGAACGGTGCGACAATGACATCGACCGTGTAGTGCACCCGCTGGAACAGCAGGCAGATACCCATAACAATCACGCCGACAAACGCCAGTTTTCGGTAGATGCCAGCGGGAAGCATAAGATAAAGCAGGTACATCGTGGCAGTGTGGCCCGAGAAGAAGAGGTCCTTATTGACCTGCTTACCCGTGTACATAAAACTTAATATGGGGTCAACGAGCGGAATAAGCCCGTTCGGCGGTTCAAGCGGCACCAGCGTCATCGTGATCATGCGCAGGATGACAAAAAGCGCATAGGCCTCAAAGCCGATGACCAGGCGCTCTGGAGACGGCAGCAAGAAGATGACCCCGAGCAGCAACGCTGTATACAAAATGTAGAAGATCAGGTCGCTCAGGTCACGAGCCGGCAGGTAATTGAAGACCGGATCGTGCAGTTGCACACCCGGGCGCAGTTCAATCTGCGTCAAGAAGGGCACCGAACTCAGCATCACAACAGTCAGAACGACTGCCGCGAAGATGAATTCGTAACGCTGGTCGGGAATTTTCCAGAAGTTGATCCAGCTGCCTTTGATACGTGACATAATAAATCAGATGCCCACCAAAACTGGATGCGTCAGGCAGGATTTTTTTTCTGCCTCAGCAAGCGAAAAAAGGATTTGCGGCAGAACCACGACCATGGCTGACGCAAGCATGTTCTGGCAAACCTTTGTTACCGTTTTCACGACCGTCTTTCTCGCAGAGATCGGCGACAAGACGCAACTCGCCACGATGCTATTCGCCGCAAACAAAGAGGTCAGCCTGGTGCACGTCTTTGCTGGTTCAGCCATGGCGCTGGTTGTCGCCTCGGCGCTGGGGGTTTTCGCCGGTGCATTTCTCGGTGCGTACATTCCCACAAAGCTGCTGCATTATGCTGCGGGTGCGGGTTTCGTGGTGATCGGCTTGTGGACGATCTACCGGGCTTAGGCGAAGTTCACTGCGCGCGCCAGAGTTTCTTGTATGTGCCGGACCTCCGCAGCAGGTCGCGGTGTTTGCCTATCGCTTCGACTGAACCGCCGCTGAGCACGATAATTTCGTCGGCGTGTGTCACGGTGCTGAGACGGTGCGTGATGATGATCACGACACGGTCTTTCTTAAGCTTCGCCAGCTGACCCCGTATTTTCTGTTCGCTCAGGGTATCAAGATGAGCGGTAGCTTCGTCGAGTACAAGCACGGGTGCTCCCTTGACCAGGGCGCGTGCCAGCGTCAGCCGGTGCTTTTGTCCACCCGACAGCCTGAAACCGCGTTCACCGATAACGGTGTCGAGACCCTGTGGCAGCTCATCGATAAAATCCTGCGCGTCGGCGCCGCGCAGGGCGCGCAGAAGCTTTTGATCGCTCAGCGGCCGTGAGGAGATCAGTAGGTTCTCGCGTACAGACCCGTCGAAAAGGATGGCATCCTGCGTTACGATCGAAATTCCCGCTCGCCAGGACGCTAATTCGAATCGGTCGCATTCCACCCCGTTGAGACTGATGCGCCCGTGTTGTGGCTGGTAGAACCGGCAGAGCAGGTCGATCAGGGTCGTCTTGCCGATACCGCTTTCGCCGACGATCGCGTAGATGCGGGACGGTTTGAGCAACAGCGAAACATCGCGAAGTACCGACTGGTCTGCACGGTAGCCGAAAGAGACATTCTCAAAGCGGATTTCGCGGAGTACCGCAGGCATGGGCAGCTCACCCGTATTCTGCTCGCCTTCAAGCGAGAGCATGTCGAGCACGCGGTCGAGCGAAGCCATCGACTTCTGTATCTGGCTCAGCGAAAAGACCATGCGCCAGACCGGGTAAAGCAACATGCCGCTGTACATCTGGAAGGCAACCAGGTCGCCAATGGAAGTTTCGCCGCGCAGGAAGTAGAATCCGCCGATCACCATGATCAGCAATGAAGTTACGGGAATCAGGAAATTCCAGATACCGTCGACCGCCGATTCGCGCAACGAGGCAAAGATATTCTTGCGGAACATGAGGCCCTGCGCGGTGTTGTAACGGCGTTTTTCGGTTAACTGCATCTCGAAAGCTTTCACCGCCCGAATACCGCTGAACACCTCGCTGGTACGTGCGTCCTGTGCTGAACGGTCATTGCTCACCGAACGGTACACCGGGCGTACGCGCAGGATATAGATGAGGCTGATATACACCAGCGGCGGTATGAAGCCCGAAGCGACGAGCGCAAGCGGCAGGTGCCAGTAGATGAGAATCGCGAAAGTGATCGCTATGCGCAGAAAAGCCACGCCGGGCGAGATGATCGCCATCTGCAAAAGGCCGGTCAGGTTCTCGGCGTCGCTCGTGAGGCGTGAAACGATGCCCCCGGTTTTGAGCTCGTGCACCTTGCCCAGCGGCAGCCGCATTAGGTGCGAGAACAGGCGCAGGCGGAGCGAGCGAACAAACCGGCCATTGACGATCGCGGTGAAGAAGCGGCGCCAGAAGTCGATGCCCTGCGCGGCCACAAGCAGAAAGAATAACACTCCGCCGATGAGCAAGAGCAGGCGGGTCTTGTCGTTTGAGGCCAGCTGCGTATTCATCAGCACACCGTCGATGATGTGCCGTGTCGTAACGGGTACGGCGAGGTACAATAGTTCGGTGAGACAGGCCGCAAGAAAGATGACAACAAAGGCACGTCGGTGCTCACCCAGCAAATTGAGGTAAACGCGAAAACTGCCGGGCTGGCCCTCAACCTGGTTTTCGCTGTTCTGGCGGCGCAGAGGCTTTGAAAGGAACTCGCGGAACAGCGCGCGCGAAGAAGGTAAAGGCATGGAGACTACAAAATAGCTGTCGCACCGGGCTTTGACGAAATATTTCTTGAGACAGGCCACAGGGTTATGGGCCACTCAGGCTCAGAATGCGACAATAACACGATGCAGCATTCTATTGCAAAATACTTGACTCGGTGGTTACAGGGCAGCATTTGCAGCCACTCTCGTCAGGACTCTAGACAATTCAGCCATGGACCCTCTAAAAGAATTATCGCATACGGTAACTGAGTTACCCCGCGGCGGCTACCTCGTGCAGACGCCGGGAGGATATTTTCAGTTCGGGGCACCGCCGGAAACCATCAAGGACACGATGTTCCTGCCAGAGGGTGTGCCCACAGTTTTCGTTTTGCCCAAACACTTCTTCAACTGGCGTAAGGGTATCAGCGTTGCCGAGCTGGAGTTTCCGATTTACTACAACTTCTTCCTCAAGAAGCGCAAGACTATCCTCATCTGTAACAACGAACAGTTTGTGCGCTTCAAGACCGTTTTTAATGAGGCGGTATTCGGACCAAAAAATCTCGACGTTTCGAACGATTACATGGCGGGGCTCGAAGTTCCGGCGCTGCGCCAGGAAATGAAATTCTTCAGCAGTACGTTCAAATTTTCTGACATGGTGGGTTTCGGCATCTTCAACGAATTTGGTCGCTTCACGCACCGTGGTGTCACCATCAGCCAGGACCTTGAGGGAAATTTTTCCGTAGCTCACGGCGGTAAACACCTCGCCGACATTCCCGGTAAAATTGAATACAAGACCATCTACCAGATTGGCGAGCGCCTGCATGAACCTTTCGTACCACCACTTTTCGGCGTTACCTGTCTCGGGCCAAGCCACGGCTTCGATCCGCACGAGAACACATCGGGTTTCATTATCTGGCTGAACCACAGCGGCATCATGATCGACCCACCGGTCAATACGACTGAATGGCTTGAAGATTCAAACGTTAACCCCAAGTTTATCGATAGTATTATTCTCACCCACTGCCACGCCGACCACGATGCGGGCACGTTCCAGAAAATTCTCGAAGAAGGTAAAATAACGATCTACACGACCGAGACTGTCATGGGCAGCTTTTTGAAGAAGTATGCTGCTTTTGCTGACATCGACGAGTCATACCTGAGGCGGCTCTTCGACTTCAAACCTATCAAGGTTGGCCAACCATTCTTTATTCATGGTGGCAGATTTGATATTTTCTACACATTACATTCGATTCCGGCAATTGGTTTTACGCTGAAATTCCAGGACCAGTCGTTTGTCTATTCGTCTGACCATAATAATGACCCGGAAATACACGAGCAGCTGCGTGAAAAGGGTATCATCAGCGAATCGCGGTACAAAGCCCTGCGCAACTTCCCGTGGCACAGCAGCGTGATCTACCACGAATCGGGTATCGCTCCCCTGCATACGCCAATCAAATACCTTGATTCGCTGCCCGATGAGGTTCGCCGCAAGACGGTTGTCTACCACATCAGCGAAAAAGACTTCCCGAAAGATTCATTGCTGACCCTTGCGAAATTCGGGATTGAGCATACACTGTATTTTAACGCTACGCCGCCAGAAAACGTTAAGGCCTCGCAGATACTGAGCACGCTGAAGCAGCTTGATTTCTTTGAGGATATGCCTATTTCACGCGCGCAGGAATTCATCGACATCGTCGAGGTGGAGAAGTACAAGAAGGGCGACCTCATCATAAAAGAAGGCACTCCCGGCGATCGCTTCTACATCATTTATTTCGGGTCAGTCTCCGTGCGCACGCAGGACCTGCAGACCCGCAAGATCTACGGTGCTTACGACTATTTTGGCGAAGTGGCGTTGGTGACAAACCAGCTGCGTACCGCAGACGTGGTGGCAGAAACCGAAGTGACGCTCTTTACCGTAGAAAAAGACAAGTTTCTGAATTTCATTTCCGGTTCCGAGTTTGAGAGAATACTGCTGCGCCTGGCAAGGGTGCGCGACGCCGAAACCTGGAATGTCATTTCACAGAGCCGCCATCTCAACTTTTTGACTTCGACGCAGAAGACCTGGCTCGAGTCGATGCTGGTACCCGTTGAGTTTACCGAAGCCGGTGCTATCTACCCCGATGGTACAGCGCCGCAGTATTTCTATATCATCCGGTCAGGCGAAGTGGATGTAGTAGCGAAAGGTTCGGTCGTGGGGGTCTTGTCGCGCGGCGACGTTATCATCCACAGCGACCTGCTGCACACCGGGCGCGGGGAAATCGCGTACGGTTTCACAAACCGCGGTTCAGCATCGCTTTATGCGGTGAGCCGCGACGATGCGCTCAGGTTTTTTGACCGCAACCCGGGCGTGAAGATGAAGCTGCAGTACGAGTTCTGAAATGCCGCGTGCGCCGAAGGCTGCTGCGGATGACCAGAAGGGCCGCCCAGCCGGCAGAAGGCTGCCATTTCCTTTGACACATTCTGAAGAGCGTATCGTGACCGAATTGCTGGCAACAGGCGAGCTCAGGGAACACGGGTTCGGCAGCAGGGTGACTGCAGCAGATTTTCTCTCCTCGCAGTTGATTACAAATGGCGTTCAGTTTATCGACTTCCTGCAGCATGAACTGTTTCCACAGGAGATGTTGCTCCGGCAACGCCGGTCAGAATACCTGCAACCCCTGCAGGGCAAGGTATTACGGGCGCATTTTGACCAGAGCCTTGAGACGCCGACGCTGACCCTGCAGGCCCGCATACGCAACCAGGCCGAGTTTGAAGATACTCTCCGCCGTTTGCAGCGCTTTAGCTTCATAGAATGGCAGCGGCACTGCGAACAAGAGCGCGCCGATGCGGATTGACCGGCTGTACGTTGAACGCGCCGCTGAACAGTGGCCCGCAACGAATGAGATTATCTGCAAGCTCCAGCCGCGCGAAACCATAAGCATCGAAGACTACCAGGATCTTTTTTCCCGACGCAAGACTGACTACCTCGAGAAGCGCAACTCGCGCAACGTCTTCATCGCGGTCAAGCGCGGGGCAATGGTGAAAGAAGCCCCGCCGGCCTACGGTTACGGGCAGTCTGACCTGCATTACTATTATGTGCACGCGTACAACTGCGTCTACGAATGCGAGTACTGTTACCTGCAGGGTTATTTCAGCTCTCCCGACCTCGTGTTCTTTGTGAACCACGACGACGCGCTGGCTGAGATGCAGCAGATTGCGGCGCAACACAGCGGGCAGAATCGCGTCTGGTTTCATGCGGGGGAGTTCAGCGATTCACTGGCCCTTTCGCATATCAGCGGTGAGCTTCCTTATTACTGGAAATTTTTCCAGGAAAACCCGGAAACCTGGCTCGAGCTGCGAACCAAGTCGGTCAACCTGAGCGTTTTGCGCTCGCTCGAGCCGCTGCCGAATGTGGTGGTGAGTTTTTCGCTCGCGACCGAACCACAGGCCGCAGCTTACGACCGGGAGACACCCTCGGTTAAACAGCGGCTATCGGCCATGCAGCGCCTCAGGGACATGGGCTTTCGGCTGGGAGTCCACTTTGATCCGATTATCTATGCCGATGATTTTGCGGAGCAGATGCAGCAGATAGCCAGCCAGATTCGCGAATCGGTGGGCTACGGTGCTCTCGAATATATTTCCGTCGGCGCCGTGCGCTTTGCCAAGGATGTTTTCCGCGAGGCGCGGGCTAATTATCCCGATTCGCAGATGTTCGCGCGCCATTTCATCCAGGGAACAGACACAAAAATGCGCTATATCCGCCCGCTGCGCCTTCACCTCATAGAAACGGCCCGGGCCATGTTAAAAAAGCATGGTTGTCCTGAAGAAAAGATTTATATTTGTATGGAATGAGCGAACGCTTCATCGTCGGCGTAACAGGGGCTTCGGGAGCTGAATACGCGCTGCGGTTCTTGTGGCAGCTTTCTTTTGTGCCGGGTCAAAGCGACCTGATTGTCTCGCCCAATTTCTACAAAGTACTCGAAAGCGAAGCAGCGCAGAATACGGGCGGAGACCTGCTCGGGCTTGCCGCAGCGGCCTATGGCCCGCTGGGCAGTGAACACGAATTCGTGGCCAATGATTACCGCGATATTTCGGCCCGGGCCGCGAGCGGATCGGCGCGCTACCGCGCGATGGTGATTCTGCCGTGCAGCATGAAAACGCTCGCGGCAATTCATGCAGGTCTAAGCCAAAACCTGATAGAGCGCGCCGCCGATGTTTCACTCAAAGAGCGCAGGACACTCATACTCTGTCCCCGGGAAACCCCACTCAGCGCGGTACACCTGCGCAACATGCTGGGGCTGACCGAAGCCGGCGCCACGGTAATGCCCATCATGCCGGGGTACTACCACCGGCCCGTGGGCCTGGTTGATCTGTATGACTTCATGGTCGACCGCATCTTTCAGCACATGGGTATAACAAAGCGCACGATGACACCCTGGCGGTCATGAACACAAGAGACCTTTTTCTTTCACTGTCATTTACCGCAGCAGCCCTTGGCGCACAGCCGGTCGAATCAGAAATGGACAAGCCGCTCGATTTGTCGAAGCGGTGGAGTTTCTACAGTGACGAGACTGTTTACCTGCAGCACCAGTGCTCCGCTCCGCGTGCCCGTGCCATAGCCGCTCTCGCGCAGAAATTTCTCAGACGGGCGGAGGTTCACCTCGAAAGACGCGAACTGGTGTTACCCTTGCAGCTGCGAATTTATGCCGGTGCAGACCAGTACCGTCGCACGCTGCGATTTTCCCGTCATCGCGAAGCACACTATAATCCGCGGCTGGCAATCGTTACAGCACACTGCGGCGTTTCTGCAACTGTACTGGAAGAGCAACTGGCATTATTTTGGTTAGCAGATGCTGGTCTGCGTACATGGCAACGGTTCCTGCTCGCCGAATCCCTGTCCCGAATGGAGCAGGTAGATCGCTACCGGCCCGCAACGGGTAAGTCCTCAAAAAAGCGCGTACCGCTTGCACAGATTTTATTGTCAGACCATCCCCTGGAGGCGGATGAGGTGAAGACACTGGCCGGGTTCCTGGCACAGCTGGCCGCACGGGGCAGAATGAAAGACTTTGTGACTGGGTTATACCACGACCGCGAAACAGACGGTACGGGACTCGATACACTCGATGCACTGTTTCCCGGTATTTCGGGCGATATCCTGTCGAACCGCGAGCCGGATTTTTCACGATATAAATCCCCTTAATAACACTTTACGCAAGCTCGGAAAATTGCAGGTTACGCACCGAATGTCTGCATGGCTTGTTGCCGTTTCACTGGTTATTTCAGGTTTTACCTGCCTGCTCTGTATTCACCAGATCTTCAAACGCCTCAGCGGCATTCAAAGGCCCGAAGCGCTTGAGCTGAAGAACCGCGACGAACCGATTTTTCGCGGGTATCTCAACCGTATCAGCCTGTTATCGCTCCTCCTGTTTCTTGCGGGGCTTGGCCTTGCGTATTACCTCGAATTCTATCGTCACAGGAATGCAGCCGCCGGTGTGATCCTGCTTTATACTACCGCTTTTGGCAGCTTTCTCCTGCTGGCTATTCTTACAGAACGTCTGCTCAATAAAATGCAGGACCGTACCAGCGAGTTGCAGCGCGAAAATATCAGCCGTATCTTTCGTTTCTTCCTCTACGCTGGCGCCTTATTGGGATTGTCCGCGGTTCTGTTTGCTGCAGGCTATAGCTGGTATGCACAGCGTCTCGGCTGGGCAATCAGCGAGATGTGGTTATTGCCCGCTTTTTCGGCCGCGGTATTGCTGTTCTGGCTACGATTTCACGGCGCCCTGCTCGCACGCACCGCAGACTACGCCTATGAGCTGATGCGGCGGCAAGAAGCGATTCTTCCGCTCACGGGCGTGCATAATCCCCTCTGGCGTTTACGCCAGCTTTTCGCCGTCGTGAACCGGTTCTTTTTCTATCACCTCGAGTACCTTGTACTGAGCCTCGTGGTACTGACTGTCGGACACCGAATTGAGCTGCAGACCAGTCTCGCTTCGCACGGTGTGCCGGGCCTGCTGCTGAGCGTGTTTGCCCTCGGGGCTGTCGCTTCCATTGCTGCTTTCCTGATCATGCGTGTCAGGGACAAAACCTCGCCCGAGACCTTTCTCTGGAATATCCGCATCGGCTACATTGCCGCGCTGAGCGTGCAGTCGATCGGCTGTTACCTTGTTTTCGTTGTCGGCTTTGGCTGGCACATCAAATATTTCTGGATTATCCTCCTGGGATCTCTCACCGCTTTTCTGCTGAACCTGTATTCGGCAATCTTTGTCGCCGAAAACCACAAGACCGCGCGCAGCCTGATTTCGGCGGCGGCGAGTTCGGTTTCAACCGTTGTGCACAGGGGTATTGCTGCCGGCATGCGCGGAGCCGCGATACCGGCACTGATTATATCGGCGATGATGTCACTGGTTTACCTCCTGGGTATTGTCGATGAGCGCGGCGACTCCCGGTTTGTGCACGGCTTGTTTGCCCTCGCGCTGGCTTTGACCGCGATGGTTTCGCTTTTTCCCGTGGCGCAGGCTACTGCACTCGTCATGCCGCTTTCCTCGTCGGCGATTGCCCGCCTGCGCCTGCGCGGCAGAAAAGAGGAGAACGTACAGCTGCTTGCGAAGTTCCGTAATTTGCGCAGTGTCGCGATGCCCTCATATGTGCTGCACGCGAAGATATTCTATGCCGCGCTGGTGATCCTGATATTTCTCGTGTATACACAGCTGATTGGCGATCGGGGCAATGCGACACTTTTTAAGCACCTGACCGAAACAGCGGCAATGCTGGTAGGTGGCATCGCCTCGTATTTTCTCGCGGCGCGCATCAACGAACTTGTCCTCAACCTCGGTCCGGCACTGGTGCGCGAAACAAGCCGGCAGTTCCGCGAGATTTCAGGCCTGTCGTCGGCCGAAGCCGAGCCCGACATGCAGGCGCTCTGGAAAACGGCCAATCACTACCTGTCGCGCAAGATTGGGCCGTTGTTTCTCGGTACCCTGGCCCTGCCTGCCCTTGCCTGCTTCATTGGCGGCAACTACGGCCTGACGGGTTATCTTTTGGGTTTTGGATTTTTTGGCTTTCTCAACAGCAACAGCTGGCTGACCACAGGGGCTGCCTGGTCGAGCGCACGCCATGCAGCGGAAGCAGATGCAGAAGTGTCGCGCCACAATGCGCAGCTCGAAGCCCTGGTGCAGGCAGATATCGTGGGCGATTCAATGCATGAAGCAGTAGCTCCTACGCTTGCCTCGGCTATGCTAATGACTCTTGTCGCTGCCCTGCTCTTTGCGCCGGCGACGCTCGAAATGCATGAATACCTGCGCGAGTGGGTGCGGGCAGCTTTCTGACGAAAGCCGGTTCGTGGATCAAATTCATGATCGCCGAAAGGTTGGTGATCGGGCACGCAGGCGTGAAGCATCTAAGGTGAAGCTTCGAGCGCCCGCGCGCGAAGGTTTTCAGTCGTGAGCCCCTTGCCATCGGGCTGCCAACCCGGCCGTGCGAACAAGAAGCCCAAAAAGTCGCGCGGGCTGCGCGCTCTCGCGAGGTCTTGGGCAACCTTGATCCACTCATGGAACGCGATCTTGAATGGATTATTCGATCTCACCTGCGTGATGAGACCATATTTGCATGGATCGTTGGCGTCTTCGGCAGTGAATGTGCCGAATATGCGGTCGAAGATAATCACGACGCCGCCATAGTTTCGGTCCAGGTACTGCGGGTTTGTCGCGTGGTGCACCCGGTGGTGGGACGGCGTGTTGAAGAAATACTCAAACCAACCCAGCTTGGGAATAAGTTCAGTGTGCAGCCAGAATTGATAGAGCAGGTTCATGCCCAACATCGCAAAGACGATCTTCGCGTCGTAGCCGAGTACGATCAACGGCACAAAAAAGAAATAACTGCCAGTGATATGTCCTGTCCAGCCGAGGCGATAGGCGGCGGATAAATTGATATGTTCAGGTGAATGATGCACAGCGTGCGTTGCCCAGAACCAGCGCACCTCGTGGCTTGCGCGGTGAAACCAGTAGTAGCAAAATTCGAGACCAAAGAACAGACCCACCCAGTGGTACCACTGCGACATGTCAAGGTGCCATGGCCTGATCGATTCGAACCAAAGGAAGATGCCGCCGGTCGCAAAGGCCGCAAGTACCACGCTGGTACGGTAACCTACCGCCACACCCAGTGAGGCCGCGCTCTCTTTCCACGCAAAATCGCGTTTGGTGATTTTACGGTAGATTAGGGCTTCAATGATCGCGAAAGCGAGCAAAAAGGGGAATGCGTAGAGCAAGAAACGTTGTTTTTCCATGCTGTGAGGCTAGCCTATTTTGCTGGCCATTTCTACACGATTCATGATCCCAAGTACACAATTCATGAATTGTATAGCATTTTTCGGGAAAATGCGCAAGCGGGATGTTGAAACCGGGCCTGCCGGCGGAAAGCTAAGCGTTCGGCGGGCGATTTCTGCAAGCTAAGAGGGTGTATTTCTTCACGTCATGATTTCTGGTTACGCGCGCGACAATATTCTGTCGGGGTAACACCCGTTACCTCCCGAAATGCACGATTAAAAGGACCCGGCGCGGGATAGCCGAGGTCTAAGGCCAGGTGCAGGAAAGTGTGACCGTCGTTTTCCGCGATTTCGAGAAATCTACGCGCTTCTTTAATGCGGTAATGGTTCAGATACTCATTGAAATTCTTGTAACCCAAACCGCTGTTGATGGCCCGCCTGAGCTTGTAATCCGGCACGCCAATTCTTTCTGCAAGCAGGGCGACCGTCAAACCCTCTGTCCGAAAGTGTTCGTCTACTTCCATCGCGTCGATGGCCTTCCTGACAATTTCGGGATCTGCATCGCTTGCCGCGTTTTTCGTACTCGGAGCCTGGTTACTGCGCCAGAAGGCATCTCCCCAGGCAAGAATGGCGACCGTGGCTAAGGTAATCGCGATGAGCGAGCCACGGTCTGCGAAGTCTGATAGTCCCATGGGCCTCAGTACGGCTGCCGCGATGATGGCCTGCAATATTAAAAAGCCTGTGCCTGCGAGGACAAGTCTTCTCAATGTTCTTCGGCGTTCGACGAGGTCCTGGGCACCCGTGCGCAGAATCACCGCCATCGCATGGATCACGAAGGCCAGTGTGACAAAGAAGTTAGGCAGAAGGCGTGGGTAGTCGATCGAAGCCCTCGCGGCAAACAGGTCGGGCTTCGGCTGGCCATACATGAGACCAATGGCAAGCGCCGGTTTGCCGGCAATGGCGACGAGGTGATACCATCGTAATCTGAACCGGTCATCGAAAAATTCCATCGCCAGCAACCAGAAGAATACCGGCTGCATCGACGTCGCGAGAAAGAGGGCAGCCCTTGCCGACGAGGGGAATACCTGGCCACTTAAATACCATGCGGCGAGGTATGCCATGCTGGTAAATAGAAGCCCCAGGGCATATAACGACTTCTTGCCCTGCCACGCCGAACACAGACGCAACGCAAGGACGCCGAGCAGACAAATATTAAGCAGTATAATTGTCCGCTGGTCGGGCATTAACCGTGCAGGATTTCGTAGTTGGAGTGCATGTGCTCACCGGCAGCTGCATCATTGCACTGGCGCAGAATAAACTGCGCCAGGCGGTCTGCTGGCGTCGGTTCCACATTGCTTAATCCGGGTAGCTTAAAGACCGGCCCGAGTAGTTTTGCCATAACGGTCGCTGCACCTTCACCCGCGCGGTGTTCGCGGCGGTGTCCCAGCAGCAGCGAGGGGCGGTAGATGTGCAGTGCTGGCAGGCCGAGTTGTGACAGCTGTTGCTCCACCTCGCCCTTTACCCGGTTATAGAAAATCACAGAACTGGCCGAGGCACCGTGCGCGGTGACCACGTGCAGGGACTGTGCACCGTGCTTCTGCATTTCGCGGCCAAACTGCAGCACGAATTCCAGGTCGACGCGCCGGAATTCTTCCTGGCTGCCGGCCTTCTTGATGGTCGTCCCGAGAGTGCAGATAGCGTGCGGGCGTACAGGCTTGTCAGCGGCCCAGGTAAGGGGACGAGTAAAATCCCACTCGACGAAGTGAATCGCAGGCCCCGAAATTTCGGGTGCACGCCGGCCAAGGCAGAAGACCCGGTTCTGCCCGTCCCTGGCGAGCTGGCGCAGAACTTCAGTGCCGACGAGTCCTGTGGCCCCTGCGAGTACGTAATCCATCTTACCCGATGCCCTGGGCCGTCAGACGTGCTTGTTGATCCACTTCACGACATCGCTCAGCACCTGCTTGCGGTCTGCGAAAGGCTCATTCATTGTCTCGTGGTAAAAGCCTGGATAAATCTTCAGCGTTTTGTCTTTTGAACTCAGGGCCTGGAAAAATTCTTTGCTTCCCTGCGCCTGCGCAATGCCGTCCGCATCGCCGTGAAAGACCAGCACCGGCAGCGTCAGCCGGCTGGCCTGTTCGAGCAGCGCTTCACCGGTTGCAAACAGATCGACGCCCATCTTCATGGAAATCTTTCCGTGCACCAGCGGATCGTTCGTGTATGCCTGCACGACATTGGCATCGCGCGAGATCAGGTTCACATCGAGACCGGCAGGTACGGTTACAGCGGGTGCCACCTTTGCCAGCACGGTACCGACGGCCTTCTTGATGGCCTGCACCGTATCGAGGGCGGGCTTGAAGGCACCGCTCGAGAGTATCAGTCCGCTGAGTTCGGCTGCCACCTCGCTCTTGAGTGCTGCCAGCGTGGCAATGAGAGCTCCCATCGAATGACCGAGCAAAATGATCGGTACACCCTTGTTTTCAGCTCGCGCCTTCTGCACGAGCACTGCGAGGTCAGACGCATAGAGGTTAAAGTCACTGATATGACCGCGTTTGCCCGGCGTCTTGCCATGGCCACGGGCATCGAGTGCATAGACGCTCGCCTTCTCGCCTTCCAGGGCCGCAATCAGGTTTTGGTAGCGACCTGAGTGCTCGCCGAAACCGTGTTGTACGACGATGACCTTTTTGGGCTTGGTTTTGCCCTCTTTCCAGGTTTGCGTGTAAAATTCAAAACCGTCGATCGGGTTCCTGAGGGTAGCGGAGCTCTGCTGCATGGGCAAACGTCGCAGTGCGCTTCAAGGGGTAAACCCAAATGGGATCTGCTCAGCGGAGTATAGGGGCAGAGAATACTTTTGGCAGGTCAGCGAAACCAATCCACTTGCCGAACCAAAGGCGGTAGTAGGCGAAAAAGGAGCAGAACTGCAGGGTAAGAATGATTGCCAGAACGGCTGTCTTGCGGTATCTGAAGGTCTTGCCGAGTTCGACCACATATTTCAGCAGCGCATTCGTCCATTGCTCGATGTAAGACATCAGGAAATAGAAGAGCAGCACAACCAGCATCATACCCAGCAGGGTGACGTAAACGGGAGCAATAAATTTCTGCAGGTTCATGATCTGGATGTTCACTATCTGCACCACGAGGTCGATCGTGAGTAGCGCGAGCACACGAAACAGTACCCGTATCAGTTTTACCTGCCAGCTCTGGTTTGATGAACTCATCTTGCCGCCTTATTGTTCTGCTTTGAAGACCAGAGTATGCGATTTTCGCGTTCGGTCTTTTTCTGCATGATCTTGTGCAATTCACGATCGAGCGTGATGCGTATCTGCGTGTATTCTGGCGAACCCGGGCCGCGAAATTTTGCCAGCGCGTCTTTCATGCTGCTGTGCGCTTCGCCGGACACAAAATCACCGCTGTCAGCCAGGTAATCAATCGTCCGCCAGATATCCACCGCACGCTTCACCTGCTGCATTGCCGCGGGGTTGGTCGGGTCGGTGTGTGCGCTCTCCCAGAAGACTTTGCCTTTCGCAAAGGTTGCATCTTTGCTGCGATAACCACCCGGTGTGTTCTCGAGCAGGTAGTCGAGAATTTCCGTACGCTTGAGAAAATAGTGCTGCAGCGCATCGCGCTCGCTGCGAATACCTTTCTTCGCCGCGAGCGGCACATAACGCGCTACGACCTTCTCGAGAGTCTTAACGCGGATGTTTTCTTTTTCTTTTGCGGAGAGACCCTCGATGTGCTTCTTCACTTCGAACAGCAGCTTGAGCGCCCGACCCTGGATTTCATAGATGTTCTCAATCGCGAAAAGTATCTCCGTGGCGTAGCGAGTACCCTTCTTCTTTGAGGCGACATCGAGTGCTTTGCGCAGGAACTCCTCTTTATTCAGAGCCTCGTGGTAGTAATCGATGGCCAGGTACGTCATGTCGGGGCTGAATGAAGAAGCCACACGCTGCAGGTTTTCATAGTAAAGGTCGCGTATCGCCCGCGGTAGATCGCCTTCATTGGGATCATAGTTGCCGTAGTCGCGCAAGAAGCGTTCGAGCTGCTGCTCTTTCGGTTCTGACAAGGTTTCATCGAAATACCGGCGGCGGGATTTTTCGTCAAAGGCGAGCGCTCCTTGTGTGCCGGTGCGCGGGGCGTTGAGCGCGACGCGGGTGCGTTTTTTATCGGGTATTGCCTTGCCTTCGCGCCACAGACGGTAGTTTTCAATCACCTCGTTACGTTCCTGCATTTTTTCAAGCTCCTGCGGAGCTTCTTTAATTTCGTCGCGGAATGGCTTGTCGATGGAGTTTAGAGTCGGGAAGATATCTTTAGCGATGATGTTGCGGTAATCGCGTTTGCGCTTGCGATACTCTTCGGGGACGGATGGGTTTACCAGGGCCTTGTCGTCGTCTTTGCCACCGTAGCTGTCGTTGAGCTCCTCTCCCTCTTCTGTGCGGTCGAGCTGCTCTTTCCATTTGCCGCCGGGTATGCCAAACTGTTCAGCAAAATCACCCTGGCCATTTTTACCCGAATCGGCCATCGGGCCATGCTCAAAACCACCACCATCGTCAGATTTTTCGCCCTGCTGTCCGGGCGGCGGAGGTACCACCTGCGCCATGAGTTGTATTACCGGCTTGTTGCAGATCTCCATTTCCTGCACAGGCGTACCATGTATCGCCAGGTGCGTAAAGAGTGACAGGTGTATCAGCGCAGAAAGGTAAAGAAACAGCGCCCAGCGCTGGCGGTGCATGTAGGCGAAAAAATTCTGAAAGGCGGTGTGAGGCATGCTATAATTTCAGGCGCCGCACGGTACGGGCTGCCGCAGTGCCCTGAATGCACAGCGCTCTGTCAATGAGATTGGCAGGCTTTCGTGCCATTACGGAGTGAACGGACTCACCAGGTTTGGATTGCACGTTTCTGACGAAGGCGCATCCACACAACTGATGTTAACCCGGGTAACGCGGCCATTGTACACAGAAGTCAGGTAGAGATAGTTGTTCTTTGTGCCCTTCTGTGTGCTCGTCACGAGTGCAAGCCCATGCGGTTCGGCATAATAATCAGGAGGATAGAAACTTACCCCCGCATACGGGTCGGTCGCCGGGGCGGACGCAGTCATCTCCCACCCAACCTTGCCGTGCCCTACCCAGCCGGCAAAATTCCCGGTAGCTATATTCCATCGGCTAATGCGGTCATTGAGACGATCAGCGATGTAGAGGTATGTCGCATCCGCCGCAATAGCAGAGGGTTTGTTGAAGCGACCAGGCAGGCTGCTTCCGGTTCCCGGAGGCGCTGTTGCCATGCCCTGCCAGCCGTTGCCATTACCAATCCAGCCGGTTGATGCACCGGAGCTGGTATCAACACGGACAACACGGTAATTGCCTTCGTCGACGATGTACATATTGGCACCAACGATTACTATACCCCGTGGATCGGTGAAATAGCCGGCAGTACTGCCCGATGTTCCGACCTGCGATGCAGTCGAGGTGTTCCAGGCGTTGTTTCCGTTCCCGATGTAGGCATTAAAGGCACCCGTCGACAACAGCCTGCGGACAATGCGGCGCGCGCCATAGTCGACAACGTACAGGTAAGTGGCATCTGAGGTCATCGTCCATGGCAGCAGGAACATACGCGGATCATCGACCGCGCCGTTATTGTAGAGATCCAGCGGGGCCATCTCTGTACCCGCTGCCTGCCAGGTATCGTTGCCCGCACCGTTGCGTCCCAACCAGCCCTGGAAGATACCCGCGGAGTTGTATTTCACCAACCGCCGGTTTTGCGTGTCCGCAACGTAGATGTTGTGTGAGCTATCAGCGTGTATCCCTTGCGGCGAATCGAAGCTGTGTGTGCAGTAATTGTTTACATAGCGTTCAATGTTAGTCGTCCAGCCAGATCCCGAACTGGGACAGGTCACGGCGGTGCTGCCCAGGCGGCCCATCGCAGTGCCATCATCGAGGTTCACTTTCTGCACGCTCATGTTCGTGTAATCGGTCACGTAGACAAAGTTGTTGTTATACGAACCACCGGCAAACGCGGCAATGCCACCGGGACGATAGTAGCTCCCATTCTGGTTATTCACCCAACGTGCCCCGGTTTCACTCTGCCATTCGAAGTCAGGCGAAGGCTGGGTGCCGAGTGTGTTGAAACCAACCCACTTGCTGTGGTTGCGACGTGAAATGAGTGAAGCATTGAACCTGCGGCAGCTGCCGGTCTTGTTGGGGTTGTAAACGATGACGTGCACGAAGTCGTTGAGATTCAGGCCAAAGCCGCCGCTGCCGAAGAGCAGGTTATTTCCGGAAGACTGGTCGACTGCCGTGTGCTCACGCAGCCGGACAGTTGTTGGTGGACTGCCCGAGATGATACTGTTCTCGCTGTCGATATTGATGACATAGCGCAGGCGCTGCTCACCCGCTACCGTGCCGGTGCCCGGCATATCCCAGCCTTCTTTATCATTGCCATCAAATTTGTGCCTGAAGATGACGTACGAATTGGGCTTCAAACCCTCGGTGCCATCAGCACATTTGGGAGCTTCGTAATTGAACGGGACAACATTAGGATATTTGGCTTTGATCGTAGTCCCATTGACTGTCGAGCCCGAATGCCCGATATTTACATTCGCCATGCTGTACTTCGTCTGGTCAGCAGCACCGCCATTCCATCCGGTAGAGGCACTAATGGGTATACCCAGCAGCATCAGGTAGTTTGTGACAACGTAGTCGGCATAGAGAGTCGGGAAGTCTGAACCGGGAATGTAAGTTGGCAATATTCCCTCTAGACCGTTGATTGTCTGGTCCTGCAGGGTCATGAGCTGCGTCAGCATTGTCGCCGAGCTGCCTGCTGAATTCATCTCTGCCCGGTGGCGCAGGTAGTTGAAGAAGAGGTTACTCTGCAGATAACCCACAATCTTCGATGCCCAGGTGAGGAAATCTGTCAGCTGGGGAGCATCCTGGTAATGATCGATCGTCGAAGGTGAGGCCAGCTGCTGCAGGCGCAGCTGCTGCACGCTGGCGGTACCGATGGTTGCGTGCGGTGCGTTCTCCGCAATACCTTCTGCGATCCACAGGTCGTGGTTCACGAGCCTCTGCTTCACGACGCGCTTGCTGTAGGTGAAAAGGTGCGACAGCTCGTGTATGACGATGTCGTTCACCTGCGCGGAGTTCGTGGTGTAACCGGGGTTGAGATCGTAATAGATAATATTCATCTCATTGCTGTAGCCGCCGAGAGCAGAGATATACTGCGAATATTGCTGCAGCGCGACCGGGTCGGTAAAGAGGGAGCGCGTGAACCCATTGGAATAGAGGTCTCTTGGCGAGAAAAATCCCCCGACATAGTTGCCCGTTGTCGAATAGTCGTCGAGAATGTTGATCGCCAGGATCACAATGCGCGCACCGTCGTTCGCGTAAGGGTGATCGCCCGCACCGTAAATGCTGCGAAGATTGGTGTAGGCTGACTCGAGCGTTGTGAGCACAGCATTTGCCTGCGCAGAGTTCAGGGTCGATTCGAGCGCATCACGGTAGAGGACGAAATTCGCCGACACCGCAAGGCGGACTGCATTCACCTTGTAGAAGGGTGTAAAGCTGCCGAGCAGCGCGTCACTTGCCGCAGTCCGGTTCTTCACCCAGAACGACCAACTCGCTGGGCCACCGTCGGCCCCCATACCAGGCTTGGTTTCGCCGGTCACAATCGGTTGTGCGGGCAGCATATTCTGCTCTGTGAACACAACCGGCGCCTCACCAAGCCGGGCACACTGTATGGTAGGTACTAAAAGTACCGTAGCAACGATGAGCCTTAGGTATGTAGGTGGGTTATGTGACATAATTACTTGAGGAACGGTTATTCACTGTCCGCTCTCTAATATATCGTCTTAGACGGTCGGCAAGCCAAATTTAAGACGGGGATGCGCTTTGAACATAAGGCTCTGCAAGTCCACTCGCCAAAAAGGGAGAGTTATTGGTGTTTGGACCGCTTCCAAACCCGGTCGCGGGCCAGATCAGTTACGACCCCACGTGCTTTCACACGAAGGCTGGCATCCCTGGGTACAAACGGTATTCCCATATGAAGGCTCTTTGCCCAGTGCGGGCCTGCCGCATTTCTCGAGACAGCGCTCGATGCACCGCCGGACGTTGTGCGACTGTTCTGCGGGTGGCTTGTCCTTAATCTCTTCTATCTCGGCGCCGACGTTAAACGTATAGTAGGCGCTGCCGCCGCAATGGATGCTACCCCGATAGTAGCCGTCTGGCATTCGCCTGAGAACGGTCTTTGCCTCGCAGACGGCGTGCATGCTCGGTTCGCTCGTTTTTTCATTGAAGCTCGTGCTCTTGACGCGAACAATTGTGCCTGCCCGTATATCTTTGCTCTTGTCGCGCTTCCGCTCAGCCGCGGCATCAAGCTCGTTTTCGGGCGCTAAAGACTGGCCAGCTTGGCCCTGATTTTTAGCGGCCCGTTTCTCCGCATTCTTGCGGCGCGATTCTTCAAAGCCTTTTGTTTCCGCCTGCTTTTCTTCGAGCGTCAGCATTTCGGTATAACTAAAAAAACTCGGCGCGGGCGAGCCAGGCTGAATGACGCTGGCACCATGGCGGCACAAGTGCAGAATTTTTCCATGGAAATCGTAAATCCGCACTGCAACCTGCTGACCAACGGTGAACTTTCCTTCGCGGATTTTACCGTTGCCGAACAAATTATATAGCTGCGACTCACCATTAGAGCATGCCTTTTCCTGTGCTTCTTCCGGGCTCACGCCCGCGGCGCTTATCTTCTTGAACCATTGTTTGATTAGCTTTTCGTTCTTACCGGGTTGGTAATAGCGGCCAAGAACGCTATAGATCGAGCCATGTTCCCTGTCAATTTCGGCGAGTTGCTCTTTGCGGGCCTTGGTAATCAAAAAATCAATCATCTGATCGTCTCGGGCTGAAATGATGCAATTCGAAGATTTGCAGAATCTGTTATTGCTGATGTGCGCGAAATTCCTGCTTGCCGTAATCGCACATGCTACAAGTTTTTTATTATCTTCTTCGAGCCCCTTTGCGGGCACTTTATCCAGTATCCAGAAGCCATCGAGGCCACAAGTCTCGAACTTCATGTCGGCGGCTCTGGAACTGCCAGTAACTAAAAACAGAAAAATGTCACGGTTGAGAATTTCGGGATTTCGCGCATCGTATGAAACCATCTATGGTTACTAAAACACGCCCTCATAAATCTCCGCCAACGCCAGCTCCTCGCCCGCAATCTTCACAGCCACAGTCTGATCACCGTAGCTGCGCTCAACCCAGGCGCCGTCGTCTTGCTTCTGGAAGATAGTGATCGCCTTCACACGGCTGTCAATCAGCACCAGCTCTTTCAGCGAGGGCATCTGCCGGTAAGCGGCGGCTTTTTCGTTCTGGTCGAACGATGCGGTTGAATCAGAGAGAATTTCGATGACGATCTCAGGATTCTTCCAGTTATTCTGACCGTCTACGTCTGGCTTGCCGCAAATAATGCTGACGTCAGGGTAGAAGTATTTGGTGTCACTGGCATAGACACGGGTGTCAGAACCAAAGGGCCGGCACGGTCGCTTCTTGGCGCGAAACAGATTTGAGAAAATGGTTATCAGATTTACCTGAATAATGCCATGTGCTGTGGTAGCACCAGCCATCGCGATGATGTGCCCGTCATAGTATTCATGCCGTTCTTGCGAGCGCATCTCGATCTCGAGATACTCCTCGGCGGAAAATACTGCCAATGCCGGTAAGCCCATGACTCTCTCAATCCGCTAAGTTCGCCCCGTAAAGCCGAATCTACCTACCTTTCTTAAACCACTCCAATACCTCGACCGGCAACGCCATGACGACAGTGTTTGAAGATGTCGGTCCGAGGCCGTCGAGAGTCTGCAGCGTGCGCAGCTGCATCGCGCCCTTGGCCTTTTCCATCATGCGGGCGGCATCGGCGAGGTTCTTCGCTGCTTCTTTGTCGCCCTCGCTCTTGATGATGTTGGCGCGCTTCTCGCGCTCGGCTGCTGCCTGCCTGCTCATGATGCGCTTGAGATCGTCGGGCAGTTCAATGTCCTGCAATTTAATGCCGATGACTTCGAGCCCCCAGCCCTGCGTTTCTTTATCGACGATCTTTTTGATCGCGTCGCCGATTTCCTGCCGCTCGGTCAGCAGCGTATCGAGGTTCATTCCGCCGATAACGTCACGCAGTGCCGTCTGCCCGTACTGCGCAATCGCATACTGGTAGTCCTGCACCTGGATGATCGCTTGCTCGGGATTTGAAACCTTATAGAAGATCGCGGCGTTGACGTGCACGGGTACGTTGTCTTTGCTCATGATCTGCTGCTTCATGACGTCGAGCGTGCGAATGCGCATGTCAACACGTACCATACGCTGCACAACCGGCACGAGAAAACGCAGTCCAGGGTGTTTCATGCCGGTATATTTTCCAAACGTGAAAACCAGGCCCTGTTCATATTGGTTGATAACCTTAAGGCTCAAAAAAAGAAAGACGAGTGCTGCTACACCGATAGGCAATAAGTTTTCCATGAGGGGGAGTTGCTGCGGTTACGCGCCATGTCAACTGCTTCGGTATTCGGCGCAAAGCAACCTGACACGGGTTACTCCGCCAAGCGCAAGAATTATGTCTCTTCGTGTAGACACAAGAGAACGCTTGTTCTTCTAATAAATGGCACGGCTGCCTGCTGACGCGGCATTATCATGCAGGGTTATTAGTTATTACAGGGTCGTGATATGCGCTTACTTTTGAAATCCCTCTCTTGCACATTAATTGCCGTCTGCCTGACCGGGCAAGCCAGCGCTTATACGTTTCATACTCACCAGAATATGCCCGAAGATTCCGTACTGTATATGGAGTTCCAGGGCACCAACCAGCAACGCTGGGCGGCAGACTACCTGAAGGCGAAGGCCGGCGGTCGCTATACGGGCAACTGCGTAACCCTGGGGGGCGAAGCTGCGGGCAAACCTGAAAACATCCAGTGCGGAGCCATCGGTATCAACCGCGTCGGCGGCGACAAGCCCGACTACGTGCAGGATGTCTTTGTCGATCACCCGATACTGCCTTTCAACTGGAATGCCGTTGGCATCAACGTGACGAGTTATACGCACTTTATTAACCTCAAGAAGTTCAACGCCAACGGAGATCCGCTGATCACGAGCAACCATAACATTATTGATGGCTACTCGTACAACACGACCTACGGCTTTGAAGAATTCGGCAGTCTGGATTCGTTAATTGCCCTGGGTCTCAACTCCTCGCAGTTTTCTATCGACCCGGTAAACTGTACGCATTCCGCCTGCGCCGAATATTTGCCCGTCGCGACCGGCGTGAACGAAAACCCGACGGTCGATTACAAGCAGAACGGTTCCACAACTCCGCTCGGTTTACCGCGCGGCGCGAAAAAATTGGGGTCCGATGACGGTACCAACTACAACTGCCTTAGCGACACGGCAGTGATCGGCAACTGCCCCGACGAAGGAGCCAAGTATGGCGGCACGTATCAGGTGCCCAACGTCAACCCAGGGGGAGGAAGCGACTTGGACAGTTTTTTCGTCAGCAACGAAGACTGGGTGATCTGGGAGCCCTCATACAATGCGGCGACCTTTTACTACAACGAAGGCTGGCTCGAGGGTTTTGCCAGCCGCAATAACAGCCTGCAGACTGCGCCAATTGTCGGCAGGTATTACAATATCAGCGGCGACCAGATTCTTTACTACACACTCACGCACCACTATACCGGTGACATTGTGCAGATGACGCACGTGTGGGTCTCCACCGGATACAACCACACCGATCTCGAAGGCTGGACTGACGACAAGTACGGGAAGCGCCTGGTCGGCGGTTCTGACTCCGATAAAAACATGGAAAACTATCTGAACACGCAGGCCTACGCCAACGCCCGGCAAAACCGCTACAACCTGCCGGTCGGTAACGTGCACCGATTGATTATCGAACAAACGTTCTATACCTATCTGGTGCGCTTCCGCTCGGGCTATGACAAGATGACCACGTCCAACCAGGGTGTTTGGCGAAACTTTGTCACCTGGGCCATGCAAAACGCGCATGCGGCCATGGCGCTCGTCAACGAAAAAGCCGTGATGGATCTGCGCAAGTGCCGCAACAGCGCAACCTGCGATAACAGCTGAGAGCTTTGCTACGGGTAATGCCCGTAGCAATCTACCGGCGAATCAGGCTATGTGCTGGTGACGAAACTCGAAACTTTCCGCGAGGCGGAATGCATCTTTGTTACGTACCATAAAATCCGGCACGTGCTTGAGCTCGCTTTCCTGCCAGAGTGAATCGCCGACCACGTTGATAATTCCCTGTGCATTCGGTTCGAGCGCAGCGCCGATCGCGCGCACGAGATCTTCAGGCTCGGTGCCACGGTAAGGCGCTGTGAAGTACCGGGATAGCTCCGTCTTTTCATAACCCTGCGCAAACTGCGTGAAGTAATCAGCAAAATTCAGGCCCGAGGCTTTCCAGTCGGTCTTGAGTTGCGTTGCACCGGGAAAACTTTCTTTCTGCACCGCGCGCTGGATCAGCAGGCAAATACCGCGCAGCGACTTCGAGGGAAAAAGCCCCGCGCGCACAATACGAATGTGGTTCGGATTTTCCACCGCGAGTTTTTCGAGCGCGTACTTGGCAAACGCCATCGAACCGTACGCGATCTCAAGCGAGCGCAGCCAGTAGTAGCTTGAGAAGCCAATCGTGAGCTGCGGATTGAGTTCGTCGATGAGCTCGAGCACCGGGCGCACCGAAAAATCAAAACAAGCTTCGACATCGGCGATAGGCGCAAGTTCTGCAGGGTAGCCCACCATGCCAAAGGCGGGGCAGAACACCATAACATCGACCGGCGCTTCGAGCGCAGGTTTGATGTGGCGGATTGTCCCCGGTTTTACGAGATCGACGCCGTAGACAATGTCCTGCTTCGCCCCTGCCGTTACATCTTGCGGAGCTTGCTTGGAAGTCGTCACGGTGATGCGGGCATTCGGGTCTTTCAGCCGAATTGCCTCGAGCGCTTTTTGGCCGGCCACGCTCGATGCGCCGACGACCAGGTAGTGTTTTTGTTTCATTTTCTTCTCCTGTCCCCACCCCCGGCCCCTCCCCGCATGCGGGGAGGGGAGTGAGGCTGGGCTTTATTGGTTTTTTGTGATAAGTTTGCGTTTGCGTGCCCCTCCCCCGCTTGCGAGGGAGGAAGGGAGGGGGACACATATGACCATTCATTCATATTAATGATGTGGAATTCCATGGCAGGGTTGGTGCGGCTGTGTTTTTCCATAGCTAGTCAGGCAAAAGAAAGCTTCTGCATGAGAAACTCTTCGAGAATTTCGATCGGCCGCGTGCTGCGCGCCGTCTTGGCGCGCAGAATCGCGCCCTCTGTGCTGTTCAAAATGAGCTCCGCCAGCATATCGGGGTCTTCGTCCTTCGCGAGCGCACCCTGCGCCTGCGCCTCTCTCAGCGTCTGCGCAATCGATGCCTGCATACGGCGAAAGATCTTTTCGGCCTGCTCGGCGAATTTCTCGCTCGCGCCCGAAAGCTCCTGCGCAAAATTGCCGACCAGCGAACCCTGCGTGTAGTGCATCGAAGCAGCGAGTTCTTTCATGCGGTCGAAGTAGGCCTTGAGTTTTGCGCGCGTCGAAAGTTGCCTTTCGCGGAAGATCGCAAGAACGTTGGTTTCCCACTTGGCGGCGTAGGAATCGAGCACTGCGCTCACGAATTCTTCTTTGCTCTTGAAATAGTTGTAGAACGAACCCTTGAGAATGGCGGCACGCTCAGCAATGTCTGACATGCTCGTGCCGTTCACACCCTTGCGCCACAAGAGCGCCAGGCAGTCGTCGATAATCTTTTCGCGTGTCGTTTTGGCGATCACGGCGCCACATATGAACGATTGGTCATATAGTCAAACCATTAACCATGGAGCCCTGCGGGGGCATGGCCGGAGCTTTCCTTAATTAGGGAAAAACTTTGCCTCTTCGATGACCTTCTCTAAGGCACCGTGGCTGCCATAGGGCGAAGAGACAAACAGGTAATTATACCGTTTGCCGATCAGCAGAAAATGGTCCAGCCGGGTCTTGCCCATCTGCAGCCTCCAGCGTATGACCCTGTGCGAGCCGATGTCGGTCGCGGCGAGCCGCAGGTTGCGCGCATATTTGCGGGTGTCAGCTGCGTGCGCGGCAGTTACCTGCTCGAGGGCCTGCTTCTCTGCCTGCGCTGGCAAAATATGCAGCTCGCACAGGTAGCCGCTCTCTGGCCGCATCACCTGCTGCACGTCGGGTGGCTGTGGCTGCCAGGGGCAAAAATCGAGCGAGCGCAGCGGCTGCGGCAGGTGCCTGGGGTATTGCGTGACACCCGGCTTATCGCGAACGGCGAAGGCGCTGCGAAATTCGATGCGGATCTCTTCGTTGGCAAAGATTGTCGGCAGGGGGGAAAGCCGGGCGAACCCACACAGGGCGGCAACGGGCAGAAGCAGCTTACGGGCCATGCCGTGGCGATAGCCTCAGCGACGCCCGGCGTCTATTCTTTTCTGTCAGCGCAGGCTGCGCAGCGGTTTGAGCCACAGAAGGGAGAGAGCTCCGGCTATGATGAGGTAGCCACCAACCTCGAAGGCAAAGGCGGGGCTTGTGAACTTCGAGAGCCGTGAGAGACCGATCGCCGCAACTGCAACAGACCCCTGGAAGACGATGTTGTAGATACTCATGACGCGCCCGCGTGCACCGTCGACAGTCGCTTGTTGTATCGCGGCGGGTATCAATGTGCCCATGAGGCCGCCGAATATTCCTGAAAGCGCGAGGCTGAGCGCAACGGGAGCAGGAGCGGCGAGCCAGGGAATCAGCAGCATCGAAACACCCGATGCTACCGCGCCCAGGATAATCATGAGGCCACGCCGCATGCGGTGCGCAAGAAACTGCGCCAGGCCGCCGCCGATGAGCAAACCGACACCGAGTATGGTCATGAGCGAGCCACGCTGCGATTCGTTGAGACCCAGGCGGGTTTTGGAGAATTCGGGCAACAAGACCTGCAGGGGCCCGACAAGAAAGAGCCCAATGAAAGTTGCAGCAAGCAGCGCAAGGATCACCGGTTCACGGCGCACGTACCGTACCCCTGCCACCAGGCTATGCCAGGCTGTTTCGCCCTGGTGTGTGCGGCGGTGTGGCTCGGTACGCAGGGGAAAGAGCAAGAGCATGGCAGCACCGTAGAGGCCACCGATCACCGCGAACACCACGTACCATTCAAAGTGCTGCCGCAGGTAACCAACGACGAAAGGTGCGAGCCCGAAGCCCACCATGATCATGATGTGGATCTTCATGCTTTCGCGCGGAATATACTTCTGTTCGAACAGGTCTCCCAAAAGCGCCATGCGACCCGGTATGATGAAGCTGAGGCCGATTCCATTCACGAGCATGACTGCTATGAGAAGAAAATCCGACACGGCGAACGAATGCTGCGCCGTGAGATAGACCATTGCACCACCGGTGTAGACAAAAGTCGTCTGCGCCAACATGACAACGCGCTTGCGGTCAAAGCGGTCGATGACGGTGCCGGCGTACATACCGAGTATAAGCGGTGGCACAAGGTTGCCGGCGTACACCAGGCCAGTCACTGCATCGGAGCCGGTGACCGCGCGCGAGTAGATGATCATCGCATAGGTAAACATGTTGCCGATAAGCAGGGTAAGAAACGTGTTCAGGTAGAAGTACGCGAGCATATGCATGACCTCGAAGACGCTTTCAGTCAAGGTGGCTATGGAATTCCATGACCTCTATTAGGGGTAGGTTTAAACCTACCTCTAATGGAGGAATCTCATTTTTAATATTGACGCTTTGTTCACCTTTATTTCCCTCCGCGAGCACCTTTTGGAGGAACCATGAACAAAGAAGATATTGCCGAAAGCATCAAAGAACTGCTCGTCTCTGAAACCGACATGAGCTACCTTGCAGAATTACCCGAAAAACCGCTGCAACAGCTTTACACCGACCTGCAGACCTATATGAAGCGCCTGGACGAAAACCAGCGCCCGGTCTTCAAGGCGATTGCCATTTCAACGAGTTTTATTCCTAATTTCATCATTGCTAAACTTGCGCATGACTACTTCACCCCTTACATCGTCGCGCAGGTCTGCGAATACATGGACCCCAAGGCCGCGGCCAAAATTGGCAAGTCGCTGCGCGTCGATTATATGGGCGAAGTTGCGGTCAATGGTGACCCGAAAGTCACCGCCCGCATCGGCGACTGCATGGATGTGGATATCGTCGTGAACGTCGTGCGCGAGATGGTCAAGCGTTCGTTCTTCATGAAGCTCGGCGAACTTGCTGATCTTTTGAACGAGAATCACCTGAAGAACGTGATGCTGAAGGTGAATGACAACAACGCGATTCTGCAGGTCGGGATGCACATGAATGACGAAGCGAAGATCATTCGGCTCTCGAAGGCCTGGTCACAGTCAACGCGCAGTTATGTCGTCGGCGAACTGCAGAAGATGAACCACCCCCTCGCCAGTAAGCTTTAGAAAGCTCAGGGAGTTCCTGGCGTGCTGCGGCTCTTCGCGAGGCGCAGCAAATTTGCCAGCACCACCGCAACCACCAGCCCCGCCAGTACCAGCAGGGCACCCCAAAAGACACGGGTGGGCATACGTTCGCCGAGGAAGATCGCATTGCTGCTCAGGCCAAATACCGGCACGAGCGTGCCAAAAGGCATGACCTTCGCGGCCGGCAGCCGGAGCATCATTTTGCTGAACAGGGCGAAGGCGAGCTGGGTAGCAAAGACCGACATAAAAATAATCGCGAGCCATGAGCGCAGCGAGGCGGATTGTACCTGCTGCAACATCTGTGGCGCACCTTCGACACTGAGCGCAAGCACGAACAGTGGCACCGACGACAGGAAACTGGTCCAGGCGATGAAGCCGGCAAAGTCCTGAATGCGAAAGGTTTTCAGCAGAATGTTGCCAGCCGACCAGAAGAGCGCAGACAACAGAATCAGTATAAATCCCACTGCTTCGGCGCCGCCAAAATAGTCGTAGCCGATGACCAGAAGGCCCACCGCAGAAATCACAAAGCCGGCGATCTGCAAAAGGCTCACGCGCTCGCGAAAGATGATCCAGGCAAAGAAGATGGTGATATAAACCTGCGTCTGGATCAGCACCGACGACATGCCCGCGGGCAGCCTGAGGTAGATGGCCCAGAACATGAGGCCATACTGCAGCACACCGATGAAGAGGCTGTAGACGACGAGGCGACGCCAGTCAACCGGCGGAAACTTGTACAGTAAGATCAGCGGAAAGCCCGCGAGGAAAAAGCGGATGGAGCAGAGCGTGAACGGCGCGAACGATTCAAGACCGATGCGAATCGCCACGAAGCTCAGCCCCCAGAACATCGGGGGAACAAGTACTCGAAACCAGTCTGAGGCGCTGATGCGGGACGATCAAAAAGCTTCTTTGAACGTAAAATAGAAATTGAGGTCGCCCTGGTTCGTTGCGCCCAGGTCGAGCCGCATGTTGATCTTCTGTTCCTTATCGATGAGGATGCGCACACCGCTGCCGTACGAAAATTTGAACCGCGATGACAAGGGCCGCGCGAGGTCATCGGTGACGTCGCCGACACCGGTAAAGAGAACAAGGCCAAAGCGCCACCACACGGGCAGGCGGTAGTCAACCTGCGTTGTCCAAAGGTGGCGGTCAAGGTAGCGCCCCTGGAAAAAGCCGCGCATCTGGAACTGACCTCCAAGCCGCGGCATCGCATACCAGCCCACGTCGCCCGCGGTCGTCACCAGGTACGCGTTCAGCGCGAGCACATGACCAAACCACAGCCGCTGGAAATAGCGATAGTCAATCGTCGACTGCGTGAAGTTACCCCGCGCGGCGAATGTTTCGTTACTGTGAAAAATCCGCGCTTCAAACCAGTGACCGCGTTCGGGGGAGAAAGCGTTGTCACGTGTATCGAGCAGCAGGTGCAACCCTGGCCCGTTGGCGCGCGTGCCATCGTAGCCAAAAGGCTGCACGGTCTGCAGGTAACCGGCCGGGTTTTCACTCGCGATGCGGTCAAACTGGCTCTGCCACATGACACCGAAATATAGGTCTTCGGCAATGAGCCACATCGCGCTCGTGCGGTTGGCAAACCCGCGCGCCTCGAACTTTTCTTCCTGCGCCGTCGGAGTGAGAGCTCCCACGCCCCATGCGACGTAGGGTTGCTGGTACGCGTCGAGGTTCTGCATGATTTTCAGCCGGTGCTGCAGAAAGTACGCTTCGGCAATAATGCCCAAACCGTACTGCTGGTTCTGCGATGCCTTGAAGAATGTCATGAGCTCGCTCACGCGCTTGCGCGGTGCACCGGGCCAGGGGTTGTACCAGAAAATGCCGCCGCCGGCCACCATCAGCCGTGTTTCAGGAGTATAGAGCGGCACCACGAGCGGGAACATACCCCAGGTGGCTTCTTTCTTTTCTGGTTCGGCTGTTGTGACCGGTGCCTGCACCCAAAGGGGTTGCATCGAGCAGCAGGCAATTAACAGGACGTAGAGAAATTTTTTTCGCCCGGTACTTGAAGTTCGAATGCGCATGATGGACTTACTCAGACCGTTCATGGAATAGGTACAGGTCGAAAAGCCGTTTGGTGAATACATTCCGGAAGGAAAAAACTCCTTGTAATCTGCCACAGCATGCTGTATATTCACTGAGCGATACACGATGCACAATATTGACCTCATACTCACGCTCGTCGGTGGCTTTATCGCTGCGTTGTTGCTCGGACTTTTTACGCAGCGTATTGGCCTGTCGCCGATTGTCGGGTACCTGCTTGCGGGTATTGCAGTCAGCCCCAACACTCCGGGCTTCGTGGCAGACAGGCACATGGCCGAGCAGCTCGCAGAAGTCGGCGTGATTCTGCTGATGTTTGGTGTTGGTCTGCAGTTTCATTTCAAAGAGCTGCTCGAGGTACGGCGGATCGCGATACCCGGGGCGATCGTGCAGAGCGCTGTGGCTACGCTGCTCGGCGCCGCGATTGCCCATGCCTTCGGTTGGAGCTGGGCCGCCGGTTTCATCTTTGGTCTCGCGATCGCGGTCGCGAGTACGGTTGTACTGACCCGCGTGCTCGTCGACAATAACGAGCTGCACACGCCCACCGGCCATATCGCGGTGGGCTGGCTGGTCATGGAAGACCTCTTCACGGTTTTTGCCCTCGTGATGCTGCCCGCGATCTTCGGCGACAAGGCGCAGGGAAGCCTTGCACTTTCTTTCGGCGTGGCGACGCTCAAGATCGTGGCGCTCGTGGTCGTCACGATGGTCGGCGGCGGCTGGATAATTCCGCGTTTCCTGGCGTACATCGCGCAAACGGGTTCGCGCGAGCTTTTTACTCTGGCAATTCTGGCAATCGCGCTCGGTATCGCGGTCAGCTCGACGCTGCTGTTCGGTGTCTCGATGGCACTCGGTGCATTTCTCGCAGGCATGGTCGTCGGCCGTTCAGACTTCAGCTTGCGCGCAGCGAATGAGGCCCTGCCGATGCGCGATGCGTTCGCCGTGCTCTTCTTCGTTTCTGTCGGTATGCTCTTTAATGCCAAAAGCCTGATGGAAAATCCGCTGCTCGTCATGGCAACGCTGGCCATCATTCTGATCGGTAAGCCGCTGGCTGCCTTCGTGATTATCGTCGCCATGAAGTATCCAGTGCGCGTGGCGCTCGCCGTCTCTGCGGCGCTTGCGCAAATCGGGGAGTTCTCGTTCATACTCGCGGTACTCGGCGAGAACCTGAAGATTCTGCCGTCACAGGCGGCGAATATTCTGGTGGCTGCGGCCATTATCAGTATCACCATCAATCCCCTGATCTTTCGCAGCGTTGCACCCCTCGAACGCTGGTTACGCAGGTTCGCTCTCTTTCGGCGCATGCTGCGCTTTGCCGAGCCCGTCGACATGCGCTCGCCCCTCGAAACCGGCGTCGACCCCGAGACACGGCAGGCGATTGTTATCGGTTATGGTCCAGTCGGCCGCACAGTTGCCCGGCTCCTGGCGGCGAACGGCTTTAAGCCGATTGTCATCGACCTGAACCTGAAGACTGCGAGGGAGCTCAAAGCGCGTAATCTGCCTGTCGTCTATGGCGATGCCAGCCACCCGGAGATTCTGAAGAAGGCGCATGGCGAGACTGCAGACATCCTGATTCTCAGTGCCTCAAGCATCCGCGGGGGCAAAGAGATCATTCGCGAAGTGCGCCGCATGAACCCGAAGATCCGCATTCTGGCGCGCACGGCCTACCTGCGCGACCTCGCAGAGCTGCGCGACGCCGGGGCCGACGCCGTCTTTGCCGGTGAAGGCGAAGTGGCGCTCTCGATCACCGAACACATTCTCGCCGCGTTCGGTGCAACACCCGAGCAAATTGAACGCGAACGCCTGCGGGTGCATACTAAACTTTTTGGTACCGACGCGGAAGTGTAATTTTTTTCCTAAAGCGTGAGAAAAAACCGCGGTTTCCTGGTATTTAATATATAGAGGGCCAGGGCGACAAAGCGGCGAAAGCCGCCCGCTGCGGATGGCCGCAAGGAGACATAATAATGATTGACACAACGGGAAAAAACGGCAGCGTCACGCCCATAATGGCAGAGACGAAAGAAACAGCGGCACAGAAAGCTGAGGCCGCAGAGAAGGCAAAGGCGCTTGATTCGGCGCTCGTACAAATCGAAAAACAATTCGGCAAAGGCGCCGTGATGAAACTGAACGCCGATGCGATGAAAGAGATCCCGGTTATTTCGACCGGCTCGCTCTCGCTCGACCTGGCTCTCGGCGTCGGCGGGGTTCCGCGCGGCCGGATTATCGAAATCTATGGACCAGAATCTTCTGGTAAAACCACCCTGACCCTGCACATCGTTGCAGAGGCGCAAAAACTCGGTGGCATGGCGGCTTTTATCGACGCCGAGCACGCGCTCGACCCTTCTTACGCGAAGAGGCTCGGCGTGAACATCGATGAGCTTCTTGTATCTCAGCCAGACAACGGCGAACAGGCGTTGGAAATTGCTGAAGCACTCGTGCGCTCGAACGCGCTCGATGTCATCGTGATCGACTCGGTTGCAGCCCTCGTGCCCAAGTCAGAGATCGAAGGTGACATGGGCCAGGCGACCATGGGTGTACAGGCACGCCTCATGAGCCAGGCACTCAGAAAACTCACCGGTGCAATCCACAAGACCAACACCGTTGTGATTTTTATCAACCAGATTCGTATGAAGATCGGTGTGATGTTTGGTTCGCCGGAAACCACAACCGGCGGTAACGCGCTCAAGTTTTACGCGAGCGTGCGTATGGATATCCGCCGCGTTGAATCTCTCACCAAGGGCGAAGAGACAATCGGTAACCATGTTCGCGTCAAGGTCGTGAAGAACAAAGTCGCTCCCCCGTTCAGAAAGGCGGAGTTTGATATCTACTTCAACCAAGGCATCTCACGCGAGTCTTCGATCATTGAAGAAGCGGTCAATGTGGGTGTAATGGCAAAATCGGGCACCTGGTTCTCGTACAACGACAACCGCCTGGGCCAGGGCAAAGAAAACGTACGCCAGTACCTGGTAGAAAATCCGAAGATCTGCGATGAAATCGAGGCAAAAGTACGCCAGGTACACGCCGACGGTACAGCAAAGAAGCTGCTGGCAGAGAAAGAAAAACTGCCTAAAGGCGCTAAGGCCGCAGCCGCTACGGAAGAAGTAGCATAACTCAGCAATTAGTTGCGCGCGGTGCGCGCAACTAATTGCTGAGCTTGAGCGGCAGCCGTTTTGGTAATGCCTCCCGCGTCAGAATCGGATCTGTATCTTTATATCCCGGCCAGTCTTCGAGGCGCGGCCGGGCAGGTACGTTACCCTTCGCCTCGACGAGAATTCTTTCCCTGACTATCTTTTTTCCATTCAGGCCGACAGCCATCACCCCATTGTTGCGCAGGAAGTGGTTCATGGTCTCAAACTTTTCCGCAGCTTCGGGAAAGGTCTTGAAGGCAAAATGGATCGGGTATGTCTGGGATTTATAGTTGTGCGGATACTCCTGCATCATGAGCAGGGTGACTCTGTATTCGTTGCTATGGAATTCCATAACAAGGTGAGAGACCTTTCTTTCCCACACGATTTTTTCGAACAGCGTGTCGTAGATGGGGTACTTGTACTGGGCTTCAAATTCGTTACGGTAGTACTGCAATTCAGCCCGGCGCCCCTGTGGCTCGGGATGCAGGCCTTTAGTACCTGCTAAAAGGGTAACGAGGCTGAATGTGACATAAAACCCGCAGCTTCGCCTGTAGCTCCCCACATTTTATACTCGCCCTTATTCTTCAAACAGGTAAGCAAAAAGCAGGTTGCCCGCCCCCAGGAAAACCAGCGCCGCTGCTACGAGCAGCGCGTCGTACCTCAGCGTATCGAGCCCCGCCAGCACTGCCGATACCCGCCCGGTTGCGGCAATGAGTACCGGCAGGCACAGCGGCAAGAAGAGAGCAATCGCGAGAAAGTTCTTTTGCGTGCTGTGCTGCGCAATGGCGGCGATGAGCTGACCCGCCGGCGCAAGCGCTGCACCCAGCGGCAGGCAGGTCACCAGTAACGCAGTCGCGGTACCCACGGTCGGAGCTTCAACCGGAAAGAAGAGCAGGAAGCCGACAGTACAGAAAACCCAGAGAGGAATCTGCACAATGAACGTGACCAGCGTCTTCGCGAAGAACAGCTGGGTCAATGGCACACGGCTCATTGCATAGTACCGGTAGGCATAGGCATCGCTTTCCCAGCTGATCGCCATGAGCAGCAGCTGCAGGTTGGCCATGAGGTATGCCACCGCAGGAAAAATTTCGAGCAGCGTACCGCTGACATTGTCAACCGGTATGCCAAAACGGAAGATTCCAAGCAGCGAAAGCGCTAAAATGAACGCGAACGAAAGCCCACGTTGCGCAGAATAAAGCCGCAGTTCATTCGCTACCAGCGAGAGCAGAAGCTTCATGGCCCGCAGACTCCCTTCTGCATCTCTATCGCACGCATCGCGAGCGCCCGGGCACGCGAGAGGTGGTGGTCTGAGAACAGTATTGCAGTGCCGCGGTTTGCCTCTGCCCGCATGAAATCAGCAAGCCGTGCTTCACTCGCATGGTCGAGCCCGGTGAAAGGCTCGTCGAGCAAGAGCACGGCCGGTTGGGTGAGCTGCGCACGACACAACAGAAAGCGCTGCAGCTGACCGCGCGAAAGTGTGCGCAGAGTTTTGTCCGCCAACTCTTCAATACGCCAATACCGCAACGCCGGCCCAATGTCGCCTGCCTCGCGATGGCTCAGCGTCGCAGCCAACTTCAGATTCTGCAGTACACTGAGGTCCTGGTACGCCATCATCTGGTGCGACACCAGGTGGATTTTCTGCGGTGCTGCGGCTGTTACCGTGCCGCGGTGTGCCTTCAATATGCCGGCAAGAATGAGCAGCAGCGTCGATTTACCCGAACCGTTCTCGCCGGTGAGCGCCGTAATTTCGCCTGCCTCAATTTCTCCGCTGGCATTCTGCAGTGCCCAGTGACCGCCGAAACGCCGCGCCAGCTGCGAGAATGCGAGCGCGACCTGGTGCACTGGTTTCCCGGTAGCTGTTATGCTGCGCTGGTTCATGGCTTCTGGCTCTCAAGGTTGTTCAGCAAGATCTGGCGGCGCTCTTCAAAACCTTTACCGGCGGTCGCATCGAGGTTGTGCGCGAGACGCTTCAGCCCGAACTCCCCATAGTAGTACCGGATTTCCTTTCGGAGAAAGTACGCTTCACGGTCCAGCTCCCCCGCCTGGTCGAGCGGCTTGCAGGAAAGTATAAACTCCGCCAGTTCAGAAAAGCCTGACTGGCGCACTGAACTCGTCTGGAAAATTGCCGGTGGTTTGTTGTACTTATCGACCTTCTGCAGAAAATCGAGCGACGACTGCAACTGGTAGAGGCTGCGCTTTGCCAGGTCTTCGGCGTCACACTTGGTGATCACGAACGCCTGTGGAATTTCCATGATACCCGACTTCATGAACTGGATATGGTCGCCGCTAAAGGGTTGCAGCGCGAGCAGGGTGACATCAGCGAGACGAGCGATTTCAATTTCGCTCTGCCCAACACCGACCGATTCGACGAGCACCAGGTCAAACAGACGGCGCAGCAGGCGGCAGACACGAAACGTGTTGCGGCCAATGCCGCCGAGGTCGAGGTCAGATGCCTGCGAGCGAAAATAGGTGCGCTCGTGTGCAGCGAAATTCACCCGCGTACGATCGCCCAAAAGCGAGCCACCCGAAACAGGGCTCGAGGGGTCGACGGCGACAATAGCGATGCGCCAGTCTGTTCGTTTTTCCAGTAACGAATCGACCAGGTGCTGTATCAGGGTAGACTTGCCTGCGCCCGGCGCACCGGTAAGGCCAACCAACAGGCCCTGCTTGTCCGTCTGTTGACTAAGGCTGTGGTCGACGCGCAAGCATTCGTCGACATCCCTCGCGCGTACCGATTCAAAGAAACTGATCAACTTCGCAATGGCGAATTTCTCGCCGGCAATTGCCTCGTGCAGCAGGTCAGCCATGTTGTTCTGCCTTTTCTTTTTTTCTGCCGTTCTTGATCGTCAGCAGCGCAATGCCTGCCAGTACGCAGATGGTACCGATCGTCTGTGCGACCGTAATCTCATCGCCCAGCACGGTATAGGCGAGGTAGATGGTCATGACCGGTCCCAGGGTGCTGAGTATCGCTGCACGGTTTGAACCGATCAGGGCAATACCCTGCGCCACCAGCAACGATGGCAGCACAGTGCAAAAGATCGCCATCGCGAAAATATACCAATATACCGGTGCAGGGTGACCCAGCAACTTTTCACCTGCCAGTGCACCGTGCAGAATAATCGCCAGCGCAGATATGATTATGGCAAAACTCGTAAAGACCAGCGGCGAATAGTGGCGTGCGAGTTTTTCCGTCGCGACAAGATAGATGGCATAGGTTATCGCCGCGAAGATGATATAGATCGCTCCGATGTGCGCCTTTGACCCGACAGCACCGGTTTCATTGTGGTACGATATACCAATGCCGATGTAGGTCACCAACAGGGCAGCGATTTCCCGCCGGCCCGCGCGTGTCTTCAGCCAGAAGAGCGAAATGAGCAGCACAAGCGTGGGGTAGATAAAGAGCAACAGGCGTTCAAAACTGGCGGAGATATACTCGAGGCCGACAAAATCAAACCAGCTCGCGAGATAGTAGCCCGATAGGCCCACGAGCCCCATGGCCGCCCAGTGTTTGCGAAACCCCGCGCGCAGCTCGGGTGACTGCAGCCGGTAGAACCAGAAGAATATGACCAGGTAGAAGGGGAGCGAAAAAATCATGCGGAGCGTCAGCGTGGCAAAGCCGCTGATACCGTAGCGGTAACAGAGCTTCGCAAGAATCGCCTTCGCGGAAAATCCCGCAGCGCCGAGAATGGTAAACAAAAGGCCGGCGATGAAGCGCCGATCTGCCTGCAGTACTTCAGCCGCCAAGGTCTAAGTCCGCGCGGGTGAGGACATCTTTGAAGAACAGTTTGCCTTCGGGTTTGATGGTCTTTATGCGCGACCGCACCTGCTCGAGCGTAATGTTATGCGCGGCCATCAGCTTCTTGTTGAGCGAGACCTGCCCGACAGTCATGAAGGTCACGAGCGATTCGTTGGCAGCGACGGCGGGTGGCAGCAACTTGTCAATTTCTGTGATTACCTCTTCGACGGTCAGGCGCGCACCGCCGGTAATTTCTGACAGAGGAGCGCAACCATGGTCGGCGGTCAGCACGAGCGCAAAATTCTCCCCGTAATTCTGCCGCAGGAAATCTTCGATTTTGCCAATCTGCGCGTCGATCTCTGCCAGGGTTTCACGCGCTTCGAGCGAATGGTAACCGAAGTGGTGGCCTACCGCATCGGCAGACTTGAAGGTCACATAGACGAGATCGGTAAACCCATCTTTGTCGCGCTTCTTGCCGATGATTTCCTGCGAGATTGCAGCGCGCACGAGTTCACCCTCAAGCTGCGTTTCCGCCGGGGTAGCCATCATGACTCCCCAGTTTTCAAAGGCCGCTTTGCTGTCGCGTATCTGGTAACCCTGGTAACCCTGCGGGTAGTACTTCATAAAGTGGAGCAGCGGCTCTGAAGCCTTCGCCACGCCGGGCAGCGAATAGTAGCGCGTGTCGGTAATCCAGCGTGACTTGCCGGCGTCTAACCAGTAGACATGGTTGCCGCTGCGCACTGCCGCGGCGATGTCTGGCGCCGAAAGCGAAGAGCCATGCCCTGCCATACCGAGTGCGGCACGCAGCGCGTAAGACTGTGAAATGATGACGGAGCGTCCCTTGTTCACGACATTGAGCACGTCGGCAAGACTCTCGGATTTGAGTTCTTCGGGTGACACCTTGCTCTCGTCTTTGGTCGCGTAAATTTCGCTCTTCTGCAGCTTCTCCTTGCCGTCTTTACGCTCCATCGAAAAGAAGGTATTGCCGATCACAGTGCTCTTCACCGGAAAAGCGCCGGTGCCGATCGCCATGTGGCCAACTGCCGTGTGCGCATCGAGATGGCCGACCTGTGCACCGGTATAGTTTGCTGACTTTTGCATGAGGGCATGTATGCGTGGCGCGGCGGAGCGATGCGTCGTCAGCAGGTTGGTACCACCCTGGTCAATCACTGCCACGACAACAATCTCTGGCTTGGCCTGAATATCTGTACGTACAGAAAGCGGAGTTACTTCGACGCCCGAAGGTGCCGTAACGCCGAGGAGTTTTGCCAGCGTCGGGGCAATGTGTTGCTGATACACGGTCTCGCCGAACTGGCCGGCGTCGAACCATTTGCCGTGAAAAACGAGCGGAATATTCACATCGTAGTCATAGGCGGTAGAATGGGAGATGCGCCCGACACGCAGGTTGACTAAGTTGCCCTGCTCTTTATACTCGTATGCAGGGTTACGCCTGAGATCGTCGATCGAGCGACCGTACTGTGCGAGTGATTCAACGAGCTGCTGCTTGTCAAAACGGGCAATCGCCGTCTTCTTGAGCCAGCTGGATTCGAGCAGTGCATATTTTTCGGGGACAAGGTAAAGATCGATATCGGCGCGCGCTGACCTTTTGTAGCGTTCGGTCCATTCTTTGGGTTTGCCGCAGGCCGAGACGACTACGGCCGCGAGGAAAAGCAGGAAAATCCGTACGCGCATTATCCACCTCGCTTTCGCCGTCGGGGCCGCAAACAACTTTCAGAATGAGTGGTTTCGTGCGTTGCGGCCGCGACTTACCTAACGACGCCTGAAAAACCGGAGAATATGGCCGGCAACCGCCTTCGGCGCAGAAATCTGTACATTGTGGCCCGCATCAGCGACTACCTCGACCGAACTGCGCACAAAGTGGGGTTGAATCTTTTTTGACCACGATGCAGGGGTCAGCATGTCACGGCTACCGTAGATAAGAAGCAATGGCGTCGAGAGTTGTTCTGCCGGCCAGTGTATCCTCGCCGAGAGAAAGGCGCGCATGTAACGCCGCGACGCCGCTGGTGAGAGTGTCTTGTTTTTCTTTTTCGCGTAAGCCAGCTTACCTGGCTTGAGTTCATGGTGGGCGTCAGCGTAGAGTTGCTCGCGGTCGCCATACGGAAACCCCCCGAACAGCGCCTGTAACCGGTAGTAGAACGGCGTGAGCCAGCGGGGAATCCGCAAGACGCTCTTCAATCTTTTGTGGTACGGAGCATAGTCATCTACAGCCGACAGTGCGGCAACGCCATCGAGTTCCCTGGGTATGCGCGCGGCAATCGCCAGCACCGTGAACGCTCCGTACGAATGGCCTGCGATATAAATTCTGTTGCAACGGTAATGCCTCTTTATGTAACGAACGAATTCGATCAGCAGGTTTTCGTTCATCGTGGTAGAAAAATCAGCGGGAACCTGCGGGGTAAGCCCATGGCCCGGAAGGTCGGGAATGAAAACGTGGTACTTCTCGCGCAGGTGCGGCAAAATGGCCCCATACGCCTGTTGCCCGTTCTGGTACCAGCCGTGCACGAGAATGAGCGCAGTCTTACCCTTACCGGCAGAGCGGTAATAGAGATCCTGTCCGGTATTGTGGAAGTAAGGCATAAGGTCGCCCTTACCCGGTGCGTGCGCGCACCGGGTAAGGGTTATGCTGCGGAGTGGGTGGGATTCGAACCCACGATACAGTTTCCTGTATACAGCATTTCCAATGCTGCTCCTTCAACCACTCGGACACCGCTCCAGCGTGGTAGCAAAAGACAAGGTTGAGACACAGCGTCGAGCAGGTTGTGGGCTTGTGGTCTTGCCTTTGTTGACCCGATGATTCGTAGTGTCGTTTGGCCGCAATGTATATCCGCCGTCTTGCGGTGGTCGTGCTTCTGGCAAGTTTACTGCCTATCTTCAGCCAGCCACAGACACCCGCCACCCAACCCGCTCTCGCGATTGTTGCCCTACCCGACTACGTCGATGCAACGGGTTCCAAAAACTACGCATACCTCGGGCCGTCGCTGACCGACGCGATCAACAACTCGATGCAGGAGCGATTTGATTTCCAGCGGGCCGACAAGGCCGCTGTCGACCGTGAGGTCAAACGCCTGTGGCGTCCCGGTAAGGTGCCACTCGACAGTGACGTGAAGCAGATCGCGATTTTGACTCGTAGTGATTATGTCATTGTGGGCTCATACACTCTGAATACCCGCAAGACACAGGTAACTTTTGCGACGCGCGTGTTCGTCGCGCCAGACCGGTTTATCGCGGTGCCCGATGTGACCAACGCCGTCGACGCAACACTGTTCGATGCCACCAACAAGGTCGCAGCAGAAATAGTCCGGGTGATTGAAGCCGATGCGCGTGCGCAGCAGGCGAAAATGGCCGCAGCAGCACCTTCGGGTAAACCAGGCGAGAAGATTGCACTCGCCAAAGCCGCAGATGCTCCCCCGCCGCCAAAACCGGCGCCGGTGAAAAAATCAGAACCAGCCGACGACGAGGGCGAACAGGTTCATGCGCGTAACGCTGTCTACGCGGGCATCAGCTACCAGGGCAACTATTTCGAGCGCCATACGCAGTTTTATCGATATGCCAGCACCATGACGGCGATTGACGCAGGCCTGCGCCTGGGCGGCCTCAACATCTACGGGCAGATTGGCATGCCCTCGACACCGACCGGCACGACGATCCCGACGACCTACAAGAATTCCGGTTTCTGGCTGATCGGCCTCGAGAGCCAGAGCCATTTTGGTTCTGGTTGGGCCAACTACGGCGTGAACTACCGGTCGTTCAGCCAACCCAACCCCGCGGGTGTTCAGGGCCGCGATCTGCTCAACTGGTCCAGCACTCTGTATGCCGACACGGGTTTCCAACTCTTCAATATCGGCCCGGTTGCATTTGGATTAACCTTTGCCACGTTTCTTGACATCATGAACGCGAAACATCCCGCGAAGACAACCGAAGACCTGCTGATGCTGTGGAACCTTGAAGGCGGGCTCTACGCATCCTATCTGCTACCTGTCATTCGGGCGCGCCTAAAGTTTGCGGCCGATACATCGTACGCGATCTTTGATCAAACCTCGGAGACCTACATTGTTTCTACTTTTGGTGACATTGACCTCGATGGCAAAAGCCGAACGGGCAAGTGGTCAGGTATGCGCTATAGCCTATCTCTGAGTCGCAGTTTCATGGGAATCATGCTGCGCGCGCAGTACTTTGTGTACCCGAGCATCCAGACAGCGTTTCAGCCGGTCGACGAGCAGAACAAGCCGAAGAACTCAGCAAGCTACCTGCGGTTTTCGGCAGATTACCAGCTCGGTTTTTAGTGCCCGTACGGGCGCTCAAAAGCCGAGGACCTGCTGCGGGTAGATGTTTTCTACCAGCAGCCGGCCCTGCTCGAGCCTGCCCAAGCCGATAAAACGGTCTTCAGCAAATACCCGGCGCAGGCCGAGCTCTGTAACAGGTGCTACAGCAGGTCTCTGGCCCTGATAAAACCGCCGGGCCTCAGCCAGCGGTAGGCGCAGTTCTTCAAGGAACGAAAGCGCCTCGGGGTCGGGCAATTGCTGAATGACAACGCCATATTGGCATGCGGGAGCTTCTTTAGTACCTACCAAAAAATGCCCAATGGCCATGCGGCGCAGCGCTGACAAATGACCGCACGTGCCCAGCGCGGCCGCGATGTCCCGCGCGAGCGAACGAATATACGTACCCGCGCTCACGGTACACTCGATGCGTAGGGTAGTATTATTAACTATGTAAAGCCCGAGGCTGTGGACGGTAACCTCGCGCGGCTTGAGTTCAGCCGTTTCGCCGGCCCGGGCAATCTGGTGTCCCCGGCGACCGTCGACCTGCACATTCGAGAAAAGGGGGGGCACCTGGAGGATTTTCCCCGTGAAACGGTCTTTAGTACCTACCAAAGACTCTGCAGAAAGCTGAGGCACGGGCATTTCCTTAGTTAAGGAACCCATATTGTCGAGCGTGTCGGTCTCCCGTCCAAGTGAAAGCTCCGCCACATAAGTCTTTTCAAAGCGAAGGAAATAAGAGAGAAAACGGGTTGAGTCGCCGGTCGCGGCGATTAACAGGCCAGAAGCAAAAGGGTCGAGGATTCCCTCGACCCCAAATCCGCGCCCCTTTACCTGAAGGACGTTCTTGACTGCCAGGCGGGTGGTTACGCCCGCAGCCTTGTCAATACAATAGAAAATGGTTTAGCGGATTACTTCTTCTTCGCCGGGGCTTTGCCAGCGATAGCTTCTTTTGCAGCTTTTGCTACTGAGAACTTCACAACGGTTTTTGCAGGAATCTTGATCTGTTCACCGGTTGCAGGGTTGCGGCCCATACGAGCTGCACGCTGAACCAGCTTCAGAATGCCAAAGCCTGGGAGTGTGAATTTGCCGACTGATTTTGCTTCTTTGTAAGCGATTTCTGTCAGCGCTTCGAGAACTGCGTCAATGTCCTTCTTGCTGTGGCCGGTTTTTTCGGCGAGCGTTGAGAGCAACTGACTCTTGGAAAGGGGTTTCTTTTCTGCCATAATGTGACATAATGGGGTATACTCCCCGCCTTGTAAAGGAAAAAGCGCGTATTTACTGGGGTTTTTGACAGCGCGACTTTGGGGGCGCTACAGCGCCCCCAAAGTCGCGCCTGAACTTCAAAAAAACTTTACCCTCTATCTGAATAGCTCACTCTGGCGCTTCCAAAGGAGATTCCCATGGCCAGAAAATGTCAACTCACCGGCAAAGGCACCGCATTCGGTAACAATGTCAGCCACTCACACCGCAAGACACGCCGGACCTTCAAGGCCAACGTGCATAAGAAGCGTATTTTTCTTCCTGAAGAGGGCCGTTACATCACGCTGAACGTCTCTACCCGCGCGCTGCGCACCCTGCAAAAGAAGGGCCTCGCGGCGATGATGAAAGACGCGCAGAAGTAATTGTGCTGCAAATAACTGCGGCACAAGCTGCAGAGGCAAGACCCCGCGCTGCGGGGTTTTTTTATTGCAGGACCAGCGATTAATTTTCATCAACTTACGGACACTCCATGACAAAACACGAAACACCCATTCTCTTTATCGACCGCAGTAAGGTTCGGCAGAACTATCTCGACCTCAAGGAGGCTCTGCCGCCTTTTCGCATTGCGTATGCGATCAAATCGAATTCACATCCCGAAATCATCGAAATTCTGAAAAAAGAGGGATCGCATTTTGAAACGGCTTCCATCGCCGAGATTGAAAAGCTTTTGTCACTCGGTGTGAAGGCAGAAGAGATTGTGCTCTCGAACCCGGTGAAAGCTCCGGCAGCAATTGAGAAGGCGCTGGCACACGGTGTAACGATCCAGAGCTTTGACTCGGTCGAAGAGCTCGAGAAGTTCAGACCGCACGCCGCGGCTTCGACTCCGCTCAGCCGCCGGGTGAGACCACAGCTGCGTATCGTCGTGCCGAACGAAGGTTCGATGTGGCCGCTCTCGGGTAAGTTTGGTGCGGACGAAGAACTCTGGCCGGTGATCTTTCGCTACATGAAAGAGAACGAGATTCCACTCGACGGCATCACGTTTCACCCTGGCTCGCAGTGCGAAACCATCGCCGGCTGGGACAGCGCGCTCTACCTCACGTGGCGCTGCATCGAGATTGCGCGCGAGTATGGCCTCAACCCAACAACCATCAACATCGGCGGTGGTCTGCCCGTACCCATGGGCCGCAAAATTCCTGCTGTAAGTGATATCGGCAAAGTTGTACTCCGCCACCTAAAAGAATGGGAGCGCAAGGGTTTCAAACCGGCAGACCTGATTGTCGAACCTGGCCGTTTTATTTCTGGTTCAGCCGGCGTGCTCGCTTCAAAGATTATCGGCGTCGCGCGGCGTGAAAAAACCTGGGCATTCATGGACTGCGGAGTTTTCACTGGTATGATGGAAACAATCGACGGCATCACTTACCCGATGCTGTTCTCGGGCACGGGCGAAAAAGAGACAGCCATGCTCTGTGGTCCAAGCTGCGACTCAGTCGACAAGATGTATGAAACGCAGATACCGCAACCAAAGACGGGCGACAAGATTCTTTTTCTCAGCGCAGGTGCTTACACCTCGGTGTATGCTTCTGAGTTCAATGGATTTCTCGGCCCGCAGATGGTTTTTCTTGATTCGATCAAAGATCCGAAAGAGTTGTTTGATTTGATTTGAGACCATACATAATGACATTAGTGTCGGAACCACGACACTGATCAAATACACACGTTCACCTTAATCACAATGTGTCCGCTAACGGGCCGTTTACCGATTCGGGAAAAAAAACTTGCCGCTTTGAGTGGTTTCGGGCGTCCTAACTCATGTCTGTCCGGGTCACTGCAACCGCAAGGTTGTGGGCCACGGCAGGCGAAAAACAAATTTTCAGGAGACAACATGAAAAAACTTATTAGTGTTTTCGCCGCTTTGGCACTTGTTGGTTCACTGGCTGCGCAGAAAAAACCTGCAGCAAAAGCACCAGCAAAACCAGCAGCACCAGCGGCACCAGCAGTTGCAGCACCAGCAGCACCTGCAATCGCAGCACCGGCAGCAGCACCTGCAATGGGTGGCCAGTCAGGTAAAGGAATGGGCCTCTTTATCGAAGGTCGTGGTACTTACACGCTCGGTAACGGATCCTCATCATCGTCAGCAACAGGCGACGTGACAGCAGCTACTGTTGAGTACAAACTTTCAAACTCTGCTGGTTTCGGCGGTGGTGCAACAATAGGTTTCGAAATCGCCAACAAACTCGCGCTCGTAGGTTCTTTCGATTACCGCAATATCAAGTCACGTACTTGGGATGCAACGAATGTCACAGTAAACCAGACACCGGCAATTACTGCTGGCACGTCAACTGTCGTTACACGTAACTCAATGGTGATCGGCCTTGGTTTCCGTCCAATGATTGATGCATTCGGTGGTAGCCTCTACGCTGGTGCTGGTGTGGCATACGTTCTGCCATACAACCAGTTCACAGAAACTACTTTCTCAAACCCAAGCAACGCTGCTTTCACAGCTACCAAGCGTGAAACAACTGCAGAGTTCAACTCGGCAATCGGTGCTTATGGTGAGCTCGGATACAACTATCCAGTCACTGAAAATATCTACGTTGGTCTGGGCGTTCGTCTGCTCGTCGCGACTGCAAACAACGACGGCAAAAAAACGACTGTCAAGACAATCAGCCCATCTTCAACTACTGAAACAGTAACTGAATATGCAGCTTCCGTAACAACGGGCAAGAGCTCATACAGCTCAGACGGTATCACCGATATCGCTGCGTCTGTGAACGTTGGTATCCGCTTCTAATTCGTTAGAACGAAAATCAACTTTTCGGTTATGGGCTTAAGCCCATAACCGGAGGCGAAACCCCCGGTGACGGGGGTTTTTTTATGCCCTCACCCCCCGTCCCCCTCTCCATGTTATGGAGAGGGGGTGAAAGAGTATTGCTTCCAGCGGTGAGACCTGTCTTGCCCCCCCCTCTCCACGATGTGGAGAGGGGGGGTGGGGGGGTGAGGCTGCATCCCCCATACCATTGACAGAGCATACGATCCAGTAACCATTTACCATGCACGGGCGACCGAGAGAACTGCGAAGGGCTGCTACCGAAGCGGAAGCTGTGCTGTGGAATTTTCTGCGCGATCGGAAGCTGAATGGCCTGAAATTCCGACGGCAGCACCGCATTGACCGGATGATTCTCGACTTCTACTGCGCCGAGAAAAAGCTCTGCGTTGAAGTCGATGGTAGTATTCACGAGACACCAGACCAGCAATTAATCGATGCAGAGCGAACAACATCGCTCATGAACCGAGGTATTCGCGTGTTACGCTTCAAGAATGATGCAGTGGTTAATGACATAGGCTCTGTGCTGGCATCGATTCGAGCAGCGTGCGGCTGAGGACCTCACCCCCCGACCCCCTCTCCATAACATGGAGAGGGGGTGAAAGAGTAATGCGTCCAGCGGTGAGACCTGTCTTCCTCCTCCCTCTCCACATAGTGGAGAGGGAGGCTGGGAGGGTGAGGCCACGGCCAGCGCCTCAAATAACTTGACACCATAATCTCAGCGAGGTAAATTCTGAACATGAGTCCCATAATGATCGTTGCCAGTGTTGTGGCTCTTACTTGTGGCATCGCCCTTTTCGGTCTGGGATTATCTGAGCTTATCGCCGAACGAGTTGCGAAAAAAATACGCCATTGAGAGCCTACTACCTTATTTTCCTGGCTGCGAGCATTACCAGTGTTACGCTGGTTTTGCTATCTACGAATTTCTGCTACGGCGCCGTTAGGATCTGACTGAAAGGCGCATGGAACCCTCTCGCCATGTTATGGAGAGGGGGTGAAGGAATAATGCGTCCAGCGGTGAGACCTGTCTTTCTCCTCCCTCTCCACTATGTGGAGAGGGAGGCCGGGAGGGTGAGGCCAGAGCCAAGCATGTCTTTCTCCCCCCTCTCCACTATGTGGAGAGGGGGGTTGGGGGGGTGAGGCGGAATTCAACTTTCCACCACACGGACAATTTCTGACCCATGCGGCATGTTTCTGGAAGCAGCAAGGCGTGTGCTCGAATCGGGTGAGCATTCGGTTGTGCTGCTCAGCGGCAACGTGCGCGATGTATACCTGGCGGCCGAGGCTGGCAGTACGCAGAACAAGTTCCAGACACTGAGCGAGGCGCTGCGCAGCCAGGTCTTTGCGGGTTATGATACTGTCGCAGAGTACGATCCGCAGGGTGGAATTTATTTTGCCGATGCAAAGCAGCGCGAAAACTACCTGCGCTCCCTCTCGGGCTATGACGCCTACCACAAGACAAACTATGCGCAGAACCCACCGAAAGACCCCGTGCAGGCATTTTCGATTCTCGACAACCTCGCGCGGCTGCACCTGCTCGACAAGAAATCGTTCGCGGTCGTCATCCACTACCTCGATCATATTGTACCGACGGGTTTGAATAACAACAACGAGCTGCGCTACCTCGTTATCGCTCTCGACAAATGGGCACAGAACCCCGAATTTCGCCGCAACAAGATTCGCTTCGTGCTGATTGCGCCCGAGGTGGCACGTCTCGACAGCTTCATAGCGAAGAATGCATTTATCGAGCACGTGGCTATCGCGCGACCGTCGCTGCAGGAAAGAGAGCAGACAATCAGCGCGGCACCCTTTGACAAAGCTCGGGGTGACGCACCCAAGCTTGCCGAACTGACCTCGGGCCTCACCAACCGGCAGATTCTCGAAGTACTGGGGCAAAAGACCAGTGACGATCTGACGCTGCGCGCCATCAAGCGGGAGCTCATCAGTGCTGAATGCCGTGGCCTGCTGGAAATCGTTGAACCAAAACACAGCTTAAGTGCTGTCGCAGGCCACGAGAAGGTGAAAGAAATTTTGTCGCTGACGGCCGAAGCCATTCGTGAGGGCAAGACCCAGTACCTGCCGATGGGATTTCTGATCTGCGGGCCGGTGGGCACCGGAAAAACCTTCATCACCGAATGTTTTGCGCACGATGCAGCGCTGCCGGTAGTGAAGTTTCTGAACTTTAGGTCGCAGTGGCAGGGCGAGACCGAAGCGAACCTCGAGAAAATTTTCAGCATTTTGAAGTCTATCTATCCCGTAGCGGTGATGATCGACGAGGCAGACGCCTTTCTTGGCAACCGCGATGCGCAGGGTGACAGCGGCGTATCGATGCGCGTGTTTGCTTCGCTGGCCGCGCTGATGAGCGACACCACCTACCGCGGAAAGATTATCTGGTTTCTAATGACTTCGCGGCCCGACCTTTTGCCGGTCGACATGAAGCGGCAGGGGCGTGCCGAAGAACACCTGGCCCTGTTTCATCCCCAAAGTTCAGCAGAACTCGAATCTTTGTACCAGAGTGTCTGCCGCAAATTGAAGATAACTCCGCCGGTTGCCGAAATTCAACCACTGCTCGACAGAAAGCGTTCGTACTCCGGAGCAGACATCGAGGCGATGCTCACCCGGTCGGCGCTGGCTGCCGAGGTGAAGCACAAGGCAGCCCTTTCGACCGGGATCATGAAAGAGACTATCACAAACTTCCGCAGCCCTGAGTACCCGTTGGCGATTGAGTTGCAGACGCTGGTCGCTGTGCGCGAATGCACACACCAGGACATGGTCCCCGAAAAATATCGTTCGCTGCCTGCCGCAGAAATTGAAGCACGCATCAACGAACTATTGGCGATGCTGAGACAAAAATGATTGCGGCAATTCTGAACTTCTACCGGCAGATGACGAAACTTGCGACCTGGCTCGTGGGTTTTTACGCAGCACCCCTGTTGCACGTGGTCTTTACCAGCGTGTTTGCCGCTGCGGGGTTTGCTTATGGTTTTGCCCGCGGTCACCTCGCGGAAATTCACGCGGGTACGCTCGAATCGCTGCTCGCAGGCCTTGGCATCATCGTGATGATCGAGATCTACCTGAACGATGGCCTGCACCGCCTGAAAATTCGCACGTTCATTCCGCGCGTGCGCTTTGTGAACAGCATGTTCGAAGAGGGCCGCCTCAGAATAGACAGGACCGTGGCAGAATATGAAAAGCTGCTCTGGTACCTCACTGACTACGGAAAAAGTCGGGCGCTGTTCGGACCATTTCATGTGGGAGTTGTGATCGGTACGGTCCTCGTAGCCGAGTATGCCTGGCTTCACACCGGCCATGCTGATATCTATATCCAGACGGCGCTGGTCACACTCCCGATACATATCCTGTTTGTCTACGTCACGGGTGACCTGCACATGGGGCGCTACCGTTCGCTTGTGAAGCGCCAGCTCTTCTTCATGGGGCATGAACCGCCGAACGCGTTTTCTATCTCACTCAAGTGGAAGTTTGCCAGTATCATGAGTGTTATTGCGATCAGCGATTATATCCTGATCTCACTGCTGCGCTCCGACGTAGCGAAGACGGGCAGTGGTTACCACTACATCATTGGTTTTTCGCTGTTCTCGCTCGCACTGCTGATGGTGCTGACAATCCTCTTCTTCTCGAATATTTTCGCATCGATCAAGGAACTGCAGGTTGCTGCCATTGGCTTGCAGGAAGGCCATGACCCCGATTTTTATTCCCGAGCGTCCGACCGCGAACTGGCTACACTGTCTTCGGGTTTTTTTCACGCCGCGCAGAAAGTGCTCAACTACCGCCGTGACCTCGAACACCAGATACGCGAAGCAACGGCGCACCTGAGCCAGGCAAATGCCGAACTGCAGCAGAAGGACCGGGAGATTCAGACCGAACTGGATTTTGCAGCGGAAATACAAAAAGAAATGATTCCGCAGCAGCACGCCCCGTGGAACGCCGTGCAGTTCGGTATTCTATACCGGCCCATGCAGAAAGTTTCGGGCGACTTTCTGAACGTCTATAAGAAAGACCAGGCGATCTTCGTCCTTCTGGCCGATGTTTCGGGCCATGGCGTACCCGCAGCCCTGATTACCATGGCTGCAAACGATGCGTTTGCAGCTGCCATACGACAGACCGATTCGCCGGCTGCGGTATTTCGTGAAGTTAATTCACAGCTCAGTGAACAGATCAAGACGCAGGATTACCTGACGGCGTTTTTGGTGCGTATCGATGAAAAGCTCCGCCTGACCTATGCCAACGCTTCACACCAAAAGGCGTTGCACTACCACCGCAAGACACATACGATCGAAGCTTACGATACAGCGGGACTTTTTATCGGCGCGATGGCTGACGCGACCGACAGCTACGAAGAAAAAACTTCGCGGCTCGAGTTTGGAGATCTGCTTGTGCTTTTTACCGACGGCATCACCGAACAGGCAAACCCGCGTGGCGAAGAATTCGGCAACAACCGCCTCCAGGATCTGATTCTGCAGCACCACGACCAGTCGCCGCAGATGATAGCCGATGCCGTGCACGATGAACTATTGCGCTTCGCAGGGGGTGCGCGCATCCGTGACGACGTATCGATGATTGTGCTGCGGGTGCACCCGCACTACCGGCAGTTTATCGAGAAGTTCAACGAGACAGTGCAGGCGATGAAGCGGCGCATGCTGAACGACTCTTCACGTCTGCTCGAAGACCTTTGGAAACTCTACCCGGAATTTCCGGCATTGCCTTTCTTATCGGCGCGCATCTATTACCAGCTCCGGGAGTTTGAGCTTGCGGAGAAACACGTGAAACTGCATCTCGAGAAATTCCCGGGCGATGTACGCGCGACACAGCTGCTTGCCGCGATTGCGCTGAAAACAGGAAACCGTTCCCGTGCGGCAAACCTGGTCAACCGGCTGGCGAAGGCCAATGCCGATGACCGTATCACCCAGCACCTGAAGAAAAAACTGAAATGACCCGGCCCAGGCGATATACACCAGCGATATTACTGCTGCTATTCTTCGCTGCTTGCGGGCGCAGCACGACAGTATCAGGGGTTACCGAAGGCAAGGCAGACCTTTTTCGTATCCCGTTTGCTGAAGGGCCGATTCTGGAACTTAACGGCACCTGGGAGTACTATCCCAACAAGCTGATTGAGCCGTCAGCGATCGCTAAACACCTGGCCGAACGGAAGTTCGCGCCTGTACCGCAGAGCTTTAACCTCTATGCCGACGCGGCGTTACGGCTGCCAGCAGCTGCAAGCGCCACGTACCGCATCGAGCTGATGCTACCGCCGCAAATCGCGAACTATACACTGCGAATCCCACAGTTACAGACCGCATCACGCATCTATGTGAATGGTCACCTGGAAGCGGAAAACGGCCGCGTCGCTGAGAACCCGGCTGAAGTTGTGCCAGCAACCCGCATGCGCTACCTTCAGCTGCCGCTGGCGGGGCGCACCGAAGTTGTCATTCACGTTGCCAACGGGATGTTTAACAAAGGCGGCATCGCGCAATCTGTGAGTATCGCCAGTGCCGCTGCAATGGAGCGATTTCGTCTCGAAGCACTCGTGAGCGACGTGGTGGTGAGCGTTTCACTCATCACGTTTGCCCTGTATCATGCACTGCTGTTTTTTCTCAGGCATCCCGAACGCTCGTCTGTTTATTACGGATTGTTCTGCCTGCTGGTTGGGGTAAGCCGGCTTTTCTCGGGCGAGACGGTCATCGCCGATATTTTTCCGTCACTGCAGTGGGCAAAACGCGTACGTGTTGAGTACGTGATAAACTTTTTCGACGCGGCATTTTTCACCATGTATATCCGGAACTTCTTTCCGGATTTTCGGCGTAGCAGGCAGATTACCTTTATGGTCCTTCTGCCGGTGGTGTTCGGCATGCTCGCTGTGGTTCTGCCCTTCGCATGGATGCGCGACCTGCGTGAACCCTTCCAGGTTATCATGGGCCTGTTTCTGCCAATGGGAATGTACCTGTTGGGCCGTCTGGCCTGGCGTAATGTCTATGGCGCAAGGCTGTTGGTTCTGGGCATTACTGTCCTGGGTGGTACATTCATCAATGACGCCTTGCGGCGCGCCGAGTGGCACTCGGGACCATTGCTCTTCTCTTACGCAACCCTCGGTTTTACCTTTATGCAGGCGATACTCATATCAGGCAAATCGCTCCGCCTGTTCCACGAAAATGCCGAGTTGTCGCTGCGCCTCTTGCGCTCTGACAAACTACGCGATGAATTTTTGGAACACACTTCGCATGAACTCCGCACGCCTGTCCAGGCAATGGTTCAGACAATCGAAAACGTGCGCAGGGGATTAAGCGGCGCCGTCAGTGAACAGGTGCAGCGCACGCTTGCGGTCGTCGAAGAAAGCGGCCAGAGACTGATGTACCTGATAGACGACTTGCGGGATTTTATACGACTCAAACACAGCGACCTGAGACTGAACCTGCAGACGGTTTCGCTGCGCAAAGTGATAGACCCCGTACTGAAGCTGGGCTTGGGTCTGACGGAAAACCGTCAGTTCGCGCTGATCGACGAGATTCCCGAAGGGCTGGAAGATGTGCAGGTCGACCCGGTGCGCGTGCAGCAGATTCTTCTTAACCTGCTCAATACGGCGATACGCTATTCGCATTCGCATGCCATAACGGTGAAGCTCGGCAAAATTGACGGTCAGCTGGCGATCAGCGTGATCTACAATGGTGCAGATCCAGACCCACGGTACACCGAAACGCTCGAGACCGAAAACGAAGAGGTAGGCCCACTGGTAACGCAAAAGCTGGCAGAACTGATGGGCGGCAAATATATCTATCACAAATTCGCCGAAAGCCAGCATGCACTCAGCATCACGATACCTTACGAGCACATTGATGCGCTCGAAGGCATTATCGCGCGCAGCCGCCACCGCACCGAGCACCGCAAGACCGAAGAGGCGCAGGTTTCACCGCTTCTCAAGGGCGCCGACACATCAGTTGCCGGTGCAGACAGGGTGCTCATCGTCGGCGACCATGCAGGACAGAACCGTCTGCTCCAGGAGCAACTCGCTTCCCTGGGCAAGGCCGTGACCATCGCGAAGAACGGCGCTGAGGCAATGCTGCACCTGCAGAACAGGCAGGACATCAGCCTGGTGATCTGCGACGTACTGCTCTCTGACGTGTCGGGTATTGAGCTCACCATGAACATCCGCACCCAGTACGATATTGGTCTGTTGCCCGTGATACTGATTATCGACAGCAACCAGGCGGGTGTCGCGGCGAGCGCTTTCTCTGCCGGGGTAAACGATCTCATCAGGCGCCCTTTCGAGAAAGCAGAGGTCGTTGCGCGCGTTCGCAACCTGCTACTGCAGCGCGAGGCGAGCCTGGCGCGTGAGAACTACCGTGCGCTGAACCGCGAGCTTGAGATTGCACGCTCGATTCAGGAGTCAATTATTCCTACCTCGCAACCCCGCAGCGGCAATTACAAAATCGAAGCTGTGTGTATGCCCGCACGTAGTATTGGCGGCGACTTCTATGACTTTGTCGAAGACGAAAACACGGTTGCAGTTCTGATAGCAGATGTCGCAGGGCACGGCATCCCCGCAGCGCTCTATGCCGCAATGCTCAAGATCGCCTTTCACAACCTGCGCGACAAGGCACGCTTTCCCGAAAAGCTGCTCAAAGAACTCAACGATGTGATGGTGGACAGGGGGGAGCGTACGTTCATCAGCTGCGCCTATACCCTGGTCGATTTCAAGAACAAACGCCTGTTGCACGCCAACGCAGGCCACCTGCCGCTGCTGGTCCAGGAACCAGGCAAAAAGACCGTCAAACGCATCCAGCCGCCGGGTGGGGTGCTCGGTATTCGTAAGACAGCGGCAATCACGGTCGAGATGCAGCACCTGCAGCCGCAGACACGACTGGTCCTCTTTACCGACGGTGTGATCGAAATGACAAACAAGAAAGGCCAGTTCTTTGACGAAGAACGGCTGGTGCAGGTACTCGAAGAGATGCGTGATGCCCCGCTGGCCGAAGTCAAAGAAAAGCTGTTGGCGACACTGCGCGAATTTGCCGAGGGCGAACCCTTTCTGGATGATGTCACCTTTGTTCTGCTTGACGTCTAGAATCGGGATAAAGAGACATAATACGGAGCGCCTGAACCAGGCCGGGGTTAGCTCCGCCCGTGATTGGGCCGTTGGCCGGCCCTGTGCAATTTGCTCGACGCTATATCTGAAATGCCGTTTTTGGCGCGATGGATCCTCTCAAAGGTCAGCGCACGCACTTTCCTAAGCGTGCAGAATTAACCCACAAATGGGTGGTGGTAGACGCGAAAGATATGATTCTTGGTCGCGTGAGCACCAAAATTGCCACACTGCTGATGGGCAAAAACAAGAAAAATTACCAGCCCGGCCAGCTGGTGGGCGATCATGTTGTCGTCATCAACGCTTCTCAGGTAAAACTGTCTGGTAACAAGGCAACTCAGAAAGAATACATCTGGCACAGCCGGTATTACGGTGGTATGAAAACCCGTCCGTTCCTGAAACAGATGGAAGTCGAGCCGGAAAAAGCAGTATTGCTGACAGTTAAAGGCATGTTGCCCAAAACAAAATACGGCAAGAAGCTCCTGACACGCATGCGCGTATTTCCCGGCGCAGAGCATAACCTGCAGGGTCAGCAACCAGCTGCAGTAAAATAAGAAAAGGTAGTATATGGAAAATAAATCTGAATCGCGCCGCCCTGAAACTGCGGCAACTTTTGCTGAGTCAATGACGCAGCGCAAGGCGAGCCTCAAAAATGACGAAGCAATCACCAAGCAGGTGCGTCGCCAACGCAAGGCCACCGACCAGTTCGTAGGTCGCCGCAAGACCTCAGTAGCACGCGTTTCACTCCGCCCGGGCTCTGGAAAAATACTCGTCAATAACCGGGATGTGAATGAATACTTCACACGCCCTGAGCTTCGCGCGGCTGTAATGCAACCCCTGTTGCTCACCGAGCGCGCAGGCCAGACCGATGTACATGTGAATGTATACGGCGGTGGAGTTACCGGCCAGGCTCAGGCGATCGCACTGGGCATTGCCCGCAGTATCGACCAGTCTGACAGCTCGCAGCACACAAAGCTCAAGGCGGCTGGTCTGCTGACGCGTGACCCACGTATGGTCGAGCGTAAGAAATACGGGTTCCACAAAGCACGTCGCGCCACACAGTTCAGCAAGCGCTGAGACCTGTCACGGTCGACAAGAGAAGCAGGTTGGTTACCAACCTGCTTTTTTTTTGGCGCTACGGCAGCCGCCTGATCAACCAATCGTTGTACTTAATCTTGAGCCAGTTGCGGGCATCGCGGACGTCCTGTTCGTACACCTCGCCCAATAGTTTCAATCTCAGGTCGTTTTCAACCTTCCAGCTGACATCCTGCAGCCTGATTTTTTCGAGCGCACGCGAAACTTCGTAGATGCGCACAATAACAATACCATCGCGACCCAGGTATGGTTCAGGTTTGGTGACATCGCGCCCTGCCATGTCGATGATCAGACGGTCGTAATAATCGCGCTTTTCCCGCGCCTCAATATCCTTCGAGCGGTCGTACCCTTGGTAGACAGTCGGTTTAGCTGTCTGGATGAATTTCGGCGCCATGGCGTAGCGCGCGGCAAGCTCGGGAAAATTGCCGCCCTTATCGAGTTTTGCGATGAGCTCCTCCGCAAGGTTCTCTTCTGCTACCACCGTGTAAGCGGCTTTGACCCAAAGGACATCGGCCAGCGTATTCTGCATTTTGTGGAAGTGCTCATAAATTTCCTGCGGTGTCAGCGGTATCTTGTCCATTGACCCCGGGTAGATGCCTTTGCCCGCCTTCCCGTATTTGACCTTTAGATAAAGGACAGCAACGCGGTCATGGTCGAATCGAAGGAGTTCGCGCTCGTCCGCACTCATTTGCCAGACCATACGATCGTGTATCTGCTTCTGCAGCCAAGCCTTCAAAACGTCGCGCATACCCGACTGCAGCGCCTGTTCGGTGTAGTTAGGGAACTGCGCATAGTCTGATACGGTCATGACCCGCTTCAGGTCATGATAGTGGATGGGCCGCCCCTCGAAGGTTGCGATCAGGACATCACCAATTTTGCCACCTGAAAGGTGTGCGGTTCTGAACTCCCGCAGGAATTTTTTCTCGTCATAGTGCAGATTCTCTGCACTAAAGAGCATCTGCCAGTTGAACTTGTCCTTGTATTTCTGCTGCCAGTAACCTATCGCTGCTTTTCCATGCCTCGCATGCTGCTGGCGGTACATATATTCGTCATAATACGCGTCCTCTCTCAGGCCCTTCGATGACGCGAGGTGGCCAATGCCGTCGAGGTCTGCCAGGTCGTTCAGTATCTGCCTGTTGCGCGCTTCGACGGTCTCTTCTTCTTCAAATTGTCCCTGGTAATAGTACGCCTTCAGAAAATTGAAGGTCCCGCGTGACAGGCGGCCTTCTTTGTGCTCGTAGACGTATTTAGAGCAGGCCTGCGTTGCGAGCAGCAGCAATATCGGCAAAGAATGTCGCAGCGAATTCAGTCGTTGCATCTTCCGCGCTCCGTCTTGAGAATTGCCCAGCCCTCGGGCACCCGGTGCACCGTGAACCGCCAGTCTTCACAGCGTATCAGCCGACCGGCACGGCGGACCGCGAATTCACCCTGATAAATGGCATTGGGGCCATGCGATTCAGGATCCGCAAGCAGCAATTCTTGAACCTGGCCACCTGTAAACTGCTGCGTTTCGAGCGTATGCCGTATCGCGGCTTCGATGCCGGCACTCGGTTTATCATCTTCGCGGGCACCCGCCTTCGCCAGCAGGCTCGCTGTAACCGCCAGAAGCACCCAAAGCCCTTTTTTGAATTCCACCATGCGCACCTGCGTTCAGGGTGCACGCTCTGCGACAAGTCCTTTACCGCTGAGGTCTGGCGCCACAAAGCATTGCCCGAATTTTGATTGTATGGCTGCTTTTGCGCCGCAGAATGGTTTATGGAATTTGTCGCCTCGATTCTGGTGTTGGCCTTCACTGCCGCACTGATTCTGCTGCTGAACTACTACCGCAGGCTCCTGGGCGATGGTCGCCGTGAATACCCGCGCGAAGAGCTCATCTACGCGCACAACTTCATTGTCAATGAATGGCAACGTATCGTCAGCGCTGACCCGGCTACTGGATACGCGGGTGCAATTGCCGGTGCGCTGCTGGGCTATATGCTCAGCTACACTGGCGGTGTATACGGTGAACACTATGAGAGCGCATTCTTTCATTCGGCAATTCTGCCCGGCCTCTGGTTCATCGGACAGCCTTACCTGCGCGACAAGGCAGAAGAGATGCAATGGCCGCCCTTCGTGCGTAAATTTATCGACAACGACGTGACCTTTTTCTTCGGCCTGAGTGCTATCATCGGTAGCCAGTCACTAGTGGCTTATGGTTTTTACCATGCGCTCAGCTTTCTCTGGGTGTTCTTCAATTACCTTGTATTGCTGGCGCTGGTCCTCTATTATTTTCATAAACGCGACAACGGCGAAAAGGGTGGCCTGCCCGATCGCCAGCGCCGGGAAAACCGCATTTAATGCAGTCCACTGGACAAGACCAGCAGTTTATCTTATTCCGTGTTGAGGGAGAAACCTACGCGGTCGGTGTAAACGAGACACACGAGGTTATACGTTACAAAGAACCCAAGCGAATACCGCATGCGCCGGCTCACGTGTTGGGAGTAATCAACCTGCGCGGGGCAATCATACCTGTTATAGGGCTGCGCGAACGCTTTTCCCTTGAGTCGAAGCCGGCAGACGAAGAAACACGGGTGATCGTCGCCACACAAAACGGGAGACTGACAGGCCTCGTCTGCGACGCGGTTGAACGGGTTGTGGCAATACCCGCTGCGAACATCGAAGAGAATCCCGATATCGAACATCGGCGCGGCCTGAGCACCATTCGCGGTGTCGCACACCTCGACGAAGAAGACAGCGTCGTTTTCTTGCTGGCGCTCGACATGGTGCTCGCGCAGACCGGCGAAAACGTTCCGTGACCAACGCCGACGACCGGGCTGCACTCTCTGCGGCGTATGAGCAGGCGGTCTTGGCTGCGGGAAATTCAGACCCCAACCCGTCAGTCGGTGCGGTCATTACCGACCCGCGCGGCACGATTATCGCGCGCGGCTATACGCAACGAGCGGGTTATGCACACGCCGAACGCCATGCCCTCGCACAGCTAAGCCAGAAAGACCTGAGCAACCATACGATGTATGTGACGCTCGAACCCTGTTGCCACCACGGGCGCACACCGCCGTGCGTGGATGCCATAGTGGAGCACAACATCGGCCGAGTTGTTATTGCAGAGCGCGACTTCGCTGCCGAGGTGCAGGGCCGTTCAGTAGCCCTTATGCGCCAGCAGGGCATCGAAGTGACCGAGTGGCAATCAGATGATTTTCGCCGCGAGAAATGGTTCACGACCGGGCCTTTTTTCTTCAGCCGAAAATTCCGGCGTCCGCGTGTTTTGCTGAAATGGGCGCAAACCGCCGACGGCTCATTGGCGCCGGTGATCGGAAAATCCGGCCCCATCAGCGGTGGTGACGCCGCATTTCTCACTGCAACCCTGCGCTTTTGGTCGAAGCTCACTGTAGCCTCACCGGGCACCGTGCAAGTAGACCAGCCACGGTTGACTGTGCGCGCCGCGGGTGAGATACCCGACCTTTCCCGTTCAGGGCTTTCTGCGTATGCGTGGGAGCTATTGCGGCGGCAATACGGGCTCGCGTGCGAACAGCCTGATGCCGAAGCTTTGCTCAAGAGAGTGCGCCCGCCAGAAAGCCTTTTCCTGCTGCCGGATAGCAGCACGGCATCGCCGGCCCCAAAGCCAGATAACAAACAAAACAGGCGCGCCAAAGTCATCCCGAGAGCTGAATGGCGGCAGGACTTTTCTGCCACCTGGCACGTAGTTCTGGCGGAAATTCTTGCGGACGGCTTCAACAGCCTTCTACTCGAAGCCGGGCCATACTTCAGTGACCTCATTATTGGGCACGATTGCGCCGATGCCATCGCGGTCTACCGCTCACACGCAAGGCATGACACAGAACTCTGGGGTAGTAAAGGGCGGAGTAACCGGCTCAGTGTGCTACTAGCCGAAAAAGAGAAGCCAGACTTGCCCGGTTTTACGCTGCTCGAATTTGCGCGACTGGACACCGATGACTTTCTGCTCTATGTGCGTACCGACACCCTCTGATGCCACGCGTTGACGTTGTCATACCGGCATACGGCAGGGCAGGGCTGCTCAGCGAAGCAATCGCCTCGGTGAGAGACCAAACTTTCGGCGACTGGAAACTCTGGATAGTCGATGATGCCTCACCCGAACCTGTGCCGGCAAACCTGGCCGGCGGCGACGAACGCATCACCCTGCTGCGCCTGGACAAAAACCGCGGCCCTGCCTCCGCCCGCAACTACGGGGTCGCGTGCGGTTCTGCTCCCCTCGTGGCGTTTCTGGACAGCGACGATCTCTGGCATGCGGAAAAACTTCAGCGCGCGGTAGACGCCTTTGAGGCAGAACCGGGGTTAGAGTGGTGGCATAGCAACGAACTTTGGCTGCGCGACGGCAATGTCGTAAAACAAAAGGCAATCCACCGCAAACAGGGTGGCCAGTTTTTTGAGCGTGCGCTTGAACGCTGCCTGATTTCGCCGTCTGCAGTCGTCTTACGAAGAAATTTCTTCCTGGAGAACGGGGGCTTCGCACCCGCCTTCAGGCTGTGCGAAGACTATGAACTGTGGCTGCGTCTGCTGCTGCGTGCGCCAGTCGGCTACAGCGATGAACCACTGACGATCAAACGTGCCGGCGACTGGCCACAGCTCAGCAGTGCCCGTGAAATTGACCGCTACAGGGTACTGGCGATGCACCGCGCCTGGCGCCTGCAGCGCCCTACAATAACGCAGGCATGGCAAGAGGCACTGTGGAGTGCGTGCTGCGAGAAGTGCAAGATGTTACTTGCGGGGGCGCAGAAGCACAACAACCTACGCGGCCTGAAACGGTATCAGGCCTGGCTCACCTTGTTCAATACGATGCGTACCCGGCCCATGCGCTGATCTTCATGCGCGGCTTCGAGGTACACCGGCGCGTAACGCGTGATGATTTCTTTCAGCTGCTGGCGCCGGTTGTTGTCAGCACCCTCCCAAAGTGAATCACAGAGATCAATGAGTTCGTAGCCAGCTTCGCTTTGCCGGTCTTTCTTCAACGCGAGTTCAAAGTGCGTGATAGCAGCATCGCTGTAGGCGCGATCCCACGCTTTTCGGGGTAATGCCAGAACGCGCTCGCGCGCAACCCTTGTTTCGATGGGTGCATAGAGCACGTCACGTTCGCCATAGCCCAGGACTTTCGTAATCGCTTCGGGGGAGTACTCGCGTAACGCTGCTGCAATCTGGCGCAACAAAATGCCGTATTGCAGGTGGTACTGCGCCGAGAAGCGGCTGTGCCTGAGGCGAAATGTCGAAGACTTCGGGGGTGTGAGGTCTTTGCCGAACTGACCGAGATCCTTTTCGAACTGGCGCACTGCGGCGAGCAGGGCTGTGCCCGACTTGAGGATATCCTGGCTTTTCATCGGCAGAACGCGCACTTCAGCCGCCAGGTAAAGGCTGCCCAGCTTCAAGTACTCGTTGACGTCTTCGAGGCGGCGCCGCTCTTCAAAGGCCTTGCGCAACGCCGCGCGCGCCTTGTCCTCGGCGCCGTTTTGTAACGCGAGCTCGGCATAGCGCAGGTTGATCAGCGGGTTGTTGGGTTCGAGCTCCCGCGCGTGCTGCAGTTTCTGTGCAGATCGGGCGAAGTCTTTCTCGTGACGGTGCCGCTCCGACTCCATGAAGTATTCATGCGCGCCCTTGTTGTCGCCTTCACGCGATCTGCTGGCCTGAGGTACCGCCACGAAGTGCTGCCGCGAAACCATGGAAAACTGTCCCCGTATCTGTGCCACCCGGCCCGAAAAGACCGTGTCTGAGATGGAATCAATTTCGCCCTCGGCGACAATCAGCGCCGCGCGGTTTTTCTGGTGGTCGCGTTCGCGCTTCACTATGTAGACCTTCATGCCAGGGTAAATCTTCGCCTGGTTGTCGACCGAGGCGCTGACTACCGACATGCGCACATCATAGCCGAGTATCTGACGGGGGGGAATCGAACTGTCTGACCCCTTGGTGTTAATCTTGCCCACCAGCAGGCCGGGTTGCGACTGCATGTCACCGTAGCTGCGATAGAGCGTGAGCGGGTAGACCTCGGCACGCACGGGCGAGTGGGGTAACAGGGCAAGAAGGCACGTGACGAAAACGCAGAAGCGCACATTTGAATATCGGCGTCCCCGCCAAAACTGCTGAGTCTCAGGGGACATAATTTTTTCCCGGCGGAAATTTTGGTTGCGCCGGGGACATAATGGCGGCGATGATTGGGGCACGGCTTCCTGGTAGGTAATAAACGCAGGGGCTATGGAATTCCACAGCAAACGGGTTCTCTAACCAGAACCTGCGGAGCTCCCAACCGGAGTGGGCTACGCGACCTCTGCAAATCATTTACGCGATGTGCGGGTCTGCTATTGAGACTCATAGCCCTTTGTAACGGGCGCTACAATACTGCCCGGAACCGGGCCGATGCGCGGCATCAAAAGGAGAAAACATGGTCAAGAGACTGCCACGACTGCTACCCTTCACTGAGGAGCACGACCGCTTCCGCGAAATGGTCGCTGACTTCATCGCGAAAGAATGCGTACCCCGCCACGAAGAATGGGAAAAAGCCGGCGAAGTGAGCCGCGACGTCTGGGAAAAAGCGGGGCAACTCGGCATGATTTGCCCGAACTTTCCTGAAGAATACGGCGGTATGGGCCTCGACTTTCTCTACAATGTGATCGTCATCGAAGAGCTGGCGAAGGCCGCGTCTTCGGGCTTTTTTATCTCGCTGCACGCCGACGTGATTGCGCCCTACGTTCTGCACTACGCCAACGAAGAGCAGAAGAAGCGCTGGCTGCCGGGGATTATCAACGGAACCAAGATTCTCTCGATTGGCATGACTGAACCGGGCACAGGCTCAGACCTCGCCGCGGTAACGACCAAGGCCGTGGACAAAGGTGACCACTACCTGCTGAACGGCTCGAAAACCTTCATTTCAAACGGTTACCTGTCTGACCTGTGTATCGTTGTCGCTCGTACCGGCGAAGGCCAGGGCGGCATTTCGCTGCTGATGGTAGAGCGCGGTATGCCAGGCTTTGAACGCGGGCGTAAGCTCAAGAAAATCGGTCTGCATGCACAGGATACATCAGAGCTCCACTTTAACGATGTGAAGGTGCCGAAGGCAAACCTGATCGGCAAACTCAACGCGGGATTCCGTTACCTGATGATGTCACTCGCACAAGAGCGCCTCGTGCTCGCGATTTCGAACATTGCCTCGGCAGAAACAGTGCTTGACCAAACTGTAAAGTACTGCAACGAGCGTAAGGTGTTCGGCAAGCCAGTGGGTTCATTCCAGAACACACGCTTCAGCCTGACCGACATGTACGTCGAGCAGGAAGCGGCACGTTCATACTGCGACCGGGTTGTCATGGCTTTCATGGCAGGAGAAAAGGTCACTGCAGAAGCTTCTGCGGTGAAGCTGCAGTGCTCTGAAATGCTGCAGGCGCATGTCACCAAGTGCCTCCAGTTCTTCGGCGGCTACGGCTTCATGATGGAATACCCGATTGCCAAGGCATACCTCGACTGCCGCGTGCAGACGATCTATGCGGGTACATCAGAAATCATGCGCGAGATCGTTTCGAAGAATCTCGGCCTTGCCAGTACCTAAAGTTTATGAACCGACAGGAAGTACTGCAGAAGTATTTCCTGTCGGGCCTCTTCGTCCTGTCTCTCTTCAGCTGTAGTTCAGAACACAACACCGTACGCCTCTACCCGGCCAAAAAGGACAAAGCCGCATACCGGCAGGTTTCGACCGAGCATTACCTTTACGTCGACGAGAACCATGTCGCAGAAGCCGAACGCGGCGAGCGGCGGGCATCGTTAGTACTGCGCAGCACCGATACAGGAGCAGCCAGGCTCTTCGTGCGGCTGAAATTATACCCTGAAGACGATTTTTCCGAGCCACAGCTGGAGCTCCGCCTGAAAAACCAGGTGCTTCGCCCGGCCGCACAGCTGGTGCGCCGGGAGGCACTCGCCGAACAGGTTACCATTCTCGAGAGCGGTGACAGCCTGCGCACCAACCCCACCATCGGTAACGACGTGCAGGCGCAGTCTGGCTACATCACCTTTGGCAAGCCAACGGGTGCAGGCGCCGCGAAGCGCTACTGGCAGGTAATCATTCTCGAGGCGGAGCTGGGTTCGGACTCGCTCGCGGCGATCGCTGGTAGCGAGGCGCTGAGCCTCAATATCGCTGGCTTCAAAGCCAGGGCCGTAGCAGATTTTTCACGGCGGCAGGTCGCAGCATGGCAGCGCTTCAGTAGCGGCAAAAGCGACGAAGTGGCCGGCGACTAGCGCAGGCTGCGCTGTCCGTTGACCTGTCACCGTATGGGCGCGATAAAGCTTTTTCGCGCTGACTCGCAACGCAGCCTTGGTTCTGCAGTGCGCGCGAAAAAGACCAACAACGAGCCTGTTTTCAACCGCACCCAATGGACGGTTCTCGGCATACTGGCGGTCATCCAGTTCATGCACATCGTCGACTTCATGGTCATTATGCCGCTTGCCCGCAAGCTCGAGGTCGAATTTCACATCAGCACCAACCAGTTCGGCTGGCTGGTCTCGAGCTATACATTTGCCGCGTTCTTTTCCGGCATAGCCGGAAGCTTCTTTATCGACCGCGTCTCGCGAAAGGCGTCGCTACTGATTGGCAGCGCGGGCTTTATTGCGGGCAATTTCTTCTGCGCTGTGGCACCAGGCTTCTGGTATTTTCTCGCTGCGCGCGTGGTAACCGGCGCCTTCGGTGGCCTGCTGAGCGGTGTCACCTTTTCGATTATTGGTGACCTCATTGAACCGCAGAAACGCGGGCGCGCCACCGGTGCTATCATGATGGCGTTTTCGGTCGCGGCAGTGGTGGGTGTTCCGGCGGGAATCTGGTTTGCAGGTAAATTTTTTCTCCAATTGCCCTTCTACCTGATTGCGGCGGGTTCGCTGGCGGTTCTGCTGCTCACTGCGCTGCGTATGCCCCGGCTCGATGCGCATTTATCGGCACAGCGCAGCAACGTTGTCGAACAGATACGGCGGGTTCTTTCCGACGGCAAGAACAGGCGCCTCTACCTGATGATGGTATTTCACTTCGTCGCGGGGTTCAGTATTATTCCTTTTATTGCGAACTTCATGCAGAAGAACAACGGCGTCAGTGATGACCAGTTGTTCTGGGTTTATGTCACCGGTGGGCTCGCGACGATTGTCTCATCACCTGTTGCTGGTACCCTCACTGACAAGTACGGCCCGGTCCGCATCTATAGCTTCTTGTCGCTGGTTGCCAGCCTGCCCTTTGTCCTGGTGACATATGAGTGGACGAAATTCTTTCCGTTGCTCCTGGTATTCACCGTGCTCTTCTTTGTCTTTGTCTCCAGTCGCATGGTTCCTGCTATGGCACTCCTCAACAATACCGTGCAGCCCGCGCTGCGGGGCACGTTCATGAGCCTCAATGGCTCCGTGCAGCAGTTTGCCATGTCATTGGGCGCCATGGCGGCATCGCTGATCATCGTCGCACCGCCCGGTCAACCTATCCAAAATTACCTGTGGGTGGGAGTTTTTGGTATATTCTTTAACATTGCCGCAATTGCGGTAGCAAATACGTTTAAGGGTCGTTAAATGAAGCAACAACTGGAAAATCTGATTTCACGCGTACAAAATCCGCTCACGCACAAGTCCATCACCGACGACAAACTTTTCCTCGCAGTCGAAGACGGCGAAAAGCCCGTCATCGTGCTCAAGGCGGCAGGCGACAAGAAATGGCAGCTCGCGATTGAAGCACAGGTGCGCACGCTGGCGAGTAAAGAAGGCATCGCGCCCGATGGCTTCAAGTTCAAATGGTCCGATGCCAAACCCGAGGTGACCAAACAGGGCCCGGTGGCAAAACCGCAGCGCAGTATTCCCGGCGTAAAACACGTCATCGCCGTCGCATCGGGCAAGGGCGGTGTAGGCAAATCGACCGTCTCGGTAAACCTGGCTTCGACGCTGCAACAGATGGGTAAGAAGGTGGGATTAATGGACGCTGACATCTATGGCCCTTCTGTGGGCAAGATGCTCGGCCTGTCGGGGCGGCAGCAGATCGACGTCAAAAATGACCGCATCACGCCGGTCGAAAAATACGGCCTGAAGCTGATGAGCTTCTCCTTTCTCGTCGACGATAACCAGCCGATTGTGTGGCGCGGTCCGATGCTCGGCAAGGCCGTCGAACAGTTCCTTTACGACATGAACTGGGGGGAGCTCGACTTTCTGATCATCGACCTGCCGCCAGGTACAGGCGACACCCAGCTCTCGCTTGCGCAGCTGGTACAGACCGACGGTGCTGTAATCGTCACGACACCCCAAAGTGTGGCCCTGCTCGATGCCGGCCGCGCAGTCGCCATGTTTGAACAGGTAAACATCCCCATCCTGGGTGTAGTCGAAAACATGAGCGAATTCATCTGCAGCCACTGCGGAAAGCCCAGCCACATTTTCTCAAAAGGCGGCGGCGCGCGTTTGGCAGCCAGCACCGACAGCCTGCTGCTCGGACAGGTTCCGCTGGTCGAGGACTGCATGGCAGCCGCAGAGAAGGGCGAGATTCCGGTTTACAAAAACAAGAACAAGAACATTCAGCCCGTGGTCGATGCATTTGAACACATCGCCCGCAATCTTGTATCTAAACTGGAAAACGTATGATCCTCTCGGGTATTGAAATCAAAAAGCGGCTCGGTAAAGACATCTTTATCGAGCCATACGATGAAAAATATCTAAATCCCAACTCTTATAACCTGACTCTGCACGATGAGCTGCTGGTTTACAAAGAGTCCCTGCTGGACATGAAAAAACCGAACGAAACGCAGCTGCTCAAAATACCCGAGTCGGGATTTGTGATTGAACCCGGCAGGCTTTACCTTGGCCGCACGCGCGAACTCACAGAAACAAAAAACCTGGTACCGATGCTCGAAGGCCGCAGCAGTGTGGGCCGTTTGGGCCTCTTCGTACACATCACCGCGGGCTTCGGGGATATCGGCTTTCGCGGCTTCTGGACGCTCGAGATTTCGAGCATTCAACCGGTGCGCATTTACCCTGGCGTACAGATTTGCCAGATATTCTATCACACCGTCGAAGGCGAATTTACCGAGTACAAGAGCGGCAAATACCAGGGCAATACCGGCATACAACCGAGCCTGATCTATAAAGATTTTGAATAGTTTATTTTCACGGCAAAGCCGTGAAAATAACTCAACCATGTTGAAGAAATTCGGCCACTGGCTGGCCGTCACCCTGCTCAAATGGCTCATGGAGTTGATCTACATGACCTGCCGGGTGACCTATGTCGACGGCAAAGAAATTCGCGACGATATTCTTTCCCGCAAGCGGCCGGTCATTTTTATGTTCTGGCATAACCGCATCTTCATGGCGGCGATCTACCTCAAACGCACGTTTTTTGACAAGGGCGTGCACCTGACTGTGCTCATCAGCCAGTCTGGGGACGGCGAAGCTATTGCGAACGTGGTAGAACGCTGGGGTGGTGATGTGGCCCGCGGTTCGTCGTCACGCGGCGGCAAAGAGGCGCTCACCATGCTGAGCCATGCACTCAGCCGACGCAAAAGTTCGGTCGTTATGACGCCCGATGGACCGCGGGGGCCCATGTACGTCTTTCAGGCGGGCGCGCTTGTTGCATCGCAGCTGACACAAACCGAGCTGGTACCAGTGTGCGTTTCACCGAGACGTTTCTGGCGCCTCAACAGCTGGGATGGCTTTCTGATACCAAAACCCTTTACCGAGCTGCTGGTTTCTGTCTGGCCTTCTGAAACCGAGGCTCGTAAGCAGAGTGAAGAGGAGCGTGAGCAGCGCCGGCAGTACCATGAGAAGCGAATGCTGGAACAGCGACTCAAGCTCGATGCACTGGCGAACGTACCAGAGTATGCCGGTAAGCGAAAAAAGCATCAGCCAGCCACAGGCTCGTGATAGCCACATAACGCTACTTGTGCTTTCCGGCGCACAGGGCTAGAGCAATTTCAGCAGCTGGCCTTTTGTATTGAGTGCGGGGTTCTGCAAAACTGCCCGGCGCAGTTTCTCCAGTTGCTCACCGACAGCAGGCCCCTTAAAGCCGGCCTGCTGTATGTCAGTGCCTGTGACTGCCAGGTCAGATATGTCCAGCGGCTCTCTGGCCCTGCGCACTGCGGCATAGAGAGCCGCCGTGGTTTCACGAAATTTTCTGACCGGCCCCGGTAGTACACCCTGGGTCACCATGCTCGCGGCTCGCATCGCACGAAAAAACCGGACGTGCGGGAAACGCTCCGCCTTTTTGACCAGCGCCAGCGTGTCCTTAAATTCCTGGCGTCCAGGAGTCTCGGGCAGAGCAAAAAGCGGCGACGTCAGCAGAGATATGCAGAGCTTCGAATCTGCCGTGGGAAACTTTGTCTCGCGCAGTGTTGCCTCGCGCTCTTTTGCATCGTCTATCTGCAGCAGGTAAAAAACCGCGGCCGCATATTCTGCCATACTGCGCAGGTGCAGGTGATCCACTTCACGCAAAAACTGGTCGCGCGGCTCGCCGATAAAGGCCTGCGCGATGTGCGGCAAAAAGGCCGGTAATATGTGTGCCTCGAGCAGGTTATGCCAGTATGAGCGGCGGTTTTTCATGCGGAGCGTTTTGCGCCATTCGTCAAAAAACCGTTCAGGCGCTACTTTTGCCGTTATGTCGATGCACTGCCGCATTGCGGTAAGTGTGGCGGGTTCGATCGCAAAACCCAGCTTCGCCGCGATGCGACAACCGCGAATCGGGCGCAAACCGTCTTCTGCAAAGCGCTGCAGGGGATCACCGATAGTGCGCAGGACCTTCGCCTGCAAATCTTCGAGGCCACCACAGTAGTCTGCCAGCTCGGCGCGGCTGACGTTATATGCCAGGCCGTTGATGGTGAAGTCGCGCCGCTGGATATCGGTAGCCAGCTTTTCAGCGTAGTGCACCGTCGAAGGCCGGCGCCCGTCATGGTAGTCAGCATCGGCGCGGTAGGTGGTGATTTCTACCTTCTGCCCGCGGTAGAGAACGAGAATCGTACCGAACTTGATGCCAACCGGTACAGTGCGGGGGAAAATCTTCTGCACCTGTTCGGGTGTGGCATTGGTCGTATAGTCGAGGTCACTTAACTTGCCTGCGATCAGCAGATCGCGCACGCTGCCACCCACGAGCCAGGCTTCGAACCCATGCTTCTGCAGTGTTTCTTCAACGTAACGGCAGACGGCGAAATAGGGTTCGTCGATGAAGATCTTTTTTTTGCTGATTGCCTTATCGGACACAGGCGATGCAGAAGTCACCGTGCAGCGCGCAGCTGCGCATCATCACCGACAACAATAGTACCCTGGATGTTTTCCACGATTGCGTTGCGGCCAATCAGCGAATTCTCGAGTCTGCAGTTTCTGACCACGCTTCCCCGGTCGACAATACAGTTGATCAGGGTGGAGTTCGTAATTTCTGCCCCCTCCGAAACACTGGCGTATTGACCGATGTCAGACGAGACTATTTTCGCTTCGGCTGCAACGGCATGCGTTTTGCCTGCACCGCGCCGCGAAAGGATGATCCTGTTGGTATCAAGTATGGCTTCGAGCGTGCCCGCATCGTCCCAGGCTGAAAGAATCTGCCAGCTGAAGACAATCTTTTGCTCGCGCAGCATGTACTGGAAGGCATCGGTTGCCTGGTATTCATTCTTTGTACGGATGTCGTTTTTCACGATATGTCCCAGCGCATCAAAAAGCTCCGCCGCGCTGGGAAAATAGTTCACGCCCGGTATCGCAAGGTTCGACACAAACTTCTCTGGCTTCTCGACGAGGTTCGTAATGGTCTGCCCCGCACCCTTCTCGATGACACCGAAGCGGCGCGGATCTTCGACCTCGAAGACGCCAATGACCGGGTTCTTGGCCTGCATCATTGTTTCGATATCGCCTTCAAAAAGGGTATCGCCGTAAATCAGCAACATTGAATCGTTCGCCGAGAACCTGCTGCCTGCCATGTAGATGGCATGCCCAAGCCCCAGCTGCTCTTTCTGCTCGACAAATTCAATTTTCAGATTCGGGTACGCGGCGAGAATTTCGCTTTCCATCAGTTCGCGCAGATAACCGGTGATGATCACAAAGTCCTGGACGCCGGCCTTCGCGGCGCGGTCGATGATGTGAAAAATGGTCGGCTTGCCCGCGACCGGCAGCATCGCCTTGGGCAGCGTGTGTGTCAGGGGCCGCATGCGGGTACCCTTACCGGCCGCGGGAATCAGGCATTTGACTGGCATGAGGCGACTTTCGCTGTGAACAGCCGACTGCAAGTCAAATTGGTCATGTGTAAAAAGCGACAGGCCCGGGGTTGCCTTACGTGCGCATACGGTGCCACTGCAGGCGCCTGTCGATATCCTGCTGCTGTTCGAACATGAGATCGTCGACGTCGGCCCCGAGGCGGTCGCGGCGCGCTATCTCTTCCTGCCTTTCGCGTATACGCCTGTCGAGCGCCTGCACTGCGAGCGAACGCACCAATTGCTGCAGGTTGCGCTTCGCGTCGGCCGGGGCAAGCGCTTCGGGGTCATCGAACGCCGACTCGTAATCCATCACTATCTCTGCGAGCAGCGCGGCCAGGTGATCAGGCAAAAATTCCATCGCGCTGTTGAGATTCTGCCAATTGTAAGCTTCACCCGATTTCAACCGATCGTGAAAGAACGAATACAGCAGGTACGCATTGTCGTTTTCCCACGGTATCTCTGAGAGTAGCATCTCTTCGTTCCCCAGCTCGGGAAAACGGAGCAGCATAGCGATGACCTCTTTCTCCTGTTTGCTGACCGGCTTAGGTTTCTGCGGTTTTGCTGCCTCGTCACGTGGGCGGTTATCAGCCGGTAAGAATCCTCCGGCAGCCTTGCCCGCCTGTGCCGGCGCAGAAAAATCTTTGCGCAGAATCTGTACATCGACAGCAAGCGCCGCAGCAGCCGCGCGCAAAAATTCGTCGCGCTCGAGCTCGGTTTCCAATAGGCGAACGTATTCATAGAAATCGACCAGCGCCTTTTTCTTCTGTGACAGATCAGAAGTATTGTATTTGAAAGCAAAGGTATACCAAATGAGAAATTTTACTTCGCTGTGCGCCTGCGATACGAGAAACCGCATCTCCTCGGCCGAAAGTTTGCGGCTGAGATCAAAGGGGTCCTGTTTATCTCCCTGTGACAGCGGGTGCACCACACGAATCGCCAGGTTCGCCTTGCGCGCGATGCGCAGCGACTTATAGGCAGCTTCGGTGCCGGCCGGGTCATTGTCCAGAAAGAGCGTGATGTTGTCGGTGAAGCGCTTAATCTGCTTCGCCTGCTCTCCGGTGAACGCAGTACCCAGGGGAGCTACGGCATTCTCGAGGCCCGCTTCAAAGAGGCCAAGGCAGTCCAGATAACCTTCGCAGATGATGACGAAACCTTCTTTGCGAATTGCCTGCGCCGATTCGCCGAGCCGAAACACTGAATTCGATTTGTTAAAGAGAGGAGTTTCAGGCGAATTGATATACTTGCCCGCGTTTTCCTTTTCGCGCACCAGCCGGCCGCCAAAGGCAATGACCTGCCCGCGCAGGTCTTTGATCGGGAATATCAGGCGGTCACGAAAGCGATTATACGTATCGCTGTCGTTGCGGCCTGTCAGACCTATTGTGCCCAGGTTCTCAATCGCTTTGGCGAGCAACTGCGGTTCGTTGCGGTAACGTTCATTCAGCCGCGTCTCAAGATAGCGCGGCTGGTCGGGAGCATAGCCGAGCTCAAACGCTGTGACAGAACGGGGAGTAATCCCCCTGCTGCTGCTATATCTTTCGGCGTCGGAGCCTGCAAACTGCGTCTGGTAAAGTTTATGCGCCCAGAGATGCAACTCGAGCAGAGCGCGCTTGCGGTCATCTTCACCCGGACGCCGTGGTTGGTGAGAGAGTTCAATGCCCGCAAACTCTGCGAGCAGCTTCAACGCTTCGGGAAACGGCAGCTTGTTGTATTCTTTGGCAAAGGTGATGACGTTGCCGCCCACGCCGCAGCCAAAACATTTATAAATGCCTTTTTGAGGAGAAACAGAAAATGACGGGGTTTTTTCGCCGTGGAAAGGACAAAGGCCCCAAAGGTTGTTACCTTTGCGCTTGAGCGCTATGAAGCGCCCGATATAGTTCTCGATAGGAATGGCAGCAAGAATGCGATCGGCGTCTGTTGCCATTTGTTACGGAAGCACGCCGAACGCCGACGGCGTGTCAACTAGCGCCTGCGGCGTGCGCAGTGATTAAGCTTCGTTGTAGATGTTTCTTTTGCGGAAACGTTTACGCTCGGCCTGGTCGCGTTCGCGTTTCTTGATAACGCTCGGCTTTTCGAAATATTCGCGCTTCTTGAGCTCGGTCAGAATACCTGAGTTTGCTACTTCGCGCTTGAATTTCTTGATTGCGCCCTCTACGGGTTCGTTGTCACGAACTTCAATACCGTTGCTGAAATGCTGTGAAATGTCTGCTAGTTTTTGCACTAAGCCTCCGTCAGCGGTAAACGTGGGGGTTCAAGACAGGGCGTCAATGATTCAGAGAAATCAATGGTTTAGCGGTGGCCGCAGGGATTCCGTAGTTAAGGAAAAATCAAGCATATTATGTCTCATTATTTTTTTGCATTTTGGTGAGAAAAAAATGCGGTTCGCTGGTATTTATATAGTAGAGGCACATGAAGAAGACGAGCATATACCTGCCCGGAGAGCTCATTCCCGCATGGAACCGTAAACATCGCGCCATGCTGGCCAGGTTGCCAGAGCTGCTCCAGAAGGCGCGGCAGTTCCGACCGACCCGCAAGCGCCTGCGACGCTACCAGAACTGTCCGGGCGGCGGAGTTATTGTCAGTGTTTATTGGCCACTTTCTGTGTATAATCGCCTGCACGGCTTTGCCACCGCTACCCGGATAAGTGTATCGCTGCTAATCACATACCTGCTGCTACAAACAGAGACTCAGAACGATACTAGGCCAGGTTTCCTTAGTTACGCTTTCGCGGTGATCGACTGGAGCGACGAACGTCTGGCATACCGGGAAGAGCTGCGGTTCTTTACTATCCCACCCCCTCTAACTCCTTGACGCCCTCTTTTCCGTTTGAACTCAAACTCTATGGCAGTTCTCATTACAGAAAAGACGCGCATCATCGTTCAGGGTATCACCGGCAAAGAAGGTTCATTCCACACCGGTCAAATGCTCGAATACAACACGAAGGCAAAAGTAGTCGGGGGAGTCACCCCAGGTAAAGGTGGCCAGAAATCTGAGCACGGCCTGCCGATCTTCAACAGCGTCAAAGACGCCGTAGACAAAGAAGGCGCGAATGCTTCTGTGATTTTCGTTCCTCCGGCGTTTGCCGCTGACGCAATTCTCGAGGGAATCACCGCTGGTCTGGATCTCGTGATCTGCATCACCGAGGGCATTCCCGTACGTGATATGTCTCGCATTGTCGATTTTATCCGCAACAGCAAGACAGTGGTTGTAGGCCCCAACTGCCCGGGCGTGATTACCCCGGGTGTAGGCAAAATGGGCATTATGCCAGGCTTTATCCACAATCCGGGCACGATCGGTGTCGTCTCCCGCTCGGGTACACTGACCTACGAATCCGTGCACCAGTTGAGCAAGGTAGGTCTCGGCCAGAGCACCTGTATTGGTATCGGGGGAGATCCCATCATTGGCCTGCCGCATATTCAGGCAGTGAAACTGCTCGCCGAAGACCCCGGTACTGAGGGAATCGTGATGATCGGCGAAATTGGCGGAAGCGCCGAAGAAGAGGCTGCAGAATATATCAAGGCACACGTAAAAAAACCTGTCGTAGGTTTCATTGCCGGGCAGACAGCCCCTCCAGGACGTCGTATGGGGCATGCTGGCGCAATCATTTCTGGTTCTGCCGGAACCGCGCAAACGAAGATGAAGGCGATGAAAGACGCTGGTATTTTTGTCTGCGAATCCCCGGCCGAAATCGGGGAAACCATGAAGAAAGCACTGGGTAAATAACAGCCCACGATTATCAGGTAAAGGGGCCGGCTCTGCCGGCCTTTTTTATGCCCTTCTCCTTAATTAAGGAAATCCATGTGAATTCAGCAGAAGATATTTTCGCCCTGTCTCGGTTTTCGGCTTAGATTTTCCCCGTGGCAGTAAAACCCGTTTTGACCATCCAGGATGAGCGCCTGTACAAGGTCTCTGATCCGATTACCAAATTCGACAAAGGCCTCCGCGACCTCGTGCGGGACATGTTTGACTCTATGGCAGCAGAAGGTGGCGTTGGCTTAGCAGCCGTACAAATCGGAATTCTCAAGAGGGTGCTGGTGATTGACCTGGTTGAGAAAGGGTTCATAAAGGGAGCCTTCATCAACCCCCGCCTGCTCGAAGCTTCAAAAGATATGCAGGACGGCGAAGAAGGCTGTCTGTCGGTTCCAGGCCTTTCGGCAGAACTGAAGAGGCCGAAATGGGTCAAGATAGGTTACCAGGACATGAGCGGTAACGAGAAGGTTGTCGAGGGTGAAATGTTGCTGGCCAGGGCCTTTTTGCACGAGATGGATCACCTTGATGGTAAGGTGTTCGTTGACCAGCTCGAACCGGGCATCCACAAAATGCTGGCGGGCGATGTTGATCGTATCAAGAAGGGCCTGCCGGTTGAACACCCGGAAGAGCCACGCTACCGCAATAAAAAGAAATCTGCTTAACCCAATCTGATTTCCTTAGTTAAGGAAACTACTGAACAAGGGCCCGGGCTGCCGCAACTATCCGCTCCAAATTGGGTAACACCTGCGGCTCGAGCGAAAACGCATAAGGCATCGGTACGTCATCTGACGAAACCACCGTAACGGGAGCGTCCAGCTCATCAAAGGCAATGTCCTGTATATGGTGCGACAACCACGAACCGTACGAGGCCACTGGCGTTGCCTCCTGCACGATAAGCAACCGGTGCGTCTTCTGAGCCGCGAGCAGCAGTGCCTCTGAATCTACCGGCTTGAGCGAACGCAGGTCGAGTATATCCGCATGGATATTTTCGTCGCGCAGCCTTTTGACCACTTCCAGCACCTGGTAGTATGCCATAGACCAGCAAATTATGGTGAGTTGTGCGGCTTCAGTACTTTCTATGAGGCGCGCCTTGCCAAAAGGTACCAGGTAGTCGGAGTTTTCGGGTTCTGCGAGCTCACCTTTCATGGCATAGATTTTTTCGTGTTCCAGAAAAATGACCGGGTCATCGCTCCGCACGGCCGTTTTCAGCAGACCCCGCATATCGGCCGCAGTCGCCGGTGCCACAACGTGTAAACCCGGCGTATAGGTGTAGAAGTTTTCCAGCACTGACGAATGCTGCGCGCTCAGGCTGCCACCGGCCCCTTGCGGTGCGCGAAAGACGATCGGCACACGAAACTGCCCACCCGACATCAGGTGCATTTTCGCAGCGTTGTTGATCACCTGGTCGATCGCCACGAGCGAAAAATTCCAGGTCATGAATTCGACAATAGGTCGCAGGCCTGCCATCGCGGCACCAATCGCAAGCCCTGCAAACCCCGCTTCAGCAATGGGTGTATCGATCACCCTGTCTTCGCCGAACTTTTGCAGCAGACCCTGCGAGACCTTGTAGGCACCGTTGTAATGACCCACCTCTTCGCCGATGAGAAACACATTCTTGTCGCGCGCCAGCTCTTCGGCGAGCGCGATATTCAGTGCTTCACGGATGGTAATCTCAGCCATCAGGATTTTTTATGTTTGCGTATCGTGTGCGTCAAGTGTGAAACCACCTGCTTCTGCACCAGGCCCTTTTCGTGCGTGATCCATTTACCCGAAGCCAGATCACCCAACGCATACGGACCGAGTTCGAGGCGCACCAGGCGGCGAACATGAACACCTACCCGTTCCATCAGGCGGCGAATTTCGCGATTGCGCCCTTCCCTGAGCCAGACATGGTATTCCGCCGGCAACGCCAACGGTTCAATCTGAACGAAGCGGAGTTTCTCGCCTTTATCGATAATGCCCTTTACGGTGCGGTCGCGCTCAGCCTCTGACAGGGGTCTGCTCGTGCGCACGTAGTACTTCTTCAGCGCTCCGCCGGCCGGATGCGTCAGTGCATAGATATGGTCGCCATCGTTTGACAACACCACGAGACCCTCGGAGCTCACATCGAGCCGACCGGCAAAGAACCAGGTTGCATACTCTTTGGGCACAAGATCGAATACTGTCAGCAGGTGCTTGCCCCTGATGGCCTGCTTGCGGTGTGAACAGACTACTCCCTTGGGTTTGTTGAGCAGGACAACCGCGGTATCGGTCTTTACAAAAACACGGTCACCGTCGACGAGCAACACAGTCTCGGCAATCTTGTCTTCGTCCACATAGCTGTTGAGTTCCGTAACACGCTCACCGTTCAGGCGTACGTCGTGTTCAATGAGAAACGCTGCGGCCGCTCTGCGTGGGCATAAGCCGGCACGCGCCAGCAATTTGCCAATGCGTAACTTCTTGTCACCAACCGGGTGTTTTTCTTGTTCTGGCAGAAATTACCCGGCTATTGCTGCGGAGCGCCCGCTGCAGCTTCCTGTGCTTTCTTTTTATCCTGCTCTTTGAAGAGCTCAGGATCTTTTTCAGCCAGGTTGAGTTTGTACTCAGCACCGTTCATCAGGGCACTGAACACGAGCGTCTCGCCGACCATCTTGGCTTTCAGATCGGTCATCATCGGTTTCGGCACTTCGGTCACCTGCACCACTGCATAGCCGTCGGCCATTGCAATTGTGTACTTGCCGTACTGCGTGGCTTTGCGGTTCGAACCGAATTCAATCTGCCCATCGGACATGAGCGTGACAAAATTAGCTGTCAGCGCACCGGTAATCTTTGCGGCCTCCCAGCGGCCGAGCATCGCTGTGCGGAGTTTCTTTTCTGCCTGTTCTGCGGCAGCCTTGGCGTCGCCCTCGTCCGATTCTACTGCAAGATGCGCGCCGTAGACCCAGCCAGTGAGTCCCGAGCTGTTGGTGACTTTATACCAGTGCGCATTGAATTTTCCAATCTGAACCGGTTCGGCACTCCGCTGCACAATTTTCACCTGGTCGCCGCGGGTCAGCCGTGCAATTTCGACGGCGGTTGTATTGGGAGCAATACGCATCTTAAGATCGGCCGAGGTCACTGTTGTACTGGCTGGTATCGCAGCCGATGAAGCTCCCTCTGCCGTTTTTTTGCAGGCAGTGGCAGTATAGGCGAAGACTACTAAAACAAAGAGGACAATTTGCGTTTTTCGCATAGCTGCGCATTCAATTACGACCGGCCGGGTCAACACATTTGGCAATGCGCCGCTGAGGCTGCATTTTCCGGCAGAACAGCATGCGCACAGAAACAAAACAGGTAACCGCACCCGAAGACGCACAGGGTGCGCGGCTCGATGCCTGGCTCGCAGCACGCTTTCCCGTCCTGTCGCGCAACGAGTGGCAGCAGCGCATCGACGGCGGTCATGTGACACTCAATGGCCGGCAAGCCCGCGCTTCGCGCCGGTTGAATTTGGGCGACCGGGTAGAATTCTCGTACACGATGCGGGACGAACCCGAGGTGCCGACAGATATCGGCATTGTCTACGAAGATGCAGAATACCTCGTGGTAAACAAACCACCGGGTTTACCCGTACACCCTTCCGGTATTTATAAGACACAGACTGTGACGACACTCCTCGTTGCCCGCAATGTCCTGACAGAACCTTACCTGCTGCACAGGCTCGACCGCGAAACCAGCGGCGTACTGGTACTGGCCAAGCACCGGCGCGCCGCCGCGCAATTCCAGAAAATTCTGCGGCAGGGCCAGATAGAAAAGACATACCTGGTTGCGGTGGAGGGCAAATATGTTAACACACTCGATGCCGCCGGGTTCATCTATCGCCTGCCCGACAGCCGGCTGCCGAGACAGCGCTTCTTTAGCGCAGCGACGCCGCCAACCAATGCCCTTGAAGTCCAGCACTGCCGCACCCTGCTAAAACCGGCAGAGCACCGCGCAGGCATCAGCCTGGTAGAGGCAACGCTGCTCACAGGCCGGATGCACCAGATACGCGCGACCATGCACTCCCTCGGCTACCCCGTCATAGGCGATAAACTCTATGGGGTGGATCCCGCCCTCTACTTTACCTTTGCGGACGAAGAAATGACTGCCGCAGACTGGCAGCGCTTGCGTATACCGCGCTCTGCCCTGCACTGCAGCCGCATGCGATTGATTCACCCGCTCACCGGAGTGGACTGGGTACTCGAAGCTCCCCTGCCCGAAGACATGGCCGCACTTTTCCGGCAGTAGTTATCCACATCTGTGGAAAACGCTGTGGATTCTCTGCCGGTTTATGTCACTTTTTGAAACACGAATTATCTGCACATCCGGGCCGGTTTTGGACCCGGATCCGGGGTCCCGGAAAAAGCTTTAGAAGATTTTTCCGTCGCCGCAGCGCATGCTGCCAAATTCCGCTACAGCATTTCGGGCGGCACCCGATATATTGGAATACAGATGCTTTCCCTGAATACGCTCACCGAGAACTCTGCATCGCTGCGCCCGCAGGAGCCTAAAGCGCGCCCACGGCAGGCGGAAGAACGCGGCCAGCAGGCAGATTTCCAGTCATACCTCGCCTCAGCGCTGCAGCAGCAGCCCCGGGCGGACCTTCCGCGGGAGCAGGTAACGCCGCGCCAGGAACAAGCTGTCGCTGAACGCACCCAAACACATACAACCCAACCACAGAAGACAGAGAACACGACCGATAGCCTGAATGCACCTGTCGCGCAGAAGGCTGGGCATGAATCACCCAAAGAGAGCGAAGCCCAGGCGAACAGCGGTGAAAAGGTACAGAAGGACCAGGCAGACCCCAAAAGCCGTGCCGTCACGGTGACGCGCAGCGACCGCGAACTGCTCGAAGCACTCGGACTCATCAACCGCAAAACGGAATCCGTAGAAAAGAAGCCTGCAGCAGGTACGCTGCGCGCAGCCATGGATGCAGCTGCGCTGCGCCAGCCGCAAAAGACCGAGAAGAAGCCCGTTGTCTTTAAAGGTGAATCGCCTTCTCATACACTGACAGTACTCGAAAAAACCCCTGACCTGGTGCTGATGAGCAGCGATGGCCTCAAGAAACTCGGGGAAAAGCTCGGCCTTTCGCTGCTGGGTAAAGTCCACGAGAAACTGAGCGAGAAGAACCGCCCGAACGAGCTGGCGCAGCAGACCGCGCGCGCTGAAATCCGCGGCGAATCTGCACAACCCATGCTTCAGCAGAAGCAACAAAAAGCCGGTGCAGGTGACCACGACTCATCTGCAGATCACCAGCAGTCTCGCAGCGGCCGCCAGGCAGCGGTGAAGAATGTTTCACGTGAAACATCCGCTACCGAAGCCCCTGTCAGCCTTCGACAGGCTCAGGCTGACAATATTGCCATGGTGAACCCGTCAAACCATGACACGACAGCACTCCGCACGCAGTCGAATGCCATACCGGCCTCTGAAGTCCGCCTGTCTGAAGCCGCCAACTCTGCACGTGCGGCAGAAAATATCCGCACCGCGGTCGAAAACCCCATGGTGCGCCCTGATCTCGTGCGCCAGTTCAATGAGATCATTAGTCGTGCACAGGTACTCGTGACCGACACGCAGAACGCGCAGTTCAGCGTTAAACTCTTTCCCCGCGAAATCGGTCGCATGGAAATCGATCTGAAACTCGTCGATGGTGAAATTCGCGGCAAGATCGTCGTTGAAAGCGAAGATGTGAAGAACGAGATGCAGAATTTCCTGCAGAACCGCGAGCAAGGCGGCAACGCAGAGCAGTTCGATATGAACAAGATCGATATCGAGGTGCGCAGCGGTAACCGGAACGCACAAAATCCGCAACAGGCACCTGATACCCAGGAACTGCTGCAAAACCTCGTGACGCAGTCGGCATCTGCAGCCTACAGCGCGATAGAGAGTACGACGGGCCAGGGTAACGCGCTTTATGCCTGATTTCGCCGCCATCAACGGCAATGACAGCGCGCAGTTCAATGAACTGCAGCGCCAGAAAGCGAAACAGCCCGTTGACCGGCGCGGTGTACCGTTGCCCATTCGCAAGAGTGGCTACGATGCGCTCGATAAGAACAGTTTTCTTAAACTTTTGGTGACCCAGCTCTCGAAGCAGGACCCTACCAACCCGATGAATGACCGCGAGTTCATCTCGCAGATGGCGCAGTTTTCTTCGCTCGAACAGATGAATAACGTCGCCAATTCGATGAATAAGCTGCGCGCGTCGCAGGCTAACCAGCTGATCGGTAAAATGATCAACGGAAAAGACTTTGTGACCGAAAAACCGGTCCAGGGTATCGCCACGAAAGCAACGTACGACCGCAACGGCGAAGTTTTCTTAAGTGTGAACGGGCGCATGATCAAGCTCGACGATGTTACCGAGGTAACGGAAGTCACTCCGATCGCCCCGCCCCAGCCTGTAGGCAATGTTTCACGTGAAACACTGCCGGTGGCCCCGTCTGCCGTGTCAGCGGGCGGCCAGGGTGCTGCCACTGCCGCGCAGGCCATCAAGGTAAACCCCGCGCAGGCTGCGCAGGCGTACGAAGCGAACCAGAAGGCGGTCAATGTTTCACGTGAAACACCCGAAAACGCAAAAATAAATAAAGAGATTCCAAAGGGAGAATAAGACTATGATGCGAACACTGTATTCCGGCGTATCCGGACTCAAAAACCACCAGGTGCGGATGGATGTTATCGGTAACAACATCTCGAACGTGAACACCAACGGCTTCAAGAGCGAACGCGTGAATTTCCAGGATATGATTTCACAGCTCGTCTCGGGCGCTTCTGAACCGCGCGACAATGTCGGTGGTGTGAACCCGAAGCAGGTGGGTCTGGGCTCGATGGTCGCATCGGTCGACAAGCTGATGCACCAGGGCGCGCTGCAGACGACATCGAAGAACACCGACCTCGCGATCTCGGGAGAGGGTTTCTTCGTGCTCGCCGACGGCAGCAAGAAGTTCTACACGCGTAACGGTAACTTCGACGTGGATAAAGAAGGCTGGCTTGTTAACCCGGCAAACGGTATGCGCGTACAGGGCTGGAACGCCACGAAATCTGCCGATGGCAAACCCAACGTCAACACGGCAGCCGACGTTGAAAACCTGAAGATCCCCCTGTACCAGAAAGAACCGGCAAAAGAAACCAGCTTTGTTCGTTTCAAAAGTAACCTGAACTCTGCAGTACAACCCGTACCTGCAGGTGCATCAGACGCTGACCGCATCAAGATGATCATGGATCCGGACCCGGCAAAACGCCGCGGCCACATCACGAGCATGAACGTCTTCGACGACCAGGGTGTTGAGCACACGCTGAAGGTCTACATGTGGAAGTCAGACACCAACAAGTGGACTGCATCGGTCGCGATGCAGGGCGCAGAGCAGCTTTCGGTGGATGTCGTGGGTTCAAACGGCCAGAATACCCAGGTTGCGGGAAACCAGCGCCTGACATTCGGTTTTTCACCCGACGGCCGGCTGACTTCAGTCTCTGACGGTGCAGACATGCGCAACCAGGACCAGCTCAACGCTACAGTGAGCTTTCGCCTCGCGGGTAACCCGGCTGTCAAAAACATCGAGCTCCGCCTCGGCGAAGCGGGCCAGGTCGACGGTATCACGCAGTTCTCGTCAGCTTTCACCACGAAGGCAGTCGAACAGGACGGCTACACCATGGGCTACATGGAAGCCTTCGAGATCAATGACACCGGTATGATTACCGGCGTTTACTCGAACGGGGCACGCAATATACTCGGCCAGGTCGCCCTCGCCAACTTCACCAACCCTGAAGGTCTTACCAAGTCAGGGCAGAACAATTTCGTCGAGTCAATCAACTCGGGTAATGCGATTATCGGAGTATCCGGCGTTCAGGGCCTCGGCGGCATCAACGCAGGCTTTCTCGAAATGTCGAACGTCGATCTCGCCGACCAGTTCACTGATATGATCGTCACGCAGCGGGGCTTCCAGGCCAACTCGCGCAGCATCACCACTGCCGACCAGATGCTGCAGGAACTGCTGGGCCTGAAACGCTGATTTTTCTTTCACCCATCCGTGCGGAGCACGGATGGGTGAATAGATTATTTTAGTTTGTGAACACCTGCATACGATAATCATGCATGGCTCCTCCCGCGCTGGTTGAACGAACTGTCAGCCGTCTTACTGCGCACAAACCCGTCCGCTTCCAGATCAACGCTATTACCAAGGTTGGACGCGCGCAGCTGCGTGAGGTTCTCACGGAGTTTTTCGCCCGCGAAAACCTCGACCGTTCGCACATCCTGGCGATCCATTACGCCATTGTCGAGGTGGTCTTCAATGCACTGAAGGCGAATGTCAAATTCGTCGCTTTCCGCGAAGAAATACGCAAGCAACTCGACCGCTTTAAGATTTCAAAGATCGAAGACCTGCTGCAGGTCATCATAGAAGAAAGAACGCTGCGGGAGTTCATGGCTGTGCGGGTATTGCCGCAGGTGCTGAAGAACCAGGTTCAGAAAATCTTTGACCTGGAAGAAAAATACCGCTCAGGCATGGGCCAGAAGCTCAGCGCAGAGCAGATTGAACTGATCAAACGCTTCCGCACCCTGATTCGTAGTATCGACGCTGAAGTCACCCTGACGATCACGCCGGCGGCTGATTCCATCCATATCCGCTGTGCAAACAACGTCCCGATGCTGCAGCGCGATCTCGACCGTATCGAGGCCAGCCGGCGCCGGCACCAGCAGTTGCAGGCACAGGGCCGGGGCGGGGATTTCTTTGAGTATGAAAATATCGATACCACCGAATCTGCCGGTTTCGGCATTGCGATGGTCGACCAGGGATTCTATCGCTTAGGGCTTGATCCCTTCCAGCAGATGAAAATAACTTCGCTCAACCGCGAGACCGTGGTTGAGCTCGTGTATCCGCGCGCGGTGCTGACCAAAAGCTGATCAGCCCTGGCGCTCGAGCGCGGCCGCGCGTGCCTCTTTGCTAAACGACAGGCCGTAGATCATTGCAGCGAGTATCAGGTACGCCCCGGTCAGCACGTACGGGTTGGGCCCGATCTTGGGCATCGCAATCTGCCATGGCAGGTACATGCCACCGCCGATCTGCACCGAATGCATCAGGCCGAAGAACGTCAGAAAGGCTCCAATGAGCAGGAAGATGCACGATTCTTTGTAGCGCCGGTCGATCAGCATCGCGGTGAATGAACCCCAGATCATCGCGGTCAGGATAAAACCATTACCCGCCGCATTGATCGCCATCCAGCCTTCCTGGTATGTATGTCCGAAATACACGAACGATGAATGCATACTCGCCGCCAGGTCGGCCGATGAGGCCTTGAGCGTTGCGTAAAAGCGCTCGATATCGCCGATCATCGGCCCAAGTTTCATCTGGGCGAGCGCCGGTATTGCCGGCAGAATTGCCATGGTGACCGCGGTGGCATGGCGCTTGGGCGTCGAGTGGTATGACTGCTCAACGATGTCGAGGCCGACGAAAATAAAAATCGGTGCCAGTGCTGCCGCAGGCAGCAGCTCGGCCATAAACCCCAGAAAGCCCAGGACTCCCCCTAAGCCGACGAAGAGACCGGTTGCGAGTGTATAACCGGCACGACCGCCCATTGCCTTGTAGGCAGGGTGACCGATGTAGGGCGTCGACTGCGCGACACCGCCGCAGAGTGCCGCGCCGAGCGTTGCGACGGCTTCTGTTAAGAGAATACTGCGCGTCTTGTAAGAGTCACCCGCAAGGCGTGCGCTCGCCGTCACGTTAATGCCACCGATCACCGTCAGCAGGCCGAACGGAATGGCAATCGGCAGGTAATCGAGTGCCGTGCGCAGGCCTTCGAGAAACCCGAGTGTTGGTACGGGCGGTGTGAGGCGCATGGTAAAATCTACCTTGTGAGGCGGTATCGCTCCGGTAGCGAGCAGGCCGTAATAGATCGCTGCACCGATGATCACCGAAAGGAAGACGCTCGGCAGGTGATAAGGCAGTTTAATTTTTGCGACCAGTGCATAGAGAATAATGCCGAAAGCAATCATGCCGACGATCGGCAGGCCAAACATGTGTTCGAGCGGCACGAGCGCGAGAAAGGTTATACCGACACCCGCCAGTGAGCCCAGCAGGCCTGCTTCAGGTACCATGCGCGCGACCCAGTCGCCGAAGAACGAGAAGACCAGTTTCACGATGCCGATCAGGAACAGTGTTGCCATGCCCACCTGCCACGCGACAATACCTGCATCATGCAGTTGCTGCGGCGTGGGGTTCGGGGTGTTGCGGAGCGCTGCCAGAAATGCGGGGCCAATCACCATCAGCGCGATGCCAACGGTTGAAGGTGAGTCGAGACCCAGAGGCATCGCCGTGACATTGGGGTTTTGCGTGCGGCGCGCGAGGCGAAAGGCCATCCAGGTATAGATGGCGTCACCGATCAGTACACCAATTGCAGTACCAGGAAACATTTTGGTATAAACAATGTCTGCGGGAATTTTGAAAATGCCCGTCAGCAAAAGCCCAAACAGCGCAAGGTTCGCGACGTTGTCGAACATGAGCGCGAAGAACGCGTTCAGGTCGCCAATCGCAAACCACTTGTAACGGAAAGAGTGGGAGGTATTCGCTTGCATGGGAGAGCAAGCGAATGGTACGGGCTTGGGGTCAATCCAAAATGGATGAGCAGCGTGCGGTGATTACGCTGCCGAGCTCTTCGTCTTAAACGCCTGGATCGCCGATTTCAGGTCGCCCAGTGATACCTTTCTGCGGGTGTAAGAATAGTCGACGGAATAGACGTACATGTTCTCTGCCTTACCCTTGGCCTGGTAGAGGCCCAGCTTACGCAGCGCGCTCGGGTTATTCTCCATGCCCTTCAGAAGGGAATCATCGAAAACAATGAGCGAATCGACCTTGCGAGTCACGCCCTCAAGACGCGCGGCTGAGTTCACCGAATCGCCCAACAGTGTATAGTCGTACTTCTGCGATGAACCGATATTGCCTTCGCGCACCATTCCGGTGCACAGTCCCACACCCGCGTACAGGTAGTGCACCGGGTCGTCGGCTTTGGCCGAGCTGCGCGCATCGTCAAGGCGCCGGCAGATCTCGATTCTTTAGTCCGGGGACATATGTTACAGTGGGATTGCTGAAATAAGCGCCCGCCCTTAAGCGGTTTTTACGACAAAACTGAACTTGAAGGGACGGGCAAATGTACGATTACCAGGAAATCTATCGGC
>JBMOPL010000004.1:0-597404 GCA_049323535.1 Spirochaetota bacterium | reverse complement strand
ATAATATTCATTATCCGTCTGTCAAAGAACAGATCAACTTCCGATTAACCCGATCGGGGCGCGCCATACGCGCCGGAAGGTCCCGCTGCAGCACCCTAAGGCCCTGCGGCGGAGCGCCACTTTAGGAGGATTAAACAGAGCGTCAACGAAATAGCAGATTTTTTCTCCCAGCAGCACGTTTTTTGCGGTCTTTCCTGCCAAAAAACGCCAAAAAAACGGTTGGTTCGGCGGCATATAGGCTGCAAAGATCAAGAATACAACGCCTCTTTAGGGCTGGGCCTGTTATTTAGGCCCAGGAATCCCGCATAAACGGGAAAAATCCAGCTTTTTGTTGCCAGCCTGTTTTGCCGGGCATATCTTACCACCTGATAGCACTCATTTGCTTAGAGTGCTATCAGGGTAATAAGCGAACTGCATATGACGGACCGGCAAGGGGAAATACTTCGCGCTCTGGTAAAAGAGTACGTAGCCAGTGGCGAACCCGTGGGGTCGCAGGTATTGGTGGAGAAATTCAGCATGGCTTTTTCTCCTGCTACGGTCAGGAAAGAGATGTCTGTTCTCGAACAGATGGGATTGCTGAGTTCGCCGCATACTTCTGCAGGTCGGGTGCCCACTGACAGGGCCTTTCAGCTCTACCTCGCAGATCTTGTTAACTTGTTTGAAATTACCCTCAACCAAAAGGCAGAACTCGAAGACCTGTATCGTTCTGCTGCCCTGCAGCTGGATCAATTGTTGAAGACGACGGCACAAATGCTGGCGCAGACATCCAATTTTGCTGGAATCGTACTCGCTCCCAACAGCGTTGGTACAAGTATCAAGCGCATCGAACTGGTATCAGTGATGGAAAGTCTCGTGCTGATGATAATGATCAGTTCATCGGGAGCTATCTACGAAAAGAAGATCAAGCTCGACCGCTCTGTCAACCAGGAAGAACTCTATAAGATCAGCCGTTACCTGAATCAGAATCTCAAGGGGCATGAAATTGGCGATGTGCAGGAGCGCGGTCTTGAATTCCTGCGGGCCTCGCTTGCCGACCTGGGGGAGCTTTCTGACATCGGGATGGCTGTCACGCAGGCGATTGTATACAATCCCCCCGATCAGACCATTCACATTGAAGGTGATGCCAACCTGCACCGCAAGATCTATGATCTGACACCTGACCGGCGCAAGGCAGAGCGGATAATTTCGCAATTAGCCAACAAAGATTACATTGCATCGGTTTTCGAGCGTATGAAGAATCAGCCACAGGTGGGCTCACAGGTGGGGCTGGATATCGACGGCGAAATGCTTTCCGGAATTACCATTCTCGGCAAAGGTTATACGCTGAGCGGCAAGAGTGTCGGAGCTTTGGGCGTTATTGGCGCAAACCGGATGCCGTATGAAAAAATCATCCCAGCGCTCGATTACAGTTCGCAGATTCTCTCCAATGTATTGAGCGAAAAAAGCAATATTGAACTTCAGGGCGATGAGCTTCGCGTGAACGAGATTGAGATCACGGTGCGCAAGGAATTGCCTGACGCACAGAACAAGAGCAAAGCCACAGGAAGATCAAAGAGGAAATAATGAGCGAAAGTGCAGAACAAAAGAACGAGGAAAGAGAGAAAGAGTTTGCTTCTGAAGCAGAGGAAATTGCCTCGATCGAAGCCCAGGCAGCAGAACAACAGGCCGCTCAGCAGCCAGAAGATGAAGTTGCGCAACTGCGCAGGCAGCTTGAAGCGCTGACTGCAGACCTGCAGCGCGAGCGGGCTGAGTTTTCAAACTTTCGTAAGCGCGCGGTACAGGAAAAAGCGCAGCAGGCAGCGCAGTCCAGCGCCCGCCTGTTAACTGACCTATTGCCTGCTCTTGATGCTTTTGACCAGTTTTTGGCTGCGTATATGCCCAAGGCCGAGGCAGATGCAGGTATCAAGGCGATTGTGGACGGTGTGCAACTGGTGCATAAGCAGATTACGCGGGTCTTCACCGAATCCGGTGTGGAGGAAATGAATCCGATCGGAATGGAATTTGACCCAAATCTGATGGAAGCGCTCAGTCTCGTCGAGGGGGACGTCGAAAAAGAGACAGTCTCTCAGGTATTCCAGAAGGGGTACCGTATCGAGGGGCGGGTGATTCGCCCTGCAAGAGTGGTGGTAACCAAGCCCCGTGCAGAGGAGAAAAAGGAATCTTAATACAGGTGCCGAGGGCACTACTGACAGACAAATAAGGAGAAAGAAATGGCAAAAGAAAAAATAATCGGAATCGACCTTGGTACTACAAACTCCTGCGTCGCCGTGATGGAAGGCGGTGAAGCTGTAGTTATAGCAAACAGCGAAGGTACGCGCACTACCCCGTCGATTGTGGCAATCACAGAAAAAGGTGAAACCCTTGTGGGACAGGTCGCCAAGAACCAAATGGTCACCAACCCGGTCAATACGCTCCGTTCAGTGAAGCGTTTTGTCGGTCGCCGCTTCAATGAAGTGACTTCCGAAATTGGCAAGGTCGCCTATAAAGTCAAGGAAGGTGCAGGTAAATCCGTTCTGATCGAAACTCGCGAAAAGGACATGCGCCCCGAAGAAGTTTCAGCGCGCGTTCTGATAAAGATGAAGCAGACGGCTGAAGAGTACCTGGGAACAAAAGTCGAAAAAGCTGTCGTTACCGTACCTGCGTACTTCAACGACGAACAGCGCCAGGCAACTAAAGACGCCGGACGCATCGCCGGTCTCGACGTGGTGCGGATCATCAATGAACCGACCGCTGCGGCGCTGGCTTATGGCCTCGATCGCGACAAGTCAGGTGAAGTCATTGCAGTGTATGACCTCGGCGGTGGTACCTTCGATATTTCCATTCTGGAGCTCGCTGACAACGTATTCGAAGTAAAAGCAACCAACGGTGACACGCACCTCGGGGGTGATGACTTCGACCAGGCGATAATCGACTGGATCGTTGCTGAGTTCAAAAAAGAAACCGCTATCGATGTCGGCAAAGACAAGATGGCACTGCAGCGCCTGCAGGAAGCTGCGGAAAAGGCGAAGATTGAGCTTTCGAGCAAAGAAACTTCAGATATCAACATCCCGTTCATCACCATGGACGCATCGGGGCCGCGCCACCTTAACATGACGCTCACCCGGGCAAAGTTTAACCAACTGACCGCCTCGCTCGTTGAACGCTCGGTGGAGCCTTGCCGTAAGGCGATTGCCGATTCTGGCTATTCGCTGAACGAAATCAATAAGGTTATCCTGGTGGGCGGTTCGACCCGCATTCCGGCTGTTCGCGAAAAAGTGAAAGAGCTTTTTGGCAAAGAACCAGATAAGTCGGTGAACCCTGACGAAGCTGTGGCCATTGGCGCGGCAATCCAGGGTGGAGTGCTTGCCGGTGAGGTCACCGATGTCCTACTGCTTGATGTCACCCCTCTTTCACTCGGAATTGAGACGCTGGGCGGAGTAATGACCAAGATCATCACGCGCAATACGACCATCCCGACTAAAAAGTCAGAGATTTTCTCAACCGCGGCAGACAACCAGACAGCAGTGGATATCCACGTGCTGCAGGGTGAGCGCGAACTGGCGAAAGACAACCGTACACTGGGTCGCTTCCAGTTGTCAGAGATCCCCCCTGCTCCGCGTGGCAATCCGCAGATCGAAGTTACTTTTGACATCGATGCCAACGGCATTGTCCATGTTTCGGCCAAGGATCTGAAGACCAACAAAGAACAGAAGATCAAGATCGAAGCCTCGAGTTCGCTTTCAGAGGCTGATATCCAGAAGATGGTCAAAGATGCTGAAGCAAATGCAGAAGAGGACAAAAAAGCCCGTGAAGCGGCTACCGCGTACAATGATCTCGACCACATCATCTATACGACAGAAAAGATGGTGGCGGATGCTCCTGCCCTCGATGCGGGAATCAAATCAGAAGTAGAAGGTGCGGTAGCAAAAGCCAAGGAAGCGCTGATGTCCCGTGACGCTGAGCGCATGAAAGCAGCGGCGCAGACGCTTGGCGAAATTGTGCAGAAACACCAGGCGGCTTTCTCCGTCCAGGGTAATGCTCCCGGCGGTGAGTCAGCTCCGCAGGAGAACCAGGGTGGTGGCGACGAGAAAGTGGTCGATGCCGAGTTTACGGAAATAAAAGACGACAAGAAATAATTTGACCGGGGCCTTCGGGCCCCGGCCAAAAAAGCAGGAACATGGCTGAAAAACGCGATTACTATGAAGTGCTGGGAGTCCCGAAGTCTGCTTCACTGAATGACATCAAAAGTGCTTACCGGAAGCTGGCGATGAAATACCACCCGGACAAGAACCCGGGCAATGCAGAAGCAGAGGTAAAATTCAAGGAAGCGACAGAGGCCTACGAGATTTTGCGCGATGAACAGAAGCGCAAAATTTATGACCAGTACGGCCATGCCGGCCTCGGGGGCGGCGGTGCGCAGGGTTTTGGTCAGGCTGCTTATTCGGATTTTTCAGATATATTCTCCGGGACCAGTTTTGAAGACATATTTGAAAACCTGTTTTCAGGTTCTGGCTTTGGGCGTGCTCGTTCATCCAATTCACCGCGGCGAGGCAGCGATCTCCGCTACAACCTGGAAATCACACTCGAGGATGTCTACCACGGCAAAGAAGAAGAAATTGTCATACCGCGTGAAGAGAGTTGCAGTGATTGCAACGGCTCAGGTTCTTCAGATGGCCGCCTCGATACCTGCCATATCTGTGGCGGTTCTGGCCAGGTACGGCGCAGCACCGGATTTTTCTCTGTCGCCTCCACCTGCAACACCTGCGGTGGTACAGGCAAGCTGATAAAAAACCGCTGCAAAACCTGCAGTGGTTCGGGCACAGTTGCCAAAAAACGCAAACTTGCCATTCGTATTCCAGCCGGTATCGACAGCGGGACTCGCCTCAAGATTTCCGGCGAAGGAGAAGCTGGTCCTCGTGGCGGTCCGGCGGGTGACCTGTATGTGGTAATCCAGATTCGTAAGCATTCGGATTTTGAACGAGACGGGGTTGATCTCGCGATGTTCATCGATGTGCCGGTAACGACGGCCATTCTCGGCGGCGAAGTAACTGTCGAGACGCTGGACAAGAGTAAGGTGAAAGTAAAAATTCCTGCTGGTACCCAGCCCGATACCCTTTTCCGTGTCCGGGGCAAGGGCTTGCCCTATATGGGCGGCCAGGGGCGTTTCGGTGACCTCATTGCCCACGCCCGTATTGATATTCCCAAATCCCTGTCAGGCAAGGCGAAAACCCTGGTCAAGGAGCTTGAAGCGGAATTGCAGGCTTCAGGCAGCGGTATTTTCGGGCGCTTTCGTTCGTAATACATCCCCACACACATGCAAAAGACAGCAGAGAAAAAAATCCGCTTTGGTATCATTGGCGTAGGCCACATGGGGAGCTATCACCTCAACGTGGTGTCTTCACTGCCTACGCACGAGCTAGTCGGCATTTACGATGCCCGCCCCGAACACGCGTCCCAGAAAGCGGAACAATTCGGTACGCGTGCATTTGCCTCATACGAAGAACTTATTGAGCAGTGTGAGGCCGTTACAATAGCAGTGCCGACTCACCTGCACTATGAAATCGCGAAAAAGGCGCTCGGAGCCGGCAAACATGTGCTGGTGGAAAAGCCCATCACGCTCGATATCGTGCAGGCTGAAGAGCTCATTCAGCTTGCCGAAAGCAAGCAGCTGATTCTACAGGTAGGCCACGTTGAGCGGTTTAATGGTGCAGTGATGGCTCTCGGCAACATTGTTACTGAGCCATTGCTGATCCAGACGCGGCGCCTGAATCCCTTTAGCGGGCGCATTCTCGATGCGGGTGTTGTACTCGATCTGCTGATACACGACATTGATATCGTGGTGAACCTCGTCGGAAAACCCGTCGTGCGGCACGCTGCCTTTGGCAACTGCATCACCGGCAAACATGAGGATATTGCCGTCATCGAGCTGCAGTTTGAGGGTGGCTGTATAGCCACGCTGACGGCCTCGCGGCTGAGCCAGTACAAAGAGCGCGCGCTGACGGTGATGCAAAAGAATAACTTTCTTATCCTGAACTACGGCACGCAGGAAATCGAAATTCACCGGCAGGGAAATTCGGTGACCGTTACGGCGCCCGATGAGATCAAATACTCACAGGAATCGATTGTCGAGCGGGTATTTATCCACAAGGACAACCCGCTGAAGAGCGAACACCTGCACTTCTATAACTGCATCATTGGCAGCGAAAAGCCACTGGTTACGGGTCGTGCTGACATTTCAACGCTTCGCATCGCGCTCGATAGCGTTAAGCAGATTACCGGCTGACCTCAGAGGTTAACAGAAAAGTTTACGGCATTCAGGCGCAGGATAACTGTTTCGCCGTCCGAGATGAAAACCCCATTGTTGGCTGCTGTCGCCTTATCACCAGTGCCGAATAGCCCGTCGTTTGAATCGTCGTACGTTACCGTTACTGAGTAGTTGCGGGTGCCCCGTGTCATGAACAGTGGGTATAATAATCGTCCATCAGCATCTGTTCTTTCTGCGGTAGTTGCGAGGGTCTTTGTGCCCGATAAATCTGTGTATTGAATACGGATTAGCCGGCGCGAAGGTAGGCCGGTGGTGTCGATCAGCAGCAGTGGCTTGCTATCATTTATCTCGCTCTCTTCTGGCGGTGAGGCATCATAGGTGCAATCTCCAAGCAGAAACAGGGAGCTGATCAGTATTAATCTTCTGGTCATAAGTTTCACGCTTCGGTCATCCTGACAGGCATGCGGGCATGCCCGGCTACAAATTTTTGCATCAGCAGAAGCTGGCGGTGGTGCGAAGAATCGGGGTAGATCTGCGCGCGGCGGTCGAGCTCAGCAAGCGAAAAAATGCGCCAGAGCTTTTCGCAGACGTACATGCGATTCACGTCACAGTCAAATTCATTGGCGAGCAGCTCCTTTGCGCCTTCAAACTCTTTTTGAATCAGGGACCTCGCTTCAGGCGCCATGAGAGCTGCAGCCGCCTCTACATATTCGGCAAAGGCTTTTGCAACTTTGGGTCTTTTGGCAGCGGAGACCGCGTGTTCTGCCAGCAGCGCATGAGTGCCCTCCCAGGTTTCGTTAATAATCGCATCGTTGAGCACGCGTGGCAGAACGCTGAAGTCGCCCAGAATACCGTTACCGCCGTGCAGGATCAACGCTTCTTTAACCACAACCGCGCTGTATTGTGTCACGATTGTCTTCAGCAGCGGCACCAGCATCAGTGAAAGTGGTTCGTCTTTTTCAGCCAGCGCAAACGCGCGGAAGCTGATAAAAGTGAGCGCGTCGCGGAGTAGCCGCATTTCTTCGAGGCTGCGCGCCACACTGGGGAACTCCGCCAGCTTTTTACCATATGCTTCGCGTGAGCGGGTATAGGCTTCAGCTTCGAGGACACCACGCGCGATGTGACCAAGGCCGCCGCAGATGACGTGCAGGCGTGATGTTTTGAGGATGTAGCGAATCAGGTTGGCCAAACCGTGGGCGGGGCGACCCAGTGCTGTCGCTTCACAGTCCTCGTACACGCTTTCTACGGTGAGTTTACCCTTCGATCCAATAATATCTTTCTTACGCAACAGGCGGCAACCGTTGAGACTACCATCCCGCCGGTAACGGCTCACCAGGAAAAGGCCAACGACGTTGGTGCCGGCGAGTTTTGCGGTCGTTACCCAGGCGTCCCCCGGGTTCGAGCAAAACCATTTTTCACCATTGAGCAGGTAAGTGCCATCGCTCTGTAGGGTCGCAATGGTACGGTTGGCTGCGACATTGCTGCCACCTACCCGTTCGGTGACGTATTGCCCCGCCATGAAGTGTGACCTGCTCGCGGGGTCAGTGAGCAGCGGAAGAAACTGCTCTTTTTGCTCATCAGTGCCGATGGCACGCAGCGCATGAATTAATCCCTCTGTCATTGCGAGCGGACAGGCAACGCCACATTCACCGTTCATGTTGGTGAGTACGGCCAGTGCCATGCGGTGTGGAATACTGAATTCATGTTTCCAGTGATCTTTGCAGTCGAGGTTCACGACGCCGTAATCGTAGAATATCCTGCGCAGCTCAACCTGTTCGGGAGCGTAGTGTATTTCGTCGATACGGTTGCCCGTGCGGTCGTATTGCACCAGTTCGCCCCATTTACCCTCGCGGTGGCAGGCGATGGTCAGTTCGTTGACTATGCCTCCCGCAAGTTCACCGAGCCCCGACAGGTGGTCGCGTACGTCCGAGAGGTAGCCGCTGTCTGCCCGGGCGGTGTTCATCGAGAATGCCTGCCACAGGGATGGTGTTTCTTCAAAAAAATTCCAGCCCTGTGTACCGGTATAGCCGGTGAGGTCAAAATCCTTCAGCCCGGGATTCTCTTTGCCTAGGGTCTTTGGGCTACTCATAGGTTTCAAAGATGTGCTTCGAACAGCATGTCAATCACTGGCAACCCCTCGGCAACTTCTGCTTTTGGAGCAATAACTACCGCCCTGCCCGCAGCATCCGGGATGAGAAACGAGTCACCCCACTGTGCGGTGAATGACGAATCACCGCAGGTTAGCTCCGCCTTGCTACCAAACCAGGTGATGACAGAAGCCCGCTCAGAACGCAGTGCAATAAGCCCCGTCTTTGCGTCATGGTAGCTCACGCGAAACCGCGGTGTGATTAGATCGCTGGAAAAATCGGCAATTTCGGGATCCTGGTCATGCACGCAGCGGATTGCCTGGTCGAGGTGCAGCTCGCGGCCGCGGCCAAAGTCGTAGATGCGGAAGGTATAATCTGAGACCTGCTGAATTTCATAAAAAAGCAGATTTCCCGTAGTGCTGTGTACCAGCCCGGGAGAGAGTGTGACCACCTCACCCTGCTCCGGTTTGAACTCGTGGAAGACGGAAAGTGGCTCCGGCAGCTCGCCGAGTTGACGCAGAACCTCGGGCGACTGGTCGCCCTTGAGGCCAAGGTACATGCGCGCCTGCGGATCAGCGGACAGTATTGTCCAAGCCTCCATCTTGCCATTGCCTGCCAGACCAAGCGCTTTGACATCTTCGTCAGACGGGTGGTTTTGTACGGAAATAGGTTCTGCGGTGGAGAGCACTTTGAGCATGAAGGGTACCGCCGCTCCTGCCCCCATTTTTTGCGCCCAGAATTCTGCAAGGGGCATGTCCGATGCCCCGACCTGAATTCGTACAGGAAACTGCGCCAGGTCAGAAAAAAGGACATACTCGCCGATTTTTTCCGACGCAGTATTCCCGGTGAGTTTTTCCAGGTGCCCGCCGCCCCACGGTTTAGGGACTGCGTACGGTATGAGCTTGTAGATGACCTGCTCTGCGGCCATGTCGGCATGACCGGAGCGCGAATCAGGCCTACGATCATTATTCGTCTTTGGGCATCTGCGCTAGCGGCAGAGCAGACCAGCCGCTCCTAAAATGTATTTTCCATGCAATGAGTACCTGCAGACCGGCAGTATGAGCGTTGCTCCCAGCCCACAACTTTCACGCCTATACCGTGGGGTACTTGCGATCGCCCTGCTGGCATTGCCGGTAGTGTTTATCTATAACATCGAGCTCTTTGCATGGCTCAACTGCCGCAAAGACGCGACAGTGCTGAACTTTTTCTTCCTGACGCTCACCTCCCTTGCCGATGGCCTTTGGATCATGATGCTCGCCACCGTGGTGCAGAGTTTTGCGCCACGCAACTTTAAGGCGTTCCTGATTGCCCTCGTTCTAGGTAATATAGTCCTGCAGAGCACGAAATACTTCGTCGATGCCGACCGGCCGTTGCGCCTTTTGGGTGAAAGCGCCATCTGCCTGCTGGGGCAGCCGCTGACGGTGCGCAGCTTTCCGTCAGGGCATGCATTTTCTGTCGGCCTGCTGTTTATGTTTCTCAGGCCGCGCCATTCATGGGTGGGAGCTTTCGCATTGCTGGTGGTCGCAACCCTTGCTGCAGTCTCACGCGCCTACGTGGGAGTCCATTTTCCGCGCGATATCGCGAGCGGCTTTCTGCTGGCGGTTCTTTCGTTTCTGGGGGCTGAATTACTGTCGAAAAAGATTACTTTTCGTGAAACTTCGCTGACCCTGCGCAAGGGTCTGGTGGCCTTCCTGGGTATTGGCACCGCCCTGCTCTATATATTTGCCTACCACGAAAAGACGAAGGAGCTTGAGCCACTGCTGACGCCTGCAGCGTGGCTTGTGGTCCTCTACTGGTGTCTCTATGCGGTGCGGTTGCTGGTGCGCGGGTTTAGGTAGATTGTGTTTTCTGGCAAAATTGCGCCTTTGTTCTCCGCCGACATCGTGTCGGTACTCAACAGATATTACTACATTCTGAAGCCACGAGAACCGCTTGCGGTCAAGATGGGTGGTATGAACTGCCTTTTGTTCCCAAGACAACCTAAAAGATCAAAGGGAAATATCTCCTGAGAAAAAGAACAAATCTCTCATATCCAAACGTCAGGAATATATCAAACGCCATCATAAGACAGAAACAATACCAAAACATGGCGGTGGCAAACACGCCTATATCAGTGTCTCCTCTGAATCGGCCGGCCAAAGTAATAATTAGGATGAGGCTTCCCCAACCGAAAATCATGGATTCAACAAACTCCGCCATGCCTGATTTTCCTGTATCCCTATTTTTTAGTCGCCAAAGAATCTGATCCCATATTACCGAAATCATAAGGCCGATGAATTCTATTGGACTGGCAATAATTGGCAGGTAGAATTCAGAAACGTCCAAAGATTTGCTGCCATTGCTACCAGGTGTCAAACCAAGCGCAATCGCGAACAAGAAAAAGCAAGGTAACAAATTTACCGCAATGTTCAATCCTCCGAGGAGGATTACGCTCGAGATTCTTCCGGTCAGATCCATACCGTCAGAAAGCCAAAAGTATCGCAGGGGTGCAGTCAATGTAATCAGCAATACTTCAATAACGATGTAGTATAAGTATATGCCTATAGACCAATCGAAAAAATAAACTCCGACCAACGGGATCGAGTTTCGTACAATAATTGAAATTACCTGGCCCGTTACTCTAAAGGTATCTTTCGTATTTTCCATGGTTTTAAAGAAGCCGTTCGAGCGCCTGGGCTTCTTCCCCTGTTACTAGTTCATAAGACTTTGCTCTTCCAGCCTCCACTTCTACCCACATCATGGCCCGATTGTAGTGCTGCATGAGCCAGCGGCCCGATCCGCGCTTCAGCACTTTCCAGGCCCCAAAATCATCGTATCTTTCGAGCCGCTCGACAGGCATATCCGCCTCGAAATAATTCGCAACGCGTTGCTGCTCGTCGGCGTGAAGATTGTACAGGCGCGGATCCAAGAGATATCCCTTTATGCGAAAATAAACCTCACGACAAGAGCGCTGTCTAATCGCGCAGATCCGTATGGTCTACAATCGTCCGATTTTCTTTTCGGGGACATTATCTCAAGTAGATAGAGAGTCCTCTTGGTCCAACTCTACAATACCTCCGTTACTCAGGCGTGAATCCTCTTCGCACGGGCCTGCATGCCTGTGCTTACAAGCACAATTACTTCAGACAGTTAAATTTACGAGCTGCGCCCCGATCGCTTACGCTAGGCCGGTTGCTCGGGCCCGCGGCAAGAGATCGCGGCTAACGCGCGGGAGGTGTATTTTTACGCGCCACCGCGCGACTAGTGCTCGGCGAGTTTCCGTTTTCAGAGCCGCTCTAACCACATGTTTGTAACGCATTTTGGGCTCAATTTCAATTTTTTTTGTAACGGTAGAAGAACCTCTCGCAAATTCCGCGTTGTGCGAACAAATAGCCCGTTTGTGCATTCACCTAGGCCGCTAAGGCCTATCGACCCGTCTTTAGCCTCACGTTTGGGTCAATTTCAGGCAAGTCGTGACCCAGATTGAATAAATCGGACACCCAGTTTTTCTGTGCGCGGTAACGTGACAGAGCTTCACCATAGCGTCGCATCGCGACGATTTCGCGGTTCATTGAGCCGTTCAGCTCGTCTGATATCCGCAATGTCTCAGGCAGATTTTGAGTTTCCAAAAACTCTACCAGTTCAGGAAGAGTTTTTGATTTGAGCGAGATACGGAATCGTTTTTCCAGTAAGCTCTTGTTGCGGTTGATGATCATGACAGAACGTTGTTTTTGCAAATTCCATTCATTCAGGGCCTGCTGTGCTGTCTCAACTGCCGATTTTTGGTACTCGTATGATGCGGCGACATACGTGCCAGCACCCAAGAAAGCTGTGCCGGCGATGATGTGGCATACGTAGCGCTTAATTATCGCAGCCGGGCTGTGCAGTGAATCGCTAGTTTCCAGCGTATAGACCTTGATCGCACTCGGCAGCTGGTTGGTGCCGCAATAGTTACAACGATATTTGCCTGACGAAAGCAGTGTAAAATCCCCAGCTCCACAGCTTTGGCAGCGCGAGGGCCTCTGATCCTTTTCAGCTTTCTTTGTTTTCATAGGCTATCCATGGGCGGCGCCATAACCCTCGGTCCGTCATCACCATACCTTCCAGATAATCAAGAGCACCGTCAATGCTTCAAGTAACAATGTCAGCGCGAGCAGATTTGCATGAGCAACGCGGTCTGCAACTTTTGCCAGTCTTGCGCGCTGCGCACCATGGAAGCCTAAGAAAAGCATAAGGCGTATCAGGGGTACGTACAACGCATAGTGAATGCCCAATAAAATGCCCAGGGTTACCGGCCAAATGAATGCATAAATCACAATCAATATGACCGCTCCGGCCAGCGTGTAAGCAAAAATTTTTGCTATGATATCACCCATGAGCGTTTTGCCCACCCAAAAGGCTGTGACTACCACGAACCACTTGAACCGCCTCCGCCAGAAGAGCCACCACCATAACTGCCACCCGAGCTGCTGCCAGATCCCCGACCTGATGATGAAGAAGACGACGAAGAAGATGACGATGATGAACTTTGCCAAAAATCATAGAAACGGCCCACACCCATTGAAAATTTGCCGCATGCGTCAGAAAAGGATGTTTCTGGTTTCTGGATAATCACCGTAGTTTCTCTCGTTTTGTAACCGCAGCTGAGGCACTGTCTTTTATGCGTCAAAGTACCCTGACGGGAATTCGTCGCTTCTTGCGTGACGGACGTGGTGGTATAAAGCGTAAAGAATGCGCACTTTGGGCATTTGGTATATTCACCTTCATTCTTAAATGTTTCAGAAGGCTCAATCTCGACTTTTTCGCATTTCTTGCAAAACCAAACATGCCAGTCGCGAATATTCAGCTCCTTTATAGCACCTTTGCTGCGATTAAACCAGTGCTTTGCGTTATTGCCAAAAAGTTTTTCTTTTGCGTTGTTACAACCTTCGCACAGCCGGGGTAGGCTAATAATGCGTCCATAAACATAAGAGTAATACGCAAGGCACAACCCTATTGCGAACGCGATCCCCGGTAACGCGAAGGCTTCGAGGCCCTGCAGCTGCCGATAGTTGGCGATATAGTAATAGAGCGGATAAAGAATGAGAAATATACATGAGGAAATCAGAATAATCAAGAAACGTCTTAACGGCCAGCCGCTCACAAACCCGGAATAATATTGAATTGCGAAGTACGCAAAATAGCAAATAAAGAGAAGTAGTACTGCAAGGCGGCTGTAAATCGTCTTCAATGTTCCCCAGAATATATGTCCCGGGTAAATGGCAAAAGCAACTGCAACACATGAAGCTATGAGACCTAGGGTTATGAGGCGCCAACGGTATGCTTTAAGCGAAGAATTGGGAGCGGAGAAGATACCGAAGGCGCAGACAGCCATGGTCATAACAAACAGGCCCGCTATCATGAGCGGTACAAGGTAACTCATCTGGCTGAATTTTCCTGCGCCCGCAGCCGTGTTCGATATACTCGACGGTGCCTTGGCGGTCAACTCGCCTGCCGGCGTTGCCAGCAGCTTTGCCACGATCGCTTTGCTGCCTTTCAATAGTCCCGCGCCGTATTTGCCCTCTTTAAAATCGGGTATCATATGCGTGCGCGCGATGTCACCCGTATAAGAATCGGTGAGGGTGCCTTCAAGGCCGTAACCCACCTCGAACGCCCACTTGCGTTCAGCGATGCTGATTATGAGCAATAGCCCGTTATTCTGCTCTTTCTTGCCGATGCCCCAGAAGTTGAACAGCTTGTGAGCGAAAGTTTTGACGTCACCCGCATTCAGGTTCTGTAACGCAACTACCGAGAATTCGATACTCGTCGTTTTTTCGAGTGTCGCTAAAGCCGCGTTCAGTTCATCGAATTCCGCAGCGGTAAATATTCCGCCATCGGCAGTGACCCATTGGTTATTCGGTCGGGGGTTGGGTATCTTTTCAATATCTATGCCATGCGCTCGGTAAAGAACCAGAAAAAATACGATGACAAGCAGTCTGCGGAAACCCATGTTCGATCAATCGCTGTCATCTTGCCTGTTTGGTAAAGGCCTTTTCTCAGACGGCACCATGGTCAGCGTGCTGCTTGCGAACTTGTTCTGCAGCAACGCCGGCGGAATCGCTGTACTTTGGCGGAAATTTGAAGGGATGTAAATTCAGATGCTCATCTCAGGGATATTGACTTCAACGATCAGATCACCTTCTGTCGCGTTCCGTAAATAAAGAAATTATTCCCCGCTCGGGCCTGCTGAGTCCAGGATCTCTCAGGCGTAAAGCCTGTATCCGGGAGCGACAAAGTGACAAGTTATGAGAATTCATTTTTCGTCGCCCGGCACTCGTAGCCGGGGTCACAGGCGCGATTACTTCAGATAACAAAATTTACCTGCTGCACTCCCTGCGTTGCCGTATCTTTACTGGTGCCGGAGACTCGAAAACTCGTCACGGGTGCGCTGAAGGCAGACACCCGAAGACGGGTCGCAGCCCTGCGTGTCCAAGACTACTTTAAGCCACAACCTTGTGGTAGGCCAGTATCAGTCGCTTGATTGCCTCGGCCAGCATCACCGGTGCCTGGTCGAAGGTCTCTTCGTGTATCCAAAGGTGCTCCTTGAACAGGTGCTCAGCGATTGAACGCGTGCCGGTCTGCACCGCAAGCACGTGGATGTTTTGCCGCGCATAGTCCTGCGCCAGCTCCCTGAGTTCCTGGCTCTGCGGGCTCAGGATTTCTTTTTTGAGTTCTGCGCGTGCCCGGTGACCACGGAAGTCTGACACCATGACGACAAACTTTGTCACCGACTCGGGCGAGAACTGTTCGGCCGCATAGCGCAGTACCTGCGATTCGTCGATCGTGTCGCCGTTCCAGTTGTCGGTCATGCATTCAAACAGGTGACGTTTCTGCGTCTCAACCGGGTTTTCGCCATCGACGGAAATATACTGGTTGATGTCAATCGAGCGCTTCATGTTATCGAAATCCGAATAGCCGAAGACCTTGAGCGGTATTTTGCGATCCCAGAGTATTTCGACCGCCGACTGCAGCGCGATAATTGCCGAGACAGCGGCCTTGAAGTTGAACATGCGGCGGCCTTTCGCCAGTACAAAGATGAACTCCACACCCTTCAGCTTATTCTCAGAGTGCAGAATGCGCGTACGGTCGAAAATGCGGTCGTTGCCGGCATTGGCCTGGTAGGTAATATATCGCCGCGCATCGACGCGGTGCCCCTGTGCCATCAGCCGGCGTTCGATCTCCGGTTCGGCATCGAGCGCATTTTCGAGATCCATCTGCAGCTCAGAGAGCATCTTGCCGAATGAATCGTAGAAGTCGTCGAGGTCGTAGCCCATGTGGTATTCCCACTTGGGTTTGTATTTCTTCAGAAAATCCTGGAACAGCTGCTCGGTGCGGTAACCCCAGGCACCGCCGCCACCTGCGGGCTCACCCTGCCCGCCATTGCCCTGCGTGTCTGAACCGTACCAGGCATCGGGACCTTCTTTGATATTACCGCCGGTTTCGGGTGTATCGATGCGCAGGCCCTTTTTGAGCTCCTTGCCGTCGAGGCGCTTCTCCGCCTTGCCGGTCAGAGCTTCACGAAAGTGTTTTTTTTTATCCCAGTCAGGCGGAGCGATTTTTTTATCGCGACCCTGCGCCCTTTTGCTTAGGACTTTTTTTTTACCCTGGTCGAGCGAGGCGAAAATATCCTCCCACGGCAGGTCGGCAAAAATACGCTCGAACAGGCGGCGAATCTGTACTCGGTCGTCGTTGCTGACGAGCATCCCGGCATAGTAGATATCGACGCCTCGCTTCATGGTTTCGAGCGCATCTCCGGCAGAGACAAAACGTGAGGCGTGCGCCAGCAGGCGGAGCATATGCTCTTCGCGGTAGCGTATCGTCTCGGCCAGGTTTTCGCCGAGTTTCTTTTCCTTTGCAGCCTCATCAGCCTTGGTATGGAACAGCGTCAGTTTTTGCGCCAGTGTTTGCCGCAGCGGTGAGCTATCTTCGCCGAACTCATGTTCAAGCACGGCAGAGATAACTTCATGCATCTCCGGCTGGCTTTCGAGCACAGGTACGTGCAAGTTGAAAAACCGGTTTCTGAGCGCGCGCGAGATGGTCTGCTGGTTACGGCTGCGGCGCGTGCGCTTGATCGCGATCACGCGGCATTCGCCTTCTTTGCGCAGTATCGAATCACCCTCAGCCTCAGGTGGCAGCGCCAGGCGACCCGCATGGTCGAGCAGCATGTTGAGTTTTTCGATGAGCTCTGAACCGGCGGCATCGATGTTTTCGAGTATGATCAGGTCGCCACGGCGCAGTCCCGCGGTCAGCGGACCATCTACCCAGCGGACTGAACTACCGTGCGGGCGCAGAGCTCCTATAATATCGCTGGTGTGCATGCCGCGTGACAGAAAAATTTCCGTCACGGGCCGGCGGTGGTGTTCAGCCCACGCATGGCAGAGTTCGAGAATACGCGCCGCGTCGTCGCCCTCAAGCAGCAGGTTGTCACTGGCGGTGAGGGACGCTTCAATCTGTTCGAGCAGCCGGGCGCGTGAACGCGTGACCGGAAAATACAGGCGTTGCCCGCGACTGCCCTCTCCGCCGGCGGCGAGGTAATTGGCCTCTGCTTCGGCAGCGGTGAAAATCTCGTGATCCCGTTTGAGCGCCGCGGGGGCATACTCCATCAGCTGTGCTGCGAGCTTCAGGGCCTGTTCGCGGTCTGCTTCGAGCCTGAAGACATTGACATAGTTGGTAAACAGCAGGTCGCGGAATGCCGGCGACTGGATATCTGCGATACCGGCAATCACGGCCCGGTTCATGGCGCGTTGCGCCGTCCGCAGGTTAAAATGGTAGTGCTCGAGATCGTCTTTGGCCAGCTCGTTCTTCCAGATGGCGGCTTCGAGCGTGCGCTGTAACAGGACGATCGTATCGGCAACCGCACCATATTCTTCAGGGTAAAGCCCCCGCAGGATCTGCTTTTCTTCTTCTGCCGGGTAGTGGTCGAGATAGATGGTCGTGAAGTGCCGCGCGATCGATTCGGGCAGGTTCTTACGGCCTTCAAAGCCGCGCGCGGGGTTCTGCGTCGCTACGAACGAGAACCGTTCGTGTGCAATGATTTCGCTGCCGTCTTTTTCGAGCAGCGCCAGTCGGCGGCGGTCAAAGACGCTGATGAAACGCTTGAGAATTTCGGGCGAAGCAAGGTTCATCTCGTCAGCCACGAAAGTGTACCCTTTCTCCAGTGCTTCGGTGAGCGGTCCGTTGTTCCATTGAAAGCCGTCGGGCAGAACGCGGAACGATCCCGAGAGGTCTTCGGGCAGCGTATCCTGGTTGAAGCTAAAACGGACTGTGGGTAACGTGCGGATGCGGTTGATATAGTAAATCAGCGCATTCTTGCCGACGCCGGCATCGCCTACCAGCAGCAGATTTTGTCCTTCGATAAGGGGGTAGAGAATCTTCTGCAGGTTCTTGAGTGTCGTCTCCGTGAGAACTAGCTCCTGGTGAAAAACCAGTCCCTTCTCGGCGGGAGATATATCCGCGGCGTCGATGGCGATTCCGGCGATTTCTGGCATGTTGTTTCCTTGCAGCACCTTCGCGTGTATATGCACGATGGCTTGCGGCACGGTTTGCTTCTGCAATCCCATGTAAACGAGTTAGCTACCCAGGTTGGGGCAAACGAAGGTTTCCCTAACCTGGGTTTAGCACTGTGGTGTATTGAGTGCCAACTATGTGCTTGACGGGCAATTTTTCCTTTTCGGGTATAGCCTATGATTTCAGTAACGGGTTTAAAGAAGAATTTCGGCGACTATGAAGCCGTGAAACAAATCAGTTTTTCGATTGGTAAGGGCGAGGTGGTGGCACTACTCGGTCCGAACGGGGCCGGCAAGACGACCACGATGCGCATGCTGACCGGGTTCTACGAGCCGACAGCGGGTAATGCAACGATTGGCGGGCACGACGTGCAAAAAGACCGCCGGGCCGTACAGTCACTCATCGGTTACCTGCCCGAAAGCGCGAGCTCATATCCAGACATGCTGGTATCTGAGTTCCTGCAGTTTATCGCGCAGAGCCGGGGGCTCTCGGCCGAACAGACCGAAAAGGGTATGGAAAAGGCCGTCAAGGTGACAGACCTCACCAAGTACCTCTACACTCCCATCATGCACCTGTCAAAGGGCTATAAGCAGCGGGTGGGATTAGCCGCTGCCCTGCTGCATGACCCGCAGGTCCTCATTCTCGACGAGCCGACCTCGGGCCTTGACCCCAACCAGATCAATGAAATCCGGCAATTAATACGTGAGCTGTCGAAAGAGAAGACCATCATTCTGAGCACACACATACTCAAAGAAGTAGAAGATACCTGCCAGCGGGCAATCATCATTGCCGATGGGCGTATTGTTCTCGACGACAAGCTCGAGAAGATTCAGCGCCTGAAAGAAGGTCGTGAAATGTGGGAGTTCGCACTCAAGGGCAACCAGACAGGTGCGCTGCCGAAAATCCAGTCTCTGCTGGGAAGCGACGAAAGTGTGTCGGTGATTTCAGGCAATGACATTGAAACGCGTTTTGCAGCCGAGACGACGAGCGGCTTTAATGAAAAGCTGTTCGCGCTCGCTGTCAGCGAAAAGTGGACACTGCGCGAGATGTTCATGCAGAAACAGAGCATCGAAGACGTGTTCGCGCGCCTGACCGCAAAGGCCACAGAGGGCCAGGGGCAATAAGAGACACGCATGCCGTCAATTGCCAAGAATAACTAACGGAGCAACTATGGAATTCCTCAAACGCTTTGATCTCGACTGGGCAAATGTAAAGACAGTTTTCCGCCGCGAGCTGGCAAACTACTTCAACACGCCCATTGGCTATATCTTTCTGGGGATCTTCGTGATCCTGGTGAACTTTCTCTTCTTTTTTATCACGCGGTTCTTCGACCGCGGCTATTCGCTGCAGGGGCTTTTTGACATGCTCAAACTGATTTACCTGGCGTTTATTCCAGTGATCACGATGCGCCTGTGGGCTGAAGAGCGCCGCAGCGGCACGGTCGAGCTCTTGCTCACCCTGCCCTTCAGTGAGCTGGAGCTCATTCTCGGAAAGTACCTGTCGGCATTTATTTTCCTGGGTATCGCGCTGGCCACAACGCTGGTACTGCCCATGATCGCCTTCTACGTCTCAGCACCCGATGTCATGGTGCTGATTGGTTCTTACCTTGGCGCCTGGCTGTCTGGCTCGGCCTATATTGCGATGGGGCTCTACATCTCGTGGCTGACGCGTGACCAGATCAGCGCCTTTCTGTTGAGCTTTCTGGCCTGCCTCTTCGTTTACCTGCTGGGATACCAGCCGGTGCTGCAGTTCTTTGGTCCATTTAAGGAGCTGCTCGGTTTCCTGTCAGTTTCGTGGCACCAGGATTCTCTTTCAGCAGGTCTGCTCGATACGCGGGACCTGCTCTACTATATCTCATTTTCTGCAATCTTTCTCTACCTGAACAAGGTGAGCATTGAAAACTTCAGACGGGGTCATTGATGGAACAGATTAAGAACTTTCTCGCTTCGCGCCGTGCCACAACGATTCTGTACGTGGCGCTTTTTTTCAGCTTCAGCTGGCTGAGCTACGGGGCATACCTGCGTTTCGACCTGTCTTCAACCGGGGCGATGCGCATTTCGGGCACCACTAAAGACCTTCTGCGCGGCCTGCCCGAAAAGGCAGTCATCGAACTTTTTGTGTCGAATGACCTGCCCGACGAAGCCGTGCTCGTTTCGCGCAAGGCACGCGACTTTATCCAGGAATATGTCAACAGCTCGCGCGGCCGGGTGAAACTGACGATTCTTGATCCTGATAACGACAAGTCCGCTGCGGAGCGGGCCCGGTCGCTCGGCATCCAGCAGCTCGACATTGCGGTGCGCGGGTCGAAGAAGGCACAGGCACAGAGCATTTACTTTGGTCTGGCGATCTCGTACGGGACCAAATCTGAAACGGTGAACAACCTGATTGGCCTCTACGAACAGCAGGACCTCGAGAACCAGCTGACCGCGCGCATCTTTAAGATGGTTAAACCCAACGAGCGCCGCATTGCGCTGTTGGGCGGGCATGGGCCCTTCACTCTAAAGAAAGAGCGTAGCCCGAATTCGATCTCCATATTTGCTGAGAAAGTAGCAACTTTCTACGGCGAAATCATGGAAATCAATACCTCAACGGCAGATATTCCCGTAGAGGTTTCAACGCTGATCGTCATGCAACCGGGTGCGCTGACACCCATGGATAAATTCCGCATCGACCAGTTCCTGATGCGCGGTGGCAACCTGATCGTTGCCGCGTCAGGTATGGAAGTCAGCTTCGGCCAGCAGTTCATGGCCTCACCGGGTAATCCGGACCTGGCGGAGTTTCTCAAAGCGTACGGAATAGAACTCAGTGCAGACATGATCAACGAACCTAAGCCGAACCACTTTGTGCCGTTCGTGCAGCCGGTGAACGCAATGCAGATGATGAAGTTTCCTTATCCCCCCTGGGTTGTTGTGACCAAAGAAGGTTTGAGCCAGGAAAACCTGGCGACCAAGGGCAATGCAGCGCTTACCATGCCTTACACGTCCAGCGTGAAGACGAATCCGGCGATTCTGCCTCCCGGTGAAGGCAAGTTCAAGGTGGATGTCCTGGCGAAATCGACGGCGGATTCATGGGCGCAGGCAAACTTCGCCTTTCTCGATCCAAGCAAGATGGAAGAGATGCTGGCAGCTCCTAAGCAGAATACCGGCACCTACAACCTGGCGGTGATGGTACAGGGCAAATTCGGCAGCCAGTACGCAACTCAGGCCCCGCCAAAAGAAGCACCGAAGACATGGGTGAAGGCTGGCGAAAAGGAAGCCAGCATACTCGTGCTGGGGTCTGCATTTACCTTCAGTAACCTGACCTTCATTCTCAGTGAAATGACCGGGCTGCCCCTGCTCGAAGAGAACAACAAGATGCTGTTTGCCGCAATCGACATTATGCAGGGCAATCAGGAGCTCGTCGAGCTGCGCAAGAAGGCCAGCCCGCGCATCAAACCTAAACTGGTCGAAGACACAGGGCGCAAGATTCTCACCCTGCTTGCCTTCGCGATACCGCTGCTGGGCATCGCCGCGGCTGGCATCTACCGCCTGACCCGCCGGCGTAACCTGAATCCTGCTGCATGAGGTAAATATGCCAATACAAAAGAAGAATACCATACTGGCGATTGCCACCGGGGCAGTCTTTCTGCTCGCATTCCTGGTGAATGATCCTTTCCTGATTTTTGAGAAAAGCTACGAAAAATCGAAGCCGGTCATCGGCGGTCGCGCAGAGCGCGTAAAAAAGGTTACCGTCGTCGACGGGGCGCAGAAGCGCATCTTTACACGCTCCACCGAAGGCTGGTCTGCTGAACTTGCCGGTTCACCTCTCGGGGTACAGCGCGCCGACAGCCAGAAGATCGATACGGGCCTGAATAACCTGTTCGAAGCGCGGCGCTACCAGGAAGTTTCGTCGAACAAGGAGAAACAGCCCGACTACGAAGTGCGCGATACCGATTTCCAGCTGTTGCTCGAAGGTGAAAACGGCAGCAAGATTGCACAGGTAATCCTCGGCAAGTTTTCCGGAGCTGGCAATGCAAGCTTCATACGCCTCGCAGACGATAGTTCGGTCTATGCGGTTAAAGGTTTCCTGAAAGGAGACTGGAACCAGGATTTTGACCTGTACCGCGACCGCACGGTGCTGAGGCTCGCGCGCGAAAACGTACGTGAAATCCGCGCCAGTGGCAAGACTGTGCTGACACTGAAAGCTGACGACAAAGGTTCATTCACGCTTGAGCCTGCACGCGCCACCGACAAGTCGCGGGTCAACACCTATCTCGCAGATCTCACCGAACTGACCGGTGTAAAGTTCTACAAGGATGCGCTGCCGGCAGCTTATGGAAAAATCAGCGTCCAGCTTTCGTCCAATGTGGCAAAAGAAGTGGAGTTCTTTGGTCCCACCAAAGACCAGGAATTCGTCGCGAAGAGCAGCGACATGCCGTACCCGGTAACCATCGCCCGGTCTAAAGTGGAAGCGCTGTTTCCCAAGCTGGATGACCTGCTGGAAAAAACACCATTGCCCAATCTGTCTGCACCAAAATAGCGGATGAGGCGCACTAATTCAAAGAGGGTAATGGTCTGATGACGGCGCGCGGCAAGTTTGCACCGGTTGTTCTGCTGCTTGGTTTGTTTGTTTTTACAGCCATGGGCTGCCGTGCGCGGGCTCTCGCTGAAGAAGGTATACTCCGCATGGAGCAGGGAAAACAAACTTCGGCCCTCGAATTGTTTGACCGCGCCCTGCGCAGCGACGCACAGGAGCCGCTTGCCCTTTACGGTAAAGGAATGCTGCTCGCCGACGAACTGATCACGCAGGAAATCGCGCTCGCGATGCTGCGCCAGGCAACACAGCAGTCTTCACTGCCCGAAAAATACCGGGTGCGCGGTTTTCTGCGAGTCGCCGAGATATTCGCCGACCGCAAGGACAAAGAAGAAGCTCTGCAGAATCTTGCCCGGATCACGGCAGCGCAGAGGCTGGCAGACGGTCAGAACGTGCGGCGCCAGGCCGAGATCTACCTGAAACTGAAAGAGAAAGACCGTGCCCGCGAAGTCCTGACTGCATACCTTGAGGGTCACGGCAGCGACGAGACAACAGAGTATTTTCTGCTGAAACTGTATGTTATCACTCTGAAAGATTTGAAGGCTGCCGCCAAACTCTGCCAGCGCGTGGCATGGCAGAAAAGCCAGAACAACAAATACCTTCTGAATTGTGCCCGGGTAACCGCTGCGTTAAATGACTATACGGGAGCACTCGCCCTTACCGATCTGTATATCAGGCGGTCGGGTGAACCCGTACCGAAAGAGGCGAGTGAACTACGTGAAGCCATCGGCAGAAAGCGCGGTAAGTTTGAGCCCGCTGAAGCGGATTTCTGAGCACGCCTTTCCGCGGTTTTTTTCTGCATTTCTTTCGCTGTTTATTCTTACTGCACTCTTTCTCGAGCTGGACCTGCGCAAACTGATCTTTGGCGATACGGAAACCGAAAAGGGCCAGAACACTGAAATTATACGCGCTTTGCTCGAAAACGCGCAACCTGTTCAGGCCAAAAAGCGCAAGACGGTAAAGTTTCTCTCAGACAAAGAATCAGAGGCACAGGGCCAGCTGACAAAGGAAAAGGGTTTCGAATCGATCTCAACGGACTACGTCCTTTCCCCGGGAGAAATGCAGCCCCTGCAGGGGCGCATCATATCCGGCAAGAAAATCGCGAAAATCCTGACGGCGAAAGAAAGCCGTGTGACCATTGCTGCCCCGCAGGAGCAGACAAGCCAGTCAGCCTCGGCGGAGCGTCTGCGCATACCTGCCTACTACCGTTTTCGCCATGATTTTGCCCTGTCCTGGGATTACCTGGGCAGGCCATCGATACCCACCGCACGTTTTGAGCACTACAGCTATTTTCGCTCCATGATCAGCAAGATACAGAGTGTCTGGGCTCCGCCAGGCGGCGACCCCTACCCCACGTTCGGTGATTCGTACCATCGCATGAACTACGCGGCCGGCTATACGCGCTTCAGCACATTCCCCAGCCAGGATATTTATATCCACTTCCTGCTCGATGAGAATGGCGTGGTGAAAGATGCGAAGCTGGTTTCTTCTCTCGGCTACCAATCACTCGATCGCTCGTGTATTGAGGCGCTCTACGCCGCACACGATTTCGGCCCGCCCCCTAAAGAGCTGCTCGACGGCAACGGCGTACTGATTGTACCGTTTATTTTTAGAATAATTGTGCGATGAGTGAATTGTCTGCTATGCAGACAATTCACTCATCGCCAGATCGCGGTCTTTCTGGTTCGGCGGAGTGCCGTGCCAGTCGGGATTATTTTCCATGAAAGAAACACCCTTGCCCAACACGGTACGGAAAAGGATCATCTTGGGAACTCCCTCGTCTTTCAGCGACCAGTCGAAAGCAGCGGCAATTTCACCGAAATCGTGACCGCTCGCGACGCGGACCTTCCAGCCGAACGTCTCAAATTTCTTGTCGAGTGGTTCGACCCCCATCACCTTTTCGACTTTGCCGTCGATCTGGATATTGTTGAAGTCGAGGAACGGATGGATATTGGTCAGTTTGTTGTGCGCGGCGGCCATTGCGGCTTCCCAGGTCATACCTTCCTGGCATTCGCCGTCAGACATACCTAAGAAAACGCGGGCCGGGCTTTTCTGCAGGCGCAGGCCGAGTGCAAGTCCGCTGGCATTGGCGAGGCCCTGTCCGAGCGAGCCGCTCGAGTTTTCCACTTCGGGCAGGTACTTGGTAGAAGGATGCCCCTGCAGACGCGATCCGAGGCGCCGGAACGTGGCGAGCTCCGCCTCGGGCAGCTGGCCCCTGACCGCCATGGCGCTGTAGCGGACGGCACAGACGTGGCCGTTACTGATCAGCAGCCGGTCGCGGTTTTCACCCTTGAGGTTCAAAACTTTGAAATAGAGGTATGCGTAGATGTCTGCAAGACCGAGCGGACCGCCGGGATGACCTGAATTGGCGCGAAAAACCATCTCAACGGCATTCTGCCGGATGCGACGGGCGATAAATTTGAGGTCGCTTTCGGTGACCTCTGCAGGTTGTTTGCTGCAGATTGCCTCCAGTTGTTTCTTTTCAGCCTCGTTGCCTACGATAAAGTCCATTTTTGCTCCGCCTAACGAAAAATTAACCGTGGAAGATCACCATTCCGGAAAAATAAGTCAGTGTGTAACCCGGTAAAAAGAACCAGCTTAACCGCCGGTGAAAGCCGGTATTCCTGCGCAAACCGCTCGTAGCCATTGCCAGCATAGCCAGCGCCATCAGCGTAGCAAAGATGCGGTGCCCGGTAATGACTGCCAAAGAATACTCAGACGGCATCTCAATGCCGACCAGGCGAACCGCGTAGATCAGGTAAATGCTGCTGACAAGGTTGAGAATGATGCCGAGCGCGGCCAGCTGTCGGTGCCGCAGATTATTGCTCTTCCGGTAAAAGAAAGCCGCATAAAAACAGATCAGCGAGGCTCCCATGCCCCAGACGAGCGCTGTGTAAGGGTGCAGCACTATCTATTTGCCGGCTTGCGCCAGTGCGCTGCGCAGCAGCTGCAGCGAACCCTCGATCTCTGAGCTGTCCGAGCCGTCTTTCTTCTCGTCAAAACCGAGCTTCTTCGCCAGGGGCCGTACGGTCATGTAAAGCAGCGGAAAACGCTGGCGGGCAGGCATTTCGAGTGCAATGTAGGTCTCCGCTTCAAGTCCTACTGCTGAAAAATCGTAAACATCCAGCAGCATCTGTACTTGTAGCTTCTGCAGGCGTTCAGTGCTCGCCCGCTGGTATGGCAGGTTGATGCTTTCGCCCCACTTGCGCTTCTCGTCGTTGTCGCGCGTGTACGAGGCATAAATGGCCTTCAGTTTGCGGTTCTGTACCACACCCGCCCCATCTGTTTCGGTCAACGACCGGCGCAGGGCAAGAACCATGTCTTCATAGAGCAATGGCTCGCCCGAGGCGTCCTTATAGAACGGGAGTTTCGCCGTCTGCCAGAGCTGCCAGATCACAGAGGTATCCACGCCTAGTTCGACGCGCTTTGCGAGATCAGGCACAAAAACCACTGATCCATTCGCCGCAATGGCCGCATTCTTGATGGTCGCCAGTTCTTCAGGTGTTAACCCCACGAACTGACCGGCAAGTTCACTGAAAGGCAATACCTGCGCGTGGCCATAGGGCACCATATTGGTAAGCAGGATGCGTACCAGGTGTGCGGGATTTTTCCGGTGTGCTTCGGCCAGTGCGGTATAGATGTTGCGGCCGGCCTGTGCAAGTAGTGCAGCGCGCTCGTACGGTGCGAGGTTGACCCGAACCGACTGGTAGGCCGGCAGGACCAGTGAGACGGAATCCTGTAGGAACGAAATTTCACCCAGCGCGATAACCTGTGCTGCGAGGCATTTTGCCGCGCGCGCAGCGTTATCGGTGTAGCGCAGTGCAATTCCTTCTGGCAGAGCCCTGAATGAGGCAATATGCAGAGGGGCCTTCTTGCCCTCGCTGGTGAAAACCTGCAATGATTTGAAGTAGCGGCGCAGCGCCTGAATTCGGTCGCCCTTTACGTTGCATTCTGCATCGGCCACTTCGAGGCCGGCAAATGGGTACTCGGCATGGGCCAGTTGGTTCGAAATATAGAAGTTCGCCGGGACCGGAAGAATGCGGTGGGTTATTTCTTTGGGCAGCTGCAGTTTCTCTGCCAGCCAGTTGAAGTCGTAGCGCGAAACGTAGTCTGCAGATACCATGAACGAGGTCTCTTGCATACGGCGCGTCAGCTTGACGGGCGCGTTAGACGCCTTCACGGGCAGGGTGTCAAAGGAATCACGCGTAAAAAACGAGATAATGGTCGAGATCAGAAGCGCGCTGATAATGAGCGCCATAAGACTGCCGAAGGCCTTTCGCATAGGTAAATATCCGTTTCTTGTCCGGCGAGCAAAGCATTTTAAGGAGGACTGCCTGATTTATACCCGCGGCTCATTCTGACCACAGGGGGATTAAAAAAAACCTTGTCGTGAGGCCATCGATCGTCAGGCAAGCGCATGAGAATTAAAGCGCTACGCAAAAGAAAAGGTTTCACCCTGATCGAACTCATGGTGGTTCTGGTGATACTCGGTGGGCTCATGGGCGTCCTGCTCGTTGTGCTGCGCGATGACAAGGCTTCGCGCGCCAAAGCCGAGGTGGAGCTCAAGGTCACCTATGGTAAGATCCAGTTCGCCCTGTTTGAATTCAAAAACAAGTTTGGCCGTGTGCCGACATCTGAAGAAGGCCTCGACGCCCTGGTAACGCAACCCCCCGGACTCGAAGGCTGGTCTGGCCCGTACATGGACAAGCGCTACCTGCTCGATCCGTGGAAGAACCGCTTCAAGTACGATGTCGAAGGCAGCCAGGCAAAAATCACGAGCCTTGGCGCCGATGGGCGTGAAGGCGGTGAAAAGGACAACGCAGATATCGACCTGAATACGATTCTGGATCGTTAAAATTTTCCGGGCTGTCTAGAGGGTTTTCGCACCGCCCATCCGGCCGGTGTACGGCCTTTTGGACAGCATCGCAACTCTCAAGTTCACATCTGAAAAGGGCCGATGTTCTTTATGGCCCCTATGCAGCAATACCGTGTTAAAATGCTCATCGCGATGCAACGCGACGGGGCTTTCGTTCACCGCAATGAATTCCTCCACCCGGAAAGTTTCGCGGTGCTCGATGATGCGCTCGCCTTTTGCAGCAAAGACATGCAGGAAAAACTGCAGTCGGGCAGCTATTTCCGCTCACAGATCTATGGCTTCGACCTGGTACGCTACCGTAACCTCGCCAGCCAGAACATGTACATTGCCTACCGTGTGGCAATCCACAACGTCAACAAGGCCCTGATCGACAAAGATTTCGAATCGCTGACATATATTTGACCCGCTGAAAAAGTTGCCGTAACTGGCGGGGTGTCCCGCCTGCTTCGAACAGACCGTTACGACGATTTAAATCCCACTGAATTGCAGCAGCTATTTGCCCGCAGCGGGCTTGACCTGTCGCAGGTGCGTGAGCAGGTAATCCAGCCGCTGGCAAAACAGTTTCGGGAAAACGCACAGGCAGCACTCGAAGCGGCAATCTTGAAGTTCGAGGGCGCTCTTCCTGATCCACTTGTACTCGGGCCGCACGACCTCGCTGCAGCTTTTGAACGCGTGAAAAAGACGCAGGGCGAAGTCATCGCCGCTTTTGAACTTGCTGCTGCCAACATCCGGCAGTTCCACGAAGCACAGAAGCAAGGGGGATTTTCTTCTGAGATAGCCGGCAACACCCTGGGCGTCAGTTTTGTTCCCTTTGACCGCGTAGCGCTCTACGTGCCGGGCGGCAAGGCATTGTATCCCTCGACAGTACTGATGGGTGTGCTGCCGGCACGAATTGCCGGCGTCGAAGACATCACCCTGCTCACTCCCCCGGTGCCCGAAACACGGCGCGTCTCTGACGTCGTACTCGCTATGGCACACATTGCCGGGGCCACGCGCGTGCTGCAGGCAGGCGGAGCACAGGCCATCTTTGCGGCGGCATACGGCCTGGAATCTGTCGGCCTTAAGGCAGTCGATTTCATCTACGGGCCGGGCAATATCTATGTCTCGGCTGCCAAGATACATGTCGCTGGTGAAAACCTGTGCGGCATCGACTCCTTTGCGGGCCCGAGCGAAGTCGTCATCATCGCCGACGATTCTGCGAACCCGCGCTACGTCGCCCACGACCTGATGGCACAGGCCGAGCACGATGAGAATGCACAGGCGATCTTGCTGACAACTTCGGCTGAACTCGCCGCCGCCACCGAAAAAGAAATCACGGCTTCGCTCGACAGGCGCAGAGAAGATGAAAAACGCCGCCAAATCACGCTCGAGTCGATTCGCCGTAACGGTCGTGTACTCCTCGTTTCCAGTCTCGATGAGGCCATGGCCATCTCGAACCGCTATGCGCCCGAACACCTAGAGATACAGACGTGTGAGAACGACCGGCTGCTCTCGCTGGTGCGCGCAGCCGGCAGCGTCTTCGTCGGCGACTATGCGCCAGTTGCTGCCGGCGACTACTATTCGGGCACGAACCACATTCTGCCCACGGCAGGCGGCGCGCGCTTCACTTCAGGTGTGAGCGTCTACACGTTCTACCGCCGCATCACCTGGCAGAAGCTGACAGCCGAAGGCCTCAAGCGCGGCAAAGATGCAATCGCAGTCATGTCAGAGGCCGAGGGACTTTTTGCTGAGCATGGTTATTCGGTGCTGACGCGGTTTGAATAAGTAATGTGGTTGCGGCCAAGTAAGGGCAATTAGGCGCAATGCACCATGAATAAACTGCACATAACAATTTGGCTCACAGGCCTTGCGGCCACAAGTTGCGCCTCAAATTCCATATATTACCGCGCAATAGAAAATACCGGTAATGAATTCACATTCTATGAAGGAATAGAAACAGAACTTATTCATATCACCAAAGCGCTTGTTGAGCTTCAACGCGATTCGGCCATGCTCACAGTTTTTACGAGTATGAAGGGCGCAGTACATCGCATAATTAGCGAGAAATGTCAGGTCGAAACAAGGGCATATAATTTTGGTACTCGGGTATTCATGTACCATTGCCCCACTGGTCGCATGTATAGATCTGGATCAGAAATATATGTTCAGATCGACAGGAAAGGGTTAGAACCATTTGAATCTCGCGGGTCCACACAGATTAAATTAATGCCTGTAGATCAGCGGAAATTTGAGCACAGAATGCAAACCCTTGAGGACAAGGTAAAACACACTCTCACCTGGTTTAACAAAGAACCTCAGTTTCAGATTGAGGCTTGGCATTTTGACAAGAAATACGCAAAATATCGAAACGAGATTCAAGCGGAACTTACAAAGCTCAAGAAGAAACACAATTATTCCCCGACATCGCCGGGCGTAACCACAGACAAACTCCTGCAAATTGAACATGATATCAGCCTTGAGATTCATGGGTACTGCATCGAAACATATCCCTAGGTGGACTGCGCCTAACAAAATTTACATGCTGCGCCCCGGTTAGCTTCGCTACCACCGGGTGCTCAGCCCTACGCGTCAAAGGAAACCTGCGCCCTACCAAACCGGAGCTTGGCTTTACCGGGCTCAGCCAGGCGCTTCCGGCACATTTTTCCATACTAAACGGACTTACGCCCTGAGATAATAGCCGAAGACTCGGAAAACGCCAGGTCAATTCCGCGCTCTGATACTCGCCCGCCTCCATGCGCGCGCTGCACCCGGTGGCAGCGCTATAGTCTGTCTTGGTAATCAGAAATGAATTGATTGAAATCGATCGGCTTCCTTTTGAGTATCTTCTGGACTGTGTCTGTAACCTTCGGTTGCGTTTGAAAGCGGGGTAAAAAATGCAGCATGATCATCACCATGACCAGCATGCGCGGTAGCCCCTCCGCTCGTTTTACTCTATAAAACCTGAAAGGCGACGGACTCATATAGGAAATCTGCCTCCCAAGACCGAGGGTCAACTTATCGGCCATTTCCCCGAAAGTAAGCAGGTCGTTACTGGTCAATACCAGGGCTTGATTCGTATATAGTCTGAGTTCTGCGACAACCTCGGCGGTAACAGATCCGATATCCCGAACATCGACAAGTGTAAACCGAGCCTGCCCAGCAGGCAGAAAAATTCTGGAATGTACCTTTAGGTCGTGACTGAGGCTTGTTAAGAAATTCTGCATGAAATAGGCAGGCCGCAGAAATGTGTATGGAATACCACTCTTTACGATTAGCCTTTCAATTTTGTTGTGCGGAATCATTGTGTTTTTCTCAGCACCTTGAACCGATAAGAAAATGATATGCCGAATATTGTCTTCGACTGCGGAATCAATCAACGGTCCAAATACGCTTTGCACATCTGAAATGGCCGGAGGCCTCAGCAAAAAGAGGATATCCGCATTATCCATCGCCGTCGGAAAGGTAGTTTGGTCAAGAAAGTCGAATGCTACGACTTTAACGTCTTTTCCTGCGAAATCTGCGGGTAGCATTTCAGCCTTTCTTACTCCGGCAGAAACCGCAACCTGCTTACTCTTCATCAACAGAGATTCAATGACCGCCGTGCCCACATTACCCGTTGCACCAGTAACTAGAATTCGTGCCATTAGACAGGGTGCTTCTTATTCATATAGCGTAAACTTATGCGAAACAGGAAGCTTTAAACGCATCTCAATCGATCATCCGTGGCCGAGCGCGCAAGCGCGAAAACGTCACAGAACAGACTTTACCTGCTGCGCTTCCAGCGGGCTGTTGCTCTATCGAAAACGGGTTGGAGTCCTACGCACCCGAAGCCCGCGAACGATGCTCACACCGAAGGGCCTGTTTGGGCATGCGGCTACGAGGACAATCTGACTTGCTGCCAACGCACAGCTTTTTTTGCCGTTACCTTTTCGGTATTGTAAACTGAAGTTGTAACCGGTCAGCCCAATAAGCCCCGGTCAGCCAACATGGTACTCTGACATACGCTACAACCAACTTAAATTTCAGAACAAGTTGCGGCTCGTAGCGGTAAATGCGCTCAATTTTATCTACAGGAGTACCATATGAGAAGAATTACATATCACGTTGCGACAACTTTGGATGGGTATATAGCCCATTCTGACCATACTACAGAAGGCTTCAGCTTTGAAGGACCTCATGTTTCCGAGTACTTGCAGCACTTGCAAGAGTACGATACGGTGATTATGGGGCGAAAAACGTACGAGGCAGGCTACCAGTTTGGCCTTAAAGCTGGTGAAGCCCCTTATCCATGGATGAGGAACTTCATATTCTCGAAGTCCATAGAGATTCAAAACATTCAAAAGGATAAACTTTTCGTGATCAGAGAAAATTGGCAGGAGGCGATAAAGGAGCTAAAAAGCACAGCAGGTTCAGACATCTATCTTTGTGGGGGCGGTAAACTGGCTGGTTTACTGCTGGCTGCAGGATTGGTTGATAGATTGAGACTCAAAGTTGCACCCCTGATTTTCGGTTCAGGCATTAAACTCTTTGATGCGGTTGATATAAACGAAAAATTCAAACTAGATAATATCACGAGATACTCGAGTGATACATTCCTGGCTGAATATTCAAAGGTTTAGAGAGCATTTTCCGCGCCTGGACATGCATGGCCAGGCGCGGGCTCGGTAACGCCAGAGCGCAAATTCTATGGGATGCAGTGCTGTAGCTCCCCTGAAAACCGAGACTCCAGGACTCGTCGCAGGTGGTTGGCCACCCCGCCAAACAGATCGTTGCGGCAGCTGGTACCAAATTCACCTGAGCAGCGAGAGCGAGATCTGATTACAACCGCACATCGAGCAAACCCAGAATCAGCGCCATGCGCACATAGAGCCCGTTGTTTGCCTGTTCAAAGTACGCCGCAGCCGGGTGGTTGTCGAGATCGGTCGCGACCTCGCTTAACCGCGGCAGAGGATGCATGATGATCAGGTCGTCGCGGCACTTTTCTACCAGCTCGCGGTCGACGACGTAGGCATCCTTGAACTTTTCATACTCCCGGTGGTCGGTGAAACGTTCTTCCTGTACGCGCGTGATGTAACCCACGTTGACTTCGCGCAGCATGGCGATGTCGTCGGTTTCGGTGTATGAAACGCCCGCTGCATCGAGCAGTTTGCGGTATTTGTCGGGTAAGCCGAGCTCGGGTGGCGAGATGAACACCATGCGCGCTTTGTAGTGCGACAACAGTTGTACGAGCGAGTGTATGGTGCGGCCATAGCGTATATCGCCGACAAAGGCTACGCTGAAACCAGGCTTTTCGAGATAGCCGCGCCGGTGGATGGTATAGAGATCGAGCAAACCCTGCGTGGGGTGCTCACCTGCCCCGTCGCCGGCATTGATCACCGGAATTTTGATGCTGCGCGCGGCGAGCGTCGAAGCGCCTTCAACCGAGTGCCTGATCGCGCAAACGTCGCTGTATGATTCGACCATCTTGAGTGTATCAAAAAGCGTCTCGCCCTTGGCGAGCGACGAAAACTGCACGCCCACGGTCGAAATGACGCGCCCGCCGAGCCGGTGCATCGCCGCCTCGAATGAAAGCCGCGTGCGCGTTGACGGCTCAAAGAACAGCGTCGCCAGCACATAGTCGTCGAGCAGCTTCAGGTTGCGCTCTGTCCGCAGCCGCTCTTCGAGCAGGCGCGACAGTTCGAGAATTTCCGTGAGATCGTCCGGGCTGAACTGCTGCGCCGAAAGTATTGATTGCCTGCGCCACGCCATGGCAGAAGAAAAAGATTATGTCGCCTGCGTCGTCAAGCGTAAGGAAACTGCGCGGCCGGCAGTGAAGGCCTGCTTTAGCTTTGCGGCCTGTCTCATTCTGCAGAAAAGCCTTCATGATCAAGTGGATCTTACCCGTTCTGGCGCTCGCAATCGTGCAGTGCCGCAAAAACCCCCATATCTCGGCCTCAGAGATCGCCGACCTGGCGAAAGTCAAGCCTGAGAAGGTGCTGGTGCAGAAAAAGTACCAGCTGGATAGCAGCGCTTCGTTTGAAGACATCACGCTCTTCGAGGCACAGGGCAAAACACACCTGGTGATCTTTACCCCGGCAGATAAGGGTTATGCTCTGCTCAGGTTGTACCCTTTTGCCGGTCTGCTGGCCGAGCCGAAACTCTACTTTATCGCCGTCGGCAACAAGAAGTCGCAGGTGCTGGTAATCCACGGGACAGAAAAGAAGACGCTCCACCTGTTTGACGCCGGTCAGTTTGCGCAGGAATTCACGCCTGATAGCGCAGACACTGCGACCGTCAAGATGACCAAAATTGAAGAAAAGCCGAATGACGAATTGCTGAACCTGGGTGCGGTCAACTACCGCTTCAACGGAATGCGGTGGCTGCCCTGGCAGGGCGATGAGATTTTTCCGTTTCTCGAAACTTTTGAAGTTGCGGGGGAGCAGAGCCTCATTGAAATCACGAACCGCGGCCAGTTCGGTACTCGCGTTCTGCTCACGCTGGCTTTCACCGATGTCACGGCTGCTGACCTTACGCAGAAACTGAAGCTGACGAAAGATATACCAACCGTGGCACTGTATCGCCCGGGCGCTTCGGTACACAAGAATGGCGGCGGCAATGTGTCGCTGCCGCACCCGCTGATCGAGATCCGCAAAGATTCTTTCGGCAAGAACGGCCGTATCAAGCTGCCGCTCTACATGAACGATATAAAGGCGCTCACCATGCGGGCGGTCTATTCGCAGCGCGGGCAAAACCTGAACTGGCCGGCAGCGGCCGGCACGGGCGTCGAAAAAGATGGCCAGGGCTACTGGGCCGTGCGCAGATAGAGTAAAGCTCTATAAGAAAATTGCCAGCTCACCGATAATTATGATATGCGCGGTGTGTTTTGGCTGGCTATTGCAGGGCTGATGACGGCCTGCGGCAATGGCCGTGGGCGTTTTGCTTTCACCGTCGCCGACCATAGCAACCTGCCGGTGCTCGAGCAGCGCTTTTTCCACCCCCAGCGCTTTGTTACCTACCAGCAAACCCCGGTTTTCGAGCGGGACGACGTGCTCTGGTACGCCTACCGCCCTGCTTCGCCCAAATCAGGCGCGTACTATGGCATTTCACTGCAGAAAAAAAGCCTCGGCTACCAGGAAATCGACCTGCGCAACCGGCAAATTGCCGAAGGCCAGGGAATGCTCATTGATCATTACCGCAACCTGGAAGAAGGCGAATACCGCCTGAAAATTGCCTACAATAATCGTGTGATCGACCAGATCGACTTCGTGGTCGTTGCAGACTCTGCTTCAGAATCGGTGAACTTTGAAGAAGATGAGACAGAAACGAACGAAGTGATGCCGATGGCGGCCGCGAATTCTGCGGCTACGGATTTCTGATATCCCCGGAAAGAACTGCCGCCGGGCCCCGCAGCGCAATGCGGACTACGGCGGCAATGGGTACGGGTTGCCATTCTGGCAGCCCGCGTAGAATCATTTCTTCTTGCTGAAGATATTGCGCAGTACGATATCGAGGTTGGTGATACGATCCGCCTCAACCGTAATTTCCTGGTCGTACTGTTTGATGAGGGCGCGGCCTGAACCGCGCAGGAAGACCGTGTACTTGCCGGGTTTAACCTCGGTGAAAGCGAAGCTGCCGTCTTTACGGCTCGTCGATGTAGGCTGCTTGAAATTGGGCAATGGCTTGATAAACACAATGAAGCCCTCGGCAGGCTGGTCAAAGGTCTCCAGGTAAACCTTGCCTGCGATGGCACCTTTACCGGCAAGACCGCAGGTGACTGTCTCAACAGTCGTGCCATTCGGTTCGATTCCCGTTTTTATCACCTGGTCTGAATAACCCCCGGCCTTGATCGTGACGTTGTGCACTCCGCTCGGTATCTTGCTGACCGTGATCTGCGCAGTTTTTCCCCACGCGCCAAAGTCAACATAGCTGAGCTTAAAGTCATACTCGTCCTGGCCGACAAAAACCTGTATGCCGCCTGCAAGCTGCGCCTGGGTATACGTTGTTTTGATCACCAGCGTGCCCGTCTTGGTGTTCTGCGGGTTTTGTGGTTCAGCCGGCGTGATGGGCGGTGCAATCACGGGCTCAGGTACTGTAACCGGCACCGGTGGCAGAACGGGTTGCGGCGGTGGCGTTGGCGTGGGAGCTGCCACGAACATAAAGCCTGACGCGTCACCGCTGATCTGCGGCACCTGTTTATGGTTAGCTTTCGCCGCGAGTTTGGTTGTTTCGTTGCGTGCTTTGTAGAAGGCTTCATAGGCGGTGATGCTCTTGTCACCGTTGAGATCCGCCTCGAGAATCGCCTTGCTGAAGAAATAGGTAAAGATACCGTGCTCAATCGGTTTGCCGATTTCAATCGCTGTCTCATTATCGTCAGCCGAAGAAATCACTACCTTGTTCTGGAAATGCACGTTCTCGAGATCCTGCAGTACTGCGTAGTCCTGGCCTTCAGGAATCGGTACGTTGCCCGCGCCGCGGGTCGCAGCACCTTTTTTGGCGATACCGCCCGAAAAGCAGCAGTCGAGGATAATCACAGCTTTCTTGGTGCGCAGTTTACCGAACCATTCAGAGAGCTCATCGTCAGAAACGTGCGGGCGCTGGAACATGATCACATAGTTGCGCATACCGTTCTTGGCCGCCGGGTCACGCATGAACTGGCCGTGGCCTGCGAAAAAGAAAAATACCTGGTCGCCTTCTTTGACGTTCCGTCCAAGCCATTCGACTATGGATGAGCGCAGGTTCTCGCGGGTTACCTGGTTACCCAGGAGCACACGGACATTGGCAGCGTCAAAATTGCCCGTCTTCACGATCGATTGTTTCATGACCTCGGCATCTTTTTCACAGAGGGCCAGTGGGCTGATCTCCGACCCTTTATAGTTAGTGCCCACAATCAGCGCAAATTTACGCGCCGCAAACAGAGATTCGCCGCATAGTGTTGCGACGACAAAAACAGACAGGAAAAGTACCTTTCGCATGGTACTTAGACGCACGACAGGGGTGCGGCGGCTACTTATTTTTGCTTACTCACCCAGAACGCGCTCGAGCTGCGCGGCATTCTTCTGGAATTCTGTGTTTTCGGGTTCGTACGCAATTGCCTTTTCCATGGCAAACCGGGCCAGCGCGTTCTTCCCCTGGTTCAGGCAGGCAATGGCCAGGTTATTGTAGGCGAGTGCATAATTCGGCCTGAGTGCCACCGCCTCGCGGGCAAATTGCTCGGCTTCTGCATAGCGGGTGCGCAGAATCGCAATCGAGCTGAGGTAGCAGAAGGCCTCGGCGTTCTGCCGCGTCAGTTCGAGGTACGCTTTAAAATAACGCTCCGCCGTGTCGATGCGACCCAGGTCAAAATTGACTTCACCGGCAGTGCGCAGCGAAAGCGGGTTTCTGCCATAGAGCCCGATGGCCTCATCGAGCAGGCGGACACCTTCCTGGCGGTCGCCCTGCTCGATCACCTGGTAAGCACGCGAGGCTATCTGCAGAAAGCGGGAGTACTCGCGGTTCACGTCAATCATCAGTATCGACATGTCATCGTTCGGTTTGCGTCCCGCCGCAAAACGGAATACTTCTTCGACGATGAATGGGACTGCCTGGTCTGCCGGCAGTTCTGCTGCAGTAATCAGCAGGGCGTCAAAGCGCTCCGCGCCGAATTCTTCATCGTCGGGGTTACGTATTTCAATGAGGCCGTCAGTGTAGAGAAACAGGCGGTCGCCCGCGTACAACCTGCCCTCTTTCTCTTCGTAACTTTCATTAGCCTCGTGCATGGCACCCACGAACAGTCCGCCGGTATCGAGCGATTCGATGGACTTGTTGCGTACAATCTTAGCCTGCTGGTGCGACGCGTTGCCGTAGAGAAAGCTGTGCGTTTCATCGATCGTGAGGTAAAAGGCCGTCAGGTAATCCTGGGTTGTGACAAGGCCCAAGAGCTGATTGTTGACCTCTTCAAAGGTTTTGGCCGGTGAGGGCGTCGTACTGGCTGAACGCGCAAACGCCACCTTGGCCATGGTGGTGATCAGTGCCGCAGGTACTCCATGGCCAGAGACGTCGGCCATGAGTATGCCGAGCTTGTTACCCTGTGTGGGAAAGACATCGTAATAGTCGCCGGAGACCTTCTCCATCGGTTTGTAATATCCGTAAAACCTAAGCCCGTTCCATTCTTCGATCTGTGCCGGAATGATACCCTTCTGAATTTCGGCGGCGAAATCGAGCTCCATCTGTATCAGGCGATCCTTGGCGTGCAGTGCCTCGTTGGCAGCGGTGAGCTCCGCCGTGCGTTCGTCGACCTTGCGCTCGAGGTTGTGCTGGTAATCACGGATTGTGTGGACCGCTGTATTGAGCCCCGTGGCAACATTGATAAATTCAGAATCGAGCGCCTGCGGAAAAAGCTGGGCGTCTTTCCCGTCGCGTATACTGACAGAGGCCAGTTCTATTTCGTGCAGCGACTGCAGCACGATGGAGAACAGCATGTAAGCCATAATCGCGCCTATCACGATGGCAAAGACAGAAAAGCGGATCAGGACCGGGAATTCCACATTGTAATAGACCATGAAATTCGAGACAAAAAGTGTCGCAATCATGATCATGATGAAGAGCAGGATCTTGATGCGCACGTTCGAGAGCGCAATCTCCTGGAATTCCACGCGCTTGTCGTACATGATCTGCTTCACACGCGTGCGCATTTCACCCGTCACGAGTTCGGTGATCACCGCCGTAAACCCCGCATGCACAAAAGCCGCAATAACCGCGATCACGACGACCTGTATCATGTTGATGAAGCTGTAATTCTGCCAGCGGTAGAGGTATAGCAATACCCCGCCGACGATCATCAGCACCATCGCAACCGACATGTAGGCATTTTCGCGTGGCAGGTAGCAGAGCATGCGGTGCAGCTCGCGGTACTCGTCGGCATTCAGATTCTGCCGGATGTCCACTTCAAACCAGGTTTTGCCGCGCACGATTGCACGATTCATCAGCCGCATACCACGGGTGATGCCCGAAATGCCGATCTTGTGCAGCAGACCAAAGTAAACACCGTGGATAAGCGTTGTAAAGGCAGCGACCCCTCCGACCACGAGAATCAGTTCGTTGATCGCTGGCAGCTTGATTGCGTAACTGTAATAGAGGACAAAGACGAAGGTAACAATACCGCCGTACAGGGCACTCGAAGCCGCAGACGCTCCATACGATATAACATTCGCTACAAAGTAAAAAAGAGGCAGAAAAAGCCGGCGCACCTGATTAATCATCGGAGAACGAGACACCTGTACACGCAAAAAAACCGGGGCGCGAGCCAGATTATTATTTCGTCGATTGACAAAATGTTAAGTTGTCTGTCTCGGGTTGTGTGAGTACGACCAAAGAAATACTGCGCTTCGACCGCTGGGAGCGCAGGCTCATCAGGCTCGTCCGCCGGGCCGACGGTATGGTACGCATCCGCCAATTGGATTACTCCAGCCCAACGCGCGACGGGCAGCGTTACCCGATCTACATGCTCGAGATCGGCAGGCGCTCTGCGTTCAAACGCCATGCGGTCAGCGTCGTCTCCGGCGTCCACGGTCTCGAAACGATTGGCATCCGCATACACCTCGATGTGATCAAATGCCTCATGAATCCCAAAAGCCCGCATTTTTCCCAGGCGCTGGCCGATGGCAAATTCGGCATCTATTCGCTGCCCATTCTGAACCCGGCGGGGGTTGCACGCGAAACGCGGGCCAATGGTCGGGGCGTCGATCTCAACCGCAATTCAGGCATCGACGCTGAGGGAGCTATCCCGTTCTTTGGCGGCCAGCGTATTTCGCCGGCTTTGCCTTATTTCCGCGGCAAGGCGCTCGAGCGGGAATCCCGCGCGCTGTTTCGATTCTTGCGCGAATATGCCTGGAAGAACCGGCGTATCCACACGGCACTCGACATCCATTCGGGTTATGGAGCGCAGAATTATCTCTGGTGGCCGTATTCATTCAGCAAGCGTCGCATACCCCATTCGGGTGTGTTTGAACAGCTGGGTGCAGAACTCGCAACCCGGCACCCGCTGTATCGTATTGAACCCATGTCGCTGAGCTACCAGACGCATGGCGACCTGTGGGACCGCGCGCTGATCGAATTTGAAGAGGCCAAAAAGCAGGGAAAGCTGCCGCGCAAGAACCTGTTCCTGCCGCTGACGCTCGAGATTGGCACCTGGGAGGAGCTCAAAAAGAATCCCTTCCGGGTGCTGCAGAAGCGAAAAATCTTTAATCCGCCCCCGCAGAGCCGCAAGGCGTACCTGCGTGAACACCGGCAGTTAATCTGGGACCTGCTGCACCTGCACGTCAAAAGATCTGACCAGCGGCGTTACGTTCGATTGCGCGATGCATCATAATTGGGTTGACCAAATGAAGAAAAATGGCCCAGTGGACATTATTTCGGTAATTAGCTAAATATAAACACTATGAAAATGAATAACCTTCTCTATACAACCGCTTTCCAGAAACTTCGGGCTCACCTGGTGAAAAGCGGAAAACTACCCCTGCCCGCCCTGGTTGAGGTTGTGCGTGACGAACTGGACCTCTCGATGATGCTGAGCCTGCGCGATCGCGAGCGCATTCCGGCGCAGGGACGGCTGCTCATCGTCGCCAACCACCCGCTGGCATTCCTCGACCTTGTTGCCCTCTACACCGTGGTTTCGGATATTCGTAAAGATGTCGTCGCAGTGGTAGAGACCCTTTCAGAATTCACGCTCAGGGACGGTCATGTGATCGTCGCGCAGAAAGGTGCAGAGCGCACGACCGTCCGTACCATACAGCGCGCGCTTGCGGAAGAAAAAGCCGTGATCGTTTTTCCGGCTAAGAGCCGCCACTGGGGCTTGCGCCAGGTGGTCGACGGCGATTGGTCAAAAGCAGTCGTGCAGATGGCCCAGCACTGGCAGGTGCCTGTGCTGCCGGTGCATATCGCGGCGCGTAACCGCCTCACGCACTACTTCTGGACTGCCGTCGGTGGCATGTATTCTGATATCGCACTCGATGCGGAAGTAAAAAGCCAGCTGCACCGCTCCATCGCCGTCAGGCTGTCGCACCCGATTATGCCCGAATCGCTTGCGGGAATCAAGGCCGGGGCCGCGGCAAAACTGCTGCGCCGCCATGTCTACCAAATCGGCAAAGGCAAACCGGGTACCTTCCGCACCACGAAGAATATTGTCCATCCCACTGACAAGAAGCTGATCCTGAATGACGTGATGGCAGCAGAACTTCTCGGCCAGACCGAGGACAAGATCAAGATTCTGCTCGTCCGCTATGAGGCAGCTCCGGCGCTGATGCGTGAAATTGGCCGGCTGCGCGAGCTGACATTCCGCAAAGTCGGCGAAGGCACCGGACGCAAGATTGACCTCGATGAATTTGACCAGTACTACCAGCACATTGTGCTCTGGGATGAAAGCCAGCTCGAGGTAGTGGGCGCATATCGTATTGCAGCGGGAGACGAAATTTACCGCCGTCTCGGCATTTCCGGCTTCTACACTTCAACCCTGTTCCGATTCAGCGAAGAATTTGAAAAATACCTGCCGCAGGCGCTCGAACTGGGCCGTAGCTTTGTGCAGCCGAACTACTGGAACAGCCAGGCGCTCGACTACCTGTGGCATGGCATCGGTGCTTATATGGCCGCGCGGCCGCAGTATAACTACCTGTTCGGGCCGGTTTCCGTCAGCAACTCGTATTCAGCAGAAGCCCGTGAGCTGCTGGTACACTTCTACCAGCGCTGGTTTGGCAGGCCTGACGCGCCGGTACGCGCCAAACACCGCTTTCGCTTTTCACAGGGCGCCGAAGATCGTCTCGCCCGTGCGTTTACCGGCACCGATTACAAGCAGAGCTTTAAGGAGCTCAAGCAAAACCTTAAACACTACGGTTTTGCGGTACCCACTCTCTACAAACAGTACACTGAACTCTGTGACGAAGGCGGCGTGCACTTTTTCGATTTTGGCATAGACAAAGATTTTTCCAACGCGCTCGACGGTTTTATTTTTCTGAGTATCGCTCATGTCAAAGAGAGCAAGCTTGAGCGCTACGTCTATTCGAAGCGGTCTAAGGAAGAATGGTTAGCCGCCCGCGCTCCATACGCCAGCGGGACAAGGGAAATTCCAGTTGTGACTCAAGCGCGCTGATGCGCTCATTGGCTGCAATCACCACGACGGCCTCCTGGGGCAGCGCGTTCAGGTACTGCGTGACGAGTTCAAAGTAACGCACACTCAGCGCCATGAAGCCTTCGTCGATAAGGTAAACCGGTGCAGGAGCGATGAATGCGCGGCAGAGCAAGACGCGCGTTTTTTCGCCTTCCGAGAGCCTGCTAAAAGGGCGCGGCAGAAACTGCAGCAGGCCAAACTGCTCTGCCTCACGCAGCGCCGTATCGGGCAGAGCAGGATCAAAGTCATAGAGCGAGCCCGAGAGGCGTGAAGCAAGTACATCCCCCACGCTCATGTCAGGCAGGAAGTAATCAAAATGGGCAGCGGCAATGAACTGCACTCTGTTCCAGAGTTCACGTTTCTGCTCATGCGCCAGCGCACCGAGAAACTGCAGCTCGCCGCAGCCGTAGGCCGGGTAAAAGTCACCGTGTAACACCCTGAGCAGAGTGGTCTTCCCGGAACCGTTGCTCCCGGTCACCAGTATGCGCGCGCCGGCCCGAAGACTGAAGGATATGCCCGAGAGAACAGGCTGAAAGTCGTGGTAAAAATCTGCCGCACCCGCACGGACCAGCTCTTCAGCATCATCCCGGACGGCCCAGCCGGGCCGGGGCTGAGGCGCTTTATTGCCGTCAGCCGCCCCTTCGACCTGGGTCACCCGGCCAGAACTTACGTGGATTATTCGTGTCGGTGCGAACCGCTGCCGTATTTCTTCATCATGCGAAGTCAGGACCACTGCGGCCGTCACCGGCAATGATTCAATCCACGCCGAAACCCGGTGCGCGACCTCTGGGGAAAGACTGCTGAAGATTTCATCGAGCAGGTAAAGCCTGCGGGCATGCATCGCAGCCCGCACGATCTGCACCAGGCGCAGCTCGCCCAGCGACAAAGTGCGGATATAGCGGGTTGCCAGGTGACCGATATGCCATTCAGACATCAGCCTATCAGTAGTATCCACATCGGCGGAAATGGCCTCGCGATAGAGGAAATCTTCGCCGTCTGCATGACCTAGCAGGAATTCGCGCACCGTACTTCCCGAGTGGATTTTCCTGAGACGCAGCTGCTCTTCGCGGCTCACCAACGCCGTATAACGCCGGGCTGCGCGGAAGTCCGGCTGGTTGTCCCATGCATACTGTCTCGTGCCCATACCATTGTACGGGTAGAGTTTATTGGCCAGCAGCATCAGCAGCGAGCTCTTGCCCGAGCCATTTTCACCGGTGAGCAGAATGCGCTCCCCCGCATCGATGCGCAATGTCACGTCTTCAAGCACGGTTACACCCGCGCGGGCAACTGTCACCCCGACGATTTCGGCAATCACTCTGCGGCTTTCCGAAAGAACCAGGCAAATCCGGCGACGAGGCGCCAGACGTCACCGATCAGCCGCAGAGAAACGGCGGCGTGTGAATGCCCCATCAATGGAGTCACCACCAGCCGGGCCTCGCGCAGCAGGGGAAAAAGTTCGGTAGATTCGCGTGCCGGTATCACATCGTCGCCAGCCCCGTGCAGCAGGAAAACAGGTGCCCTGATGGCACCCGCTACTTCGGAGACGTTATACGCATCGAGGGTGTCCTGCATCACTTTGAGCAGGCGACCTCCGAGTTGAATACGAAATGCAGTGTCTTCGGCAATACGTGCAACAAGCTTGCGCTCTGCTATACTCAGGCGCCGCAATTCTTTGCTGCGCTCATCAGTAGGTTCAAAACCGGTGAGAGAGGGATTTCTCGATGCTGTTTCATGCCAGTTATCATGCGCTGCGGCGAGATAGTAGCGGCCCAGGCGTTTGCCTTCTTTCAGGCGAGGCAGGAAATTTGCCAGGATTACCAGCCTCGCATATGGGTCCGCCTGCTCGTCGTGCATCAGGTGGTTGAGCGAGCGTTCAATGCGCGAAAATGCACCGAGTGCCGCAACTGCGGTAATGCTGTCGGCGAGCTGGTCGGTAGCAGCGACCTTGAGGCAAATCGCGCCGGAAAAAGACGGGGCAAACAGTGCGAAGCGCCCCCCCGGGCAGAGATCGCGGTTGGTTTTCAGATGAAGCAGTATGTTTCGAAACCGGTCAATGCTACCTGCCTCAACCTGCAAATTCCGTATCTCAGGCAGTTCGGGGCAGATGATGCGAAAGCCGGCATTTGCCAGTGCCCTTGCTGCAACGATTTGTCTCGGGTCAGAAATACCCAGCGGCGACATGCCGTGCAGAAATACGATGGTGGGAGCTTCTGCGTTTCCGGGGGTATAGACGTCAGCGTTGATGCGCTGTTTGCTCAGGCCAATGGTAACTGCCCGGCGCTCTATGCCCAGGGCGTTCTTGGCGCCACGCTGCTGCGTGGCGATGAAGCGCAGCGCCCGGCGCCAGGAATTCAAGCGGCTTTGATCGCTGCGCTTTTTTCGCGCGCAGCTAGATGGAAAATGGTAAAGAGGCCGGCTGTGAAGAGCAGGTCACCCGCGAGAGAATTCTGGAAAAACGGGAGTGCCATTACGTAACACTGTACGAGTCCTGAAATACTGCGCGGATAGAGGTCCTGTACAAGAAAAACTCCCAGGTTGGTCACGAGGAAAAACAGGACACTGCCTGCCAATGCAGTCCCCAGAACCCTGAGCGGAGTGCGGTCTGCGCGGAGCAAAAAACCCAACAAACCCGACAGAGCCATCGCGCCGTAGACAAATGGCAGAGTTGAATGCATGCCAAGGAAATAATCAGAGACCGCCATGGCAGCAATTGCCAGTGCGATGCCGGCGAAACGGTTCAGAAAAACTGCTGACCCGAAGAGCGCAACGCTCATCACAGGGCTAAAATTCTCGGGATGGGGCAGAAATCGGGTTGCCGCTGTTGCAAGAATCAAACCAGCTGGCAGCAGTACGCTACGGAAATTCATATCGTACAAACTGACCGGCGATTTGCTCCGTCAAGGTTTATTGGCCGGCCAGCAGATCAGGCGGATTCAGGAGTGTCTGGTGGACTTCACCGAGTCCAATCACCCTGCCCCAGAAATTCGCGGTCCGGTTGGCCGCATTGACTGCTACCGCTGGTTTATCTTTCAGTGCCTTGTCGAAATACCCTTTCATGTAGTCGCGAAAGCCCTCAGGCGTGGTGATACCCTGTGCGGCATATTTGGCCTTCACCGTCGGCCACAGCGTTACCGAGAAAAAATCCCACACGCGGCTCACCGCGTGCAGCGCCTGCCAGTCGACGCCAAAATAGTCCCCCAAAAACCGCGCGGTACTTTCGACTTCCTGCCGGTTTTCTTCGGTCTCGGCCATCATGTAGCCCGAAAGCGCGTTGCCAAACATGTGGTAGAGCGAGTTCATGAAGCCGGTATCCCACAGCGTCGCCAGGTGTGCGATGTCTGCACGTGCCTGCGCGAGGTATTCGACCTCGGTAATACTCCTGGCCTGCTGCATCGCCTCGATCGTTGCCTTGAGGTAAGCATCTGTCGCGGGAACAGAGATACCTCCGCCGCCGGTATGCTTCGCCGCGTCTTTGATTTCCTGCTGTGCCCGTTTGAATTCTGCGATCAGCTGCACGCGCGAGATGTCGACGAGCAGGTGCTCTTCAGCGAGGCGACGCATGAACTGCAGCGCCGAGGCAGATTCTTTTTCGATCGCAAAGATACGTTCGTATGCCTTGCCCGTCGGCCCGGCCTTGATCTCGGCAGAGAGCGAATCGTACGCGGCATGATATCCCTGCGCGGCCTGCGCCACGGTCGGTTCATTGCTCTTGCCGCCAGCGGGCTGTGCCATCGCCGCCTCGGTCATGAGGTTTGTCAGGCGACCGTAGAAATTCTGCTCGCTGGCCGCTGCGTGAAAAGCCCCGAAGTCTGCACACTTTTCGCCGAGCGCTTCGAATTCCGCGAAGAGCGCGAGCAGCGGCTGTATCTTGGGATGGTCCTTGCCGAGTCGGTTCACATAGTTGTCGATGCCCGACTTGTAACTGTCGAGCATGCCACGGCTGCCTTCATCCATTGCTTACACTCCTTTCACTCATACCCTTATGCCTTCACCTGTTCGAATATCTGACCGAGCCGCTGCATGCGCGGTGCATCGAAAAAAGCCACGTAGCTGTAGGGCGTCTGCGCGTACGACTGCCACGTGAAAAGCGGATCAAGTTTCTTCAGCGCTGTGTAAGTCTCCAGAATGCCGGCGACCTTGCCCGAACGGTCCTGCTCCGCCGGAAATGCTGCATAAGTGACTACCGTCTGCAGAAGCGTCACGGCGAGGTTGAGCTTCTCGTTGCCCTGGCTTTCCGTGAGCGCCGCAGCATCCTGTGCCTGCGTCATGAGTCCCACCAGGTCACCGTGGTTCTGCGCCTTTTTCGCAGTCTCGTAACGCTCGAGCGCCGCCTTCAGTTTGTCGGGATTACCCAGTTTCTGGTAAAGCCGCACGAGATTGCCGTATTTATCCATCTGTTCAGCGCGGGCGACCGCGAACATACTCGCCAGCGGCCCGAGCTTTTGCGTGTAATCTGCGGCGTCGCGGCTCGCTTTCACGATGGCGAGGTACTGTTCATAGACCTTGATCTGCTCCACGTGCAGGTGCGGCGCATGCCGGCAATCGCTCAGGCGTGCTTCGAAATACTTCCGGGATTCATCAAGAACGTCAGCCATGGGTAAGGACAACCGGCAAGCCCCGCGCGTCAATTGCATTCACTTGCAGAAATCATAGACAACCTGTTTCAGCTTGAAAGTCTGCCCCACCCAAAACCGGGCAACCGGCAAGGGTTTGTAGCACCGAAGACGGAGATCGGCAAGCCGATCACAGTTGGTTAGAGCTACAATGGTTTTGGGGTTGTAGCTCAGTTGGTTAGAGCATCCGCCTGTCACGTGGAAGGTCACGGGTTCGAGTCCCGCCAACCCCGCATTAACTCACTACGGTGATATACCGTGGCGGGACGAAGAACCCGTAGGGTTTGCGACCGAGGATTTGCGCAGCAACTCCGAAGGTCTGCGTCTTCGGATTCCCGTCAGCGCAAAGAGCGCATCCTTGCGCGCGCTGACCAAGGGCCATCGTGGCCCGCAGGGCAACCCCGCAATGCGTCATTTCGGATCGCTGATTGACTCCCTGCCCGGTGAAACGATTTAATCCCGCTTTCCCCCCTGTCTCCCTGAGGTCTTATGTCACATGGCTAACGAGCTGGCGAAGGGCCTTGAATACCTGACCGTGCTCGGTCCCGGCAAGGTAATTGTCTTGCTCTCCACCATGCCCGGGGAAAAGCTCTCTTACCTCTCAAGGCATATCGATCATAAAAAGATTATCCGCGTCCTGTCAGCTACTTCGGTCAGGCAGGTTTCAGCCATCGTGAAAAAGAGCGATGTGCAGGCGCTTGTGCCACTCATGAACGCGCTCGATGCAGAAGAGAGCGTTGAGCTGCTGAATCGGCTTGAGCTCGATACTATTGTGCTTTTCCTGACGCATCTAGAACCGCAGCGTCTGGCACAAATTATCCGCGGTATTGGTGTCGAAAAGATGCTCGAGCTGCTGTCACAGACGGGTACTGAGCGGGCTCTGGTACTGGCGCGCGAGCTTCCGTCTGCGCATTTGGTGGCCCTGGTTAAGAAAGTACCGATGCGCGACCTGGCACCCCTTGCGGTCAGGCTCAAGGTGGAGTTCTTGTCACAACTGCTGGGTGCTGATAGCCCTGAGCACCTGGCGCAACTGATCACGACGCTCGGTCACCGCAACCTGCTCGACCTGATCCACTTTATGGGCGACAAAGAAATCACGCATTTGCTGCAGCGGTACAAAGGCCCCAAACTGGAGGGATTAATTTTGCTGCTGCACGGTATGCGCATCAAGAGACCCCGGCCGACCAAAAAGAAAGCCCCGAAGAAGAAAAAAACCAGGACGCCAACAAAAAAGGTAAAACGCGCGAAAAAATAAAATCGCGGGACACTCTATCTTGTCAGATGACTATTGCAGCAGCTATGCTTGATTTTTCCGCCGTTCGCAACCAGTTTGACCTGCGCCCCGACCTTACCTGGCTCAACAACTGCGGAGTGAGCGTTCCGCCCAAAAGCTCCGCCGAGGCTGTGACCGAGTACCTTGCTGCGTTCATTGCCTCAGGCGTTATGCAGACTGCGAAACCGCACGGCCAGGTAAAACGTAATATCCAGTCGCTTTTCGCGAAATTTTTGGGTGGTGCCGCAAACGAATACGCCATTCTCAATAACACGGCTGAAGGCATGACTTTCATCGCGCAGAGCCTGCCGCTGACACGTGGTGATAAGATATTACTCGTCGAGCGCGAGTATCCCAGCAACGTGTATCCTTTCCTGCAGCTCAAACGCCAGGGTATCGAAATTGGTTATGTTAGCCCCGGGCTTTCCAACGATGAATTCATCGCCAACATCAGTGCGGCTTTGACGACCAACGTGCGTGTAATGTCGCTCTCGGCCGTAGACTGGCTCACGGGCCTGCGCTTTGACCTGCCGCGTATTGGCCGCCTTCTGCAAAGTCGTGGCGTGGCATTCATTCTCGATGCGGCGCAGGGGGCAGGCCACGTCGACATCGATGTGAAGGCTGCGGGTGTCGATGCGATGGCGTTTTCGTGCTGGAAGTGGCTTTTGGGGCCACTCGGCTCGGGCGGCCTCTACGTTTCCGATGACTTCATGAAGAAGCTCGATATACGCGTCGCGGGGACCTCTTCGGTGAAGAACGATGACACCTACCTGCCGCACCGTGAAGACTATAAAGAAAGCGTGGAGCGCTTCATGCTCTCCACCGCGCCGTACATGAACTGGATCTTCCTGGAAGCCTCGCTGCAGTTTATGGATCGTGTTGGTCTGGCAAACGTGCAGGCGCGTAACCTGCAACTGGCCACCCACCTCGCAGACAGCCTGCGGAAGGCGGGCTTCGAAGTACTGCGCGACCGGTTTGGCCACGACCAGACCGCGATTGTCTGCGCCCGGCGCGACGGCGACATGGCGGCACTGCATGCTGCACTCACGCAGAAAGGTATCGTGAGCGCCCTGCGCGAAGGTTACCTGCGTTTCTCGCCGCACCTCAACGTCGCCGAGGCAGACCTGGCAAGGTTTGACAGCATCATTTCAACCACTTAAGTAAAATAACTGCGCCCATACGCCCGGGCTATGGAATTCCATAACGGGCACGCAGAGCGGGCTATCGTACCGAGCCGGGTGGCCTAAACTCGCTTGGGGTACTTCAAGAGCCCCGGCAGCGCATCGGGAGCATAGCCGGCAGCAGCGCCGGGTGCTGGTACTTCGCCGCTGGTCTCTGCCACGAGCCCCGCGTCGCTGATCAGCTGCAGCGTTTCGCGCATGTTGGAGCCCTTCACGTTGAGATAACCATCGGCAAAGAGGGAGTTCGCCACCATCAGCGCCATAGCCTGCAGCGAACGCAGGTGTCCCTCGCGGCCCGCGGCAATACGAATTTCTGAATCGGGATTGATGAGCCTGAAGACCGTCAGTACACGCAGGCAGAACTCGGGAGTGAGAGCCTGTGGCGAGGCGATCGCGTGACCCGGCACCGGGATAAAGAAATTCACCGGGATCGAAATTACCCGCAGCTCTTTCAAAGCAAACGCCGCATCGACCAGGTCACGCGCTGATTCGCCCAGGCCGACAATGACACCCGAGCACAGTCCCACGCCTGCAGCAGAGAGTGCACCCAGGGTTTCGACGCGATCGGCGTAAGTGTGCGAAGTGCAGATTTCACCGTAGTGCGCGTCAGAGGTATTGAGGTTGTGGTTGTAACGATCGAGGCCCGCCGCGGCAAGCACCGCCGCCTTTTCAGCATCGATGAGCCCCGCGGAAAGGCAGACCCTGAGCCCCAGTTCATTCGTGATACGCTCCACCAGGGCCGCAAGTTTTGTGGTCGTATTCGTCGAAGGCCCTGTGCCTGAGGTCACCATGCAGAACCGGTAAGCTCCGCCTGCTTTCGCCGCCTGCGCATCGGCAAAGATCTCGTCATCGCTCTTCAGCGGGTATTCCTGCACACCCGACCCCGCCGCGCGTCGCTGCGCGCAGTAGCCACAATCTTCGGCGCATTTGCCGTTCTGGATATTGTCGAGAATGTGCACGCGCACGCTCTTGCCAAAATAGCGCTCGCGCAATATCGCCGCGCGCGCGAAGAGTTCATGCAGCGGCAGGTTGCCGGCAAGGTATTCTATCGCCTCGTCCCGCGTCACTGCCGCGGCGGCTTCAGAAAACTTTCGTACATCAAAGGTAGTCGTTTCAGGGGTCATATTGGGTCAGCAGCTGGTTGATCACGCTAAATACCTGCGCGAGGCTTTCATCCGAAATATTGTACGGCGGTGTCATGTAGAGCACATTCCCCAGCGGGCGAAGCACGACGCCCCGGCGGAGCGATTCTTGTCTCAGTCGTGTCGACCAGGAGAAGGCATAACCCGCCTGTTCTGAGGTTGAAACGAGATTTGCGGCGCTCACCGCCCCCATTACCCGCACCTGCTCTACCTTACCGGCATGACGTTCTGTTATGGATTTCCAATGCTGCCGCATTTGCCCTTCGAGTTGCATGACCTGTGCCAGGCGATTCTCTGCCCGGAACAGCCCGAGCGACGCCAGGGCGGCAGCGCAGCCCGGGGGATTGCCCGTCATGGTATGCCCATGGTAGAAAGTGTGCGCCGGGTCACTCGAAACAAAGGCACTGTGGATCTGTGCCGAGACAAGCGTCACGGCCAGCGGCAACGTACCGCCGGTCAGCCCCTTCGCCAGTGAGAGCAGGTCGGGCACTACCTGCGCCTTTTGGTACGCACAGAAACTGCCCGTGCGGCCTAAACCGGTAAAGACCTCATCGAAGAGGAGCAAGACCTCGTTTTGCCTTGCCGCTTCGCATAGCCGGCGCAGAGCAGCCGCCTCCTGGAAGACCATGCCCCCGGCTGCTGCGATGAGCGGTTCGATGATCACCCCGGCAAGGGTGTCGCCCTGCTCTGCCAGGAACTGTTCCCAGGCTGCAAAAAAGCTCTCATCGTTTGCACTCTGGGGGTAACGAAACGTGCGCGTTTCGAACAACTGGCGCGAAAAAGGCTGCGTGAAGAGCGAAGGTGCGGCAACGCTCATCGCGCCGAAGGTATCGCCGTGGTAGGCGGCATCAAAGCGCACGAACACCTGCCGTTTGCTCTCACCGAGGTTCGACCAGTACTGCAGCGCGAGCTTGAGCATCACTTCAACCGCGGTTGAACCGTTATCAGAATAGAATACGTGCGAGAATTCCTGGTTGGTCAGCTCGAGCAATTTGGCAGCCAGTTGCTCAGCTGGTGCGTGCGTAAAACCCGCCAGCATCACGTGGTCGAGTTGATGCAGCTGGTCGGTGATAGCCTGCACTATCTTGGGATGGTTGTGGCCGTGGATCATGGTCCACCACGATGCGATCGCGTCTATATAGCGCCGCCCGTCTGTGTCGAAGAGGAACTCTTGCTCGGCCCTGGCAATCTTTAGCGGTTCAGGCGGTTGGGCCTGCGAGGTGAACGGATGCCAGATCATACGAATTTTGCTAGCTGCCCCGCAATATCAAAGCCTGACGCGAGTCCCAGGAAACCTTGCCGATCGAGTTTTTGTCCCGCTGGTAAAAGCAGTTCTGCGAGAATCGGCGCGCCTGTCATCTCGGCAATCGTGCGCCGGTTGTCGGCGTAGAGGCTGTTGTCGCTGCCGACAAAGCAGATGCCCGCAAGCACAGCACCGGCTGAGCGCAGGGCCTGGACCGACAGCACGGTATGGTTGATGGTACCGAGCCCGGTGGTTGCAGCGAGAATGATCGGAAGCCGCAGGTCGCGCGCGAGGTCCAGGTTAGTGCGGTAGCGCGTAAGCGGCACCATGAGCCCACCCGCGAGCTCGATTAACGTCTTCGCCTGAGAAGCATGGTCCGCGACGGCAACTTGAAGTTTTTCGTAATCGAGTGTTTTGCCCTCGGCTTCGGCAGCGTAGTGCGGCGAAGCCGGTAGGGAGAAGTGCGCAAACTCCAATAGGAAAAACTCATTCTCCAGTCCCGTGAGATTGGCCACGGTCTGCCTGTCACTGTCGTCGCCGGTTTGCACAGGTTTTAAATACAGTAAGCCATGCGTCTGTGCATAGCGCGCCATGATTGCCGCGCTCAGCAGCGTCTTGCCGACATCGGTACCGGTTCCTGCAATGATGACCGACATAGTTACCTACTTGCCAAACACCCCGACAGTCGAGCGACATCAGCCCGCGTCACGCGCGCATTGAGCGAGAAGCGAATGCGCGACTCCTTCACTGTCGGCGGCCTGATCGCCTTCGCGTGAAAGCCGTTCTGCAGCAGGCGCTTTGACAGGTCGAGTGCGTGCCGTTCTGATTCGCAGATGAGCGGCACAATTTGCGTGGCGGAGTTGCCGCTCGAGTAGCCGGCACGCGCGATGCCGGCGCGCAATAAGTTTGCATCGGCCAACAACTCGTCGCGCTGCCGGTCCATCGCCCGGGCCACTTCAATCGCGGTTAAGGCCGCGTGGGCTATCGCCGGTAATGGCGCCGTGGAAAATACAAACGTGCGTGCCGCGTGCAAGAGGAAACGGCGGATACGTGCACTGGTGACGACCACCGCCCCTTCAAGTCCCAGCGCCTTGCCGAATGTAGCCAGGCGAAAATCTGCCGTGACAGGAGCAAGTCCCCGGCCCTGTGGGCCAAAGACACCGGTGGCGTGCGCGTCGTCGATATAAAGAAGTGCATCGAATTCCCGGGCCAGTTGCACGAGCTTTGCCAGCGGGGCTTCGTCGCCGTCCATGCTGAATACACTCTCAGAAATGATGATACGCTTTTTCGCACCACTCTTCGCGAGTAACTGCCGCAGGTGCTCCATGTCGTTGTGCCGAAAGTATATTTTGTCAGCACCAGAGAGGCGCACGCCGTCGGTGAGCGAGGCATGCGCGAGGCGATCAATAAATGCAGCATACGAGCCATCACACACAGCCGAGATCACCCCGACATTGGCAGCATAACCGTTCGCAAAATAGAGCGCGGCTTCACCGCCGAGCCATTCGGCCGCAGCAGCTTCCAGGGCGGCGAAGACATCACGGTGCCCGCGCACGAGCCGGCTCGCCGTGGAACCCGCCCCGTAAAGCTCGATGCCTTCATGGAGTGCCGCGATAATTTGCGGGTGCTGTGATAAGCCGAGATAGTCGTTCGAACAGAGATCGAGGGCGCCTGCAGGCGGCGGTGTGAGCACGCGCTCGCGGTTGTGGCGCTCAAGCTGCGAGAAAAAGGCATCGAGATCGCTATCGAAGAAACTGGTCGGCACGGGTATAGACCCCCGCCAAGGTGCGAGTCAGGCTGAAACGCAATTTAGTCTATGGCAGCAGCTGGCCTGCGAGGCTTTGGTGTGTCGATTTGGTCTGCGTTGCATTTCTATTTGACAGCGGGCGCAAATAGAGCCAGTATTGCGCATGGGCCTGGTCTATGCGAAAATCGAGCTATCGAATCCAAAGCTCCCCGACCTCGCTTCTTACACGGCCGACGCGCTGGTTGATACCGGGGCGTTCATGCTGTGTATTCCCGAGCATGTGCGCCTACAATTGAATCTGGCTGAGCTCGAAAAACGTGAGGTTACCCTTGCCGACAACACCAAGCAGCTTTGCCCCTACGTCGGGCCGATCATGATTCGCTTCGCCAACCGCAGCTGCTTCACCGGTGCTCTAGTCTTGGGCGACCGCGTTCTGCTGGGCGCTATTCCGCTCGAAGATATGGATTTGATCGTGCACCCGCTCAGGCGAGAACTGATGGTTAACCCAGAGAGCCCGAATATTGCTACCGGGCTTGTCATGTAGATCTACAGCGCGTCACGCTTGTTGATCCAGTCGGTTGCCTTGGGCCAGACCTCGCGTGGTGCGGTCTTGCCGCAGACGAGGTCCATGTGGCCGTAACTCGTCGAGCTGCCGTATTCCTTGCCGAACACGATCAGCTTGCGTTCGCACGAGAGCTGGTCCATCGTCCACTCGACGCCGTCGAGTGCGCAGAGCCAGTCGCGGTCACCCGCGAGCATAAGCGTCGGCACCGTGATACGCCGGTCGTCGGCGCGGTGTGGAAAACCACCCGAGAGCCGCGGCATACCTTCTGCGGCAGAGATCAGCTTGATCTGGTTCCACTCGTTTACCGCGATCGGTTCGATCATGTTCTCGAGCACCTTGTGCGCAATTTCGGGATCCATGTTCTCGGGGTTCCACAGGAAGCGGTTCCAGAAAGTGTTGAGGCTCGCGAACGGGATCATCGGCTTATAAAAGGTCTTCAGCGGAAAATACTGCAGCGCGCTGATGTAATCGAGCAGCGAGCGAAAGTGGTTAATCGTTGAGTACGTGTAGTTGAGCGCCGTCGCGAAGGTGGTGAGGCTTTGCAGGTTCGAGGCCTTGTGCCGAATCTGGTAGAAGAACCCCAAAATGCCCCCCATGCTGTGGCCAACCCAGTGCATCTTCTCGGTATTGTGCTGCTCGATCACGTATTCGACAACCGTCGGCAGGTCGCAGAGCAAGAAGTCATCGATCGACCACTGCTTGCCGCGCCCTGTGTGCGGGCCATCGCTGCCGGTGCGTCCGCGCAGGTTCATCGCGTAGACCGCGTAACCCTGCGCTGCCAGGTGGCGCGCGTATGAAAGTTCGGGCACGCCGAAATCCCAGACGTTGTGGTTCGAGGCTATGCCGTGCAGCAGCATCACCGGGTATTTGCGCGTGACCTTTTCGGGAACGTAGCTGTAGACCGCGATATTCCAGTGGTCGGGGGTCTGGAGCTTAACGTGGCGGGTGTGGATCTTCATTTTTTCTGCCGTGGCCATTATTTACTCCTTGAACATTATTTCGATGAGCGCCGCGTGCTTGTTGTGTACCACGTTGCGCTTGATTTTCATGAGCGCGGTCAGCTCATCGCCGACCCGAAGCTTGTCGGGCAGGAAGCGCACATGCGAGATGCGCTCATAGCTCTTAAAACCATTCTGCTCATTGATCAGCTCGTGGCAGATTTCCTTGAAAATCGTGACAAGCTCGGGATACGTGTTCAGGTCGTTTTTGAGGTCGAACTCCGACACCTGGTAGCCCGCATCGATGAGCCGGTCATAGTCAGGCCAAATGAGCACGCCGAGGTTTTTCTGGTCCTGGCCCACCACCACAGCCTGCTCGATGAGCGGGTGCTGCGCCAGCAGCGTCTCGATCGGCACCGGCTCGAGGTTTTCTCCCGAGCGCAGCACGATCGTGTCTTTCGCGCGGCCGCGAATCGCGAGTGCACCGCTGGCAGTAAAAAAGCCGATGTCGCCGGTATTCATCCAGCCGTCTTTCAGCACCTTGAGCGTCGCTTCGCCGTTCTTGTAGTAACCCTGCATGACGCCCGGCCCCTTCACGAAGATCACACCGCGCTCGCCCTGCGGCACAACCGCACCGGTGTCTTCGTTGCGTATCTCGACCGTCGTGCGGTCGGGCACAAAACCGACGGTACCCATGATCACCTTGCCGGGATGGCGCATCGAGATCAGCGGAGATGTCTCTGTCATGCCATAACCTTCGTAGACGGGAATGCCTATCGCGTTAAAGAATTCGTCGATATGGATCGGCAACGCTCCCCCGCCCGAGATCGTGCCGCGCAGCTCGCCGCCGAGCATTGCGCGCACGCGCACGAGAAAGATCGAATCCATGTACGTGTCGGGCCACTTGAGACCTGCCAGCGAGAAAACCGAAAGCGCTTTCTCGGCGATCGTACTGAAGATGCCCTTCTCTTCGCCTTCGGCCGATTGGCCATTGAGCACATTCTGCGCGCGGTGCAGGCGCTGCTTGATACCGTACGAAAGATCGAACAGCTCGCGGTTGAAAGCCTCGGTCTTGTCGATGCGCTCGCGCAGTTTCTGGTAGATCTGCTCCCACAGCCGCGGGGCCGATGCCATGAGCGTTGGCTTCGCGCGCACAAAGTCTTCCATCAGGTCTTTTTTATTCGAGTAGTAGTAGTGGCAGCCGGCAAAGATCGCCGAGTAGAGCATGAAGCGCTCGTAGATGTGCCACACCGGCAGAATCGAGAGTATGCGGTCGCGCGGCGACATCTGCAATATCTTCGGAGCAACCTCGAGCTGGTAGAGCATGTTCGCATGCGTCAGCATCACACCCTTAGGTTCGCCGGTGGTACCCGAGGTGTAGATAATCGTAAAGAGGTCGGAGGGCAATATGCGTGCGCGTAAATCTGCCAGTTGTTTCTCTTCGGCCGCGCTGACTTTCGGCATCTCTTTCAGAAGCTTCGGCAAGACCACCAGGCCTTCGTCTGCCGCTACCTTCTCAGGAAAGAGCGGATCCATGATAAGAATCTGCGCTTTACGCTTCTTGAGCACTGGCCCGATCTTCTTGAACAGGCGCAGGTGTTCGACGAAGCAGATCTGCGCTTCGGCGTGGTTCAAGATGAACTCGAGCTCCTGCGGGGTTGAGTCAGAGCCGCGCGGCACGACGATGGCACCGACCATCTGGATCGCCATGTCGGTGATCAGCCACTCGGCAGAATTATCACCGAAGATCGCCACCCGGTCACCGGGCTTAACTCCGCCTTGGATGAGGTAGACCGCCAGCGCCTGCGCACGCTCGTAGAGCACAGGGAATTTCGTCGGCATGAAGAATTTGTGCGAATCCTTCGAATAAAACCCCTGTTCAGGGTATTTTGCAGCGCTTCGCGCGAAAACTTCAGGCAGGTTCTGCATCGTGGTGGTTATGCCCACTATGCGGGACAGATTGTCGAGGAGAATGAAAAGATGAACAACCGTTCAATTAAATCTGCACAGGGTATTGCCCTGGTGGAGCTTAATAGAGGGGATGCAAGCTGTCGGAGGATTCACCGGCGTTAGAATAGATCTGCGATCCACCAAACGCAAAGTTACCCTGCTGGTAGGTGCCACTGCCCCATCTAAGGCTCCAGGTACCTGAAGATCCGGTTACTGCCATGCCGCGGACCGCGGTGATCTCGCTTGCCTGGCCTGCTGAGAGCCAGGCAAGGCTGCGGGGCGCAAAAGGACCCGCACTGTAAAGATCTGCGGCGAGGCCAAGACTGAGCCTCGGCTGCTGTCCATATGTTGTTAGATACACATTACCAGCAGCTGCATTGCTCTCGCCGATGACGAGCGACATTGGTTGCCCGGCGGATGACTGGTAGAGAAAATCAGTATTCGCTTTCCCGCTGAAGACCAGCCTCTCTTTGTTGGCTGAACCGGCATAGGATGCGTAGCTGTCGATAATGCCGCCGCGCGCATCGGCGATACCTTCGCTGAAACGCTGCGCGTCATAGAACGCTTCATGCGACCCAAGGCCGTTCAGGTCAGTATCGTTACCCAGGTATTCCGCTGCCAGGTGACGAAACTTGACACATTCTGCATTGGCATTTGAGCAGGGTTCGGCCACAACCGCGTTGGCATTGACAAGAGTGCTGCCCTGCTGCCAGTAATTGACAGAAGAGGTGTACCGCACTCCGCTCAAACGGTCAGCATAAGTGTAAGTACGGCGCAGGTTAATGCGGAAGCCAAAAAGATCGACAACGGTACGGAAATCCATCGCGATGTGGTGGCGCGGTTTGTCCCAATAGATCACCACATCGCCGGCATTGTCCCGTACTTCTGCCTGGCCACCATAGGTGCCGATAACACGGGTCCTGATCACTGCGCGGTAGTCATAGGGGCTTGTACACGATTCTGTATATTCGTCAATCGTGAAAGGGATCTTCGCGCCGTTTCTGATTTCATAGCCATTGTACTGGAAATAAGCTTCCAGACCCGTGTACTTGTAAAATTCGAACAGTTGCTGCACGCGGCGCATGACCGGTTCTGAGATTGTTATGGTGAAGACTTCGCCCGAAAGCTGGCAGCCCGCGAGTTTGTTGCGGCAATAAGCCCGGATGTCGGGAAGCGCAAGATCAAGAAAGAGCGCGCGCAGCTCGAGCTGCACCTGCGCGAACTGCAGGCCGCACAACCGCCGCGTGTGCGCGTCAAGATTAGTAGCCGCCGGGGCATAATCCATATAGCAGCGGCCCAGGTCTATGGTACCGTCAGTCGCGCCGGTCAATACGGGCATAGGCAGCGAAAAATTCTGAGGTACGGAGGTATTCTGGTAGACCGGGCCATCACCCAGAAATGTGGGAGCTCCCCCTGATATACCGACACCACTGTCATTGATCGTGAGATCGCGTGTCCGGTCAGAGAGGCTGTTCTGCCCTGAGCAATTTACCAGCGTGAGGAGAAATAATCCAACTGCTGGCAACATCCATTTCATGGCCTATCTGACGCCGAAAGGACAGAAAATCCAGCATTAATTTGATTCGCTAGGGCCGGGCAATGCGGTGAGTCAGTCTCGGGCACTGCCAATTTGTTTACGCCGTCGCTAAAGTACCGGCTAAGGCATCTGTGGCGGTTGCCTCTAAAAAGAAGACAAAAAAGCGGACCCGCCTGGCCGAAATAGGCCCGGATGTGGAAATCCGCAATGAAGAGCCGATTGTCGATAAATCGCTCAGCAAAAATCCCTATACCGAATCCAGCATACAGTGGTATCTCGAAGAGATCAACAAAATCCCGCTTCTGACCCGCGAAGAAGAAGACAGGCTCGCACGGGCCGCAATTGCAGGCGACCCGAAAGCCAAAGAACGTCTCATTACATCCAACCTGCGCTTCGTTGTACAAGTCGCGAAGAAGTACCAGAAGTTTGGCATCAGCCTGCTCGACCTCATTAACGAGGGCAACCTGGGTCTCATCAAGGCCGCTGAACGTTTTGATCCCGACATGGGGTATCACTTCATCAGCTACGCGGTCTGGTGGATTCGCCAGGCGATCATTCTCGCGATCAACCAGAAGGCCGCGATGATCAGGTTGCCGATGAACCGCACGATCGACGTCGCTCGAATCGATGCAATACAAAAAGACCTCGAAAACGAACTCGGCGAAGAGCCAACACTCACACAGATCGCCGACCGGCTCGACATGCCAGAAGCAGAAGTACGCTGGTTAAAGCAGATTTCTTCTGACTATGTTTCGCTCGATGTGCCGGCAAACGCTGATTCAGAGAACACGCAGATTTCGCAGGTCAAAGACGATAAGTACATTTCACCCGAAGATGAAGTGATGCAGGGCGCGCTCAAGCAATCCTTGCAGGAGATACTGGCAGAGCTCACCCCGAGCGAACGCCAGATTATTGAGCACCGCTACGGGCTCAACGGCAAAAAGACGCTTTCTCTGACGCAGGCCGGCAAAAAGTTCAACCTGTCCAAAGAGCGAGTGCGCCAGATTGAAAAGCTCACGCTGCTGAAGTTGCAGAAGTATGGTCGGGCACGGCACCTCGAAGATTTTTTGGATAAAGAAGACTAAATCATGGCAGAAAAAGCGAAAGCAAAAGCGAAGAAGACCGCGCTCGTCATTGTCGAGTCACCGGCAAAAACGAAATCAATCGGCAAATTTCTTGGTGGCAAGTACCGCGTGGAATCTTCAAAGGGGCACCTGATTGACCTGCCACGTTCTAGCATGGGCATAGACATCCAGAATAACTTTGAGCCGCTCTACATCACCATCAGGGGTAAGGGCAAAACCCTGGGGGAGCTCAGGAAGGCGGCGAAAAATTCTTCCGAGGTATTGCTGGCCACCGACCCCGACCGCGAAGGCGAAGCCATTAGCTGGCACCTGGGCCGGGCACTTTCAGAAGTGAATCCGAAAATCAGCCGCATTGAATTTAACGAGATCACAAAAGAAGCTGTGCTGAAAGCTGTTGAACACCCGCGTGAAATCGACATGCAGCGCGTCGATTCACAGCAGGCGCGCCGGGTGCTCGACCGGCTTGTCGGATACGAAATTTCACCGGTCCTTCAGAAAAAATTTGGTTCACGCCGCTTTTCTGCCGGGCGTGTGCAGTCGGCCGCCCTGAAAATCCTCTGCGATCGTGAGGCCGAAATCGAGAAGTTTGTCGCTGAGGAGTTCTGGGAGTTTGACGGTTTTTTTTCCGGCGCAGACTCCAAAGCGCGCGATAAAGAAACAGCCTTTCGCCTGACGCAGGTTGCTGGGAAAAAAACCAGCATTGGCAGTAAGAACGAAGCTGAGGCGCTTGAAAAAGACATCCTCGCAGCAAAGTATGCGCTTTCTTCGCGCAAGACCTCCGAACGCCGTATCAAACCCCTCGCGCCTTACATCACGAGTCGCCTGCAGCAGGATGCCTCAACCCGCCTGGGATTTCGGGCGCAGAAGACCATGTCTATCGCACAGGGGCTCTACGAAGGTGTCGAACTCGGCAAAGAAGGTTCGGTCGGTCTCATCACCTATATGCGTACTGACTCCACGCGAATATCGGCAACAGGATTAGAGCAGGCACGCAGTTACATCTCTGCAAATTTTGAACCGCCCTACCTGCCCGAGACAGCTAATTTCTACGGCAAGAAGCAGGAGAACACCCAGGACGCGCACGAAGCGATTCGGCCCACCGATGTGACGCGCACCCCCGAAAGTGTGGAAAAATACCTGGACCGGGACCAGTACCGCCTCTATGCGCTCATCTGGCGGCGCTTTGTCGCGTCACAAATGTCACCTGGCGTTGACGAGCTCGTCACGCTCGAAGTCAACGATGCAGACGGGAAATTCAATTTCCGCTATTCAAGCTCCCGCCAGGTTTTTCCAGGATTTCGTGCCATCTATCCCCTGGGCGACGAAAAAGCCCAGTATGTTCCCAATTTTAACGAAGGCGATTCACTGCAGCTCATCGACTTCCAGAAGCAGCAGAAATTTACGCAACCTCCACCGCGTTACACCGAGGCCTCTCTCATCAAGGCAATGGAAGAATCGGGAATCGGTCGCCCGGCCACTTATGTGCCAACGATAGGCACGCTGGACAAGCGGGCCTACATCGAGCGCAAAGGCCGGCAATTGATACCCACGAAGCTGGGCCGCGTCGTGAACGACATCATGGCAGCGCACTTTCCAGATATCGTCGACCTCAAGTTCACGGCGAACATGGAAGAGAAACTCGACAGCATTGCGCAGGGGCAAAACAACTGGCGGCAAATGCTGGGCGACTTTTACCCTTCATTTCATGGTACGGTAGAACGCGCCGGCAGCGAAATCGCCGACCAGACCCACCTCGTGCGCATTCCGCTCGGGCGCGAGTGTCCCAAGTGTGGCCACGAGCTGATGCAGAAACTTGGCAAGAATGGCTACTTCATTGGATGCAGTAATTTCCAGGGCGGCTGCCGTTTTTCTGAAAGCATTCCGCTTGGTGTTTGCCCCCTCTGCGGCGGCAGCGTAGTCAAAAAGAAGGGCAAGAAGGGACGCGGGTTCTTTGGCTGCGCCAACTATTCCACCACGGGTTGCGAGTTCACCATGCTGGAAACCCCGGCCAAGCGCACCTGCCCCAAATGCAACTCCATCATGGGCCAGAAGGTGCGTAAGACCGGTATTACACTCACCTGCCAAAACCCTGAGTGCAAACATACGATTGAAGAAACTGCCGAAGACACACCGGGCGAAAACCCCGGCACAGAAAGCTGAGAATTTACAGCAATAGCCTTCCACACTTGTGCATTATAGCGCTTTGAACACGCGCCGCAGCGCCTGGTAATAGGAAATATGCAGATTTGCCGGGCGCGTACCCGAGAAAGATAGTATATAGGCATAGAGCGTGTGTACAGTCAGCGAGTATTTTTCCAGCCTGCCTGTCTTCGGCGGGTTGCGGCGAAATGCCTGGTCTACAAACGAAAATATATCTCCACCGTAGAGGCTTGTGTAACGGTCAGCGATCGTCGGAGGTGAAGAGTATACGAGAGAAAAAAGCAGCGAGAAAAATTCCGGGTACTCCTTGTGAAACCACGACACGGCGCGAAACATGTCACGTATTTCACCCAGCAGTGAATCTTTGTCCTTAATCTGCCGGCGCAGGTTCCGGATCATATAAAGGTGTGTGGCGCGCAAGGAAGCCCAGTAAAGTTTTTCTTTATTTCCGAAATGGTGGTAAATACTCGGTTGCTCCAGCCCGGCCTCGTGGCTGATTTCGCGCACTGAAGTGCCGTAAAACCCCTTGCGGGAAAAGGCAACCGTTGCGCCGACGAGGATACGCTCCCGGGAATCTTTCCATGGGTAGTTTTTCCAGGCGGGCCTGCTTTCATCGGGTTTCATGGCGCAAACGGACGAGCCCACAGTATGACCGGGCGCGCAAACGAAAAATGAAATTTTTGATTGTGCTATTGATTGGTATAGCGAAGGCGGCAGCACACGTATTTCATGTTGAGGGACCCATGATATCCACACAAGCTGCGCCGCTTACGGAGGCCCAGCAGAAAACCACTCCAGGCGACTCGCCCCTGGAGGTACGACCTACCCGGTTCGGCAAGGGAGTTTTTGCCAGGCGGGAATTCAAACCAGGCAGCCGAATACTACAGTTTCGAGGGCGCGTCTATTCCCGGGCAGAATACCTGAGCAAGGTCAACCCAGTCAAATGCCACTACATGCAAATCGGGGACAATGCATTCCTGGGCCCAACCACCACGCCTGACAATTTTGTGAACCATTGCTGCGAACCCAATGCGGGTCTTGTGATTGAAAATGGCAAGGCCTGGCTGGTGGCAATCAGCACCATCAGGCCGGAAGATGAAATCACCTTCGACTACTCGACTTCCATGGCCGAAGACCATTGGGAAATGGACTGCGCCTGCGGCGCTGCAACTTGCCGCAGCCGGGTGCGCGATTTTAAACACCTGAAGCCAGCACTGCAGCAGAAGTACGTCGTGCTGGGTATTGTGCCTGACTTTGTGATTCGCTCTGCGGGGCTCGAAAATCCAAATGACCTGTTCCATGCGGCAGCGCCCGGTCTCACGAAAACCACTGCGCGTCGGCGGGTAGCCAGCGGGCAGAATACAAAGAATAACCTCGGTACATCCCTGAACCATGCACCGCGCAAGGACGGCGTCCCTGCCGGCGCGGAGCTCGGTACATCCCTGAACCATGCTTCACCCGCATATTGAGGTGCGCGGCAGCGACATCGAGGGGCGCGGCCTGTTTGCGAATGCCCCGATCCAAAAGGGTGAGCTCGTATGGCGCAAAGAGGATAACGAGAGGTACTACTCGCAGGCAGAAATTGACCGGCTAACCCCAGAGCAGAAAAAGAATTTCTACAATTATTGCTACCAGGTGGGCCCTGACCGGTTCTACGGAACTCCCGCTGGTCAGGCAGGCGACGATGCAGACTATATGAACCATAGCTGCGATCCAAATACCTGGTTTGAAGAGGATGGCAGCATGACTGCCCTGCGGAATATCGCAGCGGGCGAAGAAATCACTTATGATTATGCAACAAGCGAATCGAGACCCGATTTTAGCCTCGACTGTCGCTGTGGATCACCGCTGTGCCGGCGTACGGTCAGGGGTGATGACATGAAAAGATCAGCGGAACTGCGGGCGCGCTATGGTCATCACGTTATGCCGCACGTATTCGCATAAGGCCGTGCTAGTCCGCCTGGCCGAAGTCATCTATCAGGTGAAGTAAGCTTTCGGGCAATTCGGTATAGTCCTGGAAGCTCACGCCGATCATCGTTGCAGCTTCACCGACGAGCGCAGCGCGCCGGTTCCAGACGACCTTACCCTTGAAATTAAGTGCAAACCCCGGCGCACTGCTCTCGATAAGCCCTTGCACCTGTGCTCCTGTGCCAAGCGAACTTTCCGGCAGTACCCGCTCGAAAAGCAGCCTTAAGCCCCCGACGGAAATATCCATCAGGGTGCAGGGTTCCTGCGGTGAACCATTGAGGCTAACTGTCGTAGCTCCCAATCTTTGTGCAAACAGGCGCTTAAACTGCCGCTGGCCGGTAGACATGTCGGGAAAAACTTACGGTCGCTCGTTCGCGTAAAGCGTATATTCATTCTGTTTATGGGCCGATTATCTGTTTTCGTTGGCGTCTTGAACGGCGCAGAGGCAATGCCTTATGAATGAAAGCTCCGCCGCCACAGTGATCAGTGCCGGGCTTGATGCCGGTGCGGACTTCGTCGATCTTTACGAAGAAGAAACGAGGAATGCGTCGGTAAGCCTGCGCGACCGCAAGATTGAAAGCGCCACGGCAGGTATTGAATATGGCATAGGCCTTCGCCTGATCTACGGGACTGACGTGGTTTATGGCTATACTGGAAGTGATTCGACTGACGCGCTGCTACAGTTGTTGCGCGCGCTTGTGGCGGCGCGACAGTCTGCCCCCCGGTCTACCGTGGGCCAAAAATTTGTTTTGCCTGCCCTGGCGCATGCACCAGGTATACAGCAGGTAATGCGCAGTCCAGCGGCGGCCGGACAAGCAGCCAAATTGCCGTTTCTGCTCCGCGCCGAGAAAGCCGGGTACGCTGCGTCACCAAACGTGGCGCAGGTCAGTGCTTCACTGAGCGACGCACACAGGCGCATCACGATTGCCAACAGCGAAGGCCTCTTTGTCTGTGACGAGCGTACACGGGTGCGCTTTGCGGTTTCGGTTACCGCCGAGAAAGACGGCGAAAGATTTGTAAGTTCCGAATCGCCCGGGGCGCTGAGGGGTTTTGAATTTTTTGATGAACTGGATATCGAATTTCTTGCGCGTGGCGCTGCAGAACGCTCACTCAGAATGCTGTCAGCGGGTTATATTGAGGGCAAAAAGATGCCCATTGTTCTCGGCAATGGTTTCGGTGGAGTGATCTTTCACGAAGCCTGTGGCCACCCGCTCGAGACAGAAGCCCTGCGCAAAAAAGCTACGCCGTTCGCTGGTAAGCTGGGGCAGCTCGTGGCACACCCCGCAGTGACTGCGGTGGACGACGGCACCATCTACCAGAGCTGGGGATCTGTCGCTATCGACGATGAAGGTATGCCGACCGAAAAAACTGTGCTGATCGAGAATGGCATTCTCAAAAACTATATCTCTGACCGCGTTGGCGCACTGGAATGCAATGTGCGCCGCACCGGATCAGCCCGGCGTGAATCGTACAAGTATGCACCCGTAGCGCGCATGCGGAATACATACATTGCCGCGGGCAAGAACAACCTCGATGAAATGCTGGCAGGCATCGACGAAGGTCTTTACGCGCCCAAGCTGGGAGGCGGTTCAGTAAACCCGGCGACCGGAGAATTCAATTTTGCCGTTGAAGAAGGTTATCGTATCCGTAATGGCAGGATCTCTGAACCGGTGCGGGGTGCAACCCTGATCGGCAAAGGCCACGAAATCCTGCCGAAAATTTCGATGGTAGGCTCTGACCTGGAGATTACCGCCGGGATGTGCGGAGCATCTTCCGGGTCGGTACCCGTAACAGTCGGACAACCCACCCTCAAGGTTGATGAAATGCTGGTGGGTGGACGATGAATACGCCGGAGGCAATGGACTACCTGGCAGGACTGGCACGCAGGCGACAGCTGGGCGAATTCGATATCGTGGGATACGACGGCTTCAGCGAGGCAGTGGAGGTATTCGAGGGCAAGGTCAGCAATACCGAGATCTCCCGTTCTGCGGCCCTGGGCATCCGGGTGCTCAAAGATTCAAAACCTGGTCTTGCCTTCACGGAAAAACTTTCTGCCGATGCACTCGAGGTATGTCTTGCCGACGCGCTTTCGCACACAGAGCTTACTAACCCCGTCTCTTTTGTCCTGCCGGCATCCAAGCCCCCGCAGATGCCGAATTTTGACCGGCGTTCCGGCGAATTTTCGCATATAGGCTTTCAGGAACTGACCCGATTCGCGATTGAAACCGAGGCAAGACTGCGTTCGGCTGATCCCCGAATCGAGAACGTCCCGTATACAGGTGCAAGCCGTTCCAGTTCGACCGGCTATTTTCTGAATTCAAAGGGGCTCTCGTATAGCCTGACGCATGAAGATTTCGGGGCATATACAGCAGCAGTCGCAGCCGAAGGTGAACAGAAAAAAATGGGGTTTGCCAGCAACGCGCGAACCGAATTCTCAGAACTGAGTTCACTCCCCCTCACCGCGCTCGCAGCCGACCGCGCCCTCAGCCAGCTGGGTGCAGCGCCGGTTAGCCCGGGCACGTACACTGTACTTTTCAGCAACCGTGTCAGTGGCCAGCTCTTTTCTCTCTACCAGTCACCGTTTTTTGCTGAGGTGGTACAAAGGGGACAGTCACGGCTGGCTGGCAAACTGGAACAGCCGATCGCCGCAGAATGCCTTAACCTGCGATCAGATGCGCTTGACCCTACCCTGCGCGGTTCGCGCGCTCTTGATTCTGAAGGAGTACCAACTGGCAACCTGGCTGTCATAGAATCGGGCAGGCTTACCAGTTACCTGTACAACCTTGAGGCTGCGGCCATCGACAAAAGAACTCCGACAGGCAATGGTGTGCGCTCGGTCGGTTCAAAAGCCGGAACGGGTTTCAAAAACCTGGTGGTATCGCCCGGAAAAAAAACACGCGACGATCTGCTCAGTGCCGGCCGTATACTGCTCATTGATAAGCTTGAAGGTGCCGCGGGCTGTTCCGCGGTATCAGGCGAGTTTTCCATTGGCGCGCAGGGATTCTTGTATGAAAATGGCAGAATGCTGCAACCGGTTGACCGTATCACCCTAAGCTCCAACTTTTTCGATATGCTGCGGCATATTGAAGCAATCTCGTGCGAATACAATGACCAGTATAGTTCGGTGCGTGTACCTGACGTGCTGATCGGCGGCATCGCGGTGGCGGGATAATGGCTGATAACACGAATCATGTGCTCGTAACCGGGGGGGCCGGGTATATCGGTTCACACGCCGTCCGCGCCCTGCAAGCGGCTGGCTATTCTCCCGTCATACTCGACAACTTCAGCACAGGACACCCTGAGTTTGTGGGGGATTTTCCCCTGGTCGAAGGCAATGTCGGTGATACGGCCCTGGTCCGCCGGGCAGTTACGGATTATAAAGTCAGCGCGGTCATGCACTTTGCCTCGTTTATCAACGTGGGTGATTCGGTACACACTCCGGCTGAATACTACCGCAACAATGTGGCCGAAGGCGTCGCATTGATTGCCGCCCTGAAAGAGTGCGGTGTGCGCAGGTTTATTCTTTCATCCACCTGTGCCGTTTACGGCGCTGTAGATGGAATGCGGGCACTGACTGAAGCCGACACGATTTCGCCACTGAATCCTTACGCACACGCGAAGCGCATGCTCGAAATCGTGCTGAATGACATGGCGCATGCTAAGGAAATGGATTCGGTTATCTTCCGTTATTTTAACGCCGCGGGTGCCGCAGCGATCAATGAAACGGGTGAATGGCATGAACCCGAGACACATCTCATCCCGAACCTGTTGCGGGCAGTTCTCAGTGGCGGCAGAGATCCGCTGAAGGTTTTTGGAAACGATTACGATATTCCCGGGCGCGACGGCACTGCCGTGCGCGATTATATTCATGTCGCAGACCTGGCAGATGCCCACGTCAGGGGATTGCGTTACCTCGAAAGCCATGCCGGTAGCACGACGATCAACCTCGGCACGGGTAACGGCGCGAGCGTACTCGAAGTGATTCGCACAGCTGAGCGTGTGCTTGGGCAGAAGATTGCATTTGATTACCATCCCCGGCGCGAAGGTGATGCACCCTACCTTGTCGGCGATAACCGACGTGCCAGAGAACTGCTCGGCTGGCAGCCGGAAAACAACCTTGAAGAGATTCTGCGCAGCGCTTGGGCATGGGAGAATAAACTTGCAACCCTTAAAAATCGGCATTGATCGCCTGAAGGTGATGACATCCGTCGGCATCTATGCCGGCGAGAAGAAGAAAAAACAATTGCTCTGGATTTCTGCGGTACTTTCTTACCGCCATGCGGGCTACCACGTCGATGACATGTCGGCTTCCATGGATTATGACAAACTCTGCAATGAAATAAAACGTATTGCGGGCCTCAGGCACTACGAACTGATTGAAAACCTGGCACTGCACACCGGCCAGGCGCTGAAAAAACTGGCGCAATGCGACACGGTTGAAATTCGTATCGACAAGCCCCTGGCCGCGCGCAAAAACGCAGCCCAGAGCATCTGGGTGATCGTTGATACCTAGGGTTAGTCGTCGCTCATCGGGGCATCGCTCACCTGTCCGAGGAGTTTTTCCTTGAAGTAGCGCACCGCATTGGACGCGGTCTTGCGTTTCTCTTCGGCGAGTGCGACCGGATCGCCCTCTGTGAACAGGAACATATCTTTCTCGTTGCGCAGCAGGTGGAAGAGCGCAAAAGAGCCATGTGGTACAGAGAGTTTGTTTGTCAGGTTGACCGAGAACGCGGTGCTTGCGCCAATGCGGCTCGCAAAATACACGGGGTCAAAGTAGCGCAGATTTTCTTTGATCTGCTGTTTGACTTTCTTGCTGCCTTTGGCCGCTTCATTAATTTCGCGCGCGTAATCAGCCTCTGAAAGATTCTGCGTCTGTTCGAGGTTGAGAAACGCGGGATTTTCGAGATAAAGCGCGTCCCCGCGCTGCATGAAAGCTGCAACGAAGAGCGCCTGCGCGGCGCCCACCCCCTGCCCGATAATGCCAATCCTTGAAGTATCAATTTCCTTTCTCAGGCGGGCGACCTCGAGAGAGCGGTAAGCGTCGAGATAGATCTTGGTCGCGTAATAGTCTTCGGGGTCGAGCAAATGTTCGCCAAAGTAGCCATAACTTCGTGCACGCTCTTCTTTATTTTTGGGCGCATTCTTTTCCTGGATTTGCGAAGGCCTCGGCGCTTCGTGCCCCCGCATCCGTACCACCATCTGCGCGATACCGGCGTTCATGAGACCTTTATACGCGATACTCTCGCTGCCATAATCGGGGAAAATAACCACCAGCGGTGGTTTGCCGATCAGCTTACGCGGGGCTATGAACTGCGCCTGCATGTGGTACTTGTCAATGCTCTGAAAATCCATCATGAGGTTCTGCTCGGTGAAGAGCTTGCGGCTGACTTTTTTCTTGGTCTGGATATCGAGAGGTATTTTCTTCAGCCGGTTAATTTGACCGTTCCAGAATTTTTCCATGTCCCGGGGTGCAAGGGAGGGATCTGCTTCGGAGCTGAAACATTCATCGAAAAGCGCCATTCGTTCACATTATAATCACGAATGGCCGCGTACATACTTTTGCCGCAACAGGAAGCGTTATGATTGCCACGGGCAGGCGCCCTTCTGCAGTTAGCCATGGCCCGCGAGAAACTCAAGCTGCCTGAAGACCGGGCACTGCTGTCGTTTGTCTTTGCCCGCTTTATTGACGGGGAAATGACAGGTCTGCTCGAGGGTCGCGCGCTCAGTTATGCGCCCACGCTGCAGGCAGCGGATTTCCTGGCGCGCCAGGTTCGCGATGAAATCCGCCATGCGCAGATGTACGCAGCGCTATACAGGTACGTAACCCCGCAGTCCAATGTACCGCGATCGCCGTGGCTGCTTAAGGCAATCATGGCGCCTGTATCCGGCCGGCTGTGGGCTGAACACTGCTTCCTTGATAAGGCACTCGGCGAACGCTGGGTGCTATACCTGATGCAGCGACTTATAGCCGATACGCAGGATGCGCGGATTGTCAGGACGCTGCGGGCGATAGCAAAAGATGAAGAAGAACACATTGCGTTCGGTGAAGCCCAGACCCGCGCATATGCCGGCGCTGGGCGTTTTCGCCGCTACTATCTCTGGGGGCTTTTTTTGCGCGTTGATCTGGCGATGTCAATGGCCTACAGGCTCTTGCGCCCGCTGATTCAGAAACAATATTCTGACGCGGCTGCGGCGATGCTATCGGGCTTCTTCACCGAATCACGCGAGAAGATTGCCGCCGAGTGTGCGGCGCTGCTCGGGGTCAGTGTTCGGCGCTCCTTTCTGCAGCTACTGGTTTGCCAGGCACTCTTCTGGCTGCGCTGGCCTTTCGTGGGCTGGTTTCGCTCACCCAGGGTTGAGATCTGATTCTACAGCGAAATTCTTGCCGCGCTGATTTCGCTTCACAGCATCACACATGAGCCGCGCGCTGGATTTTCTGCTTAAAGCAAGACCCGAACCTATGCAGGCGTATTTCGCCTTTCTTAAACAGGCCGGCAGCCACCTTGATCCAAAGACCGCAGCGCTCATCTCGGTCATCACCAAAGTACACGCGAAAACACCCAAAGGCCTGCGCCAATACCTGCCGCGCGCCCTCAAAGCCGGTGCCAGTGCGGACGAGGTGATTGATGCGCTGCTGATGGCAATGCCCGCTCTGGGTTTCAGCAAGATTGTCTGGGCTATTGAGGTAATCATTGAAATGGACCTGCCGGAGTTTCGCAAGTACCAGGCAGATGGTTCTGGCAAAACGAGCTGGCGGGAAATCGGCGACGCGTCAGCCTTCGAGAAAGGAAAACCTGCTTATGTGCGCCTGGATGGCAAAACCGTGATTGTGCAAAGAACCGATGCGGAGTTTCAGGTTTATGACGCACACTGCCCGCACAAAGGTAATCTTATTCCCGAAAGTGGTCTAACGGGTGACGAGCTGGTTTGCCCGTTTCACGAATGGAAGTTTTCGCTGCGCGACGGCACTTGCATGACCGGCGGCAAAGCGCCTTTGGGGCGCATTCCATGCCGATTGGAGGACAGCAGGCTGCTGGTGCAGCTGTGAACTCACGCCGGAGGGTGCATGTGCAGCGTCACGTCAGGGTTCTGTTCCTGGAACGACCTTAACCGAAACTGGCTTTCGAACAAGAGAACAGGATTCCCCGCTTCGTCCTGCACGACCTTATCGAACCGACCCGCCTTTGCTGCGTCTTCTTTGGAAATCCAACGTGAGCATTCGAACGACAGTGGTTCAAGGCGTATAGGTGCACCGTACTCGTCTTCGAGACGGTACTTAAAGACATCGAACTGCAGCTGACCGATGACACCGATCAGCGGCGTTGCGTCTGACAGGTTAAAGAGCTGGACCACCCCTTCGTCTGCGAGCTCGGTTATGCCCTTGCGAAACTGTTTTGCTTTGCCCGTATCGGTAAGCACGATGCGAGCATAGAGATCAGGTGCAAACCGCGGCAACGGGTGAAATGCCGGTGCAGGGCCGTTGCACAGGATATCACCGAGGCGATAGAGCCCGGGACTGATAATACCGATAATATCACCCGCGTAGGCAGTATCAATGGTCGTGCGCTCCTGTCCGAAAAAAGCGACCGGGTTTGCGAGCTTTACTTCTTTGCCGAGGCGTGGCACGCTAACGGACATACCTCGCTCGAACTTGCCGCTCGTGATGCGCACGAATGCAACGCGGTCGCGGTGGAGTTTATTCATATTGGCCTGCATCTTGAACACGAAACCCGTAAAGCGGCTCTCGTCAGGCGAGATAATCTCGCCACTGTCGAGTATCACTGGCCTTGGCTGCGGGGCAAGGTCTGTCAGATTGGCGAGCAGGTGTTCTACGCCAAAATTTGTGACGGCGCTGCCAAACATCACCGGTGTCATCTCGCCGCGCAGGAACTTTTCTTTGTCAAAAGCGGGCAAGGCCTCGGCGGCAATCGCCACGTCTTCACAGAACTTATCGTGTGCAGAATCACCCATGAGCTCGCGTACCGAAGCATCTTCGATACCGGTTACTGCTTCTGGTGCCTTATAGGCTCCACCGACTGTGCGTTCGAAGCGGTGCAGCTTCTTGCCGTAAAGGTCATAGTAGCCCTTGAAGTCCTTGCCCGACCCCATGGGCCAGACAAGCGGCACGGCCGAAATCCCCAGGACTTTTTCGACATTGTCGAGCAGCTCGAAGGCTTCGAGGGCGGGCATGTCCATTTTGTTGATGAACGTGATGATCGGCAGATTGCGCTCGCGGCAAATCTTGAATAATTTGATGGTCTGGGGTTCTACGCCGCGTGACGCGTCGAGAAGCATAATCGCTGAATCGACAGCCATAAGGGTGCGGTACGTATCTTCGCTGAAATCCTGGTGGCCCGGCGTATCGAGCAGGTTCATGACAAAACCTTCGTAATTGAACTGGAGTGCTGCCGTGCTGACGGAAATCCCGCGCTCCTGTTCCAGTGCCATGAAGTCCGATTTGGTCGTCTTGCGGTCGCGCTTTGCCCTGACATGCCCTGCCAGGTGAATTGCACCACCATAAAGCAGCAGCTTTTCGGTCAGGGTCGTTTTGCCGGCATCGGGATGCGCAATGATCGCAAAGGCGCGGCGTCGTTCAATTTCTGCGGAGATATCGCTCACCTGCGGAGATTTGGGAACCGGAAACAGCGCGTAAATGATTTGCAAATTGGCTTAACGGCGCATCGCCCCCGTAGTCATAGTCGCCATGCGCAAAATAATGCTGCTGTCCTTTGCCCTGCTGCCGGGACTTACCGCTGCTGCGGACGAACGTATCGTGGGTGTTGCCGCTGAAAAGCTTACTGCAGAGCTGCACCAGACAATCTGCAAAACCCTGCGTTCAGGTGACGCGACCTGTGCGGTCAGCATCGAAAGCGCAACGCACCACCAGCTTGGCGCCGGGCAATCACTCTGGGCGTTCGCCTGGAAGGCGAATACGCCCTTTCGCCTGAAAAATGAAGCGGAAAACACCATGCGCGACGCGCTCGAAAAAAAACAGGTGCAGGTTCTTGATGTTTTCCCCGGCTACTTTATCGGCATAACCTATTTTCGCCAGCAGGGCACTAGCCTCGAGCAACTGAGCAGCGCCGGCTTCTCCATGGTCGCGCTGAATACTACCACCAAGGCAGTCGCACGCATCGCGCCCGGACTTTTTCGCGGCAGAGATCCTGATTATGTGCTGCCGGAAAAATGGCAGAATGAGGGCCTGAGTCCCGCCGACCGTGGAGCGATTACGCTGACGCTCCCGGCATCCGGGGTAAAACTGGCTGTCTCGCTGCGCGATCTGGACGACGCTCCTCTTTCAGGCATAAAGATAGATTCCTGCACCCTTATTTCCGGGAACAAAGAAACTGAGTGCAACCCGGGAGAGATCGGTCCTTTCAACACCAGTGCTTCTATAAAGCTGCAGCTAGTTGCAGAAAAGAAACTCAAAACTTCGCAACCGGCGTTCAAACTGGTTCTGCAGGAAGCTGGAACTGCAAAATTCCTGCTGCACCTCGCGATACCCTATCGCCCTGGCCCCAATTACCTGGTCTTTGGCGTCGCTGGATTTTTGTTCGGGGGATTGATCGCAGTTATGGTTCTTTTTCTGCGCCGGAAACCCGCTGCTGGTACACGGCCCTAATGCCGTTCGCGCAGCTTGTCCGCATTGACGATGATGACCAGCCGAGCGCGGCGCAGGTTACGGACGCTGCCAGCATGGGCCAGTAATTTTGCGGCGTCCTCTTCACTGATGACGAGCCCGTTTTCTCCTGCATTCTGCAGCTCCAGAGCGGAAACTTTGAGTGGGCGCTTTCCAGCCCTGCGCAATGCCGCGGGCAACGAGTCTGCCGCATAGTGTCCCGCGACCCCGCGCTTCACCGCAGTCGACCGGGTGATAAACGCAGCTCCGTAGATCTGCCGCCCGCCGGCCGTAAAGATGCCCGCGTTTAGCGAAGGTACATAGGGCAGATGCCGCGCATCAATAACCAACCCGGTATAGAGCAGCGGCTCGTGGTCAGAATTGTCATGCTCCCCGACATTGGGCCGCTTATCATACGCCACGGGCAGGGTATCTGTCGGCTCAGCCTGCAGTTCGCTGCCGTATTCGAGCGGAAAGTATGCCAGCAACGATTCGCGTCCCCGCAGGGAAACATGCATGGTGGCCAGCGCCCGGTTCTCAGCAATCTGAAAGGTATCGAGACGCAAGGACGACCAAAGGGATGATAGGTCAGGTTCGCCGGCCAGTGCAGCATCGCCGCGGCTTGAACGCTGCCAAAGTGAGCTCACAACCAGGCTCAGCTTCCTGAGTAGTGCTTCGCGCATGCGCTGGCGCAGGGTGGCATTCGATTGACTGGCCAGCGCCTGACCAGGCTGCCACTGGGCGCTCAGCATGATCTTATCGTTCTGCCAGTCTACAACTGCTTCAACGACCGGCTCTTTGGCAGCCGGGGTTGCAGAATACCCGGCCGTCACCAAAAACGACAGCGACAGAAACCAATACCGCACTCTCTATTTTCGTGCTTTTTGCGAAAAAACTCGCTTAACTTTTATGGGACTGACCGGCGCAGACCGTCAGTCAGCAATGGAATCCAGTGCGTCGTCCTGGTTCTTGTAAATATCAAAAACCGAACCAAGCTTGGTGATTTCGAGCAGGTGATCGACGTCAGAGCTGATCGCACAGAGACCAAAACGTCCGTTGCGGCGCTCGATCTCTTTATAGATGTTCAAAAGTATACCGAGTGCCGCTGAATTGATAAACGGTACTTTCTTCATGTCTACGATAATCTTGGGAACTTTCACGTCGTGCATGCACGACTCCAGTTCGTCCGCCAGGTCAAATTCCATCCCCGACTTAATCGCACCGTCAATCTCCACGATGCTGATTTCACCTTTTTTCTTGACTTTAATCTTAATGCCTGACTTGGCGGCCATTGGTCTATATTACCGGCTTTTTGTTGCAGACAAGTACTTTTTGATTTTTAGCAGAAAAAATATGCAGAATTACGATGCGACATAATTCACCTTGCCATGCGTAACGCCCTCAGGATTTAATCCGCGGCAGATGCGTTTTCGGGCAATTATACAGGCACGACTTTCGAGCTCCCGTCTGCCCCGCAAGGTATTGGAAAAGATCGGCTCGCAGACAATACTCGAGCATATTGCGGCGCGGCTGGCGACGTTAGAAGGCGCCGGCGTTGAGACCAGCTTTGCGCTGGCTGAAAATGAACCGCCCGAGCTCGCTGATTTCCTGGGTAACCGCGGATTCAGTTACAGCACCGGTGCCGCATACGACGTCCTTAAGCGCTACGTTGACGCGAGCGCTGATCTCTCAGACCATGATTTTGTGATCCGCCTGACCGGTGATAATCCGTTTCCCGATAAAGACCAGCTGGCGCGCCTCGTGCACTATGCGCGCAGCCATTCGCTCGACTATGGCTACACTGCCGATTTGCCGCTCGGTATGGGAGCTGAACTGATACGGGTAAACGCCCTGCGCTCAGTCTGGCTTCGCACCGAGCCCGGAAATGCCGGCGCTGAAAGTGTCATCAAACCGCACCACCGCGAACACGTCACAGTCTTTATCCGGGAGAACCCGCACCTCTACGAAATTCATCCGTTACGTCTGGACGAGACGCTTTCAGAAGAAGCGGCCAAAGATCGCGTGCACGGTATCCGCCTGACCATAGATGAAGCTGCAGACCTGGATGTCTGCCGAAGAGTCTATCTGCATTTTGAAAGACTTTCGAACCCGCTTTTCGGCGCGGTCGAAGTCATTCAGCTCGCCAAAAACAGCCCGGAAATGTTTGCCGGCAATGCGGCTATTGTGCAAAAGTCTGCGCTATCCGTGGACGAACGCGCCATGAACACGGCGCGTCGCCCGGAATAGATCAGGTTACCTGGGTCCTGAATTTCGCCGCGTCGTCCGGGTTTACCAAGCCAATCAGTTCGTAAATTTTGACCGGTTCGTTCTTTCCTTTCACACGGATATCATCGAGTTCACGCGCGTATACACGGTCTTTTACCTTCGCGTAGGTAAATTCTGAAATTATGATGCGCGTGCCGTATTGCTTGTTAGTACCTTCGAGGCGGCTACCAAGGTTGATCGTATCGCCCATGACGGTATAGTCCATACGGTGAGATGACCCCATATTTCCCACAACGGCATAACCTGAGTTCAGACCGATACCGATGTCAATGATCGGGTAACCCTGTTCGGCCCAGCGCGCCTGCAGCTTATGCAGTTCTTCCAGCTGAACGATCGAGGCAATGCAGGCGTAATACGCATGGTCTTCATTGGGAATCGGAGCTCCCCAGAATGCCATGATGGCATCGCCCATGTACTTATCGATCGTACCACGGTAACTGATGACCAGGTCTGTCATGGTCGACAGGTAGTCATTGAGCAGGTAAACTAGGTCTTCTGGTGACAGAGATTCAGACATCGTTGTGAATCCGCGAATATCCGAAAAGAATACAGTGATTTCTTTCTTTTCACCCCCGAGCTTCAGCGACTCGGGATTCGCGAGCAGTTCGTTCACAATATCCTTGGCGACGAATTTGGAGAATGTGCTGCGGATATACTTCACGTTCTCTTCTTCGGTCAGAACCTTGTAACCGATGACGGCGATGAGTATCACCACGACCTGCACGTAGGGTACAAGGAAAAAGTGAACATACTTGAAATATTTGAAGACCAGAATAGCTTCAACGAGGAAAGCCCCGGAGAGGACACCAACGACGACCAGGACCACCCCAATGTTAAGACGTGGAATCAGGAAACCCAGTAAGGCCGCGAAGGCAAACAGGATCAGGTAATTGGTCCAGGGGCTCGCATAGCTGATAAAGTCCTGCATCAGGATCGTATTCAGAGCGCTGGCGTGGTGTTCGATTCCCGCAGTTGTATGGCTAAACGGTGACGGGTGAATATCTCGGGTGGTCGAGACACCGGTTGCATAGTACATCGCCGTCAGCAAGATCTTGTTTTTGTAATCCTCGACGTTGAGCGTTTTTTCCTTGCGGTTCACCTGTTCAGCGAGTTCAACCATTTTCGTCGACGGGAACGTATAAGGACCGCCGATGAAGTTGATCGACATCATACCGATTTCGTTGATGGGCACGGTGATGCTGCGATCGGCGTTCGGCTTGGTCATGATATCGCGTTCTTCGCCGAAGATGCCAATCGCGATTTTTTTGTCCGGGATATTCTTTATTTTTACATAAGAACCCAGTTTAACCTCGACATCCTTCGTGATGTCGACGCCGTAGTACCGGCAGGCGAGCAGCAGAGAGATCGAAGGATACAGCCGGTTCTGCCATTTGAAGACCATCGGCATGACATAGTTAACCGACGAAGCTTCATACTTCACGTTCGCAGCACCGAGGCCTTTGGTTGCCCGGCTTACCGGCGGTATGGGAGGAAAGGGAAATGACACCCACTCGAGGTATGGGTCTTTCAGGTATTCATTCTCCACAATGTTCTGGTCGGGTATGCGAAATTTGTTGAGTTCAGAAATGCGTGCCTTGAGGTCGGGATCCTGCAAAATTGCCGGATCAAACTCGCTGGTTTCCATACCATAGTCCACAACCACATTGCCCGACCGGCGTATCTGGTCGCTCCAGCGCGCTGAGCGGGCCTTCAGTTCACCCGCCGAAATATTGATACCCCTGCCCGATGCAAGCAGCTGCGGGGCCTGGTCGCGCAACGTCTCAACCGTATGCAGCAGACCATAGTTGTCTTTAAAATCATCCATGAAGAAAACGTCAAACATCACCGTGTTGACGCCCGAGCCCTCGAGGGATTTCAGCTGGTCAGCATAGTGTTTCCAGCTGAAGGGATAACCGCCGTAGGTCTGCACGGTGTCGGTTTCGATGCCGACGATATGGATGGCAGGGTGCAGGCTCTTCAGGGGAATTTTCACCACCTGGTCGCCAATCTGCTGGTACTTCTGGGTCTCCGCCGCCATCTTAAAACGCATATTGATGCCAAACTCTTCCAGCGGCTTCAGGATAAAGTCATAACGCTGGTAAATGAAACAGAACCAGCCGGCAATCGACAGTGCAAGGTAAAGACCCATGAACTTGTTGCGATCGAGGCCGAAGAAGTTCACGAAGTTCAGCAAAATATAGACAAGGCCGATAAAGCCAATGGTGGAGAAGATCAGCACGATGTTGTAAGTCTCGTGCAGCATCACGTTCAGGCGCAGGTTATCTTTCGGGGTAACCATAATACCAATGATGCTGGCGAAACCCAGCGCACTGACTATATAAAAGATAATGGAAATCGGTTTCTTGAGAGTCGATTTATCGAGGGTCAAAGCCATGGGCGGCCATACCAAACACGGCAGCCGTGACAATCAAAAACTTCAGGCAAGAGCTAATCAGATGACGTAGTCGCCGTCAAATGTCTGCACATTGCGCGGCCGGTAGAACACTGCCATGCCGATGTTAAGTCCCAGCGCCTTGCCGGTTTCATACGGGACTTCGGCTTCAACCAGCTGGCCGGTCTTAAGGTCATTGAGGGTGACCCGGGTATAGGGGCCGAGCGGCTGAATGCCTTCGACGGTACCTGTGAAATCAGAGGGGAATTTCTGCTGTGCATCCACTTCGATCTCGTGTGGGCGAACATAACCCATGCCCTGGATGCCTTCAATGCGCCCATGGAACAGGTTCACGTTGCCCATAAACTGGTACACGAACGGAGTCTTCGGGTTGCGGTAGACTTCGTCCGGGCTGCCCACCTGCTCCACCCGCCCTTTATTCAGAATGACCACGCGATCGGCTACCTCGAGCGCCTCTTCCTGGTCGTGCGTGACAAAGATACTCGTGATGTGTATCTCGTCATGCAGTTTGCGCAGCCAGCGGCGGAGCTCCTTGCGTACCTGCGCATCGAGCGCACCAAAAGGTTCATCGAGCAGCAGCACACGCGGCCTGACCGCGAGCGCCCGCGCGAGCGCCACGCGCTGTCTTTGACCGCCAGAAAGCTGGTGCGGCAAACGGTCTTCGAGGTTTGCCAGCTGCACGAGCGACAAAAGCTCCATCACGCGATCGCGGATTTCCTGCTTTGACGGTCGTTCGCTGCGTTTCCGAACCTTGAGTCCGAAAGCCACGTTGTCAAAAATCGTCATGTGCTTAAACAGCGCATAGTGCTGGAAGACGAAACCCACGTTGCGGTCTTTTGCGCTTAAGCTCTGCACATCGGTGCCGTCAAACCGTATAACCCCCGATTCAGGATAATCCAGTCCAGCAATGATGCGCAACAGTGTTGTCTTGCCACAGCCTGAAGGCCCCAGCAGCGCCAAGAGCTCCCCATGGCCGATCTCTACGGAAACATTGTCCAGCGCACGGAAGTTCTTAAAGGTCTTTACCAGGTTCTCTACCTGAATTTGCATTAGCTTATCCCTCCGCCTGCCGTTTCGGACTGTTGCCGTTCAGCCAGCCGCCCCTTGATTTCCACCGCTGTTTTCACCAGCAGGGTCGCGAGCGCGAGGAAGGCCAGCAGTGACGCAACGGCGAAGGCCGCTGTGAAATTGTATTCGTTATAGAGAATTTCGACATGCAGCGGCATGGTATTCGTTTCGCCCCGTATATGTCCTGAAACGACAGAAACGGCGCCGAATTCACCCATCGCCCGCGCATTACAAAGAATCACGCCGTAGATGAGGCCCCACTTGATATTGGGCAAAGTCACCATGAAGAACATCTTCAGTGGTGATGCCCCCAGCATCAGTGCCGCTTCTTCTTCACTCCTGCCCTGCTCTTCCATGAGTGGAATCAGTTCGCGTGCAACAAAAGGGAACGTGACGAAGACAGTGGCGAGCACGATACCCGGAACTGCAAAAATGATGCGGATACCTGCGGACTGTAATGCACCACCCAGCCAGCCCTGCAGGCCAAAAACCAGGACATAGATGAGGCCCGAAATGACGGGCGAAATCGCGAACGGAAGGTCGATCAGGGAAACGAGCAGGCTCTTGCCACGAAAATCAAACTTGGCAATCGCGTAGGCCGCAACGACGCCAAAAAACAGGTTCAGCGGCACCGAAATACCGGCAGCAATCAGGGTGAGCTTTATCGAGGCGAGCGTCACCGGGTCAGCTAGCGCTTCGAGGTAGAAGTCCAGCCCTTTCTGGAATGCCTGCGTGAAAATCTCGTACAGGGGTAAACCCAAAAGCAGCGTCAGGAAAACCAGCGCAAAGGAAACGAAAATCGCCTTGAGCCAGAACGGGTCGGTCAGGTAACTGCGCTGCCCGGGCGTCATGCGGTCCTCTTTTGCCTTATCTGCAGGTAGTTCAGCAACAGGAGTAACGAGAAGGAAATCAGCAGCATCATCGCTGCCACTGCGGTTGCGCCCTGTACATTGTGCTGTTCAAGCTTCGTAATAATGATAAGCGGTGCAATCTCGCTCTTGAAGGGAATATTCCCCGCGATAAAAATGACGCTCCCATACTCGCCTAGCGCACGCGAAAACGCCATGATGGTGCCTGAAAAGAGTGCCGGTGCCACGGACGGCAGAATCACCCGGACAATCGTCTGCCACCGGCTGGCCCCAAGGCTCATGGCTGCTTCTTCAATCTCTTTTTCAAAATCTTCCAGTACGGGTTGCACCGAACGCACAACGAACGGTAAGCCAATGAACACGAGCGCAATCGTAATGCCGGTCGGGGTATACGCGGCTTTAATGCCGGCACGTCCGAGCAGCGACCCGAGGATGCCGTTTTCGGCATAGACTGTGCAGAGGGCAATACCGGCGACCGCCGTGGGCAGCGCAAAAGGCAGGTCTACCATCGTATCGAGCAGGCGTCGGCCCCAGAAATCATAGCGGGTCAGCACCCAGGCAATAATAAAGCCAGCAACCATATTGATCAGGGCCGCGATAAAAGCAGTCGTGAAGCTAAGGCGCAGGGAAAGCAAGGTTCGTTCTGCCAGCGCATGTTCCGCGAATTCACTCCAGCCAAGTGAGAAACTCTTTGCAAACATTGCTCCCAAAGGAACCAAAACAATCACCAGCAGGTAGATGACGGTGTAGGTAAGCGTTACGCCAAAACCCGGCAGAATGGATTTTTCCCGCAAACGAAAACGCAATAAAGACTCACTTGCCATAAATCTGGTCGAAAACACCGCCGTCAGCAAAATGGGTTGCGTTGGCTTTTTCCCAGCCGCCGAACGCATTCTCGACGGTGACGAGCGCTACCGGCCTGACGTGAGAGAACTTCTTGCTGATTTCCGTCTTGCGCGGGCGAAAGTAGTGCTTTCCCGCGAGTTCTTGCCCTTCATCGCTGTAAAGGAACTGCAGGTACGCGTTCGCCAGCTCCAGATTGCCTTTTTTACGCGCCACGCTCTCAACCACCGCTACGCTGGGTTCGGCCAGAATACTCAATGCAGGCAGTACAACTTCAAATTGATTCGGAAACTCCTTGATTGCAAGGTAGGCTTCATTTTCCCAGGCGAGCAGTACATCACCGAGTTTGCGTTGTGTAAAACTTGTTGTCGCGCCCCGTGCGCCCGTATCGAGCACTACCACATTCCGGTAGAGACCCTTCATGAACTCTTTCACCTTAACCGGGTTGCCCGCAAACTGCTTTTCTCCAAATGCCCACGCCGCCAGGTAATTCCAGCGGGCTCCTCCCGAGGTTTTTGGGTTGGGCGTAATCACGCCGATACCCGGCTTTGCCAGGTCTTCCCAGCCCTGGATTTTTTTGGGATTGCCTGCGCGGACGACGAAGACGATTGTTGAGGTATAGGGCGCGCTCGCCAACGGCAGATTTTTCTGCCAGTCGGCCGGCAAAAGTTTTGCCTGTTTCGCTATTGTGTCGATATCAGAGGCGAGCGCCAGGGTTACCACGTCAGCCTCGAGCCCGTCGATAACGCTGCGCGCCTGTTTGCCCGAGCCGCCGTGCGACTGGCGAAAGCTGATCTGCTCACCGCCATGGCTGCGCTGCCACTCGCGCGCAAAGGCGTCGTTATACTCCCGGTAAAACTCGCGCGTGGGGTCGTACGAGACATTGAGCAGCTCACGTCCGCGCGCCTTGCCACCGCACGCGGCAAGGCAAAGAGTTACTAATAGCAGACTTTTTTTCATTATAACGACCGACAACTCCAAAGCGCGGGATATATCGTCAACGCGAAGCGCCGCCGGGCGGCGCCCCGCAAATGCTCATTTTCCGTAAATCTGGTCGAACGTCCCACCGTCATCGAAATGGGTTTTCTGAGCATTCTTCCAGCCGCCAAAAGCACCGTCGACAGTGACCAGCTTGAGCTTTTTGAAGTGACTGAAGCGCGCCGCGGCTTTGGGATTACGTGGGCGGTAATAGTGTTTTGCGGCAATATTCTGTCCCTCAGGCGATTCGAGGTAGTCAAGGTATGCTTTCGCAATTTCTGTATTGCCCTTACGGTTGGCGTTGGTATCAACCACAGACACCGACGGCTCGGCAAGAATGCTGAGCGTAGGTACCACTATTTCATAACCTTCTGCGGCAAATTCTTTGGAAACAAGAAACGCCTCATTCTCCCACGAAATGTAGACATCGCCAATCTTGCGCTGCGTGAACGTAGTCGTCGAGCCACGCGCCCCAGTATCGAGCACGGCGACGTTCTTGTAGAGCGCCCTAATAAACACCCGTGGGTCGAGCTTCTTTTCCTGTGCGTACGCCCACGCAGCGAGGTAGTTCCAGCGCGCACCGCCCGAGGTCTTCGGGTTAGGCGTGATCACGGAGGTTCCGGGTTTCACCAGGTCGTTCCAGTCTTTGATTCCTTTGGGATTTCCCTTTCGCACAACAAGGACAATTGTCGAGGTATAGGGAGCGCTGTTGTTCGGGCGGCGCTTCTGCCAGTCGGCGGGCAAAAGTTTCGCCTTTTCAGCGATCACGTCAATGTCACCGGCCAGCGCGAGAGTTACCACATCGGCATCGAGACCGTCGATAACCGAACGCGCCTGTTTGCCCGAACCACCGTGCGACTGCTTGAACTTAACATTGTCGTTTGGGTTCTTCTGTTTCCAGTGCCGCACAAACGCCGCATTAAATTCACGGTAGAGCTCGCGTGTCGGGTCGTATGAAACGTTGAAGACTTCGTAGTCTCTTGCGGGTGTTGCCGCCGAAGCAAAGATCGCCACAAGCGCAGAAAGGTACAGGATTGTTTTTAATTTCATTTTAGTTTCCTCGTGTTTTCGTAAATCAATGTATTACGTGCATTCAGATCAGTCCCAAAGCAAAGCAGAGAGCTCCAGGTATGCGAAGTGAGAATCGCCCGGTCGCTTGAATTTTTCGGTATAGGCACCGGCCTTAAAATAGGCATAGCCGATATTCACCTTCAGATGCGGGAAAGGATAGCGAATGCGGATGTTATACTCTTCACCGAGTTTTGCATCGGTATTGGCATTACCTGCCGCGGTGGCATTGTTCAGAATGTTCGCATTGTTCCAGCGGTCGGTCGGGCTCGCGACCCAGTACCAGATATACGAGGTGTCGATCTTGAGCTTTTCGATTGGCTCAAATTCAAAAATCACTTTCGGCGTTTCGATGTTCTCGTACTGAAAATAGTCATTCGCCGACCAGGGACGCGCAAACCCGTAAAGGCGTTCGAAACGGTTCTGCGTGTTGTCAGCGCGGTTAACATCACCCGAAGCATAGGCGTAGAGACCGGCGAGCCGCGGTTTCCACGGGTGTTTGAATGTATAACCAACTTCGGCCGTGGCAGCAAACGCATCCTGGTTGCGTTCGACACCGGCGTTGTTCAACTGGTCGACACCAAACTGCCTGATGTACGAAAAATCATAGTCGAAGCCGGTCTTGCCGACCACTGCATAACCACGACCACCTATTGTATGTATGTTCCTGAAGAAGCGCGCACCGGCGTCGCTCGTCGGATACCAGTCAGCAATGGCGGCCTGCCCGTCCTGGTTTAGGCCAAAATAGAACGGCTGGAGTGTCACCCACTCAGACCACTGCCGTATCGAGAGAATTCCCCCATAAAACCATTGCTGACCAATCGGCTGATCCAGCTTTTCGATCTCGCGCACGAGCGGCTGTGCCCCGAGAAGATTCAGATCCCAGTTGTTTTCCCTTTTGCCAATCAGTATCCAGCCGCCCTGAAAGGTATTTGTCGTATTGCGCCATTCATTCAGTGCCACGAGGCGCCTGTCCCCGAGTTCGAGCGAATATCGCCCGCCACGAATCGCCAGCGGACGGTTATAGCCAAACAGGTTTTTGAAGTGGAACTCTGCATAAGCCTGGATCGGTTCAACGTAGTTGAAATCCCGGGTGTCGGCGCTGGTCGCGATGGGTGTGCGGCGCGAATCCTGGACCTCGGTCATTACCCGAAACCAGTCGAACTCCAGTTTAAGGAAACCACGTGTCCTGAAGAGCAAGGGAGTTTCCTGTATAGCCGGGCTTCCTGCCGGTCCGACAGGCGTCGCGGGTGAATTGGCCCGACGAAAATCGTTCTCACGAAATTCGCCCCGGGTACGCTGCTCGATGCCGAAGATGATCCAGTCGATATGCTTGAGCGCGCCAAGACCGGTTTCACTCAACCGCTTGACATAGGGTGGATTTGCCCCGTCAATCGGCTCAGTGCTGTAGCTCGGTGATTTGACGTAATAGCTGTCGCGCACCTCCACAGTGGCTGCAATCTTGTCGGCTTCGGTGACTTCTGCCGGAATCACCTCGTCGTCAGCCGTAGCAGCTGCCGGCTGGGCTGCTGGCGGGGGTTTCCTTGCCTGCGCATCGAGCCCGCTCCACTGCACAGCAGTTAACCACGCAGCGAGGTAGAAGGTAAGTCTGTTTGTTTTCATATTCATCTTCTTTTTTCCCTGCGCTGTTGCGCAGGGACAGGCTCTCCTTACATTACAGGAGGGGTTGTCCGCACGCAGCAGCTGTTGCGCCACACATGAGGGCACAACAACACGCTACCATGCAGCCCGAGATGAATGAAGAAAGCAGAGCCACGGCTGTACCAGTTATCAATGTCGGATTTTCGCTGGTTACTGTAGCCTGCATATGGTTGAGCCTCTTCCTTAGCCGAACAGTCCTTCAATCGAGAGGTAGCGCTCACCCGTGTCGTAGTTAAACGTGAGCACGCGCGAACCGCGTTTGAGCTCGGGGAGTTTTTTCGCCACAGCTGCGAGTGAAGCGCCGCTGGATATGCCGGCAAACAGGGCCTCTTCACGCGCGGCGCGTTTGGCATATTCGAAGGCTTCGTCTTTAGTTACCTGGATTACTCCGGTCAATATCTCTTTGCGGAGGTTTTTTGGAATAAAACCAGCGCCGATGCCCTGAATTGGATGTGGTGCAGGCGAACCGCCAGATATTACTGGCGAAGCCGCAGGTTCAACTGCAAATATCTGCAGGTCCGGCAACTTCTGGCGCAGGATCTCGCCTACACCTGTGATGTGGCCGCCCGTACCGACGCCGGTAATCAGAACATCAATACCCTCGGGAAAATCCCGGAGGATTTCCTGTGCCGTGAATTTTGCGTGCGCGGTAATATTCGCTTCATTTTCAAACTGCTGCGGAACCCATGAACCAGGTGTCTGCGCCGCGAGTTCGCCCGCCCGTTCAATCGCACCTTTCATGCCTTTTTCACGCGGCGTGAGATCGAATTGCGCGCCATAAGCTGCCATGACAGCCCTGCGTTCCACTGACATGCTTTCAGGCATCACAAGGATAATCTTGTAACCCTTTGCAGCTGCGACGAGCGAGAGACCGATACCGGTATTGCCTGAAGTGGGTTCGATGATCACGCTGCCGGGTTTCAGGATGCCGCGCCGCTCTGCATCTTCTACCATCGAAAGTGCAATGCGGTCTTTAATGCTGCCACCGGGATTCTGGCGCTCGAGCTTGACCCAGACTTCGTGCTCACTGCCAAAAAGCCGTTCGAGTTTCAGGTGGGGGGTATTGCCGATCGCCTCAAGTATGCTGTTGATTTTCATCGCGTCTCCTGTTCCGGTTGTTCGCTATAGCGAACACTTGGACGTCGATGTCGGATTTGTTGTCGGCCGGTCAACAGAAAAACGCACATTTGTTCAATATTGCAGATATGCTTTTTTTGCTGAATCCCCTTATTTTTACTGTGCCCGGCAGTCCCTTTTTCGTAAGCTTCCGCGGCATGCCCGGAAAAGCCCCCCGCTCCCGTAACGAAAGCGCGAAATCCTCAAAGGCCAGAACACAGACCGGAGAGAACCTGACCGGCGTGGTTGCGGAGAACGTTAAGCGATTGCGCGCCGACTTGGACCTGTCGCTCGACAAACTCGCAAACCTGTCGGGTGTTAGCAAGGCAATGTTGAGCCAGATCGAGCAATCTCGCAGCGCTCCGTCGATCAACGTCCTCTGGAAAATTGCACGGGCCCTCGATGTGCCATTTGCAGCCCTGATCTCGCGGCGAACCGATGCACAATTGCAGGTCGTGCGCCGTAACGAAATGAAAATTCTTTCATCCCAGAAAGGCAGTTTTGTTTCACGCGCCCTGTTTCCGCTGGACATTCCGCGACGTGTCGAATTCTATGAGCTTGAACTTTCGGCGGGTTGCGTCGAAAAGGCAGTGGCACACCCGCCGGGCACGGCCGAAAACATCGTCGTCGCCGAAGGGCAGATGGAAATTGAAATCAACGGCCAGAAGAACCTGCTCGAACAGGGTGATTCCATCTATTTTGTCGCCGACCAGCCGCACGTCTACCGCAATCTTGCAAAAGGTATTTCGCGCGCGTACCTCGTGATGACGTACGCGGAAAAACGAGTCTGATCCTGTAGGACGAAAATCCTTTACACAGCCGTCAGAGCTCGCAGAGCTCCGGAGGCGGTATCACCATGCAGATCTTTGATTTTCACGGCTATTCGCTCGAAGCAATTCTTTTCGCCGCGGCACTGCTCGTCACCCTTTCGGTCATCGCCAGCCGCATATCGTCGCGGTTCGGCATTCCCCTGCTGCTGGTTTTCCTCGGTATCGGTATGCTCGCGGGCTCAGACGGTGTGGGTGGTATCGCCTTCGACAACTACCGCATGGCGTTCGCGGTGGGCTCGGCCTGCCTCGCACTGATCGTCTTCGACGGCGGCATGAGCACATCGTGGAACAGTGTGCGGCCCGTCCTGAGGCAGGGCGTCAGCCTTTCGGTGCTGGGAACTCTGTTTACCGGGGCAGCCACGGCAGCCTTCTCTCATTTTGCTTTGGGCATGCATTGGTCCGATTCAGCATTGCTGGGCGCGATTGTTTCCTCCACCGATGCTGCGGCCGTCTTTAGCCTGCTGCGTGCGCGCAGCCTGGGCCTCAAGGGCACCGTAAAGCAGACGCTCGAATTTGAGGCTGCGAGCAACGACCCCATGGCGATCTTTCTCACTGTGGGAGTTCTCCTCTTTATACAGAATCCCGCTGCCGGCGTCGGCGATTTCCTGAAACTGCTGGCGATGCAGGCCGGCATCGGCCTCGCGTTGGGTTATCTTGGCGGTCGTGCTGTCCGCTGGCTGATCAACAACGCCGGCATCGAGTACGAAGGCCTTTACGGCGTCCTGGGGCTGGGGCTTATTGTGGGCCTCTTCGCGCTGACGGGGCTTGTGGGGGGCAGCGGTTTTCTCGCGGTTTACGTTGCGGGCATCATACTCGGCAACAGTGAAATGCTGCACAAGGCAAGTATCGCGCGATTTCTCGACGGTGTCGCCTGGATCGCACAGATACTCGTGTTCCTGACGCTCGGGCTCTTATCGTTTCCTTCACGGGTTTTTCCGGTATGGAAAGAAGGGCTGTTGCTTGCGGTCTTCATGATGTTTATTGCGCGTCCCCTTGCGGTTCTTCTCGCGGTGCCTGGCAGGGGCATGAACTGGCGCGAACGCACCTTTGTTTCATGGGTAGGCCTGCGTGGTGCGGCCCCCATTATTCTCGCGACATATCCGTGGAGCATCCACTTTCCCCGGGCAGAGTATATCTTCGACCTGGTGTTCTTTGTCGTGATCTCTTCAGTGGTCGCACAGGGTATCAGCATTCCCTGGCTCGCGAAAACCCTGCAGATTGCGGTTCCACTGGTCAAACCTCCCCGCATTGACCTTGCGGCAGGAATTCTGCCGGCGGGCTTTCTGAGCATTGAAATACATGTGCATGAAGGCGCGGCGGCGGCAGGACAAAAGGTGGTCGACCTTGAACTACCGCCCGGAGTTATTCTTACCAGCGTCGAACGCGGTGACCGGTTCCTGATCCCGCGGGGCGACACGCTGATCGAAGCAGGCGACCGCATCTTTGGCCTTGCGCGGCAAACGAACCTCGAAGCCCTGAAGGACATCTTTGGCAGAACCGAAGTTTCGGTTTAAAGAGCGGCCGCTGCGCTTATCTCGGCCTGATCGGCGACACAAATCCTTCAGGCTTCACGGCCAGCAGCGAGCAGCGCAGTTTTTGAACGATGTTCTCGGCCGTATTGCCAAAAAGAAACCCAGGGATACCAGTACGTGCAACAGTCCCCATGACCAATACGTCAATCTGCTGGTTCGCCACAAAATGGGGAATCAGGTAGCCTGCACTGCCACGCAGGTGGTGGACGGTCTGTTTACCGGCAATGCCCGCCCTGGCGACGAGGCTGTTCAGGCGCGCCCGGCTCTGATCGCCCGCGCGCAGTACAGAGGAAGAAACGTGCTCGGCCGGCAGGCTGACCCATGAATTGCGCCGCAGAAAACCTTCGAGCTCGTAATCCCAGCACGACACGATTCTCAGTTCGCCGTCACAGCTATCCGCCAGCGAACGCGCAAGCTGCAGCAGGCGGAGCGAAAGTTTTTCTGCGGTTTCGCCGCTGGCTTCGGGATCGACCGCAACTGCCAGGCGCATCTGCTCTCGGTGCCGGCTAATCGGCTTGCTGAGCCACAGCGGTGCGGGACAATATTTCAGCAGCGCCATATCAACCGGGTCGAACCCCTGGCCGCTTTCCGTGCTATCTGCTTCTTTTACCACGAGGTCAAACTGTCCGCCCAATACCTGTTCGATGATGATGCCAGATGCCTGCTCTGTGCCCAGAACATCAATGTCCGTAACTTTTTCGGTATAACCCAGTTGAGCCGAGACCTGCTCGATAAGCTGGCGCTTCTTCGCGCGCAGGAATTCGTCATAGCCGTTTGCCTGCTGGGCCAGATTCTGGGGTAATTCAGGCCTGACGAGCAGTGCGCTCAGCCGGGCAGAATTGTTGCGCGCGAGGCTGATCGCCTGCGTTAGCGCAGCCAGGTCATCATCCTGGCAGGTGGTAGCATAAAGTATGCGCTGGAATTGTTGCAGGCCTGCCACTCAGCGACCAATCAGCTGCGCCGTTCTTCAAGCCAAGCGAAAAACCATGTTCCGGCAAAAATGCCAGCTACAATAAAGAGGCCCGACATCAGACCGTAACCCACAATCGCCAGTGCAGGTCCTGGGCATGCACCGGTAAGAGCCCAGCCCGCGCCCGATATTAAACCTCCGACCACGTGGTTACGTGACACCTTCTCTACACTCCAGTCGGTCTCTTCTGCCAGCAGCGGTTTGCGGCCCCATTTTTTCCACAGTTGTACGGCAAGAAAAGATACGGGAACTGCCACGCCGAGGACGCCATACATATGGAAAGATTGCAGCAAAAACATTTCACGAATGACATCGTAACTGGAAACACCCGCGCGAATCAGAATATAGCCAAAAAAGGTTCCCAGAAGAAGAAATACCAACCGAAGGCGAGCGGAGCTATTGGTGGTTGCCATTATTTCACCCCCGTTACTGCCGCGAGCAGAAAAGTGACAGCGACTCCCGCAACGAGAAAACCGCAGGTAGCGACCAGGCTGGCGACCGATCCTTTTGAAAGCCCGGATATCGAATTGCCCGACGTACAGCCCTTCGCCATACGTGAACCAAAGCCCCAGAGAAAACCGCCAGTAATAAGCACCACACCCTTGATGAGCAGGCTATTGCCCCAGATCAGGTCAAATTTTCCCAGTGCGAAAGTTGGCTGCCAGCCGGTAGTCGTCACCGCCGCGATGGCACCGCCCGCAAGCAGGCCTACCGTGAAGAAGGTGCGAAAGCCAAATGGGCCACCCAGATCAGGACGCTGGAAAAAATTCAGTTTTGAGAAAATCGAGCACACGCTCGCATAACCACGCGTCACAGAAAGAAAACGCCCGGTCAGAATCACGAGCGAAACCGATACCCCGGCAATCGCCAATCCCCCCACCCAAAACGGCCAGATGTATTCTGCTGTCATGATGCCTCCGCAACAACCTTTTGTATGCTATAACGAACACGGCAATTGGACCGTCAACGTAAAAGCTCCCCCTGCCCTTGCCAGACTGTCGGATGCGGCGACAAGCGGGCGTAACAATCTAACGCTGTTTTGTCCTGTACCGTATCACTGAATTACCGGCCTTAGTGCATGGCAGAAAATTCACAGGTATCACTTATTGGCGGCGACCCAGTCCAGCCGGGCCTGAAACTGAAGGGTATACTGCGCTCGCTGGCACTCGCGGTCATCAAGGACGAACGGGATATCGACCTTTTGACCTGCATGATCAAACTGACCATACTGCTGCCGGGATCAGCTGTAGCGATTCTGCTGCTGCCTGAATACCGTCTTTATCTCGGTATTGCCCACATCGTGCTTTTCCTCCTTTACCTGGGGCCGTACACCCTGATGTTGCATAACGTTTCTCACCGGCCACTCTTCCATTACCACCTGCGCTTTTTGAATATCTGGCCCCAGGCGCTGCTGGCCTTTTTCTTCGGCATGACCCCGTATACTTATTTCAGCCATCACCTGGGCATGCACCATCCCGAAAACAACATGCCTGACGACCTCAGTTCCACTATGAAATACCAGCGTGACAGTTTCCTGGGATTTCTACACTACTATCTGTCTTTTGCCATATTTGGCATCTTCACGCTCAGCCTCTACTTCATTCGCCACGGGCGCTGGCGCTTCTTGCGCATGGCCGTTATTGGGGAGCTCTCCTGGTACGCGGCAGTTGCAGCTGCATTCTGGTACCTGCCCGAGCCGACTTTTATCGTGCTGATATTGCCGTGGCTGCTGACGCGCTTTCTGCTGATGGCCGGCAACTGGACACAGCATGCATTTGTTGATACAACCGACGGCAATAACCCGTACGTCAACAGCCTAACCTTCATCGATTCGCCGTATAACAAGCGCTGCTTCAATGACGGGTACCACATTGGCCACCACGTCAATATGAACAGGCACTTTCTCGATATGCCGCAGGACTTCCTGGACAATCTGCCCACTTACCGGGAAAACCGCGCCGTAATTTTCCGCAAACTCGATTATTTCATGATCTGGTTTCTACTGATGACGAAACAATTTCGTATACTCAGCCGCTTTTTCGTGAATATTTCCGGCAAAGAAATGTCACGCGATGAGGTTATTGCGTTCCTGAAAAGTCGCTTGAAACCGCTGCGCGCCTGACAAAACATGGGCGTAATGCCTCGTTTCCTACCGATCTTTGCGCAGCTGGGTCCCGAAGTGGAGGTCATGCGCCTCCCGGGTTTTGACTCGAGTACGCTACCTTACCTTGTCTACTTTCTCTTGGCCGTCATTGGCGGACTGCTCTATCTGCAGTGGCGCCTGCGCCGGCGCGCTGAAAAAAATGCACTCAGCAATCGCTTTATGCAGATCATGCTGCACCGCAACCTGACGAAGCGCCAGTACCGTGCGGTGAACCAGTTCTTTAGCAGCCTGAAAGAATCGCAACAGAACGAGATACTGTTATCACAGAAAGCGCTGGCGCACCACCTGCACCAGTTTCTGCGGGTGAATGAACAGATACCCGCGAATGACCGCGTAGAAATCTTTGATAAGATTCTTCCAGGCATGACCTCACAGATCGAAGTCAAGACAGTCGACGATCTGCGAACAGGCGAACCCTGCGCCGTCGATATTGATCATACCTCGCACCTGGCAACGATTCTGAAAACTAAAGACGACCAGGTACTTGTGAGCCTGACCGAAAAAATAGTGCTCCCGCTTGGTCCCGCAAAGCTCTATGCCTACCGGCCCAATCTCGGCGGTTTCCTGCTTTCCGGGGCGATCAGCAAAGTAAACGGTATGTCTGCAATTTTCAAACACGAAGGACCGATAGAATTCCGTGGTGACCAGCACCTGATGTCGATTGTGAATGTGGCACTAAAGCTCGAGCCCTGGCCCAAGCCGGAAATAGAAACGGAGCTTGAGCCCGGTGAAGCGCCACCCGAATCGCCGTACCTGCTGGCTGAAACTGAACGTTTGTCTGACAGGGCTTTGGCGATCCGCTTTCTCGAAAGCCCACCCGAATTGATTCTCAAACGGCAGGAATTCTGGGAAATGACGCTGGAGCTACCTGTCGAGCCCCTGGTTTGCCGGGTGCGTATCACGGCGTACAGGCCGCCGGAGTTCTGGTTAGTGCGCCCCGTGGATCTTGACGATCTGGGCCGGCGCCGCCTTTATAAGTTTATCTCGGAAAATAAGCCCGTACGCGAACATTTCTAGCCTGAGCTGCGTTTGCCTGGCGTTTCGCCCTTGGTGAAACCGTGGGCTACGCGCCCCTTACATGCCAGGCCTTGGGGCGGGTGAAAGCTTCAATGCCGTACGTTGACAAGGTCAGGCCGACCCCGCTATTGCGTCGGCCCGACCAGGGCAGGCGCGGGCTTACCCGGTCACAGCAGTTGATGTAGGCGCTGCCTGCATTCACTCCCTGCAAAATCGAGCGTGCACGTTTCTCGTCGCGGCAATACACTGCAGCAGTAAGTCCGTATTCGGTGTCGTTCATGAGCTTCTGCGCCTCGGCATCGTCTCTGACTTTCATGATACCAATCACCGGTCCAAAACTCTCTTCGCGCATCAGCAGCATCGAGTGATTGGCGTTCTCAATAACTGTGGGTTCGAGAAAGACGCCGCCAACCCGCGGGGAGAGATTACCACCGCAGACAATCCTGCCCCCTTTTGAAACTGCATCGTCGATCTGGTTCTTCAGAAAATCGTAAGCAGGCTTACCCCGCGTCAGCGCCCCGATGTACGTATCACCCTGTTCAGGGTCGCCGAGACGGAAGCCGCGGACGGTCTGTGCAAAATACTGCATGAACTCTTCGTAGATTTTTTCATGCACATAGATGCGTTCAACGCTGCAGCAGCTCTGCCCCGTATTGTACATCGCTCCGTCGGCAGTGGCTTCGGCAGCTGCCTTCACGTCGACATCGTCCGTGATATAAGCCGGATCTTTGCCGCCCAGTTCGAGTTGAACTTTGATGAATTTCTTCGCAGCCGCTTCGGCTATTTTGCGGCCGGTTGCTACTGACCCAGTGAAGAATACGCCATCTATCGGCTGCTCGAGCAGCATCGCACCAGCGTCACCCCGCCCCACAATGACGGCAAAAATATCCTTCGGCACACCGGCCTCGTGCAGGTAGCGCGCCATGGCAAGCCCAGATTGCAGCGCGAATTCGGACGGTTTATAGAGAACCGCGTTGCCGGTGAGTAGTGCCGGCACGTAGACATTCGAGCCGACAAACCACGGATAGTTCCAGGCCGAGATATTGGCGATGACTCCCAGTGGTTCGTGTTCTATTTCTTCGCGTAGAGACGCATCAGGATGCGTCTGTGACGGATAAACTGTCTCGGTGCTGATCGTTTTTTCAGTTTCAGCCAGGAAGAAGTCGAAGCGCGCCAGCAGACCTTTCAGCTCGTTGCGTGACTGGGCAATCGGCTTACCGACATCTCGCGTGAGCAGCAGGGCCGCCTCTTCAATATCTTTCTCCACGCGGTCGCGAAAGCGGCGTATGATTTCGAGACGCTTTGAGAGCCCCAGTTTCTGCCACTCCGGCTGGGCAGCACGCGCTGCAAGGTACTTCTGTGCAATAGACGCCTGGTCATCGCCAGGTACCTTACCTAAGGATTTCCCGTTGGCGGGGTTGATAATTTCAATTTCCATAATTACCTCATCTGCGCTGCATGCGCAATTCTGTCCTGCGCACTTCGCATTCCTGCATAAAATCCTTCAGCAGCGGATCTCCCGAAAGGAGTGCATTGTCCTCATCATCGTGAAACTCCGGGTGCCATTGCACACCGCAAATATACGGAGCGCCCTTGTATTTAATGCCCTCTACAATCTTGTCCTCGGTTGAAATGGCTTCAACCTCCAGCCCGTCGCCGATGTCCTTGAGTGCCTGGTGGTGCACGCTGTTCGTGCGGAAGCTGCCACGGCCAAAGATTTTCTCCAGGTAAGAGCCATGCCTGAACTCCACTTCGTGAAAGTTCTGATCATAGACATTCCAGTCCCGGTGGATGAGAGACTTATCTATCTGCGTATTGATATCCTGGTAGAGAGAGCCGCCCAGCGCAACGTTGATGAGCTGCGCACCACGGCAGATACCGAGAACCGGTTTTTCTGCGGCCTTAAATGCCTTAAACAGTTCAATTTCATAAAGGTCGCGGATACGATCGCCTTTCCATTCCTCCCTGAGCGGCTTTTCGCCATAACTTTCCGGGGCTACGTCGGCACCACCGTGCAGAACAAGCCCGTCAAGGGAATCGGCATAATCCGCAAGGTCAATTTTGCCGCCCGGCGCGACGGAAGGTATCATAAAGGCCTGCGCTCCCAGTCGCATCACCCAGTGTGCCAGCGATTCTTCGACGTATAGAAGTGTCTTACCTTTGAATATTGCCCGCGTGGGGTCCTTATGCATGAAGCAGGCAGAAATTCCGATTTTCAGTTTTTCCATAAAGGCTCTCGCGTGACAAAATGCGGCCTCCCGACAAGCCTTATAGTCTTTTTACTGCTGCGCCTTGGCCAGGGAAGACGACCGGTTCAGCAGCGTGAAAGGACTGCACCGACGAGCCTAGCCTGCATTGCCGCGTTCTTGGCCTGTATGAAGCAGACGGGGCAAAGAAAACTTACGTCTGAAGTGCAATCTGCATCATTGTTGTCACCCGCGATGCGGGCAACGCTGGGCGAAACCTTGTCGCCGCAGGAGCTGCAGTCAATTTCATCGGTGACCTGGTGGTTCATAGCCACCTTCTACCACATTAAATCCTTCAGGTCAATCCGCAACACCCGGCGGCACGATGCGGGACAATACCTATGTCAGCTGTGAACCAATACACGGGGGTTGATTACGCAAGGTGCTGTCGCATCAGTCAGTGGGTACGATAAACATGCTGAGGGCAACAATCAGCATCCAGATGGCCACCACACGGCGGTATCGAACCTCTTCTACCCGACCCAACACCCGGCGGCCGATCCATGTGCCTAATATCATTGCCGCTGCAATCAGGCTGCAGAGCTGCCATTCGGGCAAACGCCAGTTCGCATCAAGGCCAAAGGCTGCAAGTTTCGTGGCGTGCAGAATGCCCATTGCCGCCGCATCTGTTGCCACGTAGGCCGCCGGCATCAGTTGCAGTCGCAGGAATATTGCGTTGGGCAGGGGCCCGGTGCTGCCGGCAAGTCCTGAAATGAATCCAACCACCGCACCTGCACCGCTGAGCCATGCGCCGGCGAAAGCCGGAGGTTTGAAGCGATCGAGAACCCCAGGCAACAGCGAAAAAACCACTGCGATCTCCAGCAGGGTCACGAGCAGAACAATCCCGGCGGTTGCCTGACGGGCCCAGGACAAGGGCATCACCACCAATAACCCTGTCGCCACCAGAGCGAGCGGCGCCGAACCCAAAGAAAAAATCCAGACGGCCCGCCAGTGAATTTGTCCGAAACCAAACGCCGCCCTTGCTGCGTTGCCGACTAGCTGCGCGAGCGCCAAGAGGGGGAGCGATTTCTCGATTCCAAAAAGAGCCGTGAGGGCGGGCAAGAGCAGTATGGCACCACCGAACCCGGCGGTGCCGCTGACGACACTGGCAGTCAGCGCTGCAGCAGCCGCGAGTCCATATGTCAGTGAGTCTGTCACTCACCGGCATAATTTAGTTATTTAGCAAAATGTCAATAAATGATGAACGTTAGCCGCGACAGGCCTCAGAGCACGCGCTGGAATATTTCCCGAAAGTCGTTCTCGCTAACTGCAACCGGGTTAGACGGGTGGCAGCCGTCGGCCACCGCCACCCGGACTAGTGCATCGAGCTTATCTGCGGTCACGCCGGCTTCTTTCAGAGTAGCTGGGATTTTCAATTCTGCCTTGAGTTGTGTTAGCCAGGAAATAAACTCCTCCCCCTTGCCCAAACCCACTGCCTGCGCGAGTCGGTCAAAACGGTCAGGCACAGCTTTTGCATTGAAACGCAATGCGTGGTCGAGCATGATGCCATTTGCCAGGCCGTGGTGCATGTCGACTATCGCCGAAAGGGCGTGCGCGCATGAATGCACAACACCCAGGCCTTTCTGGAAGGCGACGGCCCCCATCATCGAAGCCATCAGCATGTCACCGCGCGCTGCCAGGTCATTGCCATCTTTGAATGCCCTGGGCAAAGCCTGCCCAGCCAACCGCAGGCCTTCGAGCGCAATACCGTCAGCCATCGGGTGCCTGCCCTTAGCAAGAAATGCTTCGATGAGGTGCGTCATCGCATCGAGGCCGGTCGCTGCGGTGACGTGAGCCGGCATCGCAGCGGTCATCTCCGGATCAGCAAAGACCGCGCGCGCGAGCAGTCGGGGAGAAAAGATCACCTTCTTGACGTGCGTCGTGTCGTCGGCCACCACTGTACTGCGGCCCACTTCTGATCCTGTACCGGAAGTTGTCGGTATCGCAATCCAGTAGGGAATTTCTTTGTCGAAAGGCCGTGCACCCGGTTTTTCATCTTCGTAGTCAAAAATGTCGCCCGGGTGGTTGACCATGAGCGCGATTGCCTTGGCGACATCGAGCGCTGCACCGCCACCAATGCCAAGTATCGCTGCTGCACCGCTTTTCCTGAAGGCCTCGACACCCACCATGACCTGCGACTTCACCGGGTTACCCTTCACTCCGTTGAAAATGTCAATCCTGAGACCTGCTGCCTTCAGTTCATCGGTGTATTGAGTAAAGAAAGGAAGCTTGCTCAGCATCTCGTCTGTCACCACCATGACCGAGGTGATGCCCTGCCCCATGAAATGCTCGGGTACCTGTTTGCGCACCCCTGCACCAAAAGTAATTGGTGTTGGAAAACTAAAGCGATATGTACTCATGTACTCTCCCTGACTGAACTATTGAAGCATTTTATCCACTGCTGCCAGGAGCGCATCAAGCTCATTCCGGCCCGTATGCCAGATAATCTCTTCATCCAGCTTATGGTAACCATGAGCCAGCTGATCGCGCATGCCAATGATGGCTTTCCAGGGGATATGGCCGTATTTTTCTTTCTCCTCAGCTGGCAAATGCTTTGCTGCCTCGCCAATAATTTCAAATGCCCGTTCGACAGACAATTGTATCGATTCGTCGCTCAGGTATTCCGATATTTCGTTAAGTCGGGATAAGGCTCTTTGAATATACCGACTCTTTTCCTGGATGTCTTTCGCATAAAGACGCCAGTCACGAGACATAGAGTAGGTCCTGCGATACTGATTCCCACAAGATCGGCTTGTTAAGGCTTCTGGCCGTTGCAAGATCCACCTTGCGGCCAAATTCCTCTTCTAGCATGAACTTGGTGCCCATGAAATTCGTCAGTGTTACTTTCCCTGGGGCAAACTCCACCAGGACGTCCACATCGCTGTCCTGAGTCAGTTGATCGCGGGCGGCCGAACCGAAAATCCCGATGCGTACTACGCCGAAATTCTCGAGCCGGCTTTTTTTCGCCCGAATTACTTCCAGCACCTCTGCCCGGCTATTCACCACAAATATGTCTGACAAGTCCGGCAGAGCCGTCAAATGATTTCAAAATACCGCTTCGTTTCCCAGTCGGTGACGGCGTCCTGAAACTGCCGCCATTCCCATTCACGGGTGGCGACAAAATGTTCAACCAGGTCTGCCCCCAGGATTTCGCGTGCGATTTTTGAACCGGCCAGGCGACGGGTAGCATCGAGCAGGTTGTGCGGCAGACGCGGTACGTTACTTTCTGTATACGCAGAACCTTTCACCGGTGCATCCTCAAGTTTCAGCTTGTTTTCTATGCCGTACAGGCCGGCAGCAAGTGAGGCCGCCACCGACAGGTACGGATTTACGTCTGACCCCGAAACACGCACCTCAAGCCGGGTGGACTTCTCCGACCCGGGAATCACACGGTGTGAGACTGTGCGGTTATCAATGCCCCAGGTGGGCTTCACCGGTGCCCAGTATCCATCGACGAGACGTTTGTACGAGTTGACTGTAGGGGCGAAGAACGGCAGTAGTTCCGGTAACAGCTTCAACTGGCCTGCAAGGTAACTCCTGAAGGTGGAGCTCATGCGGTACGTATCGGCTGCATCGTAGAAGACATTTTCGCCGTTACCATTCCAGAGCGACTGGTGCATATGCCCCGAACAACCCGGCAGGGAAGCATTCCATTTGGCCATAAAGCTCGGCATGATGCCGAAGCGTGCGGCGATATCTTTCGCCCCCGCCTTGAAGAGCGTCGCGCGGTCTGCACTTTCGAGCGCACCGCTGTAGAGAATAGCCGCTTCATAGACGCCCGGGCCCGTCTCGGTGTGTAATCCCTCGATGGGTACGCCGAATGCCGTCAGCTCATCCATCAGCGCGTTAAAGTAGTCGCGTTCCTGACCGGCGCGAATGAGGCTGTAACCAAACATGCCCGGAGTAATCGGTTCGGGCCGGATGTACCCTTTTTCGTCGAGACTCTGCGCCGTCTCACGGAAGTTGAACCATTCAAATTCCATACCATTTTTCGCCGTAAAGCCCATGGCTTCGGCGCGCGCAATCACGCGGCGCAGCGTCTGGCGCGGGCAGATTGCCAGCGGCGTCTGGTCGCTCTTCACAAAATGCCCCAAAAAGAACGGGACGTTGTTGTCCCACGGTACGTTGCGTTCGGTAGTTGGGTCAAGCTCCACTAACTGGTCGGGATAACCCGAATGCCAGCCCGTATATTTGACATTGTCGTAGCAGACGTCAGCAGAATCCCAGCCGAGCACCACATTGCAGAAGCCAAAGCCCGAGTCAGCTGAGGCGGCAAATTTATCAAAGTGCAGGTATTTACCGCGCAGGACTCCGTCGATGTCAGCTACGGCCACCTTCACTTTCTTTACGTTGGCATGCTCGAGCCGTTCGAGTATCTTTTTGAAATCGGCTTTGTCTTCCATGAAGCACCTCTTTTCCAGTCGGGCTTACTGTGGCAGTCTTTTTTCTCCCGGGCTTCGTGCCTGGTCGCGAGCGGCTGATTACCGATTTATTCAGGAGCCACCTGGCGGCGCAGGTGTACAAGGTAGAAGTAGACTGACCCGGTCGCCAAAAGCGCGATATAAATGACAAAAAGAGAGCCATTAAAATAGACCATCGCACCGAGCGAAAAGATCGCAATCACCAGGGCAATGACGGGTACATAGGGGAAAAGCGGTGTTCTGAACGGACGAGCGAGGCCCGGCTGCGTCTGCCGCAGTACCAGCTGTGAAATGAGCGCCATGATGTAAATGGTCAGCGCGCCGAAAGCTGCCAGTACGATCATCTCCGCTGTTTTACCTGATAGCAGTATGCCGATACCAAGCAGCATATTCAGCACGAGAGCCTCTGCGGGTGTCTGCCTGCTGTGGTGCAGACGCGCAAAGCGGTGGTGGAGATAGCGCGCCCGCGAAAGTTCCATGGTTGTGCGACCGGCAACGAGCAGTATACCGTGGAAGGAAGCGATCAGCCCCAGAAGGCCAATAGAAACCAGCAGGTGGTACATCGGGTGATTGGGCCCGGTAATGCGCATGAGCGCCAGTGGCAGTGGCTTATCCGAAGGCTGGCCTCCACCAGGAGCATAGACAACGGCTTCCCACCCGGCAACACCCACTGCCCCAAGGAAAACGAGCACCGCGAGCACGACCAGCGTCGCCATGCTGAGATTAAAACCGAGGGAAAGGTCGCGCTGCGGGTTCTTCACCTCTTCGGCCATGTTGGCAACACCTTCAATCGCCAGGTAAAACCAGATGGCATAAGGTATTGCCGGCAGTATGCCCCACCAGCCCGAAGGCAGCGCATTGCGGCTGAACGCGGCGGAGTCAAAATGTGGCAGGGTCAGCCCCGTGAAAAGCAGAAGCTCCACCACCGCAAGGATGGTAATGAACACGCCGAAAGCCGCAGATTCTTTGACGCCCCAGATATTGAGTGCGGTGAAGAGTATATATGCAGCGATCGCAAAACCCACCGGCTCAATCGCCGGGAAAAAAATATTCAGGTAGGCCCCAATCGCAGCGGCAATCGCCGGCGGAGCGAAAACGAATTCAATATTCTGCGCGAGACCGGCAATAAATCCGGCAAACGCTCCCAGCGCCCGTTGTGAATAGACGAAGACTCCACCCGCGCGCGGAATAGCCGCCGCGAGCTCCGCGTAGCTGAGCACGAAACACACGTACATGAGTGTCACGATGGCCGTGGCCACCAGCATGCCGTAAGGGCCACTCTGCGGCAGGCCGAGGTTCCAGCCAAAATACATTCCTGAAATGACATAGCCTACGCCCATGCCCCAGACCGAAAGCGGTCCCAGGCTACGTTTGAGTTCGGTGGTTTTGACTTCCATGGATGCGCTGATCACCCACCTGTGGAAAGCTGCAGCGGGCGGCGAGAATTATTGCGGGCAGATGAGGAGCGTCAATCGTACATGGCCGAGACTGCCAGCCCGCCGTACATGCCGGTTACCGCGGCATCGGATGATGGCCCGACATCGTAGACCCGGTTGTACGATACCATGAGTGAAACACCCAAAGTGAAGCGGCCCGTGGTGCTGAGTTCCTGTCCTACGATTGCATGCGCAGCCCAGCCATGCCGCGTATGGGTACCAACACCGGTGGTCTGGTACACGCTGTAATTATAGTAATTGTTCGAGATCGCTCCGCCAAAGGAAACGGAAAATCCGGATTTGGAATAGAAACCAATACCCAGGCCAAAGTCGTGAACAAAGAAGTAGCTGTATTGAGTGTCGATCTTGAGGTTATCGGCCTTCACCGACAGGGCCGGGCCGTAATGGAATGAGGTAAAAGCGAAGATCTTGGTTGAAGCATTGAGCGAACCGCCTGCCTGCAGCATGCTGAGACCAATCGGCCCGGTCAGGGTCAGGCCAGTGCCGGCCTTCTCATCTTTCTGGGTCACGTACGAATAGCCGCCACCCAGGTATCCCTTGAGGAAAATGCTCTCTCCCTGCAACGCAGATAACTGCTGTGCAAAGACACTGACAAACAAGCCGGAAACGAAAAGGAGACGCCGCATCTGATTCTCTATATACCTTATCGACGCATGGGGCCAAAAGTTCACGACACTGGTGTCGTTTTCTTTTTGCAATGCCCCATTTGGTTGTCGGGGCGTATAGGATTTTTCCTTGGTCGGCCATGCGCAGGCTTGAACAGACCGTATTTCCCCGCTGGCAGCGACTCAGTACCGAGCTGGGATTCGACGCCGCCTTCACGCAATTCGGCCCCTATGTGGGTGCCAATGTCACCGTCCGCACGATCGACCGCTACACGGTCGAGTCGTCGATGACGCTGATCGAGAGCAATACCAATTACGTCGGCACCCACTTTGGGGGTTCGCTCTACTCGATGTGCGACCCCTTCTTCATGTTCTTGCTGATGCACAACCTGGGCGACGGATATATTGTCTGGGACAAGGCGGCAGCCATCGACTTCATAAAGCCCGGCACCGGTACTGTGACGGCCCGGTTCCACATTCCTGAGACGGAGTTTGTCCAGTTACGAGCCGAACTCGAGAAGGTAAAAAAGCTCGATCGAATCTATGTCTGTGAAGTGAAAGATGAAAAAGGCGACGTGGTCGCGCGGATGAACAAGACTTTGTATATCAGGCGAATGCTGCGTTGATAAGGGGCCAATCAATCGCCCCCACGAAATCATTTTTTGGTGTTACGCGCAATATCAACGACGGCACCTGTGAGCTCAGCCATAAAATACGAAAAAGCCAGAATTCCAAAACCAATGGTCAGGCCCAATATCATCGCAAGCAATCCGCCGGTAAAACCATCACCGCCCGAAAGACCGGGAATCGGCAATGGAATTTCTCCCCCGGAAATCCAGATGAAAAGACCTCCGGCAACCCCCAAAACACCATAAGTCGCAGCGCCGATCTCACCCAGCGTCTTCTGGAAAATTACGATGATAGGCGTAACTATATAGTCAGAGCCGACGGGTTGGCGCTCTATGTCTTCCGCACGCGCGATCAGAATATTAACGATAACAACACCCAGGACAAGTAGTGCAATTTGCACAATTAGCAGGCCGAAATAGGCGCTCGCCGGTGCCCCCCCGCCCCTGACGAGGCCCCATAACTTTACCGAGCCATACAAAACCCCAAGCACTGTCAATGCAGCTTCAATGCGCATAGCCCAGGCGAAGAGTACTCGAAAAATGCTACCCTCGGAAATTTTGTTTAGGAGAGGCCTTAAAATCAAGATTTTATCCATACGATCCTCCATATGTCATTCAGTTCAAATTTGAGAAATTAGAAAATTCAGGCGCACATTTTCTGAATGTGCGCCTGAACTTCTGCCACTAGGTCAGAAAGTCTGCAATGGTGTCGAGAAAGTTCGCGGCATCGGCAAGGCCATCGGCGAGCGGGTTTGCGCCCACGTCGAACTGTGCCTGCATCTGTGACATGTCCGGTGCCTGCGCGAGGGCGATTCCACCGTATGACACCTTGATCGATTTAACCATCCACCATGGAAAATAGATACCCAGGGTAATAACGGTCAGCAGGTAACCGACGAGATTCGTGACGAACAGATCGCCACCCTTAACATCACCGATCAGGTTCTTGCCCTGGAATTTGGTATGGTTGACCATGTAGTTCTGCAGTTCTGCAATAAACCAGCTGAGGTAAATACCAAAGGTGATTACGCTCAGGAAGAAACCTTTCAGGTAGATGATGAACAGCTCGCCACCCTTGCCGTCGAATTCAAAAGTGGAGTTGCCCACCGCTGTGTTGCGGTTCATGTATTGCTGCATTTCTGCTGTAAACCATGGCAGGTAGATACCAAACGTGATACCAGTCAGTAAAATTCCCTTCAGGTAGACGATGGCAAATTTGCCGGGGCGTCCCATGAAGCGAAAGCGTATCTGGTTATAAGAAGTACGCGAAAACTTGTAGCGTAGTGAAGCGACTGCAAGCGCCGGCAAAACCGCAATAAAAGCGATCGGCAGCAGAATCAGTAAATACGAAGAAATTTTTCCCAGAACCCAAACAACCACGTAAACAGCCACCATAACACCCATGCCCTTCAGGAAGGCAATGAAGCGTTCTTTTCCCGTTGCATGCCAGCCGAAGCGGCCGCCAGCTACGGAGGTATGCTCAAAAAAATAGCGTTTTAGGTTTACCTTTGCCCAAAACGAATATACACCCAATGTGATAATTGTCAGAAACAGGTTCTTGATCCACAAGACGAACAGTTCGCCACCCTGACCGGTGAACGAAACCCGCAAATCGTTACGGTTTTCCATAAGTACTCCTCTCTTAGTAGTGGCACACTCAGTATGCCCGGATGTGCAGCAGATACCAAAACCTTTAACCGTCAATTAGATAATTGGATTTTTTTCGGGATTGCATGATGCACCGCATCGCATTGTCATTTACCCGTGGGGCGCTTTGCCGCAATAGCCCCCATGCGCTACCTGCAACACGTGGAGAAATTCGTCGATGGGATGAAGGTCGTCGAGATCCCGGGCAAAGCTGATGGCCCCGTATTTTTTTGCATGCATGGCTATGGTGCCAATGCCTATGACCTTGCAGGACTCTCACAGTACCTGAATTTTCCTGAAGGTACGCGATTTATCTACCCGGATGGTATTCTGAAGATTGACCTGGGGTATGCTGCAGGTTACGAAGGCCGGGCCTGGTTTCCGATCGACTGGGCAGAGATTGAGCGTGTTCGCCGCGAAGGTGGATTGCGCGATCTGTCCAAGGCTCTTCCCGCGGGCATGGCTGAAGCACGTGACCGGCTGATCGATGCCATGCAAAAACTCGAGTGCGATCCGGCAAAGACGGTGATTGGCGGTTTTTCACAGGGTTCGATGCTCGCCACAGAAATTGCGCTCCACCACAAAGATTACCTCGCAGGTCTGCTGATTTTTTCCGGCACCCTGGTGAACCGCACCGGCTGGGAGAACATGGCAAAAGCGAAATTTGCCGACCAGCAGAAGACGCTGCGTTTTCACCAGTCGCATGGCAGGCTCGACCCGGTATTGCCGTTCCAGGCGGCCGAACGGCTTTATGAACTGCTGACAACCAATGGTGCTCAGGGTGAACTGCACGCTTTCGAAGGCCAGCACGAAATACCTGCCGCCGTGGTCGACTCCACCAACCGCTGGCTGACCAACCTGTTTTAACGCTTCCAGCAGGTCGCGGAGTGACGTGCCGGAAGCGCAAAACTTAATTCTGTGGTCGGGCTATTTACGCTTTAAGACGTGTGATCCGTGAGTGAAAACTCTCCCACCCCTCATTTTCTAGTCATTGGCTCTGGTATTGCCGGTCTCTTCTTCGCCCTCAAAGCCGCGAAACATGGCACTGTAACGATTGTTACAAAAGACAAAGTCGACAATGCAGCAACGACCTACGCGCAAGGGGGTATCGCAGCAGCACTGGGCACCTGGGATAACCCTGACAAACATCTCGCTGACACACTGGCCGCAGGCGCTGGCCTTTGTGATGAAGAGGCAGTGGGCATTCTCGTGCGCGAAGGCGTGCGCCGCGTGCAGGAACTCATCGACCTGGGAATGCCGTTCACACGCGGTGAAGATGGCAAGCTGCATTTCGGCCGCGAAGGTGGCCACGGCGAATCGCGCGTGCTGCACACTCATGATCACACGGGACGTTCACTGGAATCGTTTCTTCTTGAGCGCGTTTCGGCCGAACCCAATATCCGCCTGCTGACCAACCACTGCGTCGTGGAGCTTGCAACCGAGCACCACCTGCCACAGCGCAGCAACTCCACAACTGTGTTTGGGGCCTATGTACTCGATGCTGCCACCAACGAAATAGATCTTTTCCACGCAGACTACACCATACTGGCAACCGGTGGAGCCGGCAGGGTTTACCCGGTCACCACCAACCCGCCCGTTTCGACCGGCGATGGTGTGGCGCTCGCTTACCGCGCGGGCTGCCGCGTGCGCAACATGGAATTTTTTCAGTTTCATCCAACAGCGCTTGCTCTGCGGGGAAAGACTCCTCCGGGGACTCCTGCGTTCCTGATTACCGAAGCGATGCGCGGCGAAGGCGCCATTCTAAAAAATCCTCGCACGGGCCGTGCCTTCATGCAGGACTACCATGAACAGCGTGAGCTTGCCCCGCGCGACATCGTAGCCCGCGCGATCGATGCGGAGCTCAAGCGCGACGGTCTCGACTACGTGTGGCTGGATATCTCGCACCGTGAGGCGGCCTTTGTAAAAGAACATTTTCCGCTGATTTTCGGCACGCTAAAGGAACAGTTCAACATCGACATCACGAAAGAGCCGATTCCTGTCGTACCCGCGGTACATTATATGTGCGGCGGAGTGCTGGTGAATTACGATGGCCTCACTGACCTTGCCAATCTTTATGCAATCGGAGAAGTCGCATCTTCGGGAGTGCATGGCGGCAACCGGCTCGCCTCGAACTCACTGCTCGAAGGGCTGGTTTTTGCACAGCGGTCACTCGATCATATCCTGGCCGCCAGGGGCTCGCTTAGTGAACTGCGCTCAACAGCCAAACACCTGACGGAGTGGGATCATACCAACACCAAGAACCCGGAAGAATGGGTGCTCATCAGCCACGACTTCAAAGAGATCCGTTCGATCATGTGGGATTACGTGGGCATCGTGCGGTCAAACCTGCGCCTTGAGCGCGCGCTCCGCCGAGTGGATGTCATTTACGGTGAGATCATCGACTTCTACAACAGGACGGTTATTTCACGTGACCTGCTCGAACTGCGCAACCTCGCTCTCGTCGCGCAGCTGACAATACGTTCTGCGCTGGCGCGCAAAGAAAGCCGTGGCCTCCACTACACGACCGATTACCCGGAACACCGCGAACCGTCGCGCAATGATACCATACTGAGCCCCGCTCACTTTAATCCCAAGGCAAAACAATTCACCTAGAAGATGAGCTTTTCGACCGAACGTTCGCCCTATATACGCGACCTGCAAAACGGCCTGCTCGAAGAAGGCCGGTTTCTCGTCCGCCGCGCCACGATGCAGAGCGCGAAGAACAACAAGCCGTTCCTGCGGCTGATGCTTGCCGATGCCTCTGGCCACATGCCGGCTATACTCTTTGCTGCCCCTCCGGAACTGAAAAAAGTTGCTGAGATCGCACGGCCCGGAAAGGTAATCCGTATTCAGGGTATCGTTGAAGAATTCCAGAACGTCAAGCAGATCAAGCTGATGAAGGTCGAAGCAGCTGCCGAAACCGAAGAACTCAGCCGTTTCCAGGCACGCACTCCGCTCAGCCGCCGGCAGATGTATACCGAGATGCGGCAGATGATCGGCGCGATAGCATCAAACGAGCTGAAAGAAGTCTGCAGCCTTTTCCTGCGCGACCGGGCTTTCATGCGCCTTTTTGTCGAAGCCCCGGCCTCGCGGCAGATCCACCACGCCTATATCGGTGGTCTCATGGAGCACACGCTAAATGTCATGAAGCAGGTAGCAGCGCTAGCCAAAATTTATCCGCACGCAGACCATGACCTGCTGGTTGCCGGAGCGTTTCTGCATGACATCGGTAAGACCGACGAATACAACTTTCTCCTCAGCCACTATGAGCATTCCGAGGCCGGTCGGCTAAAGGGCCATACGCTTCTCGGTTACGAAAAACTGACAGAGAAGCTCAGGCTGGTGAAGATGCACCCTCTGACACGCGCCAAGCTCGAGCACGTGGTTCTCGCGCACCAGGGCCGGCGCAGTTGGGGGGCAATTGAAGAACCCCGCTTTCTCGAGGCGTACCTTGTGCACGCCGCAGATGCAATTGATTCAACGCAGTTTATCTTCCACGACCTGCAGAAGAATGCAGAAAACCGCAATACCGAATCCGCCTGGTCAGAATACAGCAAGTATCTCGGGCGCGAGATATTTCTGCGTTAACGCCTAAATTCTTGACCCGCCTGTAGCACATGCTACAAGCTCCCATGCCTGAATACATCAAGACGGAAAAGACCGGTCACGTGCTGGTCATTACCTTTAACCGCCCGAAAGAGAACAACGCGTTTAATACGGCGATGCTGCGTGAACTCGGTGACGCCTATACGGAAATGGAGTCTGACCCCGAAGTTCGCGTTGGCCTCGTGCAGGCAGAGGGCAAGCATTTCACGCTGGGGCTCGAACTCAACGAAGTAGCCGAGGGCATAAAAAAGAATGGTACCCTGCTCTCTGGCAAAGATGGCATCGACCCCTGGGCAGTATCTGGCCGCGTGAAAACAAAGCCAGTCGTCGTTGCGGCCCACGGCTTTTGCCTCACCCTGGGCATCGAGCTGATGCTCGCGAGCGATGTGCGTATTGCAAGCCCAAGCACCAAGTTCGGACAGATGGAAGTTCAGCGCGGGGTTTTCCCGTTTGGGGGGGCCACAATGCGGTTTCCGGCACAGTGCGGTTGGGGTAACGCGATGAAATACATGCTGACAGGCGAGATGTTTCCGGCGAGCGAGGCGCTGCGCATTGGCCTGATACAGGAAATTGTCGAACAGCCTAAGTTACGCGAACGCGCGCTGCAGATTGCCTCGGCGATCGCTGAACAGTCACCACTGGCGGTACGCGCCACGCTTGCCTCTTCGCGCCTCGCAGCTGAAGAGGGATTTCACGCTGCGGCAAAGCGTCTCTACCCCGACCTCATGGTGATGCTGGAAAGCGAAGATGCCGCAGAGGGTATCCGTTCTTTCCAGGAAAAGCGCAAGGCCCGGTTCACAGGTCGGTAAAGATCGCGGGCTAACCGGGCGTCTGGGCTGACGTGCTGGGCGCATCGCTGTATTCAGCCAGCTTTGAGCGCAATGGCTGCACTCCTTCTTTCGAGAGTGCATTTCCCCAAACTGCCTGCGGGAATCGTTCTGTGAGCTCGGCACGGTGTTCGGCGAAGACCAGGTCTTCCTTATTGAAGTAGAGAATACGCGGCTTTTCATGCACGCCCAGGCGCTCAAGTTCTTCTGACACAACCTGCATTTCGTCGGCCAGCTGTACGCTCGAAGCGTCGTGCACTTCAATGATGACATCGGCGTGGCGTATTTCATCGAGTGTCGACTGAAACGCAGCAACCAGCGACGCCGGCAGGTTTCGGATGAATCCTACTGTATCGGTGACAATGCCGTAGTTCGGTTTGAACTCCTTCTCGCCGAGGTAGATCTTGCGTGAGAAAGTATCCAGAGTCGCAAAGAGCTTATCTTCGGCAAAAACCTTCTGTGAAGTCGAAGACAGTGCATTGAGCACACTGCTCTTTCCGGCGTTGGTATAACCAACCAGGGCAAAAGTCGTCAGGTTTCGCCCGTGGCGCGCGGTGCCGCGGTGCCGCTCAACATCCTTCAGCTCGCGGCGGATCTTCTGGATACGCCGGCGAATGTAACGCCGGTCTGTCTCAAGCATGGTCTCACCGGGGCCACGCGTGCCAATACCCGGTGCCCCGGTCGCTCCCTGCCGTGACAGAACGCCGCCAAGGCCCTTGAGACGCGGTAAGATATAGAGAAGCTGCGCGAGCTCTACCTGCAAGAGGGCTTCGCGGGTGCGCGCGCGCATGGCAAAAATATCCAGGATGATTTCAATACGCCCAAGCACACGCACCTTGAGCTCTTCTTCGAGGTTTCTGAGCTGGTTGGGCTTCAGCTGTGCATCGACAAAAAGCAGGTTGAGCTGAAGATCAGACAACACCTGCCTGATCTTTTCAATCTGGCCCGAGGTAAAAAACATCGCCGGGTGAATATCGGTATGCTGAAAGAAGAGTTCGTGCAGGGTTTTAACTCCCGCAGTCTCTGCCAGCATCAGCAGCTCGCGCAGTGATTCTTCCTGGCTACGTTTATTGGGAAAATAGCTTGAACCGTACTGACCGACGCACAGGGCCCGGTACTGTTCCTTAGATACAAGCTTTTTCTGGTAAAGGGAAGAGGCGTCCACTGAGTCTCAGGGCTGAGGTACTTCCTGGCGATATTTGCTCTTTGTTTCGACCTTGTAATCCGCAGGGTTCTTGTAGATAGTGATTCGGTTGCCCGAAAGTATATGGTTATTCTTGAACCAGCCGACATTCGCCTCAATTGCATAAAGCACCGGGATATCGGAGCTCACAATATCCAGTGACAGCGGCTTCATGTCGTGTATGCTTGCAATAAAGAGCTTTTCATGGACATAGGCAATACTGAGTGGAATCAGCGTATTTTGCATCCAGAAATTCATCTGGTCTGGCTGGTTATAAACGAATATCATCCCGCGGTTCTTGCCCAGAAACTTGCGAAACATGAGACCACGCTCTTTTTCTTTTTCAGTGCGCGCGACTTCACAATCCAGCACAATGTCTTTGCCCTTGGCATTATGAAACACAATGCGCCAGACTTCGTCGAGCGGCTTCGCCAGGTCGCCCGCGGGTTCCGGGCCGCGTTTGCCTGTGGGAGCTTCGGCGTTCGCGCGTTCTTTTTCCCAGCTATCGGGGCGCTGCGCAGGCAGCGCGCCCGACAGCACCATGGTAACCAGTATTGCCCACCGAAAGTGTTTCAGCAGGTTGTTACTCCCACTCAATGGTGGCCGGGGGTTTGGAAGAGATATCATAGACGACGCGGTTCACACCCCGCACTTCGTTAATGATGCGGGAAGCAATTTTTGCCAGCACGTCGTACGGTAGGTGCGCGAAGTCGGCAGTCATGCCATCTTCAGAGGTGACAAGCCTCAGCGCGATGACGTTTTCATATGTACGGTTATCACCCATCACGCCGACGGAGCGCACCGGCAAAAAGATCGCTCCCGCCTGCCAGACTTTCTGGTACCAGCCGGAACTCTTCAGTTCGTCGAGCATGATCGCGTCGGCCTCCCGCAGTGTCGCCAGGTTGTCCCTGGATACAGCAGTCAAAATGCGTATCGCGAGCCCCGGCCCGGGAAAAGGATGCCTGAAGAGCAGTTCACGGTTTATCTTCAGCGCCTGGCCCAGGCGACGCACTTCGTCCTTGAAGAGCTCTGCAAGCGGTTCGATCACCCGGCCTGCCTTGATCAGGTCGAGCACGCCCTGCACGCGGTTGTGGTGCGACTTGATGGTCTGCGATGGGCCCTTTACGGATACTGATTCAATCACGTCGGTGTATAGGGTGCCCTGCGCCAGAAACTCGTGGTGGCCCAGCTCTTTGGCCTTTGCGCTGAATTCATCCAGGAAGAGTTTGCCGATGATCTTCCGCTTCTGTTCCGGTTCATCGACCCCGGCAAGCGCCTTGAGAAAGCGGTCTTCTGCATCGACGACTTCGAGTTTGATACCGAACTCTTTCCTGAATCGCTGGCGCACGGCTTCGGTCTCACCCTTGCGCATGAGCCCAGTATCGACATAAACGCAGGTCAGCTGGTCGCCGATTGCATCGTGGAGGAGTTTGGCTGTGACTGTCGAATCGACACCACCCGAGAGGCCCAGCAGCACACGTTCTTTGCCGACCTGAGTACGTATCTCGGCAATTTTCTCTTCGACAAACCGGCTCATCGTCCAATTGGGCTTCATGCCGCAGATTGCTGAGGCAAAATTCTTCAGGATCGCCTTGCCCTGCGTGGAATGGTGTACCTCAGGATGAAACTGCAGGCCATAGATGCGCGCTTTTTCGTCGGCAAAAGCCGCCATCGGCGAATTTTCTGAAGTGCCGATGACGCTGAAACGTTTGGGCAGATTGACAATCTTATCACCGTGGGACATCCACACCTGGCCTGATTTAACGCCTGCCAGCAGTGGTGAACTTTTGCGAGCGCGCAGCGTTGCACGGCCAAATTCGCGCTCTGACGAACCTTCGACCCTGCCCCCGGTCAGGTAGCAGATCAGGTGCAGACCATAGCAGATGCCAAGGACCGGAATCCCCATTTCCAGTATGGCCTTTTCGACGTGTGGAGCGCCCTTTTCGTAAACTGACGCCGGTCCGCCGGAAAGAATAATGCCTGCGGGGTTTAGCCTGCGAATCTCTGCGAGGCTGGTGTGGTAAGGATGGATTTCTGTGTAATAGCGGAGCTCGCGCAGCCTGCGCGCAATCAGTTGCGTATACTGGCTGCCAAAATCAAGCACCACGATGCGTTTCGTTTCGTGGTTTGAATCCCGGGCTACAGGTTTTTTAGCCGCAACTTTGCCAGCGGCGGTCTTTTTTTTTGTCGCCGGGCGCGGCTTTGTTTTGGCCTTCATGGAAACACCGGGCAGTGGAGTGCCACCACGAGATCTGATTTCTTGTCGAGTGTACCAGCAGACAGAATGAGATAATCGCGATCAACAAAACTTTTCTGCACGCTGCTGCCGCCAACGGTAAGATCTATCGTAACGGTATTCTTTTTCTGCGCCCGGTGCACAGAGACCACGCGCACCGAGAGCTTGTCACCATTCTTCAGTTTAGCCGTACCCGAACTGCTCTTCGTGGCGTTCAGCGAGCGTTTGCCGACGTACCGAAAACTCTGATACTTTTGCGTCGCAGAATCCTTTTCAAGAAATTTGGCAATCTTCTTGAGCTTCGCATCAGTGCGCCCCTCTTTTTCCGAAGCTGCGATCTGGGTCACCTGGCAGGACAGAAAAATTTCCTCAGCAAAAGCTGCGGCAGGCAATGCGAGGACCAGTAGAACAAGGGCGGATTTCATGCGACATAATTAAAATGCCGTAACAGGCCATAAATCCCTTTTGCAGGGGCAAGCGGCTGCTCCGGGAAAAGCGCCGCAGTAGTCTCCGGAACCTGGTTTGGGGAGGATTTCTGGAACGCCTAATCGACAAAAAAGTCAGCGCGGCGCTTCAAAAGGCGCCCGGCTTTCTTTTTGGCCAGTACGTTCGCGAGCCGCTGGTCGGGGTGTATATCGCCCGGGGCATCGAGCACGCGCTTCAGGTTCGTATCGAAGCACTTCTTGTCCTGCGCAAAGACACAGTAGGTGCGCGCGTAGAAATAGGGTGTAATGAGCATCTTGCCGTTTGTTAACTGCAGATTGCGCTCAAACGCCGCCTTTGACCGTTCCGGATTACCTCCCATCATTTCATTGCGGGCTCCGAAATAGACGCCTTCAAAGAGCCAGGCGCCGGCGAAGTAATATGACTCATCCCACGACTTCACCTGTGCCATCATGATTTCTATTTTGGGCAGTTCAGACAGTGCCGCTACATCTTCCCGGTCGAGGTTTATCGCTGAGCCCCAGGAAAAAGCATACCAGAAGAGCGGAGCGATATCGTCTTTGTCGAGTTTGGCCAGTTTGTCTTTAAGCTGCTGTTCGCTCAGCCCGGCAAGATTATCCACTTCCAGGCGTGGGAGCAGGACGTTGCCGGCAAAGTCCCGCGCGCGCAGGTAGAACTGTTTTGCCCTCTCGCGCTGCCTGACAACTTCAGCATCTTTGCCTTCAGCTTCAGCCTGCTCCATCTTATCTTCAACAAAAGAGAGAGTGTAAACCGAGTAAATTTCGGCGATCAATAGGTTCAGCTCTTCATTTTTCGGGTCGTGCACGCGCATCGCTTCGAGCAATTTCAGGTTCGACGCAATGGACGCTTCGGCAAGCTCGAGGTCGGTCTCCTGTTCAAATACCTTGCGGCTTTCGCCAAAAAAGCCCGCAGCCTGGCGCACGGCCATTTTTTTGACCGAGCATGCCATCAGGTTCGTGGCGACCAGGAGTAATACAATCCAATTTAGGGTGCGGCTCAGGCGCGATGAGCAATTAAAATCCGGCATAATCCACTGCCCCATACCTGAAACATGAGGGCAAGCGCAGTTGAGAAGGCAGCCGGCCCCCCCTGTTCCTGCTCCGGCTGTTAGTATACCTCTTCTACTATGCGGTGGTGAATGCCTTCGTAATAGTTTTCGCCTTTGCCATTGGCTGCAGCGAGTGCGTTTATCGCTTTTGAGACACCTTCTTCCATACCTTTGAGTCCGCACATATAGATAATGGCACGCTCATCGCTGATCGCCGGCCACAGTTTCGCGGCATGTTCGTGAATCAGGTCGTTGACGTAGTAGCGTCCCCCCGCTGCATTCTTCATCTCGCGGCTCAGCGCCTTCAGATACAGAAAGTTGGGTTGCGTATATGTAATGAACTCCTCGTTATACAAGAGCTCTGCCCGGGTTTTGACGCCGAAAAGCAGGAATACGGGCGACTGGAAATTGGGCGTGTGTTTGAAGAGCCGCTGCAAAAAGCCCCGAAAGGGTGCTATGCCCGTACCCGTCGCGATAAAGATATAGGGTCGGTGAATATCTTCGGCTACGGGCAGTGCAAATTTTCTCCCCGCTGGGCCGGTGAGCAGAATCTCATCACCCGGTTTTGAATCGCACAGGTGGTTGGATGCAACCCCCCGGTATACCTGGCCCGTGGCCTCATCGCGGGCAATGGCGCGCTTAACGCAGAGCGTAAGGTTTTCACTGTCAGGCATTCTTGACGCCAGCGAAGCAATGGAATAGAGCCTGACTGCATGCGGGTTGCCTTTCTCATTGAGCCCGGGGGGCAGAACGCCGACACTCTGCCCGTCCAGGTAATTCATCTCCCGCGCATCCAGCACGATGTGACGGATGTCATTTTCGTCGCCTTCGCGGAAAAGGATCCGGTTTTCAAGAACTTTGGCCTTGAGTGGGTTTGCCTTTTTATAGGTATTCACCTCGACCGTGGGCCGTGCAAATTCCTGAACAGGGGTATCTGACATTCTTCCGCCTTTGAGGGATATATGGGTTGATCGTGCTTCAGCCGTGCGCGCAGCCTGGTCCGCACGAGTGCGCGGATTTGGTTTCTGTGCTGCCAGAAGCCTCAGTCTTCGTCTCGGTCTTCGCCTTGGTGGCAGTACCACCCGGCGAATCGGACTTCTTGTAGTCATTAACGTAAAATCCCGCACCCTTGAAGACGATACCGGCACCGAGGCTAACCTGGCGTGCCGTGTTTGCCGAACTGCATTCAGGGCAAACCACCTGTGGGGTTTCGTTCATGCCGTGGAATTTCTCAAAGATACGGCCACAATCGGCGCACTTGTAATCATACGTTGGCATACGATCAATATATAGTAAAAAAACAGATCGTCAAGCGATCCTACGGTCTACTTGACGGCCGCTGTCAGACCTCAACTTGCACCCGCGCTCATGATTAAAGAGCTGAAAAATGTCCACCATCGCCTGCCCTGGTTCGGGGTCTGGCGCATCCGGCGACGCATCAACAAGGTGACCGCCCGCCTCTTCCAGAAGCTGCGCAAGGACTCCAAGTCGCTGATCGAATACGGCAACCTGAGACGCGGTAAACCCTGGGGCACAAAAGAGGGCCGCGAGCTCGTTTGGACATTCCTGGTCGACCTGCTGGCCGATCGGCCGCTGATTTATAAGGTTGTATACAATGGCGACGAGGCTCGGTATACCTGCTATTCGCGTTCGGGTGGCCGCAACGAGATGACCAACGTCCTGCAATTTACCAGCGACGATATTGATGAGCTCGTGGCTCGGCTCAATATGCTCGCGGCAGAAATACCCGCGATGAGGGAGCGTATGCTCAGGCAGCACCTCTATGCACTGAAGAGCGAAAAATCCCCCAAACGCTGGCTTGACCTTTTTCGCAAGAAAGACCCTGCAGAAGAGCTGCAGACACTCACAACCCTGCGTGAGGTCGTGCAGTCGATGCTGGCACAGAACAAGATTTCAAAGAACGAAGCCCTCAAGCTGATGGCCTACGCCGAGACACTGCACGACGATTAACCGTTTACGCAGTATCTGCTTTCAGCAGTCGCAACCATGGGTTTAGGTGATATTAAAGACATGATGAGCCAGATGCGTTCGGCTCAGCAACAGATGAAGCAGGTACAGAAGAAACTCGGCAGCATGCGGGTTTCGGCTGAAACGGGTGGCGGCACGGTGAAAGCCACCGTCGACGGCGAAGCCAACCTGATCGATCTGGAAATCGACGCAGCGCTGCTCGATCCAGATGAAATTAAGGTTCTGCCGAAGCTGATCAAAAAGGCGATTCAGGAAGCGCAAAAAGATGCCCGCAAGCAGGTCATGTCAGACATGAAAGGCATGCTGGGTAACATGATGTGAGGCATTGCCTCGCATCATGTTAGAATATGCCACCCGAGTTATTGGCCGCCATCGAAGCGATCCAGTCGCTGCCCGGTATTGGCCGGCGCTCGGCGATGCGCATAGCATTCGATTTTATCCGGCAGGGCAAACCGTATACTGAAAACTTTAACCATGTGATCTCACAGCTGGTTGAATGTATAGCCGGCTGTGACCGCTGCGGAGCCTATAAGAGCCAGGCTGAACCCTGCCCTTACTGCGATAACCCTCGCCGCAACCGTGAGACACTCTGCGTCGTTGAACATCCATCAGACATCTATGCTGTAGAGAATACGGGCGAGTTCTTTGGCTACTACCATGTGCTCGGCGGTGTACTCTCACCCCTCGACGGCATTGGTCCGAATGAACTCAAAATGCCACAACTGGCCGAGCGGGTGCGTAATTTAAAACTTAAGGAAGTTATTGTTGCCGCCAACCCGAGCGTTGAAGGTAACGCAACAGGCCACTACATAGCAGACATGCTGAAACCCGCCGGGGTGCGCGTTACCCGTATCGCTACCGGGCTGGCGCTGGGCCAGATGCTCGACTATGCCGAGACGCAGGCAATTACCCAGTCGCTGAAACAGCGCGTGGAACTATGACACGGTCGAATCGGGTACGCACCCGGTCAGAGCAGCTAGTCAAAGAACGCCGCCCCGCAGACACGGGCCTGATTTCGGTGGTTATCCCGGCGCTCAATGAAGAGCGCTCGATCGGGCTGGTGATCTCTGACCTGAAAGATACGGCACGCAAAACGAACCTGCAGCTCTACATCATCGTCTGTGATAATGGTTCGACCGACCAGACGGCGCCTGTCGCGCGTAAGGCCGGAGCTCTCGTTGTGCAAGAAACAGAGCGCGGTTACGGGGCAGCCTGCCTTAGGGGCCTGGCGCATTTGCCGGCTGAGACAGAAATTGTTCTCTTTATCGATGCAGACTATTCCGACTTTCCGGAGGAGTTTCCGCTGCTCGTTCGCCCGATCGCCGATGGCCAGGCTGAGCTGGTGATCGGCTCGCGCACGGCCGCTGGCGCAGTGCGTGAACGTGGCTCGCTGACGATACAGCAGCGCTTCGGCAACTGGCTATCGACGTTTCTCATTCGGCTGCTGTATGGCGTGCGCTACACCGATCTCGGGCCCTTTCGGGCGATCAGTGCCCATGCCCTGCACTCACTCGACATGCGTGACCGCAACTTTGGCTGGACTGTAGAAATGCAGATCAAGGCAGCCCGAATGCGGCTGCGCAGTGAAGAGGTGCCCGTGAGCTACCGAAAGCGTATCGGGATTTCCAAAATCTCCGGGACAATAAAGGGCACAGTCATGGCCGGCACTATCATCCTGGGTACGATCTTCCGCGAGTATTTTAATAAACGCAATCAGTGAAAAATCTTCAGCTTGTCCCCGATCAGGTCCAGTACTTCAATCAGGATCAGGACGGTGATGATGATCTCGATACGGTGGCTCTGCCGGTGCACGTGCAATTCGTTGAGCATGTGCAGGTTCTCTTCAATGATGGCAAAACTGGATTCGACTTCGGCGATACGCGACGGCATTTCGAGGCTTGCCACCATAGCCTGCTGTACTGCAGTCAGCGCCTTGTTCTCCCACGCTTCGGGTGGATTACCAAAGATATGGAAGTGCTCACTCATGCGGTTACGGATATTGAGTACCCGGCCGATGAAGTGGTGCAGCTCACGTTCTTTGAGTGTGATTTTCCCCTTGCGCTCGAGGTTTTCTGACTGGCCCCGGACAACTGCCAGTAGCTCGGCCGCAACCCGGCGGTAGTGGTCGAGGGAAACCGAGTAAGCCAGATTCTGCATGATCACGCGCAGCGTCGCTGCGTCGGTCTTAGGAACAGTTATCTCTGACGGAACAAAGGCCAGCCGCCCCTTCTTTATAGTGTGATCTTCTGCGAGAATTTGTGTATGCTGGTTCTGTGCTGCGCCGGTAGCATATTCGCGCAACCGGACCTCATCTGCAGGATTCAGGTTACAGAACACCACCGCCCCGAAGCTGTAGACGCCAAAAAAGCCACGGCCTTCAGAGAAAAACATTTCGCGGGTGGTCTGCGCGAGCGGGTTGCGGCCCAGGCGGCGCGCCACGGCAGCAAGGTCAATAGACTCGGCGAGTGAATATGCATTGACGTTCATCGAACCTGCGTGCCCTGGCTTCGTGCTCTGTCAAGCGCGGCAGTAGACGCTTGTGCTTTCTGTTGACGGAGTGTATTTCGGACGAGTATCAGACGCCATGCGGTTATGGATGGCGGTGTTATCGGGCTTAGTGATTTTTGGGGAGCTCATCCATGCACAGAACCCGGCGCTCGAGTGGCCGGTGGAAAAAGATAAAAAATATCAGATTAGCTCCACCTTCGGTGAATCACGCCTCGACCACTTTCACAACGGCATTGATCTGCCGGGTGAAGGCTTTAAGGTTCAGAGCCCACGCGATGCGCGGCTGCTCTACCGCATCAACGCTGAAGCTATCCCGGGCGAAATGCCCTTCGGTGGCGGCAACACCCTCGTGCTCGACCACGGCGATACGTGGACCGGCTACATGCACCTGAAGTCGGTGCCGGAAAATATAGTGGCTGAAGCCCCCATCGCGCGCGCTGAAAAAATTGGTATATCGGGTAATACAGGTCACTCCGGGGGACCTCACCTGCATTTTTTTGTCTACCAGCCAGCGGAGCGTGCCATGCTCAACCCGCTGCTGATCATGGGAGACGGCTATTACCGCGACACTAAACCACCGCTGGCAAAAGAATGGGGCATCCTGCTGACCGACAAGTTCGCCAGCATTAACCCCGTCAAACCGTTCCGAATGACCTCCGATTATCCTGTGTACCTGTTGCTACAAGATCAGGGCATAGGGCGCGAGCGCTGGGGAGTTTTTGAGTACCGGGTATTACTCGATGACAAGGAAGCACTGAATGTCCGGTTCGACAAAATTTTCTTCAAGGACGGTATCTGGCGACTTTCCGGCGGGCAGCCCTTCGAAGACATTTTCTACCGGAATTTCTATTCACTGACCCCTCAGGTGCGCCGGGCGAAAAAAGTCAGTGTCGAGGCGAAAGACCTCAAAGGCAATACGTTCGCGCAGACGTACGAGCTGAAGATACAGCAGAACTAGGCTGCGCCTCGCGAAAAGCCCCCGAAAATTGAATAGCCTCGCAATTCGCAAGCGAATTGCTGCTAAAGCGCTTCGCTGCTATTCAATTTTCGGGAACGACGCGCAGCCTGGGGAATGTCTGCGTCATTCCTTAGTATTCCACCGGGTATGGATCAAGGCTGCGCCAAAGGTACCAGACAGCGATAGTTGAGTACGGCTGCCAGCGACGCTCGAGCTCGCGCAGCTTTCGCTGCGAAGCAGTGCGCCCGCGGCAGTAGTTCTGCTCTATGGCACGAATCAGACCCACATCGCCGAGTGGCAGCACGTTTGGACGCCAGAGGTTGAATATCAGGTACATATCGGCGGTCCAAGGGCCAATGCCTCTCAAGCCTGTGAGTTCGCGTTTCACCTCGTGGTCGGCCAGCCGCGCCAGGCGGGTGGCTGAGACCTCGCGACGCACAAAGCGCTCGGCGAGATGACGAATGTATTCAACCTTACGTTCAGACAAACCGGCGGTACGCAACTGGGCAGGCCGAAGGGTGAGCACAGCGTTGGGGCTGATCTTCGCCGGTTTGCCTCCCGCGGCAAGTACCACGCGCTGCCAGACGGCGTCGGCTGCTTTGACCGAAATCTGTTGGCCCGCGATAGCACGCGCAAGTGTCGTGAAGGAATCCTTTTTCAGCGTGAGGCTGGGTATCTTGTAGTGCTGCATGAAGCCCGAGAGTATCTCGTCGCGCTCATGCAGGTGGCGCATGCCCGTATGCCAGTAGTCGGGAACGCCTGCCATCAGGGGGAGATCAGTTTTTCCACGCGGGCGATATCGTCGGGTACATCGACACCCGGCGAATCGTGTGCTGCGACGTGCACATAGATCTGGAAGCCGTTGTAGAGAAATCGCAGCTGTTCGAGACTCTCTGCCTCTTCGAGCGCAGCGACTTTAAGCCCGGCGAGGCGTAACAAGGCATCACGCGAGTACGCATACAGGCCCTGGTGCTTCAGCGCCCGCGGCTCGCCGTCAAAGCGACCTTTGCGGTAGAAAGGTATCGGCGAACGCGAAAAATACAGGGCCCGGCCGTCATGCGCGAGCACTACCTTAACCATGTTTTCATTCTGAAAATCTGCCGCTGAAGCAAAGGGCACAGCAGTCGTCGCAATATCACAGCTACCGCCGTGCGCGGAAAAAAGGTTCAGCGCGCCCGAAATGTTTTCTGCTGGCAGCAGGGGTTCATCGCCCTGCACGTTTACATAATGCGTAAAATCAGGAAATTTCTGCGCCACCTCAACAATTCGGTCAAAGCCCGAGACATGGTCATTGCGGGTCATCACCGCTTCTCCCCCGAAATCCGCCACGGTCTGCGCAATTCGTTCGTCGTCGGTTGCGATCACGACCTGCGAAAGGTCACGACATTTCTTTGCCGCGCCCCAGACCCACTGGATCATTGGCTTGCCGGCAATTTTGGCCAGTGGCTTGCCGGGAAACCGGGTCGAGGCATAACGGGCGGGTATAACGCCTAACGCGCGCATCAGATTTCGGTAGTATCCGGCGTTTCAGCCGCTTTGACGCCAAAGCTCTGGCCAAAGGAAGATTGCATTTCTTCGTCGGTCATTGGGGTCAGAGGAAACAGGTCGCCATTGGCGAGCCGCTCTTTGAATGCCACAGCAAAACAGTAGGCGTCCATGATGCACTGCTTCACCGGCTTACCGTTCAGGCGCTTGCCCTTTTCAAATTCAGCGTCAAATTTTACCGCTTCATCCATGTTGGCGACAATCTGTTTGGCGCCTTTCATGTCGGCGATCAGGTACGCCATCGATTTGGCAACATTATCCATGAAGGAGCGGATAAGGCCGCGCGTATTGCGGCCTTCCATGTCAGCCCTGCCCTTCGCTTTCTCTTCAAGCTTCGACTTTTCAATATAGTTGCTGGACTTGCGGTCTTTAGCTGCCCGGTATTCCTGCAGCATTTCTTCGTATTTTTCGTAGGCCTTTATGATCGCGCGGGATTCATTATACAAGTCGGCCATCTGCTTCTTGTAGTCCGATTTCACTCCGCCGGAATAGTCGACGTTGATCGAGATCTTGTTCGTCGTCAGGACAAACGAATACTCGTAGTCGAATTCCATGAAGTACAGGTATGAAAGCAGTATCCGGTCATTAATCGGCACCTTTTCCAGCATGCGTTTGGATTTGTCGTAGCGCTCTACCAGCTGCTGCGGATTGCGCATTTTCATCAGCGAAAAGCCGTACTGGTACTCTTTGGTATCGTAGATACCGCCCTTCTTTTCTTCTTCTTTCTTCTCTTCCGCTTTTTCTTCGGGCTGTGCTCCTTCGGCAGGTTGGTCAGCCGCCTGCGACTCGAGCGTCGAGCCGTCGCCTTTCTTACGCTGGCCCAGCTTATCGTTTTGCGTTACCTGTATCGCTTTTTCGAGCAGCGGTGAAAAGGGCGGGTAATCGGTTCCATCGGCCAGGCAGACCAGGTGGAAAAGCTTCGGAAACGCTGTCTGGAACGCAATTTTCGTGTTCGTATGAAAGCGTTTCTGCTTCAGAATCATGCCCTGCAGCGATTCCTGTGAAAGTTTGGCCGCCTGCGCCTCAGGGGTGAAGACGTCGAGCGCGTAACCCATCGCCTTGCGAAAGGTCTCCTGGAAAGGATAGAGTATGTACAAGGTACGGTAGATCGACTTGATTGCCGCCGCCGCGCTCTCTACAGGTACCCCTGCACCGTTCTGCGCAGCTGTTGCAAAAGCACTGAAATACTCGCTGTTGTACATGTGGTGCGCATATTCAAGCGACTCCATGAGCAGCGGGTTCTTACCATCGAGACTCTGCATGATCTTTTTGCCGATAGAGGGTCGCTGCAAAAAGAGGTCGTTGCCAATCAGGTTAAACTCGATCAACGCCTGCTTGAGCTCGAGATTGAGAAACTGAACAAACCCGGGCTTGATGACGTTGCCGCCAAAGGGGGTAATGCCTGCCAGGAAGCAGCGCAGCTTAACCATGAAGCGTGCTCCCGGCCCCTTAAGCTTTTTGAGCGCCTTTTCGTACTCGGCGCGCGCACGCTGCGCGCGATCAGCTTCTTCACGAGCCTGTTCACGGCGCAACTCTGAAGGCAGTTTCGTCTCGGGTAACGCACCGCCGCCACCTGCCGGCCGCGCGGCAACTCCCCCGGCACCGGCCGAACGCGCCTCAGCAGCACGGCGTGCGTCCTCCTGCTTTTCAGCAACACTCTTCTCGCGTAACACCTGCCCACCGGCAGACTTAAAGCGCTCGAGCATTTCTCTTCGTTCGGCGTTGTCGAGTTCGTTCGCCCCTATAGCGGCGCGGGTTTGATCGAACTCGTACTTACTTTCGGGCATTGTTTTCCTGCAGTGCGTCAGAGACGGTCGGTCAAGCAAAACAGCAAAACATTTGCCAACCTATGTCGAATCCGGGTTCGGGCTATATGAAAGCAGGTATACATCCCGTTTATGAAGACGCGGTGATTCGCTGCGCGTGCGGTGCTGAGCACAAAACGCGCTCCACCAAAAAAGAAATTTTTGTCGAGATTTGCTCGAGCTGCCACCCGTTCTACACGGGTAAGACCAAGCTGGTCGATACAGCAGGTCGCGTAGACAAGTTCAAGAAAAAATACAAGATGAAGTAAGCTGGTACCCTTCGGGGTACTACTTGCAGAGGGCCGATGCCTTTCACCTGCGAACTCAGCTGGGAGTGTATCGGTACCATTGGGCTGTTCCAGCTCAAAATGAATTTTGTCCGCTACTATCCGGTAGCGGGTCTTGCGTTTGTTTTCTTCTGGGTTTGGAAAAAAAAGTACTTCCAGCGTTTCCGCATCCAACAGGCCTTCCCTAAATGGGAGCGCGTGCGGTACGAAATTCTGCAGTCCGCGGTTACCCTGACAGTCTTTACGCTTATCGGAGTTAGCACCGTAGCGGCCAGAAAGGCCGGTTACCTGCCGGGAGAGATATACCGCGACGCTGGTAAGTACGGTGGTACACCCTATATAGTTTTTACCATTGTCGCCGTTACCATCTGGCACGAAACCTGGTTCTACTGGATGCACCGCCTGGTTCACCGCAAGGGCCTGTACAGGTTGATTCACCTAGTCCACCACCGTTCGACCAACCCATCGCCACTCGCAGCGTACAACTTCCACGCACTTGAGGCTTTTCTCGAGGGCATCTACCTTGTCATCTTCACGACATTGATTCCCACGCATTTTTGGGTGCTGCTCGGGCACACCTTCTACGCCATGCTCATGAACATCTGGTGGCACCTGGGCTACGAGTTTTTCCCCGCTGGTTGGGCAACCCACCCGGTTTTGAAATGGGTCAACACATCCACACACCACAACATGCACCATGCAAAGTTCGACGGCAACTACAGCCTGTACTTCAACTTCTGGGATCGCATCATGGGCACAAATTTTCCCGATTATGAGAAAAATTACGCCGAAGTAACTGCGCGGCGGAAAAATACTGCTGTGGCCGATGTGAAGTCAGCTTAATCTGAAATACTTCAAAGGGTCTATCCTTGATGGTGAAAGCGCTCTTTGTCAACCACGGCGACACGGAGCGCACGGCGATGAAGAAGCTTTTTCGACTGGCATGCAATAATAGTGTGGCGATATCTGTTGGTCACTGAAAGCAAAACACACCCCCGCCGTGTCCGCCCCTTCGGCCTCTCTCAGGGCAGGCGTGGCGCCGTGGTTACGTCCACCCTGCATTCTTATTTTCAGCATAACTCTCAATTACCCTTGTGACCTATGCCCACAATCATCAAACAAGACGACATCATTGAATCGGTAGCCGGAGCGCTGCAGTATATTTCGTATTACCACCCGCCCGACTTTATCCAGGCGATGAAAGCGGCGTATGAGCAAGAAGAGTCCCGCGCGGCCAAAGACGCCATGGCGCAGATTCTCCTGAACTCCCGCATGTCGGCGATTGGCCACCGGCCCCTCTGCCAGGACACGGGCATCGTCTCGGTTTTCGTCAACGTCGGTATGGACGTGCAATGGCAGGCAACCATGCCTTTGGAAGACATGATCAACGAAGGTGTGCGCCGCGCCTATATGCACCCGGACAACGTACTGCGGGCATCGATTGTGAATGACCCAGCGGGAGCTCGCAAGAACACGAAAGATAATACTCCGGCCGTCATCTATACCCGCCTCGTCCCCGGCAACGAAGTTGAAATTACCGTCGCGGCAAAAGGTGGCGGTTCTGAGAACAAGGCGAAGTTCGCAATGCTGAACCCCTCCGACAGCATTGTCGACTGGGTATTGAAAACCGTGCCCACCATGGGCGCGGGCTGGTGCCCGCCCGGGATGCTGGGTATCGGCATCGGTGGCACAGCAGACAAAGCGATGGTCATGGCGAAAGAATCGCTGATGGACCCGATCGACATACAGGAACTCATTGCACGCGGGCCGCAGAACAAGGCTGAAGAGCTGCGTATTACACTCTACAATGAGGTTAACAAACTCGGTATCGGCGCGCAGGGCCTGGGCGGCCTCACCACCGTGCTCGACGTCAAAATCAAAGACTGCCCTACACACGCGGCCTCGCTGCCGATTGCGATTATCCCCAACTGCGCGGCGACTCGCCACGCACACCTGACTCTCGATGGTTCAGGCCCGGTCTATCTCGACCCACCAAAGATTGAAGACTGGCCGAATATTGAATGGAAGGCAGAGGGAGCGAAACGCGTCAACGTCAACCAGCTCAAAAAAGAAGACCTTGCCGCCTTCAAACCCGGCGAAACCCTGCTGCTCACGGGTTCAATCCTCACTGGCCGCGACGCCGCACACAAGCGCATCGCCGACCTCATGGCGAAGGGCGAAAAGCTGCCTGACGGTGTGGATTTCCATAACCGCTTCATCTATTACGTTGGTCCGGTCGACCCGGTACGCGACGAGGTCGTTGGCCCTGCGGGTCCCACGACTGCCACGCGCATGGACAAATTCACTGACATGATGCTCGAGAAGACTGGTCTGATTGGCATGATCGGCAAATCAGAGCGTGGCCCACAGGCCATTGATGCCATAAAAAAGCACAAAGCAATTTACCTGATGGCAGTGGGTGGTGCGGCATACCTTGTAGCGAAAGCGATCAAGAAATCCCGCGTCGTCGCTTTTGCTGATCTGGGCATGGAAGCAATCTATGAGTTTGAAGTCGAAGATATGCCCGTTTCTGTCGCCGTCGACGTGAACGGTGAATCAGTCCATACCACAGGGCCGGCGCTCTGGAAGAAAAAGATCGCTGGGTAATGTCAGGGCGACGTTTCGGGGGCTGAAGCTCCCGGTATGGATAACCTCATGGGCTTAACTGCCTAATAGGCTTTTTCCTTGCGCCAAGGTCTCCATTGTCGGAATGGTGGCCGATGCAAATACCGGCACCCTCGCTCACTGAACTGACTGGGGCAATTCTTTTCGCCCTCGCAGTTCTGCACACGTTCTTCGTGGGAAAATTCCACGACTGGGCACATAATTTTCCTCATGGCTCATTACGCCAGAACCTGACTGAATTCCTAGCAGAGACAGAGATTGTCTTTGGCCTCTGGGCCGCATTTCTCTTTGTGATGATTATTGCCGAACAGCGTGAGCTCAAGGCCGCGACCGACTACATCGACGGCCTCAATTTTACTGAGGCCAAGTTTGTGCTCGTGATCATGGTCATGGCAGCGGCAAAGCCTGTGCTGCGCGCTGCAGAGACATTCATCAATGGCACTGCACGGCTGCTTCCGTTGCCGCAGGGTGCCGCCTTCTATTTCGTCGCGCTGGGCCTCGGACCAATACTGGGATCCTTTATCACCGAACCCGCAGCCATGACGCTCATCGCACTCATCCTGCGCCAGCGCCTCTATAGCCGCGATGTCTCCCCAAGGTTTGCGTATGCAACGCTGGGGTTGCTGCTCGTCAACGTTTCGGTTGGCGGCGTTCTGACGCACTTCGCCGCTCCCCCGGTCCTGATGGTCGCCGGCAAGTGGAACTGGGGGCTGAGCTACATGTTCACGCATTTCGGCTGGCGCGGCCTTCTGACAACGCTATCGGGTGCTGCACTGATGATTGCTGTTTTCCCGAAAGAGATGAAAAAGATTGCACCGGCCGAAGAACGCAAGGGGCACATTCCCCTGTGGCTGACGCTGATGCACATGTTTTTACTGGCAATGGTCGTGGTCTTCGCGCACCATGAGAACATCTTTTTCGGCGTTTTCATGATTTTCCTTGGGTTGACTGTCGCAACCAAAGAATACCAGGAGCCACTCAAACTACGCGAGGGACTGCTGGTGGGATTCTTTCTCGCAGGCCTCGTCACCTTGGGCAATCTGCAGGCATTCTGGTTAAAACCCCTGCTCGCGTCGCTCGACGTCAACGCGCTCTATTTTGGGGCCACGGGCCTCACTGCCATTACGGATAATGCTGCACTGACTTATCTTGGCTCGCTTTCAACCGGACTCAGTGAACCAATGAAGCAGGCGCTGGTTGCAGGCGCCGTCACCGGGGGTGGCTTAACCGTAATCGCCAATGCTCCCAACCCGGCGGGTGTCGGCATTTTGCGCCAAAGCAATTTTTTTCAGCAAAATGGTATGTCACCGCTTGGTCTGCTCGCCGGGGCGCTGGTACCAACGGGAATTGCCATCGTCTTTTTCTGGGTGTTCTAAATCACGGGGGCCACACCTTCGGGGGGAGTTTAGATGAACTACAGCCTGAGCGACCTGCTCGATAATTTTCGCCTGAAATCGCACCGGGAAAACTATTCCGCTGTGATCAAGGGCATCGAAGCCGGCGTGGTTTTCCGGGGCACCAATCTGTGGGTCCTGATATTTGCCATTTTTATTGCTTCGCTCGGGCTCAACGTCAACTCCCCTGCTGTGATTATCGGCGCGATGCTGGTATCACCGCTGATGGGTCCAATCATGGGCATGGGCCTCGCCATGGGTATTAACGATGTTCCGTTGCTGCGCAAGTCATTGCAGAACTTTGGCTTTGCTGCTGGCGTGAGTCTCATTACCTCAACGCTGTTTTTCCTGGTGTCGCCAATTAACGAGGCACATTCTGAACTGCTCGCACGGACATCACCCAATATCTATGATGTTCTCATCGCCTTTTTCGGTGGCCTGGCTGGCATACTCGCAACTGCCAGTAAGCTCAAGGGCAATGTCATTCCGGGGGTAGCAATCGCAACAGCGCTGATGCCACCGCTCTGTACCGCTGGCTACGGCATTGCTACGTGGCAACCCCGTTTCTTTGCGGGTGCTTTTTATCTGTTTATCATCAACACAGTCTTCATTGCGCTGGCAACTTTGATCACAGTACGTTTCCTGCATTTTCCGTACCGGGAAAAGCCGGACTCAGAACAGGCAAAACGCGCGAAGCGTATCATAACTATCGTCACGATCATGACAATTCTGCCCAGTATATACCTGGGTTACCAGATCGTCCTTGAGGCACGTTTTCTGCAACAGGCTGCCCGGTTCATTGAGCACGAAGCTTCCATTCCCGGCGACTATCTTCTGCAGAAACAGGTAACTGCATCCAACCGCTCGATTGTACTGACGTTCGGTGGCAAGCCAATTGACCAGACACAGATTGCGGCAATGCGGTCACGTCTTGAAATCTATGGGCTTACGGGAACGCACCTCGAAGTAAGACAGGGCTTCGCAACGGTCGCAGAAAAGAAAGAGCAGGTTTCTGCCGAAGCACAGCGAGAGGCATCCACCAGGCTTTCACGCCGCGTATTAAACGAAGCCCGCACACAGTTTACCGGCATTACGGGTGTCACGATTGAAGAGGGTACTGAAGTTGTGGCCGATGAAGATTCCCATCTGCTCTGGATCGCTGTCATCCGCAGTGAAAAGGTGCTCCCTGCCGCAGAACAACGCCGTATACGCGAGTGGCTGCGCGTCCGCCTGCAGGTAGACAGCATATCCGTCTTCTTTGTCCCTGAATAACTCATCTTCGGTAAAGCGGAGCGACAATTTTATTTACCGGCTGTCCCGCAACCGGATTCTAACCTTATATGCTGACCCTGAACCGGCGGCGCGCAGTAGCTGCTGCGGCGCTTGCACTGCTTTTTGTCGTGCCCCTGCCCCTTACCAGCCAGACAAAACCTGCTGAGCCCCTTTCTATGCAGGTGGCCAAACGCGGTGATGCGAAGAATACGCACCGCATTGAAACCGCCAATTTTACAGTTGTGTTTTCTGAGCAGGGTGCGCAGATACTGGAGTTCCGTAACCGCGACAACGCGTACCCACGGCGTGACGGGGCAAATATTGTCATTCCTGGCACTGAAATCTTTCTGGCGCCCTACCTCGGCGCGACGGGGACAGCGCAGTACGTGGGTGCCAACCTCGCTGCGATGATGTACGCGGCCTTCAGCTTTACCAAAACCGAAAACGACGACATGGTCAAGATTATTGCCACAGCTCCAGTGGTACTCCTGGCGGACAAGGCGAAGTATGACGCAACATTCGTTAAGGAATTCATCTTCCTGAAGAAGTCGCCCTACTTCAAATTCTCGCTGGAAATCCAGAGCAATGCGCCGGTAAAACTGCAAAACCTGATGCTCTATGCGTTGCCCATTATTGGGCCAGCGCCGCAGGGTAGCTCAGGCAGTTTCCGCGACTACCACCACTACAGCCATGCTGAGAAGTTCGAACTTGCTTACAGCGGCGGTGGCGGCGGGTTCGGCTGTGGGGGCTCTTCCTCACCTGAAAAGATCATTACCGGCCCGGCAGACTTTTTCGGCAGTTCGTCACGCTTCCTCATTGTCAACATGCAGCCGCTTTTCCAGACGCGGAGCACCAGCCTGACTGCCGAAGTACGTAATCCTGATACAAAACAATTACTGCAGGCACAGGCAGTGCATCTGAACATGGGCGATGTCATCGTTGAAAAAGCGAAACCTGCCCGTTTTGAATTCCTTGGCTATATGGGCCCCAAAATTGAGGCAAACCTGCATCCTGATGACAATGCACGTCGCGTCATGCCAGAACTGGCGAAACTCAATAAAAACCTCTACAAATCCTTCGACTTCGGTATAACCGAACCCATACGCGACATCATTGTTTCGGCACTGAACCTGCTCTATAAACTAATTCCTAACTACGGGGTCGGCATTATCCTGATAGCGCTGCTGCTGAAGTTGGCCTTTTTTCCGCTCAACCAGAAACAGGCAGAGGCAATGAAACGTATGGGTGAGCTGCAACCCAAAATCAAGGAAATCAACGAACGCTACAAGAATAATCCTCAGGAAAAGCAACGCCGCATCATGGAGATGTACAAGCAGCATAAGGTAAACCCCGTTTCGGGCTGCCTGCCGATGCTGATACAACTACCGGTATTTATTGCGATGTACTCTGCCTTCTCGGACGCTTACGACCTGTGGCAATCGCCGTTTATTCCCGGCTGGATTCCAGACCTCTCGCAGCCCGATCATTTTTTTTCGCTGCCAGCAACACTGCCATTTGTTGGCGGTTTTGGAGTGCACCTGCTGCCTGTAATCATGACCCTGACGCAGTATTACCAGACAAAACTGACGCCAACCTCTGGTGATGAAAACCAGCGGAAGATCATGCTCATGATGCCTTTCATGATGCTTTTTCTTTTTTATGCGATGCCTTCAGGTGTGGTTCTCTACTGGACCGTCCAAAACGTGCTGTCCATCGCACAGCAGGTCTATACCAACCGGAAGAATGCACGGGCAGCTGCTGCGTAGTATTATTTAACTAAAAGAGGTTTATATGCAAATTCTGGAAGTACAGGCACTGACTGAAAAAGAGGCACTCGAACAGGGAATCGCCTACCTGGGTACCGACTCCGATTCGGTGGAACTGAGTGTGCTGAAAAAAGGGAGTGGCGGCTTTCTTGGCCTGGGGCAAAAGACCCTTGGCATCTACAAGCTCAATGCCATCCGCGGTAAAACGCCTCTGGCCGTCATCATTCGCGGAGTGATCTCGACATTGCTCGGTCACATGGGCTATACGGTTACGGTAAAAGACTACCGCAATGTAGAAGAAGGAAAACTCATGGTCGATCTCGAAAGTGATTTTGCCGGCTATATTATCGGTAAGCACGGCCGCACGCTCGAAGCGCTGCAGTTCATGACAAACCTGATTGTCGAAAAGATCACAGGAGAGCAACCAAAGATATTGCTCGATATTGAAAATTACCGCGAACGCCGTGCGCAGCACCTGATGGAAATTGCGCAAAAAACGGGTGAATATGTCGCGCGGACGGGTAAGAGCCGCTTGCTCGATCCACTTAACCCGTACGAGCGCCGCCTTGTACACATGGCATTACAGGACAACGAAACCGTAAAAACTGAATCAGAAGGTAACGGTGTCTACAAGCGCGTACGCGTGTTTCGTGTCAACAATGGTCAACCTGCCGAACCGGGAAATGAACTCGTAACCGAAGAGAATATCGGTAACATCAACTTCGAAGCGGGTCAGGATCCTGAAGGCGCCGAAGACATTGAGTTCAAGAGCGACGATTTCAACAGATAGCCCAATCTGTGCTCCCGCCACCGCTGCGGGAGCACGCTCTGCCATTGCCGTCATAAGGGCAAGCGGGGCACCCGATGCCGGCGGTAGTATTTTTGACCGCCTTGGCAGCGCCTTCACCACCAGGAACAAGAGAACCGCGGCGCAGCTCAGCCCCCGCGAAGCACACTACGGCGTGCTTGCCGACGGCGATGAGCAGATAGACGATGTCATTCTCACACGCTTTGACGGGCGTGCTTCCTTTACCGGCGAAGATAGCTTTGAAATCAGCTGCCACGGAAATCCGCTGATCATCCGCCGTATCCTCGCGCTGCTTTACGCGCGCGGTTTCCGTGCGGCAGAGCCTGGCGAGTTCACGCGCCGTGCTTATCTTAACGGTAAACTGGATCTGGATGCCGCTCAGGCGGTGGCTGAAATTATTGAGGCGCGTAGTGCGGTATCGCTGAAAGCGGCGCAACGGCTGGCCCAGGGGAGTTTTCGCCGCGAAATGCTGCAGCTGCGCTCGCAGCTGATGAACCTGCTCGCCGATCTGAATGCCGAACTCGATTTTATCGACGAGGATATCAGCTTTGCTACGCGTGAAACCAAACTGAGCATTCTGCAGGAGACCAGGGAAAAGGCCCGATATCTCGAAAGCGAAGCAGCACGCTTCGAAACGATGAAAAATGGATTCCATATTGCGATCGTGGGAGCTCCAAACGCCGGTAAATCGTCGCTCCTGAACCGTTTTATCGGGCACGACCGCTCGATTGTCAGCGACATCGCGGGGACTACGCGCGACTATATCGAGGCTGAAATGGAGATAGCAGGCGTAAACATTCGGCTTTTTGATACCGCGGGACTGCGCGAAGATTCGGGCGACGCAATTGAGCAGATTGGTATGGAACGGACCCTGGAGCTCATGAACCGGGCGCATATTTGCATTCTGCTCGTCGATGGTTCTGAACCAAGAGTAACAGGCAGTGTACCGGCAGCATTTGCCACCGAAGCCGCGCAGATTACCGTCGTCAACAAGCAGGACATTCTTCACCCCAGCTGGCTGAAGACAACGGAAACCAATGGGCCGGTACTTTTTGTCTCTGCGCGTACCGGTCAGGGCATCGACGAACTTCTGAGCGCAATTGGCCACATCATTGAAGAAAAAACTCCGCCTGATGCGCTGCCGCTATCGCTGTGGCAGCGTCGGCTGCTGGCTGGAATTGCGGAACTGCTTCAGAGAGCAACGATTGCCGTCAAAGAAAACGAAATGCCCGAGGTGATTACGCATATCGTGAACCAGGCTGTGGACAAAATTGCCGAGCTTACGGGCGAAATCAGCAGCGAAGATATTCTTGGGCGCATCTTTAGCCGGTTTTGTATCGGTAAGTAGCCAGGGGTTTTTCGCGCTTAACGGTGGCCAAAGATGGCGCTGCCCACGCGCACGTGCGTTGCGCCTTCGGCAATTGCCAGCTCGAAATCGCCTGACATCCCCATGGACAACCATCCGGCATAACCAGGAAAAACGCCGCGATCTTTCACTTGTTCCGATAGCTGCCGCAGCCGGGCAAATGCCGCCCGGATGCGTCCTTCGTCTTCGGTGTTTTCCGCCATCGTCATGAGCCCTAGAACACGTATGGCGGGTTTCTGTGCCACGTAATCTACCAGCGCCTCAAATTCTGACGGGTCAACCCCGGACTTATTGGGTTCGCCGCTGCAATTGACCTGCAACAGGCAACGGATGGTGGTATCGGCAAAGCGTGCCTGCAGCTTGTCAGCCAGCGAAATTCTGTCGAGCGTATGCAGAATCGTATCGGCTTCGAGTTGCTTTACCTTGTTTGTCTGCAGCTGACCAATCAGGTGCCACTGCAACCCTGGGACAGTGGCGGAGCTCTTTTTTTCTGCCAGTTCTGCAATGCGGTTTTCGCCAAAATGCACCTGGCCAAAGCCTGCTACCTCATCGACAAGGGCCACTGGATGCGTCTTGGAGACCGCGATGAGGTTAACGCTTTCCGGATGCCGGCCGCTTCGTGCGCAGGCACTGGCAATCTGCTCGCGGGTATGCAGATATTTTTCGCGTAAACTCACGGGCCCGCGTATCCCGGAGTGGCGACAGTGCCTTCGCCGGAAGTATCGTCTGGCTGCGTCGAAGGATATGCATGCGACGCGCGCACATTGGCAATGTCTGCGCTGTAGCCCGCATCACCCCGGCTCGTGGTGCTCCAGCCAGCCGCACAGGTATCCGCTCGGGATGCAATGCTGGTGAGCCGCATCGAGCGTTTCGGCACACCGGCGCCACCGTTGACGCCAAAGCCACCCCACGGTCCGGTTGTGCATCCAGTCACGCTGCTAATCGTATTGCCTGCCGCATCGACGAGTCCTAAAGAGCTCTCACCCGAGTTCGAGAGGGAAAGCAGGTTTGAGGTGAAATCAAAAGCACTGAAGGCATTCGTCGTCTTGCGCCCGACAGTATAAACACCACCGGCCCGGATAACAGCACACGTAGGTAACGACAGGGCGGACGTGCCCGAACCTGCTCCGTTGATTTTCCAGCCGGACAATACGACGTCAAAAGAATTGCTGTTATAAATTTCAATGAATTCGTCGTCACTATCTGCCGCACCACCGGTATCTTCGCTGCCCATCCAGAATATCTCGCTGATATAGACTGTTCCAGCAGCAACCAACTGCGAGGGCCTGCAGCCCGCAAGCGGATCGTACCAGGTGCTATAGTCGGGAATATCGTAGACGCTGCCGGCTTTATCGTAGGGACCTTCGGCGAGCAACTTCACCCTGACTTCGATGCGCGGTGAAACCAGGTCGGGTTCAATTGGCCGTTTCCATGTGGTGGCTGCGCTGTCGAAGCGGTCTTCGGAATCGGAAGCCGAACGCATCGCGTTGTAGTGTACGGCGAAGTACGCATAGTACCGGTCTCCATCTTTGACCGGGTGGTTGAGACTGTTAAAAAGGTTGTAATCGAGAATGTACGACGAAGCAAACCCCTGCCCGTTTGTCGCATAGACCTGGAGCGTGTAAGTGGTCAGGTCACGCCGAAAGTTCCGGATCGGGTGCGAATTCACTCCGCATTCGTATTTGTTGTACAATGGGCTCGTTGTGAAAGGGTTTCGAATACACTGCCATACATCGGGATCCGCAAAACCTGGTGGGTCGGCGGGTTTGGTCGACGGATAATTCTGCCCGGGATCTGCCACAAGGGAAGGAAAATAAGAGCCATAAGTTGCATCGTAACCAAAATAGCCGGGCTCGTTGGTAAAACCGAGAGAGTCGACCTTTTCATTCTTGAAGACCAGGGCGTCTTCGCAGCGCAGCCGGTCCGTGGCACTCGCGCAGCTGAGGCTGTAATCGACCTTCTTATACAGGTAGAGCGCGATCATGCTGGTATCGGTGATGCGCGGATCTTTGCTGATCCCACGGTTCGACAGGTTCGCCACAAGCTGTCCGGCCGCTGTCTGCTGCAGCGCCCCCTGGTTGGGGGGCTCTCCGCTGGAGCCGGCATTGCACGCCCATGCGAGGGCAAAAACCGGCAGAAAGATGCCCTTTAATCTCCGGCGCACACCGCATTGAACCTGAGGCCCGTGCGCCGGCAACTATTTTCCTTGGCTGCCATTCATTGACGCGGTGTGTCAAAAACCTGCCCTGCCTGCATGAATGAAGTTCTCTACACTGTAGCCCAGGCTGCACCCGTTCCCGTAACCACACCGGGAGCAGCCCCCGCCCCTGCCGCGGCAGGCACAACCGCGACAGTCGCTCCTGCTGGCAAACCCGCAGCATCCCCGCAACAGCCCGACATGAGCAGCGCGCTTTCGAGCTTTGCACTGCCTGTGCTGATGATTGTGATTTTCTACTTTTTGCTGATTCGCCCGCAGCAGAAGCGCGAAAAAGAGCGCCAAAAGTTGCTCAAGGGAATCGAGAAAGGCGACCGCGTGCTTACCCGTGGCGGCATCTTTGGGACAGTGGTCGGCGTTAAACAGGAAGAGAATATTGCCATTGTGAAGATCGCTGACGAAGTGAAGGTTGAAGTCGCTATTTCGACCCTGGAAACTGTAGTCAACAAGGCAACAGGCAAGTAATTCGCGTGCGGCGCCTCGTCGGCTACTCTGCTTTATTTGCGCTGCTGGCAGCAGTAATGCCAGGGCGTCATTTATCTGCTCAATGCAGCAGCTGCCTGGCCCAGAATATTTTCGACGAAGAAACTGGCTCAGAAAGTGAAGTAGCGGAGAAACCTGCTAAAGCCGAAGACCCGGCAAAAAACAAAGGCCCGGCGAAAGCGAAGAAAAAGAAAAAATCCCGGAAGAAAAAAAAGCCGGCTGCCCAGCCAGCACCCGCTCTGTCTGAAGGGCAGGAGCTCACTCCGCAGGAACTGGCACGACAAAGTTATAACTGGGCCCCCGAACCCGGCCTGCGGCTGAAGAGTACTGCCCCAGGTATCAAACCAGCAGAAGGCAATGCGGCCGCGAAGGCAGTCGCGGCACCGGCCGAGGTCCTCGAAACACCGGTTCAGCCGCAGGGCTTCAAGCTGCCACAGATACCGGTAACTCAGGTTTTAATTGTCGCCGGGTTCGTCATTTTGTTTCTGATCTACCGCTTCCGCGTCGGCAGACAGATGAAACGCAGGAAATACTAATAAACCAATAACCCGAGAGGAAAACCAGTGAGCGCACAAGTCCGTTTTTTCCTGATTATCTCCGTCGTTGGCCTGGCAGTTGCCCTGATCTGGCCCAACATCGGCGAACGTACGATCAGGCTGTATGCCATCGAATCGCTTGAGGCCGCCAAACGCGAAGAGGCGCTGGCCCGGGCAGAGAAATACGTCAAGGATAACTACAGCACGAAATACAGCACCGAACGCAAGACGGGTAAACCAATCAACAACCCGAAAGCGCCCGACGAGTCTTACGTGAGCATCACCGGCAAGTTTGTGCAGACGGCTTTTCTCAACGAACTCGGCCGCCTTGAAGGTGTTGATCCTGACCGCATTACGCTCGAGCCCATGTGGGTTGAAGAGAACCTGAAAGCCAAGGCGTTTAAACTGGGCCTTGACCTGCAGGGCGGCATGAACCTCGTCCTCGAGGGAGATTTCAAGAAGCTCGAAGAGACTCTCCGCCGTCAATACCCGCCAGAACTGGTTGAAAACCTGAAGAAGCAGCTCGAGGCGGAAAAGGATGCAGATAAGAAAAAAACCCTGCAGGCAAAACTGGACGAGATCAAGAATGCTTTTGATTTTTCCCCGCAGCGCAAGAAGCAGGACGTTGAGGGTGCGCTCGAAATCATGCGCTCACGTATCGACGCGCGAGGCGTTTCAGAGCCCCTAATCCGCATGCAGGGTGAAGAACGAATCGAAATTTCGCTCCCCGGTGTGGCAAATCCTGACCAGGCAAAGAAACTCATTGCGTCTACTGCACGTGTCGCCTACCACCTGCACGATCCCGCGGGTGAAGCCGGCCGCCTTACCCAGGAAGCCAACCGCGAATTTTCTGAATACCTGAAGCAAAGTACAGATTTCCAGAAGCAGGAATTTATTCGCAAGCTTGAGGCAAAGCTGAAGTTCCCAAAAAATCTCGGCATCTACCTTTCTTATGACAAGCGCCCCAATGCGCGTGGCGTGAACGAACTGCAACCCCGCGAATTCCTGGTGCTCAACAATGAGCCCGTCCTCACGGGAGACGCCATGAGCCGCACGGTCTACGCAACAGTTGACCCGGAAAAGGGCCAGAACATCGTCAGCTTTGAGCTGACTTCGGCCGGTACCGACACGTTCGCGAGAATCACCACGGACAACAAGGGCAAACTTCTCGCGATCCTGATCGATAACAAGATTCGCTCAGCACCGCAAATCAACGAACCGATTCTCGGTGGCCGCGGCCAGATCAGCGGCAATTTCAGCGCACAGGAAGCGACTGATCTTGCCCTGATTATTAAAGAGGGAGCGCTGCCAGTTCCGATGACGATCGTCGAAGAACGCTCTGTCGGCCCCACCCTGGGGCAGGAAGCGATCGATGCCGGGCTTAAGGCTATTGTGCTCGGATTCCTGCTGGTCGTTATCTACATGATCCTTTATTACCATGGCTCAGGGGTGATAGCGAGCTTTGCATTGCTCATCAACCTTCTGCTGGTTTCGGCAATTTTTGCCCTGATGGACTTCACGATCACCCTGCCGGGTCTCGCGGGTATTGTACTCACCATGGGGATGGCAGTGGACTCCAACGTGATTATCTATGAACGCATTCGTGAAGAGCTCGCACGCGGAAAATCGGTCAAGCTTGCCGTCGCTGCGGGCTTTGAACGTGCGACGCTGACGATTATCGACAGTAACCTGACGACGCTTATAGCCGCGGTCATACTCGCATCCAAACTCGGTGTCGGTCCGATCAAAGGCTTTGGAGTAACCCTTTTCGTGGGTATCGTCACAACGCTCTTCACAGCCCTTGTCGTGACGCGCGCCATTGTTGAATGGCTCGCCTATTCGCTTGAGGTAAAATCGCTTTCTATCGGCTTCGGTAAACACCGCAGCGCACAACGCCTTGCGCATTCGAGGAAATAATGAACCTGCATGTAATGAAACTCAAATGGGTGAGCATTATCGGCTCACTGCTGCTGCTTGTTGGACTCATCGTCGTAACTTTTCAGAAGTACGGCGGTTTCGCGATGAGCATCGATTTTGCCGGTGGTATCAAAATTGAGCTGAGCAAATCAGAAAACCTGACAGTTGAATCGCTCCGGAGTTTCTTCGAGAAAGAAAAGATCAGCGCAACCGTGCAGCTGGTTGACAAGGCTTCTGGTGACCGCTTCAAGATCGAAATAGGCGGCAAAACCCAGCAGGAACTCACTGCCCGTGCCGATGCCGCCAAAGCGGAACTCGAAGCCAAGGGTTATCCCGTTAATGCCATCGACTACACGCGCTACCTGATCCAATCAAAACTGCTGCCGGCCGGTTCAAAAACGCTGGAGTTTTCCGCTGCTGAGCAGGTGGGACCGACAATTGGCAAATACCTGCAGACCAATGCAATCTACCTTGTAGGCGTGGCGCTGATCCTGATCACCATCTATGTCGCGTTCCGCTTCCGCTTCAATTTTGCTCTCGGGGCGCTCATTGCGTCAGTGCATGACCTCATTATTACGCTTGGTGTCATCGGCGTACTGCAGATTCCTCTTTCGGTGCCGGTTGTGGCCGCGATGCTGACCATTCTTGGCTACTCGATCAACGATACAATTGTGATCTTTGACCGTATCCGTGAAAACGTCCATGGGCAGGAAGAGCTGGGCATTGAGCCTGTTGTCGACAAATCGATTATGCAGTCGCTGACGCGGACGATCAACGTGACGGGAACCACATTAGTCGCAATCCTGCCGATCTACCTGCTAGGCGATGAAGGGCTGAAAGATCTTGCGCAAGTACTGATTTTCGGCATCCTGATTGGTACGTACTCATCTAACTTTGTTGCAGCCCCGATCGTTGTGATCTGGGATAATTTTATGAAACGGAGAGCACGCGCATGAAGCTTGCAGTAGCAAAAGAAACCACCAGCGGGGAAAGGCGGGTAGCGCTGATTCCTGAGAGCGTAAAGAAACTCGTCAGCAAAGGTTTTACCATCCTGGTAGAAAAGGGAGCCGGCGAAGGCTCATATATCTCTGACAGCGAGTACCAGGAGGCGGGTGCAACTCTTGCCTCGACTGCTGAGTTCCAGTCAGCAGACGCAATCCTCAAAGTTCGCCCTCCTTCAACCGGAGAGATTGATTCTTACAAAGATGGTGGCTGGGTATTTGCCATGCTCGACCCTATTAACCGTGCAGAAAACATTCCGGCCTTTGAGAAAAAGAAGACAACGGCCTTTGCGATGGAATTTATTCCACGCATAACGCTCGCGCAGTCAATGGATGTTCTGAGCTCGATGGCTTCGATCGCCGGTTACCGTGCGGTACTGATGGCCTCACAGGAATTCGGCCGTTTTTTCCCGATGCTGATGACCGCTGCCGGCACGATTCCACCCGCGAAGGCCTTTGTACTCGGTGCAGGTGTAGCCGGCCTGCAGGCCATAGCGACGGCAAAGCGCCTTGGGGCAGTCGTTGAAGCATTCGACGTACGCGCAGCTGCCGCGGAGCAGGTAGAGAGCCTCGGTGCAAAGTTTGTAAAGATGGAAATTACCGAGAACCTGCAGGATGATCAGGGTTACGCGAAAGAAGCCTCACCGGAGTTCATTGCGAAACAGAAAGAACTGCTGCACAAGCACATTGCCAAATCGGATATCGTGATAACCACAGCGCAGATATTCGGTAAGAAAGCACCGATACTCATTGAAGATTACATGGTCAAGAGTATGAAACCCGGCTCCGTAATCGTAGACCTTGCGTCAGAAACCGGTGGTAACTGCACGCTCACCAAACACGGTGAAACGGTAGAGATCGGCGGCGTGAAGATTCTGGCCCCGGGAAATATCACCTCAACCATGGCGAGTGCTGCCAGCCGGATGTTTTCCAAGAACATGGAAAACCTGCTGGTTTACCTCTTTGAGAATGGCAACCTCAGCAAAGATTTTGCTTCAGACGAGATACTGAAACGCAGCGTGATCACACGCGAGGGCGCGCTGGTATCCGATATCGTTAAAAAAGCGACTAACCGGTAAACAGGAGAGACAATGGATATCTTGGGACCACTCTACATCTTCATTCTGGCGGCCTTCGTGGGTTATAACGTGATCCACAGGGTGCCGCCACTGCTGCACACGCCTCTGATGTCAGCGACGAATGCCATTTCGGCGATCTCTGTTGTTGCCGCAATCATCGTGGCCGGCATGGACCATCCTGACGAGAACACGAAGGTACTCGCAATTATCATGTCTGTGATTGCGGTAGCCGCCGCAACAACGAACCTCGTGGGCGGATTTCTGATTACAGACCGTATGCTCAAGATGTTCAAGAAAGAAAAGAACGAGGCCGGCAAATGATCGACAACTACGTACGCAAGCTTTTTAGCTCGTTCCTCGGCGACCAGGAAATCCACCTCTTTATCGGTATTGCATACCTGGTAGCCTCAGTACTGTTTATTTTCGGTCTGAAATTTCTGAACTCCCCGCGTACTGCCCGTCGCGGTATGTTCATGGCCGAAGCGGGTATGGCTGTCGCGATTATCAGTACCCTGCTCGACCGGGAGATTGTCAGCCTTGAATGGATCCTGATCGGCCTCGTCATCGGTTCAATTGCCGGATACGTAATTGCTCTGCTTACGCCGATGACAGCGATGCCGCAACGGACCGCGCTTTCGCACGCCTTCGGTGCGCTCGCCGTGGCGCTGGTCGGTGTTACCAAGTACTACACCGGCCACGTGCGGCCAGATGATCACGGACTGATGATTGCCATCGGTATGGAGGTCCTGCTCGGCGCACTGACGTTTACCGGTTCAATGATCGCGTTTGCGAAGCTGAACGGAACCCTGCCGGGAGCTCCTATTCAATACAAAGGACAGAACCCGGTAAACATTTCGATCATAGTCATACTGGTGGCGTCGTTCGGCTACCTCGTGTACAATCCGGGCGCTACTGAGCTCTTCTACGTCCTCGCGGTTGTGGCACTACTTTTTGGCGTAAGTCTCGTATTGCCTATTGGTGCCGCAGATATGCCCGTGGTCATGTCGTTGCTCAATGCTTACGCGGGTCTCGGTGCCTGCGCCACCGGTTTTGCCCTCAACAACAACGTACTTATCATTGCGGGAGCGCTCGACGGTGCTTCTGGTGTGATTCTGTCAATCATCATGACCAAGGCCATGAACCGCTCGATGATGAACGTTCTGTTTGGCGGGTTCGGGGCAGTCACGGCAACAGCCGAGGCACGCGAAGTTAAGGGTTCCATCAAGGGCCAGACAGCCGAAGAAGCGGCGGCAATACTTGATATTGCAGATTCAATCGTTATTGTTCCCGGCTATGGCATGGCGGTTTCGCAGGCACAGCATAGTTGCAAGAAGCTGGTAGATTATCTGATTAAAAAGGGTAAGACCGTTCGTTTTGCCATTCATCCTGTGGCGGGCCGTATGCCCGGTCACATGAACGTTCTGCTCGCCGAAGCCGGTGTCGATTATGACCTGCTCTGCGATATGGACCAGATCAACGACGATTTTCCGACTACCGATGTTTCTATCGTCATCGGAGCCAACGACGTTGTAAACCCGGCCGCGAAAGAAGACAAGTCAAGCCCGATCTACGGCATGCCAATTCTGAATGTCGACTCTTCGCGCACGGTGATGGTGCTGAAGCGCGGTATGAGCCCGGGCTTCTCGGGCATCGAAAATGAGCTCTTCTACAAAGACAACTGCGTCATGGTCTTCGGCGACGCCAAGAAGACTCTCGATGGCTTCGTGACCGGCCTGCAGGAGCTCGACGCCTGATTCAGCTTTAAGGCATTTGGGGTTGTTTTTCAACCCAGCTCAGGACCGGTGGCAGGAGTTCCTCCACCGGTTTTTTATTTTGCAGGTCAGAATGCACCTGGCCAAGAAAATCCAGAAATTGTTTCTGCTGCTGCAGAAGTATGACCTCTGTTGTAACGGCGTATTTTTCCATCGCTTTACCCAGCAGCGATTCTGCCCCTGCGAGGTTAGGAGCGCTGAAAATCTTGTAGAACGCCATCGCCGTCTGGATCAGCGCATGAAAAAATATCCGCAGCTCGCCGGGCGGCATCTCGTGCCAGTAGAGCTCCCAGAGTTCGTGGGCTTCCCAGTAACGGCGCTCATGGAACGCAAGCCAGCCCAACCGGAAGCCGGTGAACCAATCTCTGAAATCCAGGCGACTTTCGGTTACTGACCGGAACTCGGCAGGGCTGATGACCTTAAAGCGTTCGATCAGCAGGCCCGAAAACCGGGCGAAAACATCTGCAATGGAAGGCGTCCGCTCTGACAACTGTGCCTGCATGCTGGTCATTGAAAGCGTCAGCCCGCAGGAATGGATTGCACCAAAGTCGGAAAGGTTATTTGCAACGTTGATAGAGACGCCGTGGTAGATGCAGCCTTTCTTGAGGCCAAGCCCGATGAAGGCTATCTTGCCCGCAGGGGTAAAAATGCCACTTGCACCCGGCATTAGATTGACTGCAATGCCGAAGCTGAGCAGCGTTTCAGCCATCACAGCCTCCAGCACACGCACAAAGCGCTCGAGCCCGCCATTGACCGCAGCCAGCGGCAACACAAAATAGACGACGAGCTGCCCGGGGTTGTGCAGCGTAACAGAGCCCCCACGACGCGCAGGCACTACGCGCACCGACTGGTTCAGAATGTGCGAAGCATCGGTCTTGAGCCCGCTGGTATAGACAAGGGGATGCTCCAGCCCCCAGATATGTGCCGTATCACCACCCGTTTGGGCAATAGTCTCTTCCATCATCCGGAGCGCCTTGTCATAGGCAGTAGGCCCGATAAACTGGGTGGTTACTGGAAGTGAATGCCGGAGAAGGTGCACAAAAAACCCGTTGCCCCTGTCTTTTAAAACAGCGGCAACGGGTAAACCGTAAGTCAACCCCTGGTCAGGCAGCTTCGCGGATATGATCGGGTTCGGGACGACGTTTCAGGTCGCTCACCACGATCGCGCGCGCCACGATTTTGAATACCGAACGCGTCTTGTTTTCCTGGTCTGTCCAGCGGCGCTGGACCAGGTTACCACGGATCACCACTTCCATGCCTTTTTTCAGGCGCGGTGCCTGGAAATCTGCCAGCTTATCCCACGCTTCGACGTCGATGAAACAGGCGGTGCTGCCTGCATTATCTGTCTTGCTGTACGTGTTGTACGCGAACGGGAAGACCATGAGCAGTTTACCGCTCTGCGTGGTCTTGAGTGTCGGGTCCTTTACCAGGCGGCCGACAAACTGTTGGATATTCATCTGGCTGTTAAACATTCTTCCTCTTTTACCCCCGGAGGGGTCACATTTTATTTGAGGGATTCTGTCCCTCTATATATTAAATACCAGAAAACAGTGTTTTTTTCTCACCAAAACCGAATTTTTTTCCACTTTGAGCACTCGAACCCGGCGGGCAGCAAATTGGGCCAACAAACTTCCAAACTCCCCCTCATATTCTTGCCAACTGACGGCGCCCGGTATATATTTCCGGTGCAGTCATTCAAATGGTAGACCCACAGGAAATTCACCGGCTCATCGAAGCAGCGCTGCCAGGCGCGCGCATACAGGTGTTAGACCCCATGCGCGACGGCGAGCATTTGCAGGCCGTAGTGGCAGCAGATGCCTTTGTGGGATTACCCCTGGTGAAACAGCATAAACTCGTGATGGATCCCCTCCGCGAAGTTCTGCGGGATCGCCTGCATGCGCTGCAGCTAAAGACAATGACACCGTCGCAATACGACAAGGAATTCTCATGACACTCGAAGAAAAGAAGCTCGAAATTGATAATGATGTAAAGGCCAACAAGGTCGTACTTTTCATGAAGGGCACAAAAGAATTTCCGCAGTGCGGTTTCTCAGCCCGGGTCGTGCAGATTCTGAACCAGCACGGTGCCAACTATGTGACGCGGGATGTGCTCAGCGATCCGGAGCTGCGCGACGCCATCAAGCAGTACTCTGACTGGCCGACGCTGCCACAGCTGTACATCAACGGCGAATTTGTCGGCGGTTGCGACATCGTGACCGAAATGGCGCAGAAGAACGAACTCGCTCCGCTGCTCGGCTGAGCGACTACACCCTAAGTGAATATTTTGCTGCAAAACAAGATAGTTGCGCGCTTTGCGCAGATCGAAGATTGGTTGCACTCGCTCGAAAAGGACGTACCGCTCTTCATGTCGGCCGACATTCGCGATGCCGGCTTCAAGATAGCGTCGATCGACGCCAACCTGTACCCTGCGGGATTCAATAATCTCGATACGAGCTTCCATCCGCTCGCCACCCGCCACCTGAAAGACTCGCTGGCGCGCTACGGTATACCGGCAGGCAGTAAACTGCTGCTGATCAGCGAAGAGCATACCCGCAACAGCTTCTATCTGGAAAACATCCGGGCTTTAAGCGGTCTATTGACTTCGGCAGGCTATGCTGTTGATGTCGCTTCTCAGTTTCCCATCGCCGACGAAACTTACACCAACCATGCGCTTGAACTCAAAACTGCCTCGGGCAATACCGTGAGGTTATTTGAACCAGCGTATGCCGAACAGCATCTCGGCGGCTATTCTGCGTTGATCATGAACCACGATTCATCCGCCGGCACTGCTGACTGGATCAGGAATGCCACTGTGCCCGTGTTACCGCCGTGGCAGGCAGGCTGGCACAGCCGCAGCAAGGCACGGCATTTTGCCCACTACCGCGCCCTCATGAATGAGCTGGCAGCAATAGTCGGTGTTGATCCCTGGTTTTTTGCGCCGCTGGACGCACACATTACCGGCGTAGATATCAATTTGGATGCCGACCGCGCCACGGTCTCAGAGCGCGCGGCGGAACTGCTGAAGCAGATCCAGGCTAAATACGATGAATACCAGATACAGGAAAAACCTTTCGTTTTCCTGAAATCGGACCATGGCACTTATGGTATGGCGATGCTCTCTTTCGACAGCGCAGGAGAAATCCTGGAGATCAACCGCAAAGAGAAGAACAAGCTCTTCAAGGGCAAGAGTTCAGTTGTCGTAAAGGACTATCTGCTCCAGGAAGGCGTGCCGACTATCGTCCGGGAAGCAGAACATTTCTCAGAGACCGTGGTGATGCTGGCCAATAACCAGTTCATTGGCTGCTTTGCGCGTGCGAACGAACAGAAAGACGCGCGGACAAGCCTGAACAGTACCGGCATGTACTTTAAACCGCATAATCTGGCTGCAGCGGATAACGATGCGATGCGCGTCGCGGCAATCATTACGCGCGTGGCCGGCATTGCCCTAGAGAGAGAAATCTGCGAACTGGTAGCTCACGGGGCCCCGGGTACGGCCGAGCCTCTTCCCTGCCCATAAAGATGCAGTTCGGCTTCCTGATTGACCCACCGGGGACGCTCCACATAAAGAAAGATACTTCCTTTGCCCTGATGCTCGAAGCGCAGGCGCAGGGACACTCTGTCTGGCTGCTGGAACGCGGTGACCTGAGCCTGCAGTCAGGCAAGCTCTATGCAAACGCCCGGCAGGCCCATGTGGCAGACGATGCCAGCCATCCTTTTGATCTCGGCGCTCACAAACGGATGCCAGCCGACCAGTTGGATGTGCTCTTTGTACGCACCGACCCACCGTTTAACACAGACTACCTGACCGATACGTGGCTGCTATCACACGCTGGAAAGCGGCCGGTTGTGCTGAACAGCCCTGAGGGTTTACGCAATATCAACGAAAAAATCTGGGCAGCGCGTTTCGCCGACCTTACGCCCGCGACGCTGATTACGGCCGACAAGGCGGAGTTTCTGAGTTTTCTACAAAGATTCCAGCGCGTGGTCATAAAGCCCACGGATGGTTTTGGCGGCTCAGCCGTATTCCTGCTGCAGGCAGGTGAAAAAAATGCGGCGGTCACTTTTGAAACCCTGAGCCGGATGAACCGGTATGTGATCGTGCAGGAATACCTCACCGAGGCAACGGAAGGCGACAAACGGATTCTGCTGCTCGAAGGTGAAATTCTCGGCGCGGTCCTGCGGCTACACAGCGGTGACGACCACAGGAACAATTTCGCAGCCGGCGGTAAGCCGGGGAAGACGGCCATCACCGAAGCTGAACGGAAAATCTGTGATCGCCTCAAACCTTTCCTGCTCGAGAATGGCATTTTCTTTGCGGGCATCGATGTGATCGGCGAAAAGCTGATAGAGGTCAATGTGACTTCTCCGACCTGCCTGCGCGAAATGCAGCAATATTATTCGGAAAATCTTGCCGCCCGGATCATCGGGGCGGCTGTAAAGCTCGCGGAAAAAGAACATGCACGCAATTGACATCCAGGGTTTACGCAAGACCTACCCACTCGGCCGGTCAGCCCAGGGTGCGGAAGGCGGATTTGAGGCGCTCAAGGGCATCGATCTGACGATCGAAAAGGGAGACTTTTTTGCACTGCTGGGCCCCAACGGCGCGGGAAAGTCGACCCTGATCGGGATACTGGCGTCGCTGGTCATGAAAACCAGCGGTAGCTGCCGCATCATGGGCGTGGATATCGACAAGGATATGCCACGTGCGAAATCCCATTTGGGTCTTGTGCCGCAGGAATTTAACCTGAATATCTTTGAACCGCCGATGCAGATACTGATCAACCAGGCCGGCTATTACGGTATAACCCCGAAAGTCGCACGTATCAGGGCTGAAAAATACCTGGCGCAGCTGGGCATCATGGATAAGGCTCACACTCCCACGCGCATGCTGTCCGGCGGGATGAAGAGGCGGCTGATGATCGCCAGGGCGCTGATACATGAACCAGCGATACTCATTCTCGACGAACCGACTGCCGGCGTAGACATTGAACTGCGCAAGCTCATCTGGAGCTTTCTCACCGAGCTGAACGCATCCGGGACAACAATCATACTAACGACTCATTACCTGGAAGAAGCAGAAAACCTCTGCAGGAATATTGCCATTATCGACGAGGGAAAAATCATCGCGCATACACAGATGAAGAAGCTGCTCTCACGCCTGAACCAGCAGACCTATGTTATTGAGCTCGTTAAGCCGCTGGCGGCCGCACCGCGACTGCCCAATTTTCAGGCTGTCCGTAAAGACGACTACACGCTCGAGATCACGGTCAAACGAAACCAGCCCATGAATAACCTGTTCAAGGCTTTCAGTGCTAAAAAAATCGGAATCCGTAGCGTGCGCGAGAAAACCAACCGGCTCGAACAGTTGTTTCTTGAACTGACGGGCAAGGCAGGCACCTGATGCAGCGCTCCGACCTGATTGGCTTTTACACAATTCTCCGCAAGGAGTACATCCGCATCGTGCGCATCTGGTCGCAAACGCTTCTGCCACCGGTGATGAACGTCACACTCTACCTGCTGATTTTTGGCAGTTTTATCGGCAAGCGCATCGGCACGATGGGCGGCGATAGTTACGCCAGCTTTATTGTTCCCGGTCTGATTCTCATGGCGGTCATTACCAATTCGTACGGCAATGTCTCGAGTTCCTTTTTCAGCGCAAAGTTCCAGAAGAATATCGAAGAGATTCTGGTTTCTCCCATACCTGACTGGCTGATTGTTCTGGGCTTCACATTTGGCGGCATCATCAGGGGGGTATTGGTCGCACTGTGTGTGGCGCTCGTGGTACTGCTTGCTCCCGGCGTTGAGCTCAAAATACAAAACCCGGCACTGGCCGCGGTGCTGTTATTTTTGACTGCGGGCTTTTTTTCCCTCGCCGGTCTCATGAATGCCATGTTCGCGAAGAAGTTTGATGATATCAGCTTTATCCCTACGTTCGTTTTAACTCCGCTCACTTACCTCGGGGGTATTTTTTACCCACTTTCAGCTCTACCTGAATTCTGGCAAAAACTATCAGCCGCAAACCCCGTACTGCACATCGTCAATGCGCTGCGCTACGCCTTTCTCGGTCATGCGGATTTACCGTGGTGGTACGCTGTTGCGTTTCTCCTCGCAGGCAATACGGTTCTTTATATCGTCTGCGTGCGCTATCTGAAAAAAGGCCTGGGAATAAGGAATTAGGATTGACCGGCCGCAATATCGCTGCGATCGCCTGATATGGAAATTCTGCGCTGGCAGGCCCTGAACCCGCTCGCAAATTACCAGTACATCGTCTGCGACTCTGTGCAGAATGCAGTGCTGATCGACCCGCTCGATACGGCAGAAATTACATCGCTCATTCGCAGGTTTTCGTTGAAGGTAAAAGCGATCTTTATTACGCACGAACACCCCGACCATTCCGGTGAAGCCGGCCCCCTGCAGGAAAAATTCCAGGTACCGGTCTATAGCTCCCACCCCTGTGCGGCCACAGTGACTTCGGCGCGCATCGATGGTATCAGCGACAAGGCGGAGCTGAGGCTCAGTAAAGAACTGAACTTCAGATTTCACTATACCCCAGGCCATACACCAGGGCACGCCGTGATCGAGGCAGATGGCCTACTCTTTACCGGCGACTGCCTTTTTCACGCAGGGTGCGGTCACTGCCGCAGTGCCGGCGCCAGCGTTGAGGAGCATTATACCTCGCTCCATACCCGCTTGGCGACACTGAATCCGGATCTGTTGCTTTTTCCCGGGCATTATTATGCGCGGCGCAACCTTGAATTCGCGCTGCATGTCGAACCCGATAACCGCCGCGCACATGACCTGCGCCAGCGCTGCAACGATGACAGGGACGAGATGAATCACCAGACCACGCTGCGGCAGGAACGCGAATATAACCCGTTTCTGCGGACGGAAAGCCGGTCACTCCGCAGGCGGGTCGGTGAGCTCACCGGCAAGGATCTGAACCAGGCGAGCGCCCTGCAGGTCTTCAGTGAGTTGCGAAGACTGCGCGATAACTGGTGAGCGCCGGGGGCCTTAGGCCTGTATGCCCTATACGCAACATTTGTTTACACTGCGTCCGCACCGTCCCGTCTGACGTGTCCGCAAGGATAATTTTTTCGAAGGAAAACTCGATGAAAAAACTGACAGCAATCGCTCTGCTGGCTGTAGCAATGTCTTTCGTAGCTTGCTCATCCACAGAAGAAAAAAAAGCAGAAGTTCCTGCTGAAGCTCCAAAGGCTGAAGTAAAAGCTCCTGCTCCTGCAGCTGCTCCTGCTCCTGCAAAAGCACCTGCAAAAAAGAAGAAGTAATCTCTTCTTTTAAAGCCCGCGCAATGCGAAAAGTGTTGCCGCGGGCTTTTTTATTTGTATATTGGACAAAAGTTCAATATGACGAACCTCTCAACACTGCTGACAGCGCTGGAAAAGGTCGCTCCCACTGCCCCGCTGGAAACGACGATCACGCAGCTCAAGGATCAATTCAGCGATTTACAGATAGTGTTTTCTTCTTCGCTATCGCTCGAAGACCAGGCGATTACCCACATGATTGCCGAACACAAGCTGCCCGTGCGCATCTTCACGCTCGATACCGGCCGGCAATTTCCGGAAACGTATCGCACCCTCGAGGCCACCCGCGAGCGTTATGGCATCGAACCCGAAGTCTATTTTCCGGATTTTGCAGCCGTCGAGCGCCTGATGAAAGAGAAAGGCGCTTATAGTTTCTATACGAGTATCGAAAACCGCCAGGAGTGCTGCCGTATTCGCAAGGTTGAGCCACTCGGCCGGGCGCTCAAGGGCGCACACCTCTGGATTACCGGGATACGCCGCGCACACTCAGCAGAGCGCGGCCACCTGCCACAGGCAGAGCTGGACCCCACCAACGGCACAGTGAAATACCATCCGTTACTCGAATGGGACGACCAGCAGCTACGCACATTCATCGACACGCACAATATTCCCTATAACCGCCTGCAGGATAAAGGCTTCCTTTCCATCGGCTGTGAGCCGTGCACCCGCGCGGTGAAGCCAGGCGAAAGCATGCGCTCGGGCCGCTGGTGGTGGGAAGATCCGGATAAAAAAGAATGCGGGCTGCATGTGCATGCTCCGGCGACAGCACAGGGGAGCTCCCACTCATGACGAATCTGAGAACCCATCTCGACTACCTCGAATCGGAGGCAGTCATGATTCTGCGCGAAGTCGCGGGTCAATTCGAGCGCCCGGCGTTGCTCTTTTCCGGCGGAAAAGATTCCATTGCACTGGTAAAGCTTGCTGAGAAGGCATTCCGCCCGGCAAAATTTCCTTTTCCCCTGGTGCACGTGGACACGGGGCACAATTTCGATGAAGTTATTCAATACCGCGACGCGCTCGTCTCAAAACTCGGCGAGCGCCTGATTGTGGCGAGCGTCGAAGATAGTATACGTCGTGGCACAGCCGCCGAAGAAAAGGGCAAATTTCCCAGCAGGAACGCGATTCAGGCGGTGACACTTCTCGAAGCTATTGCCGAGCACAGGTTTGACTGCTGTATCGGCGGAGCACGGCGCGACGAAGAAAAAGCGCGGGCGAAGGAACGCATCTTTTCTGTGCGCGACGAGTTTGGCGGCTGGGACCCCAAGAACCAGCGGCCTGAGCTCTGGCATGTCTACAACGGCAACATACACCATGGTGAGAATGTACGGGTTTTCCCGCTCTCCAACTGGACTGAGCTGGACGTCTGGCTCTATCTCAAACGCGAGAACGTTGAACTGCCTTCGATTTATTTCTCACACGAACGGGAAATTATTCCTTTTATGGGGCAGATTTTTCCTGTGTCAAAATTTGTAACGATCGATGCGGCAGATAAACTCGAAAAGCGCCGCGTCCGTTTTCGCACAGTCGGCGACATGACCTGCACGGCCGCGATGGAATCAGAAGCCGCGGATGTCGATGCGATCATCCACGAAATCATGACCACGCGCAGCGCTGAACGCGGCGCGCGACTCGACGACAAGCGCTCAGAGGCAGCAATGGAAGAACGCAAGAAAGGCGGGTATTTCTAAAATGGATCTCTTACGGGTATTTACCTGCGGTTCAGTCGACGACGGAAAGTCGACCCTGATCGGACGCCTGCTCTATGATGCAAAATCGATCTTCCAGGAACATCTCGACCATATCGAGTCAAAAGACCGTGTCGGCGATGGCGAACTCAACCTTGCCCTGCTGACAGATGGTCTCAAGGCAGAGCGCGAACAGGGCATCACCATCGATGTGGCTTATAAGTACTTTTCCACTCCGAAACGGAAGTTCATTATCGCCGATACGCCGGGGCATGTACAGTATACACGCAACATGGTGACGGGTGCCTCGCTCGCCGATACGGCAATTATTCTTATCGATGCAAGGCAGGGAATCCTCGAGCAGACCCGCCGGCACAGCTATATTTCCCACCTGTTGCGCGTGCCCCACCTGGTTGTTTGTGTCAACAAGATGGACCTCGTGGGCTTCAGTGCAGAGCGTTTTGCCGAGATTGAAGCCGATTTCAGAAAGATGTCTGAAGGACTTTCGTTCAAACAGACAACGCTGATTCCCATTTCAGCCCTGAAGGGAGATAATATCGTCAACCCGTCAGCGGCAATGCCGTGGTACAAGGGCAAACCTCTTCTGACCACCCTGGAAGAGAGCGACGTGCACCGTAAGAACGCAGACGGCACACGGTTCACCGTGCAGTACGTCCTGCGGCCGCAGTCCACTGACCTGCACGACTTTCGCGGTTTTGCAGGCGTTTTGCGTTCAGGCACCCTGCAGAAGGGAGACAAGATCCGCGTTGAACCCTCGGGCGCTGAGGCCACGATCACCGCCCTGCACTATTCGGGCAAACCGGTTGACGCGGTCTACGCCGACGATTCAGCAGTCGTCGAGCTTGACCGTGATATTGATATCAGCCGTGGAGACATCTTCACGCTGGCCGGCGAACAGACACCCAAGGGATCGCTCTTCAAGGTTTACCTGACGCACCTCGACACGACCCCGCTCAAACTTAACTACGCATACTACCTGCTTTCGGGCACCCGAAAGGTAAAGGCGATGGTCAAGTCGATTGAATCAAAACTCGACATCCATTCGCTGACCTTCGCTGCGGCCGATGGCGGCGTGGCGCTCAACGAAATTGCCGAGGTGACTCTCAAGACTGCGCAGCCGGTCGTTTTTGATACCTATACACAAAACTGGACAACCGGTGCCGGAGTGCTGGTCGACGCACAGACGAACATGACTGCCTGTGCGGTCATGAATGCAGGCAGCGCAGAATGAAGGGCAAGGTTACCATAGCGGGGGCCGGGCCCGGTGAATTGGAACACCTGACAATCGCTGCCTTACGCGCCATTCACTCAGCAGATGTGATTCTTTATGACGCACTTATAGGCGACTCGATTAAAGCGGAGTTTCCTGCGACTGCAGAGACAATTTTCGTTGGCAAACGCTGCGGTAACCATGCTTATACACAGACGATGATTGTTGCCGCGATGATCGAACACGCGCTGGCCGGCCGGCACGTGCTGCGTCTTAAGGGCGGGGATCCCGCAATTTTTGCTCATCTCTCTGCTGAGCTCGAAGCACTCCAAAAACTGGGAATCGAAACCCGCATCTTACCCGGCGTGACAGCGATGCTGACAGCTGCTGCTGATCTCGGCAGGCCACTCACCACCAGGGGCAACAACCGGCACATCTGGGTGACGGATGGTCATTCAGAGGATATCAAAAAGTATGCAGGTAAGATGGCAGCTTTTCCCGGAACACTGGTCTTTTACATGGGTGCCGGACGCGCTCGCGAAATCGCCCAGCTGCTGATGGAAAACGGCATTGAAAAAAACAAACCGTGCGTCCTGGTGGAAAATGCCGGCTCAAACCAGCGCCATGTTAGCCGCGGAACGGTCGCTGATGCCGCGGTGGGAGCCATCACGCGCAGTACTCATGGGCCCGGCATTCTGCTCCTGGGCGATGCGCTCGCTGCAGACACTGCCGCCGTCGAAGCCGAATATGCTGCTGCCACTCAGCTTTGACCTGGACGGCCGGGAAATCCTGCTCGTCGGCGGCGGCAAAGCAGCATTGGAAAAGTACGTGCAGCTGCGACGGACAGCCTGCCGGCTGGCTATTGTCGCGCGCGAATTCAAGCCTGACTTTCATGAGGCTCTTCAGATGCCCACGAAAGCTTCAGTAACCATTCATGAGCGTCCCTTTATCCCACAGGATATGGAAGGCAAGTTTATTGTCTTTAGTGCCGTTGACGACGAAACCGTAGCCGAACAGATATTCCGGCTTTGCCGGCAGAAACATATTCTCATCAACAGTGCAGACGACCGTGCGAGGTGCGATTTTTTTACCAATGCGCTGATTGACCGCGGCCCTGTGACCTTATCGGTTTCAACCCAGGGACGCTTTGCAGGTTTCAGCGCGATACTGCGCCGCCACCTCGAAGAACTGCTACCCCCCGAGCTCGACGAAGACTGGGAGCGCGTCTTTGACTTAAGAAAACGCGCCATCGCTTTACAGTCCGTTAGTGAAAAAAAATCCGTCATAACAAACATCGTCCGCGATATTGAACAAAAGTTTTTTCGAGGACAAAAGGACCAGGACCATGAGCAAGCAGACCACTGAACTCTCTGAAGTCGAGGGCATAAAGGAAGCCTCGGATTTTCTTCGAGGCAATATCGCGCGCGATCTCGTTAACGGGACGGATAAATTCGAAGAAGAAGAAAAGCAGCTGCTCAAATTCCATGGTCTCTACCAGCAGAAAGACCGCGATAAAAAAGCAGACGGTGAACCGGAAAAACGCAACACGTTCATGCTGCGCGGCCGCATACCCGGTGGTCGTCTGACCGCCGAACAATACCTCGCATGGGATTATCTCGGTGAACGCTACGGCGGCGGCGCTCTGCGGCTCACGACCCGGCAGTCAGTACAGTTGCATGGCCTGCTGAAAGAAGACCTGAAGGCAGTCATCCAGGAAATCCACCGGGTAGGGCTGACCAGCATGGGTGCCTGCGGGGATGTCGTGCGCAATGTGACTGAAGCCCTGAACATCACCGGCAACCCACTTTATAAGCAGTTGAGCTTTTTTTCGCAGCAGCTGTCTGACTATTTCAAATTTGAAACTACCGCCTACGTTGAAATCTGGCTCGATGACGTACAACAAAACCCGGTACAGCAGGAGAGAATCTACGGCAAGACATACCTGCCGCGTAAGTTCAAAATTGCCGTCTGCCTTGCAGGTGAAAACGGTGTCGATATCTATGCAAACGACATGGGTTTTGCCGCGACACATACCAACGGCAAAATAGACGGCTTCTTCGTCTTCGCCGGCGGCGGCGGTGGCATGACACACAATAAGCCTGAGACCTTTCCGCGCGCCGCAGACCTCTTAGGCTGGATACCCGTCGATGCACTGCTGCCGGTTGCAACAGCAATTGTTACAGCACACCGTGACTGGGGTGATCGGACAAACCGGAAACACGCGCGCCTCAAGTACGTACTCGCCGACCGCGGTGTCGAGTGGTTTCGCACAGAAATTGAACAGCGGTCGCAGGTAAAGCTCAACACAACGCGCCCGTTACCTGCATGGAAAATTCCTGAGCACCACGGCTTCATCAGAAAGCCGGACGGTACGTATAACTTTGGTCTCTATATCATGAACGGCCGGATACGCGACCTGCCCGGCTATCGACTGAAGACAGCTATCCAGCTCGTAGTCGCCCGCACTAAATGTGCCGTGCAGGTGACACCAGACCAGGACCTGTTGTTTCTCGATCTCGATGAAAAACAGCGCCATGAACTGGTGCACATTTTTCGTGCGCATGGCATCAACACGAATCGTCCGAACCCGCTTTACCGCCGCGCGCTCGCCTGTGTTTCACTGCCCACGTGCGCGCTTGCTCTGACTGAAAGTGAAAGATACTTTCCGCATGTACTGCGCGATATCAACCGCGTCGTGGAAAAGCACGGGCTGATGGACCGCGCGCCCCTGGTGCGCATGACCGGCTGCCCCAATGGGTGCGCACGGCCGTATTCGGCTGAAATCGGCATCGTCGGGCAACAAAACGGCGGCAAGTACGCCATTTTCCTTGGGGGCACCCACCTCGGTACCCGTGTGGGTGAAGCTGTGCTGCAAAAGGTCCAGATGCAGGAACTACCCGGCTATCTCGACAAAGCATTTGCCTTTTGGGCGGCGGAGGGACTTCCCGGCGAGCGCTTCGGCGACTTCGTTAACCGTGTCGGCCTCGAGCGAATCCGCACCGTGATGGCTCCGGCAGAGGAGTAAATTGTTCAGGCGCCCGGGATGGCGCCTGCAACCTATGCCTCTTCAGCAACAGGAATGTGCTCAACCGGCAACGCGATCGTAAAGCGAGTGCAACCAGGCTGACTCGAAAAGGCCAGCAGGCCATTGTGCTTGAGCACGACGTTACGTATGATCCCGAGACCAAGGCCTGTCCCCTCACCCGGCGCTTTGGTCGTAAAGAAGGGGTCGAATATTTTAATCTGGTACTCGGCCGGTATACCGGGGCCTGAATCCTGTAGAGTAATGAGTACAAACCTGTTCTGAGATTTATCTCCCAGCAGGGTTTCGAGCTTCCTGTCGTCGTGCACGTTCTTTGAGTCCAGTACACCGTCGATCGACCGCTCGCGGATAAAGATGTCAATTGTACCCTTACCCTTCATGGCATGCACCGAGTTTACCAGCAGGTTACTGTAGATCTGGTTGAGCTCACCCGGATTGCAGGTTATCTTGCTCACTGTTTCATAGTGTCGGTTTACCAGTATGCCATGCTTGAGCTGGTTGTGAAAGACAGTGAGCGTATTTTCAACTCCCTCGCGCACATCGATATTTTCAGCTTCGGCCTGGTCACGATGTGAATAGTGTTTCAGCGCCTTCACGATACTCAGTATTGAAGAGAGAGCAAAGCGCATATTGCGCAGGTTCTTGTCAATGTTGACCACTGCCCGAAAAATCTGGAATTCAGCCTGCGACGAATTGGCTGTCAGATTCACAATTTCTTCGTCCCGGTTGAGCCCCAGGTCCATCAGCAGGTCGGCGCGAGCCAGTGCTTCGTTCTCATCGATGATTCCAGGTGCAGCCAGGCGCGGCACCAGTTCGCGCCCTGCACGCAGCTTTGCAATGGCTGAGAGCGGTTCGGATGGCTTGAGATCGCGTACACGCTGTGCCTGCATGAGCAGCCGGCGCATGGGTTCGGGCGGGATGCTGTCGTTCACAATTTGCCCGATAATGTGCTGCAGGTTATTGTTCAGGTTTTCGGCTGATCCGCTCACAACCGAGGTGGGTGTATTGATTTCGTGCGCAATACCCGCCACCATCACCCCAAGGCTCGCCATTTTTTCCTGCTGTATAAGCTGCGCCTGCGCATTCGAGAGCTCGCTCGTCCGCTCTTTGACCTTTTCCTCGAGATGAAATAGCATCGCGTGCAGACGCTCGTACAAGGCCGCATTGGAGAGCGACACCGTCGTGATATCGCGTATTTCCAGGAGAAAGCGGAGCTCCTTCTTTGTGTACTGCCGCCCCCCTTCGCGCCCGACGAGGTAGAGCAGCGCGAGTACCGATTTGTTGAGGTTGAACGGCACCAGAATTTCTGCCCCGGTGGTCTTGAAAAAATCCAGCGCCGGCTCGCGAATGTGCGCGAATTTGCGACCGTGCGTGAAGTCGTGCCGGCTGAAAATACGATCCTGCTCGCCCAGCCAGAGCATAAAATCATCGAAGATCCGGAATTTCAGGTCTTCAGTCCGATCGGCTTCTTTGACGGGTATGAAGGCACCGGCAGCGTCGTTCCAGTAAAGGACGATCGAATGGGTATCGGTAAATATTTCATCGATCAGCTCCTGCACCCGCGCAATCGCATCTTCGATGTTGAGCAGTGAAATGATGCTCTTCTGGTATTGTCTACGCTTGAGCGAAAGCGAGCTGTTGCGCATTGCGCTTAACCTTCAACCCACGCGACAGAGTGTCGAGCTTTCTGCCGGAGTGCATTACCCGGCATCAGTGCTTACGCTGCTTCTTACTCTCGAGTGCGGCTGTCAGCTTTTCGAGAGTGGCGAATGCCTGCTGCGGTTCACCGTCAAAAAACTGCAAAAGCGACAGGTCTAGCATGTCTTTGGCTGATTTTTTTTCCTGTTTTTCGATCGTCTCGCGTTTCGCGTGGATATGCTGCTTCTTTGCCTGCGGTACATCGGTGCGCAGCGATTCATAGAATGACTTGAGCTGCGGGTCACGCTCTGCTACCTTTTTAAATCCCGCGCTGGCTGCGCGCAGGTCATCGCCTGCAAGGGAAATTTTGGCAGAAAGACCGAGCAGAACCTTGTCTTCGGGACTCTTATTCAGCAGCAGCTGTATCTGCCGCTGTGCCAGCTCGTGGCGTTCAGTGTGAAAATAGAGCAATGCCAGGGCAGTCTGCGCCTGTACATTCTGCGGGTCAATCTTCAGCGCATTGCGGATGGAGATCTCAGACTTGTCGTTCCGGCCGGTCTTGCCAAAGACATAACCCAAAAGCAGGTGCGCGTTGAGGTAGCGCGAATCGAGTTTCAGCACCGAGCGCAGGGCCTTCTCAGCACCGGCAAAATCCTCGCGCTTATAAAACTCCACCGCCAGGTTGTAGTGCGCCCGGACGTCGTTTTTGGAAACCAGCGCGCGCTGGTAGCAGACGATGGCCTTGTCGGAGCGTCCCTGCCGGGTATAGATTGCCCCGGCATTCAGCCAGGCATCGAAGAAGTTCTGGTCAATTTGCAGAGCCATCTTGTATTTCTCCAGTGCGGCGCGCAAGTCGCCCCGTTTTTCGGCCTCGAGCGCCTGTTCAAAGAGCAGCCCCAGCGCCTTGCGTGACCTGCCCTTATCCTGCGTCTCAGCCATTCCTCTTTCTAGAATCGGCCAGTTGGGGGGCATGGGCAGAGCAAAAAAAGCCATTTCCGCGGCACGGCGTCCGCCTTTACATAAATGATTTACCCCGCGGCGAAAATCTAGGTTTCAGCTGCATGGGATTGCCCTCAATTGAACAGGCCGAATTCAGCGGCAAAAAGGTGCTTCTGCGCGTCGATTTTAACGTGCCACTCGACAAGGCGACCGGCGCGATCAGCGACGACACCCGCATGGTCAAAAGCCTCCCCACGATCGAACTGCTGCTCAACCGCGGCGCTTCGGTCATTATCATCTCGCACCTCGGTCGCCCCGAAAAGAAAGGTGACCCGGCACTTTCGCTGAAAAACATCGCAGCTCACCTGGGGACGTTGCTGCCCGGCCGTACTGTGCATTTTTCCAGCGAAGCTGTTGGCCCGGTAGCCGAAGAACTCGCGGGCAAGCTCAAGGGCGGCGAAGTCCTGGTTCTCGAGAACATCCGCTACTACGACGAAGAGACCTCGAAAGAAGAGAAGGTCCGCAACGACTTTGCAAAGAAGCTGTGCAAGCTGGCAGATATCTACGTCAACGACGCTTTCGGCGCCGCACACCGGGCACATGCCTCAATTTACGAGTGTGCGAAGTTGTTGCCTGGTTTTGCCGGTCTGCTGCTGAAGAAAGAAATCGATATTCTGCAGAAACTGGTAACCGACCCACCCCGGCCCTTCGTGGCAATCATCGGCGGTTCAAAGGTCTCGAGCAAACTCGCCGTGCTGGAAAACCTGATTACCAAGGCTGACAGCATCCTGATCGGTGGAGCGATGGCCTATACATTTCTGAAGTCTCGCCTGATTGAAGTTGGCAACTCCATGATTGAAAAAGATTATCTGAGCCAGGCCTTCCAGATCGTCGATAAGGCTGCTTACAACAAGCGCGAATTGCTGCTACCAGAAGACCACGTGGTTTCATCGGAGTTTGGCGAAAAGGGCAAGATCAAGACCGTGAAGAAATCAATCCCCGACGGTTTCATGGGAATGGACATCGGTCCCAAGACTGCCGACCATTACGCAAAAGTCATCAAAAATGCCAAAACCGTACTCTGGAACGGGCCGATGGGTGTGTTCGAAATGAAAAAGTTTTCCGGCGGTACTTTTGCTATTGCCAAGGCCATGGCCAAGGTCAAGGGCTCGACCATTGTCGGCGGTGGCGATTCCATCTTTGCCCTGACACAGGCGGGCCTCGAAGACAAGATGACGCATGTGTCTACCGGTGGCGGGGCAACACTCGAATACCTCGAAGGCAAAAAGCTGCCCGGAGTCGAGGCGCTGCTCAAGTAATACGTATCCCGTTTGCCCTGGTGGCAGGCGGGGCAGCAACTGCCATGATCGAATGGTCTGAAAAGCTCTCTTCTGTTGTACAAACCCTGAAGCCTTCGGGCATCAGGCAGTTTTTTGATATCGTCGCGACGCGCAAAGACTGCATCTCACTGGGCGTCGGCGAACCTGATTTTGTTACTCCGCAGGTAGTGATCGACCATTCGATACAGGCACTGCGCGACGGTTATACTCACTACACCGGCAACTCGGGACTGCTCTCGCTGCGGCGGGAAATTGCGCGCTACCTCGAAAAAGAGTACGGGCTTTCTTATAACCCGGAAAAGGAAATCCTTATCACTGTGGGGGTTTCGCAGGGAGTAGACCTCGCCTTTCGCGCCTTGCTGAATCCCGGCGATGGCGTGCTCTACCCTGAGCCCTGCTACGTCTCGTATGACCCCATGATCCGCCTTGCGGGTGGTATACCCCAGAGGGTGCTGGCCACTGCCGAGAATGATTTTTCGCTCAAGGCGGAAAACATCAGCAGCGTCGTGCACGCGACCGGAGTCCAGAGCAAGATATTGTTTCTGAACTATCCATCTAATCCCACCGGCGCGTCGATCGGGCGCGACGAGCTGATGCGTATGGCACAGCTGGCAGAAGAGAAGAACCTCATCGTCATTTCGGACGAGATCTACGGCGAGCTGAACTACGAAGGGGAGCACGTACCCTTCCCGACTCTGCCCGGCATGAAAGAGCGCACGCTTCTGTTGGGTGGTTTTTCCAAGGCCTTCGCCATGACCGGCTGGCGCATCGGCTATGCCTGCGGCGACGAAAACCTCATCAAGTCGATGACCAAGATTCACCAGTATTCGATGCTCTGCGCCCCTACACTGGGGCAGATTGCAGCCGAAACTGCGCTCAAGTATGCGCTCGGTGAACGCGATAAGATGCGCGACGAATACCGGCTGCGCCGCGACCTGATCGTCAAAGGGTTCAACGATATGGGGCTCAACTGTTTCATGCCGCAGGGTGCATTTTATGTTTTTCCTGACATCCGCTCAACCGGCAAAACCTCCATGCAGTTTGCCACCGAACTGCTTGAAGCACAGAATGTTGCGGTTGTGCCCGGAACCGCCTTTGGTGATTCCGGCGAAGGCTTTATCCGCTGCTCTTATGCCACGGCGCGCAAAGAAATTGAAGCCGCGCTCACCAAGATCGCGGCTTTCGTTAAAGGCTAAGCACGCGCACGACGACGCAGCAGTTTCCACTGGATCGCTGTTTCTTCGACGGCATCCTGTAATTTCGCATAACGCTCCTGCATCAACTCGAAGCGGCGTTGCGTTGCCTTTACCGCATCGCTTTTCATGCGGTTGCGGATTTCATTCATCACCGCAGCGCGCCGTCTGAAAGCGGCAAAGGTATCATCGAGCTGCGCCTGAAAGAGCTGTTTGCGCTCTTCGGTCCAGCCCCATTTCTCAAGTTTCGACAGCAGCTCACCTTTTTGCATCTGCATACGGCGCTGTTTGATAGTGGTGTCGGGCACGCGTTTGAGATTCCAGGCGAGATGCAGATGTGACATCAGCCAAATCAGCCACTTGCCGGGATCATACTGGTACCAGCGGACGCCGTTGCGGTAGTCGTTGGCGAATTCGTGGTGGAAGTTATGGTAACCTTCGCCCCACGTGAAGAATGCGGTGATCGCATTGTCCCGGGCTGTATGCTTGTCGCTGTAAGGTTGAGAGCCCGCAATATGGCAAAGGGAATTGATAAAAAACGTGGAGTGATGCGTGAACACGAGACGCAAAAACCCTGCTATTAGAAATCCCCCCCACATGTCGCCCCAGAAGATACCGGCGACAGCCGCAGGTATGACAAAGTTGGTGATAATGGCGAGTGGCATAAAGTAGCGGTGCTGGAAGAACACATACTTATCGCGAAAAAGGTCAGCGTTGTGAGACGGCCGCCAGTCTCTTGCCCGGGTTTTGAAGATCCAGAGCATGTGGGCAAACCAGAAGCCTTTGGTGATGCTGTAGGGATCTTTTTCACGGTCGACGAATTTATGGTGCGTGCGGTGATCGAGCGACCATTCAAGTGCCGAGCCCTGCAGGCCCAGGAGGCCGATGAGCAGCATCATGACGCGCACCGGCCCCGCCGCTTCGTACGAGCGGTGCGAAAAGAGCCGGTGGTAACCGGCGGTTGTGCCCATGCCTGCTAGGGTTGCTATCACCACCGCGAGAATCAGCGTTGCTGATGACAAGGTCCCGGTTCTTACAAAATACGCCAGCGCGCCAAAGCCAATGACCGGAGATAGGCTAAGAAACGCGATCGATACCCATTGGGTTCGGCCCACCGGGGGCCGCTTAAAAGCAAGTTTCATCAGTAATTAGAAGACCGCGGTGGCCGGGCGGTTGCAAAAAAAATGACGGCTTTGTCAGTATTTAGTGCGGTGCAAAAGCTATTCCTTCTTAGATTCCGGCGTACAGAATCGTGGCTTACACACAACGAGGCTAGCGCGGGAAAAAAAGCACCCGGTTATTTGCCGAATCACCTACATAAAGCCCCGTTTCGTCAATGTCTAGACCACTCGGCGTGTTGAGTGAGCTTGCGGATATCCCACCATTGTTGACCGTGTTTGCCGTAAAGCTGCCCGCCTGGCCCCAAACTCGGGTTGCTGATGCTGATTCAACGGGAAAATACAGCACGCGATGATTCTGCGGATCTGCAACATAAATGCCGCCGCCGAAATACCTGATACCCCATGGCCAGTTCATCTTACTTGCCGTAACGCCCGGACTGTTACTGATAAAATCGCTCTGTCCGTAAACGCGCGTTGCGGTAGTTGATGTTCCTGGGAAAAACAAGATCCGGTTATTTTCTGTATCGGACACGTAAATGCCGTCTGGCGCGATGGCAACACCACGCGGCTTCTGCATCTTGATTGCTGAAGTGCCGCTGGTGTTCGTGGTGAAGTCGGGCTGACCGTAAACACGGTCGGCAGTTGTCGAAGTGCCGGGAAAATGCAGCACCCTGTGGTTAAAAGTGTCTGCAACATAAACACCAGTCGCGTCAGCAGTCACCGAATCCGGATAATACACACTCTGGTTACCGAGTGCAGGATTATTGATGGCAAAAGTCGTATAGCTCCCGGCCTGCCCGTATACCCGTCCCGAACCGAGGGCTGCATCGATGTTGGTCCCTGAAAAAAACAGTATACGATTTCCTTCGATATCATTCACGTATAATCCTGAAGTATCTGCAAACACGGATGGCACATTGCCGTAACTACCACTGCCACGACAGGTCTGCGAGTTTGGAGCTACCCCAAATGTACCCGTTGTGAAATTTCCGGCCTGGCAGTAGACACGTGTCGCGATCAGAGAAGTACCCGGAAAATACAAGGCCCTGTTGTTTTGCTGGTCAGCTACGTAGATTCCCGAATCAGAAACGGAAACCCTGAATGGCACGAAAAAATTCCGGTCGCTCTGTCCGCCCGAAACGCAACCCGTGTGATTGTTGTTCTGCACGTTGCAATTATAGAGTCCGTTCTGTCCATAGACACGTGTCGCGGTGAGTTGAGGCTGAGTCCAATCGGGTGGTGCTGCAATGCTCGAAGGGGGACGTGACGCCAGTTGCTCCCACATGACACCCGCGTTAGTGCCATCGAGCACATAAAGATCAGATTGAGCTGACCCCGCCTCAGTACCCGACAGCAAAATAAGATCGCCGGCCTTAACCCCGGTGCTGAGGACGCTCATTGATTGCAGACTCACCTTACTGTTTTGTACTGCCGTATTGACCTGCGTAGCCGCTGCGCCCTGAGCCGCGTGCGACAGGCTGGTGACCTGGCCGTTCTTCAGAAAGAAAAATGCGTCTGACTGCCCGGCTATATTTGCGGCAACCTGTACGACAGACGTAGCTTCGGCGCCGACGGCGAGACGCGTCATGCCATTGGTATTCAGTGTCGGATCAAAATAGAATGCCTGCGTTGCTTTATCAGACCGGGCAAACAGGTTCACCCCCGAGGCATCAATACCCAGCAGGCTGGAACGTACGAGGGAAAATTGAGCGATAGAAGAAAGTGCCGTTGTGTTGTAAGGAGCTACCGTCGCCACCAAGTCAGCATAGCGAATCAGGCCGGCATTCACCAGATAGATTCGCAGCTGCACGGAATTTTTCGTCGCCACAAAACTTACGGTGCCTGCGGCATTGAGAGGTGTACCGGCGACCGTGAATACTGTCGGGGTATTGAATGCCGGAAGTTTACCGTCGTCATTATACACCGCGACCGAACGCGCAATGAAGATATTGTGCGTACCGCCGGTACAGCCGCCACAGCTGCGATCAGAGCCGAAGACGAGCATCAGAAATCCGTCGGGCATCCTTACGAAATAAGGATTGTACTCGTTCGTGTTCGCCAGTGAAATCGGTGAGCCATCGGCGAGGCGCAGGGCCGCCGAACCTGCGAGTTTGATGCTCGCTGGATTTGATTTGCAGGCAACCAGAAGTAAAAGGCCTGCAACAGCGAATATCAAGCCGAGCAAAAGAATCCTCACTCTACCAGCTTGCAGCCGCGTGAGAGATGAATTTAGGCTCATACAAAATTTCCCCATTTAAATCTGGTCATCCCTCGTTACTCAATTTTTATGATGAAAACTGAGTTGCCTCGGAATATGTGCGGATTTCATCGGTGCCTATCGGTTTCTCCGTCATGTTTATTGGCAGGAGGCGTACATGGCCTTATTCGTGCCCGTGCCCGAAACTGCAACGAATCGGTTGTTTCCGTATGTGACGCCAAGCCACTGATTCGACTCTGGAACAGCTTTTGATTGCCATGTAATACCATCAGATGAGACCATTGCCGCTCCGTCCTGAGAGACAGCAACAAAGAGTCCATTACCATAGGTGACCGCGTACCAGGTGTTTGCAGTCGCCGCAGACCGCGCTGTCCATGTTTGCCCGTCGGGCGATGTCATCACGCGATTCGTTCCCGAGTTTGCAACGGCGACAAAAAGATTATTTCCGTAGGTGACTGCGTTCCAGCCGTTGGCCTCAGCCGCAGTGTATCCATTCCAGGTAATGCCATCCGTGGACGTCATCACGCGGTTTGTACCGGCTGATGCAACAGCGACGAACTTGCCATTGCCATACACGACACTCTGCCACGTAGTGGCCTCGGCAGCTGTGCGTGCGGTCCAAGTCACTCCATCCGGCGATGTTGCAACGCGAAAAGCGGTGCTGCCTTGCGCTACAGCCGCGTACAGCGTGCCTGAATATGCCACCGAGCGATAGTCATCTGCCTGCGGTACGGTTCTATCCGTCCAGTTGATGGCATCTGGCGAGGTCATGATAGCTTTGTCGAGCCCGGCCGCTACTGCAATATAGAGGTTGTTCCCGTATGCGATGCCGCCCCAATTCTTAGCGATCGCTGCGGCACCGGTCCAATTAACACCATTTGTTGAATAGTTTATGCGGTTGGGTGCACCATTGCTGACTGCTACAAACTTGCCTGCGCCAAATGTGACTGAGCGCCACCCATTCGGGTCATTTGACTCGGGTGTCGAGCTAGTAAAAGCTCCGAGGCCTGATACACTGCACACAACGCTCGCTGTTGTCGAGCCAGCGGTACTGTCCGCACTGCCTGAGCCTTCTGATTTTGAACAATCGACCATCGCGATCGTACTCAGCAGGAGGATTGAAATTGATTTTTTCATGAGTTTCCTCCTGATCATTGGGTTGCTAAGACCTGAATTTCAGCAGCGCTGAGTTTTCGGGTGAAAAATGCCACTTGATCGAGGTCACCTGAAAAAAACTGGATCGGATACGCAAAACCAATTGCAAATGGTTGGTTGGTTCCTGTGCCAGACCCAACCCACCATTGCTGCTCGCCTATGACCGGAGAAGCCCCAGTGCAAGCACACGGGGTACCGCTGCACCGGTTATTGGACGCACCCGTGGTTTCTGCACCCGCCACGCCATCGACATAGAGAAATCCCTTTTTGGTGATTCGATCATGCACATAGACAACATGCTTCCACTGGCCCGCCGTAAGATTGGAAGCGGTGCCGCTGAGATTATCTTCATTGAGACCACTATCCTGGTAAAACGCGTACATTGACATGAGGCCGCCAGCCTGCATATATAGCCGCAATCCAGGATTCGCATTGGGACCTGTTTGAAAGCCCATAATGGATTTCTGCGTCGCGGTTTGCGATGTTTTTACCCAAAATGAAACAGAATGATCTTCATCACATTTGGCAACGAAGTTTGTACCAATATACTGAGTCGAACCATCAAATGTCGCCGCAGAATTCGGTACACCGTAACGGTCACTGGCGGTATACGCCGGATCAACACCACTGAAGGGCGCTGTGGGCAGGTATGCATTATTACCTGAGCCACTCACATCGTTTCGGTTACCATCGAATTCATACCAAGCATAGACACCGCTCACGGCTGCAGGCATGGTGGAAATACCAGACGTCGGTTTCGTACTTAAATCGGACCAGAGTTGCGAAGGTGTGATGCCTTCGATAACATAGAGATCCTGCGCGGTTTGCCCGGCATCTGCTGCCGACAAGATAATAAAGTCGCCAGCGGCATTACCGGTATGCGCGATCGAAAGTGATTTTGCGGTCACTTTTGCCCCACTGAATGTTGCCTGCAACTTCGTCAAAGTTGAGCTAACCGCTGAATAGGAAGAGGTGCTGACACTGCCATTTTGCAGTGTGATATAGCCATCTTGCATGCTACTCTGCGCCGGTGCGACGCGTGCGAGCGCTGCCAACCCCGTGCTGGTCATCGGCGTCAGTGCAATATTCAGTATGGCTGGGTTCAGCCAATAGACCTGGCCGCTCGTACTACGGCCGTAGATGCCGGTACCGAGGTCGTCAATACCCACGATGGTAAGCCGGCGCCAGACGGAGTTCACAATCGACGTGAAGCCTGCCGTATTGAAAGTACCGCTGGTGGCAAGAAAGTCTGCGTACTGAATGATACCCTGCGCATTGTTGAGATAGATTCGCAGATTCGCTCCGTTCTGCGTGGCGGCGAAGGTGATCGCGCTGGCATAGTTGAGCGGCGTTGAAGCAACGGTCACCACCACCGGATTACTGAAAGCTGGCAGTTTTTGGTCGTTGTTGTAGGCCGCGACTGACCGTGCTACAAAGATATTCTGCGTGCCCGCTGTACAGCCGGCACAGCTGCGGTCAGAGCCAAAAACGAGCATCAGGAAGCCGTCTGGCATTTTCACTACGTACGGGTTATACTCCGTTGTGGCCGATTGTGAAATGGGTGAGCCATCGGCGAGGCGCAGCGATGCGTTGCCGCTGAGTTTCGCGGGTGTTTCGCCGCCTTTACACGCAATGATGCCCAGAAGCATCGAAACGCTCACGAGTCCTTTAAGTCCTGTCATCTTAACTCCCTGCCACCCTTCGACAATCTCGGGGTGATATCTCTGCTATTCCATTGGCACAGCGCGATGCAGTCACTGCCGGCATTGCCTGTCGAACCGTGACATACGAATTCTCGCCATTCAAATCAAAACACCAACGTCAGGCTCACTATATGAGCCTGGCGAAGCGCGCGACCATCGCTGCCATCGGCGGCAATCGATGGGTACGCATCGCCGGGCTTAAAAATTCCAAAACCATAGAAGAACTGCAGGTCGCTACGAGCTGCGAAGTTGATACCGGCATCGCCTGCCATGCCGATATCAGTGGAAGCCTCTGTCGCGGCACCATCAGAAATACCTCCGGTCGCAGCAACCTTACGATAGAACGAGTATTTAACAGAAAGGCCGAGGTTCCGCGCCCAAAAGAACATTTTCAGCGGGCGAAGTTCAACGCCACCGCGAAAGATCTGTATGTTCGTGAGGCGCGGCTTGAGCGCCAGACCGCCTGAATAAGCGCCGAAGGCTTGAAATGCTGTGTAGCTTCCCACCGTATTGGATTGCGAAGCGGTGCCTGCACGCGACGCATCGGCATCGCCTGAAGCAACAGTGTATTCGGCCGAAACCTGCGTATCGGTCGTTGTCAAGACAGGAAGCACATAGTTCAGCCTGCTGACCAGTGCCCCCGCCATGATTTTGTTCTGCAACGATTCGCCATTCGCGCTCAGGTTGAAAGATTCTCCGCCCTGGTAAATGCCATCCACTCGATACTGCAGTTTGGCATTGAGAACATAACCAAGGAAACCGACACCTGCGTAATAGGGATTATACTCGTAACGCGTCACAACGGCGGGGCTTTCCTTAATCAAGTCCTTACTGTAAACGCCGTACACGATGCTGGCCACGTTCAATGGCCCAAAATCGAAGGCGCGGGTTGTGTATTCCAACGTCGCAAACAGACGTTGGCCTGAACCTGTCACCGAAGCGTCGGGCTGCAAGCCAGGAATCGTATTGAACGGGTTGGGATCTCCCCCGCAGCCGTTAATGTTCACGGAGCACGCGGATTTTCCATAGTCAGCGGAATAAAGTCCCATCGCTTTGATCTTTCCAAATGAATACGACCCGGAATAGGCAACGCCATCGGCAAAATTGGCAAACAGGATACCCTGCTCCGTCTGGTAAAAGCTCCGGCCGGCTGTCACACTAGCTTTGCCAAAATTGGCTTCAAAGGAAGTTATTTCAAGTATGCCTACCGCATTTGCCTGTTTGTCCACTCCCGCCGGCTTTTCGGGATAATATTTCAGTGCGAGGTTACCACGCACCATGACGGTATATTTGTCGTTATACGAATAGCTTGCGTACGGGCGATAGTTACCGTTCACCAGTCCTTTCTGTAAGACCTGATCCTGGTAATAGTTGGTGGTTGCCAGCATGCCCGCGCGCAGAAAATGCTCGCCTGCACGGGGCTCTTCGACCGGGAGCGACTTTGTTTCCGCAGGGCTTTCTGCCGGTGTACTGGCCACTTTCGGCTGAGCCGCAACCGCCAGCGTGCACATACTTGCAGCCGCCAATGCGATAATCTTCTTCATGCTTTTTATCCTCAGGAGGTGATTTCTCAGAGCTTTCTGAGTGTCGGTTGCCCGGTCGTGGTGGGCTGCGTCACCGTATTGACATTGTTGTACAGCTGCTGCGTATCGTTGCCGACGCCGGCCTTTACATCATTCTGCTCAGAGATGGTTTGCTCGCTGCCGGTTTGACCCACAGTGTTCAGGGCGGTGGGTCGCACTTTCTTTTTTTCTGCTTCGAGAGGCGGGGTAATTTCGCCGCTCGCCACTGCTGAGTCACCCTGCGGAATCTGCGTCGGCTGACTCTTTTGCAGATTGGCAATCAACGCTTTTTCTTCTGCCGCAATGGCTGCCAGGTCTGCTTTTGCTGCAGCCAATTTGCTGATTGCAGTAGCTTCGAACTGTTCCATCTTCTTCAGGTCTGCAGTATAGAGAGTAACGTTGTTTGAGTAAAGATTCAGCATTTGCATGGCGCGGTTCAGCTTTGCCGCATTGCCGGGTGAGTTTTCTGCCTCAAGCGTTTTGATCTCTTCTTTAAGTAACTTGACGTGTTCTTCTGTAGCCTTTATGCGCGCCTGCTGGTCGGCAAGATTCTTGCGGGCGTTGGCAAGCTGCAGTTCAGCGGATTTGATGCGTGACTGCTGCAGGCCCATCTCGATCTGCGCAGCTGACTGGATGGCACTAACCGTGAGCACCCTTCCGGCAAGGCGGGTGGCTATGAGTGAACCGCGTACGCCCGCGACCGTCGTGGGCGTACGAATACGAAATGCGTTACGATTGCCTTCAGCACCCTTCTGGACAAAAGCAGTAATCTGGCCATGATCCACCATGAGTTCGCGATCTGTGCCTGATCCGGCTGCGTTATCAAAGATCGTGACCCTCGTGTTGGGACCGACCGCCAGCTGGCCGCCCTTCGGGTAGATAACGACGGCCTGGCTTCGGTAAGAGGTCTGAATCATCGTGCCTGAGGCAAGTTTCGTCTGGGTGGTTGCATTCACCCATTTGCGATTCTCAAAGACCTGAACGGTCCCTTTGAGCGATGAAAATCGTGCTTCTGCCTGAAGTGACAGCGGAGCAATACCCGAAAGAATGGCAATAAATGCGATTGGCCGCAAGGCAAAAGGGATATTTCTCATATTTTCCTACTTCTTGTTTTTTTCCGGTGCTTTACCGGATTCGGTCACTGAGTCGTAGGCTTTATTGAGTTCTTCATAAGACTGGACGCCGAATACCTCATAGGGGTTTCCGGGCTTGTTCCAATTGGCTTTACTTTCAGACTGGAGGAGTGCATTTTCAAAAATTGCCACGAGTTCCTCGCCCGACAGCTTCTTGAACGCAGCGGTTTTCGGCTTGAGCAGGCCCAGGTGTTCTGCATTCTGTATTGCGTACCATTCAAGGCCTGTCAGGCTGAACATCAGGGATTTTTCCAATCCGTGCGCGTTGATAGCTGCCTTGGAGGCAGCACCCGCAGTCACCGGGGTTAGCAGCGGTAAATCATCTTTATTGAAGCGATAGATTCTCAGCGCTTCGACTGCCTCGCAGCGTTTCTTTGACTCTGGAAACTTGTCCAATTCGCCACGCTGGATTAATATAAGCGTGCAGAGATCACTCATCTGCGCCTCGGGAGTCGCGGCAATCATGCGGAGCGCTTCGAGTTCCGATTCACCAGCAGTAACTTTATCGATGGTGTGTATTGTCATGCCACCGAAACAGGAAAGAAAAACCGCAAGGACTATTCGCGCTGAATTCTGCACCCGGTACCTTGCGGCCGGGCGTCTGCGGGCGCAACTGAATTATCGGCGTGACCTAACCGGAAAACTTCCCTGGGTCGTTCTGCCTATCGCCAGACGCGGAGAATTTCGAGGTAGATGATCTTCTGCTCTCCCACTAAGCCACGAAAACGACCATACACCTGGATATGCGATTTTTTATCAGAGCTCTGCAACTTCTCTTCAGCTAAATTTCCGTCGCGGTAGGCCTGCACCAGGTACTCGCGCTCGCCTTCGCGCACCATAAAGTGGTAGGTTGTCGCACCTGCACGTGTCACCGCATCGCGCAGCTCACCCGCAAGCAAAATCAGGCTGCCTGCGCGCGCCTTTGTATCGGCGAAAAGATCGCGCAGCAACAGATTGTCGTTAAATTCAGCAAAGGGAAGATCAGGAATAAAATTGAGGAAGATGCGCGCTTTTTCGCGACTCTGAAAATCTGCGTTCGATTCTATCAGGCGCTGCAGAATGAACCGGCTTTGATTAATCTTGCGTTCACCCAGTAGTTTCTTTGCCCTTTCAAAATCACTGATGATCGCGTCACGCGAGCGGTAAGTGTACAGCACGCGTGCACCTTTACCCACCGGCATGACTGCTGCAGAATCAGCGATCTGCAGTGGCGGTATTTCCGGCCTTGTCGGTTGCAGCTGGTAGCGCCGGTAAAACAGTATAGCTGAAGCTCCCACTGCCGCAATCAGCAACGCGAGAGAAAGCCTAGCCCATGAAAAATTCGCGAGGCGAATACGGGGCAGCTTCTTCTTAGCTTTCGGTTCATACAGCCAGCCTGCTGCTTTTTCTTCACCGGTAGCATTCGGGTTAGTTTTTTTTGCCTGAGGCGGCAGGCTTGACGGCAGCACAATATAGTCGGCGGCATGAAAGGCTGGATTAGGTATCTCTTTCTGTTTGCGGAATTTCTTCAATAACGAACGCGCGAGCCATCCTTCGGCGTGATCGGCAATCTGCAGGTAGTGCCAGAGAGCCTTTTCGGTATCGCGCGCCAGCAGCGCATGCCAGGCCTGCAGGTAGTGCAGATAAACCCCGGCGTTCTCATCCTGCTGCGCATTCTCCAGCGCTGACAGGTTCACTTCAAATTGCGGGATTTCGCTGGCGAACGCGCTTGCAACGGTAAGCAGATAATGCGCCCAAAAATCAGCAGGACGCTGCGCAATGAGTTGCCGGGCAACGGACCCCGCTTCGGCAAAATGCCCGCCGCGGAACAGTTCAAAGCCGCCGGCTAAATTGGCCATACCCTGTACGACCAATCAAAAGTAATTGCCGCAGGCAATTACTTTTGATTCACTCTCTCGACGTAGGTCATATCGCGCAGGTCGATCTTGATCATGTCGCCGGTTTTTACGAACAATGGCGTCTGGATCTTGCCACCGCCTTCGACTGTAACCTCTTTGTACGCAGTTGTTGCAGTATCACCCTTGAGGCCTTCTTCAGCGTATTCAACCTTGGCTACAATAAAGTTGGGCGGAATAACGCTCACGGGTTTGCCTTCATAGAGAAGAATCTGGAACTCCATGCCGTCGGTGATAAACTGCAGAATGTCTTCGAGATCCTTCTTATCGACGTGAATCTGGTCGTAGGTTTCACTGTCCATGAAAACCAGCTGGTCACCGTCTTCGAAATTATAGGTAACGTTACGCTTTTCGAGTTCGACATCTTCGAGCATCTCGCCCGAACGCCAGGTTCTTTCTACCGTGGTGCCTTTGCTGAGTGATTTTATGCGCACGCGCACGATGGCAGCACCCTTGCCTGGCTTATGGTGCTCGAAGCTCTGGATAACGACAAGGTCGCCATCAACCTTGAGGGCCATGCCACGCTTGATGTGGTTCGAATTGATCATGCGGAGATATTTTTGCCTGAAACAGGCTGCAAAGCCCGTTTTCACAGCAGCCAGGCGCAAAAAAAACCCGTTTGCCCTGCTGGATTTTTCTCTTTCAGGGCAAACGGGTGAGAAGACGCACGGCACCCTGGTGTTTTACCAGAAAACCGCAAACCTCCACTGGGGGGAGGTCTCCAGTTTCAGTTTCGGCTTTAGTATAGGCAGAACTTGAGCAGGTTTTTTTTTTGGGGCTGGTGAATCAGATCAACCAGGTTCCGGCCCGACTTTTGCCGGCAGCAGACGATCCTAATTGCTGTTTACAGCCTGTTTGTGAACTGACCGGTGCCCTATGCGCGAAATCGTCAAACTCGAATCGACAGCCGGCACGGGCTTCTTTTACACCACCACCCGCAACAAGAAGGCGCAGGGTGGCAAGCTCGAGGTCATGAAATATGATCCGAAAGTGCGTAAGCACGTTAAGTTTGTCGAGAAAAAAGCTTCTAAATAATTTCTGACGTTGGCCTGTCGCAATCTGGCGACGGGCCTGCCCCTCGAATTCCCGGGGGTGACCTCTGAACCTACTTCTTCTCAATCGATAGAATCGTCAGCTCTACGCGGCGGTTCTTCTTTTTTCCCTCTGCTGTGTTGTTTGAAGCGATTGGCCGTGACTCACCATACCCTACGGCCTTAATCGAATTGCGCGGCATTCCCTTTTCGATGAGGTAATCCATCACAGCACGGGCTCGGTTCTTGGATAACTCCATGTTGCTGCGGTCGTCTCCGGTATTATCCGTATGTCCGCCGATTTCTACTTTTAATCCCGGATAGCCCTTGAGCAGCTTTGTCAGCCGGTTGAGCTCCGCATTCGATTCTTTCGATAACTGGTATGAACCCTTGCGAAAAAAGATATTGTTGATCGGCATCTTCGCACCCGGCGCAAGTTGCGTCATGTTGAGTTCAATCGGGTGTTCTTTGCTGAATCCCTTTTGCAGGTCAATAGTCGTGCTCTGCGGCAGGTAACCGCCCGACTCTGCATGAATGCCATATACCTCTCCCAGCGGCAGGTTCATTTTGAAATCACCATCTTCGTTCGTCTCGGTGCGCGCAAGTAGTGCGCCATCGCTGAGGCGCTCAAAGACTACCCTGCCCTGAACACCCTTGCCATCTTTACCGACGACCTTACCGAAGACCAGTATCGATTTTTCAGGTCGCAGTTCTTCGGGCAGTGAAATGCGGTAGAGGTCTTTGCCTTTGCCTGGCGTATCAGAAGAAAAAATGGCATAATCGCCGGTGGGAGCTATCACATAATTGATATCGTTTCCGGTAGTGTTGATATTTGGTCCAAGATTTACCGGCTCAGTCCAGTGTGTCCACGTATTGTCCTGCCGCCGCGACATATACATATCGAACTGGCCGACGCCACCTGGACGGTTTGAGGCGAAGTACAGCGTCTTGTTGTCAGCTGCCAGATAGGGAGTGACTTCCATGAAGGCAGAGTTGATTTCTTTACCCAGGTTCATGGGTTCAGACCATGAATCGTCGGGTTGTAAAAAGCTCACGTAAAGATCCATGCGGCCCACGGTGTCTTTGCGCTGCAGGTTGAGAATCAGAGTGCGTTCATCGGCTGAGAGCGAATAGTTCACGAGGTTGGCCTCGTTGTAAAAGTTCTGGATACGCAGCGGTTCGGGAAACGACCACTTGCCCCGGATCAACCGTGTCTTTGATACCCCCGGTGAAACAGTACCGTCTTTGGAATAGATATTTCCGATATACAGGGTTTTGCCGTCGGCGGACGTGCCGATGGGAAAATCGTAGGTTCGTGAATTAAAGGGCGCCCCTATATGCTGGGCATCAGACCATGTCCCGTCGGGCCGCCGGCTGCTCATCCAGATATCCTGGTCATCGCGCAGGGCGCTGGCACCATCTACAATCGTCCTCACTCCCACATTCTCCGGATGCCCTTCGCGGCAAAAAAAGATTGTATTGCCATCAGGCGCGAGTACGGGTGCCAGCTCGTCGTAGCGTGAATTGACCCCATTACCCAGAGGCGTAATTTTGACTTCGGCGAAAATGGCAGTTGCCAGCAGCAGAATGGTTACGACGCGCAAACGCATAAGCGTATTATCGGAACATTGTTTCAGAGCGTCTAACAGTTTCCTACTGTACAACTTTACGCCATCTTGCCCTCTCCTTTTTTGCCTTATGCGTATGCGATTCTTCCTGTTTATGGCAATCTTTTCGCTCTCCGGCAGTTGGCTGATCAATGCGCAGCAACAGCCAGCACCAGCCGCCGCGGCCCCGACTGAAGCAGCTGCCCCGGCACAACAGGCAGCCCCAGGCGGTAACATGCTTGCAGAAGCCGGCCGCTGGCACTTTGGCTCTGACCCAACCGTCTGGGTGATGATCTTTATCTTCAACCTCGCACTCTTTGTCGTCCTCGAGCGGGTCTACGTGCTACGGAAAGTGCGCGGCGACAGTGCGGGGCTCGTACAGTATCTCACCGAGTCCCTGCACCGCGGCGACAGCATCGAGAAGATAGCGGCCGAAGCCGCAGAACCGAAATATGGCCTCGAGGGTCGTATTGCCGCCGTCTCGCTCAAGGGCTGGGACAAGGGCGAGCACGCAATGAAAGAATACGCCGAGTCGGCGCTGATTGCAGAACGCCGTGGACTTGAAAAACGCCTGGTGATCCTTTCAACGCTCGGCAACAATACCCCGTTCATCGGTCTGCTCGGTACAGTTCTGGGGATCATGAAAGCCTTCCGCGACCTTGCCGAAATGGGCGATTCCGGACCAGCAGTCGTGATGCGCGGGATATCCGAAGCGCTGATCGCCACGGCTATGGGCCTGGGGGTAGCGATTCCCGTGGTTATTGCCTACAATGCCCTTGCCCGCGTTGTGCAGGATAAAATGTCTCAATCTGAAGAAATCTGCACCCTGATACGGGCAATTCGCCTCAACAAATAACATGGCAGGCTCGACCAAAAGCAACGGCTCAGGCCCGATCAGCGACATCAATGTCACGCCGCTGGTTGATATCATGCTGGTGCTCGTGATCATCCTCATGGTAACGGCCGAATTCACGCGCTACAAAACAATCCCCGTGGCCTTGCCAAAGGTGAACGCGGCTGCGGTAAAAAATGAGCCGCACCGCCTGACAGTGACGATCAAGAAGACCGGCGATCTCTTTGTGCAGGATAAACCGGCGATGAGCCTCGATGAGGTCTACGACCAGGTCAAGGCTGCCAAAGAGACGTATCCCGATCTGGCGGTCATCGTCAGAGCAGAAGGAGATCACCCCTACCGCAAGGTCCTTTCGGTTCTCGATAAAATCAAGGCTGCCGGAGCTTCGAAAGTTGGACTTGCCGTAGAAGCGGACAAAACCTACTAGTCCGCACAATGCCCTCAGACGCGCGGATCTTTCTATCAGAGATACGCTCACCGCAGTGGTTTGAAACGGTACCCGCACGGGTCAGTTTTTCCCTGCTCCTCCTGGTATTTCTTGCCATTCCCACGTTCCTGCTGCTGGTGCACGACGCGCGCCTGCTGCTCTATTATTCGGTCTATCCTGTCGCGGCACTATTTTCGGTCCAGCTGCGCTACAAGGGGCGTGACTATCTGAGCAGCCTGGTCATGGTCCTGAGTGTATACGGGGTTGTGCTCTGGATGTGCTGGCTCATCGGTTTTTCGCAGGTCAATGAGCTTAAACTCTGGATCATAGCACTGCTGCCCTGGGTCATGTTCTCGGAAAAGCAGCGGATTACCCTCGGCATTTTGAGCGTCATGCCCGTGGCCTTCTCCCTCACCCTGCGATTTCTTCCCGAAGTACCCAGCCCGCTGTTTCCTGCAGAACGCGAATTTGTCGCGCAGATGCTGAAGATCTCCGTCGCGATGGGGGCTTTTAGCTGTGTCTACTACCTGAGACAGCAATTTACAACGGCCGAAAAAAAGAGAGTCCTGGAAAACGAATTCTATTCCAATACACTGAACAATATCCCGTTGCCCATCATCATCAAGGATGGCATCACGCTGGATTACGTTTTCTATAACAGTGCAGCCGCACTGACCTTTGACCTGAAGCCCGGTTACCGGCATTCAAACCAGACGACCTTTTCAGAGGCCTGCGCTGCATCCATTTCGCGCATTGATCACGACGTACTGCGCAGCGTTACCTACCATATTGAATCCGATGAAAACCTCGTGCACCAGACCGGTCTCACGTGGCATTTCCGTACCTACCGCATTCCGCTTGAACTCCGCAGCAGCGGCCGCCGGCTGCTGATCACAATCAGCGAAGACCTGCGGGCAATCAACGTGCTGCTGCGCAAAGCAGAAGAGACGCATGCGACCCTCACAAAACTGGAAAGCCTGGTTTCTCCGCTGCTGATTCGCTACGACCGGAGGGCCCAAAAGGTGCACGCGCTGCATTCCAGTGCACAGGCTGCCCATTCAGACATACTTGCCTACCTGGAATTCTTTTTCTCCCGGAGCCCGGCGCAGGCAGCAGGCGGCCAGCACAGCTTCCAGCTTGGCAACCAGCGCTACCTCGTCTGCTACGGCCCGGTACCCCACCAGGAAGATATGCACGGGGTCGTGATGGCTCTGGCCGGCTGAAAAGAGCAGAGGCATACCTTTCTCCGCCAGTCACGCATGATAATTCATTGACAGTCAGGCCTGACCACTGACTCGTCCCCATGCTCGACGTCGGCGAAGAGATCCGCATCCAGAAAAATTCCGGCCCTACCAGCCTTTTTCTGCATATTCCGTATCTGAATTACATTTTTTTCTTTTTCCAGGGGCGTGGAGCTTATAACATTATCAAAAATCTTTACCAGTACAAAAAAGAAGTCCCGGGCTTCTTTACCTCGGCCTGGTTGACCGCGAAATTCGCAATACTCAGTACCGTTGCCTCAACGCTGCTCTATAGCCTGCTTTTGGCTCTGGGCTATAATCCGTTTGGCAAGGTTCTGGCTAAATACATCTATTTCTTTGGTAATCTCGTGGGCGGCATGGTTCCTGCACACTACCTGGCGCTCGTGTTCGGTGAGGTACCAGGCGACCTTCTCTTTCCGTCATTCAGCAGCGGCACTTACATTGCGCTGGTTTCGATAACCTTTACCACGTACTTTCTGTTTGGAATGGCCGGCGCGATGCTGGCGATCTTCAATATCAAGGCCGACATCCGTCGCGCCCAGTACTTCTGAAATCCCTGCTAAAGCTCAACATGGCCATGACGATCGATGGCCATGTCGCACACCCCACGGATGCCTGGAACTACGGCAGCAGTGAAGACCGCCGCCGCATGGATCGCCTGCGCGAATGGGCGCAATGCCTGATTGTTTCGCGCAAAACCCTGGAACACGACAACATGGATCTTCGCGTTCGGACAAAACTCCACGCAAAACATCCCCGGCCGGTGATTGTCATGCAATCACCTAAGCCGCTCAGGCAAGGACTGAATGCTGCGAAACATACGGCAACAGCCGGCGAACTCTGGCTGAGCGCAGAGCATTCCAAACCGGCTTTGCGCGAATTGTGGAGCGATACGAGCGGTGACTGGCAGATACACCAACACCGGCAGGTGACCGAGATTGTCAGTTCGCTGCGAGAGCGCGGGTTTGAGCGCCTGTTGCTCGAAGGCGGCCCAAGCCTCAACGGCGTGTTTTTTGCGCACGATCTGGTCGACGAATTCTACCTCACGATACTGCCGATTGCCTGGGGTGGCACAACCACCGATCGATCCATTATCAGCAGCGAACCACTACCGCTGCAAAAATTTCGACTGCAGAGCGCTGAAAAGCGGAAAAATGAAATTTTCCTGCGCTATATCCGCCGGAAAAAACCAGGATAACCGCCCGGTCACCGGCGATAATTCGGAGCACTCAATGGCCGGCCTGTCTCTTAAAGAAGGCGAAGACTTCGCGTTCGTCAATTTTTACCAGCGTTGGTCTGCCATGCGGGCAGCGCATGGGGTTTCTGCATCTGCGCAGCCTGTCTGTCAGCTCACGAAAATCGGGCAATGAGGCGCTCTCGCCCTTCCGGATTGCGTGGCGACAGGACAGGTCTTTTGCCAGCTGGTCAAAGAGTTCCCCGGCGTCGCTGAGGTCGGACTGTTCGATGATCCGCAGTGCTGTTTCGAGTGCGGCCTGCTCTTCACCGGGATCAATATAACCCGGTACGCCACGCAGCGCATAGCCCGCCGGCCCCATGTCTTCGAGCACAAAGCCCATGTTCGTCAGTGCTGCTCCTGCCCGCCTGAGGCTGGTGCGCTCGAATAAGGCCGCTGAGACCGGCAACGGTTGTACCAGGCGCTGCGTTATATCATCCTTGGCGGCAAGCAGGTCAAGAAACCGCTCATAGTTAATGCGCTCATGCGCGGTATGCTGGTCGATAAGGAAAATACCCTCGTCGTTCGAGGCAAGTATGAAAGTGTTAAACAGGCGTGAGTGGAAAACGAGGTTTTCAGGAATTGCCGGCAGCGGACTTTCGTCTGCAAGCTGAAGCGGTGGTAAACTCTCAAACAGGCGTGCGCTTTCTGCCGGCTGCGGCGGTGAAACCGACACCGTTGATCCGGAAACCGGCTTCACCTGTGGCAGCCGTACCATCGCTGAGGCAGAAACGCCACCTTCTGCAGAAATGGTTCGCGTGAAAGCTTCGCGCAGAAACTGCTGAACCGGCAGTTCATGACGAAACCGTACCTCGCGCTTCTGCGGGTGTACATTGGCGTCCACGTCCCGCGTCGCAATGCGCAGGAACAGAACAGAGAAAGGAAACTTACCCTTCGGCATGAGTTCGCCATAGGCATGGCGTAGCAGCATCGTCAGGGGCTTGTACTGCACCTGACGCTGGTTCACCCAGAGCCGCATATCACCCGCATGGCTCCGGTAGAAGTAGAAGCGCGACATGTACCCCTCAAGCTGCATACCGTTGGATTCATAAAAGATCGGCAGCAGGTCATCGCCGATTTTTTCTCCCCAGATATCGCGCAGCCGTTCGATCAGGGTCGTACGGGCAGGTAAGGTAACCGGTTCGTCTTCGTTCAGGCTGTAGCGGAAACCAACCTCGGGATGCGCTGCAGTAAGCCCGGTAATCGTCTCAGAGAGCTGGCGGCGAATCTTCGCCGCATTGCTAAAATAGTCCCGGCGTACGGGTACGTTGTAGAAGAGATCGCGGACGACCACGCGCGTTCCGCGGTCCATGGCTGAGGGTTCAACCTGCCTGGTGCCGTCCGCAACTGAAATTGCCATTGCGTGCGTGGCATGGCGCCAGCGCGATTCGATACGCAACCGGCTCACCGAGGCAATAGAGCCCAGGGCTTCGCCACGAAACCCCATGGATTCTGCGGCTATAAGTTCGTCGAGGGAGCGAATCTTACTGGTGGCAAAACTTTCCACCGCCAGCGGCAGGTCTTCGGGGTGAATGCCGTGACCATTGTCGCGCACCTGTATCTCGTCAAAGCCATCACCGGCAATGAGTATTTCAATTTCGGTCGCCCCGGCATCGAGCGAATTTTCTACCAGCTCTTTAACGATTGCTGCGGGTGATTCGATAACTTCGCCCGCTGCAATCTGGGCCACGAGATTATCGTCGAGACGCTGTATACGGGGAGGCTGTGCCGGATTTTGGTTCACAAAAAAAATAAAAAGGGGGAACTCGTCCCCCCTTGTCAAACAGTCGTTATGAAGGGTTATCTACCAGGTTTCGTCGTCGCCCTGGTTACGGCGGAAATTTCCGCCACCGCGGCCACCGCGACCGCCGCCGCCACCACCATAGCCGCCACGGCCACCGCCGCCACCACCATAGCCGCCACGGCCACCGCCGCCGCCGCCATAGCCGCCACGGCTACCGCCACCGCCACCACCGCCTTGTTCGCGCGGCCGGGCTTCGTTCACAACCAGGTTGCGGCCATTCAGATCACGGCCATTCATCTGTGCGACGGCATTCTGCGCGCCTTCACCATCTTCCATTTCGACAAAGGCAAAACCGCGTGACCGGCCTGTCTCACGATCACGGACGATCTTGACCGAAGTCACCTGACCGAAGGCTCCGAACGCTGAACGCAGCTCATCTTCTGTGGCGTTGTACGCCAGGTTTCCGACATAGATATTCATTGATTTCTTGACTCCCGATTTTCCTCTCAGCGCGCCCTGCGTATGATCAGCCTCTTGAGCGGTTGCACGTACATCTGACACTCTGAAAAAGTTTCGCCCGCGCAGCGACTGATCGGCCACCCAAGGGCAGCCCGCAGTAACCCGCGGATTTGCCGTCAAAATTGTCCGATTATCCCGCCTGTCAACGTATTATCATTGACGCGTGAAAAGAGGTTGCCATTGAGCCATGCGCTCATTGGGTCAATCGCCTTAGATCGCAAAGACCAGACTTAGGAGAACATGATGCTGAAAAAACTGTTAGCATTACTGCTCGCATTCACTCTCGTTGGTGGCGTAGTAGTAGCACAAGACGCTGAGCCAGCGGCTGAAGAACCGGCAAAAGAAGCGCCGGCGAAAGAAGAAACAGGCAAGAAGAAGAAAAAAGCAAAGAAAGCTAAGAAGAAAAAAGCCAAGAAGAAAAAGAAAAAGGCTAAAAAAGCTGAAGAAGAAGCTTCTTCAGAAGAACAAGGCGGTTAATTCTGCCTGGGACGTTCGGATACCCGCAAGGGTTCCGGGCTCCCATGTATCGGGGCTCAAGTAGAGGGTCTTCAGGGCTCTATGCTTGGGCCCCGATAATTTTTTCCCTGAACATCGTCAGCATTTCATAGATCTTCTTCCGCTCGGCGTCGATTTGCTCACGGGCGAATCCCTTCTCGCGCATATATACCAGGCGGTTGGGCCCGGGTAACACGATCGTCCTGACCCCATTCCATTCAAATACCTTTCCCTGCTTCTCTGCAAGCTCTGCCTTGTCCCTGAATACAAAACTCGCAGCTTGCCCCACCAGGACAATGCCGCGTATAGAGGCGCGCTCGATGTCGTGCCGCAGGTGGGTCGAACAGTTAGCCAGTGCAGCCGGATCACCCGTGTCTTCTTTGCTGAAGTGGCAGCGCAGGATTTCACGCACCAGGACGTTCTTTGCAGGGAAACCGAGAACTCCCTCAATCATCTTCTCGAAAAGAGTATTTTCTTCGGACTTATTGTAGTACCCGGCACGGGGTCCAAGAAAGTCGTTATGAATGAGAAACAGGTACGGTTCAGCCGGTGTGGCCGGCTCAAACTGTCCCTTTTTGTATGAGATGCGCCGGGCGCAGAGAACGCAGGCATTCTTGTCGAGCGCCCGTTCGACGACTTTTTCGGCAATAACAGGCCTGAAAGAGAGGTCTATTTCCGCAGGGTCGGGCTCTTCGGCCCCCCGCCAGAGAAAAAAACTCCGGTTACCGATCAGCTTTCCGGCCGACCGGAGTATATCAATTAGTTCAGGATAGAGATCGACACGCAATTAGTCGAGGTCCGGCACACGGCTCATGGCCTTGCGCTTTCTCTGTGCCCTGTCATAGGCTTCCTGCGCAGCAAGTGTCCGCAGCGCTTCTGGTACTGCCTTCAGGCGGGCCTTGTTGATAACTTCGCCGGTGTCAACGCAGATGCCGTAGGTTTTGTCTTTGATGCGCTCGAGCGCCGCGTCTATTTCTTCAAGACGCGAGCGGTCAGCTTCGGAAATGGACATATTGAGTTCACGCTCGATAAGCTCCGTCGCCAGATCGGCGAGGTCACCAACTTCGTCCTTATCGGTCGAGGTAAGTTCTTCCTCTTTTCCCTGGATCTCTTTAATCAGGTGGGCTTTTTTTTCGAGTAGGAGCTCTTTATATTCGGAGAGTTCTTTTGCGGTAAAGGGACTTTTTGGCATTCGCCGAAAGTACGATTTTGTTTTATCAGCGTCAAGTTTTTTTGTATTTGTAATCCGGCTGCAGAATGCTCTTCTGATCCGCAGGATTTCGAGGGCCAAAATCAGATCATCAGCTGCGTGGCCCCTGCCCCGCAAAACGCAGAATTGCTTCTGCCACTGGAAGCACACTCTCGTGGCGTAATTTGTGTGCGAGGAAAAACCGCCGACGGCGGGTCAGCGCCGGCAGCCTGAGCGCTGTCAGGCGATCGGTCAGCGAAAGATCGGAGATAAAGCCTACGCCAAGGCCTGCCTCGAGGCATTGCACGGTGCCGGCCAGGCTGCGGAGCTCCATGCTGACTTTGGGAGTGAATCGCTTTTCGATGTCGGCGAAAATACGATCGCTGATTTTACGGATAGCTGAACCAGGATGAAACAGAATCCACTCACGCAGCCGCAGTTTTTCCCAGTCTGGGCGACGCTGCGCGAGTGTATCGGCTCGGCTCACAACCGGAACAATTTCGTCTTCGAGCAGGTACCGGTTGCTATAGTGACCTTCGTCAATCGGCTCGGGGGTAAGCGCAAAATCTACCTTATCTTCGCGCAGCGCGGCCCGCATTTCGGTCAGGTTGCTTTCAATGACACGAAACCGTGCACCGGGAAAAAGGTCGCGCAGGGCAGCGATTAATCCAGGGACAAAATGTGTCGCCAGAGTTTCGCCGACGGCGAACGAAATGCGCTGCGGCTGCAGGCGCGGATTAACCACTGCCCGAAGTTCGTCAAAACCTTTGAGCAGGCTTTCGGCCCGTACTGCCAGTTGCTCAGCAGCTTCCGTCGGCTCCATACCGCGGCGCGAGCGTTCGAACAGGCTGGTGCCCAGCTCGCGCTCGAGTAACTGAATCTGCTGCGATAATGCGGGCTGCGTCAGTGAGAGGTTTTCTGCCGCGAGTGAAATGCTGCCGGTGCGACGCACTTCGAGAAAATACTTCAATTGCCGGATTTCCATCGTTTACGCTCTAAGCTCCGCCGATGACATAACTTTTACTTATGGATAATATATCAATTATTTATTTGACTTATGAAAAATATGTGCTAGATTACCGGTATGGCAAAAACAGCAACCGGCGTCGCCAAGACGCTCTTTGAAAAAGTCTGGGACCACCATGTGGTCGATATCTGGTCAAACAGCAATGCACCGAAAAAAGAAGAAAACAAGAACCTGATCTTTATCGATCTGCACCTGATCCACGAGGTCACGAGCCCACAGGCATTCGACGGCCTGCGCCTGAATAAGCGTAAAGTGCGCCGTCCCGACCTGACCTTTGCGACGATGGACCACAACGTGCCGACGAAAGACCGCGATAAACCGGTCAAAGACCCAATCAGCGCCAAGCAGATGGAATACCTCAAGCGCAATTGCGATGAATTTGGCATACCCTGCTTTGACCTTTCGAGCTATAACCAGGGCGTGGTCCATGTTATCGGCCCCGAACTCGGGCTGACTCTCCCCGGTAAAACCGTGGTCTGCGGCGACTCACACACCTCGACGCACGGCGCCTTCGGAGCTCTGGCGTTCGGCATCGGCACCTCTGAAGTCGAGCATGTACTCGCCACGCAGTGCCTCGTGCAGTCACGGCCCAAGACCATGCGCGTCAATTTCAAGGGTAAGCTGCAGCCGGGTGTCTATGCAAAAGACATGGTACTCGCACTGATCGGCAAAATCGGCACCGCAGGCGCGACGGGCTTCGTGCTCGAATATGCCGGCGAGGCCATTGAAAACCTCTCGATGGAAGGCCGCATGACGATCTGCAACATGTCGATCGAAGCCGGCGCACGCGCAGGTATGGTCGCCCCTGATGACAAGACGTTTGAATACCTCAAGGGCCGCGAGCACGCGCCTAAAGGCGAGGCCTGGGACAAAGCTGTTGCCCACTGGCGTACTCTCAAGACCGATGCCGGCGCCAAATTCGACGTCGAACTCGAGATCGACTGCAACAAGCTGGCACCACAGGTTACCTGGGGAACTTCACCGGGCATGGTAACGGATGTCACGTCGGCTGTCCCCCGCCTTTCAGACGCCAAGGACGAGGTGGAGCGCGTCGGGTTCAAGAAGGCGCTCGAGTATATGGACTTCGCCGAAGGTGAAAAGATCGAAAACATCAAGCTCGACAAGGTCTTCATCGGCTCGTGCACCAATTCGCGCATCGAGGACCTGCGCGAGGCAGCCAAGGTAATCAAGAACCGCAAGGTCGCCTCTTCTATCAAACTCGCGATGGTTGTTCCAGGCAGCCACCGGGTCAAAGACCAGGCCGAAAAAGAAGGCCTGCACAAGATCTTCACCAGCGCGGGCTTTGAATGGCGCGAGCCGGGCTGCTCGATGTGCCTCGCGATGAACGATGACGTGCTCGAGCCCGGCGAACGCTGCGCTTCGACCTCGAACCGCAATTTCGAAGGTCGTCAGGGCAAAGGCGGCCGCACGTACCTCGTGTCGCCGGCGATGGCCGCGCTCGCAGCGATTCACGGGCATTTCGTTGATTCCAGGAGCGAGGTGACGGCGTAAGGTCGCGCGTCACAAACCTGAAAGGAGATATACAATGGAAAAATTCAAATCAGTTAAATCAATCGCCTGCCCGCTCGACATGCCGAACGTGGACACCGACCAGATCATACCGAAGAACTTCCTGAAGCGCGTCGAGCGGACGGGTTTCGGCCAGTTCTTGTTCAACGACTGGCGCTACAAAGATGACGGATCGGAAAACAAGGACTTCGTGCTCAATTTTCCACAGCACAAGGGAGCGCGCATACTGCTCGCGCGTGACAACTTTGGTTGTGGCTCTTCGCGGGAGCACGCACCATGGTCACTGCTCGACTACGGCTTCCAGGTGATTATCGCCCCTTCTTTTGCTGACATCTTCTACAACAACTGCTTCCAGAACGGCATTCTGCCTATTGCGCTCTCAGCTGCTGAGGTCGAGCAATTGTTCCAGGCGGTACAGCAGGACGCGAAGACTGAGTTCAATGTAGACCTTGAAGCGAAAAGGATTACTTTCGGCGGCAATAGCATCGCCTTCACCCTGGCAGAACCGCTGCGGCAAAAATTGCTGCAAGGGCTCGATGACATCGGCTGGACGCTGCAATTCGACGCCGAAATCGGCGCGCACGAAAAAAAGTACACTGCGGGTATTCCAGCGTGATGAAACAGGACAGGGGTTAATGCAAATGGCAAAAGGTGCTCAAAACAAGAATCCTGAAGAACGAAAATTCTCTGCACAGGTAGTGGACGGTGTCGACCGCACGCCTTCGCGCGCAATGCTGCGCGCGGTGGGCTTCGGCGACGCCGACTTCAAAAAGCCCGTGATCGGGGTTGCAAGCACCTGGTCAATGGTCACTCCGTGCAATATGCACATTAACGTGCTCGCGAACGAGACCGAAAAAGGAGTGAACGCTGCGGGCGGTAAGGCCGTGCAATTCAACACGATTACGGTTTCTGACGGTATCTCGATGGGCACCGAGGGCATGAAGTACTCGCTCGTGTCACGCGAAGTTATTGCTGACTCGATTGAAACCGTGGTCGGTGCGCAGGGTTTTGACGGCTTCGTTGCCATCGGTGGCTGCGATAAGAACATGCCGGGCTGCGTCATGGCGATCGCCCGCATGAAACGCCCCGCGGTTTTTGTCTACGGCGGTACCATCATGCCCGGCAAACACTCTGACGGGCGCGACCTCGACATTGTTTCTGTTTTCGAAGGTGTCGGAGCTCATGCGAACGGCCGCCTCGACGACAAGGGGCTCAAAGAAATCGAAGAAAAAGCCATACCAGGCGCCGGGTCGTGCGGTGGTATGTACACCGCCAATACCATGGCTTCGGCAATTGAAGCGCTGGGACTCAGCCTGCCCAACAGCAGTGCGCAGAATGCCATCTCGGCCGAAAAAAAGGACGACTGCCGCCGCGCCGGTGAAGCCGTACTGCAGATGCTCAAAACGGGGCTTAGGCCGCGCGATATTCTCACGAAGAAGGCATTCGAGAATGCGATCACGGTGGTGATTGCCGTTGGCGGCTCGACCAATGCCGTACTGCACCTGATCGCCATTGCGCATACTGCGGGTGTCAAGATCGGCCTCGAAGACTTCATTCGTATCGGTAAGAAAGTCCCGGTACTCGCCGACCTCAAACCGAGCGGCAAGTACGCGATGAGCCGGCTGATCGAAATCGGTGGCACACTGCCGCTCATGAAGATGCTGCTCGAAAAGAACCTGCTGCACGGCGATGCGATGACTGTCACCGGCAAGACGCTCGCCGAAAACCTCAAGGATGTCAAACCCTACCCAGCCGGCCAGGACATTGTCCGCGCGTTTGACAATCCGATCAAGAAAGACAGCCACCTCGTCGTTTGTTATGGTAACCTCGCGCCGGGTGGATCGGTGGCAAAAATTTCTGGCAAAGAGGGCCTCTACTTCAAGGGCAAAGCCAAGGTGTTCGACCGCGAAGAAGACTGCCTACCGGCGATTCTCGCGGGTAAAATCAAGAAAGGCGACGTGATCGTGATTCGCTACGAGGGCCCGCGCGGCGGTCCGGGTATGCGCGAAATGCTCTCGCCCACTTCGGCGGTCATGGGCAAGGGCCTGGGGAAAGACGTCGCGCTCATCACCGACGGACGCTTCTCGGGCGGCACGCACGGTTTTGTCGTCGGCCACATTACCCCCGAAGCCTTCGATGGTGGCCCGATTGCGCTCATCAAGAATGGCGACGAGATTATTATCGACGCCAAGAAGAACGAGGTCAACCTTCTGGTCGACAAGAAGGAGCTTGCCAAACGCAAGAAAGCCTGGAAACAACCAAAGCCGCGCTACAACCGCGGTATTCTGGCAAAATACCACCACCAGGTACGCTCTGCCTCTGAAGGCGCTGTGACCGATAAGTTCGGAACTTGAGGTCTGGGGCTGGCACGGATGCCATCTTCGCCGCTGACCGACAAATTTGGAATTTAAGGTCAGCGCCGGTCACGGATGGCCTCTGTGGCGCTGACCGATAAATTTGGAGCTCAAAACTCTTGGGTTATGGCGTGCGCTCTGCGCACCGCCGTAACCCAAAAAAATGGTTTACGATACGATCATTGATCGTATCTTCTGTCGTATGAAGGTGACGGCGCTTATGGATGACCAGTTGATAGACGATGTGCGCGCCTTTTCGGGTGGCAAGAACATCACCGAATCGCTCGTGATCGCACTCAACGACTGGCTGCGCATCCAGAAGCTACGGCGGCTGAACGCCGACCTTGAACACGCCCCGCTGCACTTTGCCGATAGCTTCAGCGCAGCGTCTGTGCGCCGCCTGAACCAACGGCGCCACTCGTGATATTGCCTGATACGTCGGTCTGGATCGAATTCTTTCGAGGTCGTAACCCCTGCCTACCGGTAATGCGGTATCACCTCGAACTCGGCAACGTTCTGGCATTCGACCTCGTGTTCGGTGAGTTGCTGCAGGGAGCCCGGGACAAGCGCGAGGTTAGGGTACTCAATGACTACTACCTGGCGCTGCCGCAGGTGCACAGCGCTGACCTTTTGCTGGCCGCCGGCAATCTATCATACAATGAGAAAGCGTATTCCCGCGGTATCGGACTCATCGACCTTGCCCTGATTTGTGCGGCGAGAGAATCGCGCGCAAAGATCTGGAGCCGTGACAGAAAACTGCTGTCGCTGCTGAAAAAAGAGGAAATTTTTCATGCGCAAAAATAGAAACCTTGCGATTATTGTGCTCATACTGCTCGCGGTTTTTGCCGGGGCTTACGTGGCCTATGACCGCATCTATCTGCCGGCGAAATACAGAAGGCTCACGCAGAAGATTCTCACGGCAGCAATCGGCAATCTCGACCGCGACCGGCTTTCTGGCCAGCCGATACACATTGCGATTCCCGGCACCGAACTCACCGAGCAGAGCCGCAAGGCAATTACTGATCTCAAGCCGGGCGGTATTATCTTCTTTGGCTTCAATCTTGAAAACGCCGAACAGATCGCGCGCCTGACGCAAGATTTGCAGAAATTGGCTGCCGAACTCGGCCTGCCGCCTTTTCTTATCTCGACCGACCAGGAAGGTGGTTACGTCAGGCGCGTCCGCGATGGTGTGCTACAGACACCACCGGCCAGGGACCTGGGTGCTACCGGCGACCGTGAGCTCTGCCGCGCGACCGGCTACCATGTCAGCCGCGACCTCGGCAAACTCGGCATTAATGTGTTCTTTGCGCCGATTGTCGATATCAACAATAATCCTGAAAATCCCGTGATCGGCCTGCGCTCGTTTGGCTCGACGCTTGACGCAGTGCTCGCCTGCGCATTGCCGTTTGAACAGGGTGCGCGGCTGGCGTATGCCGAAGGCGGAGCGATGCCTGTGATCAAGCACTTTCCCGGGCACGGCGACACACGCACCGACAGCCACTGGTCATTGCCCGTGATCGACAAATCTCTCGAAACCCTGCGGAACTTTGAACTCGTGCCGTTTCGTGACGCGGTCACGAATGGTGCACAGGCAGTCATGACAGCGCATATACTCTACCCGCAGATCGATGCAGAACACCCCGCGACGCTTTCGGCAAAATGGCTCAACGGCACGCTGCGCGGTGAGCTCGGCTTTTCTGGTCTCGTCTTCACCGATGCCATGGAAATGAATGCGGTCAGCCAGAATTTCAAAACGCTCGACCGGCCGGTCACCGCCATCAATGCCGGTGCGGATGTACTGCTCTATACCTCGTGGCAGGAAGAGCCGCCCGAAGCCAAGAGCCGTATCGCCGCAGCAATCGAGGCAGGCTCACTCACACTGAACCGTGACCAGGAAGGCAAGCCGGTGTCGCTTTTGCGCGCGGTCGAAAACCAACTGCGGGCCAAACTGCCCCTACTAGACCTCGCCAAATACCTTAGCCCTGAAGAGCTCGGTTGGTATAAATCGTACTCCGCAAGATTGTCTGGGGCAAAACAGCCACTGCCGGTCACTTACACAGAAGAGCAGCTGGCCAAACGTTACGCCGAAATTGCCTGGTCGGCAAAGAAGAAACGCGGCGGGCCCATTTGGCTCGCCGGCGGAAAGAATAATAAATAGCGGCTATTTATCCTGCGAAGCGGGGTTGAAGCGTGTCAGCTGGTAGCCGCCATGCTTTTCGTAGTACAGCTTTTTCTGCGCGAAGCTTCGTGCCGTGAGCGCGCGGTAGAGAGCTGCCCGATCGCCCTGCTCTGCGGCAAGATTGTTCTGCTCGGCCCGGTCAGAGGAAAGATCAAACAGCTCTTCTGTGCCCGTCTCTTTGCGAATGTACTTGTAACGCTGGTCGACGATACCCGAAAACTCTTCCTGCCAGTAGGCCTGTATATGCGCAAGGCTCTGAGCTCCACCGCGCAGCATTGACTGCCCGACGTGCAGAGGGCCCAGCAGGTCTTGTTTCCCGAGCAGGTCAAGCACCGTCGGCAATATGTCGACGTGTGATGTAACGCGGTCGATGCGCTGCGGTTCAACCCCGTCGAAGTAGATCATCATCGGCACGTGGATGTTTTCTTCGTACAGGAAAAACGGGTGGTTGTAGTTGCCCGCGTGCTCGTAGAATGCCTCGCCGTGGTCGCCGAAAACAATGAGGATGGATTTTCGCAGTACCCCGTCTTTTTCGAGCGCGGCCAGAATGTCGCCGAACGCTGAATCGGCAAAATGCAGCGAATTCAAATAGCGTACCTGCGACTTTTTCATGCCCGGTTCGCCGCTGAAAACTTCAGCAAACCCCTCGGGAACATTGTAAGGATGATGCGGCGCGAAGGCAAACAGCAGCGCCACAAAAGGATTCGCTTTTTCCCGCGCGAACTGCTGCAACGGACGAATCATCGCACGCTCGTCGGCAGCCCCCCACGGCCCCATACCCTTGTCATAAGGTGCTTTCTTGAGCGTTTCAGCGTCCATCATCAGGCTAAAACCGCGGCGCTCGAGAAAGCGCTTCTGTTTTGCATAGCCCAGGTAACCGGCATGCAGCGCAACTGAACGATAACCCTCCTTGCCCAACACTTCACTGAGACACGGAACTTTAAAATCCGGCAACGCCAGCGAAATCCAGGCACCGTCAGGGAGCGCGTAAGCACTGCAGAATGAATTGTAGAAGGCATTGATACTGAGGGGGAAATTGGCATAGTGGCGGGTAAAGAAGAGAGAGCGTTCGCTCAGCCGGTTGAGATTTGGCGTGAGTTCTTTTCCCTGCACCCGCCTGCCGATCACAGAAAACGGCGTGGATTCGAGATAGTAAAGGATAACATTTCGCCCGGCTACCCGCTGCACGTTGACGCGGGGCAACGCGCGGGTGAGCTCGGCCGACTCGAGTGCCGGAACAAGATCGTTCGCAGCCAGTTCAACACCGGCCATCGCAGCGGCCTCTGCGCGGCGGCCAAAGGCAGCTGACAGCGGGTTGGCTACCAGCTGTGGTTCACGGGGAGAAAGCCAGTGCAACAGAACCAGCACCGTAACCGAAGAAAATCCCACCCACCAGCCGCGGCGACCGGGGTTTATTGCACAACGCGACTGCCAGAAGAGAAGCAGCGCACAGGCAGCCGCGAGCGCAAGATGCGCAAACCCCAGCTCATAGAGACCGGAAACGAGATTTTCTTTCCAGATTGTGCCCGTATCGAGCCTGACAAAGGCAAAAGAGAACGGCCGCTGGTACAGCCTGGCGAAACCAAAAGCCACTACCAGGAAAATTGTCAGCAGCGCATAACTGGCCAGAATGGGCCAGCGCCAGGGACTTTTGCGCAATGCGGCAAAGCCCACCCCTAAGAGGCCTGCCCAGGCAGCGTCGGCCAGCAAGGCCAGAAGGACTTCACCCGTTGTGCCGCTGCCCGGCCCGGCAAAGACGAGCACGAAAATGTGAAAAGTGGCAAATAAAGCCAGCCAAAGGGAAAAATATTTCAGCACAGGTGGGGATTCTAAGACGAAACGCGCCGGCAAGCCGCATCAGGGTCTCACTCCGGTTAAAATGATTATGTCGTATCCGGTGACCGGCCGATATTCTGCATATGCGGTACAAGTGGCAGAACCTGAAAAATCCGTCATGGGATTACCCCGAGATCTACTCAACGGTCACCATCCACTATGACCAGGTCAAGGTAGAGGCCAACCGCGCGCTGGGCCAGGTTCGCCTCGAGGTTAAAACCCTCCGCGGCGAGCACTACGAGAGTATCATTCGCCACGGCACAATACTGCGTGAAAAAGACCTACGCACTGGCGCCTTGACTGACCTGACCGACATTCTGAGCGTATACCGCAAAGATTTCAGCTCTCTGCCCGATACGCCCATACTTTCGCTGATTGGCGGCAACTATGGCATCATGACGGAGTTCATGGGTACTGCCGAACGCATCGTGGTGCACGACCGGCGCCTGTTTCGCCGGCTCATCCGCCTGGTAAAGGGCATCTGGCCTGCGATGAAAAGATGGTACACCGGTACAAGGGCAAACTTTGGCTACTACTGGCACCAGGCACGTAAGGCTGATCTGTTTGATATGGGGCTGATAGGTTCTTCAACTTATGTAGCCTTCACCTACAACTTCGACTATCTCAATGCGGGATTCACGCTGTGCATTGTCGCTATGCTGACCGGGCTCGTCGACTGGCTCATTCGCAAGCGCGAACCCTGGTTACTCAAGATTTATGCCTCGGTGGCACTTGCAACCGTGGCTGTCTACCGTGGTTATTTTTTTCAGTAGGGCACCTGATTGCGCGCATAATAAATTTTCAGGATCAGGATCGCCAGGACAAGCAGCAGAGTCACTGAATTGGCGAGAATGATCGGCAGGCTGGCCAGCAGCAGCCCGTAGATGAGCCAGAGCGAAATGCCCAGCGCAAACAGCAGCATCATCCAGAGTGAGATGTCGCGTCCCGACTTGATGCGGTAGATGCGAACTACCTGAGGCACAAACGAAACTGTCGTTATCATACCCGCAATGAATCCCAGGAAATCGGTTTCCATACAAATCCTTAGCTGATTTCGCCGAGCACCCGCTGCGCCGCTGTCACCCCGCGGTACTGTGCTTCTTCAAAGTTGCTCATGCCCGACAGATCAGAATGTGCACCGAAAAAGTTTTCGTCAATCCTACCGAGGCGACCACCCCGGGTGCGCGCAAGAAAACCGGGGGTTGGACGCACCATGGCATGAGCCCAGCGGTAGATACCTGCTGACTCGACGAATTCGCCAACACGTGGGTGGGCGCGACCAATATCATTGAGCGCCATCTGCAAAGCTTCGTGCTCCGACATTTGATACAGTCGGCGCCGGCTCTGCAGTGTATCATCCTCGTCAAAGGCGTGGAAAAAAGTCAGCGTCCGTGCATGCGGTAATTTGCCCGCGCGCTGGTGTTCCGCGACAACATAGCCCAGCGACTTAGAACCAAAGATCACGTTATCCCAGGCGGGATCATTCTCGCCAAAGTGGTTAACGAGCAGGTTAACCGTCAGCCACGGTGAGTACACCAGCGCTTTCGCCTCGGCCTGCAAGCCCGAATTCATTGCCGGAAAAACCCACGGCAGGATAAATTTTGGCGCAGCGAAAATAATCTTCTTAGCCCGGTAGGTCTCCCTTGCCTGGGTCGCGTGGTTGAAGAAATGCAACCGGTAATGGTTGCCCACTTTCTCAACCTGGCGCAGCGCAGTTGCGGGCTGGATGGCATTGCCGAGTTTCCGGCGGAGGTATTCGGCTATATAACCGTTCCCCTCCGGCCAGACAAGATTGTGTGCCTCGCTGCGTGCTGCAAAGTAGTGCAGCAGCGCCCAGGCAGATGTATTGTGCCGGTTAGAGCCATATTCGTCACGCAAGACGTAGTCAATGTACCACAATAAACGCTGCGATGTAATACCCAGCTGGGCCAGGTACTCACTGGCAGTCAGGCGGTCATACTGGGCAAATTTCGGGTCTGCTGAACTCAGCGCGAGCGGAATCGTAAACGCCCGCCGGCCATCTCGGCCACGCGCCTTCGAGAAAGAAGACATGGTGCGGAAAAAAAGATCGATCTGCTGGCGGTCACTCTCGCGGGCGCCCATGAGGGGCACAAGGCCAGGCTGCCAGTTACCATAGATGAAGAGCCTTTCCTCTGTTTCGTGGACCATCGCTTCTTCGCTGAACCGGCCATTCTGGTAGATCCCCATTTCGGCCAGCAGCTCGCGCACCCACGTTGCCTCTGGACCCGGCGTCGGCAGGTAATGTGCTCCCCAGGGATAACGCCCGTTGCGATTTTCACCCCACTGTGCGTTGCCACCCGCGCGGTCTTCGAGCTCGAACAGCCTGAAATCCATCATGCCACGCTTCTGCAGATACCAGCCAGCAGACATGCCGCTGATGCCCCCGCCAATAATCGCTACGGGAATTGCCTGTTCAGTCGCCCCAGGCTTGAAATCGTACCGCTCACGGAGTTGATGCCCGCGGTCGAGTGCCGGCCCCACGAATTTCGGTCGGTAACGCGCGCGGCGAAGAATCGACCAGCCGAACACACTCATTCCTGCGAAGAGCGCGGCAATCCACGCAATAAAACCGCGCCGGCTGAGGTCGGCGTTTTTTTCTGCGGAATTCAGCTGCGCCCCTTGCCTAACAGGAAGACGGACATACCCGCACGCATCGGGGTTTCCGGTGCAGGAGCATAGATCATGCTGCCGTCGGCATTCTGCAGGGCGACTACCGAAAACCCCTGCTCGATATAGCGGCAGGCACCGACATTCTGCCCCACGCCTTCGTCCCCTTCAGCCAGCCTGTGAATCTTCACCTCAAATTCGTAATTCCGGTCACCCCTGAATATCTCGATAAAGTCATCGACCTGTGGCTTCAGCATAGAACGCGCCATCTGTATGCCGGCAACATGGTAAGGCGAAAGCACGCGATTGGCTCCTGCCTGCACCATCTTTGCACGGGTGGATTCATGCGAAATGCGCGTTTCGATCCAGATCGTTGGGTTTAGCCCTCGCGCCGAAAGCACAACAAACAGGTTATCTGCATCGGTCGGCAGCACACTGAACAGGCCCCGCGCACGGTCAATGCGCGCCTCACGGAGCACCTCTTCGGACAGGGCATCGCCCGAGAGTACAACCCATCCGGCCTTGCGTTCAGACACCAGCCTCGAAACCGGCGATTCACTGTTCTTTTCAATCACCAGGAAGTCGCGCCCTGCCTTCTCGAGTTCAGTGCATATGGCAAGAGCCATTCGACCGCCGCCGCAGATGATATAATGACCGTGAATGGATTTAAGCTTTTCCATAAGTATCTGTGCGTCCATAAAACCCCTGAAACCGCGTTCGAGTATGATCTGGATAACTGCGTTAATGCCCAAACCGTAGAATAACACCCCACCCAGTATAAGGCAGATGGTAAACGCCCGCCCGGCATCGGAGAGCGGACGAACCTCAGAAAAACCGACCGTGGTAATGGATATGACGGTCATGTACAGTCCCTCAAAAGGAGTGAAACCTTCGAGCGTGACGTAACCCGCGCTGCCGGTGACGAGCAATATCATCAACAGGAGAATCGGGCGCGTAAACAGCCTTACGTAATGAAAGAAAAGCCGAAGGCGCAGCAGTGAATCGCGGCGTCCTGCCATGCGGTCACATACCCCAATCACGGGGTGTGCGGAATTCACGGCCAATCGTGACCGGTGACACCTTGGCAATAACGGGCATCTGCCGCTTGTAGGAGTTTCGTTCGACACGTTTCAGAATCTGGTCTACGACCGACTCATCGTGCTTATAGCCACGTACCATTTCTTTCAGCGCCGCAACAGTATAGTTTCGTTCCATCCAGTGGTAGAGCACCAGGTCCGCTACAGCATAACTGAATCCGATTTCAGCTTCATCGGTCTGCCCTGACCATAGATCGGCGCTTGGCGCTTTATCCAGGATTTCGGGGATGACTTCCATCTGGCGCGCCAGCGCAAACACCTGGTATTTGTAGAGATCACCAAGCGGATTCACAGCCGAGGCCATGTCACCCCAGAGTGTGGAATAGCCAAGCAGTATCTCTGTCTTGTTGCTTGTACCCACCACAAGCGACGAATCACGTGCAGAGAGATCATAAAGCACGATCATACGCAGCCGCGCCATAACGTTTCCCCGGCGTGTTGCAGAAAGGGAAGTATCACGCCCAAAGTAAGCGTCAGCCATGGGGGTAATCTCTACAGTTTCGGTCGCAACACCATACTTCTGGCAGAGTTTGGTTGCGTCGCCCAGTGAATCGGGATTGCTGCTCTTGTACGGCATCATTACCGCGAGCACATTTTCTTTGCCGAGGGCGGCAACCGCCAGGGCAAGCGCAAGGGCCGAGTCGACACCACCTGAAACGCCTAAAACCGCTTTCTTCAGCCCGGTTTTCTGAATTTCGGCCCGCAATATCTTTGTCAGGGCGTCTGCGGCAAACGCTGCGTTAAAAACGGGAAGTGCTCCCTGCTGAGACATAGGGTAATATCTGCAATTATCAGTCAGGCTGTCACGCGCTAGGAACTCAGCGCCCCTGGCGGATAACCTGTGCGACCTGCTGTGCACCCTGTGCATTCGCGATGTCGAGCGCTGTCTGCTGGCGGGAGTTCTTCGTGCGGGTTTTCGCCCGGCCGCTGACAAGCATCTGCACAACCGGCAGATGTCCGGCATGCGTGGCCAGCATGAGCGCCGTCCAGCCTTCGTTGTCCTGCCGGTTAACGTCAGCCCGGGCCTGCACCAGCATTTTTACCAGCTCGCCGTTTCCCTTCCAGGCGGCATGCATGACCGCGCTGCGCCCCTGGGCATCTTTCACTTCGGTATTGGCACGCGCCTGCAGAAGCAACTCCACCACAGCTACATGCCCGGCGAGAGTCGCAACCAGCAGCGCGCTTTGCCCCTGGTGGTTCAGCAGGTTAACATTCGCCCCGCGTTCGATGAGGAGCCTGGCAACTTCAGTCGCTCCGCTCACTGCTGCATAAAAAAGTGCACTGTTGCCCTCGATATCCTGCATGTCAATCGCCAGCTCGGTCGCGCGCAAAGCCGATCGGGCGAGCACAACATTGCTAGTCCGCGCAGCTTGTGCCAGTTCAAAGTTGTGGTGGTAATCGACAGAACCGGATTTCACCAGCAGGTCCGCGACCTCGTCATGTCCTGCCAGTGCTGCCCAGTAAGCAGCAGTGCCACCCTGTTTTGCCACTGCGTTTATATCTGCCCCCGCCTGCAAGAGTCGCTGCACTGCCTGCCTCTGCCCACGGGCAGCAGCGATGTGCAGCGGAGAAAAGCCAAACCTGCTTTGTGCATTCACTTCCGCGCCTGCTGCGAGCAGCAGGTCGATAATGCGCACGTGGTTCTCCTGCGCGGCGTAAAAGAGAGCGGTATAACCGTCAGCGTCCGCCGCATGAACATTGGCCTTCAGGTCCATCAGGGTCTGCAGGATTTCTGCATTGCCATAGGCAGCCGCAACGAGCAGAGGAGTATTGCCGAACTTATCCGTGTAGTTGGGGTCTGCGCTGTCATCCATCGCCCGGACAAACTCGGTCACGTTATTGGCGGCAATTGCCCTGAGCATGCGCCGCCCGGCAATCGAGTCAAGTCCCCCATGCTCGCGCAGGTACTGCGCCATCTGTGCGTCTTCGAGCTCAACTGCGTACGAGAGCGGCGATTTACCTTCGGCATCGACCGCGTTGATGTTCGCTTCTTCAGCCAGAGCCTTTTGCGCACCACCCAGGTTGCGCGCCTTAACGGCGACAAAGAGATCTCGCGTAGCATAAGGATTTGCGGGTGGTGTCCTGGTCGTTTCTTTGGTTACCGCCGGGCGAACGCTTGTGGCCTTGGGGGCAGGTCTTGCTTCGGTCAATGCAGGTTTGGCAACCAGCGCATCACCGGCACTGTGTTTGCCATCGGCAAATGAAAATGACAGTACGGCATTTTCAAAAACCGGCGCGTACGAGCGAAAACGTTTCTCGGGCGCTACACAGAAAATTTTCAGCACGCGGTCATCAGTACGCAGGAATGAAGTCACCAGGCGGTAGCGGGTCTTGCCCTGCCAGGCAGTCCACTCGTGTTTGCGGATGTCATCCCGGTTCGCGGTAACCTGTGATTGCTGCAGCAGCACGCGGTCGAAAACCACTGCCAGGCGAGCCCTCTGTTGTAGCAGCAGCAGATCGAGGTTTGCATTGTCAGCGCGGTACGAGTACACTTCGATGGCGACCTTGCCGGCCGGATCATCTTTGAAGAATGAGGCATAGGCGGAGCTCTTGCGCTTACCCACCATTCTTTCCCAGCCTGAGGGTACATCGAACTGAAAATCGAGGTCTTGTTCGCCGGAGCGTGTCTGGTACGTGAGCGGAAAAACCTCCCCGACCAGGATTAATGACAACAGTGACAGTATTTTGCGACACCGAAGCATTGGTGAACCTATGTTCACTTTCCCCGGAAAGAACGCGCAGACAAGCGCAAAACTAAATCCCACAGGGTATTCTTTTGCAGGCAATTCGGATCGGAGCGAGCAGCTATGGAAATCCAAATCTGAGGTGATAATCCGCATTTGCTAGCGAAATCCATGGCTAGTTATGGAAATCCACATCAGGCCGCATTTAGCCTTTTCGCACTGTCTCTACCTTAGAGCAGTTCCCCATGTCTGGCATATCCCGCGCCGCGAAGGCAGCGATCCTTGTTTCTGCCCTCGGCTATTTCGTCGACATCTACGACCTGCTGCTGTTCGGCATCGTGCGCATACCCAGCCTGCGCACGCTCGGCGTGCCTGATAGCGCGATGAAAGAGATCGGCGCCTCGCTGCTCAACTACCAGATGTTCGGCATGCTGCTCGGCGGCATTTTCTGGGGCGTGCTCGGCGACAAGAAGGGCCGCCTGTCAGTACTCTTCGGTTCGATCTTCCTCTACTCTGTCGCAAACCTCGCGAATGCCTTTGTCGACCGCACGGGCTCCATGGAAACCGGCCTGCTCGCCTACCAGTGGCTGCGCCTCATCGCGGGTATTGGACTCGCGGGTGAACTTGGTGCCGGTATCACGCTGGTCAGCGAACTCATGCCTGCCGACAAGCGCGGATACGGCACGATGGTTGTGGCGGGTTTCGGTATCCTGGGCGCAGTGGTGGCGACCCTCATCGGTGATATTTTCCCGTGGCAAACAGCTTACATTATCGGCGGAGTAATGGGCCTCATGCTGCTCATCATGCGCATCGGCGTCTACGAATCGGGTATGTACGAACAGACTGCCGAGGCGGGAGTGCGCCGCGGTGATTTCCTGTACCTCTTTACCTCTGCCGACAGGTTCATGCGTTACCTGCGTTCAATTCTGATCGGCGTGCCACTTTGGTTTGCAGTTGGTATTCTCATCATCTTTTCGAAAGAGTTTGGGCAGGCGCTGGGCGCGACGGGGCCGATCAACCCCGGTTATGCAATCGGCTTCATGTACGGCGGGCTTTCGGCGGGTGACTTTCTCACCGGGTACCTGAGCCAACGGCTTGGCAGCCGGCGCATGGTCGTCCTCGTCTGCCAGGTGATCAACCTCGTGCTGATCGCAGTCTACCTGCTCTCGCGCAACTTCACACCCACCTACTTCTACGCCCTGTGCGTCATTCTCGGCCTCGCGAACGGTTACTGGGCGGTATTTGTCACCATTGCCGCCGAACAGTTCGGTACCAACCTGCGCGCAACCGTTGCCACTACAGTACCTAACTTCGTGCGCGGCTCGGTACCGCTGTTAACGACCGCCTTTCTGTACCTCGACAAAGAAGTCTTCGCAAAGGGCTTAAGCAACAGCGCACAGGGCATGGTGCCTGCAGCCTTCATCGTCGGGGGAGTTTCCCTTCTTCTGGGTATCTGGGCAACACTGACGATGCCCGAAACGCACGGCAAAGATCTGAACTTCCACGAATAACACCTTGGAATGGCTGCTCGTCATTGTTGCCGGCCTGATTGAGGTAGGCTTTACCACCTGCCTGGGCCAGGCGAAAGCATCCGCCGGGAACACCGCACTGGCGTGGTACGCTGGCTTTTTTCTCTGCCTCATGGCGAGCATGGCGCTGCTCATGAAGGCGGTTGAGACCCTGCCCATCGGCACGGCTTATGCCGTCTGGACCGGCATCGGTGCGCTCGGTGCTGTTCTCGTGGGGATTTTCTTCTTTCGCGAGCCGGCGGATTTCTGGCGACTATTCTTTCTCGCAACGCTCGTGCTTTCAATCGTTGGACTCAAAAGCGTATCACACTAACGCACCGGAATCCAGATCGTTTCTTCGGCGGCAGGGTCATCGGGCTGATAGCCCGGAGAGAGCACTTCAAAGTGAGGCCGGTCATCAAGACTGTAACCTGCCTGCGGCAAAATGCGGGTATAGATCTGTGCCGCCATGGTAGCAAACTCGGCCGGTGTGCCACGGTAGTCGAAAACCGCATATTGCCCTTCAGGCAGCGTGAGCGCTTCAAGGCCGGCCGGCAATGCGCTGCCTGCAGCAACTTCTACACACGCCCAGCGGTGGAATTCACGCTGCGGTTCAAAGGCCGAAAAGTATTCGGGACCGTCGTAAACCTGGACAGAAAAAAGACCTGTGCCTACGCGGCCCGGAATTTGCGCAACCAGGGGCCTGAAAGATTGCCAGAGCTCTGCGCTGCGGTTTTGCGCGAGCGACATTCGCACCTGCCTGCCAACCAATAGCCGCGCCGGCATGTGGACGAAACGCGGCTCAGAAAGCGATGCCATAAGGTCTCTAAGCTCAGTCGATCAGCTTCACAAACTTGCGTTTACCGGCGCGTAGAATAAAACCATTTTCTACCGCCATCTTAAAATCCGTCAGCACCTGTTCGCTGCCGTCGGCTTCCACCCGGTAGATCGACTTCTGCTCGATCATGCGCCGCGCTTCAGAGTTCGATGGCGCAAGGCCCGCATCCTTGACAATATTCACCAGCTGCGCGCCCTTCGTGAAGCGGAACTCGGGCATGTCCTGCGGTACGCCCCGGTCTTTCGGATTATGCACCTTGTTCCACTCTTCTGCCGTAGCAGCGGCAATTTCGGCCGAGGAGAAGCGCGCCGTGATCTCGCGCGCGAGGTCTGCCTTAGCCTGTTTAGGATGCAAGCTCCCGTCGGCGAGACCCTTGCGTATCGCTTCGAGCTCCGCCATCGACTTGTCTGAGAGCAGGTTGTAGTACATGAGCATCAGCTCATCGCTGATGCTCATGAGTTTGCCGTAGATGTCGGCCGGTGCTTCCTGGATACCGATATAGTTGCCGAGCGATTTCGACATCTTTTTCACACCGTCGAGACCGACCAAAAGCGGCGTCATGATGACGCACTGCTGTGCCTGGTTGTATTGCCCCTGCAGGTCGCGGCCGACGAGCAGGTTGAACTTCTGGTCAGTACCACCGAGCTCGACGTCGCTCTTGAGCGCCACCGAATCATACCCCTGCATGAGCGGGTACATGAATTCAACGAGCGAGATGGGCTGCCCGGCCGCGTAACGCTTCGAGAAGTCGTCGCGTTCGAGCATGCGCGCCACGGTGTACTTGCCGGTGAGGTGCAGCATGTCTTCGAGCTTCAGGTCATTCAGCCATTTTGAATTGAAGACTACTTCTGTTTTCGCCGGGTCGAGAATCTTAAAAACCTGCTCCTTGTACGTTTTCGCATTGGCTTCGACCTCTTCGCGCGAGAGCACCTTGCGCGTCTCTGATTTGCCCGTCGGGTCACCGATCATCGCGGTATAGTCGCCGATCAAAAAGAGCACATGATGGCCGTATTTTTGGAACTGCCGCAATTTCTGTATGAGTACTGTATGCCCCAGGTGCAGGTCGGGCGCTGTCGGGTCGAAGCCCGCCTTCACGCGCAGGGGTATCTTCTTGTTGTGTGCATCGAGCAGTTTCTTGCGAAACTCGTGCACCGGCAGCACTTCTTCAATGCCGCGCGTGAGTTCTTGAAACTGCGCCTCGAGCTCGGCGGGTAATTCAACCTTTTCTGCGGGTGCTGCCATTCGATAAGATTCATTCGCGAGACAGGCCGGCAAGCGGGGTATGATGGGGCAAAGGAAGCGCTTTACCCGTTCTGAATTCAACCAGCCGCGAAGAACTTGTCCCGATGCTGTCAGTCGGCGGGAATTTCCAGGGTGAACCGCGTAAAGCGGCCAGGTTCAGATTCGGTATGCAACCGCGCGCCCATTTGTGCAAGCGCATCGGCAACAATGCTCATTCCCATACCGCGACCGGCATACTGCGTCGCCTCGCTGAGCCGAGACACACCGGCGGCGAAGACGAGGTTGAGCCTATCGGCACCCGGCATAGCGGCGAACTCGGCAGAAGAAAGCGACCCCCGCGCCACGAGCTTTGCGCCCAAGGCTTCGGCATCGATGCCGGCCCCGTCGTCTTCCACCGTGAGAACGATTTGCGCAGCTGACTTTTGGCTGCTGATCCTGAGTGACCCCATCGTGGGCTTGCCTGCGTGTTCGCGCGCGGCTGGCAGTTCAATGCCATGCACCGCCGCGTTTCTCACGAGTTGTATCAGCAAGTCTTTCACCTGTTTCCTGAACCGGCCCGGGACGAGTCCCGCGTCAAAGGCCGTGGCATCGAGTCGCGCCTGTTTACCTTCTGCATCGATAGCGCGCGCAAACGCTTTGGCCAGCGCGCGCTGCAGATAATTACCCGATGATTGGCGGGTGAAATTTTCGTTGAACGTTTTTATTCGCTCCAGCCAATCGCTGACTTCCTTACTGAGCACTTCCAGCTCGCTGAGCATGTCTCGCAATCGCGCGAGGCCTGATGCCCCAGCATCTGTCGCTTTCAGCTGTTTGTCGATCTCTGATTCCATATCGTGTGCACGCGACGCGAGCAGCACAAATTCGAGTATCGATGCATTGCCCTTGATCGAATGGATGACACGAAAGAGCACCTCGAGCTCACCTGGGTTGCCGTGTGCAGCTGCATCCAGGCCATCACGTGCTGCCTCGAGATCAGTTTCGAGATCTTGCAGGAATTCGGCCAGTGTGACGGGGTCAGATTGCAGAATAGTGCGAATCAGCTCTGTATGCAGCCGGTTTTCTGCCTCGGTGCGGGCCAGCTTCCTCTGCAACGCAATCTCCTGCGTGGCGTCTGAGACCGTGACCAGCAAATGACTGACGGCACGCTTCGCCTCACCTTGTGAGTTCTTGCGCATGGACCGGGTAAACCTGAAGCGTAAATGCCGGGTCCCGCCGATCGATGCCTCTACGAGTTCTAACGGATTTAACTTCGCAAGCATTGCCGCATTCTTGCCGGCATCAAACATCAGCTCGAGAAAGACCTTCGTTTTATCGACGCTCTCGGCCGGCACGAATTCTGCGATTGTTGTCAGAAAATCCTTACTGCGCAGTTCATCTTGCTCAAAGAGTCGCTTAAGTGCATCTGAATACCCTGCGCCAATGACAAACCTATCGCCGCTGCGATAGAGCAGGAACAACCCCTCTTCCACCGCGTGCAAGATCTGGTCGGTTTCGGCTTTCGCGAGGGCCAGTTCATAGGTGCGCTCGACCACGCGCTCTTCGAGTGAATTGCGCTCGGCGGCGAGTTCTTCATACGCACGGGCATTTTCAAGGCAGACACCGATCATGCCCGCGAACGCCGCGAGCAGCTCTTCATCCTCGGCAGCAAAGGCATCGCCGTCGAGGCGATTTAATACCTGTATCGCCCCCGTAATTTCGTTCCCGGGGTTGCGAATCGGCATGCACAGTATGGACTTCGTGCGGTAACCGGTCTTGGTATCGTTCGAAGGGTTGAATCTTTCGTCTTCGTAAGCGTCGGGTATATTTACCGTCTCGCCGGTTTCGGCGACGTGGCCAATAATGCCGCTGCCCATCGGCAGGCGTATCTGCGAGCCATCGAGGGTTACCGAGGCATAAATTTCGTGGCGTTCCCTGTCGACGAGGAAAATCGACGCCTTGTCGGCATTCATGACAGACCGTGTCTTGCTCAGAATCTCTGTCAGCAGGCGATGCATATCCATCGCACCCATGAGCGACCGCGAAGCTTCAACAAGCTCGCCCAGTTTTTCCATGCGGCGCACAAGCAACGCCGCCTCGGCTCTGTCGAGGGCGTGCGACGCAGCGATGCGCGCGAGTATGCGCTGCAGGTCATGCGACATGTTTGCTATGTTCCTTCACTGTCTGAACCTGCACGCATCCTCAGAGCCCGCAATCACGGCACCTGGTTTTCCCAGTTTTGCATGCGCTCGCGCCGTTCCTGGCGAAAGTTCGTCACTTCCAGGCGCACACCGTCGGGGTCAGTGAGGTAGACCGCGTAGTAGTCGGGCGCGTATTCACGGTGGTACTGTGGTATCGAGACCGAGAAGCCGCGTGCGCGTACCCGTTCCGCGACACGATCGACATCCGCTTCATTGGTCACGCGAAAGCAAAAATGGTGCAACCCGGGCGATTCGCTGTCGAACGCGCCGGTGTTGCGTGCCTGGCGAATCACGTAACCAAAGTGGCGGTTGAAATACTGCACATGCGGATTTCCCTTGAGCACAAACGCGTTTTTGCGGAAGCCCAGCACTTCTGCGAGCACGACATCGTAGAAGCGCTCAGAATCGGGCAGCGAACGCACCGAGACATAGACATGATCGATACCAATTACTTCGGTCTGCATAATTGAGAACGAGTCGCAAAGGCTGGGCGTAAATGAATTTCGCATGCTTCGCGGTTGACACGGTAGTCGGGGGGACTACATAATCCGGCACAGTGAACCGGGAATTTCTCTTGCGCATACGCCGTAACTGGGGCGAGTTCTGGCAAATTGCCCGGCGTCGCAACGAGTTCCTGGTGTCGCTCGCATTGCTGACGGCGGTGATGCTGGTGACGCTGAAATTCCTCCATTACAACGAACAAAGGACAGGCGTACGCGTGGCCGATCCCCTACTGGCACTCATACCCCCGGTCGATCTGAGCGTGCTGACCTTTGTCCTGTTATACCTCGGATTGATCGCGACGGTATCGCTATTGATGGCACAACCGCACCGGCTTCTGATAGGCCTGCAGGTTTATGCTGTCTATGCCGGGCTGCGCATGGTATCCATGTGGCTGATTCCACTCGAACCACCTGAAGGAATGATACCGCTCAGGGACCCGCTGATGTTCTGGGCGCATACAGGGCAGCAACTCAACAAAGACCTGTTCTTCTCGGGCCACACGGCGACCATGTTCATCTTTTACCTGGTTATTCCGAAAAGCCGCACGAAATCCATATTCCTGGTAGGCTTCGTGATCATGGCGTGCTGCCTGATCGTACAACGCGTCCACTATTCGGTCGATGTGCTTTCAGCACCCTTTTATTGCTACGGAGCCCTGGGCCTGGTGTTGCGGCTCCGCAAAACACTGCGGCTCGATGCCGACCTGCACAACTGGTTGAGCGCGGCGGATCACCGATAGCGCGCGGGCGACCAGAATACCGTGCACAAGTGTACAGTATTTTTCGAATAAAAAGTTGACGGATTGTTCAACTTTGCCGAAACTCTACGCAAAGGGCCGCGGCAGCAGCCGGGGACTCCTGGAGGGCAAAATGGCAAACGCAGAACAGAAAATCAAGGTCCGGCGGATCAACTTCGGTCACGAAGCGGAGGAGCAGGTGCACTGGTTCAGAAACAACCAGGTAATGACCCACTTCATGAACTCACTCCACTCGGTTTTTCCCGACGGCGAAAGACTTTTTATACGCAGCGTGAAATACTTTGAAAAAGAAGTAAAGAACCCTGAGCTGAAAGAGCGGGTGAAAGCCTTCATCGGCCAGGAGATGCAGCATGGCATACAGCATGAGCGCTTTTTGCAGGCACTCGACAAGATGGGCCTCGAGGGCACCCGGTTTGAAGAATGGTACGGCAAGAATGCCTACGTCTCTAAAGAAGACAGGATGTCGGCGGAGCGTCTGCTGCTGACGCCGCTGCGTTGGCTGTTTGGTGATCAGACCGCTGAACGCATGTCGCTCTCAGTCACTGCAGCACTGGAGCACTATACTTCAACACTGGGTGAAGTTGTTCTGAAAAACGAGGAATACTATACCGAGGGTATGCCCGAAAGCCTGAAACAGCTGTTCCTCTGGCACGCAGCTGAAGAGGTCGAGCACAAATCAGTTGCCTATGACGTTTTTCATGATGTTGCTGGTGGCAACTACTTTGAGCGCCAGGTAGGTTTTGCTTTCGCATCGTTTTTTCTCGCGTACTATATCGGTCTTGGCTGGGCCTGGTACCTGGGCAAAGACAAGCAGCGCGACCTGGCAAAGATGCCGCAGGACCTGCTCGAATCGGTTCCGGTCTACTTTAACCTGCTGAAAGATGTGATCGCCGGCGGGCTGCAGTACCTGAAGCCCGGCTTTCACCCCGACCAGATGGACAACGACCACCTGGCCCGTGAACTCTTCAGCCGCTACGAGGCCGAGTTCACCCAGAAGTCGGCGTAAAACATGACCCGTTTGGTTTTCGCGCTGTGCGTGATTACCAAACGGGCTCTATGAACAACCATTGCTGCCGCGTTGTCCTTACCGGTGGCCCCGGCGGCGGTAAGACGACAGCCGCCGATCTCTACCGGCGCGAAATCGGCGAGGGGGTCGTTATAGTCCCTGAAGCGGCCACCCTGCTCTACCTTGGTGGCTTTCCGCGCCACGGTGAAGCTGATGTGATGCGCGCCACGCAGCGCGCGATCTACCACGTGCAGAAGAATCTCGAAGACGCACACTACGCGAACTACCGCCACCGCGTGCTGCTCTGCGATCGCGGCACCGTCGATGGCGCTGCTTACTGGCCAGGCGAAAATACAGATGATTTTTTCACGCACCTCGGTACCACGCTTGAGGCGGAGCTCGCACGATATGATGCCGTGATCTTCTTTGAGACTGCCGCCGTCGGGGGAATCTCGATTGAAGGCGGAAATCCCACGCGCACGGAATCGCTGGATGCGGCACGGGAACTCGACGGCAGGCTGCGCGCACTCTGGTCGAAACACCCGAACTTTGTGTTTGTTCCGCACAATGCGTCATTTATCCGCAAAGTGAATGCAGGCCTGGCAGAACTCGAAAAATTCGTGACGCGCTACCATAACGGGTCCGGCGGCACATCAGGCTCCCCGGCAGCACCAATCCCGTTTGGTTGACGCGGCATATTCTAAAGAGGAATAACTCCCATGGCCAGCAAGAAAGCTCCCACCCCAGACGCACCCGGCCCTGCGGCCGCGGTCAAATTACCGGCCGGCCTGACCTTTGAAAAAGCGCTGGCGGAGCTCGAGGCTATCACAGAAAAGCTCGAAGACGGCAAAGAATCGCTCGAAACCTCGATGCAGCTTTATGAACAGGGGCTGGCGCTGAAAGAATTCTGTGACCGCAAGTTGAAAGAAGCCGAAGGCAAATGGCTGATTCTGAAAAAGCAGAAAGACGGCAGTGTCACCGAAGAAGAGATCCCGAGTGACCGCATTCCTGAACCGAATGAACTGCAGGGGCAGATGTTTTGAAACAGGACATCCGCACAGCGATTGAAGACACGTTTCGGGCCGCTGAAAGCTCCATTTCGCATAACCTCGCAGAACCCCGGTTTCTGAATGAGGTGGCTGAGGCAGCCGCGATGCTCGCTGAATCGAGTAACCGGATACTCACCTGCGGCATGGGCAAATCGGGACTCATTGCCCGCAAGGTAGCGGCAACGCTCACCTCAACCGGGTCGCCCGCGGTTTTCCTGCACCCGGCCGATGCGCTGCACGGCGACATTGGCAACCTGCAGTCAAAAGAAGTGGTTCTTGCGTTCTCGAACTCCGGCGAGACCCGCGAAATTGTGGAGCTTTTGCCGCATGTCAAGCGACTGCAGGGTAAACTTATTGCAGTCACACAGAAGGCTGACAGCACACTCGCGCGCGATGCCGATGCCGCTGTCATCTATTCGATCACGCGCGAAGGCTGTCCGCTAGAACTGGCACCGATGGCCTCTACCACCATTTCGCTGATCATTGGTGATGCCATTTCCACTGCCCTCATCAAGCTCAAAAAATTCCGTCGCGAAGATTTTGGCAAGTATCATCCATCGGGCACGCTGGGGCGCAAACTACTCACACGTGTGCGTGACGTCATGCAGCCGGCTGAACAGATACTGCTGACGCGCTCGTCGCCCTTCAAAACCTTTCTGCCGAAGATGATTACGGCAAATCTCGGATGTATGCTGATTATCGGCAGCAAAGGTCACCTGCGGGGTATTCTCACAGACGGCGATATCAAGCGCCAGCTCGAACACTTCGCAGCGCAGCCCGATCGCCTGTTTTCCGCGACCGCCGGAGACATGATGACAGAAAACCCGTTTTTTATACGCGATGCCGCGCTGGTCGATGAAGCTTTCGCGCTCATGCAGGAGAAAAAAACGTATACACTTCCCGTAGTCAATTCACAGAAGAAACCCATTGGCATAGTCAGAATGCATGACCTGATGGGTACAGGCGGCTAAAATTCAATGACATCAAAGCAGACTACACTGGCAGATAAAGTCACCCGGGCGGTGCAAAAACTGCAGCGCGACCGCATCGTGGTCTTTCGCATCAACGCACTCACCCGCAACGGCCGCGACGAACTGATGACCATCTTCACGAGCATCTTCAGCGAATTCGGTCTAAACCCGGCTTTGATGTTCAACCTTTATTCTGCAGTGGTGGAAATCGTCTTTAATGCTATTAAGGCAAACGCAAAACATGTCATCTTTAAATCAGAAGTCCGGCAGAAACTGGTGAAACAAAATTTCGAGGATATTGACCACCTGCTCGACATTATCTTTCGGCAGGAGGTACTTCGTGACTTTATGACCCGACACGTGGTATCGGACAAGCTCAAAAAACGCGTGAACACGGTACTACAGATTGCCGAGAAAAAAAGAACCGGCAAACTCGACAAGCTCACCCGGGCTGACCTGCAACAGCTGGCAGACTTTAACCAGCTACTCAAGAAAGAATCAGCTTATATCCATTTCACGATGGCGCTGACCGATGACAGCCTCGTTATCAACGTAGTAAACGACATCCCTATTCTCGCCAAAGACATGGCTCGCATAGAACAGAGCCGCACCACGCACAAGCGCCTGTACGACGAGGGGCGCTCCACTGACTATTTCGGCCCCGAATACCTCGACCAGACCGAATCAGCCGGTTTTGGTATTGCGATGGCAGACGAGATATACTATGAAATGGGCCTCAACCCGCTCGATTTCTTCAGCATCGGGGCCTCAGAAGGATCAACCCGCGCGGTGATGCGGTTTCCGCGCGCCCGGTTGGCACTCTGAGGCAGGTTGCTGGTGCAGACAAAGCGATTTCTGATTTTTCTCCTGGCGCCACTGGCACTCAATGTTATTCTGTTTGTGGCCTATCGACTTTCAGGCTTACTGCATCCTGCACGGGATCTGCTGAGTGCCGCTCGCCGCGGCCGGGAAACTGAAATACTCGTCCTGATAGTGGCGGGATTCTGCACTCCTGCGTTGTACGTTGCGGCCCGGACGCGGCTATGGCGCCGCAGCATGAGCGCCCATGAGGTAGCATTACTGGTTTTCCTCGCGTGGCTCGTTGCCGAATCCTCTGATATTTTTTCGATTATCCGCTCAGGCAGCATTCCCTACTCATTTGCCGTATTCAAAGCCGCGAAGATTGCCGTATTTGCAGTGGCCGCACTATTCACTACCGCATACCTGGTCTCCTGCCTGCAGCGGCGGATTCTGCATGAGGTAACGAGCTCCCTCGATCGCTCGCGAATCTTTGTCCTGTTTTCGCTTGCGTATACCGGTGTAACCGGTCTCATCATTGCAGTGAATTGGCTGCAGACGAATAGTAACCCGGGAGCGCTGGCTTCAATTGCCGCTGTAGTCACAATTCTCATGAGCCTGAATCTTTACGGTTTGCTCATTTTTCGTATGTTTTACAGGCAACTAGACAGTAATGCAACGGACTACTTCCGCCACCCGGCTTTGATCCGGCCAGAATCGGGAGTAATCTCGGCAGCGCTGGCGAAAAGCCTGGCACGGCTCGATACCCTTGCAGCCTCTCTGGACTCGCGACACGTGAATGCACCAGCCCTTCGCTCAGAACTAAAGGCGCAGATCGCCGACCTGAGGCGCCTCATGATTATTGAGCACCGAGCCCCGGATTTTGTCTGGGCAGCAAGTGAGGCAAACACGCGGTTGATTGATCGCACCGGGAAACGCAGATTTTTGATCGCCACTGATGATGGTCCTTCGCTTGGTGTATTGCAGCAAATTCTCGCAGCTGAGTTTGATTGTACAGTCGACGCCCAGACTACGGGGCGAGGCACAATCCATGCTGCGCTCGCCATCGGTTATGATGTGATGTTTATCGATATCGGGCTCAAGGATCCAGACGCATTTGGCGTGACTGCACTATTGCGGCAGGCAGGAATTACTGCGCATATCATCGCGTTAAGCGGCACGGGCCCGGATTTGGTACCTGACGCCCGCAGTGCAGGAATGAATGCTTATCTGGAAAAGCCTTTCGACCGCACAGAATTGCTACTGCGCCTTGAACAACTGGGCGCAGCCTGAAAGCTAAATCTCCTTTTTAAGGGTGTCTCTGGCCTCAGCCAGCTGTGCAGCCACAGCTTCGGGATTCGTCGATCCGTATCCCTGGCGGCGCTTCACCGACTGCTGCGGTGTAAAGAAGTCCTGCGGAAATTCCGGGTCGTATCCCGCTATCTGCTGCCAATCAGTTGCGGCGAGCGTTTCAAGCCGTTTGCCGGTTTTTTCGGCATAAGCCACCGCATTGCCGGCAACAGCGTGCGCATCCCGAAACGGAATGCGCTTTTCGCGCACGAGGAAATCAGCAATGTCAGTCGCAAGCGAAAACCCACGCGAAAGATTCTCCAGCACACGCTCTTCGTTGAAGCGGATGTGGTGCAGTATTTCGGTCAGGCCGAGTAATCCCTGGCGGGCCTGGCCGATACTGTCGAAGAGGTAGACTTTGTCTTCCTGCAGGTCGCGGTTGTACGTCAGCGGCAGACCTTTGACATTGGTGATCAGCGCCTGCAGGTTGCCGTTCACCCGGCCCGCCTTGCCGCGCAGGAGCTCAGCAATGTCCGGATTTTTTTTCTGCGGCATAATCGACGACCCCGTCGTGACCGCGTCACCGAGGGTGACATAGCCGAACTCAGTCGTATTGTAGATGATGAGATCTTCACAGAATCGCGAAATGTGCAGGTAGAGCCGCGTCACCCAGAAGTGATAATTGAGCTGGTAATCGCGGTTAGCGACTGCATCCATGCTGTTGGGATAAGGCGCGGAAAAGCCAAGCTCTGTGGCCGTCATCGCCCGGTCGACCGGGTAATTGGCGCCGCCGAGAGCGGCAGAACCGAGCGGAGAAAAACGCGTGGACTGTTCGACAAACTCGAGCAGTTCAAGGTCGCGGGCGAATTGCCAGAAGTAAGCGAGCAGGTAGTGCGAGAGCAACACCGGCTGCGCAATCTGCAAGTGCGTGTAGCCTATCCAGATCTTGCCGAGATTCTGCTCGGCAAGCTGCAGCAGGCGCTGCAATAATGCCTTGAGCTGCACCCGGTGTTCGCCCAGCGCCTGGCGCACGCAGAGGTGCGTGTCGATGGCGACCTGGTCATTGCGTGAGCGCCCGGTGTGGAGCTTCTTGCCTGTATCACCGATGATTTCTGTGAGGCGGGACTCGACATGCATGTGAATGTCTTCGAGCGCCGCCGAAAACACCATCTTGCCCTGCTCTATTTCGGTTTCTACCTGCGAAAGGCCCTTGTCTATCGCCGCAAACTCGTCAGCTGTGAGAACTCCCACCGAAGTCAACATGCGGGCATGCGCTTTGGATGCCCTGATATCAACCCGGAACAGCGCGTTGTCGTACGAGATCGACTCAGATATTTCTTCGGTAATCTTTGACGGCGGCGCCTCAAAGCGGCCGTGCCAGAGTTTCTCGCTCATGTGAGGATTTCGTGGAGACGCAGCATGCTGCGTCTCCACAAAAATGCATCAGAGGGCCAGTTTCGCGAGATCCCGGCTGCGCAGGTAGTTCGGGTAGAGTTCATAGAGCGGTTCGAGCAGCGGCAGAAGTCGCATCGCGCGCGGCAGGTTGCCCTTCGGGCTGATCTCTTTGCGCGCCAGGGCCTGCATCAGGTTCACCTGGCCATGCCAGAAATAGTGCGCGATATCAGCCTGCAGGGTGAACTCCACTTCCGGTTCAAAATTGCGTGCAGCGTCGCCCGTCATGATCTGCTTCGACTTGTCGTCGGTTGAACCGTCGAGCGCAATCGCCGCATCGGGGCCGGTATAGTTGAAGCGAATCTTGAGACCTGAGTTTTTCAGCGGCGCAAAGAGCTTCGGGTCGGCCTGCACCTTGAGGAAATACGTGCCAAGAATATCGTAAATCGCTGCTTCGTCTTTGAAGATCCCCTTCAATCGCTTAGCTGCGCCCGAAGTCCGTGCGGCCTTCAGTTCAGATTTTGAAACCGCAATCGGCTTCAGGTTCTGCTCGTAGGCCTCGCGCACAATCGCGCGCACACCCTCGGCCGTCGCCGGCACCGGGTTGTTCAGCATCGCGCCGTCTTCCATCGCGGTGCGCACGACCTGCTCGAGCTTGGCGAGGTTGTCTTTGACCCCGGCTTCGCGCAGGCTCAGCGGGTGTCCGCAGAGCGCGTTCAGCTTCTGGTTCATTGCCCGCAGTTTGCCCGCGAGCGACTGTGCTCGCTGTTTGGTAAGCCATTCGTCGACGAGACCCAGCTGTGTTACCGCCTGGTTCACGGCGAAGTTGTCGAAGCGCGCCACCAGCTGGTTGAGTTCTTTGACCGGGTAAAAGCCGCTGTCGCCGAAAATCTGCGCGACGCGCGCATAACGCGCCGCAGAGGTTTCCATGTTGTATTCGACGCTGAACGGCAGAATGATACTGTTCGCGAGACCGTGCGGAATGTGGTATACTCCGCCGAGGGCATGGCTGATGCCGTGGACGATACCCACGCCGCTGTGGTTAAACGCTACACCCGCGATGAACGAAGCCGTGAGCATCGCACCGCGCGCATTGAGGTCGTTGGGTACTGCAACTGCCTGCAGAATGTTTTGCGCAATCAGTTCAATCGCGTAGAGCGCGAGCGCGTCAGAAACCGGGTTCGGGTTCATGCCCGCGTAACACTCGATCGCGTGCGTTAGCGCATCCATACCGGTGGCGGCCGTAACCTTGCCCGGCATGGTTGCCGTCATTTCGGGGTCGAGGATCGCGACATCGGGCAGGAAGAAGTCTTCTGCGAACGGCAGTTTTACCGAGTTCGCATCGTCAGAAATAACGGCGAACTGGGTCGCTTCTGAACCTGTACCAGAAGTAGTCGGAATAGCCACGTATGGGAGCAGTTTGTCCTTAAGCAGCTGAGCTCCCATATGTTTCTGCAAGGGACCGCCCTTGACCATGAGCAGGTTAATGACCTTGGCCGAATCGAGTACCGAACCGCCCCCGATCGCGATCACCATGTCGCACTTTTTCGCCACGCCGAGCTCAGCGGCCTCGGTAACTACCTTAATCTCGCTATTGGGCGGCACATTGTCGTAGGTGGCGACGATTTCAATCTTCGACCCCTTAAGGCCTTCTATGACTTTTTTGGCAAGCCCTGTCGACTGGATCACCTTGTCGGTCACGAGCAGCGCGCGGCTGCCGGGGAAATCAGCCAGTTCATCGCCCAGGCGCGATGCGAGGCCAATGCCATATTTGACCCTGGTGGGTAGCGAAAACTGGTAATAATCGGGTAACATGCGGTATTTATTTGCCCTTAAGTGAGGGCGACAAGAATTAAGGTGAACAAATGCTCATTTATGAGACTAACCGGCAAACCGGCCCTTTTTCAGCTGCCTGTAGGTCCGCAAATGGTTATATTGTCCCAATGGCCGAGACAGCAATCGACACGTTCTATCGCCACCTGGAACCCGCTGAGTCGCTGGCCACTGCATTCGACGACAAAAACACAGTGCCGCTGCCTGACGACTGGTATATCGTGATTACCGATATTGTGGGTTCGACTGCCGCCATTGGCGCAGGCCGCTACAAGGACGTCAACACTGCGGGTGGGCTCGCGGCGATGGCGCTGAGCAACGCTTTTGGTACGCTCGAGTTTCCCTTCATTTTCGGCGGCGACGGCACCACGTTTCTGATTCCGCCCGAAATTCGTGAGGCTTCTGCAGAGATACTGGCGGATACTGCGCGCAAGGTGAAGCAGTTTTTTGCGCTGGACCTGCGGGTCGGCATCGTACCAGCGCGCGATGTTTATGCCAGGAAGAACAGCATCCGCGTCGGAAAAATCAGGGTCTCGCCCCACTATGTGCAGGCCGTGATTACGGGCGATGGAATCGACTATGCAGAAAAACTCGTGAAGTCGGGCACGTCATACCTGGTGCCACAAGACCTGCCGGGATCACACGAGGCCAACTTCACCGGCTTCACCTGCCGCTGGCACGATATACCGAGCGAAGGCGGCGAAACCGTCGCACTGATCGTCCGTTTTACCGGCGGCAGCGAAAAAGCAAATATGCAGCTTTTACAGACAGTGCTCACGGCGGTCGACAGGCACTATGGCCCTGACGCGCAACACCATCCCATTAAAGAGAAAACCCTGCGCAATACCCTGTCACGAAAGATCATCTGGCGTGAGGCGGCGGCCAAAGCCGGCAAAAAAGGGGGATTACTCTTTCTTCTGCAGATGATGCGCATTACTTTTGAATCGTTCGTGACGCTGCTCTCGATCAAGCTGCACCTGCCGCTCAGGGTATTCCACTACAAACTGAATCGCGTAAAATGGTATAACGTCATTTCTTCTGATTACAAGAAATTTGACGGTATGCTGAAAATGGTGATCAGCGGTTCGCCCGCTGCACGTGCCGGCCTGGTGCGGGAGCTCGACCGACTGAAGGCCGAGAACAGGCTGCAATATGGTATACACGTTTCTGACCGGGCCCTGCTGACCTGCCTGTTGCATGCCGACAGCGCGCAGGAAGTCCACTTTGTCGACGCCGCCGATGGCGGCTATGCTCTCGCTGCGAAAATGCTCAAAGAACAGATGCGCTGAAATCACGCCGATGAACCTCATCGCGACGTCCATTGTCCGCCCCGTCTTTGCCTGGATACTCATGTCCGGGCTCATTATTTTTGGCGCCATTGCAGCACTGAACCTCGGCGTCAGCCAGTTGCCCGATATTGATTTTCCGATTCTGACGGTCAATGTTGCGTACGAAGGCGCGACACCTGAAGTGGTCGAGTCGACGCTGCTGATACCCATCGAAGAGCGGCTTCTCGGCATCGAAGGCCTCAAGCAGATGCGCTCGAATGCGCGCCAGGGTTCAGGCCAGGTCGTGCTCGAACTGGACCTCAGGCGCAACGTCGATGTCGCGTTGCAGGAAGTCCAGGCCGCGCTCAGCCAGCTCAGGCTGCCGCCCGGTATTGATCCGCCGGTGATCTCAAAAACCAATCCCGAAGACCAGCCTTTCATGTTCGTGGGAGTTTTCGCTGACAAGCCGCTGGTTGAACTCATGCGGTGGGTCGACGTCTTTCTGCTCGATCAGTTTCGCTTTATTCCGGGTATCGGCGAAGCTTCGGTCGCGGGTTACCCAGAACGTAATCTGCGAGTCTGGCCCGATATGGCCAAAATGCGCGCGTTTGATATTACCGTGTCTGACCTCGTGACCGCGATTGAAACCCAGCACATCGAGAGCACGGCAGGCCAGTTTGTCAGGGGAAAAGATGAGTTTCGCGTCCGCTGGCTGGGCGAGGCAGGTTCACCAGGCGACCTGGCGCGCGTCCGCATTCTGCGCCGCGGTAACGAAAATATCTTCAGCGGCGTACGGCCGCTCACTATCGGCGACGTTGCTCGCGTCGAAGATGCCCTGAGTGACCAGCGGCGCATTGCGCGCCTAAACGGCTCTGACCGCCAGGGTATCGGCATTGGTATCCGCAAACAGCGCGGGCAGAATGAAGTGGCGCTTGCTGAAGCGGTTCACCGGAAGGTAGCCGAACTGCAGACCAGCCTGCCCGAAGGCTACACCCTGCAGGTAAATATCGATTTTTCGCGTTCGACAAAGGCGACCGTGTTTACCACGTACGAGAAACTGATCGTCGCGGCCATTGTGACGATTCTCGTCTGTTTTGCGTTTCTCGGCAGCTGGCAGGGAGCGCTGAATATTATTTTTTCGATTCCGACATCGATTGTCGGTACCTTTCTGGTCGTCTACTTTGCCGGGTTCACGCTCAACCTGTTCACCCTGCTCGCGCTGACACTTGCGATTTCGATCGTCGTCGACGACGCGATCATGCTGCTCGAAAATATCGTGCGCCATTACCGCATGGGCAAATCTGCCGCACAGGCAGCGCACGACGGTTCTATGGAAATACTGCCGGCAGCGAGCGCAGCAACCCTCGCCGTCGTTGCTGTCTTTTTGCCAGTAGTCGTAATGGACGGCGTCATCGGCCGTTTCTTTTTTCAGTTCGGCATTGTCATGTCAGCTGCTGTCTTGCTATCGCTGGTCGAAGCGGTCACAATCACCCCGATGCGCTCGGCAGCTTTTTTGAGCACGGGCGCAAAGTCAGGACGGCTCGAAAACTATCTCGAACACCGCTTTGCTGCGCTGGGCAACTGGTATGCCGGCTTCCTGGCTAAAGTCCTGCGACGTCCGGGAATGATTGCATTGGCCTCAGCGCTGTTGTTCTCACTCTCCCTGGTGCTGATCTGGCAGGTCCGCCAGGAATTCGTCCCGCAGCAGGATCAGGATTATATGATCGTCAACGGGCAGGCGCCACCCGGTTCATCTCTCGCTTATACCATAGGCCGCGCGAAAGACATTGAGGCCATTATGGCCAGGCATACTGACGTGGAGCGCTTTTTCACCAGCGCTGGTGCCGGGGGGCCTTCGGCGGAAATCAACCAGTTCTTCATGCTGGTAAAATTCAAACCGCGTGCCGGGCGGAAAAAAGGTCATATAGACATCATGAACGACCTGCGCAAAGAATTTAAAGCCGTGCAGGGAGTCAGGGTTGCGATGCGCGATTTCTCAACACGCGGCCTCACCTCGGGCCGCCAGTTCCCGGTATCGTTCAATATCTTTGGCAGCGATCTCGAAATACTCGATACAAAGGCGAAAGAGATTATCGATCGCCTGAATGCTGAGAATCTTACTCAGGATCTGGACACCGATTTTAAGCGCAACTTTCCCGAGCTGTTGATCGAACCCGACCGTAACGCCATGGCGGCGCGTTCTGTCTCAATACAAACCGTCGCAACAACGCTGGGAGCCACAGTCGCCGGGCAACGCCAGGGACGCTTCACCGCCGACGGCCGGCGCTATGACATTCGCATCAAGCTTCCCGACGAAAAGATTTCATCGCCCAGGGACATTGGCGGCATCCTGGTAAGAAATGCAGCGATGAATACAGTACCCCTGAGCGAACTCGTGAGGTTTTCAGAACGCAAATCTTTCCAGTCGATTACTCGGGTAAACCGGCAGCGGGCCATCGGTATTTTTGGCAATGTCGTACCAGGAAAGTCACAGGCATTCGTACTGGCCCGTGCCCAGCAGATTGCTGCAGAGGTTCTGCCCAAAGGTTATTCGTTTGCGCTCGAAGGCAGTTCTGCGGGGCTCGCCGAATCGTTCAAGAGCCTCAATGTTGCCGTTTTCCTGGGTATTCTCATCGCCTATATGATCCTGGCAGTGCAGTTCAATTCGTTCATTCACCCCCTCTCAGTGCTCGTTGCGTTGCCCTTCAACGTAACGGGTGCACTCATCACACTCTGGCTTACGGGGGTATCACTCAACCTGTTCAGCTTCATTGGTCTCGTCGTTCTGATGGGGATCGCGAAGAAGAATTCAATTCTGCTGGTTGAGTTCACCAACCATGTGCGCCATGCCGGAACCATCGGGGTGCGCGAGGCGCTGATTGCAGCCTGCCCCGTGCGCCTGCGGCCCATTCTCATGACTTCGGCGGCAACAGTTTTTGCCGCGGTACCGCTGGTTATTGGCAACAGTATCGGCCAGGAAACCCGCACCCCCATCGGCCTCACGATCATCGGCGGCACAGTTGTCTCAACATTCTTTACCCTTTTTGCCGTACCTGCGTATTATCTGCTGCTCAGCCGGTTTGAAAGCCGGCACAAGCCGCTGTTGACGATTCACAAACCCATGGATGCGGTGACAGAAGAAGACCTGGTGGAACCGTCAGGCACTGCAGAAGCCCTTAAAAAGCCAACGCGCCGGCAAAGGCGATCAGGCTAATTTTTTCAGCATGGCAACGGCGCGTTCAATCTTGCGCTCTACGGGCTCAGGAACTGCCGGGCGTCCCTCATCGGGAGAATTTGCCTGCCGTACCTTAAGCTGCTCTTCTGCGGCCGTAGCCTTCGGCTGCGCAGGAGCCGGGCCATCGTCGAGCAGGCATTTGAGGGCAAATACAAATCCATCACCAATTTTATCCAGCATCGGTTTGTGGTTGGCGTTGCGGTAAAAGCCATAAGCCACCAGCGGCATTTCCTTTTCAAAATAGAACAGGTCACCCAATCTTATCAGGCCTGTCTTGTAGCCTACGGTCGTGTAAACCCGGCCGGCTTCAAAATACCTGCCCTGGTTGAACAGTTCGTTTCCCCTGCGAACAAGTTCGGATCTCTGTGCGTCTGTCAGGCCCATGTTTTTTTATCGACCACTCACTGAAGGGTACTGAGTGCTAACCTTTTCCACTGGTTCTCCGCAGGCAGACAAGAGCGATGTCGTCGTTCAGCGAGCTGGGCCCCGGCTGGTCGAGCCGCGTGCCCGTGAACTGCTCAACCGCACGGGCCAGACCGTCCAGTACACCCTGCGCCGGCTGCGCGGCATTGCGCACCAGCTGGTCGCTCATGCGCTCGTAGCCGAATTGCTCGCGATGGCCGTTCATGGCCTCGCTCAAACCGTCGGTGTACTGAACAAAGATGTCGCCTGCTTCAAGCTTCACCTTGCGAATCTCGAGCGTGTCGGCAAAAAAGTCATTGTCGTCCATTCCGAGCGGCATTCCCCCTGCCTCGAGATAGCTGGTCTTGCCTGTGCCGGCCTTGTACAGCAGGGGTTTTGAATGCCCTGCCGAAGCATACTGCATCTCACCGGTTTTCAGGTTATATAGCGCGAGAAAAAAAGTAACAAAAATATTGGGGGGAGTTTCTGCGTAAAGTTGCTCATTCAGCTTCAGCAGTATGGCGCGCACCGAAAGTTCTTTTGCACGCAGTTCAGCATGCAGCTGCGAGCGCGTAATCGCCATCACCAGCGCGGGGCCAACGCCATGATTCGAGACATCACCCATGGCGACTGCTACATAATCACTCCCGATGGGAACATAATCGAAGTAATCACCGCCGATACCCACCATGGCCTTGTAAAAGCCGGCAATGTCTGCCCGGCCCTGGAGATTTGCAGGCACTGTAGCAGGCAATAAGCGCTTTTGAATTTCTTCTGCGGCCATCAGTTCACCGCGCAGCTCTTCACGTTCGCGCAGGCCTTCGACCATGCTGTTGAGACTTTGGCCCAGGGCAGAAAGTTCGTCGTATCCTTTGTCGGCAAAGGCCACCTGCAGATTCCCCTGGCGTACCTGCTGTGAAGTCGCACTGAGCGATGCGAGGCGCCTCACCGCCAGCCCCGAGAAATACCACGCCGCTATAACCGCGAGCAAAGCAATCGACGAAGAGAACCACAACAGGCGCTGCGTTGAATTCCAGATGCGCGCAAGGCCGCTTGTCTTATCGACGACAATCATATTGTACCCGGCAATATTCTCGTTCAACAGAATCCGCACCAGGCCCTTTTCACCCAGCAACGGCCTCGTGTCCAGGTCGTGCATCTGCTCTTCAGCTTCAGAGCGCGTAATCGCCAGCACTCCCCCTGCTAACGGAGAAACCGCACCGCGAGCCACGGGAATATCGGTCTCGTTTTTTGCTTCGTAGATGAACTGGCGCACTGCGGCAAAGTGCTTCAGCTGTTCGTTGCGAGCCGCGGGGTTGCGGCGTTGCTGCCGCAGCAGGTCCTGTTCAGAAACCAATGCGAGGCGAATGCGGCCATACAGCGCGGCATCGCGCAGGTTCAGCAAAGCTTCTGCGAGCATAAGCTTTTGCGCGCGTTCACGGTCGGCCGCGCTCTCGTCTGTTCCAGGTTCATAAGACCCCATCTGCGACCTGAGATTGGCGATCTCAACGCGTTCGGCCTCTGCCTGCTGGCGAGCCAGCTCAAGACTGCGCTCAAGTTCAGAAACCGACGGAGTATCTTTGGGGGCTTTGCCCTTCGCGGCCAACTGCAGTAATGCGTTCAGGTCTTTAGCCTTTGTCGTCATCTGCGCCAGTGTCGTTTCGCGTTCTTTCAGCCGGTTGAGTTTGAATGTGGCCAGGTCTTTTTCCAGCACAGGAAAACGCACGATCTCTTTTAGTACCGCGTCGCGCTTAGCAACCAGCAGGCGGTACTCACGCGCTACTGCCATGTATTCGGCGTCTTTGAAGGGTGGTGTCCCTTTTTCACGCAGGGTTTCGAGTCGTTCGCTTTTTTTTGCAGCGAGCAATTTCAACTCGGCTGCAAACCGGGTATCTTCATCGATGAATTTTTGCAGGAATTCGGGTGCTTCCTTTTCGGCAGCGCCTGCAAGACGCGCCCGCTCAACAACCGGCAACTGCATGGGTACCGGAGCAAAGCGCACCTCGAGGGATGAGCGCGCGAGGTGTATTTCGCGCCCGCGCTGACCTGCCTGCCCGCCTGGGTTATAAAAATGCGCATCGGGCTCACCAAAGACCCGCAGGACATAATCTGAAAACTCACCGCTACGCAAGAGCGCCCAGCTCTCGGCTGTATCGGCCACCGCGCGCATGCCCGTATCGAGCAAGGCGGCAGGCATCTTGATCGTCTTGTTCTTTTTTTTGCCTTCATTCTCAGCCGGCAGGTTTTCCAGCTCGGTTCCGTAAGACAGAATGCGGATCGTCTGCCGCTCAAACTGCATGCGATCGAGTCGCGCCTGCAGGTACGGGTCAAATACGCGGCTCAGATCGCTCATGAGCGTGGTGCGGTTCCTGGCAATCTGCGTGCGTTTCCGCTCGAGTTCCTGCTCATCGCGCTTACCGGTGAGGTTCTCCTCGAGTTGAGCTGCCGCGACCTCAGCTTCGGCCACTTTCGCTGCAGTTTTTTTCCAGCCCTCGAAAATCCCTTTATCGGGAGCACGTGGCAGGGCCGCTGTCACAGCAGACCTCAGCTGATTCTCAAAATCCTTCAGATTCTTCTCTGTCAGGTATGTGCTGTAATATGTGTCAAACCTTCGCGTCTGGTACGAATACTGTACCCTGGCACCAAAAGTCTTCACAAAACTGCGCCAGGTGTTTCCCAGGGATTTTTCACGCACCTGGACCGCCTTGCGCAGCGCCCGTGCCGCAGCCGTTTTCTCTTTCAACCTGATGCGGAAAGTCTCCAGCTGCACAAATCCCTGGGCAAACCTGTGCAGGTCACCGACATGCGCGCTGACGACCTCTTCAGGAGCGCGGACCTCTTTGCGAAATGACTCTTCCAGGTCGGCTTTCTGGCTGAAATAACTAAAGACGAATCCTGCGACAATCAGCGCACTCACAAAGAAAAGGGTAAAAAGTGTCAGCTGCAGCCGTATACCGGGCGACACATGAGGCGCGATCTTTTGCCAGAGTTTCTTCATTTTTTGTTTCTCCAATCGCGGCGCAGTAACAGGACGTTCTGTTCACCCGCGCGTTCGTAATGGCAGTCCAGTGTCATGAGGGCGAGCAGGCCCAGACCGTTTTCGAGCCCTTCTTCATAATAGAGTTCGGTATCGCTCTTTTTTTCCAGTGGGTTAAAGGCAATGCCATTGTCGCGGATTTCAAACTCAACCTTCTGAGGTTCTTTGCGCATTGTCAGCGAAATCTGTGCGCCTGCGAGCGTGGCCTCATCGGGAAAACCATGCTCTATGATATTGGCCACGGCCTCGTCGATGGCCAGGATGATACGGCTTTGCGCAATAACGTCAAGACCACCCTTCTCGTCTTCACCGAGGTCAATATGTTTTGTCGAGTCGAGAAACGCGCGCACAGCTTCACGCACGCTTTTCAGTTCGCCCAGGTCACCCGAAATTTTGAGTGCGATTTCGGTACGCAAAATCAGATATTCTTTTCACCCTCGGCGGCTGTGGCAAAAACCGCCACGCGCTTGGTAAAGAACATGAGATCCATGGTGTCGCGGACCTCTTTGCTGAGGCCCGAAAGCGCCATTTTCCCGTTCTTGTCCTTCAGCGACTTGAGCGCAGCGTTGAGCGCGCCTATACCGGCGGACGCGACATACGTCAGGCCCGTACAGTCGACCACCAGTCCATCGATGCCCTTACCGAGCAGTTCATCGAGTTTTGCCTTGAGAGTCGGGGTTGTCTTGGCATCGAGCTCCCCCGCAATAGAAACTACCGCTTTCTTACCGTTTACCTTGTCGCTGATCGAAATCTGTGCGTCTGCCATCTGTTTCCTCTTTATGCTTACAATATTTCAGGCCTTCTTCATGACCTTCCAGAGATCTTTCTTCGTGATGACGTTGTAGAGCATACGTTCGAGGCGGTCAATTTCATAATAGTACCGGATATTGGGATTGCCCTCGAAGATGTGTGCGTATTTGCGTATCATTCGCACGGCGACCTTAAGATCGCCTTTCATGATACCCTGCGTAATACGGTAATAGAGATCGGTGGCCAGCATGGCATTCAGAGAGGCCTCGAACGTCTTGTCGCGTTGCTGCAGCGCATCGATTACCTTACGTATGTCCTTTTCCGCGTAGTTTTCGGCGTCGCTGTATTCGATCATGTAGCGCGACAACATTTGCGCCGCACGCTTGAAATTATCTGATCGTGAAGCGACGAGAATCTGCTGGTAAAGGCGCTGTATCTCGGCTGTAATGCGCGCTCGCTCTTCGGTGACTCCGAGCCTGACGGGCTCAAATGCTTCGGCGATCTGCGCGTCGGCCAGGTTGTTGAGTTCGCGGTCGAACATGTACGCGCTGCGCTCATCATGGATCTTCTGCCATTCACCCAAAGGCCCCTTGAGCACGCGCACGAACTCTGTCGCTTCCGGAGCCTCGCCGATCTGCGGCAACATCTGTATCACTTCCAGGAAAAACAGGCAGCAGTCGCCCAGCGTCGAATAGTTCTCTGCCATCGCCGTACCGACCATACGCTTACAGTTTGGCGCGAGTGTATGCCGGTAGGCCGGGTTCTTGAGTTCGGCGCGCAGGTGCTCGAGAATTTTGCGCGCTTCTCCTGCCTTGCGCTCCCAGCCAGCAGCATAAAGCGGGTCATAGAGATACTGCTTGAAGTGGGTTTTGCCTGCCTGTGCGAGCAGGCGCACCATGCGATTGAGTTCCTGCGCTTCGACTGAACGGTTGGGTGTGAGCGTGTAGAGGTCTTCCATGCTGGGCTGGCCTAAGGGACTTTCCGCAGAGGGCGATGTACCGGTAAAGGAATCTGCGAAGCCCGGGAGTATCGGACCCTGATTAATTCGCCGGACAGCCTGACGGGTGTTAGATTTCTGCACAGGCTGCACTATGCCGTACCGCAAAACCAAAATTATCTGCACCATTGGCCCGGCCACCAACACGCCCGATAAAATCAGGGCGCTTGCCGAGGCCGGCATGAATATCGCGCGCATCAACATGTCACACGGTGACCAAAAGGCGCACCAGGATGTGATACAGCGCATCAAGTCATACAACAAGACTGCGGCCATGCCCATTGCAATTCTACTCGATACGCAGGGGCCGGAAATTCGTACTGGCGACGTCATGGAAAACCTGACGCTGCACGTAGGCGACGAGATCGAAATCACCGCAGGCTCAGAAAACACCGAAAGCAAAAGCGTGATCACGGTCAACTACCGGGACATGCTACGCGACCTTAAACCCGGCGACCGCATCACTCTCGATAACGGCATCATCAATCTCGACGTCGTCGAAAAGACCGACTTCGGTCTGCGCTGCAAGGTCGTCGATGGGGGCATTGTCAAGTCTCGCCGGCACATCAACCTGCCCGGCATCCGGGTGAATCTGCCTTCGATTACCGCCAAAGACGTGCAGGATATCATGTTCGGCATCAAGAACGATGTCGACTTTATTGCCCTCTCTTTCGTACGCACCGCCGCAGATGTCGAAGAGTGCAAGCGAATGATCGAACGCTACAAAGGCCATGCGCAGGTGATTGCGAAGATTGAAGACTCGCAGGCCGTGCAGAATTTCAAGGAAATCATATCCGCAGCGCACGGTGTCATGGTGGCGCGCGGGGACCTCGGCGTCGAAGTACCCATTGAAGAGCTGCCGATTATACAGCGGCGCATCATTAAAGAATGTGCGCACCAGGGCAAACGCGTCATTGTGGCGACGCACCTGCTCGAGTCGATGATTGAAAACCCGATACCGACGCGTGCCGAAGTGACCGACGTGGCAAACGCTGCGTACGAAGAGGTCGATGCGGTGATGCTTTCGGGTGAAACTGCCGCCGGAAAATTCCCAATCAAAGCTGCGGAAACTCTCAACAAGATTCTCAAGCGCATCGAAATCACCGGGGGAATCGGCTGGTCACGCGACTTCAAATCAGACGACGTCAAGGGAGCCTTTGCCGAATCGGCGGTTGAACTTGCTGACCAGCTCAAGGCCGACGCAGTTGTGGTGTTCACCCGCAGGGGGCTAACCGCCGACTATGTCACCGCCTACCGCCCCCGCTATGCCACCGTCTTTGCTTTCACAAATATGTCTCAGGTACGGCGCAAACTTCTGCTCAATCGCGCCTGTTACCCGTACCGCATCGATTTTTCGAGCGACCCCGAACGCACAATCAAAACAGCATTCGATGTCCTGCGAAAGAAAAAGATGCTGCCGCAGGGAGCAAAGATAGTAATCGTTTCTGATACCATCGCGGGAACTGAACGCGTTGAATCTATTCAGGTGCGCCACCTCTGAGGCTATATGAAAATTTATACCAAAACAGGCGATAACGGTGAAACCTCACTGTTCGGCGGCGGCAGGATAAAGAAGAGCGACCCACGGGTGGCGGCTTATGGCGAAGTCGATGAGCTCAATAGCTTTGTGGGCGCTCTTCTGGCAAGCCTCGACGCAGGCCCGAGTGCGCAGGGTGCTTCGGAAATGCTCAAAATCCGCAGTTTCCTGCAGACACTGCAGAACCGCTTGTTTGATCTGGGTGCTGAACTGGCTACCGGCGACGAGAAATTTCTTGAGAAGCTGCCGCGGCGTATCACTGCTGCCGATACCGAAAAATTTGAGGTGGCAATAGACGCGATGCAGGGTCACCTGCAGCCTCTCAAGAACTTCATTCTGCCCGGCGGTAGCGCTGCGGCAGCACATGCACATATCTGCCGCAGCGTGTCACGCCGCGCCGAGCGCGCCATGATCGACACCGGGGTAACTCCCCCGCACTTGATTGCTTTCATGAACCGCGCATCTGACTATTTTTTTGTGCTCGCGCGCTACCTGAACCACCTCGCCCAAACCCCTGAACCCGAGTGGGAGAAGTAGACCTTCTCTCAAAGGGTTGATACCCCCTGCGGCTGAAGAATTTTGTTGTCGATTAATAGTGGATTCTTTCGTCTGTTTTTAGTATATGGCTCTACCTTCAGACTCCATGAGCAACGAGAAAACAAGTCCGCTGGGCAATGCCCTGATCCAGATCGCCATTGAATTCATCAACCTGCCGGTCGACCAGCTCGATGCAGCAATTAACGAGGCCATGAAACAACTGGGCGAATCGACCGGGGCCGACCGCTTTTATGTCTTCGCTTATGACTGGGAGAAAAAGACCGGGTCAAACACCCACGAATGGTGTGCCCCGGGCATTGAAGCACAAATTCAGACTCTGCAGAACTTTCCCCTCGAGGCGTTTGCCGACTGGATAGAATGGCATAAAGACGGCAAAGTTCACATCATCAACGATGTCGCGACCTTACCTGAGGACAGCAATCTGCGCAAGCTGCTCGAGGCGCAATCGGTGCTGAGCCTCAGTGCAGCGCCGATCATGTACGGAGGAATCTGCCTCGGCTTCGTCGGAATGGACTGGGTGCGCTCGCACAAGAGCTTCTCAGAAGAGGATAAATCACTTTTGCAGCTTTTTGCAGAGATGCTTGCCAATGTACGCAATCGTCTCGCAGCCATCAAGGAACTCGAGAATACTAAAGACCAGTTACGGGCGAGCGAAGAACGCTACCGCAGCCTGCTCGAAAGCGATGACGGTGCTATCATCGTGTACGAACCAGACGGCAAGATCAACTTCATTAACCACGCCGCTGCAGAGTATTTCGGTAAAAGTCGCGAAACCATATACGGCCGTTCTATCAGGGATGTTTTTCCGGCTGAAGAGGCGGCCGCGATCGCTGCCGAGATACAGCAGGTCATGCAGACCAATAAGGGCATAATCGTCGAACGGGCGGTTGAGCTGTCAGTGGGCAGGCGCTGGTTCAGGGCATCTATGCAACCGGTACGCAATGCCTGGGGAGCCCCCTACGCCGCGCTGATGCATGCAACTGACATTACCGACAAGAAGAATGCCCAGGAAGAATTGTTGCGCAACGAAGAACGCTACCACAGCCTTGTGGAGAGTACCGACTCAGCAATTGTTATGTATGACCATGAAGGTAGGGTTCTCTACCTGAACAGCATTGCGGCACAACCCTATGGCAAAAGCACGGAGGAACTCATCGGTACAAATGTCCGCCAGCTTTTTCCGCCTGACCAGGCAGAGAGTATTCTTCGCGACATCGCGGCCGTGATGTCGTCGGGCCAGGGCAAGGTGCTCGATACGGCAGTCGACCTCGCAGGCCAGCGACGCTATTACCGCACAAGCGTGCAGCCAGTGCACGATGGGGACCACCGTATCTATGCAGTTATGATGCATGCGAGTGACCTGACGCCCCGCAAAGAAGCTGAACTTAAACTCGCGCTCAGCGAACAAAAATACCGCAAACTGTTTGTCGATTCGCCAGAGGCGTACCTGATCATGCTCGATGGAATTTTCGTCGAATGCAACCGGGCTTCAGAGAAGCTGGTGGGCGGCTCACGCACCGATATTCTCGGCAAATCGCCTACGGAGTTTTCGCCCGAATTTCAGCCAAACGGCCGCCGGTCGTCAGAATACGCCAAAGAGCTCATTGCAGAAGCCTGGCAAAAGAAGGAACTCGCGTTTGAATGGGTTCATCTGCGCGTCGATGGCACGCCTTTTACGGCGCTGGTAAACCTGACTGTCCTTGAGTATGACGATGCCCCGGTGTTACTCGTGACGTGGCGCGACATTACTGAACGTAAAAAATTATTTGATGACCTGCAGCTCTACCAGCAGCGCTACAGCCAGGCGCTGGCACACAGCCGCGCAGTCGTTTGGGAGACAGATCTCGAAGGCAAATTCACCTACATGAGCCCGGTCTCCAAGGCTGTTTTTGGTTACGAGCCCTCAGAAATTGAAGGTAAAATGTTCTTCTATAACTTTCACCCGGCAGATGTCAGGGACTACTACCGCAAACGCGGCTTTGAAATCATGCAGGCTGCCGAACCGACGGAGAGGCTCGACAACCCGATTGTCTGCAAGGACGGCCAGGTAATCTGGGTCTCTACCATTGGTGTTTCACTTTTCGATGCCGCCGGCAAACGCACGGGCTACCGCTGCGTCGATTTCGATATTACCGACCGTCACGCGGCTGAGCAGCAAACTCTATTGTTCCGCGAGGTGTTGAAGCAGGCAAACTATGGCGCAGCGATTAGTGCGCTCGACGGAAAACTTCTGTTCCTCAATGAAGCTTTTGCCGCGATGCATGGATACACGGTCGACGAGCTCACCGGCAGAGACCTGAGCATCTTCCATTCACCGGAGCAGCTGCAGATTGTCGGCGAAACCATAAAAGAGATGATGCAGACCGGCGAATTCTCCACACGCGAAATCTGGCACCAGTACCGCGATGGCTCGGTCTTTCCGACACTCATGAGCGGCGTCGTCATCAAGGATGAAGCAGGCAAGCCTGCCTATATTTCTGCGACGGCACTCGACATCACTGATTTGAAAGCCAAAGAGGCCGAAATACAGAAACTGATGACCGCGATCGAGCAGAGCCCTGTCGCGCTTGTGATTACCGACCTCGAAGCGCATATCGAGTATGTAAGCCCCGCGTTTACACAGATTACCGGTTACAAAAAAGAAGAGGTCATTGGCAAACACACGCGGTTGCTCAAATCAGGGTTAAATCCCACTGAGATGTACAGTGAACTCTGGCAGACGATTACGTCAGGCAAGACCTGGCATGCCGAATGGACCAATAAAAAGAAGAACGGCGAAATTTACCCCGAACGGGTGAGCATTCTGCCCATCTACGACCACAGGGGAAAGGTCTGTAACTACCTTGCGATCAAGCAGGATATCAGCGACCGCCGGCAGGCAGAAGAAGCTCGCATCGCGCGCGAAGCCGCAGACAGCGCCAACCGCATGAAGAGCCTGTTTCTCGCGAACATGAGCCACGAAATTCGCACGCCGCTCAACGCAGTCATCGGCTTCGCACAAATTTTACAGCGCGACAAATCCTTGTCGGACAAACAGTCGCAGCAGGTGGCGACCATTCTGCGCAGCGGGGAGCACCTGCTTTCACTTATCAATGATATCCTGGACCTGTCAAAGATCGAGGCCGGACGTATTACGCTAAAAGAATCGGGCTTCTCGCTCAAGAACCTGCTTAACGATGTGCGCGTGATGTTCTCGCTGCGCGCCGAAGAAAAGCGGCTCTCCCTCAGCGTCGAACACGATGATGCGGTACCCGAATTTATCTCGGCCGACGAAGCCAAGATACGGCAGATACTGATCAATATTGTTGGCAACGCGATGAAATTTACCGATGCCGGCAGCATTGCGCTGCGCGTTCGGTCGCAGGCCCGTATGCCCGAAGAGGCAAACGATGCCCGAAAGACTGAACTCATCATGAGTGTTGCCGATACCGGCCCCGGAATCGCCACATCAGAACAGGAGCTGATTTTTAATGCTTTTCAACAGTCGGCAGCACAGGCGCAGAAGGCCGGCGGCACAGGATTGGGGTTAACCATCAGCCGACGGCTGGCAGAACTCATGGGTGGTACACTGACCGTCGAAAGTGAACTGGGAAAAGGCAGCACATTCACCCTGCGTATTCCTGTCATTGCGGCAACTCATGCACGCCAGAAAGAGTCGCCGAGCGCCTATGCGCAGGTGACCGGGCTTGCCGAGGGTATGCCGAAAATCAGGATACTTGTGGCTGATGACGTCTCGGCCAACAACGAGCTGATTCGTGACATGCTCGAACCACTGGGCTTTGAAGTCCGCACGGTACAGAACGGACGCGAAGCAGTGGAACAGTTTCAGGTCTGGAAACCGGACGCAATTCTGATGGATCTGCGCATGCCGCTCATGGATGGTTTTGACGCGACGCGCGCTATACGCGCAACTGAAGCCGGGAAAAGCCTGCCGATCTTTGCGGTTACCGCAAGCACGTTTGAAGACGATATTCGCCTGCAGACCGAAGGTTTTACCGGTTATGTACGCAAACCTTTCACCCTCAGCCGCCTTCTGGGTGAATTCGCACACCACCTGAAGGTGCAGTACCGGCAGGCGGCGGCAAGTGCCGAAGAGCCAGAAACTCCCGCCGCATCTGCCGCAGGCCTGAATGCCGGGTCGCTGCCCCGGGAACTGCGTGCAAATATTTGCTCGGCTATCCAGGCGGGAAATTCTGTACGGCTAAAGGCGTTACTGACAGAAATTGAACCTATCGATGGCAGGCTGCATGCGCATGCAAAACGCCTGGCGCAACAATTTGACTATGATGCATTGCTAAGGCTGTTCGCAGATTAAAAGACAAAGATGGAAACACTGAAAACAAAACAACGGGTCATGGTGATCGACGATACGCCCGCAAACCTCGGCCTGCTGGAAGACATGCTGGTTTCTAACGGTTTTGACGTGGCTGCCTTTCCCCGCGGAGCCATGGCGCTCGCGGCCGCCGCACAGGAACCGCCCGACCTGATCCTGCTCGATATCATGATGCCTGAAATGGACGGCTACGAAGTATGCCGGCGCCTGAAGGCCGATGCCTCGACGCAGAGCATTCCTGTTATCTTTATCAGTGCGCTCGACGCAACCGAGAGCAAACTGCGCGCGTTTACCGATGGCGGAGTCGACTATGTGACGAAGCCGCTGCAGCAGGAAGAGGTACTCGCCCGTGTTAGGACCCATCTGAAGCTGCGGGAAATGCAGCGCGAGCTTGAACGCCATAACCACGACCTGGAAAACCTGGTAGCAGAAAAGATGAAAGAAATTTCTGACTCCCAGCTCTCGACACTCGTCGCCATCTCGAATCTTGCCGAATACCGGGACAAAGAAACCGGCCGGCACATTGAGCGCACGAGCAACTACTGCCGGCTACTTGCAGAGCAGCTGAGGCAGAACGGGCCCTACGCTGCACAGATCACCGACGTCTTCGTGCACAACATTACCTACGCTGCACCTCTGCACGACATCGGTAAAATGGGAATCCCTGACCAGATTCTCAACAAACCCGGCAAGCTGACGCCTGAAGAATTTGAAATCATGAAGACTCATGTTAATATAGGCATCGATACACTCTCCCGCGTATTGGCAAAATACCCGCAGAACCACTTCATCCGCATGGGGCTCGACATAGCAGGCACACACCATGAAAAATGGGATGGCACAGGCTATCCGAACGGGCTCGCGGGAGAGAAAATCCCCCTTTCGGGACGTATCATGGCCCTGGCCGACGTCTACGACGCCCTGCGGTCAAAGCGCGTATACAAAGAAGGTTTCGCACATACACAAGCCTGCGAAATTATCACCCAGGGCAAGGGCACGCAGTTCGACCCGGCAGTGGTCGATGCATTTATCGCGGTACAAAAGCAGTTTGATGAGCTCAGCGAAAAACTGAAACCCGAATAGGTAGCGCCCGCGCTGTCTCTACCCACCGCTGGCGCGCATGCGAGCGGTGATGTACGTGTAGATCAGCGTCTGGTCGCGCAGAACCGGAATTTCTTTTTCACGAATCAGCAGTCGCGAGGCATTGATGGTATTCTGCGGGTCTGCAGCGCAGGCACGCGCAAACTTACTGTCTTCAATGACAATGTGCGTCAGCAACCACTGCCTGAGCAGGGTCACCAGGCTCGATAGCGAGTGGTGGTTGCCGGCGTCGTAATCCTGCTTTAATTTCTGCACGGTACGGCGAAAATCATCGTGCAGACGGTGGTGATTCTTCTCTTCAGGATAGCCGAGTTTTGCCATGAGCCACTCTTCGCTCTGGAAATGCACTTCGACATAAGCCAGCAGATCAGCCAAAACACGCTCGAGGTGTGTGCGCCGCTCGGCAAAAGAAACATGCAGCATACTCTCCATTTCGACGACCATCTTAAAGAGCCAGAGATGCTGCATGTCGATGAGCGGTATATTGGTGCGGACATCAAATCGTTTCCAGAGCTGGAAAATATCATCGAGAATAGCCTTGCGTATACCAGGTATGACTTCCTGCGCAACAAGCAGCTGCCTGTAGAGCATCATGTGCGTCGACTCATACTCTTCGCCGATATCCAGTATAACCGCCTTCACAAAGTCTGTCGGATTAAAATGGTGTTTACTGAGATAAACCTTCCACTGCGGGTCATCTTTCTTTATATGACGATCGAGCCACAGCTTGATCAGGCTCACGAAACTTTCAGCGTTCTGCATTTCGCCTGATGTATCGAGGCTAAAGGCAGCCTGCAGGCGGCTAAGAAAATCGGCGTGTTCAAGGGCAACCTCTTCGTTCCGGGGAATTTCCCCTGCCTTCATCACCCTCTCTTCAAGCTCCAGGTGAATGCGAAGGAACCTCACCAGTTCGCGCGCATAAGCAGCCATTTTACCCGACAGGGCGCCGCCCTGCTTCGCCTGCTGCAGAATTTCCATCTTGCTGACCAGTGCGACCAGCCACAGATGCTGCGCGTCGATAATTTCTACTCCCAGGGCAAAATGGGAATCATTCCAGTGCTTGTGTAGTACCTCGAGAAAGAACGGGTCAAAAATTTCCGGAATCGAAAATTCTGCTCCGGCAGCCGGGCTCCCACTCACCGCTCACCCACCTTGCGTAGCGGCTGCAGCGACTGAAGAACTTCGGAGAGAACGACCTCGGGATCAAAGGCAATACCCAGCCGCAGCGAAGCCTGCCCTTCTGTTGCGGATTGCTGGCGCCAGACGATTTCACCCGAAAAGGGCATCTGCATCGCGGGATTATCGCTGGCTATTTCCCCGCCGACGCGGCTGTGCATCGGAAAAGCGGCGCTATCGGCTAGCCCGGGAATTTCTATGCGCAGGCCGCCCATCGAAACATCTTCAATGACGCCTTCAGCTGCGGTTGGTCTGTCGATCTTCGCGCTGCAGTCGGCAAACAGGCTAACCCGGGCGCGCGGATGCCTGCGCTTTTCGTCCGGTTGCGGGTTGCCTGGCATACAGTGCGGCATGGCGTTTTTTTTCACTACGTCAAGCCATTGAGCGTAAACCATGCCACGTACGGGTTGTTTTGCTTTACCATGCCGGTTCAAGGGCCACTGCGGTTGTGACCCCGATGCCCAAAAAGCGCTGCGCGTTTCGTTCACATACCTGGCATTCGGCGTAGCGTGGATTCTTCTTTCCGATGCGCTGGCGCACGCATTGCTGCCCGGCAGCGATGAAACGCGGCAACTGCAGACGGTCAAGGGCCTGACCTTTGTCCTTCTTTCAGCTACGTTAATTTATCTGCTCGCATGGCGCGAACTGAAACTGGAACAGCGCTATCGTTTGCGGCTGCTTTCGGCCGAAAGCCAGCTGCACCAGGTGGCGGAGCGTACTTCTGACCTGATGTACACCTACCAGATTCTGCCTGAGCGCAAATTCACTTATGTGAGTCCCTCCTGCCTGGCAATTACCGGCTATTCGCAGGCAGAGCATTACCGTGACCCCGATCTCAGCTACAAACTCGTACACCCCGATGACCGCCCCCTTCTCGACAACCTGCTTTCCCCAGAACTGGAGGGACGACCGATCACTCTCCGCTGGCGCAAGAAAGACGGTACGATTGTCTATATTGAACAGAGCATTGTTGGTCTGCGCAATGAGCAGGGCCAGGTTGTTGGTCTATCGGGCATCGGGCGCGATGTCACCACTGCTGAGCTCGCCCGGCAGGAACTCGAACACCTGAATAGCGCCTACACGGTACTTTGGCAGGTCAATCGCCTGATTGTTCGCAGCCGCTCGGTTGAGGAAATTTACCAGGAAGCCTGCGATATCTCACTTTCGACGGGCAACTTTTCGCTCGCCTGGATCGGTGTCGTCGACAGGCAGGGTAACCGCGTCGTTCCCGCTTTCAAGGCCGGTGAAAAAACCGAATACATCGAAAACATTCTCATCACGCTCGACGATGCCCCGACTGGTCGTGGCCCCACAGGCCTTGCAGCGCGCTCTGGCAAAACATATTCAAGCTCCGACATCGCCACTGATCCCTTTATGAAACCCTGGCGTGAAAGAGCCTTGGCACACGGCTTCAGGTCATCAGCCGCATTTCCGCTGACCGTGGGGGGCGAGGTCGTCGCTGTCTGGACGCTCTACTCGTCCACGCAGGGTTACTTTTCCGAACGCGTGCGCAAACTCTACGATGAACTGGCACAGGATATCAGCTTTGCGCTGAGTGTGCGGCACGCTGAAGCTGAAAAGCAGCGGCTGGCTTCTGAACTCGAGACGATCAACCGCCGCTGGCAGTTCGCCACCGAATCCACTGGCTATGGCCTGTGGGATTGGAATGTTAGCACGAACGAAGTTTATTTTTCCGAATCGCTGGCAGCAATGCTGGGTTATAGCCTTGAAGAATGGGGCTCAGACCTCGCCGCGTGGGCGAAGCGCGTACACCCTGACGACAAGCCGCGCGTCGAGCGTGAACTCGAAGCGCACTTTCGGGGCGAGACAGAGCTTTATTCCTGCGAGCACCGCATGCTCTGTAAGGACGGCACTTACCGCTGGATCATAGACCGGGGCCGTGTCATCGAATGGACTACAGACCATAAGCCGCAACGCATGATCGGCCTGCACCGCGACATCACCCAGGAGCTTGAACAGCGGCTCGAGCTCAGCGAGCGGGAAGAAAGTTATGCGACCGTCATCGCACAGTCCCCGCATGGCATAGCCGTGGTCAGCACCGAAACCGGACAGATTTTTTCCGTCAACCCGGCATTCTGCAAAATACTCGGGCGTTCTGAAGCAGAGCTTATGTCTATCACCTGGCAGACCTTCACGCATCCTGATGATATTGCGCCGAATGAAGTGCTCAACCAGCAGATTCTGCGTGGCGAGAGCAGTGAGTACGTGATGCAGAAGCGCTATTTTCGACCCGACGGCAGCATGATCTGGGCGCGACTTGCCGTGAAAAAGCTGCAGCACTACCGCAAAGAGCAAAAAGTTCACCTGGCACTCGTCGAAGATATCACCGAACAGGTTGAACGCGAAGAGCGCCTGCGCACGCTCTTCAACGAAGCGCCGCTCGGAATCGCTGTCATCGACTCGCTGACGGCCGAACTACTGGCGATCAACGCGAAGTATTGTGAGATTGTTGGCCGCGGCGAACCAGACCTGCTAAGAATGACCTGGAAAGACGTCACGCATCCTGAAGATATTGCGGCTGACCAGAACCTGATGGACGAAGTGAATGCCGGAAAGCGCACCGGTTTTTATCTGCGCAAGCGATTGCTGCGCCCCGGCGGTGGCATAGTATGGGTCGGCATGACCATCGCAAAACTGACTCACTACCACGAAGACCGCCGCGTGCACGTTTGTATGATCGAAGACATTACTGACCGCGTGCAGAATGAAGAGCGTATGCGTCTCGATGCTGCGGTTATCAGCCATACCCGTGATGGCGTTGTCGTCACCGACCTGACTCCCCGCATTATTTCGGTCAACCAGGCATACAGCGACATTACAGGGTACTCTGCCGAAGAGGTGATTGGCAGAAACCCGGCACTGCTGAAATCGGGCAGACAGGATGCGCGCTTCTACCGCGCTATGTGGGATGAAATTGCTGCCACCGGCCGCTGGCAGGGCGAACTGTACAACAGGCGCAAGAACGGCGAGGTGTACCCGCAGTTGAGCACGATCGACACGATCTACGACGCCGAGGGCAAACCACAGTACTATGTGGGAGTTTTTTCTGATATCGCTAAACTGAAGAAAAGCGAAGAAAGCTTCGAGCGCCTGGCGCACTACGACATCCTGACCGGACTGCCCAATCGCCTGATGGTGACGAGCCGGCTGACCCACGCGATTGATTCAGCCGCACGGCATGACCGGCTGATCGGCGTGCTTTTCATGGATTTGGACCATTTCAAAAACATCAACGACAGCCTTGGGCACATCGCCGGGGATGAGTTACTGACGGCCGTCGCCCGGCGGCTAAAAGCACGCATCCGGTCTGAAGACACGATCGCACGGCTCGGCGGCGACGAGTTCCTGATACTGCTCGAAGATCTCGAAAACCCCGAGCAAGCTGCGCTTGTCGCGCGCGACCTGCTGGCCAATCTTTCAGCGCCCTTTAAGCTCGCGAGCGGGCACGAAGTCTATTCGGGCGGCAGCATCGGCATCAGCCTGTATCCGCAGGACGGAGATAACGCGCCCGACCTGATTCGTAATGCCGACGCAGCGATGTACCTTTCAAAATCCGAGGGGCGCAGCACCTTCCGTTTTTACCGCAATTCACTGACCGAAGCCGCCCGCAAGAGATTGGAACTCGAAGCCGCACTCAGGCGCGCGCTCGAGCACAATGAACTCTATGTTGCATACCAGCCGATCGTCGATATGAAGACCGGCATTGTCTGTGGGGCTGAAGCCCTCTGCCGCTGGCGCACCGCCGATGGCAGGGAGATTTCCCCGGCAGATTTTATACCCGTGGCAGAAGAGACCGGGTTGATCGTCGGTGTCGGCGATTTTGTGCTCCGCAGCGCCCTGGCACAGGTCAGCGAATGGCAAAAATACCCGCAGTTCAGGACGATTGCGATCAATTTTTCTGTGAGGCAGTTTCAGAAACCCGACTGGTATGAACGGTTCACAGAGATCATTCGACAGTCGGGTGTTGCGCCCCGGCAGATTGAAATCGAAATTACCGAATCGGACATCATGCAGCGCAGTGAAGAAGGTATCGAAGTAATCCGCCGGTTACACAGCAGCGGCGTTAACATTGCGATCGACGATTTCGGCACCGGTTATTCATCGCTCTCGTACCTGCAGCGCTTCTCGGTGAACAAGATCAAGATTGACCAGAGTTTTGTCCGCGAACTGCCGCAGAACCATGCGACCATGCAGCTCGTACGCACGATGATCACGCTGGCGCGCAACCTGGGCCTGAGCTCGCTTGCCGAGGGCGTTGAGACGGCTGAACAAATGCAATTTCTCAGGGCAGAGGGCTGCGACTTCTACCAGGGTTACCTAAAAGGCCGGCCCATCGCCCCCAACGAATTTTCCCGCCAGTTTCTCTCCTGAATGCAAAAGGTCAAAAAGAATGTGATTGAGCAACTGGTACTGGTTGCCCTGCCACGCCAGGCAGCGCGCAGCCGGCTTGCCGCCGCCCTCAGGAAGCGGGGCATACACAGCCTGGAAGCGGTAAACGGCTATATGGCAGTACAGCTCGCTGCCGCGAAATTACCGGATTGTATAGTCATCGCGGAGAATATTGGTATCTTCAGCCTGGCGAAAATACGCAGGCAACTGCAATCTGCACCCGAAACGGCGAAAATCCCCCTGCTCATCCTGGGTAAACGGGGCGGCAAGCGTCGGCTCACCGCCCGGCCAAAGGGTGTACAACCGCTGGTTCTGCCAGCGCATACACAGACCGCAGTGATTGTGCACAGGGTTGCAGAAATGCTCACCGCAGCGCAGGCCATGCCAGCAGATGCTCCCGCTGATGAACCGATAACCGGCAGCTGGGATAAGTTTATCCCGGCAGAGTTTCTGGCACTTTTGGGCAAACGCAGCGTTGAAGAGACGTTCCACCTCATCAATTCGTACCTCAGCCGCATGGGCCCGGTGATCAGGCAACAGGGTGGTTTCATCGACAAGTACATTGGCGACGGCATCATGGCCCTTTTTCCGGGCAACCCGAGACAGGCCCTGGACGCTGCCGTGCACATGCAGAAGGAGCTCCGGGTTTACAACAGGCACCGCGCGCGTTCAGGATATGAACCGCTCAAAATCGGAATTGGCATACACCACGGGCAGGCGGTTTTGGGTACCATCGGCGAAAACCGGCGCATCGAGGTCACGGTCATCTCTGATGCGGTCAACCTCGCTTCGCGCCTTGAAGGACTTTGCAAGCGGTATAGTGCCGCGACGATTGTCAGCGAAGAGGCGTTACGCCTTGCCCGCCCCGGAAAAAGATTCAACACGCGCTATCTCGACCGCGTACGCGTTAAGGGCAAACAGCAACCGGTGGGAATTTTTGAAGTACTGGACGGCCTTACACCGAACCTGCAGAAGCAGCGCCTGCACCTGCTTGGCGCTGAAACCAACTGGGACCCGATTGAGAGCATGACCGAATAAGGCGGGCGTTCAGGCAACTGCACCGCGGCGATGCTGCGCGAGCAGTACACCCTGCCCCGTCGTCGGCGCGTGCGCGATAACTCTGCCACCGCTGATGATAGAACTCTCGCCGCGAAAATGCGTGCCCCGCTCTTCGCCGAAACTGTTCGCGATCAGTACACTGTTTGTATAACCATCGAGACGATAGAGCCAGTAACGCTGCACCGGAAAGCCTTCATCGAGCCAGCAGGCAGAAAAACAGAGGATGTCGGTATTGCTCTCGCAGTGGAAATCAACAAAGTCGTCAAAGTTCATGTCCATACAGATACCAAGGCCCAGCCGGCCGAGGTCAGTATCGACGGTGATAAAGCCCGTATCACCCGGTGTCGCCCAACTGACATCAGCCTTATAGAGGTGTGTCTTGCGGTAGGTGGCAAGGCGTTCGCCGGTGGGAGCTACCAGGTTCTGCGAGTTATACAGCTGCTCACCGTCACGCTCCGCAAATCCATACACGATGTGCATACCGTGCTGCTTCGCCAGCGCAGAAAAAAAGGCGAAACTATCACCTTCGCGCGGCTCGCAGAACGGCTGAATCTCCGCCCTGTCGTGAAACACATAACCCGTAGTGCACATTTCTGGCAGAACCAGAAGCTGGACGCCATGCGCGGCACACTGCGCGACTATCTCAGCGATCGCCTCGCGATTATCAACCACGGCACCCCAGCGGGGCTTGAACTGCACAGTGGCCGACGCGAAGGTCATGTTGTCAGTCGGCCGGGCAAACGCTGCTGCTCCAATTGCCCCTGCACCACTGCAAGCCTCGCCTTGATCTGTGCCCGTTCGGCAGCAGGCAGCGCACAGCCGGTCGTGAGCCGCTGCCGTAGTTCGGCGGCGAGGCGCTCGAGTTCTGGCACCGGTTGGGGTGCGGGATACTGGTCATTCTGTGGCTCGGTTGGGCGCATGGATAGTGTTGTGCTGAAGCTTCCTATTTGTAGACCCAATCTCTTTGAAACCCCATATTTGCCGCAATCTCGTATTGCGGTTTTATCGTTTTGTCCAGAATGTTAATAAAATTATGCTCGTCAGTCTCCAGAATATCGATCCCTTCCTGACCAGTGAGCAGAATTTGGTAGTCTTCGAGCATCTTTGCTGTTCGGTCAGCTTTACTGCTTGCAACCTTGCGCAAAGCAGCGTATTGCCTGCCGGCAAATGGAAACAGGTACTTTTCCAGTTTGGGCAATGAATCGCTTTTAGCGCGGTTGGCGATTGCGGCAACCGGGATGATATTCCATAGCAGGTCGTGCGCAACGAAACTCCATGGCAGAAAATGGTCCAGGTCGGCATCGTCGATTTGTACTTCTTGCCCGGTGTAGATGCACTGCGTAGTACCAACGACAGACCAGAAAGACTTCGCCACGGACAGGTTGCGCTTTTCGGGCGCAAATAGCTTGTTCGATATGCCCGGGACATTGGGGTTATGCTTCTGAACGTACTGGAGCAAATGCCAGTCTGCAAAACTTTGCAGTATGCCGAGGTGCCTCCGCATGTATCCACGCCACCTGGGCTGTATTTCAATCTCGCGGCCCGATTGCGAAAATCTGTAGAGCGGTAGGTTCGCGTGTTGCTGAAAATTCTCGCCTGCCAGGGCGGCTATTTTCTTGTTGTATTTCCCCTCGGTGAGGTTACTGACTTCACGCGAAAACCAGGGTGCAAGAAACCGATACGGAACGTATTTCGCCCGCGCCTTGAGTTCCGCGTACGCAGCTGAACCTGAACCATCAGCCAAAACACTAAAGGCGGCAGCCGCAATCCTTTCCATCTTTTCGTTTGGCGCGAGGTTTAATTCATCTTTCAATGCTTTGACACAGCCCGCTAGTTGGTCTGCCTTGCCAAACGACAGGCGAAAATAGTTACTCGGATACCAGGCCAGTGCCACCATGCGCGACAGCAGGTAATCAAAAGATAACGGCGATGGCACCTCTTGGCGAATGGCATCGAGTATTGCGAGGAACCAGTAGAATTTATATGAGGCCGTCGTGTTGCGAAGCGTCGCAACCAGATGCTGCACGGGCAGGTTATCGGCTTCGGGTAACTCCCTTTCTAGTGACACAGCAATAACAAGGGGTAATGGCTCTTTTTGGGTGGCAAGGGTTTTTGAAAAAACCTGAACGGGCAATCGCCCCACCCCCGCGGGCAAAAAAAAGCCCGGCATTTCTGCCGGGCCTGACGTGCGTCCCCTAGGGGACGCGGTTCGAACCGTGTTGTTCGGGTGGCCGAATAACCTTGACAGCCGTCTAATTGTTTGATACTTTGAGCCTATGAGCGGTCAGACTGCCGAGCTGCTGAAGAAGATTTCGGAAACCGAACAACTAGAGTTGGCTTTCGATATATGGGAAAAATACGCAGGGCAGCGTATCGCTGCGGAGCTCACGAGCAACCAAAAAGCCGAACTGGAACGCCGCCTGAAAGCACATCACGAAAACCCAATGCTCGGACGCTCATGGGAACATCTTAAACAAGACCTCGGACAATAGTGCAGATTATCGTCAAGCCGGATGCCGAGATCGACATTCGCCAAGCGAATGCATGGTATCGAGGCATTAACCCTGAGATTGCCCAACGCTATCTTCTGGAGTTAGACGCCGCTATGACGTTCTTGCTTCAGTTTCCGCTGGCTTCTCCAATATGCCTGAACACCTGTCGCCAATACGTTATGAAACGTTTCCCGTACCTGATCATCTACGAATGCACAGATGACATTATTTTTATTCACGCCGTATTTCACGCCAGCCGTGATAGAACAGCTATTGTGGAACGTATTTCCCAATAAAAAAAGGCCGGCAATGCCGGCCCCGATCGTGCGTCCCGGGGGACACCCAACTGCGAACCCGAGTGGCAAATAGAAGTGCCCCTTTGACCGCTTGGCTACGCATTTTTGCCTAATTTCGCATTTTTTCGGCTGAATTACGCCTGTAAATGACATGTCTGAGAACACTGATTGAAATATTCTGCAGCCGTCAGAAAATCGAGTCGGAGCTGATCAGATTCATCATCTAGGTCACAATTCCTGGCATCATAGTCGCCTTCACTGATTTTCTGTAACAAATGCCCCCACCGGATCACAAACCTATAACATGCCACGAATATCGTTGTCTGCTAAACTTGTACTGCTAACCAGCATTCTAGTCATCTTACTGACCTCTGCCTTGACGATTTCGTACTGGAGGCGCGGCTACCAGAGTCTCGAAGAACGATTTGGCCTGGTGCTGAAGCATATTGCGATCAACACTGCTCTGCAGATTGATCCCGTAAAGCATAGCCGAATTTCGTCGAAGAATGATGCCCACACAGCCTCATTTCGAGACTTGCACGCTGTGATGCTGGATGCCATGAAGGCGAATTACCTGACCCCCGAGACATTCTATACTTTCAACATCGACAAGGACCACCAGCTACGATTTGCCGTGATGCTGCAGGAAAAGAAGTTTATCGGTCACCGTTACGAAATCCCTGCCGTGAATAAGCAAAACTTTGAAAAGGTCATGCGCGGAGAAAGTCTTTTCACGGGCATCTACGAAGACCAACACGGGGCCTGGATATCGGGTCTCGCCCCGATCATGCTCGCCGGTAGGGTTACGGGCGTTGTGGAAGCCGACTTCCATGTCGACAAATTTTTAGCGGAACTAAAGCAACAGACGCTCCAGACAATTGAATTTTCTCTGTTAATACTCATTCTAGCTATACTGGTCATAATTTACCTTTCGCGCCGAATTACGAGTCCGATTCTCGAATTGAATAAGGCCGCAGCCGCAATCGCGCAAGGTGATGTCGGTGAATCTATCCGCGTTTCTCGCCGGGATGAAATCGGCGAATTACAGGCATCGTTTAACGCAATGCAAAAATCTATCGGCGAGCGGTATTTGATGCTCAAATATCTTTCGCCGCACACAAAGCGGATGATCGAAGAAGAAATTCATAATCCACAGATTCAGAGTGGTCAGGTGCGCAACGTCGTCCTGTTATTCTCGGACATCCGGGGTTTTACCCGCTACAGCGAAAAGCGCGACCCCCGCGAGGTCATAATGAATCTGAATACGCTTCTGGGAAAACAGGCTGAAATCATAGAGGCATTTGGCGGAGACATCGACAAATTTGTCGGCGACGAGATTATTGCGATCTTTGAAGGCGATCTTGCCGAACAATTGGCCGTCAAGGCGGCCCTCGAAATTCAGAAAATGGTGAGTCAGAATCATACCGGTCTGTCGTTTGACCCCGTTCTGAAAGTCGGTATTGGCATCGCTTCAGGCGAGGTCATGATGGGAAACATCGGTTCGGCTGGGCGCCAGGATTTCACGATCATTGGCAGCAACGTCAATCTGGCGGCACGCATCTGCTCCGCCGCTGCGGCGGATGAAATCTTGCTGAGCTCGCACGTGTATTACGCATTGCAACGCGAAATCGACGCAGGCACTAAGTATACGTTCGACCTCAAACGCAAGGGAAATCTTAAGGCAAAGGGCTTCTCTGAATTAATTCCGCTGTATACGTGCGAACAAGTGTCATAAGCGATGCATGATCGCCACGCTGAGCAGAAAAATAGCGCCTTCGCCGACCGCTTCACCCCGTGTCTGCACATTTATTTCGGCACCAATGGCGGCTGCAAGAATTACCGACCAATGATGAGAAAATCGCCAGTCAAATCCGGCTTCAAATGTGGGTTGTAATACGCTGATGTTCGTTCTGCCTGTATTCGTAAATGATCCGCTGTTTTGCTGCCAGTCGATCGCCAGTTCCCACCAGTCGACATGAAATCCGGCAAAAAAAGGCAGGCGCTCCCTGAAACCATACCGCCGGTAACCGATGCCGCCGCCCCAGCCGGCACCGCGTTCGTCGCTGTGGCGTCCGAAATCCTGCCTGCGGGCAAAGTTGTAGCCAAGCCGCAGGTTCACATTCTGTATTGAATCCGGAAAATATTCCAGACGAGCACCGGGAATAAGCCCGGCAGGGTAAGCCTGAAGCTCCGTACCGAATCCCCAGCCTGATACTGCCTGTGTGCCATCGGCAAACACGGGAGCCAGGCTAAGGAGCAATAGGCCGAGCTTCAGTTTCACAGCACAATCTCGCCTCGTTGAAACTTCGCCACTAAATCGGTGTAGCCGCCGATAAATTTATCGCCGATAAAGATTTGCGGTACCGTCATGTGGTTCGTCTTTCTCTTTAATTCTTCATACGCGGCCGGGTCTTTTTCCACGTCAATTTCATGGAAGTTGATTTGTTTTTTGGCGAAAAACTCCTTAGCCCGTACGCAGTACGGGCAGTAATCTTTCGAGTAAATTGTGACTTGCGGACTCATTTCTTTTTAGCTTTGGCCCAGGCTTTATCGGCCTTACCGACAAATGCTGCGCTGTCTTTTTCGAACATGGCTTTCGCATCTGCGCTCGAAAAGAAGTATATTTTGCCATCTTGCCTGCTGAAGATAGCCATGTCTGATTTGAGTTTCTTACCCATGCTCATCGCCGTCGCACAGTACGTGCCGTATTGAATGGCATCGGTGTACTTCTTCGGATTTGCATCAAACATTTGCTTGGCGCCGGCATTGGCGAACAGATATGTTTTACCCGAGGCTTTGCTCTGGTGATCGGCTGAGCCCTTTATGGCCGAGCCCATTTCCACGTATGCAACCGGGCAATAACCTTCTAATGCAGGTTTGTCAGACTTGCCGGCCACAATGGCTGCGGTAAAAAGCACCGCTATTGAAATTTTTTTGAACATTCTTTCTCCTATGATACACGAGGTATCTGGGAGGCGGCAGGTCGTGGCGTTTGTGCCAAACGCCTTGACCCTTTCTTGCCGCCTCCTGTCGTAACGTTCGTTACGACAGGTAGTGAATCGGCGCCCGGATTTCTTACAAATTTTTTGCGTTATTCGTCGCGCTTCTGCTCTAATCTGTCTTTCAACTTTTGCCGCATTTCTGGCGGCATGGCAACACGCCGCGCATCTGTGCGCACGTCTTTTCCGATACCATAGACGAATTTATAATACCCCTTACAGACATCGCATATGGCGATATGCATGAGTATCTGCGCCCGGCGCCAGAAACCCACGCGATGATCTTTTGACATGGATATGAGCTTGCCCGTGTCGTTGCAGTCGAGCATTGGTCAGCGGGGAATATCAATGCGCATGATCGATTCCTTCTTCTCTCAGCATTTGCTGTAGTTTCTGTCTCGCCCTGTGTAAAATCACGTTAAGGTTAGTGACTGACACCTCTAATATGTTACAAATTTCATCGGTCGGCAATTCTTCGATTTCGCGCATGACAAAGGCTTCAAAATAGGGGGATTTAAGGCGTTTCAGGCAGGCATCGACGATTCTTTGGGTCTCATTCGAGTCAATTTGTATTTCAATGGGCGAATTTCCAGAGGTTCTGCCCTGCGTCGCCCGGTCCATTTTGCCATGCAACATCAGATTCATGTCTTCGGAGGTGACGGAAATCTCCCGGTTTTGCTTGCGGTAGAGGTGAAAAATCTTGTTTCTGAGAATCGAAGTCAAATACGTGAGAGCACTCGAATGCTCCCGAAACCTGTCTTTCTGGTCAAAAAAATCCAGAAACGTGTCTTGAATCAAATCGAATATGTCATCATCGCTTTGTACCCGCTTTTTGGCGAAAGCGTACAAGGAATTGGCATATTTATCCAGATCATCGGCAGAGAATTCGGACACTTTCGGATGATTGGGCATTTTTAAGGCAGCGTCAAACGTAATTCCCGATTGATGATCGCCAGACGGAAAAAATCAGTCGTTTGCGGTGTAAGAAAAGCGGTCTTGCGATCACTAACCTAAGGCAAGTTAGGCATTATTAGGGAGGCATTATGAAAATGAACTGGTGGGAGCCGCTTTGTCTATGCTTCGGGTGCTTAGTGGGACTTAGTTGCGCACCAAGGGTAGCAATGCCGCAAGTGCCAGAATCGGCGGAGTTTAAGTCGTACTGGTTATCGGGCACGGCGGAGGTGACAAGTTATGATTTAACGCAGGCGCGATACGGAAACCTAAACCACGGTCAAATGGTTTTAATCATGGTCTCCGAGCCCTTCAGAACGGACAAGCAGGTGAAGTCAGAATTACATCCGGGTCTAAACGACACAACTATCATGAAAGCTCAAACGGTGCGAAAGTTTATCACGGGAATCTACGATTATACCATGACCACGACGAGTTTTAAGCCCCTCGGCATCGACGACAAGGCTTTAAAGATCAACGCGACCTCTACCGAATGGTGCGGCCAGACTTTTCAACAATTCAATCTCAAGAGCGGCGCCTACGATGTCCAATCGCGCAGCTATTTCGAATCGGAAGCCGACGAAAACTTTACAATCGGCGATGCGATCAGCGAAGATGAAATCTGGCAGCGCGTGCGCATGGCCCCCGACTTATTGCCGCGGGGACCGATAAAACTTATTCCGTCATTGGTATCTTCAAGATTAAGGCACAGAAAGCCCGCCATAGAAACGGTGACAGCAGAACTGACAGAATATTCAGGCAAAGCCGCGAAAGCAAAAGACCTGCGCACGTATCGCCTCACTTATGCCGCCGGGTCAAAAGAGGAAAGAACCGTCGAGTTTGTGTTTGAACGAAAGTTTCCGCACCGGATCGTAGAATTCAATGAAGAATACCTCGATGGGTTCTCGAATCCACGCAGGCTGAGAACGACGGCGGTGTACAAGCGGCAGCTCAAGCTGGATTACTGGCGCACGCACGATCCCGAACATGTCGGTTTGCGCAAAGAGTTGGGCCTTTAAGGAATGCTAAAATGGATAGTAATCCTCTGCGCATTGCTGACTGCGCTTTCGCTTGCCTATGCCATTGTGGCCCAGAGTTCAGGAGCGTTTGACCAGATGACAAAAATTGTGCTTAAGCATGACGTCCCTGAATTGCATGCCCGCGAAGATATTGATTTAACGAAATATGTAATTCTCGATACCCGTGAAAAAGACGAATACGAGGTCAGTCACCTCAAAAATGCCATCTGGGTTGGGTATAAAGACTTTAATCTGAGTCGGGTGGCGCATGTGCAGAAAAATTCCGCAGTTTTGCTCTATTGCTCAATCGGTTACCGAAGCGAGAAGATCGCGAAACGCATGCGTGCGGCGGGCTTCACCAACGTCACCAATCTCGTGGGCGGAATTTTTGCCTGGTCGAATCTGGACAAACCTGTTTACGACTCGTCAGGTCTGACGTACAAGGTGCATCCCTACGATGCCGTATGGGGTCTCTGGCTAAAACGACGACCAGTTACCGCTCCGTAAATCTTCTCAGTCTCTGCAGACTATGTCTGTGGTGCCAAAGACTGTAACCGCAGCATAAGAATGTTACGGATGCCATCATGAATAACAGGCCGGCATCATCTTTCACAACGATGCCGAGTTTGAGAATGTGTGCTGCGATGGCGCCGAACATTGTGATCGCACCGAGTAAGGCGCCAACAGCAGAAGTTCCCGGCAGGATGAGCAGAACACAGACTATGAGCTCGACAATGCCTGAAAAGATACGCCCCCAGGGTTCGACGCCGATAGCCGAAAATATATAAACGGACTCGGGGGCGGCGGAGAATTTGAAATACAGCGTCTGCGCCAGAATAATGACGGCGATGCCTCTGGTTAAGTAATCTATCCACTTCATCTTGCAGCCACCTCCGCCGCGGAATTCAGATTCAACGCGGCTCGCTCTTCGAGCAGACGGCTATTAGGTAGCACGCCCTCGGCATCGGCCGAGTATTCCGGCTTCAAACGATTCACAAAATACATGGCAATTTCTCCCTTATTCTTCGCGACCAATTTGCCCCGGTATTCGCAAAGTGCATATGACTCAATTTGCGCATAAGTCTCCGCCGAAATATTGATTTTGCCGGCGACGCCGGAACTTTCCATGCGGCTGGCGGTATTTACCGTATCTCCCCAGATATCATAGGCAAATTTTTCTGAGCCAACCACCCCTGCAACCAGCGACCCGGTATGGATACCGAGACGAATTTGCCAGCCTGATTCCACCGATGACCGTAGCATGAATGCCTGCATGCGGAGCGCGGCGAGCACGCAATCGAGCGCATGGCTGTTATTTTTTACGGGCAGGCCCCCGACGGCCATATAGGCGTCGCCGATGGTCTTGATTTTCTCGACCCCGGTTGATCGAATGATCTTATCGAATTCATGGAAACACGCATCGAGTTCGGCCACGAGCTTCTGCGGCGAGAGTCCCTCCGCTATCTTCGTGAAGCCGACCATATCGGTAAATAATACGGATGCGGCATCGTAGTGCACGGGTTCGACACGACCTTCGCGCTTCAGTTCTTCGGCTACCGTAGCCGGAAGAATGTTGAGCAACAGATTCTCGGATTTATTACGTTCATCGTTAAAATGGTTTTTCAGAATAATGATCACCATTCCGCAAAGAATCTGCACAAAGAGAAACTGCCCGACGACATCGGGAAGGCGATCGGCCGGATTTTGATATCCTTTTATCCATGCGCTTTGGTAGCCTTCGATATAAAATACGGCGCAGGTGAAAACTACCGAAACCAGCGCGGCAATGACGGTCGTGCGGGTGTTACGCGAGAGTGTAGTCGAAATTAGAATTGCGGGAATATAATAATAATGCGCGCCGCCGTTGGACCCGGCATTACCGAGAATGTTGAAGAACAGGAAAATCTGGATCGTCATCACGAACGGCCAGTATAGGCTGCGGTAGATACTTTTCCAGCGGGATAAGGCATAGAACGCGAGAAAAATAACGCCGGTTGCGAGGTTGAGTGCAAATAGCCAGGAATAGTTAGAGGACGGATTTAACGCGCCAAGGGTGTTTGAAACACCATTAAGGAGTGAGAATGAATTGAAGAGTCTGTGTTCGAGCGACCAATACCGGGGCGAACCGATCACGCGGTCGATTATCTGTTCTAAAATATTCTTCATCGAAATACGTCCTATTTATCGTTGTCGTCGTAGTTGATTGATTATTACATTTTTTATTAAGTCGGCCCTTTCCCAGGGGATAAAGTGTCCCTGTTTGGGGATATAGAGGATTTCAGGATTGAGCGCTTTAAGCTGATTTCTGATAAACTCAGCATTTGCGGCCGGTACCAGACTGTCATCGGTTCCCTGTAATACAAAGATGCGGGAACGAACTTTGGGCCAACAAGGCAGCATCTTTTCCAGCTCGCGCTTGAGTGGCAGAATTTCCTGATTGGCGTTGTCGACGTCGCGCGGCAGAAGCCAGCGCACCCAGAACCAGTTGCCTGCCGTCTGGTACCATGTCACTTCTTCGAGATCGGGGTCGACTGCTGCCGCAATGAACACCAGCGTGAAATTATAGTCCGCATGCGCAGCGACACGGGCAATAATAGGCCCGCCAAAGGAATGGCCTAAAAGTACGACATCTCTCGAATTGAGGCGGCGCGTTTCTAACTCGATAATCTGACGGATCAAGCTCTCCTGATTCTGTAACAAGGGTTCTGGTCCTGTCGGAAACGACTCACCGAAGCCCAGGCGGTCGACCGAAATGAGTGTCGCTTGCGTGGTAAGCTCCTCATCGCGCAAGAATTCGGCAAAGGCTTCCCACGATCCTGGCGAGCCATGCACAAAAACTACCAGAGTTTTACCATGCCCTGTGCGGACGTAATGCATAGTACGACCGTTCTGTTCGATTTTTTGTGAAGCTTCCGGGAAAGACTGAAGGACTGCCGCGCGATTATGTTCAATTTGGCGCTGGTAAGGAAAACAATGCCAGGTGCAAAGGCTGGTCAAGAGACACAGATACCTCATCGTGCTATTTGGATTAATTGCCTCAGAGAGGTCGTCTTGTGTCCCCGCCGGGCGTTTTCGATACCGATTTCCGTGGCAATCCGCCACTGTTTGAAAAGTGTCTGGTAAGCGAAAAAAATCGAATGCTTCGGATCATAAATACTCGTCGCTTCGGATGTAACGCCATTGAGTTCGATGACGGTGATATTTTTTCCGGCAATCAGATGTGCTTCATCGGGAACGCGTATATCGTAACGCCCAAAATAGAAACCATTAAAGTTCTGGCTGATACGATCGATTTCGCGTGTGAGCTGCTCCGTAATCAGATGCGAACCGTCCAAAAACAGCGCGCCCTTACAATGTGTACCCAATTCGACGAGCTGAAAGCTCGCGCCCGTCGGCAGAATTTCATCAAGTCGGTCGGCATATTTCCGGAGGTGAAAGTCCGCCATCAGAACCGCGCGTTTATCCCTGAGAATGAGCGTCTTAAGATCGCTGATGCCGTCGCCAGTCAGCGTTATCAAGCGTTTATCCGTTATCGCAAACAAACGCCCTGTCTCGTGGTGCGGATAGCGGTAATAGAAGACGCCATACTCGTGGCCGGCAATGTATTTTTGCACAATAAAATCCTGCGGATTAGTGTTCACATACTCGGCGATGGTCGCCGCATCGCGGGCGACTACGACACCATTACCGCGCTCACCCGCGTCAGGCTTCAGCACTACAGGCAGCTTCAGGCGCAGCTCGCGCATCGCTTTTTTTACCAGCAGTATTCGCTGAGTCGCGCTGCTATCGGCGGGTATCATGCGAAAGGGCGCGATTCTGCCAAAGCCGCGGCCGTTCGGCTTGAGCGCGGCGAGTATATCCGCCTTCGATTCTCCTTTTATTCCCGAATGCGGAATGCCGGGGTTAACCGCAGTGAATGCCAAAAGCCGCCGGTGTTTAATTGCCAGGAACAATAGATAAACTCCGACGGGAATGTAGAGCCACAACATCGGCCAGAACTCCCAGCGCAAAAGGCGTTGGAAACGGGAGTACAGCCGCCTGCGCCCTGCATACGTCATGAGTTTACGACCGATCGTCAGCACAGCATAGACAAGGAGGATCGAAATCGCAACCCTAGACAGAACCTTCACCTGCGAACCATGTTCACTCACAAATAAAGCACCCGTGTAATAGGAAAAAATGACGAGCACCGGCGTCCATAACAGCGCGGCAAAAAACAATAACCCGGCAAAGCGGATTACCGGCATACGCAATACTCCCGCGGTCAGGTAGGTCGGCAACCGCGTGCCTGGCAAGAATCTGCTGAAGAATACGATTTTTGCTCCTTTCCTCTGAAACCATGATTCGGCACTGTTCAGACGTTCGGCATCGATGTAGCGACGAAACCAGCGCATTTGTAAAACCCCGCGCCCCGCATAGTAGCCAAAGCCGTAGAGCATCAGGTCGCCGAAAAAGATTCCCGCAAATGAGGCGGCGGTCGCGGCCATCAGTGACATCTTTGCCTGTGCTGCCAGATTACCCGCGGCCACGCAGGCCAGATCTTCGCTCACCAGCGTCGAAAATGCCACCGCGATGAACTGGTACATCATGCCACCCGACAGTTTGTATGTTGAGACTTTTTTCCTATCGTCACCACATGACTTTTTGTCGACGCGCAAGGCGAACCTGGGCAATAACGGAAAGTGACGCAATCGTTCCGGACACTGATATGACTGAAGCTGACTGTTTCCGCATCGGTGCGATGCATGCAAATAGAAAATGCGCCCTTCTCCGGAAAATGACCACTGTGCATTTGAAGAAAATCTCCAATGCCCTGCGGATTAATCACTTGAAACAGGCTTTGGCGCTGCGCTACGACTCGCTCGCTCTGATAGCTTGACGAGGTCAGGTATGCAGTCTGGCGACCTTCGCTCAATAAAGTCATGCCGTTCCACAGCCATGAAAAAGGCCCAATCTCAGGCACAAAAACGCCGATGCGAAACGGCGCAAAATCGTGTAGTGGTAATTCATCCAAAATCTTCTGCGCTTCGCTGAGTTTTTCCGCCCCGGCCAACTGCAGGATAATATTGCCCCGGCTTTGCGCCATAGGCCGGAGCGGCGACGGGTAATGGTTGAGCAGAAAAAAGCAAATGCCTTCGTCGTTCACCGCAAGCCAGCTACCCGCAGCTTCCGCGTCACGCGGTGCAATGAAACGCACCTTGTTCCGGTTCATAATTTCCGGCGGCAGCGCTTCTTTTCGGGTAATCTGCTCGTCGCGGTTAAAGAACAGATCGTAACCTTCCGGATTCAGCTTCCACGAGACGGTACACATTATTCATGCGCCATCAAACTTGCCTGTTGCACGCCTGCAACGCCTGCCAGATAATACATCGTTGAAGGCGCAAATCCGAAAAACCTCGGCACGTCGATTCCATGCAGGCGCAAAATCGCGGCGACCAATGCATAGTGGTGTATGCTATGACTGACAAGAAATGTCAGTTCACGGGCAACAGACGATTGTACCGGCTGCTTTGGCTGTTTTGGATCGTAGTTCTGCAAGATGAGCAGAGGCTTATCCATTAAGGAAAATGCGGAAAAATCCTTGCTTATCTCGTAAATGACGGAAATTGCCGCGTCCCGGTCGAATTCGATATCCGAATTTCTATCACGGTGGTCATAATCGACGAGTCCTTTCTCAAAACCATTTGTATACGCCTGAAAGTGCTGCAAGATATGCCTGAAATGTGCACCTGCGCTGCTGCCATAGGTTTCCGGATTCATGGCAGTGTATATTGCAGGTGGCAATGTTTCGAGCAACTCGAGCCCTTGTGTAAGCACCGTTAAGTTCTCTCTTAGTAATTTCGCGATCACGCCAGGTACTCCTTCGGATAAAATAGTTTGCGGGAAAAATCGGATAGCTCATTCTTGTCGAGAATTACCAGGTAGTCAATTGTCTTGAACTTGCGGTCGATGGCAGGTTCGCTGCAGACTTTTGCGCCATAGTTCAGGTACGATTGAAATAATTTCGGCGTCTTCACCGGCTGTGTATTCGCCGGGGTGTTACATTCGAAACCGGGTTTCGCGGCGACGCAAAAATCGCTGCGAACGGCATCGTTTGAGCGCAATTGTTGCATCAGTTGTTGCCCCTCGGCCATATCCTGAGAGGTTAACGAGCAGCAACCGAAAAGGTACCGCAGATCGTTATATAACAAGAATGCCGTTAAGCCCTTCCAGAGCAAAAATAGTACCCGGTTATTTCGGTGCTCGGCATGAATGCAGGCACGGCCGACCTCCATCGTGAGGCCCAGTATATTCGCGGGAACCATGCTGATATCAAACTCGGTTGCCGAATAGAAGCCTTCGTGTTCGACCGCGTGCGCATAGCTCTGCATGCGGTACGTGCCAACGACCGCACTGGTCGCGGTGTGCTTCACAATGAGATGAGAACATTGCGCGTCGTACAGATCGCTGTCAAGACCGGTAAGCGCAGATTCGGGTAAACCTTCGCCCAGTTCAAGGTTAAAGACCTGGTAGCGGAGGCGTTGAGCGGCTTGAATCGCCTGCGCATCTGCGGCAAAGTATGCCTCATATTTTCCTTCTTTTAGGTGGAAATTGCTCAATGGCCTGGTACTTTTCGTGGTGTTGGCAGTTATCATCGGTTCTCCAGCCTGAGGACGCCTCTCGGGCAAACGGTGGCACAAATGCCGCAACCAACGCAAGATGCCCGTTTGATATCTTCACCGCGTTGCGCGTAAGCGCGCACGTCGATGCCCATCTCGCAGTAGGTTGAGCAATTGCCGCATGAAATGCATTGTCCACCGTTCGTTGTGATACGAAATTTCGAAAAAGCACGCTGTAGTATGCCGAGGTAAGCCGCCATGGGACAGCCGAAGCGACACCAAACGCGGGTGCCGAGGATCGGATAAAAGCCGACGCCGATGACGCCGGAAAACATGGCACCGATGAAGAAGCCGTACCATTTGGCATAAGCCGAAGACACTTGCCCTAAAACTTCTCCTTTCACATGCGAATTCAACCAAAGCAGGGCTGTTAATATGATAATCAGCGCGAGCACCGAATAGATCATCGCCTTCTCGATTTTCCAGGCGCGCGTGGATTTATCGGAAAGCTGCCGCCACGGATCGCCCAGCGTATTCGCGAGACCACCGCATCCGCAAATCCACGAACAATACCAGCGCTTACCGAAAAAATACGTAAGCAGCGGTGTCGCAACGAATGCCATGACTGCACCCCAGAACACCAGGAAGATACCGAACCCTCCCGGATGCTGCGTCAGCTGCGCCACTGTAGAGGGGAATAGATATTCGGGCTTCAGTGGCCAGAAGTAGCCGAAATAGAACTCCGGCTGATGCATCAGCTTCATAAAAGAAGGTATAAGGTACCCGAGAAATAGTTGGGACAGCATGATGATCGAAGTGCGAATTACCTGATAGCGCGAGTGCCTGTACTTGGCGATCGCACGGACACCCATGACCAATACCGCTATGGAATACAGGCTGCCGTAAACGAACCAGGAATCCGCAGGCCCAGCGCGCAATACCCAACTCAGCGGATCGAATAAGGCAACAACGTTCGTAAGATATTCCGGAAACCAATAGAGCAGAACGTAAAAACCCGTCAGCGCGATTCCAAATGCATAGCCAAAAATCCCCCGGTTTAATAAGCTGCGCTGCCAGATTCGTTCGTTGCGCACACCTTTGGGGCGAGTGACGTAATATTTCACAAAGTAGAGCGCTGCCGCAAAGCTCGTCGCTCCCAAAAGAGCAAGAAATACTGTCGGTGAAATTACAGTAGAGCCCGCCGCGAAAAGCAGCACCAGGCAAAAGCCGCCAATGACGAAGGCAAAGAGCCTTTCGGTCAACGAGAGTCCAGCATTGTGCGGCTCAACAAGGGCGACAGATTCTGCAACCTCAGACATGTAGTAACTCCTCTGAAATAGTTTTCCGAAACCCCGATTGAATGTCGGAATCGTAAGTTCTATAAAACTCCGGATCAAACATCGCCGACTTAAGCTCCGAGACTACGGTACTGACCGGCGTTTTGCTACCAATCCACGCATGGCTGACATCTTGACGCAGCCTCATGCCGATTGCCTGAATGCCGGTGAGCGCTTCGGATGTCTTGTCCCAGACAAGGCGCAAACATGCCTCTCCGGAATCGTGCTCCCAGTAATACGTACCCGAAGAATCGGGAATTTGATTGGGCACGCTGCCGTACACCTGGTATTCGAGGTCGAAAAATTTTGCCGAGTTAAACCAGATACCGGGAGAATATTCGCTCCCCGAATTTGTGAGAATGCGCGCGAGAGTCTCGGCCTGGGCCTTACCAGTATACCAGACCTGTTCGATCGGTCGCCTGCCTGGTATGGGCTCGACAAATTCTGCGCAATCGCCGGCAGCATATACGTCCTTGATGTTCGTTTCAAACCGGCGATTGATGAGAACACCCCGATTGCAATCCACACCGGACTTTTTGGCGATTTCAATATTGGGGCTGACACCGACGGTCAACGCCACCAGATCACAGGGGATTTCTTCGCTCTTGTTCTTGAGCGCAATGGCTCGAACGCGGCCTTTCGCGTCTGGCAGTATTTCACCAAGTTCGGTTTCGAGTAACAGATTTATGCCGTGTGAGCGCACATGCCTGCTAATCAGTTTCGCTTCGCCTTCGGGCAGAACAATATCCCAGAAGTTTTTTTCGCGCACGATAAAGTCAACTTCAATTCCCCGCGAAACCAGCATTTCGGCGACTTCGACGCCGATAAGTCCGCCGCCCACGACCGCGGCGCGGCGGGCATGGCGCGCATTCTTCTCTAAAAGTTCGAGGTCTTGAAGCGAATAAAACCCCTGCACGCCGTCTAAATCCTGACCGGGCCAGCCAAACTTGTTGTATTTTGAACCGGTAGCAATGATGAGATGTGTGTAACTAATGGTCGAGGTATCGCTGCAACGCACGTATTTCTGTGCCGCGAGTATCTGTGTGACATTTTTTCTCGCGAGAGTAATTTTCTGATCTTTCCAGAACCGGGATTCGTATGGCTGAAGATGCTCCGCCTTCATATGTCCCAGGAAAACATACATCAGGGCCGGGCGCGAAAAAAAGCGGTCGGACTCTGCGGAGATCACGGTGATCTGGCAATCGCTGTATTTACGCAGCTCAAGGGCGCAGGTTATGCCTGTGATTCCGTTACCGATGATAACGACGTGGTCTGATTGCTGCATGAAAAGTTTGTGACGTTTTGGGCCAATTTGTTACAAAAAACCGGCAACGAGCTCGTGTCGGCTGCCGGCAACCCCCGAAACGGCATTGTCTACGCGGTTTTGTGCCGGCATTACGAGTTCTCTCGATCGATACAAATGGCGAAAAAGATGGTCTATAATATCCGTGGCAACTGCGTCTTTAGATTTGAGATCGTACTCTGAAATTGCGTCCTCCGAATTAAGAATAGAAACGCGATTCGTATCCACCCCGAACCCAGCACCCGCCTCATTGGCGGAGTTCATCACGATAAAATCAAATCCTTTTCTGGCGAGTTTTTCCCGCGCGTTCTCCAAAAGATCGCCCGTTTCCAGGGCGAAGCCGATCGATACCTGCATCGGGCTTTTGCATTTTGAAAACTCGAACGCAATATCTGGATTGGGTACCAGTTTCAGATATACATCCGTTGATTTCTTTTTGATCTTGTTTGCCGCAACGCATTCAGGCCTATAATCGGCAACCGCGGCCGCAAAGATGGCAATATCTGTTCTGACAAAAAAAGGCTCCGCCGCTTCGAGCATCTGCAAGGCAGAGGTGACATGGATCGTTTTTCCGGGTGGAAGCACCTCGGCAAGATCCGTTGGCCCGGAGATCAGTGTGACATCCGCACCGTACCCATGCAGAGCTTTGGCAAGAGCGTAACCCATTTTTCCCGAAGAATGATTGGATATGTACCGCACGGGATCAATGGCCTCTTTTGTCGGGCCGGCTGTGATCAAAATTCGTTTGTCTCGCACGGGATTCGCATTGTTAGTTTTCACCTTATTAGTTTGTAAAGCGAAGCCTTTAAATCTTACACATTTTTCGTAATAAAGTCAAGCCTGGAGACACTAACGCATGGGTCCGGGGGATGATTAAATTTCTGAATAGCCTGACAGATCGACGTATCGCTCCGAAAGCTCTGCGGGTGGCCTTGATCGTGGGCACTCTCCTCTTTGCGATCAACCACGGCTTAGCATTGTGGCAAGGCAATATGGATGCAGGCCGATGGATATCTTCTGCGCTGAGCTATGTTGTGCCGTATCTAGTCAATATTCAAGGGCGCACTTCGAGTTCATAGCCTGAATAGATCTTGAAAATTTGACTCAGCTGTATTAAATATGAGGAAGCCGCCGTTACCCGAACAACATCACCAAGCACCTTGGTGGGTACTTTCCGCGGCCACCGTAGGCTTCCCGATTAAACTATTTTTTCCCGCCGCAACCGACTTGCTTGCTGCCGCAACCTCCCTTGCTGTTACAGCTAATCTCCAGCTTTGCCGAATGTCCGGTTGAGGCGCGCGCCGAAATTGTCTTTGCCTGCGCAAGGCCGCGCAGGGCAGCATTGACCAATTTGTTTTCTTTTCTCATTTCTATCTCCTTTCAATTATATTTTGACCATTTTTGATTCGCATCGGGATAAAAACGCTGATTATCAATCTGTTTAGAAAATTTCACGCCACTGAATTCCGCCTGGTGCACCACATCCGCGCCGCCGAAAACATCTCCGGCCGATTGCTTGTGGGCCACGGGAATTCCGTCGACGAGACGATAGTCTGCGTAGAAAAGTTTTCCTTTCATAAATTTTTGCATGTCGCGGATTGTGTACTCGACTAAATCAATGTATCCGGTTTGTTTATTGATCCACAGAATGTACTGATCAATCTTACCGTTCGGCTCGGCCGCACCCCACGTGGCGAACACCTTGTCGTAGTTCTGGCCGTTCAGCGAATCTTCGCCGGCAAAGGCTACAAGTTCGGCTTCGGCGATGCGGTACGCGCATTGCGTGAAGTACGAATATGTCGGCAGCCAGAACCAGATGTCAGAATCCTTTTTGAATTTCACAGCCTCGCCTACTTTGATTTTGTATGTTGCCCAATGTTGAATGCCCCAGACTTCGCCGGCTTTGGGATCTTCGAGAAATTCGAGGCGGGCGTCGTCTGTACCCAAGGCCATTTCAAATTGAACTTTTTGATCATTTTTATGCCAGGGCATTGCCATGAGCCGCGTGAAAAATCCCGGCCAATGGTCCGCATAAGTTACGGTCATGGTCTTCTGCGCACGCCATAGATCGGCGCGGTAAGTTTTCTGAACCTGCTGTAGCAGAGCTTTGCCCTGGGTAATCATCTCCGGTGTGATGCCCGACTTCACCTTTTCGGTACGGATATCGGCAAGGCTACAACCACCGAAAATAAAACTGCATAGGGCAATGAACAGAACGATTGGGATTCGCATACACGTCAGTGACCTGGAAGGCTGATTTCTTACATTTTTTTATTTTATAGGACGGGATTCGTTTATTTACTGCCTCGAAACGTTTTTGCTATGCGGATTGCAACTTGTTCCGCTGGTTTTCCCTGCAAAATGAAATCCGTTGCATAGCTTGCTTTTTCATAGCTATCCAGCGTCGTAACGTACTTCCAGAAGATAATACCGGAGGGTCGAGGGAGCCCGGATGCTGCGTGCTTCTGGAGAGCCATTTCAAACGCGCGAAAACCTATCTCCTGCGCACGGTCGTCGCGCACGCGCATCGTATCGGGCCATGCCGAGGTTTGGCTGATCGCTTTCTGGTGAGCAGGATAACCGAACTCGGTAATCACCCAGGGCATGCCCGTTCTTTCTGCGTGTTGCGCATGCCGGGCGAGTTTATCCCGCTGAAAATCGACCAGCCCGGTAAAATACGGATCTACCTCGTTACGGGGCTCGCCATCAAAGCTGTAGTACATATTGAGGCCGATAAAATCTAACTCTTGCCAGAAGGCGATATTTTCCGCATTCCAGGCCTCGCATTCATAGGTAAGCAAACCACGATAGCCGAGCGCGCGCACCTCGCCGATGAGACGGCGAAACGCACCGGTGTCTCTCGCCAGAGATGCCAGCTCTACACCGATCGCAAAAACCTCGCTTTGGGTTTGCGTGGCAATACGGGCATAGTGCAGAATAAATTTGGCATAAGCGCCAAACCATTCGGCGCGTTCATCGGCGTGTTTATAGTCGAGCTGACTGCGCCACGGCGCGTTGTTGGCGCGGTCAAGCCAAAGATGCGGCGCAAGCATCACCAGAAGTCCCTGCTTATGCAGTGACTGAATTTCGCGAATCAAATCCTCGTCTTGCAATGTCGGGTCATCAAAGAGAATGCGACGGTCGTTCACAGAAGGTTGATAGCCAAACGGGTTGAGTTGAACCAGTTGCATGCCATTGGGCTTGAATCGAGTCGACAATTCGGCAGACCTGCCTGAACCATATCCCTTACCGTTTGCATGTACATGGGCAAGCGCTGCCCCTGCAAAGGGTTCAAACCGCCCTGCATCGCGGGGCTTACAGGCAGAAAGTAACGTAAGACAGGTCAAAGGTACAAAAAAGCCGAAAAAAAATGTAATAATGTCCCGCATGTGAGCACTGACAAGATAAGGCAGAATTATGAAACGTACACTTATTACCGCACTTTTGTTTACCGCTTCGGCACAGGCTGCGTGGGTAAAGAATCAGGGCGAAGGTTACGTGCAACTGGGCGCGAGCTACACCTCGGCCAATAACGTTTACGATGCGTCGGGTACGAAGCAACCTATCCCGCGCTTCACCGAGGTTGCCACGCAAATCTACGGCGAATACGGCATCACGGGTAAATGGACCTCGGGCTATCTGTTGCCCGTACTGTTCACAAGCCAGGCCGAAGATGCCGCCCTATTGCAGACCAGCAAAACCGCATCGGGTCTGGGCGATTCGATCTGGACCAACCGCTATCAAATCTATTCCGGTGCCGTTCTTTTTTCGGCCGGGCTTGACGTCGGCATACCTACCGGCAACCGCAACGCAGCGATCCCCTTGGGCGACGGCGAAGCAAGCGTGATGCCAAAATTCATGCTGGCAGGCGGATTTACGCTGGGTGTTCCGGGCTTTTACCTTTTCTCAGCTGGCTACAACAAGCGTACCATTGGCTTTTCCGACGAAATCAATGCGAGTGCAATGGGGGGATTGACCACCGGCATCGTGACTTGGATTCTCTCGCTTGAATTAAAACAGTCCTTGAAAAATGGCGATGCCGGTACACTCAACGAATCGCCGCTCTTGCTCAACAATGCGAGCTTTGGCTCTTGGTCGGTAGGCGCGGTTGTGAAGCCGACAGACAAGTTGCAGATTATGGCTTTCTTTAAGGGCGGTTACTATGTACGCAATATTCTCGGCGCGGCGTCGATGAATCTCGCAGTGGGATATTCGTTTTAGAAATATCGAATGATCTGCTCTGCGATTTCTTCCCCCTTGTCTTCTTGCAGAAAATGGCCGGCATTTTGAATCTGAATATCTGCAACGACGTTTTTTAGTCGCGAAAAGTAATCCTTTTGCGACCAGGTAATCGGGTCGCGATTAGAGAAGAGTACCAGCTTGGGAAGTTCGGACTTCTCTATGCGCTGACGCGCCCTCTGCATGTACGGCAGTGTCGGGTGATCCGCAGAAATGGGAACGAGTCGCGGAAAGGCATCCGCACCGGCTTTGAAGCTTTTATCGGGAAACGGGGCGTCGTAACCGCGGCGGACATCGGCGTTGAGGGCCAATGGCGGCCATGAACCCGCCGAGACAATCTGGCCGATGGGCAAATCGGGATGCGTCACCGCAAAAGTGCGCCATGCCATAAAACCGATACCGCCCAAGATGTTTTTTGGTTCGAGCCAATTCACAGAGGTCGGGTCTGGAATGCCCGTGTTCATAATCACGAGCCCTTTGAAAATCGACTCCAACTCCATCGCCAGGGGCAATCCCAATAGACCGCCCCAATCCTGGCAGATCAAAACAACATTTGTGGCCCGAGTTTGTTTCAGAAATTCGACAAGTATATCGAAGTGCAACCGAAAGGAGTAATCTTCAACCCGCGCCGGTTTATCCGATTTACCGAAGCCGACAAGATCGGGTGCGAGCACGCGGCCGCGCTGTGCCAATGGCGGAATCATCTTACGATAAAGGTAGCTCCATGTCGGCTCGCCATGCAGGCAGAGATACGTTACCCGATCGCTGCTGCCTTCGTCGACATAATGGACGCGTAAACCCTGGGTCTCAAAATACTTCGGGTTATAAGGATAACCCGGTAGGCTTTCAAATCGGGAATCTGGTGTGCGCATTGCCTGCATGGGTTATGAAATTAGTGATTTTGCGGGTGTAAACCTTACAAATTAGCGGAAAAAATCATTCATGCGGTGTAAGAAACGCGGAGCCAGAGTCACCAACTACGGATATGCTCGCCATAATGGCTTTGATTTCCTCGGCTTTTCTCGCTTTCGCCAATGGCGCCAACGACAATTTTAAAGGTGTCAGCACGATCTATGGCAGTAATCTTGCGTCTTTTCGCATGAGTCTCGTCTGGGCGACGATCACCACCTTTGCGGGGTCGGCTCTCGCCTTTTTGCTCGCGGGAGACCTCATTACCAGCTTCACCGGCAAGGGGCTTGTGCCCGACGATATTTTTTCAGACAAAGCGTTTCCGCTCAGCGTTGCCCTCGCTACTGCCGCAACGGTGCTTTTGGCCAGTCGATTCGGATTACCCGTTTCCACTACACATGCTCTCACGGCTGCGCTCATCGGCGCAAGTATTTTGGGCGCGACCGGGGTGAATTCCTCCCGCCTCGGCGCGCTGTTTCTATTTCCTTTGTTGTTGAGTCCGGTCGTGGCTTTTTCGCTGACCGCCAGCGCACTTGCGATCGTTAGAGCGACAAAAGGGAACTCCCCGTCTAATGCAGCCTGTTTATGCGTCTCAGCTGGAGTGAAAACCGACGCTATACCCGCATCGGTGTTGCAGGTTCAAACCGCCATTATCACTCCACCACAGTTATTTGCCGGAAACATTACAGACCTTGCTTGTGTCCAGAGCCAGGTGCAAGTCACAACACGGAGTATTCCCCAGGTGCTGCATTTCCTGAGCGCGGGACTCGTTTCATTCGCGCGTGGCCTCAATGACACGCCAAAAATCGCCGCGATACTCATCGCGTCGGGCGGGGTGACGCAACATCACGCGTTAATTGGTGTGGGTATCTTCATCGCCATCGGCGGCTGGCTCTACAGTAGACGCGTCGCCGAAACCATGGCCCATAAAATTACACCGATGTCGGAAACCGGGGGCCTCACAGCCAATATCATCACGGCGGCGCTCGTCATCGGAGCTTCGAGATTGGGCATTCCTGTTTCGACAACGCACGTCTCTACAGGGGCAATTTTCGGCATCGGTGCGATGTCCGGCAAGTTACAGTGGAAAACGCTCCGGAGCATTGCACTGGCCTGGCTCACGACTCTGCCTATCGCGGCTTTATTATCAGCAATAACTTTTACAATATTGAGGAAAATCATCGCATGACCAACACAATCACCAATCGCTTCACAGAGCGTTTTGCAACGCTTGGCATCAGTCCGAAGCGGCATACGACAGAGACGCTGCAAATCAATCTGGGCAAGCTCTGTAATCAGGCATGTAAACACTGCCATGTCGACGCCGGACCCAATCGCAGCGAAAACATGGATGAGTCGACCGTTCAACGAGTCATTGAACTCTTGAGAGCCTCGGCCACAATCCATACCGTCGACATAACTGGCGGTGCACCCGAGTTAAATCCCCATTTTAGAAATTTGGTAAGCGCAGCACGCGCTATGGATAAAACCGTGATCGACCGTTGCAATCTTACGGTGCTATTCGAACCGGGACAAGAATCAACGGCCGAATTTCTGCGTGACAATCAGGTTCACATCACGGCATCTTTACCTTGCTATTCATTGAAAAATGTTGAGCGCCAACGCGGCACCGGTACCTTTTCCAAAAGTATTGAAGCCTTGAAGCTCTTAAATGGCCTCGGATACGGAATAGACGCGGCATTGCCTTTAAACCTGGTCTATAACCCTATCGGTGCTTCGTTGCCTCCCGATCAGGCGAAGCTTGAAAGCGATTACAAGCGCGAGCTTCACGAACATTTTGGCATTGTCTTCAATAACCTCTATGCGATGGCGAACATGCCCATCAAGCGCTTCAAGTCAGATTTGGAGCGAAACGGCAAAGCCGAAGAGTATGCAGCGCTGCTGGAAGATAATTTCAATGCCGTGGCTGCCGAGAATATTATGTGCCGCAGTCTCGTTTCTGTCAGTTGGGATGGCAACCTGTTCGATTGCGATTTCAACCAGATGTTGGATTTACCGTTGGCTGGCAATCGTCGCTCGCTGTGGGAAATTGATTCCTTTGACGATCTGTCGCACGAAACAATTTTATTCGACAATCATTGTTTTGGCTGTACCGCCGGCGCGGGCAGCTCTTGCGGAGGAAAACTGGTATGAAAACTCAGATAGAAAATATTCAGCAATATTACGGCAGCGTCTTGCAGTCAAAAAATGACCTGAAAACAGGGGCTTGCTGCACGGCAGAAAGCATGCCCGAGTATCTGCGGCCGATACTAAACGAGATTCATCCAGAAATTCTCGATCGCTTTTATGGCTGTGGTTCACCGATACCTTTGGCGCTCGAAGGGGCGACCGTGCTCGATCTTGGCTGCGGCACGGGTCGCGACGCCTTTATGCTCTCGAAGCTGGTCGGCGAAAGCGGTCGCGTGATCGGCCTCGACATGACCGAAGAACAGCTTGCCGTAGCGCGCAAACACAACGATTGGCATGCAAATAAATTTGGTTACTCAAAGACCAACGTGGAACTCAAAAGCGGATACATGGAAGACCTCGCTGGTGCAGGAATCGCGGATAACTCTGTTGATCTCGTAGTCTCCAATTGCGTTATCAACCTTTCGCCTGATAAAGGGAAGGTTTTCTCTGAGATACTCCGCGTTCTCAAACCAGGAGGAGAGCTTTATTTTTCCGACGTATTTGCCGACCGGCGCATTCCCGAGGCTCTGAAATCTGATCCGGTGCTGCTCGGCGAATGCCTGAGTGGCGCGATGTATACAGAAGACTTTCGGCGCATGCTCGTCAAACAAGGGATTGCCGATTTCCGCGTCGTGAAATCCTCACCAGTGCCCATTATCGATAAAGTAATCGAGCGCAAGATCGGCATGGTGAATTTTACCTCTTTGACGATTCGGGCCTTCAAACTCGATCTTGAAGATAAATGCGAAGACTACGGACAGGTCGCCTATTACAAAGGTACGCTAGCGGAGTCGCCGCATGAGTTTATGCTCGACGATCACCATCTGCTCAAAACCGGAATGCCCTTTTTGGTCTGCGGCAACACTGCGAAAATGTTGTCTGAAACGAGGTATGCAAAGCACTTTCAAATAATCGGAGACACTTCAAAGCACTTTGGCCTCTTCGATTGTAAACCCGCTGCCTTCGCACACAGTGATGAGAAAAGTACGGGAGCTTGTTGCTAACAAAAATGCCGAAACTTTCACCAGGCCACAAAATTGATAGTTTTACGGTCAAAGATTTGCACGGAACTCAGGCAACAATTCCTGATACCAATCGGCGTTTCACGCATCTGCAGTTCCGGCGCTTTGCCGGCTGCCCGATTTGCAATCTGCATTTGCGCTCCGTGATCCAGCGCAAGGCCGATATTGAGCAAGCGGGAATTACCGAGATCATTTTCTTCCACTCAACGGCCGCTGCCCTCTTGCCATACGAAAGTGATCTCGGATTAACCGTTATTCCCGATGCGGAGCGAAAATGGTATCGGGCTTTTGGTGTCGAAAAATCCTTAAGCGGCCTGTTGAATCCTCAATCCATTGGTGCCGCTCTCAGGGGGCTTACAGCCAAAGGCGCCCTGGCGAGTCTGAATATGTCCGAAGACCATACGGGACTCCCCGCCGATATTTTACTCGATGGTGCGGGCGTAGTACGCGCCGTCAAGTACGGCAAGGCAGCGAATGACCAATGGAGTGTCGATGAGCTGCTGCAATTGGCGGGTGATCCGAATTGATCATGATTCTGCAATGCGATTGATAATCCTACTAGGTCTTTTTGCAGTTGCACTGGGATGCAAATCTGTTATACGCGCCCTGTTCTATCCGCCTGAAGTTGAAATGGTCGGAGGCCTTGGCCCTGACGTCGCCGGGAATTCATTTGACCATTCTGCGTTTTCCGTTTTGCTCGCCAGACATGTTGACGCTAACGGTCTTGTCAGCTATGGCGGATTTAGTGCCGACCAGAAAGAACTGGACGCATATTTGCAGGCCGTCGCAACAACCCGGGCCGAAAACCTGGGTCGTTATGAAGCACTGGCATTTTATATCAATGCCTATAATGCGCTGACAATCCGGCTAATTCTTGATCACCCAAAAGTAAAATCGATCCGTGATATTCCTGAAAATCGACGTTGGAAAGGTCGAACGTGGCCAGTGGCAGGCGAGCGGCTCACCCTCGACGAGATTGAACACAAGATTATCCGTCCCATATTCAAGGAAAACCGCATACACTTTGCCTTAGTATGTGCCTCCATTGGCTGCCCACCTTTGCGCAACGAGGCGTACACAGGGGCGCGACTAATCGCACAACTCGAGGAACAAACGAGAAAGTTCTTCGCAGATTCTCAGAATTTAAAATGGGATGCAGCAACAACGACGTTATGGGTTTCGTCGATACTCGATTGGTATGCGGGGGATTTTGGAGATGAACTGCAACTGAAAACTTTCATCTCAGGCTATACGCCAAATTCCGTTTCTGCTTCACTTCCAGGTAACATCACAGTACGTTTTTTAAGCTACAATTGGAATCTGAATAAGCGATGATACCGCTTCGCAATTCACTCTCCCTGTATTCGATTAGGCACGTACGACTGGATTCCGCTGTCGTGGAAGTTGCCACAGAACTGGCGCGCACGAGCAGGCCCATACACCTTGTCTGTGCCAGGCCACGAGGAACAAAAACCCAAAAACGAACCAATGAAACCAAAGGTTCGTTTTTGGATCTCCTATGCGTCCCGGGGTACACCCAATTCTGAACCTGAGTGGCAGATCGAGGTACCGCTATGAATGTTGAAAATATGGGGTTTCCTGTGCGGTACAAGCCTCGCCCACTGAATGCCAATGCCGGCTACGCGAAATTCCCATGCTCAGGGGGAGTACTGGTGGCTTGTCGCAGAGCAGCCGCAACAGTGGCAGCTTCTCCGCTTCCAGTGGTCGACAGCCTGATGAGTGGTACTCCTGACTGATTGAAAATGCTATTCTTAAGCTCGTCACGAATGGCCTGAAGCGAACCGGGACGATGGAAAGCCCAGCCATCAACCTCTATCGCGACCAGGGGTGTTTTTTCCACCGAGTCGAAAATGAGCATGTCTACGTGCGCCCAGGGATTCTTTACGAATTCAAGCTCACGGTCGGTAAAGCGGGTATTGTCCAACCCGAGCCAGGCCAATGGCACATGTCGCATGCAGGCTAAGCGCATTCTTCGGAATTCTGAACTCTCCAGAATATCCTGAATCACCGTTTCAGCCAGACTCTCCGAATCCCAGATGGAAGTGCGTCCACGCCTCTTCAAGAACCTTTGTCTGACGGAAGAATATGATGAATACAATAGGTCGAATACAGACCGGATCTGAGAATACCTGAGTGTTTGTTTATGGCGCCTTATATACCGAACCAAGTCACCGAAGTTTGTAGAGAAGAGATTCTGCCCTCTTGCCAAGACCACAGTAAAGCTGCGTTGGGCGCGAGAGACCGCAACATTTAGCATCTTAGGATCATCCACAAAATCACCGATCTCATTATCGACCGTCGACAATATGATGGCTTGTTTTTCGCGCCCTTGAAACCCATGCACCGTGTCTATCTCAGCGGTGTCTCCGAGGTGTTTTCGTAAGACGGCAACCTGGGCTTTGTATGGGGCGATGATGCCAATTTCCGATATCCCCTTCGCGCGGAGCATTGGTAGAATTTCTTGCCGAATGACATCGATTTGCCTCTGATTGATGTGACCTCTCGCGTGATTACCTGCAACGGTAAAAACGGCAGCCATTGCATCCGCTTCTCCGCCATCGCGAGTCATTACTATCAGCTGGTCGCCATAGAATTGTTCGTTGAAAAAACCTGCAATTTGTGGGTGACACCGATAATGCTCGCGTAGCAAAACATTTGATGCCTGTGGCCAGACTGCCGTGGCAGATGAAAGCAGGCTATGCTCAGCGTAATTCCACGCCGCTGATTGCAAATTGAACTTTCGCCAGATTGCGAGAGCCTTCTCTTTGGTCGAATCGGGGATGACGTTCGGGAGCTGCTTCTCATCACCGACGATAACCGCGCGCTGGGCACAGGAAAGCACCAACGCCCCAGTGGCGACATCAACCTGAGAGGCCTCATCGATAATTACAAAATCATATAGGCATTCAGGAGACAGAGAAGTCTTCAGTGAATGGGTGGTACTCATAACCACCGGGTACTCCTTCAAGATTTGCTCATATTTGTTTTTCAAATCACTGTCGTCGAATATGGGCCTGTGCTTCTCAGAAAATCTCGCGGAAAGCAGCGCGCGAAATAGCGCCATCGAGGTTTCTTTCAAGGCTTTTTGGACAGCCTCAAAGTCGTTTCTGGTGAGAATGCGCTCGATCCCACGAAGCTGCGCCTGCAACTCACCCAGATACTTCTCGTAATACAGACTGCGTAAGATTAATGGCCCCAATGAGAGCAACTCGCGTCTCAACTTGCGCTTAAACAAGCCGTAGCGTAGTGTCTCGTAGATTGACCACAGAAACCCAGTTCGGGTCTCTGCACCATTTTCCTCACATTCGACCAAGAGCGCCAGCAATTGATTGGGTTTGTAACCTCTTGATTTAGAGGACAGACCCGAAATGTGCTCCTCCGGGATCAACTTGCGCTGTAACTCGGCTTCTGTTTGGATTCGGTGGATTTTGCGGAGCAGGATCGCCCGGTCATTATTCGCCAGAATTAAATCATCAAAAGTCTTGCTCAATTCGGTAATCCTGGTTTCAAGTTTGACCAGTGCCCTATCGTTCTTTTTCGCGCCGGCCAACCATTCGGGATAACCGTGTTGGGACTCGATAAACTCCTCTTTGTTTGCTCGCTTACCCAGAGCTGCGACAAAGAAGTTAAGGTCATGTCCCTTCAGTTTTTCCAACACGTTCTGTGTCGCCGCATTGTTGTTTGATACGATTGCGATACTTTGCCCAAAGCGAACCGCATTTGCAATAATGTTCAAAATTGTTTGGGTCTTGCCGGTTCCCGGAGGTCCTTGAATCAGTGTCAGCTGAGATCCAAACACCTTTTCGACAGCCGCCTTTTGGCTTACGTTGGTCCCGAAAGGATATATTAAGGCTTTGGATTCCTTTGATTCCTTTAACGGAGATTCTGGTATCAAATATGCGCCCAGAACGCTCGAGTCAGACACTCTTGCAAGATGCTGGTATTGCCGGGTCAGCAGGGCTTGGCCATCGTCGGTCTTGATGCTGATCAGATCGGCTATTTCACGGAAGTAATCCAGAGCTGCGGCACAAGCCGGAATCGCCGCAATATTCTTCTCGATTGCCACCTGAGATTCGGGATAAAGCTTTCTGATGCCTCGAGATACGACAACGTAGAATCCTTCGAACTTTACAACAGACTCCAGGTTGGGCAACAGCTGACCACCAACTCGCACCTCTGTCTCAGGAGTATTCAGTATTTTTTCCGCGGAGAAAATTTTTACGCGGTCTTGCTTGTACTGATATCGACGTCGCGGTGAATTCTTGTAACTGATCATTACCAGGCCCTTGACGTTATCAAGGCTATATTGCGCGATCGCAGTAGTTTTGTCCTCCCACACGCCTTCAGCATTCATTATCAGGCAGAGTTGGTCTTGGTTGAGCGAATTTGCCATAGATTGAGGTGACCTTGAATCCTTAAGGAGGTTTCAAAAACCACAGTCAGGCTCAAAGAATATTTTGTCCTTAGGAATTCTGAGCTTCAATCTGTAATTAGACGAATCGCTCTTTCTCCAGAAACTTGCCAGCCCGGCTACCTATTTTGCACTCTAGTGCTTTGACGATCTCTTTCTCAGTATGAAAGTAGGCAGGCTTTGACTCTTCGCCAGCTTCAGATTCAAGTACCTTAGCGATTAGAGGCCTCAATTTTTGATTCGCAGAAACAGCATATCCGGCCAAAGCCGGGCTCAGACAATCGTACTCGACAGCTCGCCGACCATAGGTTTGGAATTCATCCACTGAAATCACAAATATCTCATCATCGTTTAGTGTTTCGGAAATTCTCCGGGTATCGGGGCATGCATATAAATCAAAGTCGTGCAGAAATACGGATCGCAGCGCGCCATAAATAGCAGAACTAAAGTCAGTCTGATGGTAGGGATCACCCAAAGTGTAATCCGTGGTTGCCATGCGGATAATATGCTCACGGGTGCTGGCAATCTTGAGCAACAGCATCGCACTCGCTAAACTATGATTATGTCGCTCTGGGAAATCCTTATCCTTTTTCTCTTTCCAAGTTCTATAAGAGCGTAACGGAAAACCACTCAAGCGCATTTGTTCATAGAGTCTGATGAGGTGAGTTTCTTCATATGAGCTTCCCGATGTCCAAATTTGTGTGGCCATTGTTTTTAGCTCCGTCAAACCCCGGGTTCGTTCAATCATTTTGCGATCTAAGCACAATACAGAAGCAAGAACGTCCACATACATACTTTCCATCATGAGATTAGCACCAGTAGCCATATTTTCCAGAGTTTGTCTGAAAAATGTTTCTAACACGGGGGAAACAGCACCTTCTGAGCTCTCACTCGTCTTTGCCTGTTCGACGTAACCCAAATCATGATATGCCAAGGATATGAAAAGACTAGGCGTTTGAATTTCCACGTTAGCGACTAGCGCCTTGTGTCCAAGAAGCGCAAAACCCAATAAGACGTTCTGCGCAGAATGCAATACGTGGTCGCGGTACAACGAACGGGTAATTCGATTAGAATCCTGCAAATTCCATAGCACTTTCATCAGTGGCCAAAGATTTGGGCATTTCCACTTGGAGCAAACTTCAGAGAAGAAAATCCCCATTGCATTTAGAACCTGATTTCCATGAGCGTCCAGGTAATTTTCGTAGGATTGCTCAGCAGAAATCTTGTTTAATGACTCATTTATGCGCCGACATGCTTCGATGATCGCATTATGATCCTCGGTGCTTTTATGCAAGCCGCGATCGAGATTATTTAGCCCGAAATTTATGAAATCGTAAATCATATTGAACAAATCCTGTACCGGCTATTTGCCGAAGGTAGACTTCAGTCCAAATTCAGCTTCCAATATTTGAAATTCTTCCGTTACAGTCCCAGCTTGCTCTGTTCTTATGATCCTCTCGATTAATCCTGAAGCCCCAGTCTTGGGCTCTGAAGAATTCGCTTTTTGTAAGGCGTACGCAAGAATTCGTTGGATGACCACTCTTGTTGCAAGACTACAACCTGCATCCACCCAGGTTCTTACAAATATAACTAAGGCCGTAAGTGTCCATGTCCAACCTTCGGCATCTTTAGTGATCCATACAAATCCGCGTTCTATTTGAGTGAGATCATCTTGAGTCGGATTCTTAATGCCAACAAGCAAAACCGTCCGTGGTTTAGCTGCTGTTATCAACATTGAAAAATCTCGTAACAATTCGTCCGAATTTGAAAAGTGCACAAAAGATTTTGCAATCCAAATGCTATAATGATAGAAATCTGCATCATGGTAATTCCAGCATCCCCTTAGGTACTGGAAGGAAACTTTCAAAACAGCTTGGATGTCAGGAATGCCGGGAATTGGTGTGGCAGGGAATTCTGAAGTGAACTGATGCATTGCATGAAAGATCAACTCAATCTCCCGATAATACTCCTGAATCTCATTGAGATCGGCCTGATGGTTAAAGAATGTAGATATAGGCGGCGTCGTAGTTTTGAGAAGCTTGACGGGATTAGTAGTTTCAAATCGCATTGCAAGCATTCGAGCCAAATAGACTCTTGCGGCCCGACCGTACGCTAGCGGAGAATAATCCCCCCTCAAATCTTCAAACGGTTTGGACATTTCTCCAAGATTGAATGCGCTTATCAGTAATTTGCCCAAGCCCTTATAAGTGAGGCTTAGATTACGCAGCAAAGAATGGCTGATCGTTTTAGACTGAGTATCGATTCCATCCTGCAATAGGTCGATGAGTATTCCTGTATTAATATCTAGATGCGGTCCGAATCTTTGTTGGATGTACCAAAGCCGAGAGCTTTCAGAAACTGATTTTAAGTATGCGATCTCTTGCTGCCGCCAGGAATTTCGATCCTCTTCACTCATTCGCTCAAGGGAACCATCAAATTTTTGATGTTCAGCCTGGTCATACTGTCGGGCTATGTTTGCGCGAATAAAGGCAATTTCCAATTCATTAAGTTCTAAATTCGTCCAGATTTCGTTCAATAGAACATACAAACTTACGTAATCCTTGCTAAGTTGTTGTAGTGTATCACGTGGCCGGCGATCATGATAGGCATGCAGGCGTGGATATCGCCACTCGGGCATTACACTTAGGAGGTGCGTCAAGCGCTTCTGCCAGTCATCATAACCGCCGATGATGTCGTCAGCATGGTGCCATATCATTTCTGCAAAAATCGCAGGAAAGTCATCTTGCTTTTTGAAGGCAGCAAATACACTTTCCGGCAATAACACGAGGAGCAGCGCAAACACATAGCGGATGTGATAGCTAAATTCTGTGTCTGTGGAATAGACATTCGGGCTGCCCCAGCGATCCCAGTGTTCAGCCGCTTCGGATTGGCCGATGGGAAATTGTAGCCTGGCGACAAAGGATTCCGATTGTGTCTTGTATCCTGATTGTGAAATTCTTTCCTGTATGATCTTATTTGCCTTAGACCAGATTTCGCTCCAAATTGAATCTAGCTCAGCTGAGTTCAGAGCCCGGAGACGGGTCGAAAGGTTATCCAAGCTTGCAGGTGGTAGTTGATAATCTGAAGTGTAATATAGATTTGCTATCCCAAACAAGAGTGGGATAAGCGCATTTGCCGTGATCGCTTGATGCTCCAGAGCGCTTAGGTCTTTTTCTACTTCTTCCCGTGAAGAGTATATTTCGGATGAACCTGCATGCCGACCAATTGGTGTTGATTTTGCATTTTTCTCGCCGAAACGACTGCCATCACCAATGTTCAATCTTTCAATTTTCCCCAAGACTTGAAGCGCGTCTGACCTTTCCAATTCGCAAATATAAACGTCTTGCGACACTAGCGCGCCGTTCCAGGAGTTTGAAATATTATATACCGTTTGCATTTCATCCGCCTGTTGAGTTATGAAATAGCGATCGTGAAATGCATTTGGCTCCATAATACAGACTTCTGAGCCGGGCAGGATTTGAAATATCGAATCCACCCAATCTTCGATTGCAGGCACAGGTTCTGTTTTTGGAAGATTTTCTCTGACTTTCTTAGCTGGATCCGTTGTGTAAATCAGGGTCTTTATTTTCTTGAGTCCGATGGCCACCAGATATGACTCAAAACCAGCCGGATCAAAATACGGATCGACTATGATAATTTGACTTGCTCCGGTTGTCAACTGCCCAACGTACTTCACAAATTCTTCTTTATCTGAGACAAGCAGCAGCTTACTTTTCCGATATTTCGGGTCTGCACCCTTGGTCAGACTGGCATATGCTCGGCCTCGCTCAACCCATGGATCTTCAGTATAGCCCCCCCCTCTGGAGGTTTGCATCGAATACATTCTCTGTAGGGAAATTCCTTTGTCTAGTTGCGTTTTCTCAAATCGATTTCGAATGGAAATCAATGGACCACCGACACCCATGTTTATCTGGAATGAACGCGTCAATACGGATGAATATTGATGTATTAATTTACTACTACCATCAGTATCTCCGCTGAATATTTCAAGCTTGAAATCTGAAAATGGCTCTACCTCATCAGGAATCTCTATGTTTTGGATTGCTGCCCCATTAGCATATGAATACAGTCTGCTGAAGATCACTTGGCTGGCATTTTTGAACTGAACCAAAATATTAATCGCGGCTCCCTCTGCAAAGTTAGGCATCCAAACCGATAAATTCCGCCGCCTCGATTTGGATTTGCGAAATTCGGTATCAAGCAGTACTGCGGGAAGACTTTCAATCCGTACGTGCGTTCCTGGCAGGATTCCTGTAGTTTCGCAATCTATCCATAATGTCGACTTGAAAAATCCGTTAATTGCCTTCAATTCGTTAATCAAACGTAATTGATCTGCCGCGCTCCCAGTTAACTCCATGAAACTGGCCAAGTCATACACGAAGTGATCTTCCTTGCCGTGATATGCGTGCACAGCACAGGAAGCTTTGTTTATCGGTGAGCCAATCTCATGTGAACCCTTGTACCCAAGTTGATACGACTGATGAAAACTATTGCTCGATTTCACCTGATCCAGTTCATTCTGAGTAATAGGCAAGACGGAAAACGCGAGTTCTATGCCATTCGAAGTTTTCATCCGACGATGCGAAGCGGGAATTCCTGTCTCAATCGTTGGCTGATCAAGATAGACCGAAAGGAGCGGAAAATTTGCACCATCCTGTCTCTTATGAGTCGCATAAAATTTTATTTCATACAGCATTTATTACCTCAAAATGATCCTGCACCACTATCAAAGCTCATCCCACTCGCGCAATACACCATTTCCATAGTCTGGCGCAACCGCGAGCATCCGGTCGAATATATCCAGGGCTTGTTTTTTGATCTTCCGACTTGTTTTCGGACTTTGATAAAGCTTCAAGACTAACCGCATACATTTGTCCGCTCCGGTGTTCCCTTGGCTCACAGGCTCATACTTAGCATACCGCAGTATTCTTTTCTGGAGATTGATAGAATAACTGGGGTCTGACTCTCCATGTTTCCACAAGAACTCGGCAAGATCAGAGTCCTGGTTAAGGCGGGATTTCGCGAATTCGGAAAGAAATCCCCTCAGACTCACAAAATGCCGTTCCTCGAGCCTAGAAAAAATACGATGACATTCTTTGCCTATCAAATAGGGCTGCGATTTTAAGAATCTCCCTAAATTCTTAACGCATGCCGCTTCACAAAAAGGATCTGCTAAATTTTCCGCATAAACATGAATTGCTCCTGTCTTCCAGGATATAGGGCCCTGAAATACATGCCTCGCCAATTTTATTGCCGATCGTTTAGCAAAATTAGACTCCATAGCTGCAGTCGACAGGGAAGCAATCACGGCCAATTCAGCACCTGATTTTTGGGTCTCAGTATTTTGATAGTTCATCATATTATGAATGTATTTTCTTAATCGGAGGTAGTTGCGATAAAAGCCGTAATATAAGAAGTTCCGGGTCAAATAGGACTCATATAATATGTCGTGACCTTGGATCAGACTTTCAAAAATATCAATGGCGCGTTCCCGATCAAAATTTAGCATATATGGAAGCGCTTGAATGGCTCCAATTCTCATTGCAGTAGAGTCCTCAGTTGTGACAAACCCCAAGAGCTTCCATGCTTTTTCTATTGAAACTTGATCAGCGCGCCTTTGGAAGAAATCAATAAGAGCGCCGAAGGCCGCCCCTCTGTCGCTATTAAGAAAACTATTAAATGGATTCCCATGATTTTCACCTTTGGACCACCAAAATTCATCTTCGCCAGGCCGCCCATTCAAATACTCCTCTAAAAGCAGTATCATATCATCTGGTAAATTCTCTTGCGCTCGCTTCTGTAGGGCCCAACCTATGGATCTGCGAATATTCCGTTCAGGGCTTCGACCGAATCTCCGGATCACCCCTAACATCAGATCAATCTTGAGTGATGACTCCGAAAGATTCCTTACTATTGATGAAATGTAAGCATCATCCGTGTCTTCAGGTAGGTTTTGAATCAACGCTTCATATTTTTCAGGATTTTTCTTGATTAATCGGCCCAATTGTTGCGCCAATTCGTGAGCCCCTCCCCGTAAGAAATGCCGATGTGTTTGGTTCTGATGATACTTGCGAATGGCTTTCAGCCATTGTTGCGATGACATCTTTTCTGCCCTTTCCTCATCAATCGGGGAGCTTACAATGCCGCCCTCCATGAGTCTAGGCTTGATCTCATCTTTATATGCTGGAAATTTACGCTGTAATTCCCCCAGTCTCAAGCGACCGTCTCGTGACAAGCGGTATGTCGGAATGGCTGAAAGCAAGCGCAGACGATCAAAACCGTACGACTTCAATCCATCAATTCCTCTGGGCGCCTTTAGCTTTTCGCTGCTCAGAATAAACTGCTCAAGATCGAATATCTGGAAATCGCTTAATTCATTAGAAATCCGCCGAATTAGGCGCCGAGTCTCAAACGAATCTTCACCTAAATGCAAGCGTCGCTTATCCGCCAAAAGAAATTGATATGCTTCTGTAGCCTGACACGGCTCCACTAAGCTAAAGACTGCGGCAACAACCTGTTGAGGAGTTAGGTTAGCTGAATTTATCAAGGATTGCAAATACGAATTGAATCGAGTATCGTCAATAGCTGCAATGGCACAGAGGGCCTTGATGATTGAATGCACAAAGGTTTTCCGGACATCGCTGTGATGTTCATACCAACTCGTGCTCAGATAGTCCCAGTGAAAAAACTCAGCTTCCCCCTCTGTGTCAGAGGTCGAGTCAAAGTAACTCAAGAAAATCATCAAGAATGATTCTAAGAAGAATATAGGTTCTTTTTCGCTCGCGGATTTAAGAGATTGCGTTATGTGGTGATCATCTAGATCTCGCCATTCCGAGTGAAATAAACTATAAGCCGACTCCTCCGAATTTTGAAAGTGATCAGCATGTTTTTCTTTGTTCCTTTTGAATAGAATGCTAAGTATTCGAATGCTTATTCTCGGATGAGTCTCCGCTAGATTCGGCAATAGGTAAAGCAATGGGGGGGTAACAATGTCGCGTTCAAAAGCCTCAGTCAATAGAACCAAGGCATCGTCGCTTTGCCATTTCCTAACTACTGTTAAGAGATTTACTATGAGCATGTCTGAATTTTCGTTCGCTCGCCAAAATGGTCTGATTAATTCAATAACCTCAATCTGTGCCTTATCTATCACGGAATATAAATACCGCCACGATATGGAATTAGGATCATGCAATTCTTCCTTAAGCCAATCAAGCAGTATTGATTTTTTTAGTAACAAGAACCACGCGGAGTTCCCCCAGATTAAGTGAATCAATGTTCTTCTATCCAAATGTCCAGAATTAACTAGCGAAAGCATCGAAACACACTCTTTTTCTGTTGGATCCTGCAGAGACCCTAGCCATTTTAAAACGACGTTTTGCAAGTGGGGCCGAAGTTGAGGTCGAGATTTCCAGAAGAAGGCTATTAGCTTGTTCACAATTTTCGCTTGATCATTTTGTGGATAAAGAAATGCGCTCAAGCTAATGATATAAGTTTCAAATTCTAATCCTCGTAAGAAGGATAAAATCTGAATTGCTCGGGATCGCCAGACTAATCCCTGATCGGACTTCAAGATTTCGGAAGACAGATCTCTCTTAGACTCAACGAAAAATCGAGAATAGCAGTAATCAAAAAATGTTTGGTGAAAAAAACTGAGCTTCGTGTTATCCTGACTTATTACCCCCATATGGATAAACCAAGTAATCTCAGCTGATAAATCTCCTGAAGATTGGTCTATCGCAGTCAGTGGAACGGAAATGACTTGATTTGCGTCCATATATCCAACGAATGACTGTAAAAATTGTAACCGACGGGCGGTACTAGGAGCATTCTGCTTTACGGCAAGAATCATCCGATCCCAAAAAATATGATAGAGCTCCTGCAAGCTCTTGATGCCTGTAAGATTGCTCGGCTCGGCGCCAAACGCGATTTGGGTGAATAAATCAAGGTGGAGCGGTGTTCGCAATAGCTCCTTTGCTGAGCGAGAAAGAGACTCATAGGATATCTTGAGCGACGCCACAACATGTTTAACATCTTCCTCAACCAGAGGTTGCAGCTGAAATCTCTGATCAATTTTCAGCTGTTGAAAGCGGGGCTCGGTATGCCAGTCAAATGTCCTGCAACTGATAATGAGATGAACATCAGGTATTAATGAGATATTGGCTATAAGATCAAGTGCAAGATCAAGACTTTTTTGATCGTGCGCCTGGGATAAGGATAATGCATCTATTTGATCAAGAATCACTACAGTGCTCTTGATTTTGGCCAACGAACCAATAAAATTGAAAATATCGCACCGCAAACCCAGGCTGGCTCGAATATCATCAATGCTGCTTGAGCCAGAAATTGCCCTTTCAGCTTTAATTGCCAAAGCATAGTAGCCATTGCCTTTCAAATTATGTAGTAAATCCCGCATTAAGACGCTTTTCCCCATGCCCGCCTGGTCAATCAGAACTGCAACATTCTTATACTTGGAATGCAAGGTTATCCATGTCGAGATTTCTTTGATCTCAGGTCGCTCAATATGAATATTCGTTTGGCCGAATGTATTTCTGAGAGCAGAGAAAGGTGCATTTGCCCTGTACAGCTCCTGTTCAAGCTCTTGTATGGAATGGGGGGCTTGAAATTGCAGATTTGGGTGTGAATTCAGTATCTCTTCGCGCAATTTTGGGCCTGTATATTCTGCTCTGATCGAGCTTCTCTTCGCTGCAAGAGCCACCAACAAATCGAAAATAGTCCGGGCATTATTAGAGCCTGCTGGCATACAAAAATCAATCTGATTCTCAACAAGATACGTCGGCATAAATCTCACTTCAACATGCTGAAACAGGTAATGAAGAGATTCGTCGGTAAACACCTTATGAGCAACAATACTGCGAACATTCTCCAGCACCTCTTGCTGTTTCTTGCTTATGCGTACTTCCCATTCATGATAGGGACCGCTCAGACTACGGTTAGCAAGAGCCTGAATGTCTTGATATGTTACTTGATTCCCGATAATTTCATTCCCGAGGGTTAGGACAATCTTATCTGTTCCTTTTTGGAAATAGCTTTGGCAAAACTGTTCGGCAAACGATTTCCACATTTTTTTCCAAGGATCAGAGTTCCATGTAAGCGTTTCTTTTACTTGAATATACTCAGTATGATTATCTGCATATCTGACCACTATATCATCCACATGTGTAAACGCTTCTAGCCTCAAATATACCACATTGTTATTTTGCGTGGTTTCGCTGGTTCCCAGTAACCTCCCTAAGAATAGAGCAGCTATGCTATTCTGGTAATATATTCCCGAATGGGTAGATGTGCCACCTGCCTCACTCATATCATCTTTTCTATATTAGTAATTCGCACAGCATTAAAACAAGAACATGGGAAAAGACATTGTTCGTTTCCAATCAGAGAAAATGCATCTCGAACTGCATTCTCAGAAGACTCATCGAGACCTATGCGCTCATTCCCTTGCACCAAGAGTCGCGCTTCATTAAAGGCACTTTTGAGTTTGTCGAGCATATCGAATTCCCAGTGTCTGTGTTCCTTTAGATGCTTCGATGCGCGGCTAAATTATCGAAGACAGTCACGCTGTGCAAGGCTGCTAGCGATTGCAGATCGCGCGGAAGTGCCCCTTCGCAAACGAGAACTGTACGAACAGGTCTCTCGCCCCCTTTACCACGCTTGAAGGCCTCTTCTTCTGCCCTCAGTACAGCTCGATACTTTACACATTGATAAACCCCGCGTTGCAAATCATCTGGACCAGAACGCAGGGATTTTACCTCAATTGCCTGCAGCATCTTTTCCGCTTCAATAACCACATCAACGCTGTCACCGGATTTTAGCGCATATCCTGGATGGCCAGAGGTGGCCTCGGTAACTTTCACTGCGTCTGGATTCTTTGCTATGTAATCGCGTATGGCCCGGTGCTCGGGCGAACCATCCTTGCCAAACGGATTAAACCATCCGGCGCGAGATTGGGGGGCTGTACTACCCGCTTTCTGGGGCGCAGAGATACCGAGCTTTTGCAAGACTTCCATGCACTTTGTATCAAAGCCATAGATTTGGAGATACTCTCGGCTCACATGATCAAGCCTCTTCTCCTTTGAAAGGGTTGGGTACTCAGGATAAAACTCCTTGAGGCCTTCCCCGGGTAATTCAGTGTCTTTTGCAACGATCAAAGCCTGGATGTGGGGATTCCTGTCGTTCCAGCCGTCCACTAGGATATTGTCAAACAAGTGCCCCATGACCCCAAGAGTCTTTCCTTTGTTCGCGCTAAATGAATTGCCGGTTCTTGGCTTTGGGTATTCGATTTCCTGAGCGAGATCTGTATACGTAATGAACTTGGGGCCACCCTGATAATTTAGAACCCGACCAACTAAAAGCCTTAAGATTTCTCTCGCCCAATGAACGTGCTCCGCGTCGGTCACAGCTCGTTCTACCTTGGTAAGTCTTGATTACGATCTTGCAAAATCAGCAAGCTTTTTACCGCAGTGAACATGTTTAACAAGTCGATTTCCTGCACAATAATAACTTCATGACTATGTGCATTTCTAATCTGTCTCAGAACGTGTAGCTTCAACTGAAGATGACTATCAATGGCTCCAGCTTTCCCTAATTTGTCAATTATCTCAAACAGAGATGATTTCTCGTCACCAGTAAGATTTCTTATCACTCGTTCGATCGTCAACCCGACGAGATTTGCTGCCGCAATGTGGTTCCCAAACAAATAAGACCGAAGAGCTTCAGAGAACGCTTCTTTGGTCGGGGATTTCAGTCTGTGAACAGTGTTATCGAGTGCATATTTTCTGAGCGTCTCGTGGCGAGTATTGAACTGATGGGCAAAAGGCGACCAGTTTTGGTGGAACGCCCTCAACCATTCGTTATCTGCAGTTAACTGTGCCAGATTTTGTTCATGGTTTGAAATGACTTGGCCTTGATGAATAGTGAGAGCGGCGGCACCGAAGCCGATCAGAGCGAGGAGTCCATCATCATTCTTGCCCATACTGTTTGACGAGATTCTCTCTCACTCCACCTTAAACACCTTCATCACCTCATCACCCAGGTGATTGATCACCTTCACGGCAATTCTGCCGGTCGTCGGCTTATCAAACGGCCGCGAGGTGTCGCTGTTGAGGCTTTCCCAGGCTTCTTCATCGATCTCTGCTTTAAGGGTGGTCTTGAGCGCCTTATACGGATCATTCGCTCCCAGAAAGTATGAATGTCGCACGAAGAAGCTCTCCTCATTGTAGTTTGTGTCGATCATCCAAAGGGCGATGCTGTCTGGGCCACCGGATTCGACTTCGCCGGTCTGTGGTTTGAACACATCGACGCCTTTGACTTTCACGACGTACTGGTCTTTCTTGGTCTTGCTGATCTCAATATCTGGCTCACCGAACACCACGAACAGGTTACCAGAACCGGTGTTCTTGAGGTTATCTGCCATATGCAGATCGGGGTTCATGCGCGCCTTGAGCACGGGAATCTTGCCGAGCTTGTCGAACTCGGCTGTGTGCGCTTCGTAGTTGAAGGCACAGCTGATGAGCACATCGAAGCCCTGTTCCGTGGCTTCACGAGCAGCAGCGACGAGGTCGGTACGGGAAACGGTGCCGAACTCTGGCCCGATGAAGATGCCTGCACGCTTGTCTTTGCTGCCCTCTGAATAAATGCCTTCGGCAGCGATGTACTCACCCGGCCAGGGCTTGATCGAGTTGAAGTTGATCTTGCCGGTTTTCTCTGCCTGCTGCACACCTGCCGTTTTCAGGGTATCGAGCACCATCTGTGCAAAATCAGCAGCTTCGCGACCCGTGTCGTACTCGGCGACTTTGGCCAGCGGGTCTTTGAGCGCATGGTTTTCGTCGACGATCATCGTGCGGTGTGGAGATACGCTCTCTACAGTAAATGGCCCAGCCACGCGCACGCGCGACTTGTCTTCGTAAGGCCGGTCGTAGAGGTATTCGTATTCGGCTTTGTTCGCAATCGAGGTATCGATTTCTTTCTGCCGAGATATGCGTGCCTGCCACCATTTGGCGTGGGCATCTTGCGCCTCTTTTGGCCATTTGCTGTCGGCATCACGGGGGATTTCCCACTCTTCGAACTTCGTCTTGGCTGCGGAGTTCAACTTCTCGCGCAGCGGTTCGAGTGTCTTTTGCCACTTGTCCCAGATCACGTCGATCTCGGCGTTGTTGGCGATGGATTTAAGGGTGATATGCGGCACGCGCTCGTAGACAAAGCCAAGGCGTATATCACCACGAGTCGGATTGTTCTTAGGCACAGTGCCGGAGACTTCAGCCTCTTTGCGCTGGCCATCTTCTGAATCGGCCATGATGTAATATGGGTACCGGGCACCCATGAGCCGCGAACGCGCGAGTGCCAGCGCGACACGCGAGGTATCGATGGTAATCCAGCGACGGCCCCATTGCTCGGCGACATAGGCGGTGGTGCCACTGCCGCAGGTGGGGTCGAGCACGAGGTCGCCGGGGTCGGTGGTCATGAGGATGCAGCGCTGGATTATCTTCGCCGTCGTCTGAACTACATATAACTTGTCATCCCCGTAGCCACCCGTTCCAGTATCGGTCCAAATATTAAGGAGTGGCGTTGCCGCAAAATCGGCTAGATGCCTCACATAGGACAAGGTCTTGCCACCGCCATGCAACCGGTTTGCTTTTCCCAATCTGACTATGGCTTCAGGGCTAGTTGACCAGTATCGCCCTCCAGGATTATAATTCAATGCCCGATATGATATCGCTTCTTTGCCTCTACTATATTCATGACTTGAAGTCAAGTTATCCGGACGGCACAGTTCTTCTATCGTGTAATCTGCCGGATTCTGGATTCGCACTAAATCACCATTGTCGAGTTTGATCCACCGGTACTGGTCAGCACCTTGATCACCAATGTTCTTACCAAGATTATATGTTCTAAACTTGATGGCATCAGAACTCTTACAAAACCAAAGTATGAAATCAGTTACACTTGGAATTGCCAGATCAGTTTGTACTGATGTTTTCTTTACGCTAATCTGACTCACAAAGTTTCCCTCCCCAAAAACCTCATCCATCAACGCCCGCACCCGATGCACATTCTCATCCCCAATCTGCAAAAATATGCTGCCGCTATCGTGCAATAGATCACGCGCCACCTCAAGTCGATCTCGCAGATATGTCAGATACGAATGAATACCATCGCGCCAGGTGTCACGAAAGGCTTTCACCTGTTCCGGCTCACGGGTGATGTGGTCTTTGCTACCGTCTTTGACATCGCGGCTGGTTGTAGACCATTGAAAGTTCGAATTAAACTTAATGCCATACGGAGGGTCAATGTAGATGCACTGCACCTTGCCGCGTAAGCCTTCTCGCTCCGCGAGCGACGCCATCACTTGCATGCTGTCGCCCAGAATCATCCGGTTTGTCCAGTTCTGTTGGTGGTGGTAGAAGTCCGTCGATTTTGAATGATCGCCGATACCGTTGAAATCACCAAACAGCGTCGGTGCTGCCTCTTCAACCCGTCGCTGTGTTTCGCTTTTCAGGTCTTCGATGAGAACACGCGGGTGAACCTTTTCTTGTATGTAGAGCGGCGGTGCATTGACCACCAGGTCACTCGCATCCTGTTCGTCTTTTCCGCGCCAGACCAATTGCGGGTCAAGATCGCGGTTGCGCCGCTCATACGCCACGCGAATCGGCGTCTTCTGCTGGTCTTGCATGAGCGACTCATACTCGGCTGTGGGTATGTTGGTGCGCTTCTGGTCTTTATGACTGATGTTCTCGATCTTCTTGCCAGGTTGGGTAGATGCTGCTTTCTTAGGCACTTTGCTTTGCTCCATCGTTCAGTAACTGCTGAATCCTATTATTGAGTTCTTCATCGATCAGGTGAACGTCGGTGATCTCAATGAAATCCCACCGTCCGTACTTTCGCAGGCGATTGACTGCCGGCAACCACTGGCTGCGTACCGTGTCGGCCTTGATCTTGGCATCTTCTTGCCGTTTGCCTTTAATCTCGACGATCAGGTTGAGCGGGTCAACATGGCCGTCATCGATCTTGAGAATAAAGTCAGGCCGGTAGCGTCGTTCTCTGCCCTGGTAGACATAGGGTATTTCAAAACCGAGCCCATGGTTCTTGACGTAGGCGATAACTTTGTCATGCGCTTCTGCTGCACGGCACAGCTGTACCTCCCACTCGCTATCCCAAATAGCCCAATTGATATGGCACTTGCGGGCATCGGTCTGCCAGCGCTTCTTTGACGTTGTCGGCAGCGAAACACGAGCCGTTGAACCCACCGGGTTATACGCATCGAGAATCGCATGCTTGGTCTTGTCGCCTGGCTGACCGTTGATGATCGCCGCCTTGATCTTCTCACAGGCAAGGTCAGCCAGCTCACGATGGAACAACAATGCTGGGTATGTGCCAGAACGGCACTTCAGATTGCCGCCGTTGATCCATTCTTCAACAACCTTTCGCACCTGCCCGAATAGGTGAATCTTGGGTTCTTCATTCGGCTCGCGTAGCTTTTCATAGATCATGTGCTTGGTAAGCCCATAGACAATACTGTTCATCCGGTCTTCTGCTACTTGTTTCAACGTCAGGTCGACGCGCCCGCCAATGATTCCGCTATTGCGTGTAATCGTTGGCCCGATCAAATCGGGCGTCAGCTCAAGCACTGAATCGCCAGAGAACTTCGCGGTAATGACGTCGGCAGGCAGCTCGACGCGATAGCCAACAACCTGGGGAAAGCGAATTTCGAGGTGCTTACGTTCAGGTATCGCCTGCACCATGACTGTTTCTGCAGGCGGAGTGGCTTTTGCGGCGATGGGTTTCGCCGTGAAATCAAACGGCACGCCGAGTATATCTGCATATTCAACGTTGAAGAGACCCTTTTCATTAAGATCGTAAGATTGCCTTCTCAGCGCACGGCCGACGACCTGCTCGCAGAGCAACTGCGTGCCAAAAGCCCTGACACCAAGAATATGCGTCACGGTATTCGCATCCCATCCCTCGGTCAGCATTGAGACCGAAACGACGCAGCGAATCTGCTCGCCCAACTTACCTTCGCGACCAACGGTGTTCATCACCTCGCGCAGCAGCATAGAATCGGTGATGTTTTCGCCCTCTTGACGATTGCCGGTTCTCAGAACAATTTCCTGGCGAAAGCGTTCAATCTCTGCCGAAGCAGCGTCTTTGAATTCTTTACTCAATGGCTCGCCTGACTCAAGCTCGTGGCTGTCGATAAGCAAGGTCACTGGCCGCTCTTTCCGTCTGCCATCAGATTCATAGTTCGAGAACAGCGGCAGTGCACCACCATGGAAAGTTTCTTTGCCGTCCTTCGTGACAGCATTGAAACCAGAAATGTAGTCATAGACAAGACGAGAGGACGCGGTATTATTGCAGACCACGATAAAGACCGGCGGCACACGAATGCCTTCTTGCTGCCAAAGATCGAACGTCAGCTTGTAATGTCCATAGAGTGCTTCGAGCGCAGTCTTTAGCTGCAGTGGCAAACTCAGCGGGTCTAATTTGCCCGATGCTTTTGAACTTTTCTGCGGCATGTCTTTGCCGACATGGGCCCAGAGATTGCGCAACCGCGGCATTTCCTCACCTGGCACATTGTCTGCTATCGGCAAGCGCGGCAACTTCACAATTCCACATTCGATCGCGTCCATCAGCGAGAAGTCGCTGACCGTCCAGTGGAATAGCGTTCCTTCACGATAGCCAGAACCATTCAAGAAGAATGGCGTCGCAGAAAGATCGCACACAGCCATGATGCCTAGCTTGCGTTTGACCGTCTCGATGCCCGTTATCCAGACTCTGGCAGCTTCGTTGTTGTCTTTGGCTTCTGCTTTATCTTCGACTGAATCTTCTGCATCACCGGGCTTCTCCCGGTAGCAGTGGTGCGCTTCGTCGTTAATGACGAGAATATTGCGCATGCCCATGAGCCCAGGCATGACTCGTTGAATCATCTGGCCTTCAGTTTCCAGTGTTTGAATATCTTCACCGCGGCCTTTGAGCAGTGCCTTGCCCGTCGTGCTAATTTCAAGCCGTTCACGCAACTTGAAGGAGTGATAGTTAGTAATGACAATGCGAGCTTGCAGCAGATCATTCAACATGTCCACAGGCACCAACCCACGATGTGGCTGAAAATAGCTCTGGCTGTCGTTCGGTTGAAGAACGCGCAGGCGGTCTTTGATGGTAATGCCCGGTGCGACGATCAGAAATCCTTTGGTGAAATTCCTACTGCCCGGCCGACGCACTGCATTGATTGTCTGCCATGCGATGACCATGGCCATTACCGTGGTCTTGCCAGCGCCTGTAGCGAGCTTTAGCGCAATGCGATACAGCTCAGGATTTGCCTCACCGTTCGCGTCTTCCAAGTGCTTCAATACCCGCGCACCCGCCGAACCTTTTGGCATACGAGGTGCGACTTCGGTTAGCCAAATCAGCGTCTCTGCAGCTTCGACCTGGCAGAAGAACGGTCGCATTCCCTGAAACGACGGGTCACGCCAATGCAGTAACAGTCTTGCGGTTTCAGGAGTTACCTGCCAGTCCGATGGAGGTAGTTTACGCCATTCATCTACCGCACGGCGAACAGTATCAATAATCGGTATCGGGTCATACTTTTGCTTCTCGCCTTCCTCTGCTTCCCCTGCGTCCAGTTCGAGCTCTTGCTGAGCCTTCTTGCCTTTAACCTTCTGTGGCTTGGGAATCGGAGAAATCAGCTTCGCTTCTCGGCGAGTTTCGACAATGTTTCCGGTTGGCTGGCCGGTCTTGTCCAGCTCCCAATGCCTGCTGGGGTATTCGTACGGTGAATTAAGAATGGGTTCGTTGAAGAACTGTTCGGTAGGCATAGTTTCCGCACCATGTTTCACAATCTCAAATTGCAAGGCAAGCCAATAACGAATCGTAGGCGAATCTACCCATGTCCAGCAGCAGAAGGTGTTCTATGGAAATGTATATAGGCGAAATTTTTGAAAATTCCGAGGAAAGCATATAGGCTTCACCTTAGGTCACCTGGGCTCATAGGTGACAAGCCAGCGGTCTGCGATCAACGGCGGTGCTTGAGATGATCTGGCGGGAATGATTGAATCTGGTGCTGGCGCTTGATATACATTTCGCCGTTCGATCTGCGCCTCAGCAGAAACAGACTGACCAGACCCAAGCAGGTTATTGTGGCGATCAAGACTGCGATTTCCATTGGCTCCATAGCTTGACTTTCAATCAGGCTGAATAGCGTTGTGGGGGATCAGGCCTGTACTGCCGAAATCCGATGCTCCGTATAGACCCTCGCCTTTTAATCTGGTTCTCCGATCGGAGCTCATTCACCAGATGCTGCCAGGTCACGTTTCCACGCCAAATCGCGATCCGGCGCTCAACGTTCCTAAAATCACCGGGAGTGAGATTTTCTAAATCGGCAAGCGCCTGAGCGAGCGGTGCGACGTCAGGCACATCTGGAATCAGCGATCGAAAATACTCCTGAAATAGAAGCAAGCGCTGGTCGGAGCGCAAGGGCTTGAATTCGACCTTCATCGCAAACCGGCGCAGTGCAGCGGGGTCAAAGCTGTCGATCAGGTTGGTGCAGCAGATGAGAATCGTGTTGTGATTCTCCATTTGGTTGAGAAATTCATTTGTATGGGAAATCTCATAGGCCTGTCGGGCATCGACACGGGACCGAAAGAATGTGTCTGCCTCGTCAATGAGCATTATTGCTTCGTCCTGTTGAGCCTGCTTGAATGCCGCCGCAATGGATTGTTCGGTGCTACCGACATACATCCCCAGAAGATCACTCCCGCGCTTAATTATTAGATCTCGTGATAGGTGGTTAGCTAAATACCGTGCGAGTTCTGTCTTGCCCGTACCGGGGGGACCATGGAACAACAGATTGATCCCGTTTCTGGGTTTTCTTGACTGCGAAAGAAAACGTGCAAGCGATTCGACCATTTGAGCAGGTTCAATCGAAAGGTTCAGTGCTCCCAGATTGTAAGCCGCGTGGACTGTATTTTCCTCGGGCTTCATTCTATCTTGCCTTCGGTTAGACGAAAGCAGTCGCGAGATTATAGCATCAGATGATTCGTGGGGAGAATACTTGCGCGCTTGCACAAGGGCATGGGCGATTTGGTTCAGGAGTCCAGGGCTTAGGTTTTCTTCGGCGAGAATCTTGTTCTTCATGTTTGACGTTATGAGAGTCTCAATTCCATGTTTTTGTACGATCAGCTCGAGTGCATGGCTGCGTTGCCTCCTGGAAAGTTTATCGAAGTGCAGCTTAAAGTGAAAGCGACGCATGGTTGACTCATGCAGATGATTGGTATCGTTCAGAATCCAAATAGTCTTGCTTATGGACGAATCCAGATAAGTATTGAGCACAGATTTGGCAGGCGTTGAATCGCTTTCAAACGCTATGAATTTGATGGAATTATTGAGTATGAGCTCTGCTTCATCGACGATCAGAGCACTTCCCTCGGAAAAATGATCTGCGTAGCGAAGCCGGGTTAGTCTCGAATGTCTTCCTCCCGTTGCATGAACCGGCACATGGAGAATATCAAGCCCTGCCGCGCGAATGAGGCTTCTCGCCGCCTCTGTCTTGCCGCAGCCCGGCTTGCCGTAGAGCAATATGTTGGCTGGGCCTTCGCTCTTCAGCAAGCCAAGCATGATCTGCACGTCAATCGGGTTGAGATCAAAGGAATCCAGCGAATACACTGGGTTTGTATCCGGCCTGAAATGCTCTGCCTGAAAGGCCGCAATGGAAATATTACCTGCAATAGCCATCAGGACTCTCGCCGGCATTCTGACCGTGTCACCGACGGGTTCAATGAGTCCCGTCTTGTTGAGGACAGAATCTCTCAGCAATATCTCGGCTGTTTCCCCTGGAGGCATACCAAAGCAGGTATTGAGAACGTAGAGCTCATCAGCAAGGTCAGAAATCCCAATATTCAGAAAATCCAGTTCGGAGTTGGATTGGCGCAGGTAGAGAACCCAGAGCAGCTGCAGCTCGGTCTCGTTCAGAGAGAGATTAGCTTTAAGGTACTGCAAGAAGCCATTGTTCCGCCATTGTAGTCTCGCTGACTGTTCCTGCAATAGATGTTGAATAACCTTTCTGGCAAGTTTGAGCTTTGTGTAATCTTTGGAACCGGTGATGCGCGGAGTCAGGTAAGCCAAACGGTCAAATAGCTCCGATCGGTCTGTCAGACCATCGGCCTTTATCTCGGCTATTGCCGTTTGCGGAAAATGCAGATTCTCACAGACCTCAAGAATATCGGCTTCGGAAGCAATGAGAGCAATAAAACCGAGGGCACGCTTCAGCATTTCTTCGTTTGCCTGAAGCTGCTGTAGAATAAACAGGTAATCGCTGCGATATTTTAGCACACGCGGAGAAACGCCCCGCATGGATTGTCCGTGCAGTCTGCGCATTGTTCAGGCAGCTTTGATGGATTTGGGCTCAGTTTGCAGGACTTTGTGGACGTCAAAGCCGATCTCGAGCGCCTGGTTCATGCACTGAATGAACCGTTGCAGTTGTTGTTTCTGATTTGTCACGGCACCCCTTTGATACTTTCTTGCATACGTCAGAGAGGCCTGATATCCCCTGATTGTTCCGACAATGCGAATGACCGTCTCTGGGGGTAATGCGAGACGTACCTTGTTCAGCAGAACAGAGCACGGGTCTTTCTTACGATCAAAGAAAACGATGAAACCATCTGGTCGTCTAACCTCCACGGTATTGTAGTTGATTTCGAGTACCTGATATTTTGCAGGCAATGCTTTGATGCCTGGCAGAATCGGTGTTCGTGTGACACGCTTCATGCCAATTTTCCGATAGATTCGGCGAGATCAAAGAGCCGCTGGTTCAAACTGATCGTTCTTTGTACATTGTGAATCGGTCTTGCCTGCCGCTGTTTGTCGCCGATGACGAACTTGCCGTTCATCAGCTTTTCCTGGAGTACGTTGAGCACTGACCAGACATCCTGACCACTATCAGCAGGCCTCATCGGCCGCAATAGGGAATGAACATCAACTGCCTGTGCAGCCTCTGGGCGATCTTCAAACCGCAGTGCCAATGCCTGCTTGGCAAAGGTCATTTTGAGTGTTTCGTCCAGATGGATTGCCTGTAGTTCATGAACCTTTTGTGTGATCTGCGGCATTTGAGCCGCGTATTGAAACACAGCATCCCGTACCGCTTCGTAGGTATAGTTTATGTGCCTGATTTTTATGGAGGCAAAGACCGCCTCTGATACAATCATGCCATTAGAACATACCAGGCGAAAAAGGCCGGCTTTCATGTTAAATGAACACAGCCCATCATGTGCGTTGACGACCACAAGCTCTGGACATACGGCCTGAACTGGGGATTCAAGATGTTCTCTCGAACGAAAGCGAACCATATGCCGTTTGGCGACATCCTGAGGCCGCTTGCTCCCTTTCACACCAACGGGAAGCCAGTCCATAGACTTTAAGTCGTCTATCAGTCTCGTGGTGGCTATAAATGAATATCGTCCTGAAACATCTTTTGAGGGTTCCTGAGCCAGCACCGCGGGAACGTTGCAGTTTTCCAAATCGAGCATATCTTATTCTCCTCCTATAAACGAACGTAGACCTTTTGATTCAAAAAATTGGCGCAGGGACCTCTTAGCCGTCTGCTCGGCTTTCAAAACGGCGGAGCGACTACAGTTCAGCTTCACCGCCATTTCGCGTGAACTCACCGGTTTTTTCTGGTTAATTCCGTATCTTCCGGAAATTACCTGTTTTTCAAAGTCGGAAAGTTGACCCAAACCGTCGCAAATGACTGCCTCAAGGTAACTCCGCTCTGCCAAGGCAGCGGGGTCTTCAGACCGTGAACTGACCGAAATGCTGTCGGGTTCGAACTGGATTTCAGAGAAAAGACTCGTCTGCGGTAATTCCGCCGGAGAAAGTGTAGTATTTGTAGTACGCAGACTGCCGGCTGATTCTTCTGCAGCCTTCATCTGATACCATTTGTTTTTGGGGATATGGATGAGCTTGTTCTCCCTTAAGGCCTTCTTGATGGCAGCGTGAATGTGCCAGGAGATATAACTGGAGAGAGAAAATCTGCGGTATGGATTAAATGTCCTGACTGCCTTGATAACGGCGATAGTGGCTTCGCTCCTGCAGTCATGGTTGATCTCGCCGCTAATGCGGTAGCCTTTGAGTATTTGGCTTAGTATCCCAAGGCTCTGTATAACCAGCGTTTCCTGGCTCTTCGAGCAACCGTTAAAGGCTGCGATTGTCAGGGCTTCGATCAGGGGTGTTGGTCCCTCTGCAGAAAATGGGTTTGGAGCAGTAGCTGTCATCTGCTCTATAAAACAAAACCCTGCGCCGACCTGCCGGTCGCAGGGAGAGATTTTTCAACTGATCTGGATCGTGTATTTCTCTATGAGGCGGGCAATCCTTGTATATTTCTTCCCTTTCGCTATCCCTGCTTTGATCCGCTTCTTCAGAATATCTTTGCGTGGATCGGTGCGAAAGCCCGCGAGTGTTTTCAGAAACCTCCCGTGCTTTGCAAGCTCATCTTCACTGACCTCTGTGATACTGGCTTTTTGGAACTGCAGTGGTAATCGCATGGGATTGGTTACCTCGAGGCTGTCCGACCGGCGCCAACCGATGTTTGCTCGCAAGCCGGAAACCAGCATGCCAGGTCTGGCTGGATCAAGCTGTAGATACGAAACAAGGTATTTCGTTAACCACACTGCCTTGCGCGAGAGAGACTTTTCTCGTCGGGCCAGCCGAATGCGTTCCTGTTCCAGCAGGGAAACTTGCCCCCACAAGCTCTTGATGTACACGGCGACATTCGTAGCTTTGAGTTCTTTTGCGAGATTTAATTGATTCAATCTTTCAACAATCTGACCTTCGAGTTTCTCATCGACAATCTCACCGTTCTCATCGATGACGCGTTCAAAAAGCTCAATTGCCTTTCTGACCGAATCTTCAATCTCGTATAAGGTAAACCTGCCAAAATTAGCAGACGTTACCTTGCTGGATTCTTGACTCCCGGGCGCAGGCGCTTTGGCTCCAGCAGCCATGATCAAGCTCCGGCAGCGACAGAGTCGACCCGAATACCCTGCAGAATGCGCTCAACCTCTGCATAGTTGTAAGACTTGCGTTTCAGCAAGTCCAGGGCTTTGGCATCGCTGATCTGAAGCTCAACGAACAACTCCCGCAGACTCACCGGGACATCTGCCATGGTGTTGTCGGATTTCTGGTTTGAAATCGGGACCTGGGCAGTCCTTGTTGCAGGCTTGACTGGAGAGGTTGCGGCAGACACAGCTTTGTCGCCATTCAGTACCTTCAGGTTAGCATCCGGAACCGCGAACGCCGGGAGCTTGGGTGCGTTCCAGCGGAAGTTCACCCACTGGCCGGTTGTTCGGTCTTTGGCTGAACCTTTGTACGCCCCGTTTTCGGCTACAGTGCCGTACATCTGGTTGAGCTTATAAAGATAGCGACCGATACCCCAGACCACAGCAGCACGTCGGAACGAGTTGCTGATGCCGCCTTTGATTGGCTCGATTTCGCTGAGATCCGCACCATCTTCTTTACTCACAAACTGGCCGTTGATGCGCAGGCTGAGCTTGCACATTGTCCCATTATTTGCGCCCTGTCGGTATTCTGCCATCCAGTTTTCCGCACCGACAACCTGGTCCAGACGATCCTGTATGGCACGCGCATCGATGTACGGCACGGCCAGTATATATGCCTCTCCCTTGCCATTGATGCCCGATATCGCTGCCCGCCATTTCACAGCTGATTCTGGAAAAGGCGCAGAAAGCCTCTGCAACATTTCTTTGATACTGTTTTCCATATTCTTCTCCTTCGCTAAGTAGTCAGGTCAGGAGTTCTCCTGCCTTCTAACTCAGAGAAGTCCTCAGGCTGCTCGCGTGGATGAAGATTCTGGAAAGAGTGTATCGTGCGGCCGGGCGCCTTGCTGGCTATCTTGAAAATAAATCAAGAACAGGGGTACGTTTGGCAGTGCTTCGGTAAAGTATGGACCAATAACCGTGTCTTTGGCAATCTGTGGAAAACCGAGAAGATTGCAAAAGGTCTGAAAATCCTCAAAGTTTCTCTCTGATTCGGTAAATGCCTGAATGAGCACCACGGCTGCCTCCGCGTACGTTTGGCGCGCTGTCAAGACCGCTGAGGCAGTTCGATGAAGCAGCTGATATCTCACCGTGCTGTCCGCATCGATATTCGTGGAGAGAATCGTATTCAGAAAATTCAACCTGCGGACTTTGCGTTCCACGGGCCCTGAGGCGCCTTTGAATAGTTTACGTTGGGCTCGCGGTGCAGGATTGTCGGATGTTCGAATCCAGGTATCGACTGGCTGTGCGAAGGTTTCGTCGCATTTGGCTTCTACCGCCAGAACAACCTTGCGGTTGCCTGGCCCCTCGGCGAATATCATCAGATCGTTTTTGCTCGGAGTCGTATGGGTGTCGAGCCAGACAGGAAATTCGGCATAGATCTGTTTGATTTCGAGAGAACTGAGCTGCCGTTGCTTTGACTCGCGCAGTATCGCCTCAATTTCCTCAGGAAAGCGAGCGCCAATTCCGTGCCACCGGTGAGCGCACTCAAAGGCGCTGTGTCCTGGTTTGTAATGCCGGCGACTTACGACCTCTATCCAATCCTCAATGGTCTTGAGGCGTTTGATGCCAAAAACTTCGGACATGGATACCGAATAAGAATAATGGCAGGTCGCTCAATTCGACGGACCCGTCTGCGGTGCAAGGCTCGATTTCAATTCATTGAATTTGGCTATCGCCTCATTTTTGAGCTGTTCGTATTTTGCGCTTTGTGCCTTGCAGTCCGCAACTTGTTTTCGCGCTGCTTCTGTCTTCTTATCCGGACGAGTGAGATAGAAACGAGCCACTAAACCTGAATCCAATTGTTTCTCCTGGCCTGGGTAGCAGGCACCGGAGAATTCATATCCCATACCTTCCTTAAGGCGAGGTCTGGGAGCCGGATGATCTACAACAGCAAGATAATGGTGAGACCAGCCCTCGCGGATCATTCCAGGTGGCAGGCTCTTAATATCATACCCTTCAGGTAAAGGCATCGTTGGATCTGGAAATCCGGATACACGAGTATAGGGATTTTTTAGATATACTATTCTATTCTTGGCGTCATAAATAGCCACTGTCCCATGGATTTCATAGGAATGGGGGCAATGAGATAGCTGCATTGTTTGAATATTAAATCCCATGAGAAGGTTTGTGGCAGAAAGCATAGCATAATTTTCTGCGAGTATAAACAAATATCCGAGCTGTACAGACGGCTCTTGGCTCTTGCCGAATTTTCGATTTAGATTCAATACTTTCTTCTCACAGGCGGATACTGAGTCCTTCCTCTCGCACAACTGAGCATTCAGAAAGTCTAAAGTCGCCTTTGGTAAGTCGAGTCTTGGCGTGACAAGACCGGATGAAAACGGATCATCTTCTTTGTCAGTTTGTGACGAATTCCCGGCCGGCTGATCTGTGTCAACATTCGATTGGGCGATGTGCAAAGTTAATTGTCCTAAAGTATCCGCACTAACCACTGCATTGGTTGCGGAGATTACTGACGCCACTGAGAGTAGCCGGATGATAGCAAAGATTGATTTTAACATATAGCTCCTGTTGAATTTGAAACGCTTTTGAGTCTGAGTCAGATGCGCTAAGATCATAAGTCCTCGTGATTTTGAGCGGTTTACCATCTGAACTCCAGGCAGGTAATTCATGAGCGACGCGAGGTTAGCTGGGCCTCGCTGGCTCGGTGGGCTTTTGAGGCGCAGCGCTGGCCTTTGTAATGCCGAGAAGCTCTGCTGCGAACCCCAGGGCAAACAACACCGCCACTACAATCCAGGCCGTAACATCGGATTTGATTTTCAATGAACTGAAGATAAACTGAAATAACCACCAGGTAGCATTCAACATGAAACCAAAGAACGCAGCTCGGAAGAATCTTCCGGTGAAGAAGAATATCTTAGTCTGCTTCATGAGGGCTGTCAGACCGAAACCCAAACCAAGGCCGAGGAGCAAGGCGAACAGCCAATGGAGCTTGAGTGCAAGGAGCCCAACAGTTCCGAGAATGCCGATGGATATCGAACTAAACCAGAAAATTTGTGAAATTTCGGCTTCAAAGTGGGCATACTGCTGTTCTTCAGGCGTAAGACTGTCCCAGGCGTCTTTGAGCTCCTCGTACCGGGCGAGATCATTCTGGTATTTGATCATATCCGCCTCATATTTTCGAATCTGTTCAGGTGTAGGCATAATTCCTCCATAGATTTTTTGTTTGTTGCAGTTCAAATATTGCTAAAGGAATTAAGTCCCCAGAAAACCAGAATGGCCCAGAGATTTGAAATTGTCTTTAGCCGATGAAGACGCAACAGTCAGAGACTGAATGTAACAGGATTGTTAGGTGGAGTAATTGCGCCGAGAGCGGCCCCCACTACCCATAGGGTTAGTACGGCCTTCAGGCGTAGCGTGACCGAAGTCAAATACGCAAAAAGACCCCCATATGAATAATGGAGGCCTCTCGGCCGGTCACGCTGCGCTCGTTCAGGTTGGTACTAAACAACCGTATAGAACAATCGCGTTAAGTTCAATTTCAGATTCAGGGTTCCAAATTGGGTCACGCCTGCAAGTAAAATGATAAGTCGTAGCAGCATATATATGCTCTAAGAAAATTAAACCTCGAAATTCTCTGCCTCTGAATGCTCTGGGCAAGGGGCGCCAAGTTACATAAACCTCAGAGGATTGGAATTCTTAGCGGCGAGCACAGTTAATCAGAATGTTAGCCTAGTTTGAAAGGGCAGAGCCGTGCAACATCAAGTTTGAACATAGCTCCGCCAATTTACAGGGTGGTGTCAGTCGGATATCGGAGTACGGTAAGTCAGCGAAATGGGCCAGACATTGGCTGTCTGCGATTGCGCTGTCCTAGCTCGGCGCTATGCGCTCTGCTTAGAGACCGTCGTGAAGTGTATGCTTCACCCAAAAGGATCCCCTGCGGGGTTTAGAAATCTTGCCACTTGGACGTACTCCGGGCAAGCCGGGCGTCCGCAGTCTACTAAGCGCGGTGCGCTTTAAGCGTTGGCAGGGGTATGGCCCTGTCGTGGCAATGTTCAGTGCAGCTGTTGGTAGCCCCCTTATGGGGGTGGGTCCTCTGACCCTATGTAATCGAAGCGTTTGCGACGCTCGATGTCTGACTCTGTGCTGGAGCGAGCCGGACAGGGTGGGTGTGATCGTTTTGGACCTTGGAGGGGGCGTCAAGGACGCTCCGGTGCAAAGTCCGAGGCGGTGCGGTCTAACCTCGCCACACAAGAAGGACGTTACCTATATTCTTGTGTCTTTATTTATAGTCGGCCGTCTTCGGCCGACTTGGCTGATATCGTTATTATCTGCACTATTAGTTGTGTTTTCTAATCTAAGGCTGATAATCATATAGACTTTAAGCATCGCGAGGATCTTGAGTATCTGCATGATGTCCTTAGATGGTTCCCATTGGCCCACGCATTCGGGGGGGTCGCAGAGAAAGATACAAGCAAAATGAGAAATTTTTATCCAGGTTCACCCTGCTGATTGCTCCCAGAACCGGGGGGGGGGGGGGGACTGCCGTTGATGCCGTTGATGCCGTTATTCTACTTGAGATCTCTCGAAGAAAGTTCTGAGGTAATCCTCTCGCCGTCTCTCCCAGTAGCTGCTTAACCTATATCGTTTAAAGTCGGTTCTCTGCGGAGTTCCATGTATTCTGAATCGACTCGCAAGAGCTGAAGTTACGGGAATGAAATCAGGTACGTGTATAATCAGATTTCGGTTCTGGGCACTGAATCGTTCTGCAGTGCTTAAAAGGAAAGCCGTAGCCGCTAAACACAGAGATTGAGTTTGCCAAACAAGCGTCTGAGGAAAATCCGCATACTCACCCTTGATGCAGCGCATCATCTCCAAGTTACCGCCACGCACAACAAGGACACCATTTACGCAGACTTCTTTTTGCAGATTGTTAGAATCATACTCAAAACGCTCCTGCAATAGCCTACACAGAACCGCTTCCTCTCCGATGACCAGTATGTTCAAATTATCCACCCCCTGCTCTTCTTTGGCCTACCTCTGTGCAATTGGAGCCTTGGTTCAATGCGCCATATTTCTTGGGTTTTGTTCATAAGATGATGTCTCATTTCGTACAGCGAGGCTTCGATGAGCTCGCAGCGAATCGCCTGTTGGAATCCCGGACGTCGAACTACATCAATTATGTAGCAGAGTTCGTTAAGTGAGTACACGTCAGCAGCATGGTTATACCTCGCATGAAGGTTGTCCGAAATAGCTCCCGCCCTAGTCTGCCCCCGCGCGTGCGCGAACAGATGGTAAACAGCATTCGTGAGCCCTTTGACGATCTCCGTTGGTGGGGCTAACATCTCCAGGTTCGCAAACAGATCAGCTAACAAGTCATCACTCATCTTCATTGCCAGAAGGATTTCCAAGAATGTCATTTCATCTGCAAATCCAAGGACTTCATTCGCCTCAATTGCCGTTATTGGTCGCCCTAAAGAAGCAAGCTCTTCAAGCTGACCAATAGCCTTTCGCAAGTCACCGCCAGAATGCATAGCAATAGTCCAGAGAACATCATCCGAAATATCTATACTTTCAGCTCTGCCAATCATCGAGAGCTGGCGATGTATGAATCGTGGTGCAATGGGTACGAATGTAATTTCTTTCGAGCGACTCACGAGTGAGCTGTCCAGCGAACGCACCTTGTCTTCAGTCGTCGCAAATATAAAAACCGGTTTTCTCTGCGTCAGGCTGTGCCGCTCAGCTAAAGGCAAGCCCAGATTTTCCTGGAACAATCTATCTATAGCATCCAGGCGCGATCGAATTTCATTCTTTTTGTCGCGATCTGCGTCACCGATTTCATCGCAAAACAATACAAAGGCGGTGCCAATTGTATAATTGTAGACATCGTCAAATGCATCGTTTAGATCACGTAATGAACACTCCCCGCAATCTATCTTCCGCCAATACGGATTTGGCCGAATTCTTGAGTTAAGACAGGATTGACATACACCGCATGGTCGATTGCCGTTGAGGTTACCACATTGTATTTGCGCAGATATTGTACTGGCTAATGTCGTCTTTCCCACGCCCGGAGGCCCTGCAAAGATCATACTCAAGTACGGTCTCGCGCCCTGAGCGAAGTTTCTCGTATGGTTCAAAGCAACATTCACTGCTGTGGTTTGACCAACTATCTCGTCCGCAGATTGCGGCGCATATTTCTGGTGGAATCCCATCAGTCACCCTCTACTTCACCATCCTCAATCTCATTTTGAGCTTGAGCTTGGAGAAAACGTTTGAGCACACGCTGAGCATCATCGCTGACGATTAAACGACGGTAAGCTCGCCCACCAGGTTCCGGCTGCCCCGGACCGCGTAGATTCGCCATTCGCCTGCAAAAGGATTGTTTAGCACCAGAATATGGTATCCGATAACAATCCACGAATGCTTTGAACCATTTCCACAATTCCTCAACCTTGATGCTGTCGTCAGTGTTTGTTTTGCAGCATTTCTTTAGAAAAAAGGAGACCGGATCCTGGTGGTTCAGCCAAGATTCTGCCAAATGTTCAAACGGCTTAAGGCATATACCAATTTCGTGCGCGTCGATGGCACCTTTAAGGAGGTACGCCAAGAATGACTGAATTTCTGCCGGTTCTGCGAGTTTCGTCAGATGACCCTGTTGCGTCAAGTAGGTGTACGGTTCATCATCAAACTGGATGACACAAATAGCCTCAGACCTTCCGGGCTGAAATTGCAAATTCAGATAATCAAAAGGGACAAACATAAGAGGCCTATACCTTCTCGGGGTTCGCTGATGAGCTTGGTTAAGACTGTCAGGCAATGATACAGAACTTGCAAATGATGCCAACTCGGACATGAGAGACGCAGAAAGAGGCGCCGATGCGTTTATGATCAATGCCGTGGTGCTGTTGTTACCTGTCCGCACAAAAGAATTTGGCTGAAATAGCGGATAAAGGCCTGATCCATAGATATAACGGATGCTATCGCCCAGGGCCAGTTGCAGCCCATTCATGATTGCTTGCCCTGTGTGTGCGCCTTGAAGTACCGGCAAAAGACAGGGCGTTACAGGTCCCACTGTACAGGCACCCAAGATTCGCTGCACCTGGGTGGCTTGATCCCGGGCCAGCTCTGGTCTATCAGGCGAAATCGTCATTTCAATCATTGATTGAAGCCAGGAAGTCCGGCATTCCTCAATTGGCCTATATTCGAAATCTACTCGTAAGTTGTGCGGAGCTTTTCCCTTGCGAAAATCCTGTTTGAAAAAGTCAAAATATCCATTTGGGTACTGAATTATCCATGGCTTCACTACTCCAAAGCCATGGGCCCGCTTTGACTGCTTGCTCTTCTTTATGTTGGGCATAGAACCTCCTATGTTTGCCATCCGCCACCGACGCTCTTTGAGCGTTCGGTAATCTTTCGCTGCACTTCGCAGCGTATCAGGTTGCGGATGAATAAGAGGCGCTTTTTCCTGAGAGCCCGAAGGACTTTCAGTGGGGCCTTCCACGGCCCAAAAACCGTCACTCAAGTTACAAGACTTGACGCCGATCTTTCTTAATCATCATCACACGTTAGTGCGCGTATGATTGTCCCTTTGGCAAGCCTTGGCCGTCAAGAATTTCTCGAAATAATCATCAAAAAAAATAAAAAATCTTTCAACACTTCCTGGACGCTTATGGAAGCGTGTATAGGATCCGACGTTAGGCCGGGTTACTGAGCTCAATAAATCGCGCCAGGTGCTCTCGCAATGATGTCTCAATGGATTATAGAGCACATCATTCCTTGAGATCCTTTTTACATAATTTTTCTTTCAAAAAAAGTTCTTGTTTCGGTTTGCCGTTGCCCGTGACTTTGCTATATTGCGCAGATGAGTAATACTGACGACAATGCGGAAGCGCTTACTCACGTTCATCGTGAGTGGAGCACTTTGGTACGAAATCTGATTGAATCAAGTAACCTCACCAAGAGCGATCCGTTTACTGAGGAAGATCATATGCATTGGAGACTCGTTGAATTGCGGCTTAAGTTTGATATCTTTGACCAACCGCATGTTCTCTTGATCGAAAGGGGGACCGTGTGCAAGTAAGGAAGAAACCCCAAATCGCAGCAGTCTACCTTCGTGTCTCCACGAAGAAACAGGCCGACGGGGGTACGGCGATATCAGGCCAACTCAAGGCCATCAATGACTTGCTGAGTCGCGAGGGCATACAGTGTTACAAGGTGTATACGGACGAAGGAAAAACGGGAACGAATGAAAATCGCCCTGCACTGCGCGAAATGCTGGCCGAAGCGCACAGGGAAAACCCACCATTTAATTTGATTCTCCTTTGGGATGTTAGCCGCTTTGATCGGCATTTTCAAAACTGGGTAAACCACGTCTACACCCTCCGGGCTAAAGGTATAAACATCAGGACAGTCGACTCACACCTCAATCTTGATGATCCGATGCATGAAATGATGGCTATGTTTACTGGCTTACAGGCTGCGCAGTTTTCAGTAACACTCAGCAAGAATACACGCCGGGGAATGAATGAGACAATTCGCCATGGATTCTTTCCTTACGGCCGCGCTCCATACGGATATGATTTGCAAAAGGTTCCTTTCGGTAACGCGATGAAAAACAAATTAATCATCAATCCAGAAGAAGCCAAGGTTGTTAAGACGATATTTCGCCTTGCAACCCAGGACAACATGGGCGGAAAAAAGATAGCTGCATATCTGAATGAAAACGGCTATCGCCACCATGAGGGCCAGAAGTTTGGCTTTAAGACAGTGCTTAAAATCCTGCGAAACGAGGTATATACAGGAAAACTAATCGGAGACAAGACTGTAACCGTCAATGGTCGGCGAATCGTAAACTCGCCTGACCAACGGATAATCAATCGGCAGTCTCATGACGCAATTATTGAAGAAAAAGTGTTTAATCAGGCCGCGGAGGCCATCGGGGATAGAAAAAATAACAGAGCGGAACAAACAGGACAATATTCGGCGTCGACGGCAAACAGCGCCCACCTGTTTGGCGGCATCGCCTTTTGCGGACTTTGCGGAGCACCAATGTCGAGTACTACCGGCAAAGGCAGGCACGGAAGTATTCATTTTTACTATACATGCTCGAGAAGACGAACCAATGGGCGTGCCGAATGCAACCTGGGCCATTTGAACCAGCGCAAGTTGGATCGGATGTTACTTACCGAGGTTGAGAATCGCATATTAACCCGAGAAACAATCTTTTCTGTTGCTGACGGCATAAACAAGACGCAAGACCCGAGGATGGAGCGTCATGCCGAAGCGCTAAGGGTTATCAACAGAGAATTGACCGCAGTAACGCAACGGATTGATAAAATCGCTATGGTCATTAGCAACCATAATACAGAAGCAGCACCGTTGTTACCAACGCTCAATAAACTAGAGCGTGAGCGTATTTCCCTGGAGAATAAGCGTGATGATTTGGTACGCGCGCAGCCGCAACAGGCTGAGTTACGGGGATTAGACGATCTTATATCAAGACTCAGTCTGGCATTGGCGACGGCCGATTTGGCACAGCGAAAGCGCTTTATGGCCATGATTGTCCATCGGGTGGACATCTACCCCGATAAAGCAGTCATTCGTTACAGAAATCCATTTGATCCCACGAGAAATTCAATTGTGGCGCCTTTCAATGTCGCAGGTAGAAATAAAAAAGACCCAAAAACGTCGCCCAATGACGGGGTTCGTTTTTGGGTCTCCTATGCGTCCCCTAGGGGAATCGAACCCCTGTTGCGGGAATGAAAATCCCGAGTCCTAACCGCTAGACGAAGGGGACTAATCCTTCTAAGCTTACTGCCGGGCAGCAAGCCGTTTGAGAAGCCCGGGAATCGAACCCGGGACCCACTCCTTAAAAGGGAGTTGCTCTACCGACTGAGCTAGCTTCTCTCTTTCTCATATGCATGAACTGTCGCACAGCCACAGGTCATGGATATCAATAGAGCGTCTTTGGCGTTTCCGGTAAATTGGTCAGAGCGTCAATTTTTTTGATAAAAGTTTTAGTGGATTTTCCGGGGCAACCGATGCCCGCGCGCATGTATAAATCTTTGCGTCAAGCCGCACGCGCAAAGGCTGCCCGATGGCGCGACTGATCTTTGTCGATACCGAGACCACCGGCACTGAACCGGGCAAAGATGCCATTTGCCAGGTATGTTACCGCGAAGGAAACCAGGTTTTCGCTTCCTATTTTCTGCCGAAGGTGCCGATTCCCGTTAAGGCGATGAGTATCCACCATATCACGAACGAGATAGTGGCAGACAAACCCCGGTTTGCGGGCAGCGAATTTGAGCGAGACCTGTCGCAGCGGCTGGCTGACGGCATCATGGTAGCGCACAATGCCCCGTTCGATCGTGCGATGCTCGCTGCCGAGGGAGTTCAGGCGAAACGCTACATCTGCACCTACCGCGTCGCATACGCCCTGGATACCGATGACACAACACCTGAATACAACCTGCAATACCTGCGGTATTTTCTCAAACTCCCCGTCGAAGGCCGCGCACACGATGCCGAGGGTGATGTAAACGTACTCCACGCGCTCTTTCAGCACCTGCTGGAAAAGCTGATGCGTTTGCGCAACTGCAGCGAAGACGCGGCAATCGCCGAAATGGAAACGATCACCACCCAACCTCTGCTGATCAGGAAATTCAATTTCGGCAAATACCGCGGCCGCAAAATTGCGGAAATTGCGGAAACCGATCGCGGTTACCTGCAGTGGCTGCTGGGGCAGAAGCTCGATTCAGGCGAAAATGACGAAAACTGGATCTTTACCCTGCGCCACTACCTCGGGTTGGCCAGCTCACGGGAATGACCACACATCTTTTTAAGTTGACAACTTGTCAACTTATGAATATCATTATGACATGGAAGACTTAATGATGGTGGCAGATTTCAAATCGCAGTTCTCCGACGTGCTCGATAAGGTGCGCCAGGGCGAAGAGGTTGTACTCGGCTACGGCCGCAAGAAAGAAAAGATTGCCGTGCTGGTGCCCTATGATAAGTACCGGCGCACAATGGCAAAAGGCCAGACGCGCAGGGCCGGGTCTCTTGCCGGCAAGGGCAAGGTCATCTTCCAGGACGACTTCAAGATCTCTGACGACGAACTGCTACGCCCATGAGGCTGTTGCTCGACACGCACGCGCTAGTGTGGTTTCTCACAGAACCGAAGAAGATCCCGCAGAAGACGCTGCGGCTCATCGAGAAGCCTGAAACCGCGGTGTGGTTCTCTGCGGTCAGCCTGTGGGAGCTCTCTCTCAAATTTTCGCTCGGCAAACTGCGCCTCAAGAATTTCTCCCCCGAAGACCTCGCGCATGAAGCCAAAGAGCAGAATTTTGATCTCATCAGCCTCAGCGAAACCGATGCGCTGGGTTTTCGTAACGTACCGCGCCACCTGCACCACGACCCGTTCGACCGCATGCTGGTTTGGCAGGCCATACAGCGCGACCTGACGCTCGTGAGCGCAGAAACCGGTCTCAATGAATACCGGCAGCTCGGGCTGCGCTGGCTCTGGTAGGCCTATGCAGAAGTTGCTCATCATCGTCGGTGTCATCATTGTGGCGACGGGCATCGCCTGGCCCTGGCTCAGCAAGCTGCCGCTCGGCCGCCTGCCCGGCGACATCGCGATCGAACGCGAGAACATGAAGTTCTATTTTCCCTTGATGACATCGCTGCTGCTTTCGTTGCTCTTGTCACTTGTCCTCTGGCTGTTTCGCCGGTTTTGAATTTGACGGGCCAGTCTGTTCAAGCATGAAAGTCTCTATGCAATTTCGCCTCGTGGCCCGACTGCTCGCAGGCGTGCTGTTTTTTCCTGGCCTCGTCTTCGCCGAAGGCAACCAAACGGTGACTTCTTTTGCGCAGGCCCGGCGGCTGGTCTTTGAAATCGCGCGCGACAACCCACGCACCCTGTACTGCAACTGTGCTTTCAAAGACAAGCAGGTCGATGCCGCTAGTTGTGGTTATGTTCCCGCTCGAGATTCGGTGCGCGCGCGGCGCGTTGAGATTGAGCATGTCGTTCCGGCAGAAAATTTTGGGCGCAGCTTTGTCGAATGGCGCGAAGGCCACGATGAGTGTGTTCGCCCGGGCGGCAGGCCTTACCGGGGCCGGCGCTGCGCGCAGAAAATTAATGCCACCTACCGCCTCATGGAATCTGACCTCTACAACCTGTATCCCGAAATCGGCGAGCTCAACGCCGACCGCAGCAACTACCGCTACGGCATGATCGAGGGCGAAGAGCGCCGGTACGGCAGCTGTGATTTTGAAGTCGAAGACCGGGTCGCCGAACCGCGGCCTGAAATTCGCGGCGACATTGCACGCATCTACTTCTACATGGATTGGGCATACCCGGGCCACGGCATCGTCGGCAAGAAGTCGCGGCAGTTATTTGAAGCCTGGGACAAAGAAGACCCGGTCGATGCGGCAGAGTGCGCGCGCGCGCGGCGTGTCGAACAGGTGCAGGGCAATGCGAACCCGTTTGTCAAGGAAGCCTGCAGCAACGCGGGCCTGCTGCCTTAAATATTGACAAGCTGCGATAAGCGTGCCGGCGTGCCCTACTATGAAAAAGACACTACTGATCATGATGATTGCGGCGTCGGCGCTCTTTGCCGGTTCAAAAGAAAAAGGTGCCCAGTGCAACATGGATATTGAATGCGCGTTTGGGCTCGAATGCAGCAGCGGGGTCTGCACAAAAAAGAAGGAATTTGAATTTGGCGGAGCCGGTAAGAGCGGCAAAAAATGCAATATCGATGCTGACTGTATTGGTTCGGGCAAATGCGAAAAGAACGCATTTGGCAAGGGCGTCTGCACAGGTAACTGAACAACCTGGTGCCCCTGCAGTGGCAGCGGCTGGCTGTCCCTAATCGAGGTAGCGGAACAGCCGGGCTGTATTCTTGGCGTCGGAAAGCGCAGAATGCGGCCGCCCCTCAAATCGCAGCCCGAGCGCTGCGAGCGTCAATTCGAGCCCCTGTCGCGGCAACAGCTTCTGTTTCTTAAAGAAGAGATTCTTGAAGTCGGCAAACCCCTTCGGCAAATCATAGGTGATCTCGTGGCGGCGGCAATCCTGCACCAGCTGCTTGCGGTCGTAATGTCCCCAGCTAAAGAGGAAGGCATCGTCAAACATCGCCACCCAACCACTGAAACGATTAAAGACGTGCGGAAAGAACGCCGCGGCGTCGACCTGTCTCTGCGTGATGCCGGTGAGCTCGGTACAGAACGCTGTCAATGTCCGGTGGTGCACCGGGCGTATGTACTCCTGGAACTCCCCCACAACTGCCCTGCCCGCGTCGAGAGCGACAGCACCGATTTCAATCGTTTCGCGTTCGCTGCGCGCAAAACCGTTGTCTTTGGCGCAGGTCGCTTCGAGATCGAGAAAAATATAGTGCCGGTGGTGCTTCCAGTTGACGCGCATGGAATTCGCTTTTCGCTTACTTAAGCAAAAACACTGTTGCCGCTATGCTGTCCACCAAATGGGTTCTGTATCCTGCCCTCGCCGTTATCTTCTGTGCCGCTGCGCTGCAGGCACAGGGTACGCCCCCAGCAGCAGAAAAAGCGGTGAAAGCCCCTGTGGGCAGGAACGACGCAGCGCCCGTCGAAAAGGCAAATACCACCGATAACGAGCTGCCGGCGGAAACAGAGAGCGATACCGAAGAAGCTGTTGCCGAACCGGCTGAGAGCGCCGTCAAGCCGGTTGAACCTGCACCGGCCACCACCGAGCCGGTTGTACCGCCCGTTACCGATCCACCGGTAGCAGAGAAGAAAGCCGAGCCGCGCCCCGAACAGCCTGCACCTGTCGCGAACGAATTTCGCCTGATGACGGGTATCCATGGCGGTCTGGTGATTCCGTTTAACAGCATCCACTCAGTCGGCTATAACTTTGGTATGACGCTCGACTACACTCTGTACCGCCGCTACGGCATTCATTTCGGCGCAGAAACTGGTGTACTGCCCGCGCGCGCGCAGACACTCGCCGCATCGCCGGCCAACATTGCGGTACTCGATGGCGGCACTTTTGGTTTTCTGAACCTGAGGCTCACCGGCATGTACGTCTTTCCCAAAATCTGGGATCTCAACCCTTCTGCGGGTTTCGGTCTTGCGTATTACCAGCTGAGCGGTGGGACCTATGACTTTAAGGCAAGTATTGCCCCTGTGGCTGTAGCCTCTCTCTACTACGACATCCTGCCTAACCTGCAGCTGGGCGTGATCGGTCAGTTTCTCCTGGCAACAACGGGCAAGATCACCACGACCGGTGCCGAATACACACTGAAGTCGTCGACCTGGCTCACTACGGCATCGCTCGCCGTTTCTTTGCGGTACGCCTGGTTCTGATTCTGGCTGCGCGGCAGCGCGCAGCAGAGAAGTACGGCCAGGCAGGGACTGTTTTTATCGACGGCAGGTCTTTGAGGCCAAAATGAACCGATGGTCCAGTTTCTCCTTAAAGCAATTTTCGGCTCAAAATACGAGCGCGACCTGAAGCGCATACGGCCGTACGTCGATCGCATTAACGCTCTCGAACCTGAAATCCAGAAGCTTTCCGACGCCGAACTCGCTGCCAAAACCCCCGCGTTCAAAGAGCGCATCGCCAATGGCGAAAAACTGATTTCGATTCTTCCCGAGGCATTTGCCGTACTGCGCGAAACGTCGCTGCGCGTGATGAAGATGCGCCATTTCGATGTGCAGCTCATGGGGGCGATGGCACTCAACGAGGGCAAGATCGCCGAAATGAAAACCGGCGAAGGTAAAACGCTTACGGCTACGCTTGCAGTCTATCTGAATGCCCTTACCGGCAAGGGAGTACACGTCGTTACGGTGAACGACTACCTCGCCGGCCGCGACGCCGAGTGGATGCGCCCACTCTATGATTTCCACGGCCTCACAACCGGGGTCATCAAGAGCAATATGAACCACGCGAAGCGCCGGGAGGCCTACGCCGCGGACATCACCTACGGGACCAATAATGAATTCGGCTTCGATTACCTGCGCGACAACATGGTCGACCACCGCAATTACCGTGTGCAGCGTTCGCACTATTTTGCCATCGTCGACGAAGTTGACTCGATTCTGATCGATGAAGCGCGAACTCCGCTCATTATCAGCGGCCCTGCCGACCAGGATGCCGGCGAGTACGTGCGGGTAAACCGCGTTATACCCTCGCTCGAAGACAAAGTCGACTATGACGTCGACGAAAAGGCCCGCACCGTGCTGCTGACCGAAATCGGCGTGCATAAAGTAGAGAAGCTGCTCAACGTCGACAACCTGTATGCCCCGCAGAATGTCGAATTGGTTCACCACGTGCACCAGTGCCTCAAGGCGCATAAACTGTTCCACCGCGACGTAGACTATGTTGTGCAGAGTGGCGAAATCATTATCGTCGACGAATTCACCGGCCGCCTCATGGAAGGCCGGCGCTACAGCGACGGTCTGCACCAGGCAATCGAGGCGAAAGAGAAAGTCGAGGTGAAGCAGGAAAACCAGACGCTCGCCACCATCACCTTCCAGAACTTTTTCCGCATGTACGAGAAGCTCGCCGGTATGACCGGTACGGCCGATACAGAGGCAGAAGAATTCCGCAAGATCTACAAACTCGACGTCATGGTCATTCCGCCCAACCGGAAGATGATTCGCAAAGACGCAGCCGACAAAGTCTACCGTACTCAGCGCGAGAAGTTCAACGCAATCGCCGACGAGGTAAAAGACCTGCACCTCAAGGGCCAGCCAGTACTGCTCGGCACCATTTCCATTGAAAATTCAGAGAAACTTTCAAAGCTGCTGCACCAGAAGGGCATTCCGCATAATGTGCTCAATGCGAAACACCATGACCGGGAAGCAGAAATCATCAAAGAAGCAGGACACGCAGGCCGCGTCACCATCGCCACCAACATGGCCGGCCGCGGTACCGACATCATCCTGGGTGAAGGCGTCAAAGAACTGGGTGGCCTGCACATCATCGGTTCAGAACGCCATGAGTCGCGTCGCATCGACAACCAGCTGCGCGGCCGCGCCGGACGCCAGGGCGACCCGGGAAGCTCGCGCTTTTACCTTTCACTCGAAGATGAGCTGATGCGCATCTTTGGCTCTGACCGGCTGGGGCCGATCATGCAACGCTTCGGCATGCAGGAGGGCGAGGCGCTTGAGCACCGTATGGTGACCAACGCGATTGAGCGCGCGCAGAAACGTGTCGAGTCTCACCACTTTGAAATGCGCAAGCACCTGCTTGAGTACGACGACGTGATGAACAAGCAGCGCAAGTATATCTACATGATCCGCAACGAGATCCTGGACAATACTGACGTCAAAGAACTGATCCGCGAATTCACCGAAGACGCGATACAGATACGCATCGGGCAGATGCTGCCCGGCAAAAAGGTATCCGAATTCAACTTCGAGGCACTGCAGGAATACCTGGCGAATGTTTTCCAGATTCGCTATGAAGATCTCGAAGAAGAACTGAGAGCAAAGAGCAAGGACGAGTTCATCGCCGAGGTGCGCGAAAGAGCGCTGAAGGCTCTCGACGCCAAAGAGCAGGAAATCGGCGCTGAAAATATGCGCATCCTCGAAAAGATGATCGCGCTGCAGGTGATTGACCAGAAATGGAAAGACCACCTCTACCTGATGGACCAGCTGCGCGACGGCATCTGGACCTTGGGTTATGCCGAGCGCAACCCGCTCGTCGAATACCGCTTCAGGGCATTTAACATGTTCGAAGACATGGTCGCCGCGGTCAAAGACGAGGTCACCGAATTTATCCTGCGTGCGCAGGTGAAAGAACAGCTGCGCGAAGAAGACGCCGATGAGGACGAATACGAAGAAGTTGGCAGCGCGCAGCACAGCTCGATGGCAGGCTTCGACATGACCGACGGCGTGGCTGCGCAGGCGCTTGCGCAGCATGCCTCACGCGGGCCACAAAAAACAAGTTCAGACGCCGCTAAACAGACCGGCGGCGGTTCGTCCAAACGCAAGAGCTCGCGCCGTCGCTAGAAATATGCTTTGGAATTGATTTGCTCCGCAAATCAATTCCAAAGCCTTTTGAGATAGGCATCCCTGCCCGAACCAACACGGTAGCGCTGGTAGTGTGCAGGGTTCTTTTTGTAATAATCCTGGTGGTAGTCTTCGGCCGGCCAAAAGGCGGTGGCAGGCACGATGCGTGTCGCAACACGTTTGAATTTTCCTGAACGCAGCAGCTCCCCCTTGCTTTTTTCTGCCTCGCGCCGCTCAGTATCGTTGCCGTAGAAGATGTAAGTCTTATACTGCGGCCCCACATCGTAGAACTGGCCATCTTCCTGCTCGGGATTGATGTTGCGCCAGAAAACCCCAAGAAGCTGCTCGTAACTGACCTGCCTGGGGTCGTAGAGCACGAGTACCGATTCAATATGCGAGCTTCTGCCGTAAGACACCTCATCGTAGGTGGGATTTTTCTCTTTGCCGCCGGCATAACCCGAAATCACGGCTTTGACGCCCGCGAGCTTTTCAAAAGGCGGTTCCATGCACCAGAAACAGCCACCCGCGAAGACGGCGATGGAAAGTTGCGCTTCCTTTTTCACGTACGGCCGGGGCTCAGAAAAGGCTCCTTTTGCGCCGGCTGGCACCGAACAGGCTAAAAACGCTGCGCCCAAGAGATAAATGCATCTATTAATCATGATTGTTCGCTCCCTTCAAATGAGTCGGCGCTGTTCGCCCCGGATGACAATTTATTGACAAACCCATACTGCCGGCATTATATTGTGCTCACGCGGGTTAAGCCCGAAATCAAGCTCAGATTTTTCAAAGGAGAAAGAATGGACATATCAATATTTTCTGACCATGGCGCGTTCCTGTTCCGCTATTTTCACATCGTTGGCGGTGTCGCCTGGATCGGCGTACTCTGGTACATCAACTTCATCCAGGGCGGTTATGTCGGCGGCCTCGACGCGGCAGGACAGACCATTGCGAAACAAAAACTGTTTCCTAAAGTCATGTGGTACTTTCGCTACGGCGCGCTGTTGACTTTCATAACTGGTGTAGCACTCATTGGCATCAAGGGCTTTGATCCCATCAGCGGGCGTGTTGTCGGCAGCGACGTATGGAATGCCTGGTTTGCGAAAATCTATCCGGGATTCATGTTCGCGACCATCATGTTCCTGAACGTCTGGTTTGTGATCTGGCCACGGCAGAAAAAGGTTATTGCTGCTGCAAATGGTGAAAAAATCGAAGGAGTACCCGCAATGGCGCGCCGCGGTTTTATCGCTTCGCGCACCAATACTCTGCTCTCTATCCCAATGCTGTTCTTCATGGCTGCTGCACAGAACATGACCATCAACACGGTGAGTGCAGACAAGCTCAACCTGTGGATTATCGTCACGACTGTAGTCTTCCTGCTGATCGAAGCGAACGCCCTGTTTGCTTCAAACGACCCGGCAGCAAAACCAGCAACCGTAAAGCCCATTGAAACCGTCAAAGGTGTCATTCACATGGGCTTTGTGCTGACCATTCTGCTCTACGTCGGCGTAGAACTGATTCTGAAATAGTCCTCACCCCCTCCGCTTCGCTCCGCCCCCTCTCCTGAAGGAGAGGGGGCCGGGGGGAGAGGCGGGTCAACTCGCTTGTTTGTCATAAGTGGCCAGCGTTGGCTGGGCCAGGTGGTAATTCTGGTTATCCCACGGGTGAAAATCAGGCTTGTAGTACTCCAAAAATTTCACAAACGTCTTGCGCGCAAGGTCGTACTTGCCAAAAAAGACATCGTACATAGTTAACCATTCTTCTGGCTTATAGAGCGATTTGTCCTGTGCCATGAAGTAGAGCGTGTTGAGCAGGGTAACCATGTAAAATCCTACCACTGCCACATTCATGACGCCGGTTCTGAGCGCATAGCTGTCGTCGATCGCCAGCAACTGGTCATAGGCCACTGCCTTGTGCTCGATTTCTTCGGCTGCGTGCCACTCGAACAGGCGGCGCATTTCGGGGTGCATCTGTTCAACCAGTTCGGGGTTCTCAAAATAGATTTCGCCGAACATCGCGGTGAAGTGTTCGAGGCCTGCGACCAGCGCGTAGTTGATCTTGTCAGGCAGGGCTTTCTCCAGCCAGTCGAAAGCTACTTTCTCAACGAAAAAAATGACAGGGTCAAGGTTATACCCCTGTGACCGAAGAAGCTCCCACAGTTTTTCGTGCTGTGTGGCGTGCATCGTTTCCTGCCCGATAAAGCCCTGGATGTCTTTTTTGATCTTTGGGTCGGTCACGCTGGTGAGCGCCTTCTTCGACCAGCGGACAAAGTAGCGTTCGGCATCGGGAAAGATCGCCGTCCAGGTGTTGAGCATGTGCGTGAGAAACGCATTGCCGCCAAACCAGTGATTGGGCAGGCTCGCATCAAATTGTACAGTGATGCGGTGTGGTTTAATATTTTCCGGAGTTTTGCGTTCGATACTCATAGTGGCTCCTTAGACGGCGACCTGGCGGTCAGACCAGCGGCGCACGTGCGGCAGGTTATCGTCGAGGTAGTACGCGTTATTCTCAGTAATGTGCAGAATTTCCTCCCATTTGACGCCAAATTCATTGGTCCCGATGTGTGGCTCTACCGCCCATAATCCCGGGTCGGCCGAGACGCGCGTATAATCTGACCACAACGCCGTGTGGTTGTCCCACGGGTTGATCAGGTGACTGATCTCCTCAGCGGCAAGATAAAGAAATGTCGAGACTTCGAAGCGCATCACGGGAATGCGCGGAATCAGCCGAGTGGGTATCTTGCCTACTTTGTGACCGAGCACACCCTGCGGGTACTTGGCATGACAGTTTTCATAACCCATGTCCATGAGGGCTTCGCTCACATCGTCATAGATCTCTGCCATCGTCTTTTCTTTGCAGACGCCGGCGAGAATCAGCGGCCGGAAAACAGCGAGATCGTCGAGTGCCTTCTCGATCTTTTCGTTGCGGCCGAACGCAAAGGCATAGCCGATATCGGCTGCGCAGTCATGGAAGATCGGGGCCACGTCGAGAATCACGCCCATGCCCTCTTCGAGCCGGGTTTCGGTTGGCATGAATTTCTGGCCAAAATGCGGTGGCAAGAGGCTGGCGGGAAAGCGGCTGAGATCAAAGGGCCGTTCGAAGCCCTGGAAGGCTGTGCGGGCTCCAAACCAGGCGAACGGGGCATGAAAATAGCGGGTCATGCCGCGCGCCCTGATCTCTTCATCGATCATATCGGCCGCCTGCTTTTCAGTGATTTCCGTGGTCAGCCGGCGCGCGACCGCCTGTACTGCGTCATAGGCCATCGCCTGGCAATCGCGGAAGTTCGTGAGATCAGCTTCTGTGTAGAACTCTTTTGACATACCGCCTCCTTGCAACAGTGAACAAAACGTCAACTTTATTTTATGCGGCGCAGCATGCGGGTTGCGCGGCGGGTCGCACTGCCCTCAGGCTGTGCCTGGACGCCAAACAGCCACCGGGTTTCGCGCCAGCCACGCCAGGCCAGCGGAGGCGATATTGCTTGCCGGGCTCCTTCTTTTTACCAATCTGCGCACAATGAATAGCCTCGAAGCCTATCTGTCCCTGGCGGTACTGGCACTGCTGATCCTCACCTCCGCCTTCTATACCTTCTACCTGCGCTTCCTGCCGCTGCGGTACGTCATTTACGGCTTTCGTATCGCGCTCGCCGGGCTCGGAAAAGAGGACGAGGGCTCGACCCTTTCGCGTTCGCACCGCGCCGGGGAGATCAATAACCTGCGCGCCATGTTCCTGGCGGGCAGCGTGCAGGCGAATGCGGCAGTTTTGCTCGGCATTCCTGTTATCGTCCTTTGGGGGGGAGCTGCCTCACTGATCTGGGTGGCGCTATTCGGGGTTTTGCTCGCGACCCTGCGTTTTGCCAATGGCACGCTAGCTGTAAAATACCGTGAAAAGCACGAGAATACCTGGCTGGGTGGCGCTGGTGAAATCATCGCCACGACCTTCTGGGGCAAAAGTGGTGCCATTGTCTACGCACTGATTGCGCTCGCAACGGCCCTGGTTTGGGGAGCGGCGGCGCAGGCAGAGCTCTGGCATAATTTCTATACACCACCGGCTTCAGTGGGCATTCCCGCTACGAAGCCCATTCTGCCCTTTCAACTGGGCGAACACATCTTCAGCAGCCAGTGGGCACCGCTGCTGATTGCGCTGACGGGTTTCTTTCTCAGCCTCGGTAGTCTGCGGCGCATTGGCCGGGTTGCCGCCTTTATCACGCCTATCGTCACGAGCCTGTTGCTCATTCTGGCAATCTTCATCATCGCGCAAAATTCGCAGAAGGCAGCCGATTTTACAGCCAAGGCATGTTCGCAGGCCCTCAGTTTCAAAAGCCTGGCCGCAGGGCTTGTGGCAACCCTGCTGATCTTTAAATGTGCGGCCTTCACTGGCATTGTCGCGCCAGAAGAATCGACGGGTGTCTCGGCTGCGGTCACCGCTGCTTCGGTTAACGACTATGCTGTAAAGCAGGGCCTCGTATCGATGTCGACCGCCTTCTTCTACACGACCTTTTTTATTCCGCTGCTCGGCCTTGCATACGCCGTGGGCCTGCCTGAAACCAAAGGGGCAACAGCTGCATTCGGTGGTGTGAAAGCTTTACTGGCTCCCGCACCGGCCGCGGCGGCGGAAATGATCAGTCACGTACAGTTTTCGCTGGCACACATTTTTTCCGCGACCCTGGGGCGCGGCGGTTTTCTGATCATTGCGCTTTCGGCTTTCGCGCTGGGCGCCATCGCATCTGCAGTCTGGATAGTCATACTTGAGCGCATGCTTCTCACACTGGGCCGACGCACCCTCATCTGGCCCGCGCGCATCACGTTCGTGCTGCTGTTCGCCCTCTCGACACGATTCTCTGATCTGGGTGCCAAGGTTGCTGTATCGGCCCTGCTGTTTTCCATACTCGCGCTGATTTTCCTCACAGCGCTGATCACCAAAGTGCAGGAGGTACGCAAAGAGGCGCTCGACTATTTTGGCATGTACCCGCACAAGCATGACCTGGCTGTAAAATTTTACGTCCTGATCCTGAGGCTGCTGCCGAAAAACATGGTCTCAAAGCTCAACGGCTTTCTGGCAGGACTTCGCCTGCCGCGCTTTATGATGACCCCCATTATACTCGGGTTTGCGCGCATCTACAAGATTAATATCCAGGAAGCGGAGCTCGAAATACGCGACTATGAATCGCTCAACAAGTTTTTCACGCGTGCGCTCAAAAACGGCTCACGCCTTATTGACCAGAAAGAGAATGTGATCATCTCACCGGTCGACGGCCGCCTGCTGGTTTCTGGTTCGCTGGAACAGGGACAATTACTGCAGAGTAAGGGAATGGAATCGTCACTGCAAAACCTTCTGGGCAACAATCGTTTTTATAAGCAATTTCTCGGCGGTCGTTATATGACGATCTACCTTTCTCCGCAGGACTATCACCGCATCCATTCGCCGGTAGAAGGCCGGATCCTGGGCTACTATTACCAGCCGGGCAAACTTTTCCCGGTCAACAATCTTGCAGTGAACACGATCAACCAGTTGTTCTCAAAGAACGAGCGACTGATTACCTATATCCAGAGCGAGTTTGGTCTCGTCGCCGTGGTTAAGGTCGGTGCGACATCGGTCGGCAAGATTCGGGTGACATATGACCCGAATATTGCCACGAACCGCTGGGTGCGCCTCGCCAAAGAACACATGTACGAAGAAGAAATCAGCATTCGTAAGGGCGCGGAGCTCGGGCGCTTCGAAATGGGCTCAACGGTAATGCTGCTTTTTGAGAACGCAACCGCCGAATTACTCGAGTTCGAAGAAAAGCAAAAGCTGTTGTTTGGTCAGCCGATTGCGCTCTTCACAGGAAAAAAAGCGCCCGCCAAAACGACCAAAACACCGGCTAAAAAAGGAGCGCGCAAATGAAAATCGGCATCGTCGGCCTCGGCAAGATGGGTTCTGCGCTTGCGCAGGCACTCGCCGGCAAATATGAAATAACCGGGTTCGAAAAGAGCGAAGAATCGCTCAAGAACCTGCGCCCCTCGCTGGCAAAGAAGATACGCCTTGCCGGCAGCATGGAGCAGCTGGTTGAAGAAAGCTCGACCATCATCGTTGCAACAAAACCTGCACAAGTCACGCAGGTTGTCGAAGCTATACCCGACCACCGGCTGATCATCAGCATCGCCGCAGGAGTGGCTCTCAGGTCAATCGATGCGGCCCGCAGCGCCAATGGTCCGACGATACGGGCGATGCCCAATACCCCGCTCATGATCCGGCGCGGTATCACGGCATTCACCGGCAACAAGTTCTGCACAGAAGAAGATATTGCAGTCGTGCGGGAGCTGTTTGAAAATACCGGTGAAGCCATCTACCTCGACCAGGAAAAACTCCTGCACGCGGTCACGGGTCTTTCCGGCTCAGGTCCCGCTTATGTTTATCTTTTTCTGCAAAATCTTGAAGATGCCGGAGTACTCTTGGGCCTCACACGCGGTGATAGCCGCAAACTGGCGATCTCGACAGTACTGGGCTCGGCAGAACTTGTACGCCAGTCGCACCAGGCGCCACAGCAGCTGATCCATGATGTCACGTCACCCGGGGGTACAACTGCAGTTGCACTCAAGTCACTCCACCGCCACAACTTTCCCAATGCTGTGCAGGAAGCCGTGACTGCTGCCACGCGCCGGTCGGTCGAACTCGCCCTCGAAGCCAAAACAGCAAACAAAGACAACGATTAAGATCAACTGTGGACGAAGCCGCAGTACTCGCCTCGATTGCCCGGCTGAAATCTTCACGCGGCAACCCGCTGAAGGCCGATGACATCGGTCTCTTGCCGGGCAGCGGCCGATTCTATGCTGCGACGGACAGCCTTGTCGAAAACACCCATTACCATGACCGGTGGCTCGACCCGGCGGATATCGCCTATAAACTTTTTGCCCGCAACTGGTCGGACTTTCTCTGCAAAGGTATCAGGCCCCAGGCGGCGCTGCTCAACCTTTCGCTGCGCAGGCGCCAGCATGCTGCTACATTCACCCGGGCATTTTTGAGCGCGCTGGATAAGCTGCTATTCCGTCACGGCATCACCCTCGTCGGGGGTGACGCAACCCGGTCTGGGCACGATCATTTCACGCTGAGTTTTTTTGGCCGCAGCGGAAAATTTATTCCACGCGCAGCGAAAACCCTGCGCACAGGTGATCTCCTGGTGCAGCTGGGCGCTGTTGGCGCCAGCGACGCTGCACGCAGCCTGCTGGACCGCGCCCCTGGCCTGCGGGATAAGAACACCCAGGGCTTTCGCCGGCCACATTTTTTTGCAGAACTTCCCGCATCCGACCGCCTATTGGCCTCCATCGACCAGAGCGACTCGGTGGCAAAATCCCTGTTCCTGCTTGCGCAGGCCAACAGGGCAGAACTGCACGTGTACCTGTCAGAACTTCAACTTGCGCCGGCGTTCCGCAGGCTGTGCGCGAAAACCCCGGAGCGCTATCCTTCGGCTTCCGAAGACCTCGCTGTATTTGCGCTGGCTCGTGGCACGACCTCCCGGACGGTAGGTCGCACACGAAACCTTGCAGCAGCTTTCCGTCCCATCGGAGAAGTGAAAACTATCCGGGCAAAGAAACCTTGCGTGCGCTATTTCTGGCACGAAGAGGAAATACTGCCCCGAATTGATGAGTTCGAACACTTTTGAAGGTCCCACCATCGTTCTGCACCGGCCGCAAATTCCGCAGAATACCGGCAATGTGTCGCGGCTCTGCGTTGCGCTGAATGCCCCGCTGGTGATTACCGGCCGGCCGGGGTTTCGGCTCGATGAGGCATCGGTGCGCCGTGCGGGACTCGACCACTGGCAGCACCTCCGGTTTTCGCACCATAGCCGATTCAGTGATTTCTGGCGCGAGAACCCGCAGCGGCGCTTTGTCATGGTGTCCAAGACGGGCAGAGAGTCCGCCCTCGAATTCGACTACCGCCGAAACGACATCCTGGTTTTCGGCAATGAAACAATGGGACTTCCACCTGTCATGCTGAACAGATTCGCTGACAGTGTCTACCTTCCGATGAGCGGGCCGGTGCGCAGCCTCAACCTCTCAAACAGTGTCGCCGTCGTCGCATACGCTTACGTTCACGCCGTCTTTGGCAGTGCAGCCCGGCACGGAGCCGAGGCATATCCGCGCACATATTACCGGGAGCATCGGCGTGGCTGAGGCATTACCCGCCCGGTTAGTGCAGGCATTGGAGCCGGTGGTAGACGCCGTGCGCAACGGCAAAGCCGGATTGTCACTGCCTGATTCACTCTGGCCCCTTCTGGCGTTTTTTGCGCATGAGCCGTCAAAGGACGCTCATGCCCGGCAACTCTGGGTGGTTTCGGACGATGCTACGGCGCTGGATTTTGTCCGCGCGTGGAATTCTCTTCATGCACTTTCGCATACCGAAACCGAGTATGCAGCGCTTGTCTCGTGGGGAGTCATTCCTTATAGCTTTACTGCCCCCGATAAAGAGAAAGAATACCAGCGAACCCGGGCCGAATTCCTTCTGCGCTCTGAGCTCCCCTGCCTCATAGTAGCCTCCATAGACGGCCTTACGCAGTTTATCGCCGCAGACACTGATCCGCACGCACACGCGAGGCTAGTAACGCCGGGCAGCAGGGTCAATCGCAACGAGCTCACAGAATACCTTGCCGCCTGTGGCTATAACCACCAGAACCCGGTAACTCGCCCCGGGGAATTCTGCGTCAAGGGTAACATCATCGATGTTTTCCCCCCGGATGAAGATGCACCTGTACGGCTGGATTTTTTTGGTGACGAGGTTGAAACGATCAAGGCGTTTTCGCACGAAACGCAGCGCAGCTATGGGTCGCTTGACGAGGTACGCATTTCTGCCTTGCGACCTCCGGTTGCAGGGCTCGACAAAGAAATTGCCGCCTTCCTGGAAAAACACAAGAACCTCTCCGGTGAGCTCCCCCCGGTACTCGCAACCCATGGCAGCAACCTGGCCGGTTATGCCGATCTTTACCCGGCATTGCGGCAATGCCTGCCTGCCTACAGCCTGTGGCGCGGGCAGCTCTTTATCTGTGATGAAGCAGCAATTGCGTCGCGACTAAACACGCTGAGCAACGAACGCAACTACCTCTACGAAAGGTCTGAAAGCCCGGTCAAGATTTCTCCTGCAGAACTTTTTGCCGACGCAGGCCTCACAGCGAATTTTGTTGCCGCGGGACAAAAGCTGAACCCGCCGGAAGATGACGACACAGCTACATGGACTCTAACCCCCCGCTATGGTGGTCGTCTGGGATTACTCAAAGACTACCTTGAGTCGCATGCAGATAACGATATCTATTACTTTATTGGTTCCGAAGGGCAGCGCGAAAGACTGAGCAGTGCGCTGACCGATTTTTCCCCACCACAGGTTCTGCCATGGTATTACCCCCATGGATTCCAGGCTTCGGGAATGACGGTCTTCACCGAAAGTGATATCTTCGGTCGCGTTGTGAAGAAGTATGCGGCAGACAAGAATATCAGCCGTCTCATAGAAAGTTATACCGACCTCAAAGAAGGCGACTTTGTGGTACACGTAAACTACGGTATTGGTCGCTTTTCGGCTCTCCGCCGCATGAAGGTACAGAGTACCGAGCGCGATTTTCTCGAACTGCGGTTTGCTGACGAAGACAAACTTTTTGTGCCGCTCGACCAGCTGAACCTGGTTCACAAATACATAGGTTCAACTGAAAACCCGCGCCTCGACCACCTGGGAAAAAAATCCTCCTGGGCGAAAACACGGGCGCGTGTTAAGCGCATTGTCGATTCGATCGCGCAGGAGCTCATCGACCTCTACGCGCAGAGACTCGAGCAGAAGGGCTTTTCCTTTCCCGCCGATTCGACATTCCAGCACGACTTTGAGGCCGCGTTCCCCTTTACCGAGACCGAACACCAGCTTGAGGCGATTCAGGCCATTAAGCAGGATATGGAATCAGAAAAGGCCATGGACCGGCTCGTCTGCGGCGACGTGGGATTTGGAAAGACCGAAGTCGCTATTCGCGCGGCGTTCAAGGCGGCGATGGCCGGTAAACAGGTTGTTGTACTCTGCCCGACAACGATTCTCGCCTTCCAGCACTTCCGCAGCTTCAGCAAACGCTTTTCCGACTACCCGGTACGCATCGACTACATCAGCCGCTTCCGCACTGCGGGCGAAATCGCCGAAATAAAGAAGAAACTCGCAGAAGGCAAACTCGATATCGTCATCGGTACGCATGCACTGCTGAGCGATGACATCCGCTACAAATCACTCGGCCTTCTCATTGTGGACGAAGAGCAGCGGTTCGGGGTTTCACATAAAGAGAAACTGCGCCAGCTACGGCATAACCTCGATTGCCTGGCCCTGACGGCGACGCCGATACCGCGGACCCTGCACATGTCGCTCTCGGGCATCCGTGACCTCAGTATCATTGAAACTCCACCCGCTGATCGCCGCAAGATTGAAACGCACGTTCTGCAGGAGAACGAAGAAGTCCTGAGGCTGGCCATTAAGCATGAACTCGATCGCGGCGGGCAGGTCTACATCCTGCACAACAAGGTGAAGACGATTGAAGAACAGGCGCTCCGGCTGAGGTCGCTTGCTCCGCGTGCACGTGTTGCCGTACTGCACGGGCAAATGCCGGAGAACGAGATCGAAGAGGTCATGGTCGACTTCTACCAGCACGCATATGACCTGCTGGTCAGCACGACAATTATCGAATCAGGCATCGATATACCGAATGTCAACACCCTTGTCGTTCTCGGCGCACACGAATTCGGGCTCAGCCAGCTCTACCAGCTCAAGGGTCGCGTGGGCCGTTCTGACAGGCAGGCTTACGCCTACTTCTTTTATCCGCCGCCTTCCATTTCACCACTCAGCAATGAAGCCGAACGCAGGTTAGAGGTTCTGGCAGAATATGACGACCTGGGTTCCGGTTTCCGTATTGCCATGAAAGACCTGGAAATACGCGGGGCGGGTAACCTGCTCGGCAAAGAGCAAAGCGGCGAAATTCTCGAAATCGGTTTCGAGCTCTATTCACAAATGCTCAACGACAAGATACAGGAGCTGCGCGGGCAGAAACGCGAAGAAGATGATTTCAGCTGCGCGGTCACCCTGCCCTGCGACTGGTATTTTCCTGATGAATACATCGCCGATACGCGTGCCAAAATGGAATTTTACAAGTCTATATCTTCAGCACAGAATACCGAAGAATACCTGGAAATACGTGAGGCACTGACCGACCGTTTCGGCAAGCCGCCCGAAATCGTGGAGCTCATGCTGTTATTCGAGGAAATCCGGCACCTCGCCAATGCCCTTCGCCTCGAGAAAATCGCCCTGGACGCAGAAACCGGAACACCGTACTTTATTGTGGCACCGACACACCGCCTCGACATGGAACGCGTGTCATCCCTGCTGACCCGTGACAAACGCGTCCGGCTCGATACGACCAACCCAAAGCGCATCAACCTGCAACTACAGATTACACCCCAGGTTGCACTGTTCCGGGAACTACGGGCCCTGCTGCGCTTTCTGGGTTCGCTCGGCTAAACCCGCGCCTGGCGTTTTTCAGTTGCCGCAGGTTGCGGCGACAGTAGAATAGCTGCTATGCCGCGGGTATCTGTTACCGACAGGTATATCGCCCTTGGGCACTGGATCAAACGCAGGGTGGCCCCCGCGCGACGGTTGAGCATCGCCGTGCGCGATGAGCTCGGCCTGTGGCACACTTATCCTGAGGGTCATCTTTCGCACAAGCCCGTGGGATTTCATGTGATTAACGGCCTCAGGCGTATAGCAATCAGTTCCCCCGAAACCGGACGAAACAGAATTCTCGCTGAGCGCGAACTTCTTTCAGCCAAACTGGAAGCGATCGACCTCTATTACCGCCTGCGCCGGCAATCGGTCAGGCACGAGGCAGAAAAGCGCCTCGTTGCTGCGGCCGACCGCCGCACGCGCCGGCGTATCCGCGACGAAGCGGAAAAACGTATCGGTCTCTTTAGCCAGTATTCACATGACCTGAAAACGCCGCTGTCGATGCTCACAGTACCGCTGGAGCAGATGGTAATCGAAGATAACTCGATTCCCGTAAAGCTGAGACTTCAGCTCGAAAAAATCAGGACGGCTATCTATTCGGTTCTCCGGACTGTCACGCATTCGCTCGACGCAGCGAGACTGGTGACCCGCAGACAAAAGCCCATGCTGATTCCGCAGGATCTCACGGTTTTTGTGCGGCAGGTGGCTGAGGTCTATTCGCTGGTCTTTGAAAGCTACGGTATCAGTCTGAAACTGGATCTTGAATCGGCGGTCATTGCTGAAATCCATCCCATTCAGTTTGAGAAGATACTCAACAACCTGCTCAGTAATGCACTGAAGCACAACATGCCCGGCGGAGAAATAATCATTAGCCTGAAGAATGATGACCGCAGGGCAATACTTTCCATTTCTGACAGCGGGCTCGGGCCGGGTGAAGATACGGGGCGCCGCCGAAACCGCAATCCCTGGGCTTTTTCATCGCATGGATATGGCCTTTCGATTGTGCGTGAGCTTGTGCGGCTCAACCGTGGCACCATGCAGTTCAATAGCCGCACGGGTGTCGGTACTACGGTGGTACTTTCGTTACCAGCGTCTCCAGAACTCGCACCGGCTGCTCAGAGCGCCCGCCGCCATAGCTTCGATTTCACCATGCACGAAGTAGAGCTGATGGCAGCCGAGCGCAATGCACTTTCCCGCAGGCGACGCAGCGGAGATTTACGAAAGGTCTGAAACGGCTTCCTCGAATCCTGCGAAACGGAACTCGAATCCGTCGGCGAGGGCGCGCTTTGGCACTGCCCTGACGCTGTACAAAAGCATTTCCTTGCCGAAATCGCCTGGCAAAGCAGAAAGAACAAACTGCGGCACGGTGAAAAGAGCGGGCCGGTGCAGGCTGGCTGCAAGTATTTCTGTGAGCTGTGCGTTCGTAACCGGTCCGGGTGCTGTCGCATTGACAATGCCTGGCCGGAAATTCAAGGCATAATGGACGAGCAACTCAGCCATGTCATGCTCATGAATCCATGAAACATACTGGGTTCCCTTGCCCAACCTGCCACCGAGGAATGACCTGAAGATACGGCGCCAGACGAGAAAAACTCCGGCTTTGTTTGATAAGACAGGTGCAATGCGCAGTATCGCGAAATGGTCTTTCTTGTACGATCTAAGGGCCGCAGTTTCCCACTCGACGCAGGTGTCGGCAAGAAAGCCTGTTCCGGGGTCGGAATCTTCGGTCAGAATTTCTTCACCCCGGTTTCCATAGTAACCTGTGGCGGACGCCTGCAGAACCCGCAGCTGCGGATTATCCACCCGCCGGAGAATATTGCTGAGGTGGGCCACAGAATAGAGCCTGCTCTGCAGGATTTCTTTCTTGAGCCGGCGCGTCCATACACCCGCAGCGATATTTTTGCCTTCAAGGTTGATAACTGCCTGGCACTTCTCCAGCGCGCTGCGCTGCGCCTCGACATCCTCCCGGGCAATAACCGTTTGTCCCGGCCGCTCGGCAAAACGCCCTGGCGTCCGGCTCACAACGATGACCGAATGCCCCCGGTTTATCAGCTTCTCAGCCACCAGAGAGCCGATCAAACCCACACCCCTGATCATCACTGCTGCCATACCGGCACCTGCAGTAGCGCAACCCACCGATCAAGACTTTTTCCGTTCTATCCGATAATCGCTACATGAGCGAGCCCGTATACGCTGGTTTTTGGCGCCGACTTGTTGCAGCGATTCTCGACCAGGTCATACTGACTGTGGGGCGGGCATTCGTCTATGGTGCGCTGGGCCTGATGGTGTATGCGATCATCCATTTTGCCGAGATAAAGGATCACCAGATTCTGATATTTTCCATACTCGGTGGTTGCCTGTTTTTTGTGGATATCTGGCTTACCTGGATATACTTCGCGCTGCTCGAGAGCTCCTACTACCAGGGGACCCCCGGCAAACTGGCGCTGGGAATCAGGGTATGGCATAAGGACAAGCGTGCGCTGACATTTGAAGAAGCCACTGTCCGCTATTTTGCCAAGTTGCTCAGCCGCCTGACACTGCTGATTGGTTATATACTTTGCGCTTTCAGTTCACGCAAGCAGGCGTTGCACGACTTTGTTGCCAATTCAGTGCTGGTGGTTCAGCGCGGCGAAATCTGAGGCGGCGCGCAATTCAATTATTCTGCGAACAGCTTGGGGTAAAGCAGTACGCGCATAATACCTGTCGCTGGCCGGATTTCTGACCAGAGAGTCACATGAAAATGCACCACGGCGAGTCCGCACGTGGGCATCTTGCAGTGGAATGGCGACCGGGAGCTCAGCGAAACGAGCAAATCTTCCAGGACCGGGTTATGGCCAACGATCATGGCGTTATCAAGATCATCGGGTAGCTGCTGTATTGTCTGCAGGTATACCTGCTGCGATGCGGAATACAATACGTCATTCACCGTCATCCGGTCTTTCAGCCCAAGCGTATCGGCAAAAATAGCAGCGGTTTCCGCAGCACGTGCAGCGGATGAAGTGACAATTGCCTCTGGTTTAAAGCGGAAAGTGTCCACCAGTTTGGCCATTTTTTCTGCATGCCTGATGCCCTTGTCAATCAGCCTGCGCTCGTGATCGTTCTTTTTCAGATCGTGGGCTTCGGCCTTAGCATGCCGCAGCAGAAAAAGCGTCTTGATGTGTTTCTGTTTTTCCGCCAATTCAGTATACTCCCGCCGTTTCAGCCAATGAGAACATCAGGTTCATATTTTGTACAGCCTGTCCTGCGGCCCCTTTCATCAGATTATCTATCGCCGACACGATCTGCAGCAGGCCGTTTTTTTCATCGAAGTGGTGCGCGAAATCGCAAAAATTCGTATTCTGGACAGACCGCAGCTCGATGAGATTAACACCAGTACGGTAGCGCGCAAATACTTCCCGAGCTGAAAGAGCCTGGCCCGCATCGACACAATCTTTTGCCGTTACCCCTGGCTTCACGAACGCGTAAGTACTGGACAAGATACCCCGGTACATCGGCAGCAGGTACGGTGTAAATCTCAGGGATACACTGCTGCCGGAAAGCATGCGCGAAAATTCCTGCACAATCTCGGGTGCGTGCTGGTGATTGGACGTCTTATATGCCCTGAAGTTCTCGTAGACGGTAGAATAACCCAGACCGTCTTTCTCTTTGCGCCCCCCGGCACCTGAGGTACCGCTCTTTGCATCGATGATGAGAGGCCGGCTTGTGTCGATCAGTTCGCGGTAGGCGTACAGGGGCAGAAGCGCCGCGGTCGGATAACACCCCGGATTCGCAATCAGGCTGGCTGAGCGGATCTTCTCCCGATTCACCTCGGTCAGGCCATACACAGCCTGTTGCAGAGCCGCGGGCTGGTCATGTTCAAGTGCGTAGTACTCTTTAAACTCCGCCTTATCGAGCAGGCGGAATGCGCCGGAAATATCAATGACCTTGATGCCTGCCGACACGAATTGAGGGGCCCAGCGCAGGGCCACGTCATCGGGTGTGGCAAGGAATATAGCATCAAGGTTACCTACATCCTGCGTCTGCTGCGGATGTGGCGAGAAAATCAGGTCTTTGTTTCCGGGCGAAGCGAGACCGGGAAAAACCTCGGCCAGCGACTTTCCGACATACTCTGATGACGTGATGTAAACCAGGGCCACATGGGGATGCCTGCCGAAAATACGGATGAGCTCCTGCCCGGTAAAACCACCGGCCCCGAGAATACCGACGCGAACCGTCTTGCTCAATTTTCGAGAATAGTTACTTTGGTCATCTTGACCGGGGTCTTGGGACGATCCTGCTGGTCACGATCTACTTTGGTGATCTGCTCGGCTATATCAAGCCCCGCGATGACGCGGCCGAACACGGTATGTTTGCCGTCGAGGTAAGTGTTGTCCGCCACGCTGATAAAGAACTGGCTGCCGTTGGTATTCGGGCCCGCGTTTGCCATCGAAAGCGAACCTTTGGTGTTAGATTCTGATTCGAGGTTTGGTGTGTACGTAATGCCGCGCGCCGTGTACAACTCTTCAAGGCTCTTGTCTTTCCACTTAGTCTGCTCAGCAGCGAAAAGTGCCTCGGCCTCTTTCATCCGGGCATTGAGGTCAGCCTGGCTTTTGATATTCAGTTTTTTGAAGACTTCATTGCGGGCTACCTGCTGAACTTCCTGCATTGCCATGGGCGAGCTGGAAACTTTTACCTTATCGAGCCCCAGTGCTTTTGCGTTAATTTCATCGGCAAACTGGTAACCGGGACCGCCCGTACCGTTGCCCTTGATGTCGCCACCCTGGATCATGAAATTGGGTATAACACGGTGAAAGATGAGACCGTCGTAGTAAGGGCGCTTTGCCGGCTTGCCATCGGCGTCAGTGAACTCCTTTTCTCCGCGCGCAAGGCTGATAAAGTTGCCGACGGTATTCGGTGCGGCATGGCGGTAAAGCTCGACGGTTATGGTCCCCTTGCTGGTTTCTATGACCGCGATGGGGTTAGTATCCTTCCGTATCTTGTCTTTCACATCTTTCATAGCTTCCGCCTTATTCTTTGGTGTTTTGCTGCAGGCCGTCGATACACTCAGGCCGAGAACTGCAACAAATACCCTGAGCGCCCGGTGGACGAAATACATCAGTACTGGCTCACCAGCGAGGCACTCATGTACTCACGGTTCATGCGCGCGATATGCGAAATAGAGATTTCTTTAGGGCACTCTGCTTCGCACGCACCGGTATTGGTGCAGTTGCCGAAACCTTCGGCATCCATCGCCGCCACCATTTTGCGCACCCGTTCTGCGCGCTCTGCATGCCCCTGCGGCACGAGCGCCAGGTGCGAGACCTTCGCGGCGACAAACAGCATGGCCGATGCATTCTTGCAGGCCGCTACGCAGGCACCACAACCAATACACGCAGCCGCAAGAAACGCTTCGTCTGCAACTGGTTTCGGTATGGGAGTGAGATTTGCTTCAGGGGCACTACCCGTATTGACAGTGATATATCCACCTGCCTGCTGAATACGATCGAAAGCCGAGCGATCGACTACAAGATCTTTGAGAACGGGAAATGCCCGCGCGCGCCAGGGCTCAACCGTAATGGCGTCGCCGTCGCTGAACTTGCGCATATGCAGCTGGCAGGTCGCCGTACCGCTCTCGGGGCCGTGCGGGCGGCCGTTGATGACCGTACCACAGGAACCGCAAATACCTTCGCGGCAATCGTGGCTGAAAGCGACGGGTTCTTCACCCTTCTGCGTCAGCTGCTCGTTGAGGACATCGAGCATCTCGAGAAACGACATGTGCTCGTTGACGTTGTCAAGCTGGTAGTTCTTGAAACCACCCTTATCTTCTTTGTCTTTCTGGCGCCAGATCTTGAGTTTGATTTTCATGCGGTTTACCGTTAGTTGCAAAATTCTTTTTGGCATTACGGCATAAAGCGAAAAATGGGACTGCGTGCTACCGTTATGCAGGCAGTGCTCAACCGCGAACAGATGCGCCGCTACGACGCCCTGGCGATCTCAGAGGGTAAGGTCCCTGGCGTTATCCTTATGGAGAATGCTGGTCGGGGGGCATTTGAGCACCTGAGGCACCTCATTGAGACCCTGCCCGCAAAAAGACCGCACATTGCCATCGTCTGTGGTCCCGGCAATAACGGGGGCGATGGCTACGTGTTAGCTCGTCACCTGCTTGCTCCTCCTGCGACCAGGGCTACCGTCCAGGTTCTGGTACTTGCTGACCCCAGCCAGGTTAAGGGAGATGCAAAAATTAACCTCGAAACCCTGCTTGCCCTCGCGCCCGATACCGTGAGTTTCTGTACTCCCACTGCCGGGCAGTTTGTGGCAGCCATGGCCAAAGCAGACCTAGTAGTCGATGCACTGTTTGGAACCGGCCTTTCCCGGCCCCTCACGGGCGATATGCTGCAGGTAATTCAGTGCATGAACCAGTCAGCGGCGTTGCGCATTGCGCTGGACTTACCATCGGGCCTGGACTGCGACACGGGCCAGACCCTGGGTGACTGCGTAAAGGCTCACCACACCATTACATTTGCTTACCCAAAACCCGGCCTCCTGACGCCCTCGGGCAAAGAGAAAACGGGGGAGCTTTATACGGTGGGTTTAGGGTTTCCCGACGCTACCATTCTTGCGCACACGGGCAAAACCGCTTCTCTGCTCTGCGCTGAAGATATGCACGCTACCCTTTCGGCGCGCAAAGCCAGCAATTACAAACACCGCTCCGGTGATATACTGGTCGTTGCCGGTTCGCCGGGAAAAACGGGCGCCGCAAAGCTTGCAGCCCACGCATCACTGCGTGCGGGTGCGGGCCTCGCCACCATCTGTACCTGGCCGGAAGCTATGCCGGCTTTGGCGGGCGAAGTAACCGAAATTATGCTGAGCCCCCTTTCTGAGAACCGCATTGTCGAAGACCTGGTGCAGGCAATGGCAAAGCGGCATGCAGTGCTGATCGGGCCAGGCTTCGGCACGGGCGATGCGGCTTTGCAGGCACTGGAATATGTCCTCAAGAATGTACAGGTACCGCTCATCATAGACGCCGATGCCCTCACACTGCTTTCTCTGCATCCAGGCCTGGCAGAATGCATACCGAGGAACGCGGTGATGACCCCGCACAGCGGAGAGCTTGCGCGTCTGCTGCAGAAAACCTCGCAGCAGATTGAGGCCGATCGCTACAATGCAGTCAGCGAGGCCGCGGCGAAGTTTCGCTGCACGGTAGTCCTGAAGGGCGCCCACTCGCTCGTTGCCGACTCGCAGCAGATAATTGTTTCGCCGTGGGCAAATTCCGTGTTGGCAACTGCCGGATCGGGCGACGTACTCGCTGGCATAATTGCAGCGCTGGCCGCACAGATAGAACCATTCGAAGCAGCCACGACCGCGGTATACCTGCACGGACTTGCAGGTCAGATCTGGAGTGATAACAAACGTGCTGACCGGGGCATGCTGGCCGGTGATATCGCCGACACGCTACCGGAAGCAATCGCCAGCCTGGTGAAAAAAACCTGAGGAATACCTACCCCTGGGGTACCGGCCTGCCCAGGTGGTATTCAGCCAGGGTTCGGACATAATAAGCAAGGGTCGGCGCAGCCGGTGTTGTCGAAGCCGTGCGCTGCTCAATCTGCTCCCGTGCCAGCTGTCGTTCGGCCCGCAGGCAGACATCCCGAATGGCACGCACGGACATTCCCTGCAGTTGCACGGCGAGTTTTTTATTTTCTTCTGCGGAAAGCTGCCGGGCAAAAAATGCGAGCAGTTCACGCACGTCGGTCTCGTCGGGTTCATTAAATTCCAGGATCGTATCAAAGCGCGAAAGCAGTGCGCTGTCGAGATCCTGCGGACGGTTTGTTGCGCCAACCGTGATAATATTGTTCTGTGTTTCCAGTCCGTCGATCTTGCGCAACAGCACTGAAAGCAACCGGCGTGAAGCCTCGAAGAGCTTTTCATTGCGCGAAGGCGCCAGCGCGTCGATTTCATCCAGAAAGAGTATCAGTGGCTCACGCGCCGCCGTCGCTGCATCGAAGATGGCGCCGAGGCGTTTTGTCGATTCGCCGTAATATGCAGAGAGAATATTTTCAAGCGGCACGTGCACGACCGACAGCCCGGCTTCTTTTCCGACGTGGCGGGCCATCGTGGTTTTGCCGGTACCGGGTGGCCCGGTAAAGAGTACCGCGCGCGGCCGGTTCAGTGAAAATTCGCTGCGTGTTTCGCGGGCAATGCGGTCATAAACATCAGGATTCTTGAGCGGCAGCACGACCGTTTCGCGCAGCTTTTCGCGCAGCCGGGCAAACGCCGCGATTCCCGGAATATTGTCACTGGGACGGTAGATATGGCAACCCATATCGGCCAGCTCTGACAGAAGGTCTTTGGCGGATGCGCGGCCGAGTGCCCGTTTCAGGACTGCCGTCGTGAGCGAAAGCTCCGCCGGTGACAGGGCCCCCTTCTTCGTAATTTCGAGCGCTTTTTCACCGTAAATGCCGGCAATGCGTATCTTAATTTTATCCAGCAGGCCATCGGTGGAAAACAGGTTCTCGTTCAGCGCCTGTATAGAGAGAAAGGATTTTTCAAAAGTATGAATGCGCCAGTTTTCAAGGTGCCGTTTGGCAATGGCAATCGTATCCACCAGTAATGCGTCCGTCACTTCGGGCAGTGCACAGCGGAGGTTGAAATCGTTTCTTTCAAAGCTGACACCAATTGCCTGCACGTCAATGCCCAGCTCGGCCGCCATGCGGTCCAGTTCAGCCCTTATTTCGCTCAGGCTCACCGTATGCGGCTGTTTTTGCGAATCGCTCATGGTTTGCCGGCAGGCTTTGAGAAGCCAACGCTACGCCCAACAGAAAATTATTCAGGCGGCGAATATCTGCTCGAACTCAGCGACAGCCACCGGGGGGCTGAACAGGTAGCCCTGGTATGCGGGACAACCATGACTGACAAGAAAACTGTGCTGCGCTTCTGTTTCGACTCCTTCAGCTATAATGTCCAGATTCAGGTTCTGCGCCATACCAATGATTGTCTGCACAAGAACGGCGTCGTTTGGATCTGTGATAATGTCCCGTATGAAAGCCTGGTCGATTTTCAGCTGGTTGAGAGGTAGTCTTTTGAGGTACGAAAGCGAAGACTGGCCGGTGCCAAAGTCATCGAGTGCAATGCTGATGCCAAGGGCGCGCAAACCGTGCATACGTTCAATGGTTTCTTCAACATTCTCCAGCGCCAGGCTTTCGGTGAGTTCGAGTTTCAGGCATTCACCCCGTGCACCAGTCATCTGTAGTATGTTACGCACCTGGTTCACGAAATCAGGCTGGCGAAACTGCCTTGCACTGACATTCACAGCCAATACCAGGTTGGCCGTTGCAGGTCGCGCAGCCCATCGCTTCAGTACGAGGCATGCCTGCTCCAGTACCCATGCGCCGATTTCGACGATCAGGCCCGTACGCTCTGCAGCGGGAATAAATTCGCAGGGCGCAACCATGCCCCGTTCAGGGTGGCGCCAGCGCAGAAGTACTTCGGCCCCGATCATCTGGTTGCCGTCAGTGATCTGCGGCTGCAGAAAAATTTCGAGTTGCCGGTGCGCAAGCGCGTGCTTCAGGTCTTCTTCAAGTGCGAGCCGCTCAGACAGCAGCCTTTGCATCTGTGGATCAAAAAAACGGAACAGGTTTCGCCCATCTGCCTTCGCCTGGTACATCGCCATGTCTGCCCGGCGCAGCAGCTCATCGACAGAAATCTCGTGGCCGCGGAACAGCGCCACGCCGATGCTGCAGGTATTCTCGTAGTCTGTCATGGCCTTGAAGGTCAGCGCAACCGGCACACTGAGGGCCTTCAGGATGCGCCGGGTTATTTCGGAGGTTTCTTCCGCTGCTTCTTCGGCGTTGGCGGATAACTCGCCGAGAATGATGATAAATTCGTCGCCCCCGAGGCGCGCAACGGTATCACCTTCCCGCACGCACAGATTGAGGCGACGTGCCTGCTGCACGAGCAGCTGGTCCCCGGCTTCGTGCCCTTTGGTGTCATTCAGGTTTTTGAAGTGGTCGAGGTCAATAAACAGCAGCGCGCCGTGCTGCGCTGTACGCGCACTCAGCGCAAGGGCCTGTTCCAGCCGGTCGAGCAGCAGCCGGCGGTTCGGTAACGAGGTGAGCGGGTCATAGAAGGCGAGATTTTCAATCTGCTCTTCTGCAGCTTTGCGCTCGGTGATGTCAGTTACCGCCCCCATAAGCTTTGTCACGGCCCCCGTCTTTTCATCACGCAGCGGGCGAACGTGGTCGCGCAGCCAGACTGTCCTGCCAGCCGCTGAGATGATGCGGTATTCGGTGATAGCCGATTCGGATTCAAGCAGGCGCGGTACAGAACGCTCGAGGCGCGGCCTGTCATCGGGATGCACGATCGTCAGCCAGCCGCCTTTCTGGCGCAGTTTTTCCGGCGTATATCCCGTCGTCCGCTCGAACGAGCCGGCAAAAATTTCGGGCACAAGATCGGGTTCCGCCAGGTTGACCTGATACACGTAATCAGACGCCAACTCAGTAAACAGCGTCAGAAGGCGTTCTTTGTCCTCGAGCTGGCGCTTCTGGTAGCGGGTCGCCGTGAGCAGGTTTTCACTGCGCAGAATATTCTGTTCGAGCGCGTTCATCACATAAGATTGTGCTGCAACGACGAGTACTCCAATGACCGCAAATGCAACACCCGCATTGTACCACAGGTTGCTGAGCGTATTTACACCTGCGGGTAAATATATCCTGCCCGCATCGGGATGTCCGGATGCAAAGACTCCCATGATGGCATAACCAGCGCCGATCAGGAGCAGCAGCGGCAAGCTGCGCAGTAAACGGTAATAAATGCCAGAAAACGTGATCGCTGTCACCAGTACCAGGGTTGGGCCCATGGCGGGTTCAGGTAGCCTGGACTGTGAGTATAAGCCAATTGCCGTCAACGATACAATCATCGTTGAGGCCAGCACCCGGTATCCCGTGAGAAAGCGGAGCAGGATAAGGAGCAAAAAAGCATAACCTGCAACTATGTAGGTAATGGCATCCGCCGGGCGCATTATCAGGGCATGGCGGAACAAAAGAAAGATCGTGCTACTGACAACCGTCAGTCCTGCGAGGAAGCGCGCGAGTTTTGTATGCCAGAAGATGCCGTTCATCGCAGGTACCTGAACGAATATAGCCGATACCGGTAGATTGAAAAGCGATTAACGCAGAAATTCAGGAGCACTTCGTACCGTGCTATTCATCATCAGGTGACAGTGGCAGTTTTTTGGCAGGCTGCACACCCAGCTCACGCAGTTTTTCCGCGGCACTCAGCAAGTTGCCCCGGCCTGTGCTCAGCTTTTTGAAGGCGTCGTCCCAGGTACGCCGGGTAGTATCAAGCTGGTTACCGACCTTCTGCAGGTCATCGACAAAGCCCGTAAATTTGTCATAGAGTACCGCGCCCTGGCGGGCTATCTGCTGTGCATTGCGGTTCTGCTCTTCCTGCCGCCAGATATTCTGCACGAGCTTCAGCGCGGCCAGCAGGGTGGCCGGTGAAAGCAGGATGACTTTCTTCTGGAAGGCAAAATCATAGATTTCCGGATCAAAATTCATCGCTTCCAGAAATGCCGCCTCAATTGGCACAAACATGAAGACGAAGTCGGGCGCATTCAGTCCCTCAAGGGCTGCGTACCCTTTATCGGCGAGGTCTTTTACGTGGTTGCGCATCGAAGCACAGTGGGATTTCAGAAGTTCTGCCCGGTTTGCATCTGCGCTGCCGAGGCGCTCGAAGTGAACGAGGGACACTTTTGAGTCGATGACAACATTCTTATTCTCGGGAAGATACACAATCACGTCGGGCCGGTAAGCACCTTCTTCGCCTTTTAATGTGACCTGAATACGGTATTCCTTGTCGCGGCGCAGCCCCGAAGCTTCGAGAATCTTTTCGAGCACCAGCTCTCCCCAGTTGCCGCGCGTCTTCGCTTCGCCGCGCAGCGCCTCTGTCAGTCTTTTCGCCTCTGCCCCAACGGTCTGGTTGAGATCAGTGAGTTGCCGTATTTTTTCCTGCAGGGCTGAGCTATCCGAGCGTTGCTGCTGCATGTTCTGTTCGAGCCGGCCCTGGAATTCACTCAATTTCTGCTGCAGCGGGTTCAAGAGCGTGGTGAGATTCTCTTTGGCATCGGCATTAACCTTGCGGGTATTTTCGGCCAGGACTTCATTGGCGATGTGCTTAAAATCGTCCTTAAACGATTGCGTAAGCAAACCCTGCTCGGCTTTTGCTGCTTCACGCTCGGCCTCGAGCCGCGAGACAGCTTCTCGCAGCAGGCGGTTCTCCGTTTCGGCAGAAACTCCCGCCGCCTTACCCATCAGCTTGCCAACCAGATACCCCACACCTGCTCCCAGCAACAGGGCAATTAACGCATAAACCAATTCCATGTTTCTCCTGATGCCTTCACCTAAGGCAGCGGTAAATGATTTTTAGACACCCAGCGCCCGCGCGCGTGCAACCCACGCGGCAAATCTTTCCCGATCACGGCGCAAGGGAAAATTGCGGTAATGCAGCAGCACGAGCGGCATTGCGCCGAGCGCGCGCACGAGCCTGGCGGCAAACGGCAGGTCACGAAAAGCCGTGGTCAAGACACTCAGGCCTGTGCCCAAAGATGGCGCAGGCAGATCCTGTCTCATACCGGCGAATACCATGGGTTCGGTCATGAAGCCATAACGAAACATTTTACCAATTTCTTCGCCGCCCAGGCTCTGCGAAAAGCGGCGGAACAGGTTGTAACCGGCAAGCTTGGCCCCGAGAGAACGCTGGAACTCCGCTGTGTATTGCCAGAGCACGTCGGCGTCGCCGGGGTCTTTTGCCCCGCGCACCGCATTTGCCAGCAGGCGCGCCGACTGTATCGCCGGCACAACTCCACTGCCGTGCGTTGAAAACACCTGGTTTGCGGCATTGCCCACCACCGCCACACCGGATGCACTCAGCATCTCGAGCGGAGTTCTGAGCGGTATGGTACCACCGCCGCCGAAGATGCGCTCACCGACCCAGGAGTGTTCTTCGCGAAAGCGCTTGAGCATCTGCGCCCCGGTAAGCACGCGGTTGTCCTTAATGGAACCCGCGAGTAGCCCGACTTCTTTCAGATCAGGCGAAACATGCACGGTCATCGTCGAATAGCCGCCGGAGGTACCGAGAATACTCACCATCGTACCGGGTAAAATGCCGTGCTGGCGCAGGAACTCCCGTGCGGCGCCGACGTCGGCGATATGGCAGTTTTCCTGCACAGCGGTGCAGAGATCGCTGTCGTCGTGCTCGCCGTGGATTTCATGGATCGCTGGAATCTGCCGCCGCAGTGTGCCGTGCAGCCCCGTCGCATCTACGAATAGTCTGGCCTTCACCGCAGTGCGTTCTTTGGCCTGGTGTTCATCGGGAGCACCTTGCACAAACACTAACTCGCGCGGGCGCTCACCGCTAAAGTGCGTTTCGACGAGGTGCATTTCTTCAAAACCGGTAACACCTGCCGCAAACGCCTCGCAGTGCACCCGGTCGACAAAGGGCCGCATACGTACATTGGTGAAAGCTGACGCGGGCAAGTGCAGCCGCTGCTGCATGTCAGCAGAAAAAAACAGGACGTCGAAACCTGCAAGATCGATTTCTTCACCGGTAGGTTTTGCGAGGCCTACCTCGTCGAATGAATCGAGGTAGATGCCGTTCACCCATGACGGGCCGGCTTTGGCAAACCGGCGCTTCTCAATGAGTGCAACCTTAAAACCAGCCTGCGCAAGAAAAAGCGCGCTGGCAGACCCGGCAGGGCCTGCACCCAGTACCGCAATATCAAATGTGTGGGATGTCATACAATTTACCTGCTGTAGGTGCACAAAATCTTGTGCGCCTACAGCAGGATCTCCTCGGCTTCGTCAAATAACGTCATACAATTGATTAATTTCATTTTGCTATACCTGCCCGCCCGGAAATCGGCCACACTGATAGCAGCGGTCTGAACCTGTCCGGCTACCAGCGCGGCCGCCCGTGCAGTGCCTTCGAGCAGCGGACGTGCGGGGGTTAACCAGTGCTCACCGTCAAACACGCAGATGTTCGCGTATGTCGCATCGGTCAGGAGACCGCGCTGTACGATCACCGGCTGCGTCCCGGGTGATACTTCATGGCGCAAGGCGTCAATCTGTCGGCGGTCTGCGTACTTGAAGCGGTAGTCGAGCCCCTCAGCTTCAACAAGTTCTATGCGCTGCACCCGGTGCCTTGTGTAAGGATCCACATCGATCGACTCAATCTCACGGCCGTAAGTCACACGCACCTTAAATAATCCCCCTGCCGGCAACGAACGACGCTCGAGCTGCGTTCTGAGGTCGAGTCGCACGGCAAAACCAAAGTGCGCCAGCTGGGTCAGCGCCAGGCGGCGCTGGTGCAAATTAAGGTTGCGCAGCTCCCCGTCTGCCAGGTAGATCGATTCGATAAAGCGTGTCATACGGGAAAATACACCTTGCTGACCATTTCGTTGTATTCCTGTTCCGGGTCACTGTAGATCGTGATGCCTGCGCCGCTGCGAAACTTCAACACGTCGCCCGCCAGGTCGAGAAAGCGAATCAGCACGGCACTGACAAGATTCTGGCCATCGAAAAGAACAGCGACTCCCGTGAAAAATCCCCTTGGTTCTGCTTCATAGCGCCGGATCAGCTCAAGGGTTTCCCGTTTGGGAGCCCCGCTGATCGACCCTGCAGGCAGGAGCCGGGGCAGCCAGTCGCCGATGTGTGCACGCCAGTCGGCAGGCAAGTCGCCACAGATGCGCGAACTGGTCTGAAAGAGTGTGCTGCCGTCACCGCGCCGGATTTCGCTGACGTAGCGGTAATCTTCGACCCGGACCTGGCTGGCAACCTGACCGAGGTCATTGCGGAGCAGATCGACTACGGTTGCATGCTCGGCCTGTTCTTTCTGATCGGCCACCAGGGCTGCCTTGTCAGTGCCGGTGCCCTTCATCGGGGTGGTACTGATTTCACGACCGGTGACGGAGATGAAGGGTTCGGGGGAGAATGCGAGAAAATGCCCCTCAAGCCAGAAAGTGTACGGCGCGTTGGCTGCAGCGAAGAGTTCAGCGTGTGAATAGTTAATCACAACAGAACTTTGTGAACAAAAGTTCACCAAATAAGAGTATCCTCCGCGCATTTCGTCCTGCAGTGCAGTAATGGCATCGACAACCTTCTGCCTCGGCGGAAATTCCAGAGGAGTAAATGCGGGTCTGCTGAGGAATTCCATAGCTGTCCCTTTACCCTGCGCCGCACCAGAAAGGCGATAGTGCAGCCGACCAAGGGGGAAATCCAATTTGCCGTCCTGAGCCAATGCACCAGCAACGGGGGCGGCAAATAGTCGCCCATCAAAATCCACCAGTGCCACGAAGGGCACTCCCCCTGCCCCCCAGCTACTTAAGGAGGAAAAATCTGCTGAAAAATTGATTTTTTTTATGGACACTTGTGGTCGAAGCTGTAAGATAACAGTGAGACGTAAAGAATCTGGTAGGAGGATTATAAATGCGTAATCTCATCATCTCTACCGCAGTGGTTGCCCTGGTGGCAGTTGGTTGCGGTGAAAAGAAAGAACAAGCGAGTCTTGACTCAGCTAAGTTTACCTATGTCAAAGGTGACGTACTGGTAAGCGGTAAACCTGCAACTCTCGGCCAAACCGTGAGCAAAGATGCTACTATTGAGGTAAAAAACAACTCAATGGCAGTTCTGCAGTTTTCGAGCGCTGCTTCAATCACTCTGAAAGCTAACTCTGTATTGTCTATCGCGAACCTCTCAAAGAACGATGCCGGCAAGCCTGTGATCGAACTGTCACAGTCTAATGGTTCATCTTTCAGCAAGATCGCGAAAGGCCAGTCAGACTTCTCAATCAAAACGCCAACCGCTGTCGCGGGTGTGCGCGGTACATCGTTCGAGCTCGAAGTTGGCAGTGGCAAAACCACCAAAATCAAGCTCCTCGAAGGTAAAGTTGCTGTAGCAAAGGTAGAAGCAAACGACACGCCTGAAGAAGTAAAGGCTGAACTCGAAAAAGCTACCGTTGTTGAAGCTGGCCAGAAGGTTGAAGTAGACAACAAGGCTGTATCAAAGCCAGTTGAAATCTCTGAAGCTGAAAAGACCAGCCTGCAGGCCATGAACACTGTCGAAATCGCTCCGGTGAGCGGCAAGGTAGTGGTTCCTGAGTCTGTTGAAAAGTATGCTACGGGCGAAACAACTTCTGCTTCACTGACAGAAGCTGCTCCAAAAGCTGAAGTGAAAAAACTGACCCTGGCTGATATCAAGGCTAAATACGGCCGTATCGCCAAGATCCAGACCAAGAATGGTAAGGAATACGTCGGTTACTTCAACCAGCAGGGCGCTGAAATGACTATCCAGACAGTGGATGGCCAGGTTCGCGTACCAGTAGCAAGCGTTCAGAAAGTTACACCTATGAACTAATCGCGTAAGCGATTAGTCAGGACACCGCAGCTAACCGAGCTGCGGTGGATGAACTAGCAACCCGCTCACCTGAGCGGGTTTTTTTATGCCACTGGGGTCGAGGCCGCCCACCTATTGCGCATTTCACCCTGTCTCGTTTGGCAAAACTGGCGCATGCTACGCTCTGCTCTATTTGCACTCGCCTCAGCCCTTGTCGGCGCGAGTATCACCCGGCCCGCAGCCGCCGAGCTGCCGCCCAATGAGCTGGGCAAGATTCCGGTTCTTACATATCATAAGATTGCTGACGAAGACACCGAATACACACGCAGTCGCCAGGGTTTTGCGAACGACCTGGTACAACTCAAAAAACAGGGTTTTTACCCGGTGACACTCGCCGAGCTCCGCAGCGGCAAGATCACCACGCCGAAGGGCAAGATTCCGGTTCTCATCACGTTCGACGATTCGTCAGAAAGCCAGTTCAAGTACGAACCCAACGGTACGCTCACGCCTGGTTGCGGGGTTGAAATCATGGAGCGTTTCCAAAAGCAGAACCCGGACTTTCCGTTGCGGGGAGTTTTTTTCGTTCTGCCTAAGGCGCAATACCCCAGCAACTTTTTCGGCCAGACCGACAAGATTGGCAAGAAGTTACAGTACCTTACGGGGAAAGGTTTTGAAATCGGTTCGCATACCCTGTGGCATGCCAACCTGAAACAGTACCGCCACAAGATCGAAGAGCAGCTGGCGCTCTCCGTCGCTGAAATACACAAGTACCTGAAAGACTACCCGGTACACGGGTTCGCCCTGCCCTACGGCATTTTTCCTCCGAAAGAAGATGAGATCCGCCTGCGCTCGGGCACCTTTAAAGGCAAGACCTACCGGCATGACATGATTTTCGACTACTCGAACGGTCTGAGCCTTTCGGTCTACGACCAGAAATTCAACTCGTACCGCATCCGGCGCCTGCACGGCAACGAAAAGACCGCGCAGAAGCTGTTTCGCCAGGTGGCCAAAGAACGGGGGATCTTCTTCATCAGCGATGGCAATGCCGAGACTGTGACAGTACCCAAAGCAGAAGCCGGCCGGGTGAAGCTGAAACCCGGCCTTAAACTTGTGACATACTAATCACGCGCCTGCTGCACCGAACCTGCGTATAAAAGGCTTGCCGCTTGGATTAGGCCTGCAACCAAACCCGAACGCATGCTATCACGCCTTATCTTCCTGTTCTTCGGCATATTGCCAACCCTTTCAGGACTCATAGCCCTCGACGAAAAGACCGAGCGCGAAGCCAGCCTGAAGCTCAACCAGGCATTTTCGGCGTATTATTCTGATAAGCCCGTCGCCGCTGCAAAGGCCTTCGAAGAATACCTGAAAATCAGGGGTGAAAGTGAAGTTGCGCTGCGTTATCTCGCCCGTATTGCTCTTTCAGGCGGCGACGTTCAGAGTGCTACGCTGTACCTTGAGCGGGCTGTGAAAGCAGAGCCGGACGGTGTCTATTCACTGCAGCTGCTGTCCGAAATCTATCTCAAACAAAACAAACTGGATGACGCTGCGCGCGTTCTTTCACTCATTCTGAAAAATGACCCGCTGAATGAGAGAGCGCTGCAGGTCATGGCGTATATCTACCAGCAAAAGAATGACTCGCGCCAGGCTGCGACCTATTACAAACGGCTCATCATAGCGGTACAAAAGGGTACGGGCAACCCGGACCTGCTCTCGCAGGCACTCTATTTCCTGGGAAACTACTATTACCAGCAGGATAATTTTCAGCGTTCTCTGCAGTACTTCAGAAAATTGCACGAACTCGACACAGACAATGCCCGGTATTTGCTCATCATCGGCGAACTGCAGAAGATTACGGGCCAGTTTCGCCAGTCGGCAGAAACCCATTCAAACCTCGTTGCCAGCCAGCCTGATTTCGCGCAGGCCTGGGAATCCCTCGCCGAGACCTGGTTTATCCTTGATGATCCGCGCGCAGCCGAGGCGCTGAAAAAATTTCGCGCCCTGCGCAAGAATGAGAAGCCAGGCATTCTCGAAGGCATCGAACAGCAGCTCGCCGGTAAAGACGACGAAGCCCTGAAGGCATACGACCGCATCATAGGCAGTAACCAAAACAGACTGAGTGCGCGCCTGGGGCGTTATCGCATCTACACCAAACGCAGCAAGCTGGTTAATGGCCAGCAGGCCCCCGGTACGACGGAAACAAATGCGTCTTCATGGGCGACAGATGCGCGAAATGAAGCTTTCGCAGTAGTCGTTATCGCGCAGCGGCTGAACGGTTATGAACTCGCCCGCGAATATGCGCACATTACACTTGAACACCTGAATCGCCAGGCACGGGAACTCAACTTTCGCGAGAAATTCTATGTGCCGGCGGCAAACCTCGGCCCTGCGGCGAATCTCGATCCACAGCTCGAACAGCTCGCGATTGACTTTGTCGAACTCTACATTACCCACGCCAGCACCCTGGAAAACACGAATGAACGGTCGGTTGCGGTAACCTGGCATGAACTCGCAGCCCGCACGATTACACAGCTGCAGCACTGGTACGACGCGATGCTGAAGAATCCGGCAATTCGCGCCGACAAAACAAAGCTTGAAAAAGTGGAGAAACGCGTACGCGAGGCAAAAAACCAGCTCTACCAGACGCGTGTCAACCAGGCCTGGACACAGGTCAGTATCAAGGGTGCCCTGGCCGATGCAGAAAAAAATGCCGATGCAGCGCTGGCGATAGAACAGGAATATGCGACCGCCTGGTTTATCAAGGGAATCATCAGCAACAATCACGCGGAAAAAAATCCGGCCGAATACAGGACTGCGGCAAAACACTTCCTGAAAGCGATTGAAATCACCGAACAGAAGAGTAAGAAAAAAGTCGCTCCGGCAAACTACCACTTTTACTGTGGTATGGCGCTCGAAAAGACCAACGACTTTCCGGCGGCGGAAAAACACCTGAAACGCACAATTGAGCTCGATCCCTATAATCCAACCTACCTGAACTACCTGGGCTACATGTATTCGTTGCGCAACCAAAACCTCGAAGAAGCCAATGCGCTGGTTCTGCGTGCACTGGAAGACGACCCGGAAAACGAAGCCTATCTCGATACCTTTGGCTGGATTCAGTATAAACTGGGCAATTACCGCGAAGCACTCGAGCAACTGACGGTTGCGGCATCATTTGCCCAGAAGAAGAACTCTGTTGACCCGGTGATCTATTTTCACCTCGCAGAGGTGCACTATAAAATGAGCAACAGGGTCACGGCACTTGAGTACTACATCAAAACGCGCAACGATATCAAGCGCGCATCAGAACCACTCGACGCGGAATATATCAACAACCAGATCAAAAAACTGGAATCAGAAAATAAGCAAAGTAAAAAAGGCGAGGAACACAAATGAAATACAAGGACTTCAACGAATTCAAAGAAGCATACAAGAAGCGGGCGCTGAGCCCCGAGTTTAAAAAATCAGGGCTCGAAACGCTGCAGAAACTGCACGACGAGATACTCGACAAACCCATCAAAGAATGGCTGGAGATTGCTGCAGAAATAGCCCCTGAGCGCAACGGGGAAAACGAGTGGCGCGCAGCACTTGAAGCAATAGTCAAGGATATACGCCCGCGTTCGCAGGCAATTATCGTGAAGAATGGCCGCACGATTAAAGACATTTTCGAAAGCAAGAGCCTGGATGCGTGGAGAAAGGTAGCACAGCGCCCCGTAGATCTGCCGCCGCAGACGGTGCATGACATCATGAACCAGAAGGCAGTAAAAGAACTCTTCATTAATATCGTGCATGACGCGATCATCGGCTTCAACAAGAAATTCAATCCCCTGGCGGGCGCCATGGCTGCTTTCGGTCTCGAAAAGCAGATCAAGGAGTTCCTTGTGCCTTTCATGGACAATGCGGTAAAAATCGGTACGGATTTTGTCAACAATAAGGCCAACCAGCCAATGTTCAGCGATTTCGCCGGGAAAATCTTTGACATTGTTATCCAGCAAAAACCCGACATCCTGAATTCGCTCATGGACAAAGACCGCGAAGATGAGATCTGGCAGGCCATTCACGTCACGGCACAGGACAAGACGTTCCGCAAACTGGCGCACGAACACGCACTCGACGTCATCAACGACATGAAAAAGGACGCGGGCGACAAGAGCCTGCGCCAATGGCTCGCCGAGCGCAAACTCGCTATACCGTTCAGTGCACCCACTGACAAAGAACTGGAGAATGTGCAGAAGCTACTGGCAGAATCGGAAGCCTGCGCACAGTTCATGTTTACTGAACTGAGCCATCACAGCTAGTCGGCCCTGCAGTGAATTCAGAGTGAGGTAGCATGCTGCCTTTTCGACGGCATAGGGTCTCAACTCCAATGCGCGCAGCAAGTGTGGCAGTGCTACTCACTGTGGTACTGGTTTTTCCGCGCGCCACCTGCCGGGGCGAAGGCCCGCGGCGGGTGGACGGCCCTACAGCGCAGGAGCTGGGGAAGGCGGAGCGTGAGCAGTTCGCGACGACCAGCACCCGCAATTACCCTGCTTACCGCAGCCTGCGTGTCGACTTTACTCTCAAGGGCAAAGTCGACAATCAGGAGCTCTATTATGAGGGAGAGCTTCAAGCCACCCCTTCAAACCTGAAAATACGCCTGACAGACGCTGTATTCCTTTCACCCCTGCTGACGCTTGATATCGGGGAAACCAAGGTGGCGCTGAAAGACCATGCGCGAAACAAGACTGAAAGCATTGCCCGCGCTGACTACCAGTGGGTCGAACTTTTCGGCCGCTCGTTTCCGGTACGGTTCTTTGAGCCCCTGATGCGCGGCTATTTGCCGCCCGATGCCACGGCGAGTGACACGATCCTGCAAAAAACGGCAGGAGGAGATACCCTCGCCCGTGTGAACAATAACGCGTTCGAAGCAGCGCTCTATTTTAACGAAGCGAAACTGAGAAAAATCTATTACCGCGACAAATTGCGGGGAGAAATTCTCGTATTTGAGATGAAGACCTTCTTCAAAAACCGGACGTATCCGCAGAAAATGCGCATTGAGCATTCCCGGAGCAACGACTACCTGCAGCTCGACTTCAGGGGTTTACGCATCAACTAACCGATGACGCTCGAAGCGCTTGCAGACGAGGCCCGGGGTTGTAACCTTTGCCGGCTGGCAACAACCCGCAAACTGGTGGTCTTTGGTGAGGGAAATCCGAAGGCGCGCCTCATGTTCATCGGTGAAGGCCCGGGAAAAGATGAAGATGCCAGCGGCAGGCCATTTGTTGGCCGTGCCGGACAGCTGTTAACACGCATTATCGAAAATGGCCTGAAACTCAGGCGTGAAGATGTCTACATCGCTAACGTCGTCAAATGCCGGCCAACCGTCGACGGCCTTGGCCAGCGCGACCGCCCGCCTGCTCCCGATGAAGTAGCAGCCTGCGCGCCCTACCTGAAACAGCAGATTGCACTCATTTCTCCCGAGGTCATCGTGACGCTAGGAAACCCGTCTACCCGGTTCTTACTGGGCACCGCAGAAGGCATCACGCGTCTGCGCGGCAAATGGCAAAGCTACAATGGAATTGCCGTTATGCCAACCTACCATCCCAGCTTTCTGCTGCGTAACGGCGGCGATTCGGCCAATTCGCAGCACAAGCGCGATGTCTGGAATGATATGAAGCAGGTGATCGCGAGGCTTGGTCTCACACCGCCGGCCTGACTACACGGCGCAATCAGAGCCTCACGCGATCTCTGTCATCTCACTGAAAGAGCCGCTCGACCGCGGTGTGACGAAATTCAAAAATTTCATGGAGTTTGCGGCTGACAACCAGGCGGTTTAACAGGCCCTGCAGGGGTACCGGGGGCAGCGCGTAATCCACGCGATCGAGCATGCGTGTATGCCGGCCCTCTTTCTTAAAGAAATGTTTGTGCGACCAGATGCGGTAAGGTCCGATACGCTGCTCATCACAGAACACGACACCTTTTTCCACCTGCGTAATTTCTGTCACCCAGGTGAGCGGAATCCCCAGCAGCGGCGAAACCTTGTATTCGATAAACAGGCCCGCGTATATTTCGGACGGTAAATCGGGCGTCAGGATGTGAAATCCCATTTCAGGTGGAGTGATTTTTTTCAGGTTTGCCGGGTTCGAAAAAAAGGCCCAGGTCTCACCCACGGGAGCCTTCACGAGTTGCTCGCGCACCAGACTATATATCTTCATAACACTCCTTGAGGCGCGACGTGCGCCACCGAATACTGCCTGAAAGATAATCAGTGCGGCTTTTTCCGGCGAGTGATTTGCCGGTCAGGGCTGGACAGCGCGCAGCTCTCTGCGGTGTCGGTCAGCGTGCTCCACGTAGCGCGGCCAGATTGCCAGCATCATTTCACGCTCTGCAGGCTTGATTTCACGCACGAGTTTTGCCGGGCTGCCGAGTGCGAGCCAGCCCGATTTGACCACCATTCCCGGCGGTACAAGTGCGCCGGCCGCGACAAAGCCAAACGGTTCAACGATCGCTCCATCGAGCAGGGTTGCCCCCATGCCGATAAAACTGTCATCGAGCAGCGTTGCGCCATGCACCAGCACCCGGTGCCCAATCGTGACGCGGTCGCCGATCGTTGTCGCGAATTTACCGCCCGTGACATGAATCACCGTGGCGTCCTGTATATTTGTATCTGACCCTACGCGGATAGAATGCACATCGCCGCGCAGAATACAGCCATACCAGACAGAGCTCCGTTCGCCGAGCGTCACATCGCCGATCACGGTGGCATTGGGGGCAACCCATGCCGAACCAGAGACGGAGGGGGTCTGATCACCCAGTGCGTAAACCATACGCCAAGGCCAGTTTGAGATTGGCAGATTCAACAGAAAATCGGGGGACTGGCACTAGACTGGCTGCACCACGCCCGCAGGAAAATCAACAGGTTCACCGCGGCCACAGTGATTGCTGATTTCTTCGCAAACGGCCTCGCGGCAGCGACCACATCCCATTGCTACGCCCACCGCGGTCTGCAGGTCCGAAAGTGTCCGGGCCCCCCTGTGGAGGGCTTCTTTTACTTTCCGGTCGTTGACGTTCGCGCAGGAACAGACGATCATGGCTTAATGAGAATAATTCTCACTCGCCGTCAAGTAGTTTTCGCATTTTGCCATTTCTGCGCAGCATTTTGCTTTGCACGTGCGGTGCGCATTCCATAGGCCGCCATGTTACGTATCTGCCGCCTGCTGCTGGCCCTGCTGCTCACCTGGCCTCTTGTCGCGGCAACGTTCCGTGACGCCGTGCGCTCGATGGGCCCGGGCAACACGGGGGTAACCCTGGCGCGCGAGCTCGTGACGGTTGCCAACCTGATGAGTGAACACCTCGAGTACGACGAAAACTCCCGCCGCTTCTTTGGCTTCATGAACGACGCACTCGAAGACTTCGATTTCAGCCGCATCTATGACAGCCCGTGGTTAACCCCCCAGGCGGACGGCTTTCGCAGCATTGCGCTCAGCGGACGAAATACCGGCAACTCGTACCGTGTTTCGCTGGGTCGTGAGGGCAGCGCTTCGCGGCAGCTCGGTAGCGCGACGGCAGAATACCGCATGCGCGAAAACCGCATCAGTGGTGACAAAACGTTCACCACGCAGCTGGCGTTCGACGCCGCTCTGCAGAAATTCGATGCGCAGGCTGCTGCCCGCTTTGCCGAGGGCATGCTGAAGGTGTTTGACCCGGTTTCCATTGCCCAGTTGCATCCGCCCGCTTCTGCTGCTTTCCCCGAAATCCAGGGCGACACACGGCGCGTTATTGATCTTGGTATGGCGGAGTTCCCGCGCTTTACGCAGATGCTCTCGCGTTACATAGAATTAAAAAGTTTTGCCAATATCCGGGATCACAAAGGGAAGAAATACGCTGAAGTCGCAATGCGGGGCCGCTTTCGCCTCGATGCGCTCGGGGCCGACTATCCGAAACTAAAATCTTTCATCAAAGACCTGCGCAAACTCTTTGTCCTGTCGGTCTATATCGGCGACACAAAGGGCAGGCAGATTTCGTCATTCATCGTCAATATGCAGACCGAAGAATTCTACGCAGGTTTCAGCACCCTCGACGGGAAAATTCTGCCGATGGGTAAAGATGGTGTCCCGGCATTCGATGCGCCGGTGGCTTTCAGCGGCAATGCAGACCATAAGTTCTACCTCGCGTTCAATCTATTTGTCAATGTGCATGGGTTAAAAATCAATACCGGCAATGTGGGAGCTTACCTGCGCTACCAGGCCAGCTCCGAACGCATGTCATTCTATACGAAACTGACGCAGATGCCAGAAGGGAAGATTTCCGGTGCGCTGTTCGGGGTATTGCCGACCTGGCTGATTGACCTGTCGATTCCTTCTGACCTGCAGACACTCATGAACAAGTTCTCACAGACCATATACAAGGCCAACAACGGCGAGGGTTCATTCGCTCAGATTGCCTGGAAAAAACAGTCTGGCCAGGCTGCTTTTCATGCCAACGCCTCGACCGAATTTCTCGAAAACAGATTCATCCGCATCGGTATGAAGATCTGGGTGAAAAAGTTCCGGCCCAATGAGAGTGTGCAGGACGACATTCGCCGTTTTATCGGCTCATTGACCCGCGCGTTACTCGCCGACCTGAACGCTATGTGAGCGGGGTCGAATCTTCTTACTGAACCAGGTCTTGTTCTTCAGGTTAGGATCTGCCTTGCGCAGTTCACGCCGTTTTTCAGCAGGCAAAAGGCTGATTTCACGGCATTCTTCGCTGCAACAGTTGTTCAGCCTCTCGCCGCAGGCCTCGCACTGAACCATCAGCACGTGGCAACCCTCGTTGGCGCAGTTGATCTGGCGGTCGCAGCTTACTCCACAGATATGGCATTTCGCAAGGACATCGTCTGTGATCCGCTCGCCGAGACGCTCGTCGAAGACAAAATTCTTACCCTTAAACTTTGAGGGCAACCCCTCCTGCTTCACCGCGTGCGCATAGTTGATCACCCCACCCTCGAGCTGGTAAACGTTTTTGTATCCCCGCTTTCGCAGGTAGGCTCCCGCTTTTTCGCAACGGATTCCCCCGGTGCAGTAAATCAGTATCTTTTCGTCTTTCTTATCCTGTAACATGTCAGCGACTACAGGTAGCTCATCCCGAAAGGTTGGTACATCGGGACAGATCGCATTCTCAAAATGACCGACCTCTGATTCGTACTGGTTACGCATGTCGACGATCACGGTACCGGGTTCTTCCAATGCCCGGTTAAATTCCAGGGGCTTCAGGTGGGGCGCGGCAACACTTTCGTCAAACTCGAAATCCCCCAGCCCGTCGTTCACGATGTAGCGCTTAACCTTGATAGTCAGCTTCAGGAACGAATTTCCGTCGTCCTCGACACCAGGGTTGAAGCGCATACTGCCGAAGCCTGGCCGAGCCTCGAGTGCTGCACGAAACTGGTCCAGCTGAGCCAGGGGGACTGAAAGCTGCGCGTTGATGCCCTCACGGGCAAGATAAATGCGGCCCCGCACACCGAGCGCCGACCATTCGCGATAGAGCTCATCCCTGAGGGTGTGGGGTTCTTCAATCTTCAGGTAACGATAGAAAGAGAGCGTCCGACGCGGCACGGGTGGTTCGGCAGCAATCTTTCGAAGCAACTGGTCGCGGCTGAGCCGGTTGTGCAGCATCTCTTTTCTGACCGGGTTGCGGTGCTTGGCCATATGATTCCTGATCGGCATGACCGGCAGGCGAGACACGCCGTCACGCGTTGTGCGGCCTGCGGCTAAAGACACCAGCCAGGACACTACCAATCAGGCTGTGCATCAGAGAAGAGACCGCGCAAGGTACTGCTGCCAGTGGGGTCAGATGCTTCATTGCCAGGACGACTCCGAGGCCTGAATTCTGCATACCCACCTCTATCGAAATCGTACGCGCCTGTGTTTCAGGAATGCGCAACAGCCGGGCAAAGACATAACCGAACAAAAAGCCACCTGCATGCAGGGTGAAGACGGCAGCGATGATGCTGAAACCACCCGAGAGTATCTGCGCCCGGGAACTGCCAATGATGGAAGCGACGATCAGGGTAATCGCCAGTACGGCGAGAAAATTCGCCGAGTGCTCCAGTTTTTTGGCTGTATGGGGCAGTAGTCGCTTCGCCACAAGCGCCAGTGCAATCGGCAGCAGAATCACCATCGCCGTATCGCGGGTCATGGCGAGCGCGTCGACGGGTACCCGTGCGCCAATAAGCCAGGCCGAGAGCGCGGGGGTGAATATAGCCGCTGCAATCGTTGAAACCGCGGTCATTGTGACTGACAGAGGTACATCCGCCTTTGCGAGGAAAGTAATCACGTTGGAGGCAGTGCCGCCGGGGCAGCAGGCAACGAGAATCAGCCCGGCAGCAATTTCTGCGGGGAGTGCAAACGCCTGCGCGGTGGCATACCCCATCGCAGGCATGACAGTGTACTGCAGCACAAAACCTGCAGCCACCTGCCCCGGCTTGCGGGCGACGCGCTTAAAGTCTGCAGTCGTGAGGCTAAGCCCCGTGAAGAACATGATCAGCGCCAGCGCGATCTTGATGTGAAGCGGTCCAAACCAGGTAAAAACGGGAGGGTGAAAAAGGGCCAACGCACTAGCCGCCGCGGCAATGAGCGGGAAAAGCTGGGTTAGCCGGTTCATTTATCATGAACATGCTTTGTGCGCTATGCGCACAAAGCATGTTGCAATCTCAAACAGGAGGATGCAGGTCGCGCGCTCCCTCGTAAATAACACGAGGACGAAACAGGCGGTTGTTTTCGTGCTGCTCGATGTGGTGCGACACGAGTCCTGCTAGGCGTGAGCAGAGGAAGATCGGAGTGTAGAGGTCGATCGGTACGTTGATAAGGTAGTACAGCAGCGCGATCGGATAATCGGCGTTGGGGTACAGGCCCTTTTCACGAGCCATGGTTTTCTCGATGGTCTGGTAAATCGAGTACAGATCTTTGCCGTCGGGACGCTGGTCGACGAGTTTCGGGATGTAGTCTTTCATGAGAAATGCACGCGGGTCGTACTTCTTCATGTAAACACGGTGACCGAAGCCCATGATCTTGTCTTTGCGCTGCAGTTTACCCATGATATAGCTCTCAGCGGTCGAAGGACCACCGGTCTTCTGTACTTCGAGGAACATCTGCATCGCCGCTTCGTTGGCACCACCGTGGAGTGGGCCTTTAAGCGAGGCAACGGCGCTGGCGCATGAACCATAGATATCAGACAGGGTCGAACTTACCACGCGCACCGCGAAAGTCGAATTCGGCATTTCATGTTCAATGTAGGTGGTCAGAATCTTGTCGAGCGTATCAGTCTCCACTGCCGTGGGTTTTGAACCCTTGATCATATAGACAAAGTTCTCTGAGTAGCCGAGCGACTTATCTGGCTTCACAAACGGCAGGCCCATGATTGCACGGTAGCTGTTCACTGCAATTGCCGGCGCTTTCGCCAGTATCTTCAGCGCCTTTTCTTCGTTTGATTTGGTCGAAGTATCCATCAGCGCAGCGTGGTCTTCGTAGCCACCCAGGATAGAGATACCGGTGCGAAGTGCATCCATCGCCATGGTCTTCTTGGGCAGAAGTTTGAAGATCTCGTACATTTCTTCAGGGATATCTGCCTGCGCCATCAGCTTCTGCTCGAAAGCCTTCGCCTCGGCGTCTGTCGGGAACTTGTTGTAGATCAACAGGTACGCGACCTTGATGTAAGATGTCTTTTGGATCAACTCGATGAGGTCATAGCCCCGGACGATGATCTGCTCTTTCTCTTCGTCGAGCAGCGAAAGTTTGGTGATACAGGCGATGACGCCGTCCAAACCAGGTTTGTAGTCTGCATGTTCATTTGCCATACGGTTTCTCCTCGTAATTTACCGAAGCGCGCCGCCCCGGGGTTCTTACGTGCAAAAGTCAAAACAGACTCAGAGCGACCACTTTTTTGGTTTCGTCTGCAGGCCGGGGCATGCTTAGGCGGAGCGCCTCACCTGTCGCATCTATTAAGGGTTTACGGCAGGCCCTCTATCGTGGGCAGGTCAGCGAGTGGCCGCCGAACGCGTGCTTTTACTGCAGGATTGGTATGATGACAACGACCTGCTTAACCCGTCGTTCTTTGCCCTGCTGAGCCAGTTTCCTGACGCGCATGTCGGTTTTCTGAAAAACTTTGCGGCAACGCTGCCTGAGACGCTCGCGCAACGGCATACGGAATTCTACGCAGCGCGCCTGCCGCGCAAGGGTTTTGACAACCTTGAGGCGCTGCTGCGTATCCAGTCTGAAATCCCTGTTGCTGACTACGACCTCGTGATCTCAAACACGCGCGGCTACCTGCGCCACCTGCGCCGCGAAAAAGATTCTCATACGCGCATCATTGTTTACCAGCACGATCTTTTGCCATTCTTGTGGCGGGCTGACACTGAAAGGCTGAACACGCAGAAGGCGGCGGAGCTTCTGCGGCTGCAGGAAACCGACCTCGAATTTGCGGCTGGTATCGATGTCATTGTTGCGGCCAACTTCGCCCTGAAAACCACTCTCGCCGCGATGCACCGGCGCACGGTTCCACTCGCCTACCCGCTGGTCGATCATGATCTTTTTTTTCCCGACTCCGAAGCCGAGGCGGAATATTTCGTCGCAACCGATAGCTCAGACCTCGAGGTTCTGCTGCACCTGTTTGCCTGCGTAAACGACAAACTCGTCGTCCTGGGTGATTTCCGTCAAAACAAACTCTTTCGGGAGCTGAAACCCGATAACATCTTCTACGCAGGTAACCTGCCGCCCGCTGAACAGGCATACTACCTGGCAGGCGCGAGGGCTATCTTCTGCGGAGAGACGCGAACACTTGACCACCTGCCCATCGCGGCACTCAAGAGCGGTATTCCCGTCATTGCCCACCCTACACAGGGCATGCACGAATTCCTGGTCGATGGAGATCTCGGCGCAGAGCTCGAAACCGGTTCGGCCGACGAACTGATCCGTTACATCCGCTTCTACCGCGGGCGCGAAACTGACAGGGTAAAAATTGCCGGCGAAGTCGAATGGCTCAACCGCGAGTACTTTCTGCGCCGCTGGCGCAAGATACTCGAACACGGCCAGTGAAAGCGCACACGCTATTCATTCTCTGCCTCGCGGCGACCGGACTCAGCGGCGCGCCAGCAGAGAAGAAACTCCACCGCGTACTCGTGACGGGTCTACATCGTACCCATGAAAATGTCGTCAGGCAGTTCGTCAGTATCAGGCCCGGCGAGCCCATTTCGCCAGCGGACGCCGAAGAAGTACGCGCGCAGATCGAGCGGCTGCGAATTTTTTCCGAAACGCGGGTCGAACTTGTCGAGCACGAGAGCAGCGCGCCATGCCGCGAGCAGTGCGACCTGAAGATCGCGGTGCGCGAGAAATGGTCGCTCTACCCGATACCCGTTTACGTGCGCTACCGCGATACCGAGATCGGCGGTGCCTTTGCAGTCGAATCGAACTTCCTCGGGCAGAACAAGGGCGTCGCGGTGGGAGCTCTTGCGTCGAACCGTGGCTGGCAGGCGCTTGCGGGCTTTACCGATCCACACATTGCGTATACCCGCTTCACGACGACGTTCCGCTATCTGACAGGCAAAGTTTTCATCGAAGATGCCACAACTGCAGGCATTGTGACCGACAGCTACACGATGATGCGGCATGACTTTCAGTCGGTAACGGGTTACCAGTGGCTTTCCGGTTTTTTTGTCGGTGCCATTGCGGGCTACCGCTCTGCGGTAGTTACCGACGCCCCTACACTGGCGGCGGCGAGTGTCTTGAACCTCGGTACACGTCTGCGGTACTCGAATGTAACTCCCACCGGCTATTTTCAGACGGGCTTTGAATCAACACTCGACCTCGAACGCGGGGTTGCTTTCGCCGGCGAGAAGTTGTCTGTCATTTCATCGGCAACTGCCGCGCACTTTAGGCTGTCGTCACTGCAATTTGTGAGCTTCCTGGCATCGTTTCAGTATTCAGAGTACGCGCGCCAGCTGGAACAGCGCCTCGGCGGCTGGCAGGGCACGCGCACGCTGCCGGCGTTGCTGGTTCCCGCCGATCGTTTCGCTGTCGCAGCCGTCAACTACCAGGTCGCACTCTTTACTTTCCCGTGGGCAACATTTGCGGCACTGGCCTTTGTCGATGCCGGCAGCGCAGCGCGCGACCGTGAAAACCCGGTCTACTTCTGGGGGCCTGGGGCGGGTGTACGCATGTACCTGAGCGAAATCACCGTACCGGCGCTTGGAGTTGACGCGGCACGCGACATGCTGTCAGGGCAGTTGCAGATCAGTTTCTTTATAGGCTATAATCTGCAGTGAAGACCGTCCTTATTATTACAGGCTCCGAAAACGAGTACGGCAGCGGTCATGAAATGCGCATGCATGCGCTTGCGCTTGAACTCAAGCGGCACAAGGTCACCGTGCAGAAACTTGTGCTCAGCGACGGTGAATCGGCCGACCCACCGCTCGCCTACGATCTCGCAATTCTCGACCGGCGCGATACGGCATTTCCCGGTTTTGTCGTTTCAAGCGGAGCGCGGCGCATCGCGATCGACAACCGGGGCCGGGGCCGCGCCGAAGCAGATTTGGTTTACGACGCGCTCCCCCACACCGCGATGAATGACGGCGAGTACAGTGCCGCGCTGGCCGCGGTTGTGCTACCACGCCATGTCAGCGTACACGAATGCCGCTCGGGCGCAGCAACCGTGTCGCTCTATGCCGATGCGGCGACCGCGCGGGCTAATGCAGATTTTCCGCCTGCTACGGGTCGGCTGTCACCCCAAGAGTTCACCGCGCAGATGCTCAAGGCAGAACGCATAGCCTGCTACTTCGGCCAGACCCTGTTCGAGGCCTGCTACCTCGGCAAACAGGTTCAGCTTTACCCGGTGAGTGACTACCATGCTGAGCTAGCAGAGGATTTCGTGCGCCGCCTGGGGCAGACCCCCGGCTTGCTGTCGTCACTCGACGGTCGCGGCCTCGACCGGCTGTGCCAGCAGGTACTGCGCGTACTCAAAGAAGAAAGGAAATGACATGAAACAGACAGCACTTGCCCTCGCGCTGCTTTTAGCGCTCGGCCCGCAAGCACACGGCAAGGAACGCCCTGCGGGGAAAATCCGCATCAAAGCAGTCGGTGATATAGTACCCGGCACACTTTACCCCGAACGCCGCGTGCCGGCAAAGCCTTATGAAGATCTCTTTGCCCCTATTCAACAGTACCTCTCGGGCGCCGACATCTTGTTCGGCAATTTTGAGAGCACGCTCACCGATTACCCCAAGACATCGAAGAATACCGCGAGCAAGCATGTCTTTGCCTTTCGCACGCCGCCTTCGACCGCGGCAGTGCTCAAACGCGCGGGCTTCGGCGTGCTCAGTACCGCGAATAACCATTCAGGCGATTTCGGCGAGCGGGGTTTCGACGATACGATGCAGAACCTGAAAGAGGCCGGTATTCTCGCTGTCGGGCGCAAGGGCCAGATCGGCTACACCAGGGCGCAGGGTAAGCGGATCGCCTTCATTGCGTTCAGTTATTTTCGCAAACACAACTATATCCACGACCTCGACGCAATGCGTGCGCTGGTCAAAAAAGCGCGGGAGAACGCCGACATTGTCGTGATCTCGTGCCACTGGGGCGGCGAAGGTGAGAAGTTTTTGCATACGAAAAAAGAAACAGAAATCTTCTTTGGCGAGAACCGGGGTAACCTGCCGCTTTTCGCGCACGCCGCGATCGACGCGGGTGCCGATTTAATCCTGGGTCATGGCCCGCACGTCGTGCGCGCACTCGAACTCTATAAGAACCGTTTGATCGTCTACTCGCTCGGCAACTTCATCGGCTACGGCGCACTGTCGTCGCGCGGTAAGACCGGCCTCACCCTCGTGCTCGACATCGACCTCGACGGCGAAGGCCGGTTCTTAGGCGGTAAGATTCACCCCATGAACATGCCCGAAAAATCGATCCCCCGCCACGACCCATCGGGCAAGACCATTGAGCTGATGCGGTCTCTTACGCAGAAGGATTTTCCGAATACGAAGCTGGAAATTGACGAAAAGGGCGTAATTTCACCGCTGTGATAGCAGAGGCTTTGCCTCTGCTATCACAGCGGTTTACAGAAACTCCACGCTGTCCAGCCGCCGCTTCGCCGTGATCTTCTTACCCTGTTCGAATTTACCCTCGAGCAGCGTCGTGGCGAGCGGGTTCAACAGCAGGTTTTCGATCGCCCGCTTCATCGGCCGCGCGCCGTACTCCTCGTCGAAACCGTTTTCGATGATCAGCTTCTTCACATCGTCGCCGACCTCGAGTTCGATACCGCGCTGGCGTATCTTCGCGACGACGTGGTCGATCTGCAGGCCTGCAATCTGCTGCAGGTGCTCCTGACCCAGGCGGTGGAACTGGATCACCGAATCGAGGCGGTTCAGGAATTCAGGCCTGAAGTAGCCACGCACGGTTTCGAGCACGCGGACTTCCTGCTCCTCGGTGTTGAGGTCACGGTTCATCAGGTGCTCCGAACCCAGGTTCGAAGTCATGATGAGAATGGTATTGCGGAAGTTGACCAGCCTGCCCTTCGCATCGGTCAGCCTGCCCTCGTCGAGAATCTGCAAAAACAGGTTGAAGACGTCGGGGTGCGCCTTTTCGATTTCGTCGAAGAGTATCACACTGTAGGGCCGGCGGCGCACTTTTTCCGTGAGCTGACCGCCTTCGTCATAGCCAATGTACCCTGGGGGCGACCCGATCAGCTTTGCCACCGAGTGCTTCTCCATGTATTCGCTCATGTCGATACGCACCATCGCCTTTGCGTCGTCGAACAGGTACTCGGCAAGCGCCTTCGCAGTCTCGGTCTTGCCGACACCGGTGGGCCCAAGAAACAAGAAGCTGCCGATGGGCTTATCTTCGTCAGCAATGCCTGCGCGGTTGCGGCGTATCGCGTTCGCAATGGCATCGACTGCAGTCTCCTGCCCCACGACGCGCTCGTGTAGGGCGTCTTCAATCCTGAGGAGCTTGGTTTTTTCTGAAGTCAGCATCTTCGAGACAGGAATTCCCGTCCAGCGCGAGACAATCTCTGCGATATCTTCTTCAGTAACTTCTTCCTTCAGCAGGCGCACACCGTCAGTTTTGCCGCGCATCTGCGTTACGGTCGCCTCGAGCTTCTTCTGCAACTCGGGAATTTTACCATAACGCAGCTCGGCCACCCGGTTCAGATCACCCTTACGTTCTGCCGCGGCCTCTTCGATCTTAAGTTTCTCGATTTCTTCTTTGAGCGTTGAAACCTGCGTCAGGTCCTGCTTTTCGCTGTCGAGCTTGAGCTTCATCGCCTTGAACTCTTCACGCAGCTCGCCGAGTTCTTTACGTACCGCGTTCAGGCGCTCGACGCTCGCCGCGTCGTTCTCGCGGTTGAGCGCAGTTTCTTCGATCGTCAGCGCCACAATACGCCGGTTGAGGTCGTCGAGTTCCTGCGGCATCGAATTGCGTTCGATCTTGAGTTTCGCGCAGGCTTCGTCGATGAGGTCGATCGCCTTGTCGGGCAAGAAGCGGTCGCTGATGTAGCGATTCGACAGCGTCGCCGCCGAGACTATCGCCGCGTCGGTGATGCGTATACCGTGGTGCACCTCGTAGCGATCGCGCAGGCCGCGCAGGATCGTGACCGCGTCTTCAACCGAAGGTTCATTGACATAGACACTCTGGAAGCGGCGTTCGAGCGCGGCGTCTTTTTCCAGGTGCTTCTGGTACTCCTTCAGCGTCGTGGCGCCGATCAGGTGGATCTCACCGCGTGCCAGCGCCGGCTTCAGCATGTTGGCGGCGTCGAGCTGCCCTTCTCCTGCGCCCGCACCCACGACGGTATGTATTTCATCGATGAACAGAATCAGTGTGTCCTGGTTGGCGCGCACTTCGTCGAGCACCGCCTTGAGCCGCTCTTCGAACTCACCTCGGTATTTCGCGCCCGCGATCAGAGAACCCATATCGAGCGTAATGACGGTCTTGTGTTTAAGAATTTCAGGCACGTCACCGGAGACAATCCGCCCTGCGAGACCTTCGACAATCGCCGTCTTGCCCGTACCCGGCTCGCCGATCAAGAGCGGGTTATTCTTGTTACGGCGCGAAAGAATCTGGATCGTGCGGCGAATCTCTTCGTCGCGGCCTATCACCGGGTCAAGTTTGCCCTGCCGCGCCAGTTCGTTGAGGTTCTTGCCGTACTTCTGCAGTGCATTGAATTTCGCTTCGGGGTTATCCGAATCAGCCTTCTGGTTGCCGCGCAGCTCCTTGAGTATTTCTGCCAGCTGCCGGCGTTCGACTCCCAGACCTTCGAGCTCTTTCTTCAGCGCAAAGCTGCCATTGGTATAAGCGAGCAAGAGGTGCTCCAGCGACAGGTACTGGTCACCCAGGCCGTTCATCTCGCGTTCGGCGAGCTGCAAGAACTTGCGTGCGTCGTTCGAAAGGTTTTGCCCCGGTTCAAAATTGCCCTGCGCCCGGGGGAGCTTAGAGAGATACGTTTCAAACAACCGGGTGACGGACTGCGGCTCGACACCCATACGGTGCAGCACCTGCACCGGCAGGCCCTCGGCGTCAGTGAAGAGAGAGGCCATAAAATGCTCAGGCGTGATGTCGGCATGGCCGAGCTCCTGCGCCTTTGCCACCGCCGCCTGGTAGACCGCGCGTGTCTTGAGTGTCATGTTTTCTGCTGCCATAAAATCCTCACTTCTGCCACCAGCCACGTCATCTCGCGGCGGGCTATTAGCCGGCCATAGAGTGATAGCACTCTATTGTCGACACTGCTAGTATAATAAAAATTATCTGGCCCAGCATTTTTTCATGAAAGCCCGGTAGAGCCATTGCAATAGTTAGTTTGTTTTTAGTATCTACGACCTTAGATGGTCGCCCTAGCAGGGTGTTGAAAAAGTCCCGTGCTCGCTGCAGACGCTGCGATTCGCTATGCGAATCGCTCGCAAAACGGCCATAAATGGCCTGTCTGCAGCTGCGCTCGGTTTCAACACCCTGCTTTTTGGCTGTCTTTCAACAGCCTGCTAGAGATTCTCGGCCAGCCACTGTGCATCGATGCGTCGTGGAAAATATATGCCATCCGTACCCAGGTGTGGCTGGTATTTGCCGCGCACGGTGAGTTCGAGGCAAGGCGCCTTCGTCCATGACTGAACGTTGCGGAATAGCTGCCTGATCTGGAACTTGAGCGTCTGGTGACTCACTCCCGCCCCAAAATTGCCATCAAAGTCAACCACTGCGCAGCCATCGTGCATCGAAGCGCCCAGGATACGTGGTTTCCTGATAAACGAATCAATGTAATCCTTGTCGGTTTCGGCTGCAGAAGGCCCGCGAATCACCAGCGCCAGCCGGTGCGCCAGGTCTGCGTCGGCATTTGCCAGGCGGCGACGCACCTGCGACAGTACCGGCTGCCCCCGCGAGTTCAGACGATAGAGGTATACAGATAGCTCGCGGCCGACATCCTCAGCATCAGGTAAGGGGTCGCGTTCCGTTAGTAGCTCCCTCTGCTCTCCGCCATCGACCTTCAATCCCTTGGGGTCCGGAACCAGGGGGATATCGTTAGCGCCCACATTGCGTGAAATACTCTCGGCCCGGTCTGTTGATGGTGCCTCTTTAGAATTCAGGGACCGGGACAGCCAGTCGCGGGCACTTTTTTTCCAGCCCGCTTCCTGTCCTGATGCCCTGCCCTGAATGCGCGGCGATTTGGGGCCGCTGTCAGAATCTGTTAACCGGTCGATAGCGAAAAAACCCCAGCCGATCACGCCGAGCACAAACAGAATGGTGACGAGGCTCTGCCCATCACCTGAACTTTTTTTGCCCGAACGGCCCACATATGAATATCGGCTTTCCGGTAGCCCGGTCTTAGCTGATTGGTTGCGATTTTGGCGGAATATCGGCAAAAAACAGGCGGTATGCTGCCCTACCGGGCTTTTTGTACGCGGTAAATCAGGTCTCTCAGCCGCAGGCGGAAGACACCTTCAAAACCCTCACCAGCTGCACGCTCGAAGACAACCCGGCTGCGGCCTTCGGAAAGCACGTGGTAGAACCTGCGCCATTCTTCGCGCTGCGCATCGGTAACCTCGGCAGGCTTAAAGAAAGGCAGAAAGTCCTGGTGCATCCGCCGCGCAAAGGCTTCGCGATCGTACCTCTCCTTGTACTCCACCAGTTCGGCGATGAGCTTTTGCCGGCAAAGGCCAAGCCGGTCTTCACCGCCAGACGGCAGCGGGCAGGTAATCTGGAAAGTATCAGTATCGAGAAATCCTGCCCCGGTATAGTTGCGCTCGACGTCGCTCAGCACCGTGTCCTTCGAGGGAGCGCATGCGGTGACGAAAAAGACGACGAGGACGAAAATCAGCAGCGTGCTGACAGAAGCCCGTGCAGCCCTGGTCCCATCGCTCTGAAAATGCGGGACAGCCGTAGGGCTACTTGCTTTGAATATGAACCGCAGCCGCTTGGCAAATCTAACCGGGGCCGCGCAGAAACGCGCAGTTCTCGTTACGAAAAAACGCAGAACCAAGCTAGCCCCATCGCTCCAAAAATGCGGGACAGCCGTAAGCCTCGCCGTTTCCTGAGGGAAACGGCTGCTAAAGCGGCCTAAAGGCCTGCTTACGGCTGTCAAAAAACACCGCATTTTCGGGCGATGCTAGCCGGTCTTCATACTATCCAAAAACGCCTTGTTGTTCTTCGTGCCGCGCATCTTTTCAAGTAGCAGTTCCATGCTCTCGACAGTCGAAAGCGAGGCGAAGATCTTGCGCAGAATCCAGATGCGATTGACATCTTCTTTATCCAGCAACAACTCTTCGCGGCGCGTGCCCGAGCGGTTCATGTCGATCGCCGGGAATGTCCGCTTCTCGACCAGCTTGCGGTCGAGGTGGAGCTCCATGTTACCGGTACCCTTGAATTCTTCGAAAATAACCTCATCCATCTTGCTGCCGGTATCGATCAGGGCGGTGGCGATGATCGTGAGCGAGCCACCCTCTTCGATGTTACGGGCCGCACCGAAAAAGCGCTTCGGCTTATGCAGCGCGTTCGAGTCAACACCACCCGAAAGTACCTTGCCCGATGAAGGAATCACCTGGTTATAAGCACGGGCAAGACGCGTGATCGAGTCGAGCAGAATCACGACGTCGCGCTTGTGTTCAACGAGACGCTTGGCTTTTTCGATGACCATTTCGGCAACCTGCACGTGGCGGTTTGCGGGCTCGTCGAAGGTCGAGGCGATCACTTCGCCGCGCACGCTGCGCGCCATGTCGGTCACCTCTTCGGGGCGCTCGTCGATCAAGAGCACCAGTAGCGTCACTTCAGGATGGTTAGTGGTAATCGCGTTTGCAATATCCTGCATCAGCATCGTTTTTCCGGTACGAGGTGGTGCCACGATCAGTCCCCGCTGGCCTTTGCCGATCGGCGAAACCAGGTCGACAACGCGAGTTGAGAGTTTTTCAGCAGTCGTTTCCAGTTTGATCAGCTGCTCGGGATAAAGCGGAGTGAGGTTGTCAAAGTGTACGCGACGCATCGCTTCACTTGCCGGCACACCATTGATCGTATCGACGCGCAGGATCGCGAAAAAGCGCTCGTTGTCACGTGGCATACGAATCTGGCCGTAAACAGTGTCACCCTTACGCAGCGCAAACATGCGAATCTGCGCGGGCGAGACATAGATGTCATCGGGTCCTGCCAGGTAGTTGTAGCTTGCGGAGCGCAGGAAGCCGTAACCATCGGGCATGACTTCGAGAACTCCCTCAGCATAGACGAGGCCTGGATTATCCGATTGTTTCTGCAGAATCGAAAAAATCAACGCCGGCTTTTTGAGGTCGGCCGGGTTTTCCACCCCAACCGAAAGGGCCATTTCGACCAGCTCGTTCATCGATTTGTTCTTGAACTCGCTGATCTCCATTTTGCGCCCCCCCTGCCCGTTCTCCCGGGGGCCATTGTTCGCGCCTGGTGCCGAGACGGGGGGGGTATCGCGTGGCGGGGTTGTCGATGGATTTTCTTCTACTGCCAGCGCAGAATCACCGCCCTCTTTTTTTCCGCGCAGACGTATCTTCCCTCTTTCGGGAGCCTCTGTGGTAGTTTCTGCGGTTTCTTCGTCCGCGCCTTTCTTACGAGCCATTGTTTCCTCTTGAATTTTTGGGGTGAGTTGCCAGCCATCAGGCTGGAGATTTGAATGATTGTGTGTGATGGCCGGTTCCGGACGGAACCGGTGTTGGATAATTAAGGCCGCACCAGCGCGGCCTTTTTGAGGTCAGTCTCCTTTACTCTTCTTAGGGGGAATCTTAAAGACCTGGCCCGGATAAATCAGGTCTGGGTTCTTGATCTTACCCTTGTTAGCGCGATAGATTTTGGGCCACAGGCGCGGGTTATTGTAGATATACTTGTAACCGGCAATTTTCCAGAGGCAATCGCGGTTCTCCGGGATATAGCGTACCTTGTAGGTTTTCCAGCCGGCTTTGCTGGTCTCTTCTGTCCTGACCGGCTTCTCGGTTTCCTCAGAAGAATCCTCTTCAGAACCAGTACTTTCAGAACCAGTGCTTTCAGAACCAGCCCTTTCAGAATCTGCGCCGGCTGATCGATCCTTTGCTTGCGCGAGCAGAACTTCAGTCTCTGGCAGCGAGTCGGTCAGGACTTTTGCCAGGCGGCTCGCTTCTTCTGACTGCGTTACGACTTCACCATAGGCCTGGTTTTTTTCAGCTTCGCGTGCCGCATTGAGTGCCTCTTTTGCAGCTACCAGGTTTTCGTCCGCAGTCTTCAGTGCCTGCTGCGCTTCTTCAGACTGCTCGAGTGCCTTTGCAGTTTTTGCATCGCTGGCGCGGGCCTTCAGGTCGTTTAGCTTGCGCTCGGCGCCGGCAACATCTTTCTTTGCCTGTGCCAGCTTTTCAGAAGCCGATTGCTTCTGCGCTACTGTGAGCGCATCTTTCGACGCCGCTTTTGCCGTCTCGATATTGCTGTAAGCTGATTTTAACTTCTTATTCTCAAGGTCACCGCGGGCATGACCCGCTGCATCTTTCGCTTTTTTCAGGGTATCCGGAGCGCTTTGCGCTGCACCCGCGCGTTCTGCTGCAGCAATGGTGTCATCAATCTCTGCCAGGTCGCGTTTCATGACCTCAACCTGCGCCTCAGAAGTGGTGAGCGCCTTTTTTGCCTTCTCGCGCGATTCTTCAAACAGGTGGTATGAGCTCAGGTAGTCTTTTGATTCATAGTATTTATCGCCCTGCACCAGGCTTGCCTTGGCCGCGCCGAGATCGTCAGCCGCGAACTGCTCTGCATTCGCCTCTTCTGCAGAACGTATGGCTACTTCGGCCTCACCGCGCGTTTCCTGCGCCAGCTTCGGCGCAGATTCATCGTACGCAGCATCAGCGAGTTTCTTGGCCTCTATCGCCTTTTCTTTCGCATCGCTCATTTTGCCCTGTTCGATCAGGTTATGAGCATCAAGCAGTGCCTTTTGAGCTCCGTCGAAATTCTGTGCCGAGTACTTCGCACTCTTTACCGTTTCGGCGCGGGCAATTGCGACTTTTGCGACACCCATTTCTTCCATGGGAATCGGGTCGCCGCAACCAACAACAAGTGCCATAGCCGCAGCAGCGATAAGCATGACCGTGCGCGCACGGAATTTGGATTTTAGCATTTTAGCTCCAGTGACAGGATAGGTAAGTTGGATGTTCATTATTTGAATTTCGCCAGCGCTTCTGCTTCAGATTCGTAGATTTCAAAGAAGCTGGTGAGCTTTGTGAGCTCAAAGACCTTCTTAACAGATGCATAAACATTGATGATCTTCAATCCGCCCTGATATTTCTTCAGGTTGGAAAGGCTCGAAATCAGTGCGCCAATGCCTGAAGAGTCAATGTACGACACCTTTTCCAGGTTGATGATAACATTGTACTTTTGGGCCTCAATCAGCTTTTGAATAATATCTTTGATTTCTGGGGCGTTGTAGAGGTCAATCTCCCCCTGGATATCTAGAATGGTAATACCGTCTTTTTCTCTCTGGCTGATTTCCATGGCGTTGGCTCCGGTTAATTTATATTCTTAACGCATCCTTAACACGTTTTTTATCGTCAATCAAAAAACAACATTTGGCTGGGCAGGCCGAAAAGCATCAACCGTCCCCAAACCCTTTCGCGGCTCACTTCTTTAGCTCTGAAATGGCGCGCTGCAACTGGACATCGAATTCAAGGTCAAAGATTGGCCTGTTTTCGCTTTTTGTCAGCTCATCTTTCAGTGCACGCTTTGCCGCATAGTCCGTCAGGGTCAGGCCCTTGGCCGCGACCATCTTCTGGAACTTGCGTACCGTCTCAATGCTGTACACCTTGTTTTCTTTCACGAAATCCTGCAGGATCTTCTTCTCGCGAATCTCCTTGTAATGGCGGCGATCATCTTTGTTGAAATCGAGAGCCGGAACATTGATATCGGGCTCTATCCCCTTCTTGTGTATCGACACTCCTGAAGGCGTATAGTATTTCTGGATGGTGAGGGCCATCGACGTGCCATACATCATACTGATAACGTTCTGTACCGAACCTTTACCGAAGGTTTTCACACCGATGAATTTGCCACGCTTATGGTCTTTGATCGCCCCGGTGACGATTTCACTCGCCGATGCAGAACCTTCGTTCGCAAGCACCACCAATGGCAGATCGGCCGCAATCGCGGCAGAGGGATCAGCGTTAAAAACGCGATCGAGCTCTTTCTTGCGCCCGCGCGTTGAAACGATCACTCCTGATTTGATGAAGAAGTTGCTGATGCGGTGAGCCGCGTCGAGCAGCCCGCCGGGATTCCAGCGCAGATCGAGAATAACTCCCTTTGCCTTACGCTTCTTAAAGTCGGCAAGCGCTTTCGCAAGATCTTCTGTCGCAGTCTGGTTAAACTGCTTCAGGCGGACATAACCGAGCTTTTCTGCCTCGAGAAACTGTGAAGTGACAACCTGGATCTTAATAACTTCGCGGACGAGGTCAAACGAGAGAATCTCGTCTTCACCCTCACGGACAACGCTGATATTCACCGAAGTCCCTGGCTTGCCACGCAGCTGCTTGACCGCTTCGCTCAGAGACAGGTCGCGTGTGGTCTTCTTGTCAATTTCAATGATTTTGTCTCCGGGCTTTATACCTGCCCGCATAGCCGGCGTGTCTTCAATAGGAGAAACCACGGTCAGCACGTTGTCACGCTGCGAGATCTCTATACCGAGCCCGCCGAAATTGCCGCGCATTTCCGTCTGCAGTTCGTTGGTTTCTTCGGCGGTCATGAAGCGCGTGTGCGCATCGTCCAGCGCGGACAGCATACCGCGTATCGCGCCAAACATCAGCTGCTGGCGTGAAACATCATCCACGTAATCGTTGCGCACGTGAAAAAGTGCAGCATTGAAGAGTTCTGTCAGTCCCTCTTCTGATATCTCTTTTTTGGCGTTGGCATCCATTTGTCCTGCAGTGGCAGCGACAAAAAGTCCAAGACAAAGGAAAAGGCCAAGGTATTTTTTCCGGCGATCCGCAGTCGCGGAGGTATTGAGGTTACTCATGATAAGGTCGTGGGTGGCATCGGTTATCTCCATTGCCGGTCAATGATTTTTCCCTTTGATATTGTTTGACACCCTGTTTCTTAAACGAAATTTTCTCGGAAATTCCCGGCAATTCATATGAAAAAAACCGCGTATACACTGGCTGCGCTGCTCATTGCAGCTCCCGCTCTACTGGCCGACAGCTTCGTCCACCCATCCGACGTGGCTAAAGCGATGCAGGCCAAATTCAAGGCACTGAAGGCCTACCAGGCTGATTTTTCGCTCAGCATCAAAGACCTCGGCAAAACGCGCACCAGCAGCGGAGTGGCAACGTATGGCGAGGGCGGCAAACTCAACTTCACATTCAGTCAGCCGGCGGGCGACATCATCGTGAGCAATGGCCAGACGCTCTATGTTTATGTTGCGCGATTGCGCGCCGTTGGCCGGCAGCCACTGAAAACCAAAGATAAAGATGGCAAGTCGCTCTATAGTGCAGGAACTGCTGAAGGCCTGAGCAACCTCTTCCGCCGTTACCACTACCGTTTTGACAAGCCTGAGCAACCGCGCGAGCTTGAAGGTGGGCGCTTTTTTGTACTGGAACTCAAAGAAAAAGAAATCACCGGTGGTTACGATAAGATCACACTTTTCGTTGAGCCGGAAACATACCTCATCAGGCGTATGCAGGCATCGTCACCGAGTGGCCGCAGCGTTGAACTGAATTTTACGAATATAAAACTCAACCCTGCAATCGACGCAAAACTCTTCCAGTTCAAAGAACCGGAAAATGCCAAGATTGTAGATAACCCCCTGACGACGGAGTAAGCATGACAGCAGGCCAGCTCTTAAGAAAAACCCGGGAAGAAAAGCGCATCCCGCTGCGCCAGGCCGCTGATGACACGAAGATCACAGCGCGCCACCTGCAGGCCATTGAAGACGACAACTATATGGTCTTCCCGGGAGAAACGTATGCGCTGGGTTTCCTGGCCAGCTACGCGGTATACCTCGAGGTCGATCCCGAACAGGTAAAGCGCCTCTACAAGGGCTCACAGCTTACCGAAACCGAAACCCCTCTGCACGAACTCATGCAGCCCACTGTGCAGCTAAGCGACTACGTGGAAAAATTTGCCAAACCGCTGATCATTATCCCGATCGTGCTGGTGGCAATCGCGGGCATTGTGATGCTCGTGAGCCATTTCTCGTCTGGCAAAGACGCAGGTACCGCCAACGTCGACAGCCAGGCAAGCGCAGTGACAAACTTCACGCGCAATTCCACCACCGTGCCTGACGTCGAATCAGACCACGTCAAGCTGCAGCCGGGCCGCCCCAGCCCGCAGATCATCAAGAAGGGACGCGCTATCAGCTTCTCTGTTCAGAACACCGAAGTGTTCATTGTCCTGCGCGATATCGTGTCCGATGAAAAAACCGGAAATTATTCTGTAGGGCTCGAAGTCTACCCGGGGCGCAAGAAGTACACGCTCAAAGAAGAAGAACCGGTGGACATAGAAGATGCGGCAATACCGCGCAAGTTCAAGGTAACCCTTTCAGGTGTCACCGCCAACAACGCAAAACTTGTGATCGACCTGGGTGAAGAGGTACAGCCGGCTGAAGGTGCTCCTGTCACTGAAGTCCGCGTCTCGAATCCTGACAATTTTCTGATCCGCCTCGAGGGTGTACTCACAGGCGATACGTATATCGAATACTTTGTCGACGGTAAGCCCGGCAAGCGCGGGCTGTTCAAGCGTGATACACCGCTGCTGCTTGAGGCAAACGACAGTATCCAGATCAAAATCGGCGATGCCGGCGACGTTAAACTCACCATTAACGGCAAAAGCGAAGTCCTCGGCCCGAAGGGCAGCGTGGCAAACAAGATCATCCGCAAGATGCGAGATCCGGTTGAACAGTCAAAGTTCAAGGTCGTGATCAAGGACGCGTAAAATTATCGCCATGGTCTTAACCCATGGCTATAATGATAATCAAAATGGCCGCAACAAAAAGGGAGACTTCCAGCTACGGCCTTAAGCCCGTAGCTGCGGAAAAAAAAGCCGCGAATACTGACAGGCGCTCGGCAGCCGACCTGAGTTTCCACATTGAAACACTCGGGTGTCCCAAGAACCGCGTTGATTCGCGCCGCATGCGCACCTCGCTCATGCGGCTTGGCTTTCGCGAGGCACAAAAGGCTGAACAGGCCGATTTTTTTCTTATCAACAGCTGCTCTTTCATACGCGAAGCGCAGGAAGAAACCATACAAACCGTCTTTAATGCGCTGCAGGTTAAGCAGAAAAAATCGCCCGGAATGAAAGTCGGCCTCGTGGGTTGTTTCGTCGAGCGGTTCTCAGAGGCAGTCTCACAGGATATTCCTGAGCTCGACTTTACCATCGGCACGCAGCGCTACCACGAAGTGGGCGGCCTGATCAGTGAACAGTTCGGCATCGAACCTGCAGGACACGCAGCCGAACTATCTTCAGAGATCATGAGCCTTGGAGCCGATACGCAGCGGCCGTTTGCATGGCTGCGCATCGCACAGGGCTGCGACCGAAAGTGCGCCTTCTGTATTATTCCCAAAATCCGCGGCGGTCTCAAGACCTATGCGCTCGAAGACATCGACCGGCAGATCGCCGATGAACTTGCGCTGCGGGGCGGCAAGGTGCCTCTGGGCGAAGTTGTCCTCGTTAGCCAGGACACGATCAGCCAGGGGATAGAAGACCTGGAGCAGATTATCGCGCACCTGTCTGCCCGCGAAGATATCCACTGGATTCGCCTGCAATACCTGTTTCCCGATCGCCGTGTGCTCGACCTGCTCGACCTGTGGAAAAAATTCCCGAAGCTTGTGCCTTACCTCGATATTCCCTTCCAGCACGTTTCACCTGAAATGCTCAGGCGCATGAAACGGCCCTCTGACGTTGCTCTCTTCGACGAAATCATCAACAAGGCACACTCGATTACACCCGACTTTGAGATCCGCACCTCGTTCATAGTGGGATTTCCCGGAGAAACCGAGGCTGAATACCAGGCGCTGGTGGATTTCACGCGTAAGCACCGTCTCGACAAACTCGCGCTCTTCAGGTATTCACACGAGGCAGGCACTTCGGCAGGCGACACGATGGACGAAACTGTCAGCGACGAAGAAAAATACCGTCGTATCAATGAGCTGCGCGATATCCATCTCGAGACACGCAAACAGTACGCGCTCGGTTTGATTGGCCGCCGCGAAACGATGATTGTCGATGAAATCAGCGGTGGCGAAGTGGTCCTGCGCCGGGCGCACGATGCGCCGGAAAGCGACGAAGTGGTCACCCTACCCATAGGTGCAGATCCAAAATCGCTCCACGTGGGCTCAATGCCCATGGTGGAACTCAAGGCCTATACGGAGTATTCCTTCCTGGGTGAAATTGTCCCCGCCTGATGCTCCGGCTTTTTGTCGAACAGGCCGGTCACACCGCCATTGTAACAGCCCATTCTGAGTTTGACGCAACCCAATGGCTGGGCCACCGCTGCCGTTTGCATGACGGTGCAGAAAAAAAGACCGCGGTCCTGCTTTCCCAAAGCGAAGGTTCGGCAGATTCCCGGCTGCAGGTAACTGAAGCAGATCTTACGAAATCCCACAAGGTGCTTAACGCCGCAGCGCTTGAACTGGCCGAACGTGTCGCAGAGCAGTACTTTGCCGGTTTGGACGAAGTCATCGCACAATCTTTGCCACCCATGCTGGCCCGTTTGCCAGGTGGTAGCACCAAAAAAAAATCCGGCAAAGCAGCCGCAGGCAATGAGGATCAGCCTGACCTGGTAAATAAAGCCTCACAGCCGGCGCCGGAGCTTCCCGCGCTCAATGAAAAACAACAATCGGTGGCAGATGCGATTCTCAGCCGACCCTCAATCGAAGCACCCGAACATCTTATCTGGGGAGTTACGGGTTCGGGCAAGACGCGCATCTACGAATACCTGATTGCACAAACCCTCGCACGCGGCGAACAGGCACTGCTGCTCGTGCCTGAAATTGCCCTGTCGGGACAGATCATGGATGTGATACGGCGACGCTTCGGAGAGAGGTCCGTGCTGTACCATTCAAGTTTGAATGACAGTGAGAGATTCGCGGGGCAGCAGGCTTTCCTCTCGGGAGCAGCCGGAATCGCCGTGGGCACACGCTCTGCCGTCTTTCTGCCCGCGGCAAAACTCGGACTCATCATCATAGACGAAGAGCACGACGGTTCGTTCAAAGACCAGCGTGCGCTCCGTTTTGATACGCGTGTCGTGGCGCGGCTCAGACAGGAATGCGAAATGCCGATCCCGCGGCTGGTTCTCGGCTCCGCCACACCCTCCCTGGAATCCCTCATGCGCGCGAAAGACGGTCGCGCACAGCTCTACAGGCTGCGCGAACGCGCCACGGGGCAGTCACTGCCGAAAGTTTTTATTCCCGACTACCACGCACAGCATGGCCTGATCTCGCCGTTCCTGATGGAAAAGATGCATGAGCACCTGAGTGAAAAAAACCAGGTACTGCTGCTCATGAACCGCCGGGGGCACAGCACGCACGTGCACTGCCCGGTGTGCGACGGTTACGCCGAATGCCCGCGTTGCGCGGTCTCGCTGACATTCCATAAGGACAATACGCTGCGCTGCCACCACTGCGGCTACTCTGAGGCCTTCGCGCGCTTCTGCCCAAAGGACGGTGAATTGCGCCGCCTGTCCGGCAGGGGCATACAGAAAGTGGAAGACATCCTGGAGGCGCAGTTTGGCGCCTATTCGTACGCCCGTTTGGACCGCGATACAACGCGGCAGAAAAATTTCGCCAGCGAAGTTTTGCAGGGCTTACGCGAGCGGCAGATAGATATTTTGCTCGGGACACAGATGATCGCCAAGGGTTTTGATATTGAAGGTGTTACGCTGGTAGGTGTTCTGTCGATTGACCCGGTTTTGAACTCACCTGATTACCGCGCGTCAGAGCAGGCATGGCAACTTCTGGCGCAGGTCGTCGGCCGTTCGGGTCGCCACCGTCCCGGCGAGGTGGTCATACAGACGATGGAGCCGCAGCACCCGGCAGTCCTTGCCGCGGCGCAGCACAACGCCGACACCTTTTACGCTGCTGAAGCTGAGTTGCGCCGGATGACGCACTACCCTCCCTTCGGCGCACTCGCGCGCCTTTTGTTGCGCAGCGACAACGAGCAGGAACTTTTCACTTTTGCCGACCGGCTTGCGCGTGAAATTCGACCACAGAACACGCGGGAGTTATTTGCGGATGCGACCCAGGAAAGCGTCGAGATACTGGGCCCGGCGTCACCGGGTCGCCATAAGCTCGAGAATGAATTCAGGGTACATTTTCTCCTCAAAGCCCCGTCCGAAAAGACGCTCCATGCTTACCTGAAGCGGATTGTCCCGTTGTGCGAAAGAATGGTTCGGCTGGCCGGAACGGTCAGCCTTGTACTGGATATTGACCCGAGGGAAACGAACTAGCCAGCTACAACGTGCAGCTGGATAGCAGCCGTCACGCCGTCGTGCAGCTTGATCTGTACCTTGTAATTGCCGAGCGCCTTGATGTTTTCATCGAGCACGATGGCCCGGCGATCGACAGTAAAACCCATTGCTTCGAGCTGCTTTGCCACCTGGATGTTGGTGATGCTGCCAAACAGCTTATTGTCTTCGCCGACTTTTGCCTGCAGCGTGACTTCTTTGCCGTTCAGCTGGCCCGCCAGCTCTTCTGCTGATTTCTTGCGCTTGGCGATCTTGCGCGCCTGTACCTGCTCAATGAAGGCTTTTTCTTTGACTGAACGCACATTCGCATTCATCACAAGACCGCGTGGAAAAAGGAAGTTACGGGCATAACCGTCACGGACTTCTTTGATGTCGCCGGCACGGCCGAGCGTTGGGATATCTTGCTTGAGAATGACGCGCATTAGATCAAATCAGGCATCGGTGACAGGGCGTAAAGACCTTTTCCGCAGGGCAAACCAGACCTCCGCGAGGCCGAGCACGGTAAAGGAAAGCGCAATCAGCGTCAGCAGTTCCGGCACCCAGAGTCCCATGAGCATAACGCCGAGGGCTATCCAGTGCGTGGGCACCAGGCGGACCTCAAAAAACAGCGATGCAACCCCTATGCCCTGCAGCATATAAAGAAAAAGCAGGATCATCATGCCGTTTCGTACCACAAAAGCTGCCGGTTTCAGCGCATCCATCCTGAGGCCCAGCAGGTAGATGCCGGCGAAAAGAATCAGCCCCCAGACCCAGTTATCCGGTATACGAAACAGGCTCATGTACCCCTGCACCAGATTCTGCTTAAAGCGCAGCCGTGCAAAAATGCGCAGGAAGATACCGAGGCAGAATACGGAGGCAAAACTCGAAGCAAAAAAGAAGACAGGACTCAATTCGAGCAACTGCGGCCGGAAATCGACTACCTCGGCCCCCGAAGCCTGCATGCGGGCCGCAACCTGCTTGTAGATTTCTTCGAGCAACTGCTTCAGTGTACCGGTCAGGAAGTATTCGTAAACCGCGACACCAAATGACACCAGCGTTGCCGCAATGCTGAATATCAGCAGCATGGCGGAGTTATAGCCTGACAGAAACTGGTCGCGCTTCAGCCAGATCTTCTTCAGCTGAACAGTCAGCGCCAGGTACTTCTGCAACCGGCCCTCTACATCGGGCACTTTCTCGATCTCGGCCTTGAGCTCTTTGCGGGAGGGCAAAGGCATATTGAGCAGCTTGTAGATTGAACTCGTGGGATTCAGTGCCACAACCCAGACACCGGCGATAAAAAAGAAGGGTGCTGCCCCACCCGGCAGAAACGCTTCTATGCGAAGCTTGCCGGGCAGAAGCAAAAAAAGGCCCGTCAGGAGAAAAACTCCCCACAACCACAGACGGCGGTTGAATGACGGGCGGTAAAGGTAGATGGGAATGAGAGCGAATGCGAGGCTTAAAGGAAAACCCAGCACCGCTTCCATGATTTCTGCTGTCTTATACCGAGAATGGCATAAAGCCGGCGTTGCGTGCCTTTTTGATCGCCTTAGCGACTGCACGCTGGTGCAGCGCGCAGGTACCGGTCAGGCGGCGCGGCAGAATTTTACCTTTGTTAGATACGAGTTTTACGAGCACGTCCACGCGCTTGTAATCGATTGCCATGTCTTTGACTTCGCAGAAACGGCAGGTCTTCTTCTTGAAGCGTGGGCCACGGTCGCCGCGACCTTTACGCTCTTCGTACCCGCCTTCTTCGCGGCGTGGTTCTCTTTCTTGACGTTCTTCCATTTTTTCCTCTTGATTGTAACTATAACTAGAACGGGATATCGTCGTCGCTCATCGCGCCGGTGTCAAAGTGAGCAGCCGAGCCCGATGGTTCTGAAGGGCTGGCATCCCGCATTGAACCGCCCCCGTCTTGCTTCGCGTCGAGAAACTGGAATCCCTCGACATTGATCTCAACCTTGCTCTGCTTCTTGCCGTCTGTGCCTTCCCATGAAGACCAGCGCAGGCTGCCTTCCACACAAATGCGGCGGCCCTTCTGCAGGTACTTATGGATCGTCTCGGCTGATTTACCCCAAGCGATGCAATCGAAGAAACCGACTTCGTCGCGGCTCTCGCCGGACTGCTTGTTATACACGTTGCGGTTAGACGCAAGTGAGAAGCGGCAGAAATAGTTTCCTGAATTGGTCGACTTGAGCTCCGGATCGCGCGTCAGGCGCCCGATCAGGATAACACGGTTGATGTCGCTCGCCATATTAGTCGAGCACGGTGATCATTGCTTTGAGCACGCCTGAATTCACACGCAGGTCACCGTTGATCTGCGGAATTGCAGAGCCGTCGCTCTTGAAGCCGTAGTAGAAGTAGTGACCGCGGTCCTGCTTCTTGGCCAGGTGGTACAGTCTTCTTGCACCCCAGTCTTCTTTTTGGATAATCTCAGCGCCGCGCTTGGTAAGTGAAGCTTCTGCTTCTTCGCGCGAACGGTTTTTGTCGTCGCCATTCTTGTCTGAGAGCACAAGAACGAGCTCGTAGTTCTTCTTTGCCATGTAACCCCCTATGGTTTTTTAAGGAAAGGTGTCTGTTGACCCGATCCAGAAGGCACACCCATCTTAGGCTTTTCAGACAGGCTGGAAAGCAAAAAGGGGTAATACTCTGATGCGCGCTGCCGTTGTACAAATGAACTCACAGAACGACACGGGAGCCAATCTCGAGGCGGCAGGCCAGCTGCTCGCCAGTGCCGCGCGCCAGGGCGCCACCTATGCGCTGCTGCCCGAAAACTTCGCTTTCTTGGGCAGTGAACAGGAAAAGCTCAGCAAGGGGGCAGAAATCAGCCAGCAGGCGTTGGAGTTTTTGCGGCAGGCAGCGGCACAGCACAACCTGACAGTTACCGGCGGTGGCATGCCCATGCCTGCGGCGAACGGCAAGTTCTACAACGCGGCGTTAACTGTTACCCCGCAGGGCGAGATACTGCACCGCTACGACAAACTCCACCTGTTCGATGCGATGCCCGGCGACAATGTCAGCTACCAGGAATCGCGGTCTACCCAGGCGGGCGAGCCTCACCTTGCCACCTTTGAAACCAATGGGCTTGCGATCGGCATGAGCATCTGTTATGATGTGCGGTTTCCCGCGCTGTACCGTGCCTATGCACGCAAGGGAGCTCAGGCGTTATGCGTACCGGCCGCTTTCACGCGGGTGACCGGTGCTGCGCACTGGCATGCGCTGTTGCGCAGCCGCGCGATTGAAAATACCTGCTACGTACTCGCAGCCGCACAATGCGGTGAACATTTCGGCGGCAGGCAGACCTTTGGCCATAGCGTGATCATTGATCCCTGGGGCGAAATCGTCGCCGAACTCGATGAACGACCGGGCGTCGCCGTCGCAGACCTCAGCCTGCAACGTATCGAAGAAGTGCGCCAGCGCCTGCCCTCGCTGCGGCACGACAAAATAGTCTGACAGGTTACGGGCTAAGCAGCTCGAGCTGGGTTTTCGGCAGGGGAAAATGCCAGTGCATCGCCCTGTGCTCCAGCGGAGTTTCAGCGCCGGGCTCAGGCAAAGGTGCTGAGGGTTCCATGCTACCAGACGGCTGCAGAGAGTCAACCACCGTCGCCGAGTGGGTGGCCGAAGTATTTGCGTCGTGGTTGAAGATGACGAAATAACTGCTGCCCACGATTGCCGTTAATCCACATGGACTGGTACTGCACGTCGTGAAGCCCGGACTTGCCCCAGTGCCATTATTCTTGTAGAGCCGCGGTGCGTAACTCTGCAAAGCGCCCGTTTGGCCCGACGAGATATAAGAGCCGTTCGAGAGGGTCGTGGTCAGCTCCTGCAGAAAGCTGGCATTAGAAACGTCTAAGCGGTATGTCCGTGTACCGACCTGAAGGGTGCCTTCACTGACTCCGTTATAGACCACGTTTGTGCTCGTTGGTGATCCACCAGGGCCAGCACCAGAAAGTAACGTCCCCCACATGTACCGGTATGAACAGCCAAAGTAGGGATACGTGAGACCGGAGTTATTCCGGCAGAGTGTGAGCAATCCAGAATCGTTCGCCTGAATAGCGCTATTGAGACCACTCAGGCCGATCTGGTTCTGATTAAAAATTGCTGAGATCAGACCAAGGCCATACGCGTCTGAGAGGTAGCGAAAGTACATGTATGCACTTGCATAGTGCTCAAGCCCAAACTGCGCAGGCTCGCGGATGAGCGAGGTACTGTTGATCAGTGCGCTGCGAAAGGTATTCGCGCGGCTCACCTGCGGCCCGAACCCCGTCAGGTCAGACGATACTTCCGAGAGCCCCTCGTCGATCCATGTGGGCTCAATGTCGTCCTGGTCACCCTTGTAGTATTTGCCGAATTGCAGAAGGTGCTGGTACTCGTGCGCCAGCGTCGCGAAAAAGCCGGTCTTTGTGACGTCGGCAGGATACGTATCAAGGTAGAGCATCTCGGCCTGGTTACTGTGATACTGGCTGTTCAGTGCGTTAACCGATGCGTCGGAGTAATGGTTGAGCGGATCAAAGTAACCGGCGATGTAACCGGACGAACTACCTTCGCGGTAACCGTCCTGTATGTCGAGCAACAAGAGAATCACCTTGCCGTTCTGGTCGACATCCGTCGGTGTCGTGAACCAGACATGCTCCACCGGCACTATGTTGTTTTCAAAAGCTGAAAGTAAACCATCGATCGATGATTTGGGCACCTCGCCTTTCGCCTCGACATAGAGATTAGCGTGCGCCGAGGCAGCAGCGAACATGGAAGTGACCCGGTAGAAAGTCGTTTTGCCTGTGGTGAGGTCACTCTTGCGGGCCCAGAAACCCTTGCCACCCGGCGGATCGTACATCGCGTCGCTACCGGCGCAGTGCAGCATCAACAGGATCGGTAACCATAGCAGCTTTTTCGCCACGGCTGAGGACACAGCCCTTTTAACCCGGGCGTCAAGACGAAAACGGTGAGGCCGTGCCGCAGCGACGCTGCATTTTTGGCACCGCGCGGCGATCATGCCACCGTCGCAGAATTGTCTTTGCAGATTATATCTTTCTTCAAACCCTGCCCGCCATGAACCTGCGTGAAAACCAGCAAGAAATCGAAAGTACCCTTGCCCAGTCGATCGATTCCGCCGAAGGCATGCACCGCATGGCCGCGGCGGGCATCTTTGAACAACTCGGACAAATTGCCCCGATTTCAGGCTTCGTCCAGGGTATTCGACCGGGCTACGAAAACGGCGCGGCTCAGCTCTTTGAAATGGGGCGCACGCTCAACCGCTCAGCAGGTGAACTGGCGCGGACCTTACTGGATCGCGTGGGCATGTGATGGCGCATAATTTCGCACACGGTACCTACGTCATCAGCGGAGCTTCACGCGGCATCGGTCGCGCGCTGGCTGTCATGCTCGCAAAACGCGGAGCCAACCTGGTTCTCATCGCGCGCGACAAAAAAGCGCTGTCGCTGGCACAGGCTGAGTGTAAGAGAGAAAATCCTTCCGGCAAAATCGATACGTTCAGCTGTGATCTTTCAAACCGCAAGGCCATTGAAGCCACCTGCACCGCAGTCCGCAAGAAACACCCTGCCCTGGCGGGAATCATCAACAATGCCGGTTATGCCCGGCCCGGCTACTTTCATGAACTGCCGGCCGATGAGTTTGACCGTGCCGTCAAGACCGACTACCTCGGCGCGGTACACCTGACCCGGGGGCTGCATCCACTCGTGCAAAAAGGTGGACTCATCACGTTCACCTCTTCTGTGGTGGGCTATATGGGCGTCTTCGGCTACAGCTCATACGCCGGCCCCAAATTTGCCCTGGTCGGTTTTGCCGAAACACTACGGCAAGAGCTCGATGCGCGCGGCATACAGGTCAGCGTACTCTGCCCACCGGATACCGAAACGCCCGGATACAATGAAGAGAACAAGACCAAACCGATGGAAACGCAGGCTCTGTCAGAGAGCGCCAAGCTGATGACTGCTGAGGCAGTCGCAGCAAAGTTCATCAAAGCCGTGGAAAAGGGTAAGTTTATGATTACGTGTAACTTTGAATCGGGTATGCTCTACCGTCTGCACGGTATTGCACCGTCCCTGGTATTCCGCATCATCATGGGCATGATTCGCAAGGCGCAAAAAAAAATAAAATGATCTGCGCTCCGCGCAGATCATTCTAAGAGAATATTATCAATTAGCCTTACCCCATCGACAAACGCCGCAACGGCAATGACCACCTTTGCCGGGCGGGCTTCATCGCCGGTTAACGTGACCAGCGTCCCGGCATCACAGATGAGCGCATACTCGACCTCGAGCGGTGCCAGGGCAGAATGTAGCGCGGCTTCGGTTTCGGCAACCTGCGCCCCACCCCGCCATAACTCCGCCGCAGCAAAAAGCGCGCGTGAAATCGTGAGCGCCTGCTGACGACCCGCAGCCGAAAGCCTCACATTGCGCGACGACATGGCCAACCCATCGGTCTCGCGTACGAGCGGGCAGCCAATGACCTCAACCGGCAACTCAAGGTCGTGCGCCATCTTGCTGATCAGCAGGTACTGCTGGTAATCTTTCAGGCCAAAGTAGGCGCGCCGCGGCTCAACCCACATGAAGAGGTTGTGCACAACAAGCAGCACCCCCTCGAAGTGCCCCGGCCGGTGCGCACCGCAGAGTTTATTCATGATCGTATCATAGCTCATGCGCAGTGACGGCACCCCGTTGGGGTAAATTTCTTCGCGCGTGGGAGCGAAAACGGCGTCGACCCCTTCACGCTCAAGCATGGCTGAATCGCGCTCAAAATCTACCGGGTACTTTTCCAGGTCTTTGGGATCGTTGAACTGCGCCGGGTTCACAAAGATGGAAACAACCACCTTGCGGTTCTCTGCTTTTGCCCGGCGCACAAGCGACAGGTGCCCCTCATGCAGGTAACCCATCGTCGGCACAAAGCCTATTTCGCCAGAATGTTGGCGCGCATACTCGCGCATCGCGGCCCGCGTGCGTATTACTTGCAAGGTTTCTCCGGATTCATCATGTTCCTTTCTCCATATCGCACAGGATACACCGTCACCTCTGCGTGAGAAAATCGCGGATTGCAGCGGCGACCTGTACCGCATGGTCCATGTGCAGGTGGTGGTGGCCGGGCAGTTTCACAATTCTGAAAATTTTCCCGATATCGGCATCGGCTTCGGCTATACGCGTCAGCTCCGCCATACCCTGCTCACCGAGCACCAACAGTGCCGGCACCCTGATGCCCGCAAGAAGGCTTTTCACCTGCGGCAGCCCCATGCGCATGAGCGATGGTGCGCGCAGGCGGAAATCGGCCCGCCAGGTGATGCCCTTTGCGACTTTCTGTATCGCACGCGAGACCAGGGGCATGGCCGCCTCGCGGCTCAGGCCGTTCACGCGCATCCGTATTTTTAGAGCGTCGTCGAGCGATGTATAGACCGGCTTTGGCAGTTTCTGTGCTTTTGAGAATTCGCGCACACCCTCGGCGAGTATCTTCGGAGCATCGGCTGGCTCTGCTGTAATGGGCGAAAGGCCTTCAATCGCCACGAGTGCCCTGAGCCTTTCGCCAATGGCACCCGCATACAGCGCCGATGCACCTGCCCCCATCGAATGACCGACCAGCACGACTTCAGTGCGATCGATATGGCGCAGTGCCGCTTCGATGAAAGGCACGAGGTCAATGTAGTGGTAGCGCTCGCCGGGATGCTTGTGAGCGCTCTTGCCATGACCCAGGAAATCCCAGGCAAAAATCTCGTACTCGGGCAGAGCCTCTGCGAGCGGCACAAACGAGGCTGCGTTATCGAGCCAGCCATGGAAACAGACCAGCGTGCCGACAGGCTTTTTGGCCGTGAAGTGCAGGTAACTTGCCTTGTACCCGAGGATGCGGGCCACACCCTCTTTTTTCCTGCGGCGAAATGCCATGGGCGTAGATTACCTAGAGACCAACTTTGCCGGCAAACTTCTTTGCCCGCTCAATCACCTTAATCTGCTTCTCTGCCGTCTTATGAATTTCCGCGAAATCGGGGTTCTGGTCCATGAACGCCCGGTACTCGGCAAAACCCCGAATACCGGAAAGCGGGTTTTCACCGAGGTGACGCTCCGCCAGCAGCGCAAACCAGGGAATCGTGCAATAGGCAGCACAGTCGGCGAGGGAAATTTCGTTTCCGGCGACGTAAGGCGCAAAGCGCGCCGTTGCATTAAAGCTTTGCACTGCCTGCCGCAATTCGCGCAACACAATCTCTTTCAGGGCGGGCGGAGTGCCTGCGTCGAGGGTGTGAAAGTCGCGCAGCATACGGATCGGTTTATCCATGTGGATGTCGACGTAATTGACCAGCTGCCGCACGCGGTGCCGGTCTGCGGCATCGCCGGGCAGAAGCCTGACCGTTTCCGGAAATTTTTCTTCGAGGTACTCGAGCATCGGGTGCGTTTCAGCGAGAAAGACTCCATCGATTTCGAGCGTCGGTATGACGCCGAGCGGGTTGATCTTCAGGTAAGCCTCGTCTTTCGAAGGTGCTGCCCGGACTTCTTCGAAGGCGAGCCCCTTCAGACGCAGGGCCATTTTGACGCGGTTATAGTAGTTGCTGATCGGGTAACCGTGCAGGCGAATCATCAACGGAGCAGAAGGCGGCCGATCTGTCGGGTCAATATTTTAATTGTCTGCACATTTGCATTACGATCCCGTGCCGCTATGCCAAATGACCGGTCATTGCGACTTCGGGCGCTGCTTGCCCTGTCAGTACTTATCGTGGTTCCGATGCTGAGCCAATGCCGGTCGGCCGTGCAGGAAATGGAAATACGGCATGACATCCGCTACCTGGCTGCGTTCAGCTCAGCTTCGCTCGTCAACCCCGACGATGAAAAACGCTTCAGCGATGCATTCCAGTCCCGCTACCGTAGCCGTGTTGTGCTGCTTCGCCCGGTTACAGGACAGGCATACCTCACACAGCTCGGGGCCAAAGCTTCTCTTTTTGCCGTCATCAAGATCAACGCGCAGCGCGAAGCACGCGCGGTGGCTCACGAAATGGAACGCGCACTGGGTGGTCAGCTCATCACGCTGTTGCCGCTCTCTGAAAGCGCGGGCTCGCAGGACAGCTTTTCCGGCCAGGCCTTTTACCTCGGCCTCGAAAAACGAAATACGGCATTCCACCGCCTGACTGGCAGCGCAAAGAGCGAAAACCTGCGGCTGGAAGCCGATGACATCGCACGCGACCGAAATCTGCTTTCCTATTTTGCAGCGCTCATGCTGGCCGACACACCGTACCAGACAGTGCATATCCTGGGCTTCTCGGGGCTGGCAGAGAGCGAATATGAAACATTTGACGGTCTCTACCACCGCTCGCTCAGGAAACTGGATGTTGCTGACACAGTACTCGTCGAAAAGATTCGCTGACATACCTTAATGCCGCCGGCCGCGGGGCATATGGCCGGATGCAAAGATATTTACTGCCTGTGAGAGGGCCACACCCTGCCCCATGGCAAACATTCCGGCGGACCTCAAATACACCAAAGAACACGAATGGGTAAAGATTTCGGGCAACAAGGCCCGGGTGGGTATTACCGATTACGCGCAGGGCGCCCTGGGTGACGTTGTCTATATTGATTTTCCCAAAGCAGGCGCCGAAATCAAGCAGATGGCCGTAGCGGGGACTATTGAGTCGGTGAAGGCCGTCTCGGAAATTTACCAACCGCTTTCGGGCAAGATTGCGCTCGTGAACAGCGACCTGAACAAGAGTCCCGCTACAGTGAATACCGACCCTTACAGCGCAGGCTGGCTGTTCGAAATTGAGGGAATCTCCGATGCCGAGACAGCAGGCCTGCTCGACGCAGCTGCCTATGAAGCGCACCTGAAAACTCTCGGCTGATTCTGCACGCACATGCCATACATCGTTCACAGCGAAAAAGTCCGGGCTGAAATCCTGCAGAGCCTCGGCATCAACCACGAGTCAGAGCTCTTTGCCCATATCCCGAAAACACTCCACAAAGAGACTTCCAAACCGCTGGAAAAACCGCTCGACGAATACCAGCTGCTTGAGCGCTTCCATAAGATTGTCAGCGAGGGTAAATCGCCTCTGCTCGACCACTGCTGCGGCTACGGCCTTTACCGCCACCGCATACCGCTCTCTGTTGATCACCTCGGCAGCCGGCGTGAATTCGTCACCAGCTATACTCCCTACCAGCCCGAGGTTGCACAAGGAACATTACAGGCGCTGTTTGAATACCAGTCGCTGCTCTCCATTCTAACGGGGCTGCCGATAGCCAATGCTTCGCTCTATGACGGCTCTACTGCCCTGGTTGAAGCCGTACGCATGGCCATGCGGCAGAAAAACCTCGAGCACGCGAAAGTATACTTCTCTGCGGGGGTGAATCCCCGTTACGAAGAAGTGTTTCACAGCTACTTCCTCGATGCAGAAGGCAAGAAGTTTGCCGAAGTGACGCGCCTTGGCCACAACCAGGAGACAGGGGCAACCGATTGGAGCAAAGAGTCAGCAGATATTGTCGTAGTGCAGAATCCGCATTATCTCGGTATTGCTGAGCCGCTGACCAACCTGAAGCAGCTCTACCCCAATGCAGCAATTATCTACCTCACCACAGAGGCACTCTCGGGTGTCATACTCGAAAGCCCGGTCAGCTGGGGCGCTGAAATTGCCTGCGGCGAAGCGCAATCCCTGGGCCTACCTGTCAGCTTTTCGGGCCCCGGCCTGGGTTTCATCGCTGCCACGGCGGATTACATGCGTAACATGCCTGGCCGCTTAGTCGGAAAGACGACCGCGAAGGATGCCTACGGAAATGAAACCGAAGCATACGTCATAACACTGGCAACGCGCGAGCAGCATATCCGGCGCGAAAAGGCCACCAGCAACATCTGCAGCAACCAGACGCTGATGGCAGTCCGCGCGGCGATCTTTATGGCGTCGCTGGGCTGGCAGGGTATGCAACAGCTCGTTTCTCTTTCCATGGAAAAGGCACACCGCTTTACCACAGAGCTGAGAAAACGAAACAGCGCCGCGCTGCTTTTCCCCAAAGGCACCATCTTCCACGAAGTCGCATGGAAATCCGATAAACTGGACGCAATTATTACCCGGTCCGTCAACCAGGGCTTCTACCCCGGCGTGCGCATTGACAAAACGACAATGCTGAGCTATTTCCACGACGATTTTGCCGAAGCGCACCTGCAGTTTCTGCTGAATGAAATAGCGTAAGGAATCCCTGAAAAAGTCGCGAACCACGCTGAACAGGCGACTTTTCAGAGGATTCCCAAAAAACAACGTCCCGGCCGGTCTAATCATCTGTAAGATTCGGCTTGCGCGCACGACTCACCTTACGGCGCAATAACCCCTGAGGAAACACCCATGGCAAATTATTTTGAGTCTGCAGACCTGAAAAAATTCGGCAATATTGGCCGGGTAAACAAGGAACTGGCAGACAAGTTCTTTGACTATTACAACAGCACGATGAAGGCTGGCGCACTCTCTGAGCGCGAAAAGGCCCTGATAGCACTTGCTGTGGCACACGCGATGAAATGTCCTTATTGCATTGATGCCTATACAACTACATGCCTCGAAAAGGGCGCCGACGAAGCGCAGATGGCCGAAGCCGTACACGTTGCGGCGGCGATGCAGGCGGGTATCGCACTCGTCCACAGTGTACAGATGATGAACCACATCGACAACGCGAGCATATGAAACTGAATTCCGCAGAGCAGCTGAAGCTGCTGGGTGCACAGGCCGAAGCATTTGAAGAGAGGGCCGCTGCGTCGGGTTTTGCGGGTCTGAAACCTGCCGAACTGACCACATTCCAGATCAACGTCGGCCGCTGGTGCAACCAGGCATGCAGGCATTGCCACGTCGATGCCTCGCCCCAGCGCACTGAGATGATGGATCGCGAGACGCTGGAGAAGTGCCTCAACATCATCGATTCTGTCCCCTCTATTACGACGGTCGACATTACCGGCGGAGCCCCCGAAGGTCACCCGCTGTTCCGCGAGCTGGTGACACGCGTTCGGGCTGCGGGCAAGCATGTGATCGATCGCTGCAACCTGACGATTCTCTCTGAACCGGGACACGAAGACCTGGCAGATTTTCTCGCGGCTAACGAGGTAGAAATTGTCGCTTCGCTGCCCCACTTCGCCGAACAGCGCACCGATTCGCAGCGCGGAGCAGGCGTTTTCCAAAAGTCGATAGCAGGCCTCAAAAAGCTCAACGCGCTTGGGTACGGTTCGACGCTCGGGCTCAACCTTGTCTACAATCCGAGCGGAGTCTTTCTGAGCAGCAACCAGATGCAGCTCGAACGTGAATTCAGGGAAAAGCTGATGGCCGACTTTGGCATTCGCTTCAACAATCTCTACTGTATTAACAATATGCCCATCAACCGCTTCCTGTTTGCTCTCGAACGGGCAGGAAAAACCGCAACGTACCTGACAACGCTGGTCAATGCCTTCAATCCACAGACGATACCCGGCCTCATGTGCCGCACGCAGATATCTGTCGGTTACGATGGCCAGGTCTATGACTGCGATTTCAACCAGATGCTCGAAATGCCTGCCGAGGCCGTGGCACACATCGACGATTTTTCCCCGGAACGCTTTGCGTCGCGCAGCATCCGCACGGCGAACCACTGCTATGGCTGTACGGCTGGTTCAGGCTCAAGCTGCGGGGGTGCAGTTGTCGGCTAAGGTCGTCATCGTAGGCAACGGGATCGCGGGCACAACTGCCGCGCTGAGGGTGCGGCAGCTGGCGCCAGAGGCAGAGATCACCATGATCTCCGAAGAGACTCCCCTGTTTTATTCACGCACCGCGCTGATGTATGTCTATATGCGGCAATTGCAGTTTGCGGATACTGTGGTTCACCCGGCGGATTTCTACCGCAAGCAACGCATTATCCTGAAGCAGGACCTGATCACCTCGCTCGATCGGCAGTCCCGCCAGCTGGCCGGAGAATCGGGTACTTATGGCTATGACTACCTGCTGCTTGCCCCCGGATCGCGCCCCCGCCTGCCGGGTCTTGCAGGTGAAGACCGTGCAGGAGTCCAGGGTCTCTATTCGAAGGCCGACCTCGACCGTCTCGAAGCACAGACCAGAACCCCGGTCAGCCATGCCGTCATTGCCGGCGGCGGCCTCATCGGCGTTGAACTGGCCGAAATGCTGAGCAGCCGCAGAATACCAGTCACGATGCTGGTCCGGGAACCTCTGTACTTTTCTCATGTGTTGCCGCAGGAAGAAGCTCACCTGGTGACGAACGCAGTACGTCAGCACATAAATCTGCGGCTCGGCACGACCCTGTCTGAAATCCGGGGAGACACTGCTGTCCGCTCGGTGATCACCTCGGCTGGCGACGAAGTCCCCTGTGCACTGCTGGGCCTCACAATCGGTGTTGAACCACGCACCGAGCTGGCGCGCTCCGCAGGTCTTGCGGTCAGGCGAGGCATCGTCACCGATGAATTCCTGCGGACTGCAGATGAGCGCGTCTATGCAGCAGGCGACGCCGCCGAGTTGCCCCTACCGGGCGGAGAAAGTAAGGTGCAGCAGATCTGGTACACGGGCCGCCTGCAGGGCGAAGTCGCTGGTGCGAATCTCGCTGCGGCAATATCAGGGAAAACTCCCACGGCTTATGACCCGGGTATCTATTTCAACTCGGCCCGTTTTTTCACCCTCGATTACCAGACCTATGGTCAGGTTCCCGTAACTGCCGGTGAAACAAATAGCCTGCTCTGGCAGAATTCAGCAGAAGGCAAACTGCTGCGTATCACCTATGACCCTACAAAGCCTGGACGCCCGGTCACCGGCTTCAATGCACTGGGATTGCGCCTGCTGCACCCGGTCTGCGAAGCGTGGATACGCGAAAAAACTTCACTCGAGTCGGTCGTACAAAACTTCGACCGCGCAATCTTCGATCCGGAGTTTTCGAAACGCTACACAAAACAACTGAGGAACCTGCTATGAGATTTCACCGACTTCTGCCTGCCCTGACGATTCTCTTGCTCGCTTCGGCTGTGCATGCGGCCGAGCCCGACTACACTGCCTGGAATACGCTGCTCAAAAAATACGTGCGTGCAGGCGCAAGGGAGGGCATTAAGACCAACCTCGTTCGCTACGGGGCACTTGCGAAAGACCCGCTATGGCCTGCAGCACAACAGGCTCTGACTAGCTTTGACCCTGCGAAATTGTCGGGTAAGAGGGAGCTTCTCGCCTTCTGGATCAATGTGTATAATATTGCGGCCATTCGTAAAGTGCTGGAAATCTACCCCACCCCCAGTATCACTGCGCGCGGTGACGGAGTCTGGAAAGCCCCGGCGCTCAAGATCGCCGGCAAGGACTACTCGCTCGACGAAATCGAGCACAGGCTGTTACGCCCCATGGGCGATGCGCGCATCCATTTTGCGATCGTCTGCGCATCGCTCAGCTGCCCCGATCTGCGTGCCGAGGCCTACACGGCAGCGCGCCTGGAAAGCCAGCTGACTGGCCAGACCCGGGCATTCGTCGCCAATAAAACGAAGGGAGTGCGCATCGAACCCGACGCGGTTTACGTTTCGGCGATCTTCAACTGGTTTTCGCAGGATTTCGGGGACTTAGCCAAATTTACCGCGCGCTTCGGAACGAGACTGCCCGAGGGGCCCGGAAGAAAAGAGATTCCTTACAACTGGAAACTGAACGAATGACAAAAAGTGGCCGTTACCCGGCGCTGCGCGCAGGGTAACGGTTAACCAACCTACTTCTTTTCGATATTGGTTACGGAAACGGTACCGTCACCGTTGAAGATAACTTTTTTGCTTTTTGCAGGCAGAGTTACTTCTTTGGCTGAGTTCTTGGCTGTGTCATAGGCAACATCGCCACGCACTTCTTTGCCATTCTTATCAAAGACCTTTACCGACTCGGGTTTACCGTCTTTGAACTGGACTGCCTTGGTCTTTGTGCCGTTGGCATCGTCAAAGTAATCAACGGCCACCAGTTTCTGGTCTTTGTACGAGGCTACGCGCTCGTTTACGCCGTTCTGGTTAACATCAAAGTTAGCCTTGGCTTCGCTGTCGCTCAGCACATCGTAGCGGCCGATCACTTTTCCGTTACTGTCTTTCAGCTGTTGGCTCTTGGCGGAAGTACCGCAATTCAGCGCCAGTACGGCTGACGCCACAAGAAGAATCAGGGATTTTACGTTTAGCATGGTCTAGCTCCTTTCTGTATAGTGTATCGTCAAGCCTAATGGCTAACTGGAAATTACGCGGAATTATTCCACGATATTCCCGTCAGAAACGATAAACCCACGACAGCGCGCCGGTGAAGAAGAGCCCCGGAGCCGTGCTGTCTATGACATACTGCGTGTGAGAATTCAGGCTGATACCCCAGCGAGTGCTGAAGAAGTACGTGTAGGTCAGACCGGCCGCAACCAGCGGCAGGTTGAAGCTGACCGTTGTCGCAGTGTTCTTTACGACTCCGGCAAAAACACCCCCCATGACATATGGCGTTAAGGCCATGCGGCTGCCCAAAAGCCAGGTGTAGCCGAACCCGCCGGCGAGCGAACCGCCGGCCAGGTAATTCACCGGTTCTTTCTGCAAAATGTAATAGCCTTCGAACTTGACCTGCGGCTGCAGCCAGGGTTTCCAGATGCGCATACCAAACTGGGCGCTGAGGCCGGTCATCGGGCCCAGGTTATTACCGGCATCCAGAATGCCTTTGCCCCCCAGGAGACCGACGTGCAGGAGGGTAACTGAAGAATTGGTGAAGGTATCTTTTTTCAGTTCAACCTTTTCATTCTTTGGCGTGACCTGTTTCGATGCCTGCGCAATGCTTGCCTTCTTTTCTTCAGGCTTCGCATTCACCGCATAGGTCACCGGCGGTGCGGCCTTACCCTGTGCGACGGGGGTGATTGCCACCTTTTTATCGGCCACGAGTACGATGAAGGCATTTTTGACCCCGTAACCCTCAAGCCAGTTGACAATCTTGTCGCGTTCGCGCTTCTTTGCATAACCGAGGGATTTTTCCTGTTCTTCGCGGTTTACCTTGTATTCTTTGTAGAACTCGTAGATCGTCAGATAACGGCCGATATAGGTTTCACTCAACTCTGCCTTCAGGACATCTAGCTCGCGTATCGCCTGTTTCTCCTCGTCGGGGGTTGTGTAGGACGGCACCAGTACGAGGATCTTCAATTCGTTCTGCTTGCCCTTTTCGCGTTCGGCGGCAAGGGCAAAACCGTAGATCTTCTCAACGATACCTGCCGCCATGCGGTCGATGGCCTTAAATATCTTGGCATCGAGCGCGCTGGAATCTTCGACTACGCCGATGACTCTTTTTCCCTGGGCGTTGTAGATGATTGCCTTAAAGAGCAACTGGTCTTTCTTTTCGTTCGTGCGGAAATTACCGTAGATGAGGATGTCGGTCTGAGATTCTTTGGCAATCTTATCGGCGTCACCAATCTGGTACTCGCCACCAACATGTTTGTACTTCGCTGCAATTGCAGTGACCTTGTTCTCGTCCTGGCGCACAAATTCAAAGCGCGCCTTCATTGAATCGTTGATGGCGTCGGGCAGACTTTTTTCGACCCATTCGTAATCGACGTTGTTGCCTTCGTTGATGAACGTCATAACCGCGACGCGGGCAAGGTCTGAAGCCTTTTCTGTCTTATCTTTTGCTACATCCTTTGACGGTTCTGCCAGTAATGCTGAGGTCAACAGCAGAAAGAAACCAGTGACCAAAATACGCGCCGATAGCATAGGCGGGCAGAAACTGCGTCACACCCGAAATTTCAACTTCTTTCGGGCCTAACTTCGCCACTATCCTACCCGATAAATATCCAGTCCGTTGAGCAAATGCCCATTGGGTCACAGTTGCCCGGTAGCGGGATAATTCAGTATCTTGCACTCTTGCGGCTAACCAAGCGGTTAATACAAAAAATCGACAGCCGGCGGACAACTACGTATATTTGCCCCATCAAAAGCGTGTCGGAACTACCGTGACAAAAAAATCTCCGAATAAGACCCTGATCAAAAAAGCCCCAAAAGCTGAGCCGCTCTTTGCTCCCAAATGCAAGAATTGCTCCGGGTTTGAAGAAAAACTTTCAGTAGTCGAGCACAACGAGGTAAAAGACGAAGTCTCGCTAATGCACAAGCACGAAATTATCCGGCAGATGTCTGCCTTCATTGGCGATAATGCACAATCGCTGATGCAGGCAGAAGAAATTTTCGACCGCTTCCGTTACATGATGGCAGAATACGTGCTCAAACATGAGTTCAACTGCGAAAGCAAGCTTTCGGTGCAGATGGTTCTCTGGCTCGAGCAGAAATGCGAACCAACCGCTGCCGCGCCGCTACACAATATTATCAGTCAGTACCTGACAAAGCGGGTATAGCCGGCCTTTTCCACACCCAGGTCACTTCGTGGCCATTGTACCAGAGATGGTAAATCTGCGCGCCGGCGATACCGGCAAATCGTTCCAGAAGATTCTTATCGGACAATCCGTGGAATTTGAGCGTACAAACCATCGCCCGAATGTTGGGCAATAGCAACCAGGCCTGCAGTGCTTCGAACAGCTTTGCGGGTTCGCATGCCATGTCGCTGAGGAGTACCGTCGCGGATGAGAGCAATTCCTGCGGTGGGTTCAGGCCATCACCGCGCCGGAAGTTTAGTCGCGCGAAGCGGCTGAAGAGCCGCTCGTCCGGTCGGCTGCGGTCGATCATCTCCACCTGCGCGCCGGCCTGTGCGGCCACAAAACTCCAACCACCCGGTGTCGCCCCCAGGTCGAGCACCGTATCTGTGGCGGCGAGCCTGATGCCCGAAAGCGTCAGCGCCTCCTGCAGTTTGAGGTAAGCGCGGCTGGGCGGACCGGTGCGGTCTTCATGAAAGCGCAATTTGCCGCCGGCGAAACGGCCCTTGAGCGGCTTATCGGTCCAGAGAATTTCGTCGGCCGATGCGAGCGTAAAGGCACTGTACTCGCCCTCATCTGTTTCAAGCGGAAACGACAACTGTTTAAGTGGCTTCACGCGCAGTTCATCGGCAATCAGCTGGCCGCGGCGGAACGCCTGGGCTCCCGCATAAGCCCAACGTTTGCCTGACCTGCGCAGCTGCTTTGCCCCGTCTGAAACCGAAACAAACTTCAGACGCCTGACGGGCCAGTAATCGAGCACCCAGTAAAGACGGTCGCTGCGTGGGCTGAAAAAAATTCCCGGTGCAATCTCTTCTGCCTGAATGGATTTTTGGCGTAGCTCATCCCTGAACTCGGGCAAGAGGTTTTCGCGCAAAAAAAAGAGTGACCCGTCGTAACCCACGGGGAGTGTCAGCCGGAAAGGAAGCCGCGGAACCTGCGCAGCTTGTCTACCCAGCGGCTCTTGTCGCCACCGGGGTTAAAAATCGCCGGTTTGAGATCGAAGCCGCGCAGCGTGTCGTGCACGAATTTCATGATGTAGTGGAATACCTTGTCGCGCGCGAGCTGGTGAGTCACCAATACATGGTGCGTGCTCAGCTCTTCGTTAAGGCTGAAGACGTACGCGCGCTTTTCTGTCGACGCTACCTTGCGAAAGATGTAGTGCATGTTTTCAATATGTACCGTTTTGTCGCCCGTCGCGTGAATCATACAGAGCGGTTGTTTAATGCGGTGCAACTTCGTGCGCACGCTGGCAACGCCGAGTTTGAACGAATGCAGCGGAGCCAGGGTGTACGCCTCACCGTAGCCGACCCAGGGAATCATCACGTGCTCCGCCACCACCGATTTCGCCTTGGGGATATGCCGGAAAAAATTCTTCATGATACCTGAAAGGAAAAGGCGCGGGTCTTTGATGATCACAGTACCGTTCAGGATACCATTGAGCACAACCGGCGAGGCAATCGTCACAATTCCTGTTGGCTTCAGGGCACCGTTGCGACTGTCGGCGAAGGCCGCCTGCCCGCCCCGGTCGATGGGTCTGCGACCCGCCAGTTCGGTGGCCAGGTTGAGACACAGGTTACCTCCCATCGAAAAGCCGATCAGGAAAAAATGCCTGAAGCGGGGCCGCTCACGCAGGTAGGTTTCGCGTACCATGGTGAGCCAGTGTTCGTAGCGCGTTTTAGCAAAGTCCTTGATGTTGGTGCCATGGCCGGGCAAGAGCGGAGCGATCACCGTGTGCCCTTCGCTGTGGAGCAGGTTGCCAATATTCCGCATTGTATACGGGGAATCTTCAAAACCGTGGACTAACAGGAAACCGACATCGGTCTTGCCCTGCAGCCTGAAGGGTTCGGCGCCGCGCATAATCTTAATTGCGCTCGGCATTTCCTGGTACGCAGAGGGGTTCACCTGCTCAGGCAGGCCGTAGTGACCGATGACGAGAATGACGACCATCAGGGCTATCAGCCAGAGCATTGGTGGAAAACAATGGTTTTACCGGCACTGTGTAAAGGTGATTAGGGTCTATGGATTCCAGAAAGCGCATCGCGCTCGTGGCGCACGACAACTGCAAGGCGGAGCTCATTGACTGGGTTTCCGTAAACTGGCAAATACTGGCGAAACATGAACTCACGAGTACCGGCACTACGGGTGGACTGATTGCAAACCTGGTCGCAGAAAAACAGGGTATGGCACCCACAAACCTCACCCGCCTCAAGTCGGGACCACTGGGCGGGGACCAGCAGCTGGGCGCACTGATAGCAGAAGAGAAAATTGACGCGATCTTCTTTTTTTGGGACCCGATGCATGCGCAGCCACACGACGTCGACGTGAAGGCGCTGCTGAGAATCTGCGTCCTCTATAACATCATCACGGCAACCAACCGCGCGACGGCAGATTTTGTGATTTCGTCACCGTTTTTCGCAACGCTCTACCCGCGCAAAATTCCCGACTTCAGCGCGTACACCGGTCGTCAGACCAGCATAAAATAGAACAGGGGAAAAAGAAAACACCCACTGCCAGCGCGTGCGCAAACAGCGCCGGCCCGGTGACAAAAAAGACAAACCAGAGCTTAACGAAACCTACTTCGCGAGCTCTTCTCCCAACAGCTTGTTGGCAACCTGTGGGTTCACCTTGCCGCGCGTCTTCTTCATGATTTCGCCCTGCAGATGTTTCAGCGCACGGTCCTTGCCAGCCTTAAAATCCGCAACAGAGGCCGGGTGCTCTGCCATCACCGACAGCACAATTTCGAGAATGGCCTTCTCGTCGCTGATCTGAGACATGCCTTTCTCGTCGACGATGGCTTTGGGTTTCTTGCCGCTTGCCACCATTTCAGCAAATACTTCTTTCGCAATCTTGCCCGAAATCACGCCCGAGTCGATGAGATGAATGAGCTCCGCGAGGTTGACGGGCGGAAAAAGCTCCGACAGTGCCTTGTTTTTCTCTTTGACAATTGCCAGCATCTCGACCATGACCCAGTTCGACGCCTTTTTTGCCGGGGCTCCCGCCCTGATAACCTCTTCAAAATAGGTTGCGGTTGAACGTTCTGCCGTCAGCACACCCGCGTCGTATTCAGGCAGACCAAACTCGCTGACATAACGCACGCGCTTCTGGTGCGCAAGTTCTGGCAGATCTTTGCGAATGTTTTCAATATCAGTCTTTTTCAGAATCAACGGCACCAGGTCAGGGTCCGGGAAATAGCGGTAGTCATGCGCTTCTTCTTTGCTGCGCATCGATTGAGTGGTGTCGCGCACCGCATTGTAGAGCCGCGTTTCCTGCACAACCTTGCCGCCCGATTCTATGAGCTCCGACTGCCGGCTGATTTCGTACTCAATCGCCGCCTTTACCGACTTGAAGGAGTTCAGGTTCTTGATCTCGACGCGGGTACCGAGCTTGTCGGTGCCTTCGGGGCGAACCGAGACGTTGGCGTCGACACGCAGGGAGCCCTGCTCCATGTTGCAGTCGGACACGTCGATATATTCAAGAATCTTCTTTAGCTCGGTGAGGTAGGCAACCGCTTCGTCAGAGTTATCGATGTCGGGTTCCGAGACTATTTCAATCAGCGGGGTACCCGCGCGGTTCAGGTCAACATAACTCTCGTGCACGGCGGGGTCTTCAGAGTGCATGAGCTTGCCGGCGTCTTCTTCAATGTGGATACGGGTGATGCCTATAGTCTTCTTTTTGCCTTCCACTTCAATATCGATTTTTGCCTTGGTGCAATAAGGCTCGAAGAACTGCGAAATCTGGTAACCCTTTGGCAGGTCGGGGTAAAAGTAGTTCTTGCGGTCAAATTTGCTGCGTTCGTGTATTGTACCTTCGAGCGCAAGCCCTGCACGCACCGCCTTCTTCACGGCCTCATAATTCAGCACCGGCAGAGCTCCCGGCAGGCCGAGGCAGACAGTCTGTACCTCGGTGTTCGCGTCGGCACCGAATGACGTGGCCGCCGTTGAAAACAGTTTGCTCTGCGTGTTGAGCTGGCAGTGTACCTCGAGACCGATAGTCGGTATGAACTTCATCGTTCATTCTTTGCCGGCGATACACCTCGTCGAACCGGTTTTTGTTTCACCATGAAGCCGGCCTGCCCTCTTGCGCTTGTCAGGGCAGATTTGCCGTATGCATTGGCAGGGCGTGCCAGGCCGCCTTAACAGACTCTTTTTCGCGCTGCCGCTCTGGCAGAAACTTACCCCTCGCATGCGCCATGCCGGCACCTAGCACGGGCACCGGGAGAACAGAATGCACGAAATCTTCAGAAAAAATATACCGGCCGGCATCGTCGTCTTTTTCGTGGCGCTGCCCCTCTGCCTGGGCATCGCGCTGGCGCAGAATGCCCCACTGATGTCGGGGCTCATCTCGGGCATCATCGGCGGCATCGTCGTGGGCCTGCTCGGCGCCTCGCAGGTCAGTGTCAGCGGCCCAGCGGCAGGGCTGACGGTCGTGGTGATCGGGGCCATAGCCCAGCTCGGGTCGTTTTCCGCATTTACACTCGCCGTTTTTCTTTCTGGCATCATGCAGCTGGGTTTCTCACTGCTGCGCATGGGGGTCGTGAGCAAGTTCATACCTGGCCCTGTGATCAAGGGTATGCTGGCAGCGATTGGGATTATCATCGTGCTGAAGCAGATTCCGCATCTCTTTGGCTACGACTCAGACTTTGTGGGCGATCTCGAGTTTATCCAGCCTGACGGCCACAATACGTTCACTGAACTCTATGTAATGCTGCGCTATCTCAACCCGACCGCAATGCTGATTTCATTCATCTCCATTACCGTGATCATTCTCTGGGACAAAAAACTTGCTCACAGGCACAAATACCTGAAAAATATCCCGGGTTCCATAATCGCCGTAGCCATCGCGGTGCTGGTTAACGTTCTTGCTGCCAAAATAGATTGGCTCAAGAACCTGACTCCCAACCACCTGGTGCAACTTCCGCTCAACCCCAGCCCGGCTGATTTTGTCCGCCACCTGGCAGCGCTCGATTTCAGTCTGCTCTGGACCCGAAAAGAGGTCTGGACCGTCGCGCTCACGATCGCAGTCATCGGCAGCGTTGAAACGTTGCTAAGTCTTGAAGCGGCAGATAAGATCGACCCGCAACGGCGCATTGCGAACAAGAACCGCGAACTGCTGGCGCAGGGCACTGGCAATATGCTCAGCGGCCTTTTGGGTGGTCTGCCGATTACGGCTGTCATCGTGCGCACCGTTACAAACGTGAACTCCGGCGCGACGCATAGGCTTTCAGCCATCTGGCACGGCCTGTTGCTGGTGGTCGCTGTCTTTTTTATTCCACACCTGCTGAACAACATACCTCTGGCAGTCCTCGCGAGCATACTCGCGATCGTGGGCTATAAACTCAGCAGTTTTCGCATCTTCAGCGACGTCTGGAGATCCGGGCGTGAGCAGTTTATTCCTTTCGTGGTAACCGTAACGGCGGTTGTCCTCACCGACATCCTGTTGGGTGTCGGTATCGGCGTCCTCTTCTCCGTGGGCTTTGTCCTGATGCAAAATTACCGTAAGGGCTTTTACACTTCGCTCCAGAACGGTGAGCGGGTGATCAGGTTGGCTGAAGATATCAGCTTCATCCACCGGCCGGGCCTGAGCGAAGAACTGCGTAACATACCAGATAACTCTGTCGTCACTATCAGCGCCGAAAACACGCACAACATCAATCATGATATCGCTGAGCTGATTGCTGAATTTCGCGAAAGCGCTGCCCTGCGTGGAATTACCGTCCGCGAAAAAAGTATGCCATACATTGCACCGACGGCTGCCGAATCACATGACCGCTCATCGGTCTACCGCAGGCTGATACACGGCAACCGTGTCTGGGTCGAAGAAAACCTGTCGCAGGACCGCTACTATTTTGAGAAACTGTCAAAGGGGCAGGCTCCGCAGGTACTCTGGATAGGCTGTGCAGACAGCCGGGTCCCGCCTGACGCGATTACGAAGACCAGGCCAGGCGAAATCTTTATCCACCGGAATGTGGCCAACCTCGTCGTGCACACCGATCTCAATATGCTTTCTGTCCTGCAGTATGCCGTCGAAGTCCTCGGGGTTAAGCAGGTCATCGTCTGCGGCCACTATGAGTGTGGTGGCGTCCGCGCGGCGATGCAAAACAGCGACCTGGGGCTGGCGAATAAGTGGCTGCGGAATATCAAAGAAGTCTACCAGGTACACGTACGTGAACTTTCAGCGGTGGCCGATCCCAAAGAACGCGAGAAGCTGCTGGTGGAGCTCAATGTGATGGAGCAGGTGCGCAACCTCGCCAAGACATCGATCATCCAGAAGGCATGGAAAAAACGTGCCGTGGAAATCCACGGCTGGGTCATCGACCTGTCGACCGGTTTCATCAAAGAACTGCCGGTTCGCCTCAATGGCCCTGAGGACCTCGATCCTATTTTTCGCTATAAGCTCTGACATTACCGGAAAATGTCCCCTAACCGGCTGCAGCCGGCAGGCGGTCTGCCGGCAATATCCGCCTTAGTTGCCTGCCTGGGCCGCAAAGATACTATCCGTATTATGTCTCATTGTCAGTCTGTCCGACGGTGGCCTACCCGCTTAACGAGAAACAATCCGCCTGCGTCCACCATGGCGAAGGCCCACTGCTGGTCCTCGCGGGTGCCGGGTCGGGCAAAACCGGTGTCATCGTAAACCGCATCACCCACCTCATAAAGAAGGGAATAAAACCGTCTGCTATCTGCGCGGTGACCTTCACCAACAAAGCTGCCCGCGAAATGCGCGAGCGCGTGCGCGAGCTCGTCGGCAAAAACCCAAAGGGTATTTTTATCGGCACGTTCCATAGCCTGGGCCTGATGATACTGCGTGAGAACCACGAAGCAGCCGGCATCCCCGCAAACTTTGTCATCATGGGACAGGACGACCAGCTGACCCTCGCGCGCGAGGTGCTGGTTCTGAACGGAGTTGACACCGACATTTTCAGCGAGAAGCACCTGATCAAGGCCGTATCTGACTGGAAAAACTCCGGCGAGGCACGTGACGATTTTTTTTCCGACGATGTCTGGGCGCTGCGTGTACCCCAGAAACCGATCGCCGAAATTGTGGCGCAGTACTGCGAACGACTCTCGGGCATGAACGCGCTCGACTTTGACGATCTCATACTGATACCCGAAAACCTGCTGGGTGCGAATGATGAAGTGAGGGAGCATTACCGTTCACGGTTTTCGCACTTTCTTGCCGACGAATTCCAGGATACCAACCCGCTGCAGTTCCGCTTCCTGGGGCGGTTGATGCGCGCACCATTTAACCTCTGCGCCGTGGGCGACGACGACCAGTCGATCTACTCGTGGCGCGGGGCAGACACGCGCATCATGCTTGAATTCAAGCAGCGTTTTCCCGAAGCGGAAATCATTGCACTCGAACAAAATTACCGGTCACTGCAATTTATTCTCGACATAGCGAACCACCTGATTGCGCACAACAGCGCACGCCACCCGAAGAATCTCTACAGCGCAGTGAATACCCCGGGCCAGGCAATTGTGTTCGAGGCCGAAGACGGTTTGGGCGAGGCAGAGTATGTTGCCGACACGATTGTGGCCCTCAAGGTGCGCCAGCAACTGGAGTACTCGGCATTTTGTGTTCTGTACCGCACGAACTTCCAGAGCCGCTCATTTGAAGAAGTTTTGCGCCAGCGTAATATTCCCTACCATGTCAGCGGCAGCTACCAGTTCTACGACCGCAGCGAGATCAAAGATGTACTGGCCTACCTGCGTTTTTTTGCCAACCAGGCTGACGACCGGTCACTGATGCGCATACTGAACCTGCCGCGGCGCGGGGTTTCGGAGACCGCAGTGCAGCGACTCGCGCAGTACGCACAGCTGAATAAGAAGCACCTGTGGGACATACTCTCGGAAATCGAGATGTGCGAAATTGACATCAGCGCCGCGACGCTCTCGGGCATTCTCGAATTTAAGGAATTTGTCGCGGCACATCTGCACGAGGTGCGGCGCAGCGGCAACCTCGCGAAGGCAGCACAAAACCTCGTCGATGCGCTGCAGCTTGAACGCGAATATATCAGGCAGGGGCTCGACCCGCAGAAGGTAACCAACAAGCTGCTCAACGTGAGAGAGCTCATGCGGTCCATTGAAGACTTTGAGAACGGCGACCGTCAGATAGCGATGATCGGCGAAAATGCAGAGCGAAACCTGTACACGTACCTGCAGTTTGTGGCGTTGCTGACAGCCGACGACAAGGAGAAAGAAAGCGAAGTACCGCGCGTGCAGCTGATGACGATACACCAGGCAAAGGGCCTCGAGTTCGACACGGTCTTTGTCACGGGCCTCGAAGATGGTATTCTGCCCCACCAGCGATCGCTGGATAACGAAGCCGAAGGGGCCGAGGTTCAGGGCGTTGAAGAGGAGCGCCGCTTGTTCTACGTGGCTCTAACCCGTGCGAAAAAAAGGCTCTACCTGACACTTTCACGTACGCGCAAGAACCGGGGGCTCGTGACCGATTGTACCCCGTCGCGGTTTCTCGATGAGCTGCCTGGCAACCTCTTGCATTGGGAAAGCACTATACCACAGACTGCCGACCTCGCCGATCTCGAGCGGATGCTCCTGAACATCTAACGGTTTTTTTTGCCGAACCGGGTGAGCCGCCTGAATTCTTCATTTCGTTCACCCGGAATATGGCAGCTCTTGCAGGTAAGATCTTTCTTCTGCTCGCGCTTGTAGCGACGCATGAATTTCATGTCCTTGAGTGACCGCTCTCCGGCGGCATTGAGTTCAGACACTCCGGTATGGCAATACGCACATTCGACACGGAAATCCTTGCTGATCGGAAACATGGTTTCGTGCGCGTATTCTCCTTCCTGCGTGAGCAGCGTGTAGTCGCCCTCTTTCAGCCCGCGCGCCGCATCGGCATGGCAGTATTCGCAGCGAACATTCAGCTGTTTGGAGATCTTTTTCATGTCGCGCGCGATGCGCTCTTTTTCTTCAAAGGTTTTTGCGCTGTCTGCAGCCAGGGCGAAGGCAAGCGCCAGCAGCATGAGCGCGGCTAATTTGCCTGTGGCAGGCGGGCGCGGCAGGCTCAGTTAAGCTCCCCCTTCGCCTGTGCGACCCTCAAGCAGGCTCTCGAGCCTCGCCAGGTGGTCCTGGTTGCGCGCCTGGATGCGGGCGATTTCGGCAGAGATCAGGGCATATTCTTCAGGATTAAGTTTTTCTCCCGAGCTCAGTCGGTCCATCAGGCGTTCAATCGGCAGCGCATGCTCGGCCACATTGTTCCGCGCCAGCTGCTCTTCGAGCGCGCGGCGCAGCATTTCTTCCCGCGCTTCTGCCTCGTGGCGTTTCTCGTCGATGAAATTTCCGGACTGCCCCACCTGCTTTGAAAGAAAAATTCCGCGACAGGCACGTCAATCGAAATACCACCGACCTGCGGGCAAAGCGCAAAGACCCAGGCTGAAAAAAAGCAATCGGCGAGCGGCACACGCGACAAAAATGCTTGTCCGCTTATGCTCCGATCGGTTTTGCTTAAGGTTAGCCATGCAAAACAAATCCCTGTTCACTCCCCTGCTGCTGGTTGCAGTGGGCGCGCTGATTGGCCTGGTATTCTCCGGGGCCCTCATCTATGAACACAATGGAGCCAAGACCCAGATCGGTGCAACCGTCTGCGAAGCCGGTGAAACCAGCAGCTGCGATAAAGCCAAAGAATCCACCATGGGTAAGATTTTTGGCCTTCCGCTCGCACTCTATGGCTACATCTTCTACGGTGGTATCGCAGCCCTTGCCGGCTTTCTGTTGCTGAGCGTTAATGAAACAGCGACAAGCCTGCTTTTTTGGGGAGCGATTGCCGCGCTCGCTTTTGATCTCTTCCTGTTGCTGTATTCCGTCTTTCTTCTCGGGGGCGTCTGCCGTATGTGTGCCATCACCTATATTGGCTCGGCCCTCATTGTCGTCGGCGCCTACCTCTTCAAAAAGCGGAGTGAAACCATGATAAAACCGGAATCCTCTGGCCTTGCGGCCAAGGGCACCTTCAGTGCAGTGCTGTTACTGACGCTGGCCTCAGGACTCTTTTTCCACCTCAACGCGCTCACACAACAGGGGCCAGAGGCTGAAGGCAAGACTGCCGAAGAACGCCGGCTGCGCGAGCAGCTGAACGAAGAGTTCTACCGCCAGTGGAAGGCGGGTGAAACGCTGGGCCTCGATAAGCCGCGCAGCGGCAGCAAGGGTGCTGCAAACCCGGTACTGACAATTATCGAATTTGCTGATCCGCTCTGCCCGCACTGCAAGGATATGGGCATCGTCCTGGGCGAATTCGTGAAGAAACACCCGGATAAGGTCAGAGTCATTTTCCGCCATTATCCACTCGACATACAGTGCAACAGCGCCATGAAGCGGGCATTCCACGTCGGTGCGTGCGATCTCGCCCGCGCCATGGAATGCGGTGAATCACAGGGTAAATTCTGGCCCATGCACGATGCCATCTTCGCACAACAGGATGTCTTTATGCGCAACCCTGTAACAGAAAAAGCAGTTGAGTCGCTCGCGACCTCCGCGGGCGCAAATGCTGCCCAGCTCCTTGGCTGCTTCAAGAGCCAGTCAACCATGGCAAAGGTTAAATCTGACATAGCAGCCGGCAACAGGATCAAGGTTACCGGTACACCGACGACTATCGTCAATGACCGCCGTCTGCCGGGTGTACCGCTTGAATTCATTCCGGGTATCCTGGAAAAAATCCTGCTCGAAGAATCCAAAAGGTAATGCTGGTCGAGGTCAGGCGCGAACTCGTCAGGCAAGACCACCGCTATCTGCAGAAGCGTTTCTTACAGGATGCACATAACCGAATCGCGATCTACATCTGGCAGCTGCCCGACGACGACGAAGGTGAAATGCTCCGCTTCCAGGTGGCATACCGCGATATCGCGCTCGATTGGGCCGCGGAGCGCGGTATGCGGCTGGCATCGGTCGACGACGGGGATAATCCGATGGGCATGAAACGCTCCCCCGTCCTGCACGCCGAGACCCAGGTCAAAAGGCAGTCTGTAGAAAGACTGTGCGAGTACCTTACCGATCACCCGGAAAAGCCCTCGCTGTTGTTCATACGCGACATCATCAAAACCGAAATACTCAGGACCGCCCCATGAAAATTGACGCGCAGACACGCATCTACGGCATCATCGGCAATCCGCTGAGCCACACTTTTTCGCCGGCGATGCACAATGCCGGTTTTGCTGCCCGGGGTATCAATGCTGTCTACCTCGCCTTTCCGCTTAAGCACCTGACGCAGCTGAAGTATTCGATGAAGCAGTGGAATATCCAGGGCCTGTCGGTGACGATACCTTACAAGATATCGATCCGCCGGCTGCTCGATCGAATCGACCCGCTGGCCCTGCAGATTGGCTCTGTAAACACGATTCTCTGGGGCAAGACAGGCCTGCTCGAAGGTTATAACACCGACGGCCCCGGCGCCATGATGGCCCTTAAAAAAGAGAAAGTACAACTCAAAGGAAAGAAAGTCCTTGTGATCGGTTCGGGTGGCTCTGCGCGCAGCATTGCCTTTGCGCTTGCGCAGGAAAAGCCTGCACAGATAGGCATCATGGCGCGCAATGGCATGATGGCGATGCAGCTGGCGCGCAACCTGACTCTGAACCGCAATAATCCGCAGGTCGCGCTCCACATCCGGGGTGAAAACCCCGGCTTGCAGAAATCGCTGGCAGGGCTAATGCCACAAAGTGGCCGCAAGTGGTCGCACCGGCCCCTCGCCGGTGCCGACGAGCTTGCAGCCTACGACCTGGTCATCAATACGACCCCGATGGGAATGAAAGGCTCCGAATCGGCGGCGCTCAGTCCGCTGGCGGCGCATGAGCTCCACAAGCACCAGACCGTATTTGATATCGTCTATAATCCTGCGCAAACCCCGTTGCTCCGGCATGCCAAAAAGCGGGGTTGTGGGATTGTCCTCGGTTACAAGATGCTGCTCTACCAGGGTGTCCTGCAGTTTGAACTGTTCACGGGAAAAAATGCACCGGTGAAAGAAATGGAAAAAGCCCTGGTGGCGCAGATCAGGAAGGTTTCTTAATGCGGCGCAGACGCAAAAAATTACCTGGTGGCCAACGCAGTGCCCCTTCAAGGCCGCGCATTGCGCTCATTGGTTTCAGGGGTGTCGGCAAATCGGCTATCGCACGCCGCCTGTGTGAAGCATGGGATATGCCGCTGCTCTCGCTCGATGAACAGATTGAGCGCCAGGCCGGTGCGCGCATTGAAGATATCGTCAAAGCATCCGGCTGGCAGCACTTTCGTGACCTCGAGTATGCAGAGCTTGCGCGCGCAGCCACACTCGAAAGAGTCCTGCTCGACTGTGGCGGTGGCATTGTAGAAGAAGGCGATGGTAGCCGCAGTGAGCGGAAAATATCATTGCTCCGCCAGAATTTTTTCTGTGTTTATATCTCTGCCAGTGAAGAAAAATTACTGAACCGGCTGAAGAGTCTTGCGCGGAATGCCTCGCGCCCGGCGCTGTCGGCGGCAGACTCTCCGGAATCGCTCATCGAAATCTTTCGCCGCCGAGAGCCCCTCTACCTTGAGCTGGCGCATGCCGTCGTGGATGTGTCGGATACGAATGTTGCTGAAAGCGCATTTCGGCTGACCCAGATGTTTAAATGATTTTGCGGCCAGGGCCGCAGAATCATTTAAGAGAGCCTGTCGCCGCGCGAGCTCGAGCATCCTTGCTCCGAGTTGACGCACTATGGCGATTCTGAACTGGGTCGATCCCGATGTCGCGCGTGCTGCTCATCACAAAAAATACCCAGCTCGCAGATTACTGCCGTCGCCTGGTACCTGAGGGATTCTCGCTGAACCATTCAGGAAAACTCAACCTGCGCAAAGAGACCACACAGGGAATTCTGCTGTTTGATTCTGCCCTCCTCGTGGAGAGCAGCGATACTGTCGTTGCCGCCGCGGCTGAGCAGCTTGGCGCGGCTCACGGTGCCGTGGTCATTGGCCTCTTGATGAACGAAGACAACAGGGCACAGGCCTTCTCGCTTTTTCCAGAAAATTTGCGGCACGTCCAGGCTGTCCTGCCATACCGCTTTGTGGCAGGCAAGGTCCAGGGGTTCGGAGCAGCTGAACTGCGCTGGTTTCTGGAAATACAACAGCGCACACTTCGCCTGACGGGTGAAAAACTTCTAACCCAGAACGAAAACCGGCTTCTCGCACGTCGCCTGGCGCGCTTCGAAACAGAAGCTCCCTCTTCGCATGGATATCCGGCCTTTATGCAGGGACGTTCGCAGTCGATCGTGCGCTTCAGGGAACAGGTACTGCATGCAGCGGCGCACCTGCCGTTCGTTTTTGTCCCGGGAAGAGACGAAGCACCAGCGGACGATTTTCTCGAATACTATTGCGCCCTGATACGGCCTCAGAAGCGGGCTGTTTACGAGGTCATCGACCTTGAAAAGACACCCCCCTCACTGCACATGCAGGCCATATGGCCGCAGAAAAAGAAGCAAAAAAAGAGTGCAGAATCTCAGCCGGTTGTCTGTATCCGGAACCTGCAGCGGCTCGGCTGGGCAAACCAGGCGCAGCTACTGCAATCGCTGCGCGCCGCGCAGGCAGAAAAAGACGCCGACCGGCGCAGGTTCGTTCTGTTCGCTACTCATGAAATCGGGCAGCTGGTCAGGCGCGGAACATTCAGGCAGGAGCTCTATTCGCTGATGCGCAAGGGTGTTGCCGAACTGCCTCCACTGTACGAGCGGGCGGAAGACATTACCCACATCGCCGCAGAGTACATCAGCCAGCGCAAGTACACACCGCTGATGGATGAAAAATCCGCCATTGCTGCGCGCATCCTGGAGAAGTTTGATATTTCTGCCGGTTACCGCGGCTTGTTCATGACTCTCGACCTGCTGCATGACCTGCAGAAAAGTAAGGGTATACCTGTTTTTGAATTGCTGGGCAAGACAGAAAAATCAGAGGCTTTTGCCGCCGCGCGCAGCTTTCTGCGCGAAGAAATTGAACCGAGCGCCGAGTCACTGTTCCAGAATCTCGCCGGCGGCGAGAAAGACGCCCTGTCTCTCGAACTTGTCGAACGTCATTACATCGCCGCCGTCTGCGAACGCTACGCATGGCAGGTGACCGACGCAGCCCGGCACCTGGGTATCTCGCGCAAGACACTCTACGACAAGATGCGCCGCTACAAACTTGCCCGCCCGGAGAAAGGCGGTTCTGACCGGCAAAGGGCTTCGTGAAAAAGCCATCACTCAGGGTTTCGTCGGGCAAGTTTAAGCGCGCACAAATACCACTTGCCAAACAGCACCGGCAGCACCAAAACTCCACAACAGCGCGCGTCAAAGAAGCCGCATTCCAGCTCATTCGTAACCGGGTAGATGTCGCGGGAGAATGGATTTTTTACGATCTGTTTGCGGGCAGCGGGCAAATGGGTATAGAGGCACTGAGTCTCGGCGCCGCCCATTCTACATTTGTTGATATTGTACCTGACCGCCTGGGCGAGATTCAGCGAGCCCTGGCGGCGCTCGACATACCCCGTGAGGCTTTTACCCTGGCGCGTGCCAAAGCAGTAAAGGTCATGCCCGAAGCCTTCTTGCAGGCAGATATCCCCTGCGTCATTTGGGCAGACCCTCCCTATACCTATTCCGGAAGCGCTTCAAACGACCCGGCAATTCTCATCACGCTGTACCGGACGGCGCTGGCTGAAAATCCACGGCTCACGGTGCGACCGCTGCTGGTAATACAGGCCCATGAAAAAAATCCAGTGCTCGCGCAGGAGTACCTGGCAGCAAACCCTGATCTTGAGGTCTATCGTTACGGCTCGAATTGCCTGTTGCTGCTTGCCTGACCCAATCGGCTTTACCCGCTGACTCAGGGTCAGTTTTGGTTGCTCATGCACTTCAAACTTTCTGACCTCGGCGGCAGCAAAAAGCTGACGCGCGTAGTAGATATACAGACGAATGAACAGAACTCACTGACGCGAGCCTCACTCAAAGAGCTGACGGCAATCATGGATGAAACGCTCAAAGATGATAAATTCGCCTCCCTGCTCTTCACTTCCACCAATCCCAAATTCTTTTCCAATGGACTCGACGCGTCCAACGTGATGTCGACGCCCGACGACAAGCTCGCAGAAGAAGTCGGCGAAATTGTTCTGTTTTTCGCGCACATGCTGCGTTTTGACAAACCGGTTATTACCGAGGTGACGGGATACGCAATGGGCGGCGGTGCGGTTATCACTGTCGGCAGCGACTACAAATATATGCTCGAGGGCAAGGCGCGCATTTCTTTCAGCGAAGTGCTGGTGGGATTGCCCCTGCCAGGCTCATTCATCGACAAGATCGCGCGCACGGTTTACCCGCCTTTTGTTAACAGCGTCTGCGCCGGTGAGAACTACAAAGCAGCAGAGGCCAAGGCAATCGGCCTGATCGACGAAACGGCGGCTGACCTGGAGAGCCTGCGCAAACTGGCGCTCAAAAAGATCGACTACCTCAACCGCATCCCGCTCTCGGCACTGCAGCGGACCAAGCAGGCAATCAATGCACCGATACTCGAACGCTTTGACGCAACCCTGAAGCATACCTACGAATCGTTTACCACGCCGGTCATTGTCAGCAATTTCCGCGAGTCCATGAAAGCGCTCGCCGAAAAACGCCGGCCGCAGTATCTTGACTGAGATGCTTTCGGATCGCAAGCCGGCGGATATAGTCCGCTACCTCGATGAATTTATTATTGGCCAGACCGAAGCCAAAAAAGCGGTAGCCGTTGCACTGCGGAACCGCGAGCGCAGGCTTTCGCTGGGCGAACACCCGTTACGTGAGGAGATCCACCCGAAAAATATTATCATGATCGGCCCCACGGGTGTGGGAAAAACCGAAATAGCCCGGCGCCTCGCCCGCCTCGCGAATGCACCATTCATCAAGGTCGAAGCAACCAAGTACACCGAAGTGGGTTACGTCGGTCGCGACGTAGAAAGCATGATACGCGACCTCCTGATGTCCGCGATCAAGATCGTCCGGTCTGAACACGAAGAGCGGTTTAAGGCAGAAGCAGAGAAACGTACCGAAGAACGCCTGCTCGACCTGATGCTTTCGGGCAAATCGGAAACGACGACGGTAGGTTTCCAGTCTGCCGAGAGTTCTTCAACCACCGACGAAGAAGAAAAAATTGCACGCGACATTTTTCGCAAAAAACTTCGTGCAGGACAGCTGGAAGAGCGCGAAGTGGAGCTCAAACTCTCACAGCAGCCGCCGCAGGTTGCCGTGCAGATGATGGCAGTACCAGGCATGGAAGAGCTCGAGAACCAGATGCAGAACATCCTCGGCGATATCTTTCCCAAAAAGAAAGAAAAGAGAAAAATAACTGTTGCGCAGGCGCGAAAACTGATCTACCAGGAAGAACTTGATGGCCTGATCGACTTTGAAAAGATCAAAGAAGAAGCGATCTCGCGTACGGAAAATACCGGCATCGTCTTCATCGACGAAATTGATAAGATAGCGAGCCGCGGCAGCAAAGGATCACCCGACGTTTCGCGTGAGGGAGTGCAGCGTGATATACTGCCCCTGGTCGAAGGCTCCACCGTCAACACCCGTCACGGTTCGGTCAAAACAGACCACATCCTGTTTATTGCTGCGGGAGCGTTTCATATTGCATCAGTTACAGACCTGATTCCCGAATTGCAGGGACGCTTTCCGATACGGGTTGAGCTTAAACCGTTGGTAAAAGATGACTACATCAGTATTCTCAAAACACCGAAAAATGCGCTGGCAAAGCAGTACCAGGCATTGCTCTCTACAGAAAACGTCAACGTAGTGTTCGAGAGCAGTGGTTATGACGCCATTGCAGAAATCGCATTCGAGATGAATGCCCGCAATGAAAACATCGGGGCGCGGCGCCTGCACACCATTCTGGAACGGCTGTTCGAACGCGTTTCTTTTGAACCAGAAGGTTTCACCAGCGGCGATGTTGTCGTCAACCGCGCATTCGTCGAGCAAGAGCTCAGCGAAATCGTGAAAAATCAGGATCTTTCGCGTTTTATCCTTTAATGAAGAATTTTTCCGCGTCGCTACTTGCCGTATGCGCGGCATTTTACTTCTGCGCTGGCGCAGCCCGGGCCGATAGTTTTGACGCGGAACAGGGTTTTCGCTCTGCGATGACGGCGTTTAAAGAAAGGAACTTCTATTCCGCACGGCTGCTGCTGCAGGAAATCGTCCTAAAGGACGGCCGGGGGGAATACGGCGACGACGCGCAGTACTACCTCGGGATGACCTATTTCTACGAAGGTGATTACCGCACGGCGCAGTTTGAATTCAAGGCATTGCAGAGGGATTTTCCCGATTCACCTTTCGTCGTTCGTGCCGCATTCTGGAACGGCGAAGCCTGGTTCTACCGCAAACAATACCGCGAAGCCCTTGAGGCGCATGCCGCCTTCGTCCGCAAGCACCGGGAGAATGCGTTGTGTGCATCAGCCCTCTATACCATTGGCTTTATTTACAACGAACAGAAGAGGTACGATGAAGCGGTACAGGAATTTACCCGCGCGCTGCGCGATTATCCTGAAACCCCCGTTGCCCCGGCCCTGACCCTGCAGTTGGGCATTGCCCGATTCAATTCACAGGAATACAGCGAAGCGCGCAGGGCCTTTGAAACACTGTTGGTCAAATACACGCAGGCGGAAAACCTCGACGCAGCGCGTTTCTGGCTTGGCAAAAGTTTCTTCGCAGAAAACAAGTTTGATGAAGCCATGAGAGAGTTTACCGCGGTACGCAGGGACTTTCCCGCATCGGAATACGCGGCAGAGGCGGTCTACCTCGCTGCGCTCTGCAGATACCGCCAGGGCAATCTGCCTGAAGCCAATGAACTGCTGGCCAGGGCGGCTGCAGACTTTCCGCAAAGTCCGATCTATCCCTTTGTCAGGCTGCGGCAGGCACAACTGGCGGCTGAGAAGAGCGACGAGACCGCAGCGCTGCCCCCGCTGATTGACATTATGAATAATCACCGGGCCCATGAAACCTTTGCCCCGGCGCTCGATCTTTTTGCCGAGGTGCGCCGCAAACAGGGCAAAATTCCCGATGCACTTGCAACCTTTGAAGCGCTCGGAAACGAAAAGAACCTTTCCGGGAAGAACCGTAAAGAAGTGCTGCGCCGCCACGGTGATCTGCTCTACAGCGAGGGACGTTTTGCTGAAGCGGGAGAAAAATACGAACTGCTGGCAAAGGAATTTCCTTCGGGCAATGATGGCGCGAGCCATTACCTGCTGCTGGGGCGCACCCGTCTGAAAGAGGGAAAATTCGAAGCGGCGCTGGCAGCACTATCGTACCTCGAAAAGAACTACGAAGACAGTGCTGCACAGGCTGATGCACTCTACCTGAAGGCTGAAATCTCTTACCAGCAGGGAAAATTCACGCAGGCGCTGCAGCTCTATTCACGATTCGTCAAGAAGCACCGCAACCATGCGCGCGCAACCGATGCCGAAATGGGCATCGGCTGGACTTACTTTGAGCTGAAACAGTTTGCGCGCGCGGCCGACCACTTCAGGCGCCTGCTCAAGAACGAACAGAGCTCCACCGTGCGCAGCAAAGCATTGCTGGCGCTCGGCGCCTGCCTCTATAACCTGCGCGACCTTGACGGCGCAGAGGCAGGCTACCGGGAGATTATCAGCCAGTACGCTTCTGAAAAAACCGAATACGCCGAAGCAATCTACCAACTCGCCTGGCTCAATTTTCGCCGCAGTAAGCCGCAGGAGGCCGGGGAAGATTTTCGCCGCTACCTGGCCCTGGGCGCAGGACTGCCGAGAAACGCCGAGGCGACATATTTTTCCGCTCTTTGCCTGCTGCAAACAGGCAACTACCAGGAAGCAGAATCTGCTTTGGCAGATCTTGCAGGTGCCCCTGCGACGCCTGCCTGGATAAGGGAAAAGGCACTGGCAGACCTGGCGAAAAGCAAGGCAGCGCTCAAGCAACTGGCACCGGCGCGGGCCACCTGGCAGCAACTGCTGGCTGAATATCCGGAATCGGCGATGCGTGACGAAGCCCGTTACCATGTTACGGCTCTATCGCTCAGGCTCGGGGACGAGCAGCTGGCCATCACTGAAGCGGACAAATTGCGTGGCGAGAATCCTGAATCGGCCTGGTTTGCCGAGACGCTCTCAGAACTGGCAAACTATTACCGGCAACGGCGTGAATTTGCAAAAGCAACTGCGGTGCTGAAAGAACTCGGTGCAGCGAAGAAAAAACCCGATGAAAAGCTCGAGGTACAGCTTACCCGCGCGCAGGTGCTGCTTGACCAGGGCGAACACGAAGAAGGCGAACGTATGCTGCGCGCGGTCATGCGCAACGAAGAGGCGCGCGAAGAGACTGTTATTCGCGCCGCGCAGCTGCTCTTTGGCCGCTTTGAGGCTTCGGGTAACCTGTCGGCAGGAACAGCGGAAGCTGAGGCCATGGCGCAACGATTTGCCGAAAGCTTTCGCCTGCGCGACGAAATGCGTCTCGCTTCGGCACGCTTCCGTTTCCTGCAGCAGCAGTACGCCGAATGCCGCGAAACACTGCTGCCGCTGCTGAAGAACCGCGATACTGCCGGCCGCGCCCGCTTCATGCTGGGTGAGGTTTCGCTCGTACTGAACGACACGCAAAAGGCCATGGATTACTTCCGTCAGATTTCGCAGAAGCAGGACGCGTCGATCTGGCTGAAGGCCCGCCTCATGGTGGGCGAAATTCTCTATGCGCGCAAAGAATTCGAAGAGGCAGCGCGTGAATTCAGCCGCATTGCTTACGCCGAGAACCGCGATAATGCCATCTTCGAAAAATCCCTGTGGCGTGCCGCCCTGGCCTTCAGGGCAATCGGCAAACAGCGGGAGTTTGAGACATTCCGGGCCAAACTCCGTGAAGCATTTCCCCAAAGCCCGTATAACAAAGAACTGGAGTAATATGCGTATACTGATTTCCAACGACGACGGACTCTCTTTCCCGGGCCTTTTACGGCTGCGCGAAAAACTGGAGCAATTTGGCGAAACCTGGGTCTTTGCCCCGGCTGAAGAAAAAAGCGCCACGAGCATGGCGCTCTCGATACATAACTACGTACCGGTGATCCGCCTTGACGAGCGCACCTATGAGGTTGACGCCTTTCCGGTCGACTGCGTCAACGTGGCGCTGCACGGCGGTTTTGCACCCCCATTCGACTTCTGCGTGAGCGGCATCAACAAGGGAGTCAACATGGGCCAGGATATCTGGTACAGCGGGACCGTAGGTGCCGCCCGGCATTGCTTTTTGCACGGTGTCCCCTCCTTCGCCGTTTCGTGCGGCTACCTCGACGCTGCCGGTGATTTCACCAAGGTGGCGGAAATTTTCGGTGAAATATTTGCCCGCTTTTCGTCGAATGCGGACCAGAATTTCCTGCTCAACGTCAACATCCCCATGACGGCGCAGGACGCTGGCGACATAAAATGGGCTAAATTGGGACGGCGAATCTACCGAGATAATTACCAGAGGGTCACGCGTGAGGACGGCAGCATGCTGCTCAATCTCGGCGGCTCGGTACTAAGCCATGGAGGGGAAACGGAGACCGATTTTTACTGGTTCGACAAGGGTTGCACCGTAATCACTCCGCTCACAATTGATGCCACAGACTACGAAAAACTCAAACACCATATCCCCGGATAAACAGCGCAAGACCATTTCGATCAGTGAATACCTGAATCCTGCTTCGAGCAACCCTCTGCTCAAGAAACAGCCGGCAGCCCAATCTGAACTCTCGCTGCAGCAGGTCGAGGAGCTCTCACGCATCAAGCTGGACGCCAAGCGCGCCTACCGCCGCAAAGATTTTGTCCAGGCACTCGCCCGCTTTGAAGATGCCACCACCATCGTGCCGGGCGACCTCGAATTCAGCTATTACCAGGCGCTCTGCTTTTTCCAGCTGCACCAGTGGGACCGCGCCGAAGAGATGTTCCGCCGTATCATGGAGCTCGATGAACTGCGCCTGCTGCCCGACGTGCGCAAGTTACTGGCGCTCACACTACTCAAGCGCAAGAAATTCAGCGAAGCGGAAAAGATTCTGACCGAGGCGACCCGCGACCGCAAGAGCGACCTGCAGCTGATGAACATGCTCGGTTACTGCCTCGAGCGGCAAAACAAGCTCTTTGAAGCAGAAAAAGTCCTTTCGCGCGTGATCGAGAGCGACCCGGAAAACGCCAACGGCCTCAATTCGCTTGCCTACGTCTATTGCCGCCTGGAGAAAAACTATACCGACGCGCTGAGCATGGTGAAGAAGGCGCTCACCAAAGAACCAAAAAATGCCTCATACCTCGACACGCTGGGCATGCTCTATGCAAACCGTGGCAACACGGCCGCGGCCCGCAAAACTCTCAAGCGCGCGCTCGAGCATGCGCCTGGTAATGCAGAGATTCTCTCTCACCTGACATCGGTTTAACCGCGCAGCTCACGAAGACTGCCGGCCCCCTCTACTGCGCGGGGTCGATATGCCAGACCAGCCGGCGATTCGGGCTGAAGACCGCCGAAGGTGGCAGACCGAAGTTTTCCCGGAATGTATTGGTGAAGTGCGCGGAGTCATAGAAACCTGCGCCGTGGGCAGCTTCGGTCAGGTTAGCCCCCTCTTTCAGCAAAAGCGCAGCGGTCTTCAGCCGTGCCCACGCCCTGAACATCCTGATGGGAATACCGACGTGTTCCTTGAAAAGGTGTGCAAGCCTTGAAGGTGATATGCCTGCAAGCTCGGCCAGCCGTTCAACCGGAATACTTTCGAGCGAGTTGCGCAGCAGCTCTTCAATAACGATGCGCAGGCGGTGATCAAAGCCATGAGAGCTGCTGCTGCCCAGGACAAGGTTCTGCCACACTTCTGCTGGCAGGTCTGCACCGCTGTGCTCCGCAACGGGTTGTATTTTCTGCATTAGCTCGTTCTCATCACGCAGATCAGTAGCAATACCTTCTTCAGCCGAACGTGCCTCGTGGACACGCAGCAGGTCAAAATCCCGGTGGTCGGGGTCCACCAGCAGAAACGCGCACAATCCCCCGTCGAGCTCGAGCGCATGCGTCACCTGCGGCAGCACCACCGCAGACCGGGTCACATGTACTTTTTCATTTGCCAGCACCCGGAACGGGCGCTCTAAACCCAGGCACAGCAGTCCTGCTGCCTGTCGGTGGTCGGCCAGATCGGGTAGCCGGCCGACATAGAGCACGCGGCCATTCATCAGGCAAATCCTGTCGACCTGCTCGGCGTCCATGGCCGAAGCTCAGCGGTGACGACCGGGGGGTAAAGCGGTTTTTTCGCCCTTTCAGCAGGTTTTTCCAAGACTTTCCTGTGGTTTTGCTGTATGATCTTCGGGTAGCTGGCAGAAGGGAGTGATCGCAGTCATGCGGCCTGGCCGCATTTTACGAAGAAACTCCACCAGCCGCTGGAAGGTAAAAATCTTGCCGCCGTCAGGTGGAAAGCAAGGGGAGTTTATGGCTGACAAAAATGTGAAAACGGAAATCCTGAGAATCTTTGAACTGCAAAAGAAGTTCAAATGGAGTCTCAGGCAGACAACCGCGCAGGAACGCCGCGAGAAACTGAAGAAACTCAAAGAAAAAATACTGGCTGAAAGCGAGAACCTGTACCAGGCGCTCTGGCAGGATTACAAGAAACCACGCGAAGAAGCCGATCTCGCCGAAGTGCTGCCAGTAATGGCAGAAATCCATGATACCATCAAGAACCTGCCCGACTGGATGCGGCCGAAAGTGGTCGAAACCCCCATTCACCTCGGTACCGCGCGCAGCGAGATCCACTACGAGCCGCTGGGCCAGACGCTGATCATTGCTCCGTGGAACTACCCGTTTAACCTGTCGATTGCGCCGCTGATCAGTGCAATTGCCGCCGGAAACACGGTGATGCTCAAACCTTCAGAATACGCTCCGCATACCGCTGAATTCCTGAACCGCATTCTAAAAGACCTGTTTTATGAAGAAGAAGTGGCCGTGATCCAGGGCGATGCGGCAGTCTCGACCGAGCTGCTCAAACTTCCTTTTGACCACATGTTCTTCACTGGTGCGCCCAATATCGGCAAGGTTGTCATGCGCGCGGCGGCTGAACACCTGTCGGTCTGTACGCTCGAGCTTGGCGGCAAATCACCGGTAGTGGTCGAGAACACCGCCGACATCCGTGAAGCAGGTAAACGTATTGCCTGGGGCAAATGGGTAAACGCGGGCCAGACCTGCATCGCCCCCGACTACGTGCTCGTTTCGGAAGACAAGAAGCTAGCGCTCATCGATGCGATTCACGACACAGTTAAAGGTTTTTATGGCCAGACACCGATCGAATGGCGCAATTCAGCGGACTTCTGCCGGATCGTCAACCGGCGCCACTTTGACCGCATCAAGGGGCTGATCGACGACGCGAAGAAACACGGTGCCCAGGTTGCATTTGGCGCCGACACCGATGAACACGACAACTATATCTCGCCCACGGTCATCACGGATATTGGCGAAGGCGCGAAAATTCTCGAAGAAGAAATTTTCGGTCCGGTACTGCCGATTGTTACCTACCGCCATCTCGACGAAGCGGTGGAGTACATTCGCAAGGGCGAGAAACCCCTGGCGCTCTATGTCTTCTCTTCTTCTGAAAGCACCGTCGAACACGTAATCAAGAACACCGCGGCGGGCGGTACTTCAGTCAACGACTGCCTGATGCAGTTTGTGAACCCGAAGCTGCCGTTCGGTGGTTGCAACAACAGCGGTCTCGGTCGCTACCACGGCCACCACGGCTTCAAGGCATTCTCGCACGAGCGCGCGGTCTTCAGGCAGTCACGCCTGTTCAACCCGATGCAGATCTTCTACCCACCCTACGGCGGGCAGTTCCGCGAGACATTCCAGAAGTTCATCCGTCACATTATGTGATCAGCTCACTGGGGATGCGTGGCATCCCCAGTGAGTTCAATAACTATCATATCACCGGATAAAAAAAAGCGCGCGAGGCGATCTGCCACGCGCTTTCGCAGGCGGTACCACCACGAGGAGTTTTCACGCGCGGTGAAACCTGAACCGTAGCTAAAGGCCCGTGTGATCTTCAAACCACACTTTGCCGCGAGTTGCGCGAGGGATTTTTTGTTGAAATAGAAAACGTGCTCCGGCACGTTGAGGTAACGCCAGGCGCTGCCGTAGCGGCGCGCGAAGTAGCCGGTGTTGCAGGTGCTCAGATAGATTTTGCCGCCGGGCGCCAGTAGGCCCGCCATACGACGCAAAAACTTATCGGCGTCGGGCAAATGCTCCAGCGTCGCCCAATGCGTGATCAGGTCAAATTGTTGGCCCGCAAAATCCCAGGACAGGAAGTCGGCGCACTGCAGGTTGTAACCCTGGGAACGACCGGCCTCAACCATTTCGCGCGCGACATCAATACCCAGCGCCTGCCAGCCGCGCGCAGTGAAATAACCGACTGCATGGCCAGCAGCGCAGCCCACTTCGAGTAGCCGGCGTGAAGCCAGCTGCTTCTCCCACGAGAAAAAGTCCAGGTCGTCCAGGTTTTTTTCCAGCGTGGAAACCACCGAGCGACGAATCTTTTCCGACGTGTAGTCGGCGTAACCGCGGTCACTCCGCTTCCTGAAGTATTCGTTCTGGTAGAGTTCTGCAAGCTCGGCACTATTGGGCAGGGGTTGAATCTGCCAGGCTGTGCACCCTGAGCAGCGCACGACGTGCCAGACCCGGCCGTCGGCACCTGCTTTGTCGAGGTGCGGGCGCGTTGTGCCGCCGCAGAGCGCGCAGGTCATTTTGCACTCCGCCGCCGCATGATTTCGTAGAGCGCAATCGAGAGCGCCGACTGTGCATTGAGCGATTCAACCTCGCCGGCAATGGGGATCGTCACCGGGGTGCTCTGCCCCGTCTCTGCAAAACCGTAACCTTCGACCCCGGGTAGTAGCAGAACATCAGCATCCAGCGACACCTCGGCGATATCGGTGCCTGCCATATCGAGACGCAGAATTCCGGGTACAGAACGCACGAGTTCACCCAGCGAAGGCCCGAGCATGAGGCGTGTATGGAAAACAGCATTGGCTGCTGCCCGTATTGCTTTCGGTAAAAAGGGCGACGCTGCTTCTCTGAGCAGGACCACCCTGTCTGCGCCCAGCGCAGCTGACGAACGGATTGCCGCACCAATGTTTGAGGGATCCTGGAACGGCAGAAAGACCGTCACGCCAGATCGGTCGCTTTCGGCATTCCAGGTGGTCACTTGCGGCAGACGCATCAGCGCGAGCGGGCTGCGGGTACCCAGGCTATCGAGTTCACGGAAAAGTGCAGGTGCCAGCACGAGCTGCCGGGCGTTGGTTTTTACCGGCTCGTGCCCTGGATCGCGGATAATAGAATCAAGATTTGCCGCAAGCGCCGGTGAGCTCAGGATTTCTTCTACCAGCTTGTCGCCACTGACGAGGTAACGCTCTTGCTTGCGTATGGCCCTTGCCTCGCCCAGCGCGAGCAGGGACTTGAAGACATCATTTGCCCGCGAGGTGATCTCGGTCTCGCGCGGGGCTGTACCGGTACCCTGTGTTGTTTTGCGAACACTCTCGCGCTCGCGGCGAAAAATGATCAGGCGCCGGTCATTGGTTGTGTTGGCAAGACGGTAGCTGTGCGTTTTTTCATGGACAAAATCTTTGAGTTCACCGACTGCCGGAGCGACCTCTTCGTCTCCACGGGGTCCTTTGAGCAGAATGACCCGCCCGCCCTGCGGCAGAAACGGTTGCACACGGTAGAGCGTATCGCGGCAGCTTTCGAGCGCGCGCGTCACTACGCCGTTGATCTCGAGCGGAAACTGCGGGCCGATGCGGTGCGCAAAGACTTCAACTCCCGTAAGGCCCAGCTGGTCGATGACGGCCTGCAGGAAACGGGTACGTTTCGGCCGGACCTCCCCCAAAATGACGTGCGTCTTCGGCGAGAGAATTTTCAGCACCAGCCCGGGAAAACCGGCACCGGTGCCAATATCGAGAAGGGGTGAAGGCAGCTCGATGAATTTGAGCGGTAACGCGCAATCGAGGTAGTGCTTGAGCGCGATGTCGCGTTCGTTTTCGAGCCGGGTAAGGTCGGTGCGGTCATCGGATTCGATCATCATCTGCCAATGACGGCAGAGCTGTGCGACCGATTGTGCGTTGACGCCGGGTATACCACGCAGCAGCGCTTCGAGCTCGGCGGGCGGTAAAACTGTTGGTTTCCTGTCTCTCTTTTGGACCGGGGATGGTGTTCGACGCGTCACGGATACTCGCGGCAAACGAGAGCTTTGATCTCAGACGCATATCAAAAATTGTGCAGTCTGGAAAGGGCTGTGTCGCAGCGCTTTCACCGCTGGTGGTGCATGAAGACAACCACCAGCTCGTCATCTACAAGCCTGCCGGCTGGCTTTCGCAGGGCGACCAGACAAAAGATCTTTCGGTCAACGAGATCTTCGCTGCGTATATCCGGGAGAAATATGCGAAACCCGGCAATGTCTTTTGCGCCGCCGTACAGAGACTTGACCGGCCCGCACAGGGCCTGATGGTTTTGGCGCGCACATCGAAGGGTGCGGCGCGCATCAGCGAACAGATTCGCCTCGGGCAGTTTGAGAAGAAATACCGCGTCCTGACCGCGAAACCCCTGCTCGCCCGGGGCCAGGTAGCGAAGCGCATCGTTCTCTCTGCCGATATGCGCAAGGTCGATCGTATGGCCCGCCAGGTCACGGGTGATGGCCGCGCAGAGGGTTCTGACCGGGGGGCGGAGCGTTACCTGTTAACCGCGCGGCTCATCGCCGCAGAAAAGGCCACTTTCCATTACGAGGTCGAAATCGAAGGCGGCAGGTTCCACCAGATCCGCGCGCTCTTTGCTGCACACGATGCACCACTGCTCGGAGATGTGAAGTATGGCGGAAAGCCGCTCGCGGGAAAACGGGACCGGATCGCCCTGGTGGCCAGCCTCTTGCGCTACCGACATCCCACAGCGGAGCGACAGCAACTCTTCATGCTCGACGAAGCCACGCTGCGCCGTTTACCGGGATACTTTATTTGACGGCGTATCGGCAAACGCAAGGCTAAATTGAGTGTCGAAGCGGTTCGCGGCCTTTACGCGCGGTTTATCTGCCGCTTTTGCCTTCGTGCTCTGCGCGGCCGCGGCCGGCGCGCAGGACAGCCCGGCTAGTTCCGGCGCAGGTTCCATCGAAATTATCCGGGCCTCGGAGGCCGAATACGTCACCGTCGGTGAAGGCGACGAAGGTATTTTTATTCTGCGCGGCGGTATTATTGTGCGTTCGGGCCAATCATACCTGCGGGCCGAAACGGTAAAGATCAACACCAAGACAGGCGAGATTTTCGGCGAGGGAAAAGTTTCTTTTGAATCGGAGGACAACAGGCTCACCGGAGAAAAATTTTACTACGATAACAAGCACGATGCGGGTGTCGTCTATGCTTCGAATGCGAAAGCTGATCCTTTCTTTCTGAAAGGCAGCGTGATCAAGCAGGTCGAAAGCAACCGCTACATTGCCCGCGACGCATATTTCACCACCTGTAACGAAAAATACCCACACTACTATTTCAAGGCAAAAAAACTCTGGCTCTATAAAAACAACGAGCTCGCAGCAATGTCGGCGGTCTATTACGTCGGGCAGACCCCGGTCTTCTACTGGCCACTGCTGCTACAGTCCGACACCGGAACCGGGGTGATTACCCAGTACGGTAACAATCCAACACGCGGGCACTTTCTGCAGAACACGTGGAATTTTTCCAACCCGCTCTCGCAGGGTTCTTCGTGGCAGCCGCAGCAGGGTAAGCTGATGTTCGACTGGTACGAGAAAACGGGCTACCTTTTCGGTACGCTGCTGCGGCGCGACGGGCAGGACCTCAAATACAACTTCGACACGGCAATTTCCAATTTCAAAGCACGCCGTACCACCACCGACAGCACCGGCGGCACAGTGGTGACCAACCAGGTCTTGCAGCCCGACGGCAGCTACGGTCCAACCGAATACTTCTGGTACAAGATCCGTGCCGATGTACGGGGTAACCTGCACCGGTCGGGCAAAGACGACTCGGTCACTTCTGCGTATGTGCGCTTTGAGCATTACAAGCACCGTAACTTTGAGCTCGAATTCGGCGAACGCTACGAACCCGATATGACCCTGAACGCGATTTACCGCCCGCGTTTTTCGCAGAACAATATACAGACGCACATACTCAACTGGGAAACCGGTATAAACCACGCGAGCCGCGACACACAGATTTCGTTTCGCGCACACCGCCAGCTCGCGTGGTACCAGGCTTCACCAGAAACCGACTCGCGTTATGCCCCAGTCTATGATCTGACGCCTGAATTCACGTTCACCAACCGCACTTACCTCATGCGTGGCGGCGAAGGTTTTTTCAAGGGCATTGTCAACCGGGCGCACCTGACCACGCAGTACACGCGCTACTACCGCGATATCACCTCTACACCGGTGAAAGACTACCTGCGCAACGACGCCTATGACCAGGTAAGCTTCTATTTTACCTTTTTGCCATGGCTAAATTTCATACCTTCTGGCGGTGTCGGCCTGCTGTACAGCTATACCGCGCTGGATGATCCGCTTCTGCGCAGGGAAATGGCGCGCCAGACTTACGGCTATCTCTTTACGAACGACACGCTGCGCATTGGCTATCCGTTTCTGTATGCGCAGGGGCTTTATGTGCGCCGCTACTCGTTCGCCGACCAGGGCCAGGACCTTACGTTTAACCACGACCGCGCGCACGCGGTCACAGCGTCGGTCGTCTCTGACCTTAATCCATACGCGCTCATCTCGGTGGCAGCGACACGCGACCTGAGACCTTTTCCAAATCCGCTCAAAGAGCAGGAACGCTGGTCGGACCTTGTCGCGCGCACGCAGGCAGACTATGACTTTATACGCGGGTTTACCGTGAACCTCTACGGCCTGAACCAGCGAAAGTACAATCACTTCAACGGCATCGGCGTGATAGACAGCGCCGCCTACTCGATCCAGTTTGATACGATGAATACCAATGATTTTCAGTTCTATTACCGTCTCGGGGGGTACCGGCTGCCACTCCTGAGGGAGCTTACCCTGTTCAAGCTCACCTCAACCTACCGGCACAACTTCATCAATATTGCTGAATCAAACCTGCGTATGGGTTTTGAGGCGAATATACTTTTCCACGATTACTGGCGTTTTCGCCTGGCACTCAATTCGATTGCCGACCAGTTTGAGCGCTACCAGACGCAGAACCCCGCGCACGTACCTTTTTTCGACGACCTGGCGAAATCACTCAACCCGTTTGATCCGAACCGTGGCAACCGCATACTCAACATGGAGAGTTTCTTTGCCAGTATAGAACACGATCTGCACAAGTGGCTGCTGCGGGTGACTTTTGCATCGACCCGGCGCACGATCTATACCGGCAGTTATATGCGCGACCGCACCAGCTTTCTCGAACAGACAGTTTACCTGAGCTTTACGCTCAAGGATCTCGATGGTTTTGGCCTGCCGTACACCGAGGTCTACCGGTACAACCCGACCGATGCGGGTATTCGCTGATGATCAGAATATTTCGAGGCTGAAGTCAGGCGGCTCAATCACGTTCGTGATCGAACCGAGGCTTACAAAATCAACGCCCGTGTCCTTAAGCCGGTCAAGATTGCCGGCGGCAAATCCGCCTGAAGCTTCGGCAGTAATTCCTGTGCCCATCGCCTCATTGGCTTCGCGTATCAGCTTCATCGCCTGCTTCATGGTCGCATTGTCCATGTTATCAAGCAACACCATATCAGGTTTCAGCGGCAGGGCTTCCTGCAGTTGTGCCAGTGTGTCTACCTCGACCTCGAGTGGCGTGAACGGGGCGTGCCTCTTGAATGCGAGAATTGCTGCGGTCACAGAACCCGCCTGCGCGATATGATTGTCTTTGATGAGCCCCATTTCCGAAAGATCGTGCCTGTGGTTAAAGCCGCCCCCGCGGACAACGGCATATTTGGAAATTGTCCTTAGCATCGGGACTGTCTTGCGGGTATCGAGCACCCGGACGCCATAAACTGCAGCCGCGCGCGAAATCTGGCGTGTGCGCGTTGCGATACTGCTCATGAATGCGAGAAAATTCAGCGCCACGCGTTCTGCGCGCAGTATCGCGCGAATGTCGCCTTCAAACTCCAGCACGGTCCTGCCCGCCTTAAGCAAATCACCGTCTGCCGCAGCGGGTCTAAGCGCCATGGCTGTGTCGAAATACCGGAATGCGTGTTCTGCCACACGAATACCACAGACAACACATTCATTCTTTACAAAGATGCGCCCGGTCGCGCGTGCACTTTCGGTGAATATCGCCTGTGTCGTGATATCGGCCGAAGCCTTGTCTTCGGCTAGTGCGTACCGCACCACCCGGCCAATTTCGGTGTCGCCCAACACGGGGATATTGGAAGCATAAACCGGCCGCTCGCGGTCGCGCTGCGGCGATGTTGCCATCTCGAAGCCCCGCTGAGCAACCTGGCTGGTATAATACTGCAGAATTGCCAGGTCGTTCTGCGTAAAGAACTGCAGCAGCTCACCTTCCGCTTCGACGGGTTTCGATTCACGGATTAATTTGACGACCGTGCGGTACACGGACACGGCTGTCTCCATGTTCCAGAAATTCTTGTTATACGCGAGCACTGAATCAAGATAGTCGCGGCGAATACGGTTCAGAACAAACTTCGCCGTGGTAAACCGCGACAGGTAAGCGATCTGCAGAAAGAATTCAAACTCGGTCTCATGAAAACTCACCCAGTCCCAGGACTGGTTTTCACTTAAGAACTGCAATTCTTCGAGCAGCTCATCGAGCTGGCGCGTTCTTTTTTTGTCCGCGTGCTGCTTTTTCCAGTTCTCCGCTGCCTTGTAGACTATCGCCGCAGTGAAATACCTGCGCAATTCGAGAAACTCTCCCAGCAGGTCGGGATGCACCGGACGTTCTGCCGAGAGGCCCTCTTCGAACGCAGCCCGAATCGCACGCAGGTTTTCTGATGCGACAATGCGGAGTGTGACGAGCGCCGGAATCAGGCTCCAGCCGATATGGCGCTCCTTCGCCCGGTCGCGGACATAGGTAACAACCTGCCGGAACAACTGGGTTCCGCTCTGCTGGACAGCTGCGGGAGTCTTGGCACGCTTACGGCGCAGACCCGCGAACAGCGGGACAATTTTTCCCTGTTTTCCCCTGGCTGCGGCCATAAGGGTTACTCAGTGTCCTTTGCAGTCCTGAGCGAGAGGTCCCAGAGGTGCGAAGGTTTCACATTCGCCATTGCGCCACGCGCAGAGTGCAGCAGGTTTGGGTTACGTTTTTGTTCGTCGGCGATGAGCTGCTTGATGCGCGCACGCTGCAAACCTTCCTGGTTATTGCAAAGGTTGCAGGGCAGAATGGGAAAATTCAGCTGCTGCGCCAGTGCCTCCAGCGCATCTTCAGTAGCTCGCAAAAGCGGTCGAATGACGACATTGCGTCCGTCATCGCTGACAAGGCGGGGTGGCATCGCAGCCAGTTTGCCGCTATAGAAGAGGTTCATGAGCAGGGTTTCCAGCGCATCATTAGCGTGGTGCCCGAGAGCCACCTTGTTCGCTTTCAGGCGTTGCGCTTCGTCGTAGAGAATGCCGCGGCGCAGTCGCGAGCAGAGGGAACAGAAGGTCTGCCCGGCGGGAATTTTTTCCGTGACAATCGAATATGTATCGCGTTCACCTATCACATACTCAACACCGATCTCTTCAAAATAGGCGATGAGCGACGATGCATCGAAACCCGGTTGTTTCTGGTCGAGTGTATAGGCAAATACAGAAAAGTCGATGGGCGCTTTTGCCTGAAGCTCGAGCAGGATGTGCAGCAATGCGTGCGAATCTTTTCCGCCCGAAACCGCCACCATGACGCGGTCCCCGTGTTCTATCAGGCCATATTCTGCAATCAGGCTGCCTACTTCATGCAATATATCCTTGTATTCCTTACGGAATGCGGAAGGCACCTTGCGCAGGCGATGGCCCACGCTGCTGCGCTCCAGTGTCTCAGGTAGCATTGCCGGTGACCGCCCGCAGCTTCTCTCGTATGCGCAGAACCGCGGGCAGGATGTGCGGGTGGCCGGTACGCCATTGCATGAACTGGCGCAGTGTGAATATCAGGTATACAGTTGCGAGCAGCGATCTTGCCACACCCAGAACAACTGGCCAGCTGCTGAACAACAGGCTATCGGCCGCCTGCAAGACCGTCAGGCCCGCAAGGTATGCCAGGAAAATGACCATTGACTGGAAGCCGGTTTCGAAGTGAACAGTAGCCGGTTGGTATCTGACCAGACCGAGCACAAAACCCAGGAGCGTCGGCCCGGCGATGATGAATTTTTCCAACTCGGGCCAGGCGCGCTCACCCCAGGCCAGCAGGCGCGGTTGCGAACGCAGCCACTGCATGAGTGAACCAACCTGCCGCTTGAGAAATGCAAGCATTACTTATCCAGGTAGACCGCGTCGCCTTTGCTGGCTCCTGCTTTTGAGGCATTCGCTTTGATTTTTGAGTGCAGCGTTTCCGATACCGTCGCTGAAATTTCACCACTCTCGGTTTTAATTTTCAGCCTGGTACCACGGCGCGCTGCAGAAATGCCCTCGCCGGTGATTTCAATCTTCTTGCCGTCGGCGCGAAATACCTTGCCGATAAGCTTGCCAAGGCTCTTTTTTTCAGAGCTTAGGAGTGCAATGGTGCGCTTATATTCGTCTGCCCGGTAATTTCCGTTTGCAGCCTGCGCTTCACGCGCCAGCACCAGGGCTGTCTTCTGCGCAGAATTCTGAGACGCCCGGTCGGCCCCTGCATCGAGCAGGACTTTCACGGTCTTGTCATGCCCCTGCTGCCCAGCGAGCATCAGCGCAGTAACTCCGTTCATGTCGACATCGGCCACTTTGTTACCTTTCGTCAGGAGGTACTTTACGACCGCTGTCTGACCATGGTAAGCAGCGCGCATGAGCAGAGTGCGGCCCATGCGGGTCCGCGCGTGCAGGTCTGCTTTTTTCAGTGCGAGGTAGCGCAGGACTTCCAGGTGCCCGTTGTCCGCCGCAGCCATTGCAGCAGTCCAGCCGCCTGAACTCGCATAGTTGACATCTGCGCCGGATTCGACGAGTGCCTTAACGGCCTTCAGGCGGCCAGCGGTTGCTGCAATGCCCAGATAGTGCCCCGAGTAGTTTCCACCGTTGGCGTTCGCACCGGCTTTGATCGCCGCTCTTACTTCTGCAGCGTTATCCGCATAGACAGCGGCTTCAAGCCGCTCCTGCGGGCTGGCGGTCGCCAGGCTGTTGGGAGATTGCGCAACCACGAGAGTCGTCGCCGAAAAGAGTAGAATTGTTAACAGGTGCTTCATAGAGCCTCCGGGGAAAGGTTAAGTGCGATTTAACGAAAGCGGACAGGCGTTCAACCCGATTTCAAAAGAGCTTTTCAGTCTCCGGATTTACCGGTACTTCTTCAGCGAGAAAGGCCTTCTGCAGCACGGTGGCGGTATCCAGCCCGCTCTCAGTTGCAGCCCCCACCGGAGGTGCATATACTGCGCTGGTTTCCACTTTTTTTTCTGTTACTGGCGGAGGCCTGGGTGCTACTGCGGCCGCCTGGGAAACGGCATCTTCAAAAGGTTTTCCGGTTTCAATGGCTGATTTCAGGCGTTCGATCTTCTGTACAAGCGCACTGACCGAAGGTTCCTTCAGCTTTTGAACCAGGTCGACCAGCGCAATCTCCAGCGACATGCGCAGCTCGCTGCTTTTGGCAGACAGCATCTGCGAGAAGTCCTGGTTCAACCGGAAAAGCTGCTGGAAGACGCGAATGAGCTGTGCGCGATCCCAGGCTTGCGCAGCCCGGCGCGCCTGCTCCATTTCTTCTTTGGAAAGAGCATGGACTTCTACCTGCTCGCTGACCAGAACGATGGCGCGCAAATATGCCAGCAGGTCGCGCAGAAAGACGCGCAGGTTAGCTCCGCCCTGTGAAAGCTCGTGCACTGCATTGAGCAATGCATGCAGGTCACCCGTCCTTAATCCATGCACGAAAGTGGCATATACTTCTGAGGGCAGCAGGTCGAGGGATTCGCGTACCGAAGCGAGAGTGAGCGTACTGCTGCCAGAGAAGGCAAGCGTCTGGTCCAGTAACGATATTGCATCCCGCAGTGAACCTTCTCCGCGCTCGGCAATGGGCAACAGGGCTTCACGCTCAAATGCTATCTGCTCTTTGGCCAGAATATGCGCAAGACGGTCGGCGATTTCACGGGCGTTGAATTTTTTGAAGGTATAGACCTGGCAGCGCGAGGCGATGGTCTCAGGAATCTTGTGCAGCTCGGTCGTTGCCATGATAAAAACCACGTGGTGGGGTGGTTCTTCGAGGGTCTTGAGCAACGCATTAAAAGATTCGGTGCTGAGCATATGCACCTCATCGAGTATATAAACCTTGTAGCGCGCATTCATCGGGGCGAAGACTGCCTGCGCGCGAAGTTCACGTATATTATCAATGCCGCGGTTCGAGGCGGCATCAATTTCAATCACATCCGGCGAACGGCCCTCGGAAATTTCGATACAGTGCTGGCACTGGTTGCAGATCGTGGCGGTTGGCCCGTTGACGCAGTTCAGCGCTTTGGCAAGTATACGCGCCATCGTTGTCTTACCTACACCGCGGGCTCCGTGAAAGAGGTAAGCATGACCGATCTTCCTGAATTCCAGCGCATTTTTCAGACTCTGCGCGGCAGCCAGTTGCCCCACGAGATCTTCAAAATTCTGCGGCCGGTAACGCGTGGCAAGACTCATGGGTTAGTCGTCTTCCCCTTCAAAGAAGTCCTTTGTCTTGACCACCGGCTTTTTCTCAACGGTGACCGGCATCTGTACGTCGGTCTCTATAGCCTCGCCGAGATCTATATTGTTGCCGGTTTCCGGCCCGGTACCTTCGAGAAAGAGCTCTCTATACGGTTCGTCGCAACCGGTGCGCACAGGCAGACCATTGCTGCTGCAGTAGAGGACCTCAGTCAGTTCAACGCTTTTCAGGTGTGGCTCGTCTTTCGCAATTGCAGAAGAAACACGATTCTGGAAATTTGCCCAGATCGGCGCCGCCACGCCCGCGCCGGCCTGCCCCGGCCCCAGCGACAGGCTCGGCCGGTCATACCCAACCCAGACTGCCGCCGTGTAGCGCTTGTTGAAGCCCACAAACCAGGCGTCGCGGTAACCGTTCGTGGTTCCTGTCTTGCCAGCAGCATAGCCTGTATAGCCTGTCTTGCGTACCGTGTTTCCCGTACCCTTGTTGACTGCAGTTTCGAGTAACGACCGCACGATAGTTGCCGTGCCGCCGCTGATAATCTGGATATTTTTCTGCTGTGGTGTAAAATCTTTGAGCAACTTCCGGTTTCGATCATACACCTGCTTGATTAAGACAGGTTCAATGCTCAAACCGCCGCGGGCAAAATGAGAAAAACCGCGGGCCATACCCAGCGGCGATACTTCGTGCGTTCCGAGCGCAATCGACAGGTTGTAGGGAATCTGGTTGGGCGTTACATAAAGTTCTTTGGCGATAACGGGAATCAGGTTGCCCAGGCCCACCTCGCGCGCAACGACGATGCTGACTGTATTGACCGAATACCGCAGCGCCTCGCGCAACGTGATGAATCCGCGAAAACCGGCATGGTAGTTCTCTGGCATCCAGAGATCGCCCTGCTCGTCAATGGACACGATCGGCGAATCGGGAAACTGCGTTGCGGCCGTGATTTTTTTGGTTTCGAGCGCCGCGGCGTAAAGTATCGGCTTAAAGGCAGAACCCGGCTGCCTTTCCATCTGCAGCGCGCGGTTAATCTGGTTCTGCGTGCTGAACGGCAGACCACCGACTACTGCCGTAACTTCACCCGTGGCATTGTCGATTTCAGCCAGAGCCCCCTGTACCGCGAGGTAGCGGTTTGCAAAAGGATTATCGGCGCGCAGCGAGATCAGCATCTGGTCAAGCTCGTTGTTACCACCAAAGCCCAGGTTCACGAGTTCCAGCGGATCAAGGTACTCCTCGAAAAAGCGCATGTGCAGCTCGTACTGGTCGAAACGTTTCGCGGGGTTGAGTTCGGGCAAATTCATTGCCACCTGCGCAAGGCTCAGCAGCGGTGCGTATTCGCGCGAAAGCTCAAGCTGGCGCGAGAAGAAATAGTTGCGGGAAATCGCATTCTGCGCCCGCACTCCCCGCCACAGCGCTTCCTGCGCTGCACGCTGGTGGTCGAGGTCTAACCCCGTGTGGATTTTCAGGCCTTCGTTGTAGAGTGCCTGTTTGCCAAATTCCTTTTCGAGTATCGGGCGGACGTATTCAGAGTAATACGGCGCATTGTCGACACGGCGACCAAATGCAGTTTCCGTTGGGGCAATATTCAGCGAACCGTAATACGCGACAGCCTCGGCTTCGGCCTTCTGTGCGTCAGAGATTTGCAAAAAACCGAGATCGACCATTTTCATGAGCGCATGCTGCAGGCGCGCGCGTGAGAGGTGCGGATTGCGCAGGGGTGAATAGCGGTTGGGAGAGCTGGGCAGTGTGGCGAGTATCGCTGCCTGTGCGGGAGTTATCGCGCGGACGGGCTTTTCGAAGTAGAACTGCGCGGCTGCCTCAACGCCATAATTTCCGTGGCCGAAATAGATCTGGTTGCAGTAAAGGTGGAGAATCTTGTCCTTGGCATAAATGGCATCAATGATCAGAGCCAGCGCAGCTTCTTTGATTTTGCGGGTGAAGGTACGTTTCTGGTCAGTGAGCACGACTTTCGCAAGCTGCTGTGTAATGGTTGAGCCCCCCTGCTTCACCTGTCCCGCCTGGATGTTGATCAGAAAGGCGCGGAAGATCCCCTGGGGAGAAATGCCGAAGTGGTCATAGAAATGGTTATCCTCCATCGCAATGAAGGCCTGCTTCAGGTGTACCGGGATATCTTTTTCGCTGACGAGTATCCGCTGGTCCTGGAAAAAGGTCGTGATCAGTCTGCCCTTGCGGTCGTAGAGTTCACTCGGCACCGAGGGCTTGTAGTCTTCAAGGCGAAATGCTCGCCAGGCCTGGCTGATGAGCACCAGTGAGAGGACGGATACCGCCAGCAGGCCGAGTGCAGCGGCCGCGAGCCGCGCAAAGCGCCGATGTCTGTCGATACCAAGGACGAGCTGTGCCAGCAACAGGGCAGCCCGGGCAAATACTGAGATGATCCGCCGCACGGTATGGCAGGGGTCGTGTGTCGGACGGTGCGTAAACTTCTATTAGAGGGCAATCGCCGTTGACGGTGCAGGCCGGCAATGGAGTCTGCGGGATGTCTGCTGGCATCGCTCCGCAAAAACTTTCAGAGCTGCGTATGCTCGGGGGAGACGCCCTGGTCAGCCAGCTACTGGCAAAATTTCTCGAAAGCTCCCCCGTGCTGATCGCGCAGGCTGAGACGGCCCTGCAAACGGGAGATGCGGCGAAGGTTGATTTCTGCGTGCACACGCTCAAAGGCAGCGCGATGAGCCTGGGCCTCACCGAAATGAGCGATCTGCTGGCACAGCTCAACGTCAGGACCAAAGCCCGCCAGCTGGAAGGCGTCGGGCTCGAACTCAGTCGCCTCGCAGCCCAGCTGGACGCGGTGCGCGAATACAAGGCGCAGAATTTTCCGTAAGGCCTTAGATTCCCGCGAGGCCTGAGATCAGGTCGGTAACGCCCAGAACGGGCGCTGGCGGAGCTTCACCGTTAACAAAAACGGCCCGCGCGGCCTGAAGGTATTCGCCGAGAATACGTGAAACAAATATCTCTCCGCTTTTCTCATTGGCGAGGCGCGGCATCCCGGTATAACCTGGAAACGGTTTCAGGTTCAGCCAGGCTAAGGCTTCGGCTGCGAAAAGCAACTCAGACGCGGCATCGCCCTGACCGATCGAGCGCATACCATGTATCGCGGCTTTCTGCCAGGCAGGTATCGTCAGCGGTGGACAATCGGGCAGTTCACGGTGCGCGGGGTCTACGCTTGTGGGAGCCAGCGCCAGCGTCAGCGAAGTCTCGAAAAAACCCGCATGATAGTCGCGCCCCAGGGAACGGTCAAGCTCCGCCCGTAGAGCCGCGTCTTTTACCGGCTGCAGTGCATCAGCAAAGTCACCAGGCTGGTAGCGCATCATGTGAGCGAGAAGCAGGTTCAGCGGGTTCAGCGCCTGCACGCCGCGCGCAGTAAGTTTGTCAATAAAGCGCTGCAGGGCGTGGTTGTGTCTCGGTGCACCGTGGAATGTCATGACAATCACCCGCTTTGCCCCCATGAGGGGAAGTTTATCGGCCCACGTGGCGAGCAGCGCGGCGAAACGCTGCGGTGAAATGTTGATGGTGCCCGCACCGGGGGTAGGATCAAGACCCAGGTTGACGAGCGGCCCCGCGACGTACTGCTCGGTCAGGCCTTCGTCGATCAGCACCCGGGCAAGCCGGTCAGCAATACCCCGGCTTATGAGGTAGTCGTTGGCGAGCGGCAGGTGCGGCCCGTGGTATTCCGTGGGATTGATAAAGAAGAAAAGTATGTTATCGCGCAACAGGGGCATTACCTGCTTTTCCGGCAATTCGTCGTACCAGACGGGCTGCAGCTTCTTCATGGGCGAACAAAACCACGCCCGATTTGACCGGTCAACGCAAAGAAGACCGGCGCCGAATCTCTTTACACCCGGTTTTGCCGGTAGGTAATAACCGAGCCATGCAAGAGAATTCTGCCCCCCCAAAAATGCTTTTTCTCAAACATATCTCCCGCATCGTGCTGTTCTACTTCATCGGGTTATCGGTCTTTTTCATTTCCGGGTTCGTCGTCTTCAAGGTACTTTTTGCGGATACCGAGAAAGCGATTGTGCCCGACGTCGTCGGCCGGCTCTACCTGACCGACCACAATATGCTGCGCGACGACTTCAAGGTCGAGCTGAAGCCCGCCTACCTGATACAGTATCCTTACGGTTATATTCTCGCACAGAATCTTACCCCGGGTCGCAAGGTAGACAAGAACACGAAACTCGAGCTGCTGGTTAACCTCTCGGACGCGATTGTTCAGGTGCCGAAGCTCACCGGCTTTTCTGAGGACCTCGTCGATGGTTCGATTGCCAGCCTGCCCGTCGGCGGTCGCATTTTTTCGCTGCGCAAGGGTGTAATCACCCGCGTACCTTCCGCGCAGCCGAAGCGTGAAGTCCTGGCGCAGTTTCCTCCCGCCGGGACCCCCGTTCTGCCGAACACTCCTGTCTCGCTGCTGGTCTCTGACGGCCCGGCACCTGCGGGAGCGCCGCAGGCAAACCTCGCTCCGAGACTCGAAAAGGGAATTCCCGTTTCGATTGCGCTCGGGGCTGCCTACCACCTGAAGAAGCCTGCCACCATCACCCTGCGCAATACAGATAAGGCCGAAGAAAACGCGACACTGCTCAGTGACGCCACGGTTTCGGCCAACGGTATCGCGCTCGAAGTCGGGCAGTTTGTCGAGAACCTTACCAGCGGCAAATCGGTGATTGATCTCGAAGACCTCCCTTTCACACAGCTATTCGTTCCGGCGAAGAAACTCGGTGACCAGAACCAGGTGCTCACTGTCGCACGGCGCGAGGCGGTGCCCGATGAAGATGGCTCACCCTACAGTGAATTCTGGCTGGTCAGTAACAGCTCGCCGCTACCGGTCTTTCGCCGGCGGGATGACAGCTTCGATGTCTTCCGTGACTATTACGCGGCAGAAAGCAGCCTAAAGCCCGTGGAACAAAAAGCCGACGCAAGCCAGACCAAGACAATCGTCGGTGAAACCCCGGCCCCGGTCGCGGCGGCTCCCGTAGTCCAAAAGCCCGAAAAATCCCTGCGCCTGCGCGCAGACACCCTGTGAGGGATCATGGCCGTTAAGATTTCACCCAGTATACTTGCCGCGCCGCTCGCACACCTCGGCAAAGCCGCAAAAGATGTAGAAGCCGCCGGTTGCGAATACATTCACATCGACGTGATGGACGGTCACTTTGTGCCTGCGCTGACATTCGGTGAGCAGATCACCGCCGCGATAGCGGCCGAATCAAAGGTGCCCCTCGACGTGCACCTGATGGTGACGAATCCGGAAGCCGAAGCAAAAAAGTATTACGATCTGAAGCCGGCAATTATCACCTTTCACTACGAAGCGACAAATGCGCCAATTCGCCTCGCGGGCGAGATTCGCGCGGCAGGCGCAAAGCCAGGTATTGCGCTGAACCCGCGGACGCCGGTGTCTGTGCTAAACGACATCATTGCCGCCTTTGATCTCGTCCTGCTGATGTCCGTTGAACCCGGCTACTATGGCCAGAAGTTTATCGAGACTTCGTGGCAAAGACTCGACGAGCTCAAACAGCTACAGGCCAGCGAAAACCAGCGAGGCCATCACTTCGACATTGAGGTCGATGGCGGCGTTGCCGACAGCAATTCACAGCAGCTTGCCCAAAAGGGCGCGGGTATACTGGTCTCCGGTGGTTTTGTCTTCAAGGGCAACGTCACCGAGCAGGTCAAAAAGCTAAAGGCAGGAACCTGAGTCATGAACCTGCGTCGTGCCGCGATTGTCTGCATGGCCCTGTCTGTTTCAGTCTGCAAACCCTCGTCGGTCTTTACCGAAATAGACGCCAGCTTTAAATCACTCGAAGATGTTTTCGTAGCCGAGTTCCGCAATGAAAACCGCCAGGTAGAAAAAAATACGGACCTGTCGCTCGAAGCTTCCGACGCGCTGACCGGCCGTTACGGCACAACAATGACCCTCGATGTGTGGGAGTTCAAAAGTGAAACGGACTGCCGCGCTGCGTACGACACTCTAACAGCCCTTGAGAAGCAGAACCAGCCGCGCGAATACAACCAGACACGCGCTGCGGAAAACCGCTACCAGTTCGTGCGGCAGACAGGCATTGCCGGAGAAATCTTTACCATCAAGAAGGTTCTCTTTCGTGTGCTCGCAACCGACAAGAACACGATCGCTGAATACCTGATCGCGAGCAAGCTGGCCCGGGCCCGGTGATGCAGCAGGCTGCCGGCCCTATTGACGTCGCAATTTCACCCTGCCCCAACGATACATTTGCCTTTTGCGGTCTGCGCCACAACCAGGACTACCGCCTGCACTACCTCGACATAGAAGAGCTGAACCTCGGCTTGCTCGAGAGCCGCTTTGCCATTTCAAAGGGGTCTTTCTCTCTCATCGACCGCATCGCCGCAAACTACCAGCTGCTGCCCGTCGGTGCCGCGATTGGCCGGGGAGTTGGTCCGGTACTTGTCGGCCGCCTGTTCGACGGCTGCCGCCTTGCGTTGCCGGGTGAAAATACCACTGCGCACCGCCTGTTCCGCTTCTACCGGAATACGGTTCACCCCGCGATGCAGCTGGCGCTGCGCCAGATGCCGTTCTTTGAAATATTGCCGGCGATGCGCCGGGGCGAAATCGACGCAGCGGTTCTGATACACGAAGGCCGGTTCGTCTATGCCCGGGAAGGACTGTCGCTCGTCGAAGACCTGGGCGACTGGTACGAGAAAACAACTGGTGCGATGATTCCGCTGGGAGCGATATACGCGCGGAGAGATCTGCCGGCGACCGCTACCGGGACTTTCACATCAGCACTGCGCGAGGCTATCCACGGCAGCCGTCTGGCCTATAACGCCAGAAACTCCCACTACCACTCGGAAATTCTGCCCTTTATGCTGGAAATGGCGCAGGAACGGGAAACGGCAGTCGTCGAGGCGCACGTCGATACGTATGTCACAGCCGATACCGAAAATCTGTCCACAGAGGCCCTGAATTCGATTGACGTTTTCAGGCAAAATTGCCTGAATCAGGGTAACCCGATTTCCCGATGAGCGGCCGGCTTAACAGCGGTAATGCCGTTGCCAGCAACTGCTTTTTTGCAACCGAGCGGCGATTGTAGCCGTCTAAAGGAGAGTCAGGTATGGAGACTAATCTGAAAAATCTTGAAACCATGCTCGAGCGCTGCGTCAGCACGTCGCACACGGCAGATATTATTCTGTCCATTGTGCCGATGGTTGCGGTCGTCTTCGGCTCAGTGCTGGTATTTTTTCTGATGCTGTACAACTATCGTTTGCGCAAAGAGAAGATACGCCAGCAGATACCCACTGAAAGCTGGGTAGAGCACCTGCGTTTCATCAGCCTGCTTGCGGGCTGCCTGAGCTTTTCAGCGGGAGTTCCCCTGACCCTGTTTTTCGTGTTCACGAATCCGGCAAATCCGGGAATACTGGGTGGTCTGATTCCGCTGTTTGCGGGCATCGGCCTTGTCGCATTCTATTATCTCTCTGAACGGAAAAACCGGATTCATGCTGAACGATGAGCAGGGTCTTGAAAAAGAAGATTTCGACCGTGAGTTTGAGAGGGCGCTCGACATGATCTATTCCATCGGCCTTAAACTCTACCGCGGCAATGAGGACGATGCGGCGGACTTTGCGCAATCGCTCTATCCCTTCGCGCTCAAACAGAGCCACAAGTTTTCCGGCCGATCGGCCTTTTCGACCTGGCTTTATCGCGTTGCCTGGAACTTCGGGCTCGAAGATCTGCGGCGCAAGAAGCGGCTCGTCACCGAGACGATTGACAACTACGATATTGCCGCGACGGAAAACGAAGCCGAATTTGACGAGCAGGAAATCGCCGACTTGCGCAAGCACATCAGTGCCCTGCCTGACGGCTACCGCCTGCCGCTGATCATGCTCTTTTACGAAAATATGGGCTACGCCGAAATTTCATCGCTTACTGGTGTGAAAGAAGGCACGCTCAAGGCCAATGTCCACAGGGCAAAGGCAATTTTACGCCAGAAACTGGGCAAGGAGACGGCATGAAAGGACATCGTGTCCGCCGTCCCCAGGATACGTCCTGCATCATAGGAGACGGCATGAAAGGACATCGTGTCCGCCGTCTCCCCGTTACTTCGTGTAACAAGGAGACCGCATGAAAAAGTACAGGTACCCTGAAGCGATCCGTGAGGCAGTGCACCTCGAGTACCACCGTAAAGCTCCCGAGGGCGTACGGTTACGCGTCAAACACCTGATGCAGCTGCCGTTGGTGAAGCCCTGGCAGTTCATTGGCAGCGTAGCGCTCCTGCTCGCTAGCCCCTTAAGTTTTTATCTTTTTGGTGACCGACTGGTCTACTCGACGAATGTGCTGCTGGTACTCAATATCTCGGCAGGTGTCGCAGCGTTTATGGTCATATTCGCCGGTGTTGCGCACCGTTACGCAGATCCGAAAAACAAGGCGGAGCTGCTCGACAAGCTACACGCGCTGCGTGCCCGCATCTGAGCGGGCACAGCAGCACCACCTGCCCCCGGCAGCGGCCCACACGGCCCTGCTTTTCTCACTTTGCCTGAATTGCTTTAACAGCCGCTGCTGCGTCGGTAAAAACCGAAAAATGCTGATCGGACTTCGTCAGCTTGAAAACCATTTCTATCGTGGCATTGATGCCTACGAGGTACAGCGAGCCGCCATAGGCCTGCATTTTCTTCTGCACCTGGAACAAGACACCCATCGCGGAAGAATCAAGATACTCTACCTGTGAAAGATCGATGATCAGATTGTCGGGTTCGCCACCCACCGTTGCGAGCAGCTTTTCCTTGAGATCGGGAATGAAATACATGTGCAGCTGCGCCGCTGTTATGACAGCGCAGGGAACACCCTCGACTTCGGTCATGCGGACCACAGCGGACGACCCCTACATGCACGCGCGGTGTCAATACTTTGTCGTATGCTGCGAGCGCGTGAAACCCGGCGTAGGCAATTCATGCCCACGCCCTTACGTCAGCTAAAAGTAAATTTTAGTGCCATCTCAAGCGGATCGGCCTTCACCAGCGTAACCTTAAACCTGTCGCCGAGTGAAATGGTTTTCTGTAATTTTCCGGCAAAGATGGAGAAATCGTCAATCATCCGTATTTCGCCGCGACGGTCAACTTCTCCGGCATCGATTTCTCCCTCAACCGGATAGTCGACCAGACTAATGAAGAGTTTATCCTGGCTGAAACTGCTGAGCCAGGCGCTGAAGGATTCTCCTACCCTGTTTCCCAGCGCACGCACAGCGAGTAGCTTCTTGTCTGCGCGCTCTGCCTCGAAGGCAATACGCTCAAGTCTCGAAGCCTCACGCCCGTAGAACTCCAGGTCTGCCAGCTTCAGGTTCGTTTTTTCCCTGCGCAGATGAGATGCCAGCTGCAGGTGGGTTACCAGGTCGGCAAAACGTCGTATGGGCGAGGTGAAATGCGCGTACTCGCTGAATGCCAGGCCCCAGTGTCCTTTCGATTCAGGCATGTAGTTAGCCTGCATGAACGACCGCAGCAGCAGGAACTGGAACACTTCGCGTACCGGGTCGAGGCTTTCGTGTCCGAGGATCCGCGCGATCTCTTTCTGGTCGGTACCCATGATTTTCAGGCGTGCGACATACTTTTCGAGATAGCGGTTCAGACGCTCGAGTTTGTCGATCGGCATACTCTCATGGTTGCGGTGCAGAATCGGCAGGTGGTACTTGAGCGCATAGTTGGCAACCGCCTGGTTGGCGCTCAGCATACACTCCTCGACAAGGCGGTGCGACTGCAGGCGCTCCTGGCTTTCGAGACCCAGGAACTTGCCTTCTTTGTTATAGATGGCCTTCTGCTCCGCAATGTTGAGATCAATGCGGCCCTGCTGGTCGCGGTGCGCAATCAGGACTTCTGCCAGCTCCATCGCGTCTGCCAGTGGACTCTTCTTTTTGCCCAGGGCCTTGTGCGCTTCTTTGTATGTGTAGCGTTTGTCGATATATATAACCGAACGAAAGAGCTCGTAACCAGTCATCTTTCCCTTGTGGTCGAAACGCATGCGAGCGGTGAAAGCCAGGCGTTCTGTTTTGGGCTTGAGGCTGCAGAACTCATTGGAGAGAATTTCCGGCAGCATCGGTATCACACTACCCGCGAGGTAGTAGCTGTTGCCCCGGCGCAGTGCCTCATCGAAAAGCGGAGTTCCGGGTTTCACGAAAAAACTGACGTCCGCGATATGAACGTCGAGTTCATAACCGCCGGGAATCTTGTGGCAGGCAATGGCGTCGTCGAAGTCCTTGGCATCTTCGCCGTCGATGGTAAAGATATAGCTCCCCTTCACCTTGATGCGGTCGGGGTTTTTCATCTCGCGTTTGACCAGCGCAGTCAGGTCTTTTTTGGTCGGCACCAGCTTCTTGTCGAAATCTTCAGGCAGCATATAGCGCAGGCGCAGGCGTTCGAGGTCGCCCTTTCGGTCTTCGCGTACCTTGCGGTTTGAAGCTTCGAATACAAATGCCTGCGTACGGCTATAACCAGAATGGATGTCACCACCACCCGGTCGCGAACCACCACGCATCTCTTTGAGGTACTGCGCACGCTTTTCGTTGCGTCGCAGGTAGAGCGTGGCTCCCGCCTTATGTTTGCCGGCAACAAGTACCTGTGGCCGATCGGGCAGGTCGATGAGCTCAGCCAGAAGAAACTGGGAAGCACCACCCCCGGCCCGCGCGGCACCAAGAATGCGGGCAAAGTATTCACCCGAGAATGGTTCAACGATCTTGTTCACGCGCGCTGTAAAACGCCCGCGGTTGAATCCCGTGAGCGTGACGCTCACCTTGTCGCGGTGCAACGCCCCACCCCGGTCGGCAAACGGCACGACCGCTTCGATGCCGCGCCCTACGGGCACAAAGGCCACGCCCGATTTCGCAGAACTGAGAGCGCCGGTAAATTCGATCGCGAGCCGAACGCCGTGGTTGTCTTCAACAGCAATACCGGTGGAGCGCAGAAAACGGACCGCCTCGTTGTCTTCACGACTGGCGGGGGCTTTGGCGATCGCTGCTGGTTTTTTCCTGCGACCGGTCCGGCCGTTGCCTTTTTGTTTTTTTTCCTCGGTTTTTTTTTCCGGGCTCATCCCGGCCAGGCGCAGATCGCCTGATTTCGATGCGTGGAATATCCACTTATCGATGAGTTTTTCAGTTTGTTTGTCCATTAAATCCTTTTGCGAGCTGGAAATGCAGCTCATGCCCGTAGATGGGCGAAAGTTCGTCATGCGGCTTTACTTCTGAAAGCCGTAACAGGGCAGAATCAACCTGGAATCCAGGAATTTTCTCGGGCACGAAATCCGTTTTCTGCCAGTGAGCGGGTATTTCGTTTTCTTCGGCCTGCATATTTTTCGTCAGCCAGCTGCCCGAATAGCAGTGGATCTTTCCGGTTAGTTTGCCTGCATCGGCAATGCCGACAGCAGCAGACTCGCGCCCCGGTACAAAGCGCTCGGCGTAATACAACTTTGCGTTCGTCCGCATCAGCAGCCATTCGTCCAGCGGCACGCCGAGCAGCAGGTGCCAGAGTCGCGATGAGTGAAACGTCCGGCAGGGAATCGAACGCAGCATCGCCAGCATGCGCGTGTACGCGAACGCCGAGCGAAGCCCGACAAACGACCCGGGACCTTCACCCAGGTATACCTCGGTGATTTCGGCCAGGTCAGGAAACAGTGCCGCAACCGCCAGGTCCATCGCATTCTCACCTTCGGCTACAGTTTCGGTAATGCGGAGGGCTGTCCCTGTGCCACCGATGCGGCCCACCAGCAGGTGGCGTGTCGAGCTATCGATCAGCAATGCATTGTTGCTCATAACGACCGCCAGGTCACATGGCGCGACTCGTCTGCTTGTACATCGAGCCGAAGCTCCGCCTGCCGGTTAAATGGAGCAAACAGGTGCCGGGGCCCCTTGTCTGGCCATTCGACGAAGACGACTGCATCGGCATAGTCTTCGTCCGGTGGCAACAGGTCGTATGCATCGTCGCTGGGTTTGAGCCGGTAGAGATCGAGGTGTATCACGCGGAAATTCGCCAGCGGGTAGTCATTCCGCAGGTTGAAGGTAGGCGAGGTGGCCGCCTCACCCTGCCAATAGCTGAGCAATGCGGCTACAAGGGTCGTCTTGCCGGCCCCCAGGTCACCGACCACACGCACGAGCATTGGCGGGTGCAGGTGGCCCGCCAGGGTCTTAACAGCACGCTGCAGGCTTTCACTGTCGTGGGCCGCGATGATCAATTCCAGGGGAGGTTCTTGCACGAGATGGGTCAACGCAGAGCTTCCGGAAAGAGACAGACTGCCAACCAGTTTTGCCCCGCCCGGCCGAAGAGCCGCAGATTGCCTGCAAGCGAATTTCCAATTGCAGCCTTGTGTCCGGTTTCTGCAGTCTGCCGCAGAACCATATGGTCAAGATTGGACAACGCCAGACGCGCCAGCGCGCCATCATCCATGATATCATCATGGAATCTGACCGCCCGCTGAGCATTGCCAATCTGGTTGCCCTGGCGCAGGAAAAGCAGGCGAAAATCGGTCAGGCGACTGTCTACCGCACGGTCAACGCGCTGCTCGAAGCCAGTGAAATACAGGCGGTGCAGATGCCGGGTGGCGAGGCGCTCTACGAAAAAGCGCACCTGCACCACCACCACCACTTTAAGTGCAATAGCTGCGGTAAAGTGTTCGACCTGCCCGGCTGCCCTGAGAAAGACCTGCAGAAGTTTCTGCCACGCGGCTTTAAGATGACTCACCACGAATTCACTTTCTACGGCACCTGCGCAGATTGCGCGTGAGACGCCGCATGCGCATGTTTGTGCCTGTGGCCGGTGTGCATCAGCAGGTTGCGCAGGTGAGCTGCGATCAGAAGCGCTGAACCGAGCAGTGTAACCCAGTTAAAGAGCAGGAATCGCAACCGGTTCTCAAAGACTTCACCCAGAACGAGCAACAGGTAACCGACTGCGCCCATAATCACAATACCGTAAGACCGGTGTGCTTTGTAGCTGTGGTGAAATGCCATGGCGGCAGTCAGCCCGATAACGGGTAAAAGGTAAAGGTGCAGCGAAGCAAACCAGCTGACCGAAGATTGCAGACTTACCAGCAGCGCAGAGAGCAGCGGTAAGACAAGGCAGTCAACCAGGCAGAGGCCTGAAACCACAATCCCAAGTTTGTCCCAAATGAGTGCAAACAATGCGCGCCGACGCGGTCTGTTTCTTACCTCTTCTGCCAGACCCGCCATAACGATAACGAAATATCATTATATGTACTGTAAAGGACAAATGTGCTGGCTGTCAGCAAATGTGCGCAGATATACGCTGCACGTATCTGTCAGGGCAATCCCTGCCAAAATGACCAGATGGCCTCACCCACCAAAAATTCCCCCCGGGGTTTTTCCGCGCCGATAAGCCCGTCGGCAGCCCCGGGCCAGGTGTGGCCTTCGTCGCGCAGGCTGATGAGCCGTAGTGGTGCCCGAAAACAATGGAAATCGGTTACCTCAACTTGCCCCGCTGATCTGCTGGCTGCCCGGTGGCAGTGATTCACCTTGCGCCAGAAATGTACGGCATAGGCAACAGGTCTGTCTTCAGTTTCCCGCAGCGGCGGCAGCTTGCGCGGCAGTTCACCGCCGAAGGGTATCGCGGCATCTGCCCGGCCATGCACGATCAGTACATCGAGTGCACGCGAGGGATTACACTCGCTGAGGTTGAATGCCCCGGCCACGACGGCAATACCAGCAAGCAGATCTGCGTGCCGGCAGGCAAAATAATACGCCATCATACCGCCCTTCGAAAATCCTGCTATGTAGATGCGCTGGCGGTCGGCTTCGTACTCCACCGACAAGTGCTGAATCAGGCGGCGCAGAAAAGCGACGTCATCGATGTTATTGTCGCGCGCATAACCGCAGCACGTACCCGAATTCCAGTTGAGAAAGACCGGGTCCTGGGCACTCGTGCCGTCAGGAAAGACTGCGATAAACCCTTTGCGGTCGGCCAGCTCGCGTAAGCCTGAGAACTCCGCCATATTCGCCCCGTGCCCGGGTGCCCCATGGAGCGCAAGCACAAGGGGGAGCTTCACTTCGTGCTCCCGTGCTTTGGGCAGATGCACATGATAACGCCGTGGCCGGTTACCGTGCATCAAAACATAGCTGCCCGAAGGCAGCCGAACGCGTGCCAGCGGTGGATGCGCCGTCTCTTTGAGCTCTGCCCGGCAACCCGGCGAAAGCAGGAAGCCCAGGAATGCGTAGGTACGCCAGCGCATGGCAACCCGTACCGTGAGAACACTCAGAAAGCCAACAAAAATCGGTTGAAAAGATGCGCCTGCGAGCAAGCCCGGTGTATGCTGCCCAGCCTGCTCAATTCTATCCGGGATATTTTCAGGCAGCGCGCGGGCAGCACGAGTCCTGCCGTGGCCGAGGTATTCGCACGCGAAGAGGTACGGGGCTCACGCGCACTGCTCTACTTTCGATTCGGCGTGGTCTTATTGCTGATCGTCGGCGGCTTGAGCGCCCCTGCGCGCTGGCAGGACAAACTCGCGAACATGTTCTTTGCCGCAGCCTACGCTGCAGTTGTTGCCGTACAGATGTACCTGCACCGCTGCAATAATTCACGCGCACTGCACCGGTTCAGCTATTTTTCGCTGCTGGCCGATCACGCCGTCTTCACCTTCCAGATTCTGTTCTATTACCAGAACGAAGGCATGGGAAATTTTAACTTCGCGATGAAATCGCCTTACGTCGTGCTACTGCTGATGCCGACGCTCACGACGCTGCTGCAGTTCCGGTTCTCCCTGCTGGTCTTTTCGCTGGCAACATCGATTACGATTCTGCTGGGCTTCTTTGGCTTTGCGTTGCTGAGCCGCGTGCCGCAGAGCTCCAGCTGGCACCAGTATTTTCTTGGTGAAACTATCATACTGCCGGCGTGGCTGGGGCTCTGGATGTTGCTGCCGACCTTCACTGCAGCGCTGATCGCTTACAGCATCAGGCGCTCGCGCCGTATGGTGGCTGAAATCGGGCAAACGGAAAACCAGAAGCGGCAACTGGCCCGTTATTTTTCGCCGGCAGTCGTCGAAGAAATTGCCGCCGCCGGTGACCAACAGTCAATGCGGGGTGAACGCCGCCAGGTTGCGGTACTCTTTGCAGATATCCGCTCGTTCACCAGCCTCTCAGAGCACCTGCCGCCCGATGAGATCGCCGCGATGCTTTCTGAACTGCGACAGCTGCAGATCAGCGCTGTATTCCGCTTTGGCGGCACAGTGGATAAATTTATCGGGGACGCGCTCATGGCCGTTTTCGGGGCCCCCAAGAGCTCCGGGAGTTTTGCGCAGGACATCTATAACTCCGTCGCCTGCGCGCTGGCAATACTCAACGATCTCGAGGCGTTCAATGCCAGGCGATCTGCTGCCGGCAAAGAGAGTATTCGTATTGGTATTGGCATACACGCGGGAGAAGTTTTCGCGGGTAACCTGGGCAGTGAAGACCAGCTCGAATACACGGTGATTGGTGATGTAGTGAATACCGCATCGCGAATTGAACACCTGTGCAAGAAGGCGCAGGCGGAGTTCCTGGTTTCTGAGACCGTCGCGCGCGAACTGCCTGCAAACGTCGTGACCGAACGACTCGGCGTGGTAAAAATACGCGGCCGCGAACAGCCTATGGGAATCTACCGGGTCAATCGCTGAGTGGCAGGCTGACGCTCACGGCACCTGTGCGATCGCCGCTTCTGACCAGGGCTGGTCTGTGCGTTCAACCCGACCGCGCAGTGCTACAAACTGGCCGGGGGTGAGTATCAGGCCGGTATTATTGCAGATACTGCCCGCAGCCGCGGACGGACCAACTTCAATGGTCACCGTCGTCTTATAGTTCACCTGCCCGCTGTTGGTACAGAAGACGGCCGCCGAGGCAATATCATTCGCCGGGTAAGCAGACGCCGCTGACGAACTGCCCGCCGTGAATATGCCATAGCCGACAAAGCCACCCTCACGATTGTCGGAGAAGAATGACAGCTGGTACGTCTGCGCCGCAATCTGGGTTACCGTCAGGTTGATCGGTGGATTGATATACTCCATGGTAATCTTCGTCGACTGGATGCAGCTGACGAAAACCGGAGCGAAAAGAAGATACCTGAGCCTTTGCAGCACCGGCTTATAGTTGTTTTTTCATTGTCGCAGACAATGAAAAAATGTTATTCCCCTTTCCTGCATGCGCATACTGATACTTGGCTCGGGCGGCCGTGAACACGCCCTCTACCGGAAGATAAAACAATCGCCCCGCGCGGAAAAAGTCTTTGTCTGGCCGGGTAACGGCCTCGTACCTGCAGCCGACCGAGTAGCCCTGCCGGCTGTCGTGGGAGATTTTTCCGTGCTGGAAAAATTTATCAGCGATCAGCGCATCGACTTTACCGTAGTCGGCAACGAAGCGCCGCTGGTCGAGGGCGTGCGTGACTACCTGAAGAAGAATATCCCGGGCCACTACGTTTTTGGGCCTGACCAGCTGTCAGCGCAGCTTGAGGGTTCGAAGGCATTCTCAGACAATTTCATGCGCGAAGCGGGTATTCCGCACGGCGAAAGTATTGTCGCAGACACGCTCGACGCGGCGCTGAAGGCACTACCCGCGCAGGCGCTGCCCGTGGTGATTAAGGCTGACGGTCTTGCCGCTGGCAAAGGCGTCAGCATCCACAGTGACTACGAATCAGCCGAAGCCAAACTGCGCGAAATCTTTGACGGCAGAATTTTTGGCGACTCGGGCAACCGTGTTCTGCTGCAACGGTTTCTCCGGGGCACTGAAGCTTCGCTTTTTGCCATCTGTAACGGTTCTGACGCAATTTTGCTGCCAGTCGCACGGGATTACAAGCGGGCACTCGACAATGACGAGGGCGATAACACGGGCGGCATGGGCGCCTATTGCCCGGGGGAGCACCTGAGCGATGCGCAAAAGCAGTACGTCAGGACAAAGATCATCGAACCTGTTCTCAAAAAGTTCCACTACCGGGGTCTGCTGTACGTTGGTTTGATGATAGCCTCTGAACGCGCCGATGATCTCGCAGTCGTTGAATTCAATTGCCGCTTTGGCGACCCTGAGACACAGTCGATTATGCACCTGGTCGAGGGCGACGTACTCGAATACCTCCTGTGGTCAGATGGGTACGATGTGAACTTTCCCCTGCTGCAATCAGGCCCGGCAAAATTAGTGCCCTACCGGCGCGGTGCCGTCGTCAATGTCGTGATTGCTGCGAAAGGTTACCCCGGCAGTTTTGCGAAAGAAATCCCCCTCACCTTTCCCGAATACAACAACAAAGAGCTGCACGTGACCGGCGCTGGTCTCGTCGAGCGCGCCGGTACTCTTTTCTCGTCTTCGGGCCGCATCGCGAACGTAGTTGCTTATGGCCCTGACCGCAATGCCGCACGCGCGCTGGCGTACGATTACCTGGAGCACTTTGCTGCCGCCAACAGCGCACAGGCAGATAAACTCTACTGGCGCACAGACATCGCGGCTGGTACCTGACGCCGATGCAGACGCTGGGCGAAATACTGCGGCAGAAAGACCCGGCCTACCTGCGCTATTTATCGCGAAAAACGCAGTACCTGATTACCCACGAGAAGCACGAATTCGTGCAGCGTTTCTGGCAGCACCTCGTGATGGACTACCATCCCTCAGTCGTGCTGCCCAGGCTGAATGCCACCGAACGGAAAACCTTCCACCAGCTGCTGCAGCAGTTTGCGCGCGACGACCGGGCGGTGATGCGGGCACGCTACCAGAAGCTCGAGAAAAAAGTTCCCTGGTTACTGCAGCACCCTGATGGCGGCTTTTTCATACCGTTCGAGATCATCAAGACCCTGATGCCGAAAAAAGGACTGATTCCCGAAGGTTACCTCTTTCAGCTGCTGTACGCGATGCCCGAAGCGGAGCAACATTCGCTGCGCGCACTGCTCGCCCGTTCTCACCGTTCACGTGAAGCGCTCGGCCACGAGAAGCACCAGCTTGACCGCGCTCTCGCGCTCTATATCTGGACTGCGGAGCACCGCGGAACGGCAAAACGCCAGAAGCAGGCCCAGGCACGAACCATCTGGCAGCACCTCGAAGAAACATTTCCCAAACAACAGGTGGAAATCGAAGAATGGCAGCATGTCATGGTGACCGGTCGCAAGGGATTTTACCGTTCCCTGTTGCTCGTGCGCGGTGCCGAACTGCTGAAGCGTTATGTGTCAGGATTACGCGTCGTACCCATTACAACGCGGCGCCACAAGGTTTTTCCGGCTGGCAGCCTGAAATACGTCGTTCCGCTGGAATTCAGATCCTAACAGGCTCCTGAAAAAGGAGCCGACAGCAGGAAAATAGCTCCCGCGACCTGCAGCGCAGTCCCTTAGCCGTTTTCAAGGCGGTCGGCAACTGCACGGCGATTCTGGAAGGCTTCGCCATTCGCGGGGTCAAGCTCCAAGGCGCGGTTAAATGCATCGAGCGAGCGGTTCAGTTGTCCCTGCTTATACCAGATGATGCCCATGAGTGTGTAGGCCTTTGAAGCCAGCGGTACGGAGCGTACATCGGTCGTCACCGCACGCAGCTCTTCGATTGCCCTGTCCTGGGATGAAATGGTCCCTTCACGCATGAGTGCGCGGGCGAGCAGCATACGCGCTTCGTCGGCGTTAGGCCGCAGCGCAATCGCCTGGTTCAGCAACGGGTAAACCATCTGTGCGGGTCGATCGCTCAACAGCATCGCGTCTGCCTGCGACAACAAGGTCGTGTACTTCAGGTTGGCGTCTGTCGACTGGTTGGCCTTTTCATAGTACTGCATCGCCGTATCGTACGCCTTGCGCTTCATGTAGAGGTCGCCCAGCATCTGGGAGGCAAAATAAGCGTCCTCGGCGCGGCGGTTCGGGTGCTCGGACAGGCGCTTGAGGGAAGCTTCAGCTTCGGTCAGTTCACCGATATTCAGGTAGAGCTGCGCCTGACCGCGCAGTACCTTCAGGTTATCAGGATTCAGTCGCAGCGCCTCTTTGAAAAGTGTCACCGATTTATGCGCCTGTCCCGTCTGCACGTACGCATCACCGAGCAGCACCAGCGCATCTTCGTTCAGCATATCGAGCTGGTAAGCAGTCTCGAGCGCCTTTTCTGCATTGCGGAAATCGCGCAGCGCGACATAGACCTTACCGAGGTTGTACATCGCCTGCGCCTTTTCAGCCGTTTTCGGCGAACTTTCATAGAGTTCTTTGAAAATGCGGATCGCGGGAGCCCACTTGGCCTGGGCAACAAGCATGTCGCCCATCTGCGAGAGTATCACCGGGTCACGGGGAGCTTCGGCGAGTGCCTTGGCAAGCGCCGCTTCAGCCTGCTCTTTGCGTCCCAGCTCGGCGTAGAGCCGCGCAATATACATGTAGGTCTGCGGATTGTCGCTGCCCAGGCGAATCGCTTCGTCGAGCTCGCGCACTGCGCGCTCGTTTTCGCCCATCTGGTTGAGAATGAGCGCGAGGTTGTAGTGGTATTTCGCATTGGCCGGTGAAAGCGCAACAGCCCGTTCAAAGTAGTATTTCGCATTGGGCAGGTCTCCCTGCGTTGCGTGCAGCATACCGAGCTGGGTCGCTGCCTTAAAGGCAATTTCGCCCGATGCCGCCGCATTCAGGGCGTCGAGGAATGATGCCTTGGCCTCGGCGAACTTGCCGTCCTTTTTGTAGACCATACCAAGGTTATAGTACGCCAGCGGGTCTTTTGATGTCTCGATCGCCTGCTTGAGCGTCTCTTCGGCACCTTTGAGATCCTGGTTCTGGTACTGCAGCTGGCCTTTCAGGCTTTGCGGTTCGACGAGGTCGGGGCGGAGCTTCTGCGCACGCTCGAGTGCCTGCAGGGCTTCTTTATACATCCCCTTGTGGCGCAGGGCGATCGCCATGTTGTAGTGTGCATAGAAGTTGCGTTCGTCAAATTTGATCGCGCGGTCAAAAAAATCTGCCGCCAGGTTGAACTTGCCCTCGTCGTCGGCCATGATACCCAGGTAGGTCAACGCCATGCTTTTCACCTCGGCGGGTTTGGAGGACTCGACGATCTGCTGGAAGGCAGCCTGCGCGGGTTTCAGGTAGCCCCGGTTGTACATCTCGACAGCCTGCCTGAGTTCAAGATCCTGCGGCAGCTGGTCGGGCGCCATCTTGCGCGATGCGGCATCTTCGAAGTCCGTCGCCGCCTTAAGCCGCGTCTGGTCGAGTGTCTGCTTTTTCTGCCAGAGCATATAGTATACGCCCGAGGCGATGGCCGCTACGAGCAGCAATACGCCGGCAGAAATCAGCAGAGTCCGGTTGCGCGGTGAGCGTCCTGGTTGCCCGTAAAACCCTTCGGGGGGCGTCTCGTACGCCGGGTCAGAAATATCCGTGATGCGGGCCATAGTCTTAATTTCGGCGAATATTTTTCAGTTCAATAGTGCTAATTCGTAGACGATACGTAAAATAAGACATGTCCAGAATAACGCTCCGCCTGATGACTTTTGCCAGCCCCTTGCTGGCAGTTTTGCCGCTGACCGCCGCGCCTGGTGCGATGCCTCTTGTGGACGCGGTGAATACACATACGGCAGTCACCCTGAAACGCGGGGAGTTCAACGTCGCGGGTACACTCTATGACGGCGGCGGTATCATGAACAGGAATATCCTGGGCGTGCATGACAATATCTACCTCGGTGTGGCTTTTGACGCGGAAAACGCCATCGGCGAACAGAACGCAAAATTCAACATACCGGGCGTACTGGCCAAGGCCAAGCTGACCGATGGCTGGGCCGACTTCCCGATCCTGCTGGCGGTCGGCTATGACGCCTTCTACGCTGGCAGCCGGGGCAAGGTACAGACCGATAATCCGTATAACCGGATGATTTTCGGCCCCTACTTCACCATTACCAAGCCCATCTACCTGTTCGGCGAAGAACAGCACGTCCATGCAGGTATACGCATGCCGATACAGCCGGTCTATACGCCCGAAGATACGGAAATGTATTTTGGCCTCGATTTTCCGATCGGCCAGTTTGTCCCCATCTTTGAAATCCAGCGTATTGTCTTCGACTCCAACCGTCTCAAAGAGACGCTCTTTAACCTGGGCTTACGATTCCATATCTTCGAGCATCTCGCGATCGAAGTCGATCTGATCATGGGCATCGGCCAGAAAACCAACCGCATGATTGTGCTTGAGTACCTCGATAGGTTCTAGCGGGCAGTTTTCCGAGGATTCTTAAAACATTTGCCGCAACACGCAACAGACATTACCTTGCCTGCAGTCATGACAGATCAATTGATCGCGACCTGGCGCGAAAAGGCCGGAAAGGTCTACCTTCCCCAGGAACTCGACGAACGCGAGCACCTGGTCCGCGAAATACTGCAGCTTAAAAAAGAAAAAAACGCCGTAATCCTTGGTCACAACTACATGACTCCCGACGTGTACCACGGCATCTCCGACTTTGTGGGAGATTCCCTCGAACTGGCGCGGCGCTCGAAAGAGAGCAATGCCTCCATCATTCTGTTCAATGGCGTGCATTTCATGGCCGAAACCGCCAAGATTCTGAACCCTGGCAGAAAGGTACTGATCGCAGACCTGAAGGCAGGCTGCTCGCTGGCTGAAAGTATGACCGGTGAAGATGTGCGCGCGCTGCGTAAGAAGTATCCGGGCGTGCCTATTGTATCGTACATCAACTGCACTGCTGAAGTGAAAGCAGAAGTCGATATCATCTGCACGAGCGCCAATGCGGTGCGCATCGTTGAAAGCCTGCCTTCAGACACAGTGCTGGTTGTGCCCGACGGGTACCTGGCGCAAAATATCCAGAAGCAGACCAAAAAGAAGGTCATACCGTGGGCTGGTAAGTGTATGGTGCACGAACTCTACACCGAACTCGACGTCGATATGGCACGCCGCAGCTTTCCGAAAGCCAAGATCGTTGCGCACCCTGAGTGCAAAGAATCTGTCACAGCTAAGGTGGACTTCACCGGTTCAACCTCGCAGATGGGGAAGTACATCCGCGAGTCGGGGAGCAAAGAAGTACTGCTCATGACCGAATGTTCGATGGGTGACAACCTGCGCTCTGAGTTTCCCGAGGTGACATTTATTTCCTCTTGCCAGACCTGCCCGCACATGAAGCGGATTACGCTCGAGAAGGTGCGCGACGCGCTGAAGTACGAACAGTTTGAAGTTACTTTAAGCGAAGAAACCATCAGCCGGGCACGCGCCTCACTTGATCGCATGCTGGCGGTAGTCTAACCTCCCTGCGTGGGACGCAGGGAGGTCATCGTTTCAGAGAATTTTTACTGAATCGGCGATTTTGATCGCGAGATCTTTGATTTTCTGGTCTGCCATGTCAGCAAAAGTTACCGTAATGGCATAGACGGTCGTTGCCTTGCGGATGACCATGATGAACTGGTGGATCTTCTGGCCACTGTGTTCGAGATCGTAGTAGCCCGCTGAAGCTTCTTCGGCGTTCATGTTTGCCAGGTCATCGGGAGATGCATGGCGCTTGTCTTCAGGCAGCTGGTTCACGTGTGTTTCACCAATCTGTTTTTCCACTTCATGCAGAAATGCATCGGTAGTAGTGCCTGCCTCGACGTCGGCGCGGATTACCTGAACCATCGCCAGATTGTCCTTGGTGGCAATGGTCGCATTTACACCGTCACGATCCCTCGTCAGCTTCCAGCCTGTTGGCTGCTTGATGGAAAAGCCGGCCTTGCGGTCGGTGTGTGTCTTCATAGACTGCGCCTGAACCTGCCCTGCGACAAAAAGTGCGGCAAGCGCGAGCGCTGTTAACTTTTTCATTTTTTCTCCTTGGGGGTGTCCGGAAGGCCGCGGGCATCTCACGCTGGCACGTGACATTCTGGACAACCCCACAGGCAGGCTAACCGACGCCCTGGGGAACGCAACCAAATTCTGCAAGCCGGGCGAAGAGCAGCGCGCATTTGCCCGGCAAAACACCTTTACGCGGCATTGCCCCGCTAACACAGGCAGGCATGCGGTTCCTGTTTTTCTGGCAAGGGGCATTCATCGCCGGTTCCCTGTCCCTGGCGGCGCAGGCACCCGTACTACACGGTGGCGAAGCTGCTCCGAAGAGCATGCGCGCCCAACTAACCGAGAAACCCGCAGATTGCGCGCTGGTTGCAGAAAACGCCGCCCGCTTCATCAGCCAGACGCCGGAAAAAACTCTCTATATAGTGGCAGAATGGGAAACACTTTGCCGCGACAGCGAAGGTTGGCGCCTGTTTGAACTTTCGCGGAAGATCGCCGCGCTCGATGCTCGCTCACCGGAAATTACGGCCCGCCTGTGGCAGCAAATGCGCTACTCGCCCTACCGGGCGGCGGGTGTTCGGCCCAACGGGGAATGGGCACGCCTTGTTACAGAAAATGCGCGGCGCGCCGAGCCCCGCTCGGCTGACGGCAATCTTGTCAGAACCTGGTACCTGTCTGGCAGCCACGCCGTCAGGAAGGAAAGCGCACGAAATCCCACGGCTGCGCTGCACCAGCTTTATCAGGACGAACGCCGCGCAAAAGAGGACAACCTGAACTTTTCACTCGCGCTCACCAGCGGGGCATGGATACCCTCGGGCAATCTCGGGCGGCTCGGCAGCCATCCGTGGATTGGCTATCACTTCGGCGCAGGCTATGCGCGCTTCACGGCAGCGATCGTGCTCGACTTTAGTTTTGGCGGCACACCCGAAGATTACCGTTTCCTGAACCCGAACACAGGTCGCGTCGAGAATACCAACGTCTTCTTTGGGTTAAATGTGGGCGGCGATCTGCGGTATGAATTTCTGCAGCTGGGTGATTTTGCCTTTTTTGCCGCGGCAGGTATGGGTTATGACATGATTACCCACTACGTCGCCCGGCGCTACTCGGGCCAGCGGCCCGCTTATAGCGAGAGCCTGAATCTGAACGGCGGTCTTGTGATGCGGTGGTATTTCACAGAAGAGCGCGGCGGATTCCTGGAAGCGGCGGTACGCTATAACCGCGTTTCGATGGGGAGTGCTGGTGAGGGTGGCGACGATCTGTCGGGCAGCTACATCACTGCGGGCGCAGCAGCCGGCTACCGCATTGTGTTTGAAGACTAACAGGCTCCTGAAAAAGGCATTCCCTAAGCCGAATAAAAAACCAGCGCCATGTTGCGACCTTGCTCGCCACGACGGGCTGAAAACCACTCGGGCGAGCTAAGCGTGTCGGCGTCAAACCACGTTACCTGCTGCGGAAGAATGCCATGACCGTCCATTTCCGATTGTAAGATACCCTTCAGATTGAGCAGGAATTTGCCATCGGCTGTTGGGCTGCTGAACCCGGCAGCGAATTGCCCTGCTACCTCGGCGCCCACTTCATAAGAGTTTTCCCGGATAAACGGACCGACGACAAAACGCAGATCGGCGATTTTTGTCCCGTTGCCCAGGACAGTGAAGAGCGCCTGGGAAAAAACCTGCTTCTGTAGCCCGCGCCAGCCGGCATGCACTGCAGCCACAAGCGGTGAATTTTCCGCGTAAACCAGAATGGGAATGCAGTCTGCAGTGCGCACGAGCGGCGCAATACCAGCACTGCGGGCAATGATCGCATCGCCCTCACCAAGGCAGCTGATAGTCTCCACCGGCTCCTCGCAGACAAGCACTGAATTCCCGTGAACCTGTTCGGCCCATACCAGGGCCGACCGGTTATCCAGCTTTTGCCGTATATTGCGGTAGACCTGCGTAAAAGAATCTGCCACCAGGTCACGGTCTGTGCCGGTGAAACAAATGGTCACCTGCCCTGCCGCCGTTTCAATCTGCCTGAAAATCATGCCTTAGGATTTTTTCAGTCGCTGGTTTTGAGAACAGAAAGAAAGGCCTCCTGCGGAATCTCCACGGAACCAATCATCTTCATGCGCTTCTTACCCTCTTTCTGTTTGTCGAGTAGTTTGCGCTTGCGCGAAATATCGCCGCCATAACACTTTGCCGTCACGTTCTTGCGCAGCGCGCTGATCGTCTCCCGCGCAATCACCTTACCACCGATCGCCGCCTGGATCGCGATCTGGAACTGGTGCTTCGAAATGTGCTCTTTGAGCTGTCCAATCACCTGCCTGCCGCGCGTTTCGGCCGCCGATTTGTGTACGATCATCGAAAGCGCATCGACCCGGTTGCCGTGCACGAGAATATCCATCTTGACGAGGGAGCTTCTGCGGTACTCGGCAAATTCATAGTCAAGGCTGGCATAACCGCGCGACACACTCTTCAGCCGGTCGTAGAATTCAAAGATCATTTCGGCGAGCGGTACGAGGTAAATAATCTGCACGGTGGTTGGATCGAGATAATTCAGGGAGACATTTTCCCCGCGCTTGTCAGCCAACAGTTGCAGAATAGCTCCCATGTACTCCGACGGAGAGATAATCGATACTTTTACGTAGGGCTCTTCAATACGGTCAATCTCACCCGGATCGGGAAACTCCGCCGGGTTATTGAGTGTCATCATTGGCTTGTGCTGAAAGTAGATGTGGTAGGTAACCGAAGGCGCGGTGGTGAGCAGCGCCAGCCCAAACTCACGCTCGAGACGCTCCTGCACAATCTCCATGTGCAAGAGGCCCAGGTAGCCGACCCGAAAACCAAACCCGAGTGCTTCAGAACTTTCGGGCTCATAGATCAGCGCCGGGTCGTTGAGCGCGAGTTTATCCATCGACTCTTTGAGCAACGGGTAGTCGTCGCCATTCACCGGGAAAAGACCAGAGAAGACCATCGGCTTTACTTCTTTGTATTTGAAGAGCGGCACCGACGCAGGCTTCGCTGCGAGTGTAATCGTATCGCCGAGCATCACTTCAGATACGTTCTTGATGCCCGTAACGACATAACCAACTTCACCCGCTTTGAGCGAATCCTGCGGCACCAGGCGCAGCTGCGAAATGCCGATTTCGTTCACGGGGTGAACCCCGCCTTTGCGCATAAAGCTGATCTGGTCACCCTTTTTGATTTCGCCGTCGAAGACGCGTATCTTTTCGACCACGCCCCGGTAGGTATCGAAGTAGGCGTCGAACACCAGCGCACGCGCGGGCACATCACCGGCAGCCGCCTCCGCCATCCCTGGCGCCGGCTGCCCCGACACCTCGTGTGTCTTGGGCGCAGGTATCTTATCGATGATCGCCTGCATCAGCGCCTCGACGTTGATGCCCGACTTACCTGATACCGGCACCGCATCGGCTCCACTCAGGCCAAGGGATTTTTCGATCTGCGCGCGCGTCTTTTCGACATCGGCCGAGGGCAGATCGATCTTGTTGATGACCGGTAGAATATAAAGATCGGCCTCAAGAGCGAGGTAGAAGTTTGCGAGAGTCTGCGCCTGCACTCCCTGCGTCGCGTCGATCAGCAGCAACACCCCTTCGCAGGCAGCGAGCGAACGCGAGACCTCGTAAGTGAAGTCGACATGCCCCGGGGTGTCGATCAGGTTAAAGAGGTAGGTCTGGCCGTCCTCGCCTTTCCAGTAAAACGAGGCGGAGTTACTCTTGATGGTGATGCCGCGCTCGCGCTCGATATCCATGCTGTCGAGAATCTGGTCTTTGCCGGTTCTTTCGTCCGTCAGCTTACCCAGCGCGAGCAGCCGGTCTGCGAGCGTACTTTTGCCGTGGTCGATGTGAGCGATAATGGAAAAATTGCGTATATTGGCGCGCGGTATATCAGGCACGGCGAACTGAATGGAGCTTCCGAACAGACGGTAAAGGACAATCACCCTGTGGGAGCTCCCCGCGGTTGCCGGCCTGAAACCTGTGACAGGGACACAATAACACCAAAAACTTCTCGCATGCCTGTGCGGCATAGTCGGCACTGCCCCCATGGTTAAATATGCGCTGGTCGCTGGCCTGGTGTCAGCCGCTATGCTCTTCGCGGCACCCAAGGCGGAAAACACCCTGACGGGCGGCGTGCTGATTGAGGCAGACCCCTGCCTGCCCAACGGCCCGGTTGATGTGATGACAGACGAGCGCGGTGTCACCGCAGTCGATGCCGCCAATGGCAGCGTTGTCTACCGCTACGAAGGCGAATGGCTGCGCAAAACTGCAGCCTGCGGCAATACTGCACTCGCTCTGACCGACAAGCACCTGCTGTTCTACTCGCAGGATACAGGCCGCTGGCTGGTGCAGGCAGTGGTACAGAGTGACCAGGTCATCGGAGTCACGCGGGGCTATAATTTCTGCCTTGGTCGTGATTTGGCTGTGTTTGCAACGCTGAACGAAGCCTGGTTTTTCCGGGGTACGAAGAAGGTGATCTATGTATCTTTTTCGGGTGATCGGCTGCGTGGTACCGCTGCCTTTGGCGACGCCGGCTGTATCGTCACCGACCGGCGTACCTACTGCGTCGGTAACAAGAGTGATACTGCCCGCACATACGAACTCAGTGACATGCATATCCGCAGCATGCGCGCGCTGTCGGGAAAAATTATCATGCGTGCGCCAGAAAAAACCCTCATATACTTTCCCGACCGCGACCAGTACGAGTTTACGCCACAGCGCTGACCTTTTCGCACCTGTTGTCAATTAACGGGATGGATTCCCCAAAAAGGCTTGTCGTACGCCAGCCGCCCGACTATGCTGTACGCTACCCCATAATGGGTAATTCGGAGGACAACATGAAAAAGATACTTCTACTCTCTCTTCTCTCTTTCGTTCTGCCGCTTGGCTTAAGCACTGCGCTTTCAGCCAACAATGTCTGCGCCAACTGCAGCTCTGGCTCGTCGAACGGCTGCCAGCAGTGCCGCATGGGTAAAGATTCTTCGGACGCCCGCAAACGCTGCGAAAAAATGGGCTGCAAAATCAGCGGTACCAGCAGCTGCTCGACTGCAGCCAACGTCAAGGTCTGCGGTTAATTTCCAGCCGACCGGAAAGATAAATTTCCGGTCGGTTTTTGCATGAAGAAAAAGCTCACGCTCTCTCTTGTTTTCCTTGTTACCCTCGTAGCACTCATCAATTACCCGTGGCTTGTTTACCTCGCGCACGTCTCGGCACACCAGGCAAAGGTCATTCTCCATTCAGAATCGATTGATAAGCGACTGCTACGCGGCGACCTGCCCGCTGAAGAACGAAAACTTCTGATCGTCACCGGGAAAATCCGCGCGTTCGCAGAACAGGCCTACGGCCTGCAAAACTCAACGAGCTACCGCAAATACTTTGACCTCCGGAGAAAATACCTCGGTTACAATATTACCGTTACACCGGAGTTTTCGCTAAAACCGAAAGCGTTTTCGTTCTGGCCCATTGGCAGTTTTGATTACCTCGGCTTCTTTTCGCGCGAAATGGCAGAAGACTGGGCAGAGCGTTACCGCTCCGAGAACGCCGACGTCTATCTTTCAGAGATCGGCGGCTATTCGACCCTGGGCTGGTTTGACGATCCGCTCTATTCGACACAATTGGCCTGGGGGGAGTTTGCCCTTGCGAGGCTGCTGGCGCACGAAATTGCGCATGAACGCCTATATTTCAGCAACGACACCACAACTTCTGAGATTCTTGCTTCATTCATCGAACGCCGCCTGGCGCTCGACTATCTCGCAGCATCTGGCCAGAAAATACCCAGCGAGGCCGAAATATCCGCGCAGCGCAGGCGCGCCGCAGGGTTTGCCGCTGAAATTGACGCCACCCGCAACCGGCTGGAAACACTGTACGCTACGCCGGCACCGGCAGAACAAAAGCGCCGCCAGAAAAGGCAAATCTTCGCCGAACTGCGGCAATCTTTGACACGCAAGGGTAGCCCCTACGCAGGTTTACCGGCCTTGAGAGAATTACCCCCTGCTGAATTGCTCGGCAACGCGTGGCTCGTACAGTTTCACCGCTATTCGCCCCAGAGCACCGCACTCGACGCGGTTTACCGGAAGTGCGTTGCAGCTGCGAAGGATAGAAAATACCAATGCTGGTTTGAAAAGCTGGAGATACTGAAAAACTGCTCGAACGCGCAGCGAAAGGAATGGCTGAAGGGCGACGGCAGCATCCCCGAAGGGTACTGCCGTCATTAGCGGCCTATTTCTTTGAAGCAGCTTTCTCTGAAATCTCTTTCGAGATATTCGGAGGAACTTCTTCGTAGTGCTCGAACTGCATGGTGTATGATGCACGACCCTGCGTGATACTGCGGAGTTCAGTTGCGTAACCGAACATCTCCCCCAGTGGCACAAGCGCATCAACGACGCGCGCGTTACCGCGCTGGTTCATCGCGTTCACCTTACCACGGCGCCGGTTGAGGTCACCCACAACATCGCCCATGTAGTCTTCTGGCGTCACGACTTCAACCTTCATGATTGGCTCGAGCAGAACCGGGCTTGCCTTACGGCAGGCATCTTTAAAGGCCATTGAGCCCGCTATCTTGAACGCGAGTTCTGATGAGTCAACATCGTGGTATGAACCGTCGAACAGCTCAACCTTGACGTCAACGACAGGATACCCTGCCATCACACCGGATGTCAGAGCTTCTTCTATGCCCTTGTTCACCGGCTGGATATATTCGCGCGGAACAACACCACCAACGATCTTGTTCTCGAAGACGTATCCACCACCCGGGGGCAGAGGCTCGACCTTGATCCAGACGTGGCCGTACTGGCCGCGACCACCGGTCTGCTTGATATATTTTCCTTCTTGTTCGACTGCCTTGCGAATAGTTTCGCGGTAGGCGACCTGCGGTTTACCCACATTCGCCTCAACCTTGAACTCACGCTTCATACGATCGACAATGATTTCGAGGTGGAGCTCACCCATTCCGGAAATGATCGTCTGACCCGTTTCTTCGTCAGTCTTCACACGGAATGTCGGATCTTCTTCAGCAAGTCGGCCGAGTGCAATACCCATCTTTTCCTGGTCTGCCTTGGTCTTGGGTTCCACAGCCACCGAGATAACCGGGGCGGGAAAGTTCATTTTTTCCAGAATTGCCGGATTATCTTCGAGGCAGAGCGTATCACCCGTTGAAGTATCTTTCAGACCGACCGCAGCCGCGATTTCACCGGTCGATACTTCTTCAATATCTTCGCGCGAATTCGCGTGCATCTGTAGCAGGCGGCCGATTCGTTCTTTGTTACCCTTAGTGCTGTTAAACACGTAAGAACCCTTCTTGAGAGTACCGGAATAGACACGGAAGTAAGTCAATTTACCGATGTAGGGGTCTGCCATGATCTTGAAAGCAAGAGCGGCAAAAGGTTCAGCGTCATCGGCCTTACGAACCATTGCCGGCTCTTCTGAGACATCCTGATCAATAGTGAAAGCTTTAACCGGTGGAATGTCCAGCGGGCTTGGAAGGTAGGCAACAACTGCATCGAGCAGCGTCTGTACTCCCTTGTTCTTGAAGGCAGAACCGCAGAGCACGGGAAAGATTTTCATCGCGATTGTGCCCTCGCGCAAACCTGATATGAGGTCTTCTTTCGAAAGCGTGCCGGTTTCAAGATACTTTTCAGTGAGGGCATCGTTCACCTCGGCAACAGCCGATACCAGGATATTGTGGTATTCTTCTGCCTGTGCCTTCATGTCCTCAGGAATTGGCTTACGCTCAAATTTTGCTCCGAGTTCTTCACCAGACCATACGACGGCGTCCATTTCGACAAGGTCCACCACGCCAACAAAACCTGCTTCAACGCCAATTGGCAGCTGGATGCAGACAGCATTCGCTCCCAGGCGGTCTTTCATCATCGCAACCGCGCGGAAGAAGTCTGCACCCATGCGGTCAATCTTGTTCACGAAACAGAGTCGCGGCACGTGGTAGCGGTCAGCCTGGCGCCACACCGTTTCGGTCTGAGGCTCAACGCCAGCAACCCCATCGTAGCAGGTCACGGCGCCATCGAGAACGCGCAGCGAGCGCTCCACTTCAACAGTAAAGTCCACGTGGCCCGGAGTGTCGATGATGTTAATCTGGATCTGCTCGCCTTTCGCGTCCTTCCAAAAACATGTTGTAGCAGCAGAAGTGATGGTGATACCACGCTCACGCTCCTGCTCCATCCAGTCCATCGTCGCTGCGCCCTCATGCACCTCGCCAATCTTGTGGGATTTTCCGGTGTAATAGAGGATACGCTCTGTGGTGGTGGTTTTGCCGGCGTCGATATGCGCCATGATACCAATATTGCGGAGTTGCTTGAGACTTACTTTACGTGCCATGTTTTTCCTTTATCTATAAACTAAAAGGGACGCGGTAGCCGCGTCCCTGTTCGGAGCCTGATTACCAGGCGTAGTGAGAGAACGCGCGGTTAGCTTCTGCCATCCGCTTGACTTCTTCTTTCTTCTTTATCGCGCCACCGTTGTTATTGATGGCATCCATGATTTCATTCGCGAGCTTGTCAGAGAAAGTTTTGCCCGAGCGGTCGCGCGCAGCGCCGACGAGCCAGCGGATCGCCAGTGACTGCTTGCGCGCAGGGTAGACTTCGACGGGAACCTGGTAGGTAACACCACCGACGCGGCGTGATTTTACTTCAACCTGCGGCTTCACATTCTCAATCGCCTTCAGGAACTGCTCCAGCCCCGCTACCCCGGTCTTCTCCTGGACGCGGTCAAGCGCCTGGTAAAACAGCTGCGTTGCTGTGGACTTTTTGCCGTCAAGCATCATCGAGTTGATAAACTTTTGCACCAGGACACTGCCATGAATGCCGTCCGGGCGAATATTTCTGGTATGACTTTTCGTTCTGCGTCTTGCCATGATTCCTCTTTGAAACTAAGCCTTATGCCTTAGGACGCTTTGTCCCGTATTTTGAGCGTGCCTTGCGGCGCTTTTCGACACCGAGTGTATCGAGTGAACCGCGCACAATGTGATAACGCACACCTGGAAGGTCCTTTACCCTGCCGCCACGCACCAGTACGACCGAGTGCTCCTGCAGGTTATGCCCTTCACCGGGAATATACGCTGTTACTTCGACTCCGTTTACCAGTCGAACCCTGGCCACTTTGCGCAAAGCAGAGTTTGGCTTCTTGGGGGTCGCCGTCATTACGCGCGTACAAACGCCGCGTTTTTGCGGGTTTGCCTTGAGCGCTGGAGATTTGGTCTTATCGACCATTTTTTCCCGGCCGAACCGGATCAACTGGTTAATTGTTGGCATAGCTATCCTTGAAATGGCATTTTCTGTTCATGAGACATCGCGTCAACGCAGAAGAGGAGTCAGCACTGTGCCCCTCCCCCTTCTGCTATTCTTCATCGCTCTCCTCTGCTTCTTCCTCATCTTCACCGACCTGGCGTCCCGGAGGTGCGAGAGCTGCTACCTCTTCCGGCTTTTCGGCCGTACCATGGTACAGCTGCTCGAGCTCCTCTTCGGTGTAGAACAGGTCACCCATGACCGACTTGTAAGCGCGGACGTCGCGGTAGTCGCGCATGCCCGTACCCGCAGGAATCAGGTGGCCAATGATAATATTCTCTTTCAGGCCCTCGAGCGGATCATCTTTGCCCTTGATCGCCGCATCGGTGAGGACACGGGTAGTTTCCTGGAAAGATGCAGCAGAAAGGAAGCTCTCTGAATTGAGCGAGGCCTTGGTAAGACCCATCAGAATGGGCGTAGCCGCTGCTTCCGCACCACCTTCACGCTCAACCCGCAGGTTTTCGTTCTTGAAGATTGCCCGGTCTACCTGGCTCATCGGCACGAACGCTGTATCGCCGGCATCAGTCACTTCAACCTTGCGCATCATCTGGCGGATGATAATTTCGATGTGCTTGTCGTTGATGTAAACACCCTGCAGGCGGTAGACTTCCTGGATCTCACGGATCAGGTAGCGCTGCGTAAGCTCTTCGCCCAAAATGCGCAGCAGGTCGTGCGGATCAACCACCCCATCGTCGAGTGGCTCGCCGCGCGTAACCATTTCGCCGTCGTGCACCTGAATCTGCTTATGCAGCGGAATCGAGATAGAAACGGCGTTGTCTTCTGCCTCTTCACCCCTGAGACCTTCAGGAATGATCCTCAGAACACGCTTGTCGCGGACAATCTCGCCCGTATCCCGCAACACGCCGTCGATTTCAGCGAGGTGGCACGGGTCTTTAGGATGGCGGGCTTCAAACAGTTCATCAATACGGGGCAGACCGCCGGTAATATCACGCGTCTTCTCTGCCTTAGATTCAATCTTCGCGATGATATCGCCTTCCTGAACTGCACTCCCGTTTTCTATAGTCAGAATTGCACCAACCGGCAGGGGGGTTTCCGCAACCAGTTTACCTTTTTCGTAGATATGTGCCCGTGGAACGAGCTTTTCGTTCTTGTAGGCAACAATCTTTTTCAGCTTACCGACTGTCCGGTCGCCCGTGTCTTCGATACGCAGGTTTTTGCCGTCCTCGACGTCGACGAGCTCGAGCCTGCCGCTGTGGGTCGCAATAATCAGAGCATTGTAAGGGTCATACTCGCAGAGCAGCTGCCCTATTTTCAGAACTTCCCGCTCTTCGATATGCAGAACCGAACCGGCACCGAGCTGGATCGCGTAGTCCGGCGCCAGCAGGAAAATATCGTTCTTCTCAATAAATATCTGTCCGGCCGCCGGCGAATACAACATGGCATCCGCACCCTGCTTGTCTTTCAGTTTACCGAGAACTTCACCCTTAATGAGTTTAGCGCCGGCTTCGTGGCTGAATTCAGAGAACTGGTTCTTTGTGTAACGCGCCAGAATCTGGGCGATAATCACAGAACCGCGCTTTGCCATAATGCGCTGCTTCTGGCGGTTGTTGACCTGGCGGCCCTGGATCTGCAGCACGACGGCGTCGTAAGGGGCCTTGATGGCACTTTCAGCTGACTTGGTCGTCGCAGTACCACCGATGTGGAACGTACGCATCGTCAGCTGGGTACCCGGCTGACCAATCGACTGCGCGGCAATGATACCAACCGCTTCGCCCTTTTCAACCGGCTGCAGAGTCGCAAGGTCAATACCGTAGCAGCATCCACAGACACCAGTGACCGATTCACAGGTCAGAATCGACCGAACCTTAATGGTTTCGTAGCCGAGGGTTTCAATCTGTGCCGCAATTTCTTCAGTGATCAGCGTATTGCGGATATAAATCACTTCATCAGTGTTGGGATCTTTAATGTCCTGTTGCAGGTAGCGACCGGCAATCTTCTGGCGCAGGCTAACAATGACTTTTTCGCCTTCCTTGTCGGCGCTCATGTTAAAGCCTTCGTTCGTACCGCAATCGTCTTCACGGACGATCACATCCTGCGAGACATCGACGAGACGCCGTGTAAGGTAACCTGCATCCGCTGTCTTCAGGGCCGTATCGGCAAGACCTTTACGCGCTCCTGATGTGGAAATATAGAACTCGAGAACACCAAGGCCCTCTTTAAAGTTCGAACGGATCGCAAGCTCGATGATATCGCCCGATGGTTTTGCCATCAGACCGCGCATACCCGCGAGCTGGCGAATCTGGGAACGCGAACCGCGCGCGCCCGAAATGGCCATCGCATAGATCGGATTAAACCCGTTCTGGTCCTGGCTCAGCAGGGCAAACAGGTCTTCCGTAATTTTTTCGTTTGTGTTTGTCCAGATATCGATTACCTTTTTGTACCGCTCTTCATTGGTAATCACACCTTTCCGGTGCTCGGTTTCCACACGCTCAACTTCTTTGTTGGCCTTGTCGATCAGCTTTGGTTTTGATTCGGGAATCTTGACGTCTTCGATCGAAATGGTTGGAGCGAACTTAGTTGCAAACTGGAATCCCAGGCGCTTGATCGCATCCAGGAACTTCACAGTAACAGCCGCGCCTTTCAGCTTATAAAGATCAGCGATAATCTCGTTGACTGTCTTGTTGGTCAGTGGCTTGTTGACGTATGGGTAGTTTGCCGGCAGCAGCTGGTTGAAAATCAGTCGTCCCGGGGTCGTTTCAAACATCTTATCGCCCTGCGCAAAGCGTACCTTGGCACGGTACTGCACAATACCACGATCGAGCGCGTAGTGAAGCTCATCCATGTTGTCATAGATAAACCCTTCACCCCTTGCCCCTGCGTAGTCAGCAGTAAGGTAGTAGAGACCAAGAATCATATCCTGCGTTGGGCCGACGATCGGATGACCGTTTGCGGGGTTGAGCAGGTTGTGCGCAGAAAGAATCAGCAGCCAGGCTTCGAGCTGTGCCCGCGGCGACAGCGGTACGTGTATTGCCATCTGGTCGCCGTCGAAGTCCGCATTGAAGGCGTGACACACGAGCGGATGCAGCTGGATCGCCTTGCCTTCTACAAGAACAGGCAAGAACGCCTGAATACCAAGGCGGTGCAGTGTCGGAGCGCGGTTCAGCAGAACCGGGTGCTCGTGGATTACCTCTTCAAGGCCTTCGAAGACTTCGCGTTCTTCGTTTTCAATCATCCGCTTGGCGGATTTAATATTCTGTGTGTACTCTTTATCGACGAGCCACTTCATGATGAATGGCTTGAAGAGTTCGAGGGCCATCTTTTTGGGCAGGCCACACTGGTAGATCTTGAGTTCGGGACCTACAACGATAACGGTACGACCAGAATAGTCGACGCGCTTACCGAGCAGGTTCTGGCGAAAGCGTCCCTGCTTCCCTTTGAGCATATCGGAAAGCGATTTGAGCGGGCGGTTACCCTTGCCCTTGATCGATTTCTTGCGGCGGCTGTTATCAAAGAGTGCATCCACCGCTTCCTGCAGCATGCGCTTTTCGTTTGAAACAATAATATCTGGAGCCTTGAGGCCCAGCAGGCGTTTCAGGCGGTTGTTGCGGTTGATGACGCGGCGGTAAAGGTCGTTGAGGTCAGAGGTTGCAAAGCGCCCGCCCTCTAGCTGTACCATCGGGCGTAGTTCGGGTGGAAGTACCGGGATTGTATCGAGCACCATCCACTCGGGACGGTTACTGGAATCACGGAAGGCCTCGAGGATTTCCAGGCGCTTGAGAATGCGCTTGTCAGAAATTTTCTTCTTTGACTCAATACGGGCGCGGATGATACGGATTTCTTCTTCGATGTTAACCATCGCGAGAAGCTCCTTAACCGCATCAGCTCCGATGGAGGCGTAGAATTTGTCGCCGTAGAGCTCGACCAGGCGGCCGTGCTCTTCCTGCGTAATGAGCTGCTTGAGTTCAAGACCAGATTCACCTGGATCAATGACTACGTAACGCTCAAAATACAGAACGCTCTTGATATCGTTGGCCGACATATCGAGCACGAGCGCGATACGGCTGGGCACAGTGCGGTAGTACCAGATGTGTGCAATCGGGTACGAGAGCTCGATGTGGCCCATGCGCTCGCGGCGCACTTTGGAGTGAGTTACCTCAACACCGCATTTATCGCAGACAACACCCTTGTAACGGATGGACTTGAATTTTCCACAGTAGCACTCCCAGTCTTTGGTCGTACCGAATATTTTTTCGCAGAAAAGTCCGTCACGCTCTGGCTTCAGCGTACGGTAGTTGATGGTCTCAGGCTTTTTGACCTCGCCATGTGACCACTCCCGAACTTTATCGGGAGAAGCCAGGCGGATGCGGATTTTATTGAAGTCGTGAAATTCTCTCATATTTTCCCCGTGCTGTCCTTACACCCTTAGGTGTTCTCTACCGAATCTACCTTGATGCGGCGGCGAATGCGTGAGAACTCATCGTCCATGTCGGAGATTTCGATGGGTTTCTCTTCCGAGTCGAGAATCGTAATGTCGAGCGCAAGCGAGCGGATCTCGCGAATGAGCACGTTGAAGCTCTCCGGGACTCCCGGCTTGATCGCATGGATACCCTTAACAATAGACTCGTAGACCCGGGCACGGCCCTGCATGTCGTCTGACTTAACAGTCAGAAGCTCCTGCAGGGTATGCGCGGCACCATAAGCTTCAAGCGCCCAGACTTCCATCTCTCCAAGGCGCTGGCCACCAAACTGTGCCTTACCGCCCAATGGCTGCTGCGTCACAAGCGAGTATGGTCCCGTCGAACGTGCATGCATCTTGTCTTCTACCATGTGGTGGAGCTTGAGCATGTATATCGTACCGACGAACGCCGACTGCTGGAAGAATTCGCCGCTGCGGCCATCGCGCAGGTGGATCTTTGAATCAGGGCTCAGTTTTGCTTTTTCTGCGTATGCCTGAACATCTTCCCATTTTGCCCCGTCGAAAACCGGGGTTTCAAAATTGATGCCGAGCGTTTTGCCGATATAGGCGAGCTGGGTTTCGAAAATCTGACCCAGGTTCATACGCGAAGGCACCCCGAGCGGATTGAGCACGATGTCGATCGGCGTACCGTCGGGCAGCATTGGCATGTCAGCTTCGCTCAGGATGGTCGAGATGACACCCTTGTTTCCGTGGCGGCCGGCCATTTTGTCGCCGACGGAGATCTTGCGCTTTTGCGCCACATAGACCTTCACGGCCTCAACAATACCCGCAGGCAGTTCATCGCCTTCGTCACGCTTAAAGCGAACGATATCGACCACGATTCCCGCATGACCGTTTGGTACGCGCAGTGACGAATCACGGACTTCTTTGGCTTTTTCACCGAAGATCGAGTGCAGCAGCCGGTATTCAGGGGTAAGGTCCGTTTCACCCTTCGGTGTCACCATACCTACGAGAATGTCTCCCGCGCGCACCTCGGCACCGATGCGAATGATACCTTCGTCATCCAGGTCACGGAACGCACGCTCGCTGATATTGGGAATATCGCGGGTGATGATTTCACGGCCGAGCTTGGTTTCGCGGGCCTGTATCTCAAACTCTTCGATATGGATGCTGGTAAAAGTATCATCTTTCACGAGCTTCTCAGAGAGAATGATCGCATCTTCGAAATTGTACCCATCCCATGGCATAAAGGCCACAGTGATATTTTTACCGAGCGCCAGACGGCCATAGCGTGTAGCCAGCCCATCAGCAAGAACCGTCGCCTTGCGGGAGACATTCTTGTTCGCCTGATCCAGGCGGCCTTTGATGATTTCGCCCGCAAGCAGATCACCGCGATAGACGAACGCGCCTTCTTTAACCATGGGCTTCATTGCGCCCTGGAAAGTCTGCATCGGAAAGCTGTAGACCTTGCCGTTTTCCGCCTCAAGCAGCATTTCGCTCTTGGTGATTGCCGTAATTTTCCCGTTTTCGGGTGCATTGTGACAACCCACCAGGGCCTGGTGGTTCAGAGTCGTACTCTGGTTGGTGCGCTTGAACTTGACGAGGCGGTATTTGTCCTTCGTACCGTTTTCGCGTTCGACTTCAATCGCGTCTGCATCGACCTTGGTCACGACACCATCGTAGTCTGCAATAACACAAACCCCGGAATCATAGGCAATCTGGAATTCCATGCCTGTGCCAACAATCGGCATATCCGGGTTCAGCAGGGGCACTGCCTGACGCTGCATGTTCGAACCCATGAGGGCGCGGTTCGCGTCATCGTGCTCGAGGAATGGGATAAGACTTGTCGAGAGTGAAATAACCTGTGTCGGCGATACATCCATCAGCTGGATCTCTTCCGGCGACTTCAGGGGGAAATCACCCCGGTAACGGCAGCTCACCAGCTTATCGAGGAACTCGCCGTTTTCGCCCAGAGTTGCGTTAGCCTGGGCTACCACGTAATGATCTTCTTCATTCGCGGACAGGAAGATAGTTTTACCTGTATCCTTGCCCTTTTCTACCACGCGGTAGGGAGTTTCGACAAACCCGTAAGGGTTCAGGCGTGAGTATGTCGCCATCGAAGTGATCAGACCAATGTTCGGACCTTCCGGTGTCTCGATCGGACAGAGACGGCCGTAGTGAGTATAATGCACGTCACGCACTTCGAAACCAGCACGCTCGCGGGTCAGACCACCCGGCCCCAGCGCGTTGAGGCGCCGCTTGTGCGTAATCTCAGACAGCGGGTTTGTCTGGTCCATGAACTGTGAGAGCTGGCTTGCGCCAAAGAACTCATTCATCACCGCCGTAATCGGCTTAATAGAAATCAGTAGTTGCGGCGTCATGATATCGACGTCGTTCATGCTCATACGCTCTTTTACCACGCGCTCCATGCGGGTAAAACCTGCCTTGAGCTGGGTCGTCAGAAGCTCGCCTACTGTGCGGACACGGCGATTGCCGAGGTGATCAATATCATCATACTGGTACCCCGGCACTTCATGAATCAGGTTCACCATGTATTTGCAGGTCTCAACGATATCGACAGGGCGCAGCGTCTGCGTATCTACATCATCGCCGAAATCCCTGGGATTTAAATGTTTAAAGCGGGCATTGATTTTGTAACGGCCCACGCTGCCCATGTTGTAAGTCTTCGGATCGAAAAACAAACGGTGCAGCTCGGCATTTGCACGTTCAATGTTCTTTGCGCGCTTTTCCGGGTCGCCGTGGTCTGGGCTGTAGTCGAGCGGCTTCTGGTGCTTGATAAATTCCATCAGCGCTTCGTCGGTGGAGTTGACACCGTCTTTGTCGAGCGAGTTAAAAACTACGCGGTGGTCGACTGCACCTTTGTTTACGATAATTTCAATCTTATCAATTTTTGCGTCTTTCAGGATGTCGAGGTTATCCTCGTTGAGCGCCTGGCCTGCTTCTATGAGAATTTCACCTGTCTCAGGATGCGCTACATCCGTGAGGATGCGCCGGCCGATGAACTTTGCCAGGGTCTTTGACTGCACACCCTTGATGACAACAGGCTCTGACTCATAAAAAAGCCTCAGAATCTGTTCGTTGGTTCCAAAACCCAGGGCTTTAAGCAGCAGAGTAAATGGAAATTTCTTACGACGGTCGATACGGGCAATCAGCAAGCCCTTCGCGTCCATTTCGAACTCGAGCCAAGAGCCCTTGTGGTCAGGAATAATGCGTGATGAGAAAATATTTTTCATCTCGTCGAAGAAGATGAAGATACCTGGTGAGCGGTGCAGCTGGTTTACAATGACGCGCTCGGCACCGTTAATAATAAATGTGCCAGTAGGTGTCATCATGGGCAAATCACCCATGTAGACTTCCTGCTCACGAACTTCGCCGGTTTCGATCGCTATCAGGCGGATAGTCGCCTTGAGAGCAGCTGCATAGGTCAAACCATTGACTTTGCAGTCCCAGATATCGCGTTTTGGCTCACCCAGCGTATACTCGACAAACTCGAGCACGACGTCGCCGTTGGAGCTTTCAATCGGAAAGCTGTCCTCGAACACAGATTGCAGACCAACGCGCTTGCGCTTGGCCGTTGGAGTGTCTACCTGCAAGAACTCATTGTACGAGATCGTCTGGACTTCGATCAACGGCGGAATATCCAGTGACTTACGAATTTTTCCGAAATTTACAATTTTGAAAGACGAGGTATCCTCGCCGACTCTTACAGCTTGCGACTCTGACATTTTGCTCCTCTGGAAACCAGCACAAAAAATACAAAAGCCCGCCGGTTAGAAACCGGCAAGGCTAAACCAAAAATTGGTAGTAGAGAAAAGGGGCATTACTTGAGCGCGACTTTTCCGCCCAAGGCCTCAATTTCTTTCTTAATTTTTTCTGCTTCTTCTTTAGCAACGCCCTCTTTTAGAACGCCTGTTCCGCCCTCAACGAGCTTCTTTGCGTCCATCAGAGGAAGGTTTGTGATTTCACGAACTTTCTTGATTGCGTCAACTTTCTTATCGCCGCTGAACCCCTCGAGAACAACGTTAAATTCAGTCTTCTCTTCAGCCGCAGCAGCACCTGCCGCAGGAGCAGCGACTGCTGCAACCGCTACGGGCGCCGCAGCTGAAATGCCAAATTTATCTTCCATTGCCTTGACGAGTTCCGCCGCTTGAACGATTGTCAGCGACCCAATTTTATCTAACAGCTCCTGTACCATACTAACTCCTTCTTTCCCCTATGTGACTCTTAAGTATCTCTACTAAGACGATTATTGGCCGTTCTTCTCGGCCACACTCCTGATACCACGCGCCAGTGACGCGATGATATTGTTGAGCGTACCAGCAATTTTTGTTGCCGGTGAATTGAGCATTGCCGCCAGTTGGGCAAGAACCTGCTCGCGCGAAGGCAGGTCAGCGATGGTCGCCACACCTTTCGCATCGTAATATGTCGATTCCATGACAGCTGCGGTAATCTTCAGCTTATCGTTCTCTTTGCCAAAATCGCGCAAAACTTTCGCCACAGCGGGAACATCATCGCTGGCAAATGCAATCGCGTTTGGCCCTTTCAGCGTCGAATCGTACGGAAAGTCTTGTACGACACCAGACTCTTTGAGAGCCAGGCTAAATACATTGTTCTTAACAACAGTATATGAACCGCCAGCCTCGCGCAGCTTCTTGCGCAGGGTGCTGATCTGTGCTACATCGAGCCCCTGGTATTGCGTAACAATAAAGTTTGGTTTTGACTTCAGAATCGAGGCGTACTCGTCTTTAAGTTCTGTTTTTTCTGCTGATGGCATGAAAAGCTCCGCTTAACGCAATTCCTTAATATTGATCTTGATTGCCGGGGTCATAGTGCCGGCTACATACATACCGACCACGTAATCACCCTTTGCATCTGACGGCTTGTCTTTCAGAATTGCCTGAAATACAGCCTCTGCATTGTCTTTCAGCTGGTCAGGGTTGAATGACAGACGCCCCATGGGCACATGCACTACACCGGTCTTATCAGCACGGTATTCAATACGGCCTGAAGTCAGCTGCGCTATGATACCTTTCATATCGGTGGTCACTGTACCTGACTTCGGCTTCGGCATCAGGCCGCGCTTGCCGAGAACCTGCCCCAGCTTACCAACGTCTTTCATCATATCGGGAGTAGCAACCACGAAGTCAAAGTCTACCCAGCCGCCCTGCACCTTCTGGATCAGATCGTCATCACCAACATAGTCAGCACCAGCGGCGCGCGCCTCTTCGGCCTTATCGCCTTTGGCAAAAACGAGGATCTTTACCTTTTTGCCCGTACCGTGAGGTAACTGAACAATTCCCCGCACATTCTGCGAGCTCTTGTAACGGATATTGAAGTGCCCTTCGAGGGTTGAATCAAATTTCGTGTAAGAAACCTCTTTTAAGAGCTTCATTGCGTCGAGCAATGAGTATTCCTTGTCAGAGCTTACCTTCTCTGCCGCAGCGCGGTATTTTTTACCATGCTTTGCCATAATTACCCCTGGATGGTCACACCCATAGAACGGGCGGTACCTGCGATGATCTGCTTTGCCGCCTCAATGTCATTCGCATTGAGATCGGGCATTTTTTGTTTGGCGATTGCTTCGAGCTGCGCCTGCGTGAGCGAACCCACTTTCTCTTTGTGAGGAACTTTTGATCCGCTTTCAATCTTTGCGGCCTTCTTGATCAGGTCGCTTGCAGGCGGAACTTTTGTAATAAAGGTGAACGAGCGGTCTGAAAAAACTGTTACCACAACCGGGATAATACTTCCCGCCTGGGCCTGCGTCTTAGCATTAAACTGCTTGCAGAACTCCATCAGGTTCACACCTTGTGGACCGAGTGCAGTACCCACCGGGGGAGCCGGGTTTGCTTTGCCCGCCGGAATCTGGAGTTTAACCTGGGCTACGATTTTTTTTGCTGCCATGAATACCCTTTATTTACTTGCGAGCTGCCATTTTGCGAAATTGCGACATACCGCAAACTATATTTTACTAACCTGCAGGTAGTCGAGTTCGACCGGCGTTGCCCGTCCAAAGATCTCTACCCTTACCCGTACTTTACCCTTTTCCGGGTTAACGTCGTCCACTGTACCCTGGAAATTCGCAAAGGGGCCGTCTATAATCCGGACAATCTCGCCTTCTGAGAAGAATATCCGGGTTGTCTGCTTCTCTTCGGCTACCGCTGGCCCCATTTCTGTGAACAGTGCGTGCATCTCTTCTTCGCTCAGAACCTGCGGTTCAACACCTGCACTGACGAACCCCATAACACCGGGCAGTGAACGTATCCGGTGCTGCAATTCGTCTGTCAGATCTGCCTCTATGAATACATAACCCGGCATAAGCTTCTTCTTTACGATGCGCTTTTTGCCACCGCGCAGCTCCGCCATCTCGTGCAGGGGAATCTTTACCTGGCCGACTTTTGCTCCGTCAGGCCATTTATCCTTCTGTCGCTCGAGCAGTTTCTTCACCTTGTCTTCATGCGAAGACAGCGTGGTCACCACGTACCAGTGCATAGCCATAGTCTTAGCCGCCAATCAGAGCGCGAAAGACACGATCAATGCCACCGTCGACAGCATAAACCATGAAGGCAAAAACGATTACCGTGACAAAGACGACCATCGTCGAGCGAGAGACTTCGTCCCAGGTCGGCCATGTGGCCTTGCGCAGCTCTGCCCTCGCTTCAACGAGAAATTGCCATATCCTTTTCATAGCTCTCCCTATATTAACATCTGCCACAGCAGCCCTGCGGACTGCGACAGCACATGCGGTATGCAGGGCAGGAAGGAATCGAACCCTCACTAACGGTTTTGGAGACCGTCGTTCTACCGTTGAACTACTGCCCTATTCGCGCGTGCGAATCATGACTGGCTGCGCCAGTTATGATTCGCACTTACTGAGCCCACAACCGGAATCGAACCGGTGACCTTTTCCTTACCATGGAAATGCTCTACCGACTGAGCTATGTGGGCCTGCGGCCCACATAGCTCAGTCGGCTACATAGGCGCTGCGGTTCTCAGGTTCTGCCACCTCGTGTGGCCTGCGAACCTCGCGCATCCCTGCACTCCGGTTCGCAGGTTCTGCCACCTCGTGTGGCCTGCGAACCTCGCGCATCCCTGCACTCCGGTTCGCAGGTTCTGCCACCTCATGTGGCCTGCGAACCTCGCGCATCCCTGCGCTGCGGAGCAGGAGGGATTCGAACCCTCGGTACCAGTTACCTAGTACAACAGTTTAGCAAACTGCCGCTTTCGACCACTCAGCCACCGCTCCATTTCATTGCGCGGTGGCTTCGTGGTACCCACACCTCCGCTGCGCTCCGGAGACGCTTCGCGTCACAGCCACCGCTCCATTTCATTGCGCGGTGGCTTCGTGGTACCCAGTTGGCTACCGGCATCCTGCCTTAAGCCAACCTCGCACCCTCCATGGCGCTTCGCACCTCCGCTTCGCTCCGGAGACGCTTCGCGTCACAGCCACCGCTCCTAAATTCGGCGCCCACTTGCTGCCCTTCGGGCAGTGGGGGGCGCTATTGCTCTGCGGAGGAGGTAGGATTCGAACCCACGAGACCCGTGAAGGCCTAACGGTTTTCAAGACCGCCGCATTCGACCACTCTGCCACTCCTCCAATGGTCGCTTAATTTATTTACCTTAAAACCTAAGGAAAATAAAAAAAGACACCTTCGTGTCTGAACCTGCACACTTCAAGACCGAAACAGAGCGTCAATACATTAAGGGTTTTACAGGTCAGAGACAAATACCAGACTGAACGAATCCAATGACCGTCGCCCCCGCCCAGATGCTCCTCCAGGTTGCTGACCTGGCGCTCAAGTTCCGGGCAGGAAACCGCGTTGTGCATGCGCTGCGCGGCGTCAGCTTCTCACTTGCTCCCTCTGAAATCCTTGCCATCGTCGGCGAATCCGGCAGCGGTAAATCGGTAACGGGGCTGAGCCTGTTGCGCCTGCACGGCAAAAACGCCGAACTGCAGGGCCAGATCAAGCTCTCAGGCGAAGATCTTAACGCCAAAAACGAAGCCGAGATGCGAAAAATCCGCGGCAGGCGCATTGCCATGATTTTCCAGGAACCCATGACCGCACTCAACCCGGTTTTCACAGTGGGATTTCAACTGAACGAGGTGCTTGAACTGCACATGGGCCTCTCACCCAACGACGCCCGTCACGAAGCTATTCAACTCATGGGCAAGGTTGGCATTCCTGAACCCGAGCTCCGGCTGGAAAATTACCCGTTTCAGCTATCAGGGGGAATGCGCCAAAGGGTACTGATCGCCATGGCGCTGGCGGCCAAACCTGAAATACTCATTGCCGACGAACCCACCACGGCTCTAGACGTCACGATACAGTCGCAGATTCTGCGGCTGCTGCGCGAAATCAACGAGCGGGAAAAAACGTCGATGATCTTTATCACCCACGACCTGGGCATTGTTGCACGCCTCGCGCACCGGGTTGCCGTGATGTACGCGGGTGAAATTGTCGAAACCGGCACAGTGGCGGAAATTTTTGCCTCGCCAAAACACCCCTACACCAAAGCGTTGCTTGCTTCGGTCGCCGATGTACCACGCGGTAACCGCCTGAGCGCAATACCCGGCTCACCACCACAGCTCAGCGAGGCAATTCATGGCTGTGCCTTTGCCCCCCGCTGTGCTTTGGCCGAACCGGCCTGCCGGGAAAAAATTCCACTGCGCTCAGCGCAGCAACATGAGTGGCGCTGCATCCATGAGTGAACCGGCGGTGCTGGTCTACTGCGACGGTGCCTCGCGCGGCAACCCGGGGCCAGCAGCGTACGGCGCGGTGGCATTCCGCAAAGGTGAGGAGAAAACGCTCAATGCCTTTCGCGCAGGCGAAGACAGCACGATTTTCAAGCTGGCAGAGAAAATCGGTACGCGCACCAACAACGAAGCGGAATACCACGGCATCATCCACGCGCTTAAAAAATGTGCAGAACTGGGGCTCACCGGCGTTATACTGCACTCAGACAGTGAACTGGTGATCAGGCAGCTGCGCGGCGAATACAAAGTCAAAAACGAAAATCTCAAACCCCTGTTTGAGCAGGCTCGCACCCTGGCGCAGCGGGTAAAACCTGTTCTCGTGCATATTCCCCGCGAAAAGAACCAGATCGCAGACTACCTTGCGAATCTGGCGCTCGACAGCGGGGGGAGCTCCCCCTTTGCCGATGGCTGACGAAGAATCGCCAGAATTAGCCCCCGGTGCGTTACCCCCGTGGTGCGACGCGCGGGAACTCAGCGACCTGCAGGGCGAAGCCGTGGAAGTTGCCATTGAAGAGCGCTCGCTCAAACCCGGGGTACTCAATGCGATTTGTACGCAGGCGTTTGAGCGCATTGGTGCGGCCCTGCCCGACTACCAGCTGCGCGACGCGCAGGTGCAAATGGCTCAGCAGATTCTACGCTCCTTCTACCGCGAACGCAGCGCGGTCATTGAAGCGGCAACCGGCGTCGGTAAATCATTTGCCTACATGGTGGCAGCGCTTGCCTATAACTACCTGACCGGCGAACGCGTACTCATCGCCACTGAAACCAAGGCGCTGCAGTGGCAGCTTTTCGAAAAAGATCTTCCCTTCCTGAAAAAGGCGCTCGATCGCAGCCTGCGTTTTGAACTCTGCCTCGGCTCGGCCAATTACTATTGCCGCCTGCGCTATGAACAGATGATGCACGAAGGCAGCTTCAGGGACATCATCGACAACGAAAAACTCGCCGAGCTGCGTAACTGGGCTAACCTGATCGCGACCGAAAGTGACCATTCGGGCAGCCGCTTTACCGACGCGCCCAAACTGCCGGAGCCGATCTGGTCGCTGATGACGCGTGACAGCGATGGCTGCCCCGCAAACCGCTGCCCGCACTACACGGGCTGCAACTATTACCGCGAACGCAAGAAATGGGGAGATGCACAGATACTCGTGGCAAACCACCATCTGCTGCTCTACCACCTGCTGAACGACAAGCACACCCTGCCCGACTATGGCGCCGTCATGATCGACGAAGCGCATGGCCTCGTGCGCACAGGTTATTCGATCTTCACGGCAAGCTTCGGCCGCCATGACTTTGCCGACCTCAAGAAGGGCATTGACAAGACCCTTCTGCAGCATACCGGAATCCAGGGCGAACAGAAGCAGGAGATCGATGAGCTCATTTCGCTCTGCCTGACCCGCTGGGAGACCTTCTTTTCCCGGTGGGAAGTCGAAACCGATATGGTCTTCAAAGAAGCCGGCACAGCATTGATTCGCTCGCGTGTATCGGACATTCCCGAGATCACCCAGCCGCTCGCCCACCTTTCTGAAAAATTTGAGGCGTTAAAATCCGATGAGCTTGAAGCTTCGCTGCAGGGAGCTATCAATGCGCAGGCAAAAGCCATCAAAAAGATGGCGGCGTTCGCCCGTGCATACGATACACCCGATTCCGAAGACGCTGTCTATTGGGCTGAAAAAAGAAACGACAAGTTCTACCTTAACTCGTGCCGACTCAACCTTGGCGAGACCCTGGCCGACCTGATGCCCGAGCTGCGGCTCTATACATCGGCGACCATCGGCTACTGGCCGTACCCGGAGTTTCCGACGCGCAAGTCCGAATTGATCCAGCGCGGTTTTTTTAACCGTTTTTTGAGCGAAGCGCTGCCGCTCGCGCAGGACGGCAGTATCGACTGCAATATTTTCTTTTCGCCTTTTAATTATCGCGAGCACGCTGCGCTCTACGCGCCCGAACACCTGCTGATCCCTGAACACGGATCAGACCCGAGCATTCAGGCGCGTTACTTCGACCTGCTGAGTGAAGAGATAGCGGCGCTGGTGCAGATGTCACGCGGCGGCGCACTCGTGCTTTTTACCTCGAACTACAACCTGCAGCAGGTCACCTACCGCCTGCGCGAAATGATCGATCTGCCGGTTTTTTCGCAGCTCGAAGACGGCGTTCAGGATGCCCTGGTGAAATTCCGCAACGACAAAGAATCTGTCCTGATGGGATCTCAGTCTTTCTGGCAGGGTATCGATGTCGCAGGCGATGGCCTGCGTCTGCTGGTCATTACCAAACTCCTTTTCACTCCGCCTGACGACCCGATTTTCAAAGCGCGCTCTGAGCTGCTCGAAGCGAAAGGCAAACGGCCGTTTTTTGAACTGGCACTGCCGTACACCTCGACCATGCTGCGGCAGGCATTTGGCCGACTGATTCGCACCGAACGCGATAAGGGAGTGGTGGCCTTACTCGACAGCCGCGTCTGGCAGAAAACCTATGGTAAAACTCTCATCGCCAATCTGCCGCGCGTACAGGTTTTGCGCACCTTCGCCGAACTGGAACGGGCGAATGCGCAATATGGCTTACTGCATTATGAACCACACGGCAAATAATATGTACTCTGGTAGCGCGGCAGCTCGATCTGCGACTGCATGAAGGCGAGTTCGCCGGCCAGGTGCTCGCGGGCTGAGTCCTCACCATGGTTGATGTAGATGCGCTTAATGGCCTTCTTATCGAACTGCCGCATCCAGGCAATGAGCCCGGTCTGGTCAGCATGCGCAGAAAACGACTGCACCTGGCTCACCAGCGCGCGTACCGGAATTTCACGTCCATAAATGTTGACCCGGCCTACGCCACTCAATATTTCATGGGCAAGCGTGCCCTCACCCGCATAGCCGGTAAAGAGCACCGCGTTGCGGGTATCTCCCAGCCGCTGTTCGAGGTGGTGTACCACCCTGCCCCCGTTACACATGCCTGAAGCGCTGACAATGATCATCGGCCCGGGTGATTCGGCGAGCGCCTTGCTTTCTTCTGCCGATTCGATCAGTCGCACCTGGCGCGAGCGCAAAAATTCAAAAAACCCGGAGCGCACGACTTCGGCTGTCAGCTCGTTCTTAAAGCGGCTGTAGGTCTGCGTGGCTTTCACCGCCATCGGCGAATCGAGTGCAATCGGTATCTGCGGGATCTTCTTTTCCTGCATCAGCCGAAACAGCACGTAGAGCGTGGTTTGAGCCCTGCCGACGGCAAATGCGGGTAACAGCAAAACTCCCCGCCGTTCGACAATATAGCGCACTGCGTCGCGAAACTTTTTTTCATAATCTTCATTTTCGCGCACCCGGTTGCCGTAGGTCGATTCAATGACGACATTTTCCGCCATGCGCGGACGCCTGAGCGGTTTATGGAAAAACGTGCTTTCGGGCCCAATGTCGCCGCTGAAAACCATGCTAAATCCCTTGCGCCAGACATTGAGGTGCGCAGCACCCAAAATATGTCCGGCCCAGGTGAAACAGAAGCTGAACGGGCCGACGCGAAACGTGCGGTTATACTGCACGGTCTTGACAAGTTCAAGTACCAGCTTGCCATCTTCGCGCGTGAAGAGCGGAGCTTCGAGTCCAAGCTTGCGCAGCTCATTCTTGGAAAGCCGGCTGAACTCCTCTTCTTGTATATTGCCCGCGTCGGGCAGAATAATTTCTAGCAACCGCGCAGTAGGCCTTGTGCAGTAGATCGTACCGCGAAAGCCTTCGCGGTACAGCCGTGGAATCAACCCCGAGTGGTCAATGTGCGCATGGGTAAGAATGATCGCATCAATAGTGGAAGGATCAGACTCGAGCGGCAGGTAATTGCGCTCTTCGACGTACTTTGGTCCCTGGTAGAGGCCGCAGTCGACGTAAGCACGAAAGGCGCCGTATTCGATAAGCGTGCGCGAGCCGGTGACAAAACCGGCCGCGCCGAGAAACTGCACCCTGACCGTTTCGGTGGGTACTGCTTTCTGCAAATCGCGGGGTGCTATTTAACCCCCCGCAAAAATGCTGAGCTCAGAATTACCAGGCGATGCGTGCTCCCGCGTGGACGCCGTAGTTTCCGCCGGTCGATACATTACCCTGCGCGTAGATGCTCAGCAGGTTGGTGTTCTTGAGCGGTACAAGGTTGAGCTGCGGACCAGCGAAGAAACGCAGGTGACCGAAAGTTGGCCCCTGCTCTTCAGTACCAGTGAGAGAAGCAGAACCGGTGACACCGCCCGTTCCGGTTATCGGGCCATTTAGATTCGCGGCTACAGATGATTTGCCGAAATTCAGGTCTATGCCAGCACCCGCAAAAATGGAAAAGACATACAGGAGCCTTACACTGGTCGAAATTTCGAATGGTATGCTAAAGGCGTTGGACTCAAGAGCCAGTGTGCTATTCGAGTTAGGTGTCCAGGTATAGCTCAAGCTGCCGGAATTTGCAGTAATGCTCTGTCCAACTTTATAGGTCAGCGAGTTGCTGCTCACGTTAAAGCCAGTCGTAAACGCAATGCCGCCCCAATTGAGTATGCCGATGCCACCTATATTCTTGCCTTCGATAACTTTGTATTGTGCATGCATGCCAAACGTGTTCGCCTTGATGGATAGACTGCTTACAAGCGAGTCATTCGAAATGCCAAAATAATTGATGAAAAGTGTTACGCGCTTAAGATCGATAGGCCCCAGAGCGGGAACAGGCAATTTTGACAGGGATAGGCCAGCCATGAAAGAACCTTGTGCTCCCAAACCTACGGGTGGCAGGCCTCCCTTTGATTCAAAGCCTGAAGCAACGTCCCCACTCAATCCAAGACCAAAGCCGCCACCGACGACGAACAGACTGTGTTCTGTCGCATAAGAAACGCCCTGGCCTTTGCTCGTAATGCTCTGCGCATTGGACATAGATTTCAGAAAATTGGTCATATTGGGCACTTGGAACTGCTTGTCGATTTCAGCCTGCAAGAGTGCAGTTGCAGTCGCATCCGTGGTTGTCACATTCAGTGAAATGCCCGCTGAAACAGCGTTGGCCGATAGGAGGGTACTGATAAGCAACAAAAGTGTATTTTTTCTCATTTTTTCTCCCTTAATATTGTTGGCTGACGCTGGCATCGGCCATGAGGCCCCTTGTACAAAGAATACCCGTAAATTCAAGCCTTTTTAGCGCCCTTTCGGGATGGGGCGCCAGCTCCATCCCGAAAGGGCAAAAAAAGTTGTCATAAATTATGCTTGTCCTGCCGATACTGTTTACAGAGTTATAGGCAGGCACTGGCCAGCCGTAACTGGCGAGGAAGACTATGAACATTGATAAAATTAACCATGCCGGCCAAATACAGGCCCTGAACGATAAATCCGCCGTTAAGCCGCAGGAAGCGAAAAGCGCCAGCCTCGGGCAAGACAGCGTTTCGATTTCACAGGCCGCCCTGCAGGCCCGCGAAGCTGCACAGGTGCAGAAGGCAATCGCTTCTGCCAGCGATGTGCGCGCAGACCGGGTGCGCGAGGTCAAAGAGAAACTGGCTCGTGGCGAATACGACAACCCTTCCAACGAGGTGTTGAACCACATCGCTACACGGCTGACCAGCGCGGTGAAAGGCTCCTAAGAGGGAAATCTCGCCTGAGTACCTCTTTCCAGGAAACCGGAATGGCGGCCTTGCGCCGCCTTTTTTTTTGACCGACTATGCAGGGCATCAGCTGGGCACAATTCTCTCTTCCGACGCGAATCCAGTTTGAAAGCGATTCGACATTCAAAGTCGGCAACTACGTCAAGCAGTTCGGCTCGCGCATACTGCTGTTGAACCTAAAATCAGAAAACAAGAATCCTTCTGAACTGACAGTCCTCAAGAACGGGCTGACCAAACATTCAGACGGAGTTATACTGTACGATGACCTGACCGAAAACCCGACCTCTGACCAGGTCGACTCGGTAGCCTACTTCACCAAAAAGGCCCATGCCGATGCCATCGTCGCCTACGGCTCAATCGATACGTTTGCCACAGCCAAACTCGTTTCGATACTCGTGACGAATTCGGTCTTTGCCTCCGAAGTGATCAACGGCCGGGCCAAAATAAAAAATCCCCCTCTTCCACTGATTACCGTGCCGGTCGAACCATCGCTCGGCGAAGAGCTCTGCCCCAGCTTCACCATGCGCGATGCCGCCGACGGGCAGAAGAAATACTTTGAGCATGAGCTGCTTTTTCCCGTGGCAACTTTTTACGATCCCAAGGTCTGCGAACACCTGACTTCGGACAGCGCAGCGCGCCTGGGCGGAGCGACCCTCGCGTACGCGATTGAAAGCCAGCTTTCGCCCAAATCAAACCCCATCTCGAGCGCTCTGGCACTCAGGGCGATTGAGCTTATGCGGCGCAACATACCGCAACTCTACAAAGATGCGAAGAACGACAAACTGATTTCGACGATGCTTTGGTCATCGGCGATGATCTCTGTTTCGGCGGTTTCATCGCCCGTGGGCGTTTCCTACTCGATTGCCAACGCGCTCAACGCGCACGACAAAGTAAATTTTTGCGATGCGCTCTCGCTGATACTGCCACACGTTATGGAATACTACCTGACTGCTGCGCCGGCGCAGTATATTAATATCGCGCGCGCACTCGGTGAAGACGTCAAAGATATCTCAGTCATCGAAGCCGCGATCAAGGCGGTCGAAGGCGTGCGCCGGCTGTTCCTCGAGGTCAACCTGCCGACTCGTCTGTCAGAATTCGATGTCAAGAAACACGAACTCGAGGATATCTCGCGCCTTGCGGCGGTCTTTCCGCACCTCGAAAACGCTCCGCGCATGCTGACGCGTAACGAAATCGAATCTATTCTCCTGGCGGCGTATTGATATGAAAATGTTCTTAAACACACATAAATATTGCGCAGCAATATTTATGTGTGTTTTGCCATTATATGCCAACGCGCCTGACCGCGCGTTCTGCGAAAAAATACTCGGCGAAAACAAACGCTTCATTGACTTTATCAATCCAGGTGTTTCAAACTTCGCAGGTGAAGAGCACCTGAAAGTTTTTCGCTCCGCCGCGCTCGAACACTACAAGGCACACAAGGAATACCTCTCAGGGCACTATAAAGAAACGCATGCTCATATCCGCGCATCGCAGAATATTCTCAAGGATCTCTACCTGCAGGTTCTGAACGATTATTACCAGAAAGACACGCGCGAGCTGCTCGAGCGCAATTCGGCGATGATCGTTGAAACAAAAGACGTGCGCGCAGCGCACTTCATGCGCCTGGGCTACCGCGACCTGAAGGTTTCGGAAATCTATGAACAAAAGGGCTACAACCACAACAAGCATCTGTACTCGACCAAGATCTGGTTCTACATCGACGCGATCAAGTATGCGCGCCAGGCAAAGCGCTATGCTTTTCTGGCGATCATCGAAAGCCAGACACCATACGCCGACAAAGACGACTTTAAGGTGCAGACTATGGATGACTACTTCAACAAGCCCGAGGTGGAAAAGCAGCGGGATTTCGATCGCGTACAGTCACGCCTGATCAACCTGATCAATCGCAAACTCGTCGTGAACAACTACGACTTCTTTTTTCACCACTACGACAATTACGGCTACATCAACAGCGGCAAAAAAAACCAGTACGAAGAATTCGTGATGGCGCAGGGCAGCGAGAGCCTGCAGCCGCAAAAAGCCCGTCGCTGAATTACTTTATAGACTAAGAATACTCTGAAAAAGCCAAAATTAGGAGCGCATTTGTCCGCAAATGCGCGTATTCACTCGTGCGCGCTTTAGCGCACATTACTTTTTCAGAACTTCCCTAACTATTCTTTTCAATACCGAGCTTTTCTTCGAGCGATGCAACGCGCTTCAATAGCTCGGGCACATAGACGAGCGCTGCGTTGATCTTGTGCATTTCACGCGCCGACCGCGCTGGAATGCCGAAATACATCCCGCCAGGTTCCGAATCTGCCGCGAGTGCGCTCATTCCCATGACGAGCGTACCCTTACGCACCAGCACTTTTCCTGAAATCGCCGTCTGGCCCCCGAGCGTGACATTATCTTCGAGCGTCACTGAACCCGCGAGCACGGTATTACCCGCGATGTAGACATACTTACCCACCTGGCAGTTATGCCCGACATGCACCTGGTCGTCGAACTTGGTATAATCTCCGATAACGGTTGATTCAATTGTTGCCCGGTCGACGGTAACGCTTGCTCCCATTTCGACATGATCGCCTACGATCACGTTGCCAATCTGCGGTACTTTATAACGAACCCCGTCTTTGTCATAAAATCCGAATCCGTCGGCACCGATCACCGTCGAGCTGTGAATGATGCAGTGCGAGCCAATGGTGCAGTTGAATTTCACTACCACGTTGGGATGTATCACTGTGTGCGCCCCGATCTTCACGTTCTGCTCAATCACCGCATTGGGATGAATGACTGCATGAGCACCGACCTCGGCCCCTGCCAGGATGACAGCGCCATGCATCACAACGGCCGAAGCATCAACCCGGGCGTCGGGGGCGATATAGGCGGCCCCCTTCTCGGCCGCCACAGGGGTCGGCATTTGTTCATGCATTGCCAGCAGGCGGATAAATGCAACACGTGCCACGGGGTCGTCGACCACCACCGCATTGGCAAAATTGCCCGCAAGGGTTTTGGTAGTAAGCACCGCTTCGCATTGGACACTTTCCGGGTGCTGGTTAAAGACCTTTTTAGATTCGACAAAGTAAATGAATCCCGGCTGCGGCGCTGTGTCGCGTCCCTGCCCTCCGATCAGTTCCAGGTCACGAACACCGCGGATTTCCAGGTCGCCATTTCCCCTGAGCTGGCCACCCAGGCTGGTGGCGATTTCGGTAAGCTTCATGGTGAAAAAATACCGACGCGCGAGGCGGCGTCAAGCCGAGAAAACGGGCTTTTTATCTGCCATTCAGAGAATACGCCGCTGCGCTCTTCCGGAAAACGCCAGGGAAAAAAGACTCAGCAAATTCGCTGCGGCTGCCGATAATGGAGCAGGCGCCGCCTTTGTCCGGCTAACCGGCAGAACTGGCGCGCAGCAGATACCTATGCAGAACGAAAACCACGGGCGTATCATTGACATGGCCAAGGCGTTTACGCCCTCTCACCGGGTGCAGTCCGCTACCAGCACGACCGAACGACAGGCCGGTAAGGCGCTGATCATGGAACCCCGGACTATTCGCCACCAGGAACGCGTGGAAGACCTTTTCTACCTTCTCTTTCGCCGCACTGGCGCGTAAGCATTGCTTTGGCGCGACGCTCTGTCGCGCAGCCAAAAACTTCCCTATGATCCAGGTAAACGAATACTTTGAGGGTAAAGTTAAATCCCTCACCCTTCAGGCAAATGGCAATAAGGCGACGTGCGGCGTTATGGCACCGGGCGATTACGAATTTTCAACCGGCCTGAAAGAAATCATGACTGTCGTGGCGGGAGCGATGACTGTAAAGCTGCCAGGGGCCGCTGACTGGCAAACCTTCAGTGCAGGACAGAAATTTGAAGTCGCGGCCAATGCAAAGTTTCAGCTGAAAATAACCGCTGATGCTGCGTATCTCTGCGAGTTTATTCCCGGTTAGTGTGAAATGAGGGGTGTTGCACACCCCTCATTTCACAGATCAGGAACAACCGGTTGTTGCTCCACTTTTCGCAGGCAAAAAGTTACGCGACACCGGCTCAAGAGCAGCCGGTGGTCGCTCCACACGTTTCGCACTTGAGGCATGAGCCGTTGCGCACGAGCGTCATTGAGCTGCACTCGGGGCAGGCACTGCCTTCGTAACCCTTGATGCGTGCTTCCTGAATCTGGCTTGCGCTGACCTTCACCTTCAGGCCAGAGCGGGTTTTTGTTTCACCAACCGCTACAGCCACCGGCTCATCCTGCTCATCGAGCGCGTCGGCGCCAGGTACTTCACCCTTGGTCGTGGTCTGGTCGACCACGAGAGCTTCAGGTGATACGTGCGCCAGGTCGTTGCGCTCAAGGTACGTGATCGCGAGTTCACGGAAGATGAAGTCCATCACCGACGTTGCCATTTTCACACGATCGTGCCCCTGCACCACGCCGTTCGGTTCAAACTTAGTGAAGACAAATGCCTCAACAAATTCTTCGAGCGGTACGCCGTACTGCAGGCCGAGTGAGACGGCGATCGCAAACCCGTTCATCAGCGAGCGGAATGCAGCCCCCTCTTTGTGCATATCAAGGAAGATCTCGCCCAAAGAACCATCTTCGTATTCACCGGTGCGCAGGTAAACCTTATGGCCACCGATAACGGCCTTTTGCGTGTAACCCTGACGGCGTGCCGGCAGGCGACGGCGTTCTGCGATTTTGCGCACGATAATTTTCTCAACGATCTTTTCTGCAGCCTGCTGCGCCTTAAGAGCTGCAGGAGCTGACATCACGTCGGCAATATCGTCTTCGTCGAGGTCTTCGAAGATATTCTCACCCACAGTTGAAAGCGGCTGAGACAGCTTAGATCCATCTCGGTAAAGAGCATTGGCCTTGATCATCAGCTTCCATGATGCCATGTAAGCCTGTTTGACATCTTCAACCGTTGCTTCGTACGGCATGTTGATGGTTTTGGAGATCGCACCGCTGATAAAAGGCTGCGCTGCTGCCATAACATTGAGGTGAGCCTGGTAAGGAATAAACCGCTTACCGCGACGGCCGCACTTATTGGCACAGTCAAATACCGGCAGGTGCTCATCTTTCAGGTAAGGCGCACCTTCAATCATCATCGTACCACAAATTGCCTCATTGGCCAGCATTACCTGTTCAGCAGTAAAGCCCATGTGCTGCAGCAGATTGAAGTCAGGTTTATCGAGCACTTCTTTCGGTATCTTCAGTGTACCCGTGAGGAATGCATCGCCCACGAGGTAGCGGTTAAAGACATAGTTGATGTCGAAAGCCGTTGGCAGCGCATCTTCTATAGTATCGAGGATTTCATCGGTAAACCCGCGCAACTTCAGGTTTTCACGATTCACGTGCGGAGCACCGGCGAGCGATGCTGAGCCAACCACGTACTCAATAATTTTGCTGATTTGGTCTTTGCTGTAGCCGAGGTGCTCCAGCGCCTGCGGTACTGACTTGTTGATAATCTTGAAGTAGCCGCCGCCGGCGAGCTTTTTGAACTTCACCAGCGCGAAATCGGGCTCGATACCGGTGGTATCGCAGTCCATCACGAGACCAATCGTGCCTGTTGGTGCGATTACCGTTGTCTGCGCATTGCGGTAGCCGTGTTTTTCACCCAGGGCGAGTGCGTCGTCCCACGCCTGCTTCGCGTCACCGATCAGATATTCAGGGCAGTATTTGCCGTTAATACCCATCGGGAAAATGCTCAGCCCCTCGTATTCACTCTCTGCAACATTGTAGGCAGCGCGGCGGTGGTTACGAATGACGCGCAGCATGTGCTCGCGGTTTTTTTCAAAACCGGCAAACGGCCCGAGTTCAGAGGCTAGCTCCGCCGAAGTCTTGTAGCTCACACCAGTGAGAATCGCCGTTACGGCACCCGTAATGGCATTTGCCTGCGCTGAGTTGTAAGGAATACCAGAAACCATCAGCCAGGTACCAAGGTTCGCATAGCCGAGGCCGAGCGTGCGGAACTTGTAAGACAGTTCGGCAATGCGCTGCGACGGGAACTGCGCCATCAGGACAGAAATCTCAAGCACAATTGTCCAGATACGGATTGCATGCTTGTACGCTTCGACATCCAGCTGGTTCTTGCTCGCATCGTAGAACTTCATGATGTTGAGCGACGCCAGGTTGCAGGCCGTATCATCGAGGAACATGTACTCACTGCAGGGATTTGACGCGTTGATACGACCATCTTCGGGGCAGGTATGCCATTCGTTGATGGTGGTATCAAACTGCAGACCCGGGTCAGCGCATGACCAGGCTGCGTACGACAGGCGATCGAAGAGATCACGCGCCTGCATAGTCTTGTGTACTTTGCCGTCAATACGACGAATGAGCTCCCAGCTGCCGCCCTCTTCTACTGCTTTCAGGAATGAATTCGAGAGGCGCAGCGAATTGTTGGAGTTCTGGCCGGCAACAGTGAGATATGCCTTTGAGGTCCAGTCAGTATCGTACTCTTCAAAATCCAGCGAGGTAAAACCCTGGCGTGCAAGGTGTATGATACGCTGGACGTAGCTGTCAGGAACGTTCGCCGCACGGGCCTTTTTGAGTGCCAGCGCAAGGTTCTTGTTTTGCTTAGGGTCAAGCAATGAAGGTTGTTTGACACAGCCGGCGACGGCGGCAAAAACATCAGTAATTACCCGGCGGATTGCCTTAGAACCCGCAACGAGGCTTGCCACTTTTGCTTCTTCGGTGACCTTCCAGTCAATAAACTGTTCTACATCCGGATGATCAATGTCGAGGCAGACCATCTTGGCTGCGCGCCGTGTCGTGCCGCCAGACTTGATGGCGCCCGCAGCAGTGTCCCCGATTTTCAGAAAGCTCATGAGGCCTGAGCTTTTGCCGCCACCTGAAAGACGCTCGTTTTCACCGCGCAGGCGGGAAAAGTTACTGCCCGTGCCTGAACCGTATTTGAACAGGCGCGCTTCACGCACCCAGAGGTCCATGATGCCGCCCGCATTGACGAGATCGTCTTCTACTGCCTGAATAAAGCAGGCGTGAGGCTGCGGGTGCTCGTAGGAAGATTTTGATTTTACGAGCTTACCCGTTGCCGGGTCGACATAGTAGTGTCCCTGTGAAGGACCATCGACACCGTAAGCCCAGTGGAGGCCGGTATTGAACCACTGTGGCGAGTTTGGCGCCGCCATCTGGTTCATCAGCATGTAGCAGAGTTCGTCATAAAATGCCTGGGCATCTTCTTCTGAAGAGAAATAGTTGTACTTGTAACCCCAGTAAGTCCACGCACCGGCCAGGCGATGCATGACCTGCTTCGCAGAAGTTTCGCGGGTAAAACGCTCTTCTTTGGGGAACTTAGCCAGCTGCTCTTCGTCGGCTTCCTGGCGGCGCAGCCATTCAGGGATATTTTCTTCTGCCACCGGCTTCAGCGCGCGGGGAACACCGGCCTTACGAAAATATTTCTGCGCCAGAATATCTGTAGCCACATTGGACCACGATGAAGGAACTTCAACCTCGTTGGCCTCAAACGCAACAGAGCCATCCGTATTGGTAATTTTCGATGTGCGTTTTTCGAAAATGATGTCGCTATAAATATCTTTTCCCTTCTTGGTAAAGTGGCGCGCAATTTTCATAAGCTTAGTGTCCTCCAAAGATAATTCAGGCGGGCATCGCCCGCCTGAATTCACGTAGGATACTTTCAACGTTATGTCACATTGCGTCAATCTAAGTTAGGAAAAAGGTGAGAAAAAGTGAGGCAGTTAATCGCACCAATTCACGCGTAATGCGCTGCATAATTTCGCATTCGGCCATCCGGGTAGGCTGTTTCTTCCTTAATTTATGATTGAACAGGTATAAGCCGGCTGAACAACGCCTTATTCCCATGAGCGTCCGACGTCCCCCCTCTGCCCCCCTGCGACGGCAGACTGAATACCTGCTGCCCCACGATGGCCGCCTGACACGGTTTAAGCTGATGCTCGCCCGTTTTTTCCTGCGCCGCATCGGCGTGCCGCACGATGCAACGGACATGCTGCGTTCGGCCATGAAACTCGGCAACCCCACGAAAACGGAATGGCCGGCAGAAACCCTGCCGATGAATTCCCGGCTATTTGCCTCGGGTTTCTGGAACTACAGCTTCTTCCAGTTCAACCGCAAGTTTCTGCCACCACTTTGGGCAGAAGAACAGTACAACCCTGCTTCGGCTTCTTTTTTACCGCGGTCGCACAACATCCTTTCCATGAACCAGACCCACCGCAACTGGATTGGCATTGGTTTTCCCGGCCGGACACTGGAAGCTTCTGTCGATATGGCGGGTGGCATCATGGTATATCCTGGTTCGTACACACTCGAATTCGCGACGCTGGAAAAGGGCCGCCTCGTGCGCCCACAGGAAAAATCTGCAGAAGTGAAGCTGGCGCTCAAATCGTCGGACCGCATCGTCTGCTCGTGGCGCGGACTGGTTGTCGAGTACACAACAACGGAACACGGCATTATCATGAAGGCCACGGGAAACAAGCCCCTGATCGTGTCGTTGCGGCCATTCAATGTCGAGGGGCCAGCGCTCGTTTACAAGCTCCACTACAGCGAGAAGAAAAAACACCTGACCGGCGATGCCGATCTGCTCTTTGATAAATCACCCGACCATGCGCTGGTTTCGGACTGGAAGAACGGCGACGCGCTGCGGCGCATTGTGCCGCAGGTACGCAGGCTCAGCAGCCGCAAGAAGACGACCCTGCATGCACACGACGCCAGGGACAACATTGGCCTCACGACAGCGGCATTCTATTTCGCCGCGGCCGACCGCTGTTCCATCGCCGTGACCGACCACCAGCATGACCCTTTACCCTCGCCACTCAAAGGCAAGACCGCGCGTGAAATCGCTGACGAATATTTCGGCCAGACGATAGAGGCTGAACTGCCCAAGGACTACAGCGACTGGCTGAGCCACGCGCGCAACCACCTGATTGCCCTGTGGGATTACGACTCCATCAAGCCGGGTAGCTACACCTACCACCACTTCTGGATTCGGGACGCAGTGATCATGATGTATGCGCTGCTACTGCTCGGCGCAAAGAAAGCGGTTAAACCCATTATCGAACGCTTCACCGGAATGGTAAGGCCTTCGGGGTTGTTTCAATCACAGACCGGTGAGTGGGACGCCAATGGGCAGGCACTCTGGATTCTTGCCCAGTATGTGCGCTTTACGCACGACACTTCGATCATTGTGCGCATGCGCAAACAGATTACGCGCATGGTGACCTGGATTGAAAAAGCCAGTGACCAGCACGGCGGCGTTTTGCCGCCGGGGTTTTCCGCCGAGCACCTGGGTCCTGCCGACTGGTACCTGTGGGATAACCTTTGGGCGCTCGGCGGGCTCAAGGCCATAGCTCCCCATCTGAAACCGCTGGGACTCAGCGAGCGTGCAGAGAAAATTTTTAGCAAACTTTCAGGGGCCATGCAGCGCTACCTCAACCATTATTCTTACCTGCCGGCGGCCCTCGGTCGCGGTAAAGATGCGGGCATGATCGGTTCTATCGCCGCCGCCTACCCTTTGCAGCTGCACGAATTCTGCGACAACCGCCTGCTGCGCACACTCGATCTCATACGGGATAACTATTTCTTCAATGGCTGTTTTTTCCAGGAGAATATCCATTCAGGTCTGAACCCCTACCTCACGCTGCAGATGGCTGAGAGTTACCTGCACATCGGGCGGACAAGACAGGCAAGGCAGATTCTGCGCAGTATTCGCCGCCGTGCGCAGAAAGCTTACACGTTTCCCGAAGCGATTCACGTGCGTACGGGCGGCGGTTGCATGGGCGACGGATTCCATGGCTGGGCCTCTGCCGAATCGATCATCATGATACGCAACCTCATGGTGCGCGAGGTAACCTTCAGCGACGGCACAGAGGGCCTCATATGGCTTTCAGGCTACCGGGACAAATGGCTGAAGCAGACGAGCCAGGCACAGAACCTGTGCACTCCCTGGTCAGTTACGGCATACCGACTGGAGAACCTGCGCCTGAACCTCAGGGGACTTTCTACCGCTGTGACTAATGTTCTTTCGCTGCCAGAAGGTTTTGAGGCAGCCAATGCACAAAACGGCCGTCCCCTGCGCGAAATTGCCTACGAGCGCATCTGCCGCACCAATTCAGCCGAGCGGCGGTATTTTGCAATCGACAATGCCGGGGATTCGGCCGATCTCGTACTTACCCCCCCAGGACGCAGTAAACAGGACTAAAAGGAATAATGCGGCAGAAACTGCAGCGCTTCGCTTACCGCCTGTGCGAAGACACCGACTCGGGTCTTGGCCGCTACTTCAACCTCCTGATGATGGGGTTGATCCTTATATCGATCAGCGTCTGGCTGCTCGAATCGCACAAAGGGATTTCGGAAAGTTATGGCGCTGCGCTGAAAATCATCGAAGATGCGGCGATCATCTGCTTCATGGCCGAGTATATCCTGCGCATGATCGCATACCGGGGCCCTGTCTGGCGATACATGCTGCAGCCGCTCGCGGTAGTCGACATTCTCGCGATCGTGCCCTTTTTCGTCACCGCAGGTAACGACATGGTTATTCTCCGGGTGCTGCGGCTTTTCCGTATCTTCCGCCTTATCAAGCTGGTGCGTTATTCAGAGGCGGTACACCGCCTCGTCGTCGTTTTCCAGATGAATAGCAGCGTACTCGCCGCCTTCCTGTTTGTGATTGTCGTTATCCTGTTCCTTTCAGCCGCATTGATGCAGTCTCTCGAACCACAACGTTTCGTGCAACTTACTGATGCGCTCTGGTGGTCAATTGTCACATTGACGACGGTAGGTTATGGTGACATAGTACCCGAAAGCCTGCCTGGTAAGCTGGTTGCGGGTGTGCTCATGGTCTTTGGTATCGGCATCATAGCCCTGCCCACGGGCGTGCTCGGTGCCTCAATGACGAAGCTGATGCTTGAAGACAGAAGCCGGAAGGTAAAGGAGTGCACGCGCTGCGGCGAACAGGAACACCTCACAGTCGCCCGCTACTGCCACAAGTGCGGTGAACGCCTGCCAGAATGATTCTCTACACGGCACAGTTGCCCTCGCGTAATTGCGGAATAAACCTTGCCTTTGAAGAAGCATTTTTCCACGTTCCGAAACCTCCCCGGTCTCTGTTTCTCTTCTTCTATGAAAACAACGATGCGCTCGTGCTGGGTAAATCGCTGGTCACCGAAGAAGAAGTTTATGCGCATAAGGGCCCCCCGGTTTACCGGCGCATTTCAGGCGGCGGCTCGGTTCTACACTGCCGGGGCAACCTCAATTATTCCCTGTTTCTATCACTCGAGGACTTTCCCGAACTGATGAACGTTTCCCTGAGCTATGAAAAGATTCTCGGCGGCATTGCCCCCATACTGGGCCATTCTGTCGCACAAAGAGGCTACTCCGACCTGACTATTCGCTGCCGCGGTGCAGACCGTAAATTCTCTGGCAATGCGCAGTGCCGCAAGCGTGGCTGGATTATGCACCATGGTACGCTGCTCTACACCAAGGCCGCCCTTAAACGTATTCCACTCTACCTGCGCCCGCCACCAAAACAACCTGCCTACCGCGAGGGACGCCGGCACCGCGACTTCATGACGAACGTACTGCCCTGCTACGACAGGACACAACTCATCTGGCGGGTTCGGCACGGGGTCGCTCGTTCGTTTGGTGCGGAACTGAGGGCCATGCCTGAACACGAGGTCGCAAACCTGGTGCATAATCTACCTTTTCAGGCAGAACGCCCGGGCAGAAAAGGTTTCCCATGAACCGATTGGCCAGGTTAGAACAGCTGCTGCTACCCAGGTTTCCGGCGGCGGCGGGCGGCAGCCAAACGATGCATCATCGAGGTGCGGGGAAAACACACTACCGCCTGCATATCACCGATGCAGGGCTCGCCTCCTTTGTGAGCGAAAAAGCAAAAGTACGCTGATGCCAGCCGGGAAAGCCAAAAGAACGGTCGCACTACTCGGCGCAGGTTATCTGCAGCAGCCGTTCATCCGCGAAGCAAAGGAGCTCGGGCTCAGAGTCATCGCACTCGACCAGAATGCGCATGCATACGCCATGCACGACGCCGATGAATTCATGCAGGTACAGATTGCCGATGCTGAAGCTGTAATTGCGGCGCTCTCGCCCCTGCGGGATCAACTGGGCTTTGTCACGACCGTCGCCACCGATTTTTCGCACGTAGTGGGTCGGGTGAACGACGCCCTGGACCTGCCTGGTCTGAATACTCAACAGGGCATCGTTCTGACGCACAAGGGGAAAATGCGCGATTTCTGCGCTGCCCACGGGCATGCTCACCCTGCTTACTTTTACGGCAAGAGTAAAGAGGACATGGTTGCGTGGGTAAAGTCAAACCCCAATACGGCAGGCTTCGTCATTAAGCCGGTGCAGAACATGGGGGCCCGTGGAGTCATGTTTATCCGCGGCGTCGATGACCTCTCGTACGCACATGAGTTCGCCGCAAGCCAGGACAAACTCGGCGAGGCAATCATCGAGCACTATGTGCCCGCGCGCGAAATTTCTGTCGATGCACTCTGCATGCAGGGCAAGGTATTTCTGACGGGTGTCGCAGACCGTTTAATCGAAATCAAGGACGGCCATTTCTTTATCGAAAACGGTCACACCCTGCCGGGAAATTTCTCCCCTGCGCAATACGCCGCCATTCTGGCAGCGCTGCAGCGCTATGCTGATTCCCTGTCGGCGCTTTCTGAAAAGCCGTACCACGGTGCGCTGAAGGGCGACCTGAGGCTGACAGACGATGGACGCGTCGTGATCGGCGAAATAGCGGGCCGCCTGTCTGGTGGTTTCATGAGTACGCACACGTACCCTGCAGCGCACCGTAGAAGCCTCATGCAGATTTTCGCGCGACTTATGCTTGGCGCATTGGAGCAGCCGCTCACGCTCGAAGAATCTGTCGCCACGCAGGGAGTCGCCATAGAACGCTCTCTCTATGCCGAACCGGGATTACTCAGCGGCCTACCCGATGAACAACAACTCACCGCGTTGCGCGCTGAATTCGCGCCGGAGGGCCTCAAGGAGCTGCGCTGCAACTACCGCAACGGCGAGCTCGTCGAAAATCTTCAAAACAACATCGGCAAAGTTTTCCACAGCGTGATCCATGCTGCAACGCTCGCCGAAGCAGAAGAGGTCTTTGCCCGGCTGCGGCGGCGTCTCACATTCCAAACCAAAACTCCTCCTTATGACCAGCGGGTCATGGCGAAGGTGGCACGTGCACGATTCAACAATGATTTCTGCTGGGTCTGCAAGATCTGCGATGGCGGTTACTGCGCATCGGGTGTACCTGGCATGGGCGGCCGCGGGGAGATGAACTCCTTTCGCGACAATATTGTCGCGCTGGGCGAATACCGCATCACACCCACGTATACCGAAAAACCACCGGCAGGCGCCGCATCGCTGGAGTTCGACTTTCTGCGTGCTGCGAAGTTCCGCTTCGCAGGCCCCGTACTCTCAGCGCCGATTACCGGCAGCGTCACGAACATGGGCGGTTCGATCACCGAATACGATTACGCACTGGAAACAGGCCACGCCATGAAGCACCTCAACCTGCTGCCGACCTTTGGCGACGGCGCAGCGGCCGACAAATACCAGGTGGGCCTGCATGCGATTGAACAGCTCGGTTATGGCATGCCCGTTTTCAAGCCCAGGAGCGAACAGAAGGAACTCATGCGGCGCATCGAAGCGGCCGCGCGCGCAGGTGCCACGGCGTGGGGCATCGATATCGATGGCGTGTCTTTCAAGACGATGGTGCTCAAGAGTGCCGCGACCTCGCACAAGAGCCTTGCTGAGCTGCGCGAATTGAAAAGCGCATCACCTCTGCCCATGGTCGTCAAGGGTATCATGACACAACGCGACGCCGCAGTTGCGATCGAGGCCGGCGCAAGTGCCATCGTGGTAAGTAACCATGGTGGCCGGGTCGCCGACGGCATGCCGGGTGTGGCCCGGGTTCTGCCGCTCATTGCGCCCTGGGTACGCGAGCAGGCACCGCAAGTGCAGGTTCTTGCCGATGGCGGAGTGCGGTCGGGTGCTGACATTTTCCGTATGCTGGCGCTGGGCGCCGAAGCCGTGCTGGTGGGCCGCCCGATTGCAATTATGGCGGTCGGTTACGGCCGTAGCGGCGTTGCCAGTATGCTGCAGTACTGGCTCGACGATTTGCGGTCCATCATGCAGGTGCACGGCATCGCGCGGCTGACTGACATCGGTGCACAGCACATCGCGAAATTCATTTGACGCCCCCCTCTCTCTGGCGATCGTCTACCCGTGGTAAGGTTTGCCCTCATCGGTATTCTACCCCTGCTCTTCGCCTCCTGTGGCGGAGGTTTTGGCGACCCGGGTATGGGCGACGGGCGTGAACGTTTCTCCGTCTTCTTTTCTGAACCGGGCCGTGATCAGGATACGCTGATCGACAAGAAAGTCGACGACGAGCTGGTGCGCCTGATCGACGGCGCCCAGCGCTACATGTACCTCGCGGTCTATAATTTCAACAAGACTTCCATCGTCCAGGCGGTGTTACGCGCGTTCCAGCGTAACATCGACGTGCGCGTTGTCGGCGATATCGACGAATTCTATACCAGCGGGTACCAGACGATGTACTTCAACAACATTAATATGACGCTGGGCAATGCTTCAGGCATACAGCACAATAAGTTTGCCGTTGTCGATGACCGGTACGTTTTTATGGGCACCGGGAACCTGTCCGAAACCGATATGGTGCACAACAACAATAACTGGTACATTATCGAAAACGCGCAGCTCGTTAAGCTCTACAAAGACGAATTCTTGCAGATGCACAACGGGCTCTTTGGCGCGCAGAAACGCCAGCGCAGTACGAGCACGCAGATTGTCCTCAACAACAACCCGCTCGAGCTCTACTTTTCGCCTTACCAGGGTGACGAGGCGATGGACCGCATCATTGCACTCGTCGAATCTGCGCAGACAAGCATTCACTACATGATCTTTGCACATACACACGACGAGCTCAATGCCGCGATGATACGTATGGCCCGCCAGCGCGGCGTACCTGTCTACGGCATACACGATTCGACGTTTGTCTCGGGAGTTTCAGAAGAGGCGCCGAAGATTTACTCGGCCGGCTTTAACAATGACGGGTCGCAGAACAGTACCGGCCCATTTATACGCTGGGACGGCAACGAAAGCACCAAGATCAAGAATAACCCCGCACACGGCGGCAAGATGCACTGCAAGACCGTAATCATCGATGCCGGCACCCCGAACGCCAAAATGGCCACGGGTTCGTTCAACTGGTCAAACAATGCCATCAACAACAACGACGAAAACGTGATTATCGTCAACCAGGCACGCGTGGTCAATACCATCTATGAGCAATGGAAAGGCGCCTGGGGTATCGCCAACGACATGGCGCTGCGCGTCCAGCGCCGCGGACACACGGCGAACGCAGGGGACGTGCTGATTTCTGAGGTTGGCTGGGCCGGTTCGTCCGATGGCACGAGTGTCGACAACGGCGATGACTTTATCGAAATCTTTAACAACTCTGCTGCACCGATTGACCTTTCGCACTGGGCGGTACAATGGGGCACGAATGACAAACGCAACCTCTACCCTGTACCGGACCCGCATAACTGGTACTACGAGAACAAGAACTCCTGCGCTACTTTCAGCGAGTACCTGACGCCAAAACCGAATATTATCTGCCCCGGACAGACCCGCATTTTCTACAATAATAAACCCTCGGCTTTCGCTGAAACCGGGGCCGATGAAGTCATCACCTACAATGAAGATGGGGCTGAGATACGCAATACGACGGGCGGCTCGCTGACAACAGAGCACTTCAAATTTTCCGGCACCAAAAATTTCCGCATCTCCAATTCTCCGTTCCGTATTCGCCTGTACGACACCGCTATGAACCTGATCGACGAAGCAGGCGACGGCGGCGCTGCACCTGCGGGTCTTTACAGCGACTACACAACGCCAAAGCAGACATTTTCGATGGAGCGCCGGGGATACGATTCGGTGACCCAGCGTTTTACAACACAACAGCAGGGACGGCTGAGCTCCGCCTGGTTCACGCACCGCAGCGCTGAACCTTACACCTGCAGTAGCAGGCAGGACTATAGCGGCACTGCATTCGACGGCTGCCTGACGAAGGCAACAAACACTTTTAGCTCGGCAGGATATATCTACACCACCGAAGCGAACCCCCAGGTAGTTAAGGCCGAGGCCATTGCGCAGAACCAGGTACGGCTCACCTTTGACAGCAATGTCTCGTCGGGTACTGCACCCAACAACTGCCTCACCGCAGGAGCCCTCACCATCGCAGAGACAGAAGACCCGGGCACAACGTGCAGTGCGCCGGCCATCAGCACGCTGACGGCCGGCGCCGACTCTTCGCAGGTGATCGTGACACTCACAGCAGCTGCTATGGCATCGCCGACCTGCCGGTACAGTATCACAGCCAATGCTGCCTGCCTCGACGCTGGAGGACGCGCGGCATCTGGCAGCACGATCCATTTCAGCGGCCATACGGCAACACTCGCTTCGGTCATGATCAACGAGGTCTGCGTCACTGACTGCCCGAGCGGTACGTTCAACAGCAAAGACTGGGTCGAGCTGAAAGTCAAATCCTCCGGTGCGGGCTCGCTGCGTGGCCTGAAGCTCTATTACTATGACGAAACTGAGCTCAGGCTGGTGTATGAATTTTCCGACGTTTACGCTCCCAACAATTCACTCATCGCCGTCGGCCTTGCACAGGCCGCCGAAAGCCGGCCCGACCGTAACGGCGCAACTGTCACCTACCCTATGGCTGTTGCGCTGCGCGACACCGCTGCCTTTGGCGCCACCGACGGCAGTTTTATTCTGACCTACTGCGCCACTGGAGAAAATGACACCGTCGACGCAGCGCAGCCGGGCTGCGCCCTTGCCTACAAAGGTATCCAGGATGCGCTCTACTACAGCAACCGCGACGGTACCATTACGCAGCCGATGGTTGCAGGGCCGCTCAACCATTTCTATAACAACCTGCAATCTTTCTGGCCTATCGGCGAACGCCCCGTGTTTGGGCTCAACGACCGTACGACGCAGCTGACCGGGGCTTGTATTGCGGCAGACAGCAGCTCGGCTGAAAATTCGACCTACCTCTGCACAAACTCAGGCGCCGGTGTTGCCCGCTCGGCGAGCGACACGGGTGCAGTACGCAATGCGGGCAAATCAGCCTGGAGAAACTATACTCGGACCGCAATGACGCCAAATTTGGCCAATGCGACCTGGTAGAAAACACTCGTTCACCATTAAAATGGCACGCCGCGCCCTGCTCCGTGCATAGCTATATGGTAAGTTATGCTCCGGGCGACTGCGATCATTTTTCTCTTTCTGTCAGCGTCACTCTGGGCTGATGGAAACATCTCATTCCGCATCGGCACGCGCGACTACCAGCTTTCGGGCGCGCACGGCATGCTGGCAAAGCGCAAGGGTAAGACGCAGCTCATCATAGCGGTCAAGGACGCACAACACAAGACTCAGTTTGCGCTGACGGCCGAACTGCCGGCAGACCTGACCGGCCCAATGGAGCTTACCCCCGATGTGGCACCCCTCACTGCAGTTATTGTCAATGCACGCGGCATCTACAGCTTCGTGCCCCATGTCACGCTCGCGCGGGACGATTTCATGCGCTATACAAAGAAAGAAGAAATCGCGACGGGTGAGCTCGAAGATGACCCTGAAGACCGGCCCGAAGAGCGCCTGGACGAATGCCGCCGGGGCAACTTCCGCGACTGCCTGCAGGCCATCAAAGAAAAGCGCCGGCGCAAACCAAAGTTCAAGGTCCGTTATACCAAACACGCACCGACATGGGTCGGCAAGAGCCGCGAAGAGCGCATTACCCAGGGTGATGGCGTTGCGATCGAAGAAAAATACCGCGATACTTCGCTGGTAGTCCGCCTGACACCCGTACTGGTGAACGGCAAAGTCACGAGCCTGACAGGCAGCTTCGCGGGTGTTGTTGTCTATAACGAGGGCCTTAACTCGGCGACCAAGGTTCCCCTGCAAGGTGGAGCTTTTTCGGTTACCGTTAAAGGCGCCGAGTAGCAGTCCACTGCCCCGCCACACGCGGTGGCCGAACCACCTGAGGGAGAATTCGTATGTGCGGTCGAATGGTTCTCATCAAGTACGTTAACTTCGACGGAACCATTGGCTATTACCGCATGTGGACTGCACGGGATGCAGTCGACGATATCGAACGCCTGAAGAAAGTCTTCATTGGCCAGTCGCGCTTTGATATACGTCCGACGCAGGTCATCGACGTCTTTGTCATCGATCCATCGACGCAGAAACACAAGGTCGTCGACATGAAGTGGGGCTGGAAACCCGATTGGACTAAAGGCAAACCGATCATGAACACGCGCAAAGAAGGCGTCGCGGGCAACCGGCTCTGGGGCAAGGCACTGCGAGAACGCCGGTGCGTTGTACCCGCTACACATTTTTACGAATGGCAACGCCGCGATGACTCACCGGGAAATGTTCCGTGGCTAATAAAGCGCACTGACCACGATCACATGTATTTCGCAGGCCTGTGGAACAGGCGTCAATCACCTGGCTCCGGGGAAGAGACTTTCGAAGTTTCCATATTTACCGAACCCGGCAACAGCCTGATGACGGAAATACACAACCACGGGGGAAACTTCGGTCGCCAGCCCGTGTTCATCGACGAAGAAAAAATTCCTGACTGGCTGGATCCGGCACTAAAGGACCCGGAAAAGGCCCTGATGCTTCTGCGGCCCATCGAAGACGGTGAGTACGAAGCCGAAATGCTTGAAGAAATCGGCAACGACAAGACACACAGCCCGCCGAAACCCCGGCAGGCTAATTTATTCTAGGCGTTAATTTCCAGCGCCGGCTTTTTTTTCCGTCGTCGCACCCTCGGCGTAGCCGAAGAAGGTGCTCAGCGGCCGGAACTCTGTTTTGCCGTCGCGGCGCAGGGTTCGGCTGAGCGTGTGCGCGCAGCGCTTCGCGTTCGCGGGGAAACGCACGATAACCTGGCCATGCCCGGCCTTGCTACGGATATAGCTCCAGATTTTTGCGGGCGATTTTGCGCACATTGCACCCATGTCGTACGTCACGCGGCGTGCGTTCATGTCCATGACGTTCGCGGTGGTGCTGAGCGCTTTGTTGTACTTCGCCGGCAGCAGTACGTACGATTTTCCTTCTGCCTTGATTGCTGAAAAAACGGCGCGCGCCGTGGCGACTGTGGTTGTGATGTTGTTGAGATCACGCACCACAATTCCCCAAACATCGCCTGTCTGTTCGAGCGAGTTTTTCAGGTGGTTGGGTATGAGATCCTGCTCGATGATGTCGCGCACCGAAGCGCTCTGGTCAGGCTCGGTGAATGCACCCTGGCGCAGGTCGAGTGCCAGCCAGGCTTCCTGTTTGTATTCATCGATCTGCTGGGCCAGCTCTTTGGCATTTTCGGTCGGCTTGAGGCCAAAACTCAGCGGGATACCCAGCGTCTGCCACGCTGTCAGTTCGTCTGCAGTAGCCAGGTTATCCACATAGATGGCAACGCGTGCCGGCGGTTTGACAGAACCCCAGAGCGCTCCCTGGCTCGTGATGTGCATGCGCACAAAAACCGAACGCAGCCGGTTGCCTTCGCGGTGTTCGAAACGGTACCAGTAGTGCCCCGTTGTGCCCTTGATATCGTACGATTCGCCGCGAAAAAGAAAACCCTTCTTAAAGAGGAAGTCGAGCACCTTGTCGCGTTCTGCCGAGGTATATTCGGCGTTGCAGGCGATCGAGATGACCTGCTCTTCATGCTTGCTGCCGGGTTCGGCGACACAAACCTTTTCACCCCAGAGACCGGCCATTTCGTCGCCCAGCGCTTTCAGGTCGACTGCATCGTCAGATGCTTCGGCTTTTTCTGCAGTTTCGGGGTCTGCACCCACGAGCATATAAGAGCCGGAAAGACCCAGCAGGCAGAGCAGCAGAATATATTGTATTACGGTTTTCATGGTTCCTCTTAGAATTCGATTTTTGGCGGCTTAGCTTTGCCCGGGTCAGGCAATGCGGGCGCGGATGGAGCTGCCGGTGCGGCGGGCAGAGCCGGCGCAGGCGCTGCAGGTGCCGGGGCAGCCGGTGCAGCTGCCGCAGGCGCTTCGGCCTTCTCTTCTGCTGCCCCACCGTCGGGTTTGCCGTCAGAAAAGTCCAGCGAGAGCAGGGCATTGTCGAAAACGTATTCGTACTCTTTTTTCGTCTGCGCCGGAGCTACGCAGATCAGCTGCAACACCTTGTCGTCGGCCACAACGAACGAAGTCAGCAGGGTGTAGGTTTTCTTGCCGACCCGCGCGCTCCAGACCTGGCGCTCCATATTCTTGCGAAAGCCAACGTCCTTGCGCTTTACGAGGAAAACCCGGTCGTACTTGACGGCCAGCCGCGAACGCAGCTGCAAAACAAGCTGCTCGATATCAGTGTTGTCGGTATTATACGCCCTGACCTCTATCGCCACCCGGCCGGCACGATCGCGGCGTTCAAAGTGGACATTCGCCACTTTGTCGCGCGAACGCGACGCCTGGTTCCATTTGGCAGGGACATCTATGGTGAAGCCCGGCTCCTCGGTTTTGGGTTCCCAGTAGAACGGTATAGCTCCCACCGATTGCACCAGGAAGGCGGCAGAAAGCAGAATCAGGGCTTTGCGTAGCATATAGTCTCTCCTTTAGATAATCGGCATGCGTACAACATAAAATTAAACCATTGACACCGTCTGCGCGACTAAATTTCGCAGGCCATGCGCTATTTTGGTGTATTTGCCTGCCTGGTGGCTGTGGTCAGCCTTGGCGCCGAGGAACCGTGGAGCATTTCACGGCTGCACCCGGTGACGCGCGAGGCAATACGCCCCGAAGAGCGCCCGGCCCCCCTCCCCGGCAACCTGCTGATCCGCTTCTACCAGAACTATGTAAGCCCGCTCAGTGGGTCAACCTGCCATTATTCACCGACCTGTTCGCGCTATACGGCAGAGGCCGTGGCGCGTTTTGGACTGCTGAAAGGTATTGTCATGGGCACCGACCGGCTGATCCGGTGCCACCCGGGCCAGCGCGAGTACCCGATTGACCTGCCGACGGATTATTGATGCGCCTGCTCTGCTTCGCCTTCACAGGCCTGCTCCTTCCGGTCGGTTATTCTGCCTACCCTGCGGCACAGGCCAGACGCGGCTCCCCCGACTTCACGCGCCCCCAGACTTTTCTGAAGCTGGCCGACGCGTTTGCCGACGAACAGGATTATTACCGCGCGATCACAGAGTACAAGAAGGTCATCCACCTGTTTCCGGACTATGAAAAACTCGAGTGGGTGCATTTCCAGATCGGTAAGATGTACTACGAAGGTGGCAGGTACGCGCAGGCAAAGCATGAACTTTTGCCCCTGACCGATTCGCGCGACAAACACCTGAGCTTTCTCTCACACAACTATATTGCGCTCTCATACTATGAAAATACCGAATACGCCAATGCTGAACGCCTCTTCGGCGAACTGAGGAAACACGAATCGGGCAGCGCCTACACGACCGACTACACGATTTACATGAGCATGGCGGCGGCAGGCAACAAGAAGTTCAGCGAGTCGCTCGAACGGATGCGCGAAGCGGAAAAGTTATGGAAACAGCGGCAGGCACCGGGAGCAAATACCGGCGGTGCCGAACCGCAGTACCAGCAATTCTTTGAGAAGACTCTGCCGCTGCTCGAGAAAGCTTCAGACCTATCGAAAAAGAGCCCCTTCTGGGCCGCGACCTTTTCGGCGCTGTTTCCCGGCGGCGGGCACTTTCTGCTCGGCGAATGGGATACCGGAATCGTGAGCCTGAGCCTTGTGGGCGGTGCTGCGTTTCTCGCTTACGATGGTTTTATGCGCGACAGCCCGGTGCAGTCGATCCTGTTCACGACCTTCGCTACCGGCGCGTACATCGGGCAGATATACTCGAGTTACCGTACCGCGCGCAAATACAATGAAGAGCTGGGCGATGCGGAGTTTCGTGAACTCAACCGGCAGTTCCGGAGCCTGAACGTCGCGCTGCAGTTCCAGACGCGGTTCTGACCTACGGCAGCGAAAAGGTAATGCGGTTGGCGTCGGTTACCGCCGACTCGCGAAACCCGTCGTACCCGGTCACGATAACTGTATAGGTACCGGGGCTGCCGGAAAAAAAGAACGTGCGGGCGCTGCCGGCTGAAATGATGCCGTCGATGTAGCGTTGCTCGTAGTACCTGGTCGGAATACCCGTATAGTAGTAAACGATGTAGTTACCCACTTCAGAACCCGTATCGGGATCAATCGACACGGTAAAATCAAAGCGCCGGCTCGCGGGCGTGTACGTCACAACGGGTACACTGGGGGCCTGGCCACCCGCGATCTTGTCGGTACCGCTGTAGTAATCCTGCGGCAGCGGTTCACCCACGGCACAGGCAGCCAAACAAACCAAGGGTAACAGAAAGAAAAAAACTCCCCCTCGCCTGCGGCGTATGGCCCCGGGATTTGTTCTTGCGTCAGGGTTTGGGAGCACCTTTTTCATCGGTCTTTTTCAGGTCAGGCTTACTCTCGGCGGCTGGCGGAGGCGGCGCTTCGGTCGCAGTACCTTCAGGTACTACAACCGGGCGCTGGCGTGTTTTATGCAGCGCATGCGAGTCATTGAGATAGACGCTGACCCTGTGGTTGTGGCGAATCACATCTTCATCGGCGGTCAGACCTGCCTGCAGCAGCAGCTCGTCGGCTTCTTTGTAACGTCCTTCGAGAATGAAACACACTGCCACGTCATTCTGCCAATACGCCCGCTGTATCGCCGGCAGATTTGCCCCCTCGATTTTGCCCAGCGCATCGAGCGCCTGTGCAGTCTGCCCCGAGAGCAGGGCGCTGAAGGCAGTACTCGTTTCGGGCATGTTGCGGTCGGTATAGAAATACAGGGTGCCAAACTGCCGCGCCTTACCGGCCGGCGTCAGGTGCGGAGTCGGCAATACAACAGTTACCGTATGGGCAACGCCGGCAGTACAAGCAGCCACGCCCATAACCAGGGTGGCAAGACAAGAGCAGAGCAACAACCGCATACGTCCTTTTGTGGGTTTGAGGAGCTGCAGCAAAGACATTTTATTGTCCGCATGTCTGCGTTTCCATTATTTTCGTCGCATATGAGCCAAAACCATTTCGACACCATTATCATCGGTTCCGGACCTGCGGGCTACACCGCAGCTATCTATGCCGGGCGCGCAAACCTCAAGACCCTCGTACTCGAGGGTATTGAACGCGGCGGGCAACTGATGATCACGAGCGAAGTCGAAAACTACCCGGGTTTTCCGCAGGGAATACAAGGCCCTGAGATTATGGAACACTTTCGCTCCCAGGCAGCGCGCTTTGGCGCGGAGCTAAAATCCGTTATGGCAGATAAAGCCGAACTCACTGGCGGCGCACCCTTCAAAGTCACGGCAGAGGGCACTCTTTATACCTCGGACTCTGTGATCATCGCTACCGGCGCTTCGGCTCGTTTTTTGGGCATCCCTTCTGAACTCGCTTACAAGGGCAAAGGCGTTTCAGCGTGCGCCACGTGCGATGGCTTTTTCTTCCGCGGCAAAGAGGTCGCCGTAGTCGGCGGGGGAGATTCCGCGTTTGAAGAAGCAAACTTCCTGACCAAGTTTGCATCAAAAGTGACGCTCCTGCACCGCCGTGATACGTTTCGCGCGAGCAAGATCATGGTCGATCGCGCGCGCAACAATCCCAAAATTGTTATCAAACCTTTTGTCGAGGTGGCCGAAATCTACGGCGAAGAAAAGACCGGCACAGTTTCAGGCCTGAAACTGAAAAATACCGAGACCGGTGCGCTTGAAGATTTTCCGGTGCAGGGTCTCTTCATCGCGATCGGTCATGTTCCCAATACCTCGCTCTTCAAGGGCCAGCTGAACATGGACGAAACCGGCTACCTGGTAACTCAACCCGACCGTACAGCGACCAACATCCCCGGTGTCTTCGCTGCAGGTGACGTGAAAGACCATTTTTACCGCCAGGCGATTACGGCAGCAGGGTCAGGCTGCCAGGCTGCGATTGAGGCAGAGCGCTACCTTGAAAGCGCGCACACTGCCGCCAAGGGTCACTGAGATGGAGACCTTTGAGAGCAAACCCGCCTGGTTCGATGGCAAATTCGTCGCGCTGAAAGATGCCAACCTGAACGTTCGCACGCACGCGCTACAGTATGGCACAGCTTTTTTCGGCGGCATGCGCGCCTACTACAACGCGTCGAAAAAGAACCTGTACCTCGTCCGGCTCGAAGACCACCACGCACGCCTGCGAGCGTCAGCACGCATTCTGCAGATGCACTGGCAGATGCCGTATGAAGAATTTCGCAGCATTACAGTTGATCTCCTGCGCAAGGGCGAATGGCGTGAAAACTGCTACCTTCGTCCTTTCATCTACAAGTCGGAGCTTTCGCTGTCACCGCGGCTGCACAACGTCGAAGACAAGTTTGCGCTCTACGCAATTCCGCTGAACGACTACCTGGACACCAAGCGTGGCCTTCGTGCCGCGGTTTCCTCGTGGACGCGCCTGTCTGATAACCAGATACCCGCGCGGGCAAAAGCTACGGGCGGCTATATCAACTCTGCGCTTGCCAAGTCTGAAGCGCTCGAGAATGGTTTTGACGAAGCAATCTTCCTGGACAGCCGCGGCTTTGTCTCCGAGGGCTCGGCAGAGAATATCTTCATGGTGCGCGACGGAAAGTTAATCACGCCCGGCCCTTCTTCTGCGATACTCGAAGGTATCACGCGCCGCACCGTACTGAAACTTGCACAGGATATGGGCATCGAAACTCTGGAGCGCGATATCAGCCGCACTGAACTCTACGTCGCCGATGAAGTTTTCTTCACCGGGACGGGGGCACAGGTGGCATGGGTTGAAAGTATCGACCGCCGCACCATCGGTACGGGCAAGATCGGGCCCCTCACCGAAAAGCTGCAGAAGACTTTTTTCGCGTACGCCACAGGTGAAATACCCGAATACATGAACTGGCTTACTCCCGTATACTGACGGCATGCTGCATATCACCGCCGCCAACTGCCCGCAGACGGTGATATTCGAGGGCGACATGTCGGCCGAAAAGGCCGCACACCTCAGGCACCTCGCGGCAGAAATACTCTATGAAAACCGCCGGGAAAAAGACGACAGCCGTGCACTCGTTTCGACCCTGATACACGAAGGCAGGCACCCGGACCTCGTCGAGTTCACCGGCGAATCGCTGCTTATCGGCCCTGAAAAGGATCCTCCACCCGGAACCGTGCGCCACCTGCTGCGCAGGATTCTGCCGTATGCGCCGTGGAAATCCCACGCGCGTGTGGTAATCTTCCAGAATGCGGGCGGCATCAAGGACGAAGCGGAAACCGCGCTGCTAAAGACGCTCGAAGAACCGGCGGCGCAGCACTTTTTTTTCCTGAGCGCGCAGGCAGCTGAAGAGCTTAAAGAAACAATTCGCTCACGCTCGGTCATTACGCGTGTGGTCAACCGCCACGTTGTGCCTGAAGGTATGACAGACCCGTGGCAGCGCTTCTATTACCTGATGGGAGCGAAGGATTTTATTGCCCAGTGGCCCGAAGCGACAGAGCGTATCACAGGCGATACACGACAGGTATTCGACGAACTGGCCTTCACGGCCGACGATTTTGCCGCACTCGAACGTGTGCTTTTCCTGCTGCCGAGGCAGCTCTTTGACAAGGAGAGCGTGACTATGCAGGGTAAGGCTTTGCGTTTTGCCGTACTGCCGCTTCTGGCCGCATTGCGCGACCGGGCTACCCAGGGCGTGGTTGCGCCATTTTCACCGCTGGTGCTGAACCGTATGACACCGGGCCAGGCAGTTGAGGCGAGTAACCTGGTGCACACCTACCTGCGGCAACTGGAGCACCGTGTATTCGGCAACCGGCCTCTGAACCTGCACGCGGTATTTTACAGCTTCTTTTTCCGCTTTATGCTGCTGTGGTCGCCGGCGTAGGCCATTCTGCTCGACGCGCTCAGTCAAAGGGGCAGCCTGACTTCATCTATGTGGTACCATAGCGAAATTTTCTGGGTCATTGTGAAAATCGTGATACTTTTTGGCGCAATGATCACGGGCGCAGCCTACTATACCCTGCTCGAACGGAAATGGGCAGGTTATATCCAGGATCGCTACGGGCCAAACCGCGCCGGCCTCTGGGGTTTGCTGCAGCCGATGGCTGATGGTATCAAATTTCTTACCAAACAAGAGACAATCCCCCGCAATGCTGACGCATGGATATTCGTACTCGCCCCCGCGCTATCGATGACAACGGCTGTGATGCTCTGGGCGGTCATTCCGTTTTCGCCGGTGATCACACAGCTGCCTGATGCAGTAAAAGAGATCACGGGAAAGAGCGACTTCGCATTCCAGGTAATGAACCCCAGCGGTGGCCTGCTCTATATGTCGGCCGTGGCTTCTCTTGCTGTGTACGGCATCATGCTCGCGGGCTGGTCGAGCAACAACAAGTACGCGCTGCTGGGTTCGGTACGCGCCACCGCACAGATGATCTCGTACGAACTGGCGCTGGCCCTGAGCCTTGCAGTAGTCGTCATTCTGGCGGGTAGCCTCGACCTGCGGCAGATTGTCCATGCGCAGGAAGATCGCTGGTTTATTGCGACCTTACCAGGAGCACTGGCATTTTTTGTCTTCATCGTTACCATGTTCGCCGAGACCAACCGTCTGCCTTTCGACCTGGCAGAAGCGGAAAGCGAGCTCGTGGTGGGCTTCCACACAGAATACGGTGCTTTCAAATTCGCCCTGTTCTTTATCGCGGAATACATGAACATGATTACCCTGTCGCTTCTGGCCGCGCTGCTCTTCTTCGGTGGCTACAATCTGCCCGGCTTTCTGCCCGCCAGCGTCAAGGCAGCCTGGTACGCGCCCATCGTCGGTTCGCTCTTCTACTTTGCGAAGGCTTTCTTCTTTGTGTTCCTTTTCGTGTGGGTGCGCTGGTCGCTACCACGATTCCGCTACGACCAGTTGATGAATCTCGGCTGGCGTAAATTGGTACCGGTAGCGATGGTAAACCTGCTCATTGCCGGTATCTGGGTCTATATCTTCTGAAAGACCACCTGGCATGAGCGGTCGGGACGAAGAACAACCGCTCGATGTCAGGCAGATGGCCCTACTGTTTCTCAATTCGGTAGTCTTTATAAAGATACCGCTGCTCTTTTTCGGCTTTCGGATGTCTGAAGACCCCACGCCGTTCAATATCGGCGGTTTTGTCCTCTGCGTCCTGATTTCCATAATCAGCCTGACACGTTTTTTACTGAAAAAGAAATAATGGTTGCCGCCGCCCGCTTTTTTGCGTCTTATAAACCGTTGAGGGTATAAGACGGTGCACAGGGGCCACGCAGCAATTTCTGGTTTTTTTCTTACCCTCATCCTAACACTGGCCGGCTGCACGGGCGATTTGCAGCAGTATGTCGACGAGGACAAGCCCCTGGTTCTCACCATTGTATCCAACACTGCGGCGACACCAACCTATAGTGTGCAGAACCGCACTGTCTCGTTTTCTGTGACCTTTCGCATCGACCGCAGCGGCAAGTACCGTTTGCTGCACGGTAGCTCTTGTGATACAGGCAAAGCACCCTCTGGTATAGCGAATGCAGGTACGATGACCGCCCAATCAGACGTAACTACCAACCTGTCCGTGAGTCTCGATGATATAGCCTCATACGGCAACACGGTCATAGTCTGTACCAGCGACACTGCAGACTACCAGAAAGCGTCCGCGACTGTGAGTTTCTCCGCAGCCCTCACCTACCTGGCAAACCAAAATGAAGCGACGGGGCACGGCCTGTCCTTCACATCCGGGCAAAGCGGGGAGTTTGTCTTCATGCAGAGCAACTGGACAACCGGGTCGGTGAATCGCGGTGGCACTGCGGCGAACAACGCCGTCAACAACCCATATCACCACGGGGTTTTCGTCGACCCCAATGACAGTTACCGCATGAAATATTTCCTTGTAGATCGCGACAATAACCGTGTTCTCGTTTTTCATACTGCCCCGGCCGATTCAAATGCAGGAGCGGATGTAGTGATCGGGCAAAGCTCGTTCGCAAACACAGGTGCCAATGCCGGGGCCTCGGTCTCGGCAACTGGCCTCGACCTGCCATCACACGTGGCAGTCTCTTCATCCGGTCGGCTCTATATATGTGACCGCGGCAATCACCGCGTTCTGGGATTCAATGCGATACCGACAACGAACGGTGGCACGGCTGATTTCGTGATCGGACAGCCCAACATGAGCAGCAACATCGCAAACAACGGAGGACTCGGTTCACAGGCACAGCGACTGAACGACCCAACCTCAGCGTACATTTATGGGGGGCGCTTTTACGTAGTGGACCGCGGCAACAATCGCGTACTTCAGTTCGGCTCAGTACCCACGGGTACCGCGCCCACGGCGACTATGGCCATTGGCCAGCCTGATACCCTCACCGTCGCCGGTGGAACGGATTACAGCACAACCGGCAGCTTCCTGTCGGGACCCTACTATGCACTCTTTCATGAAACACGGTTCTACATTTCAGACGGCGGAAATCACCGCGTTTTGGTCTTCAACTCGGTGCCTTCTGCGGCAGATACCCGCCCGAATTTCGTGGTCGGACACAGCGGGGCAGCTTTCTCGCTGGCCAACTGCGGGCTGCCCGTAAGCTCGCAGTGCTTTGATGGACCGCGCGCCCTGATGGCACAGGGTAATAAACTTGCCGTGGCCGACCGCAATAACCACCGGGTGCTCTTTCTTGACCTGCCTATTACAGCCAACTACGCGGCAGCGCAGCAGGTACTCGGGCAAAGCAGCATGACAACTAATGCCGCAGCCACGACCCAGGCAGGCCTCAACAACCCGCGCTCCCTTTTGTTCGACAATGGGTACATCTGGATCAGTGATTCAACCAACAACCGGGTTGTGGTCCGCCAGCTACCTTACTGACACCTTTCGTTTACGCGGCATTTCGCCTTTGCGATGCGGATTTATGCAGCAACGCAATCAGGATATCAAAAAGATCGTGCTCGCCTACTCCGGCGGCCTCGACACCTCAGTCATTCTCCACTGGATCAGGAAGACCTACAACTGTGAGGTAATCGCCTACTGCGCCGACATCGGGCAGGAAGAAGAGCTGGCCGGACTGGATGAGAAGGCAGCGCGGACAGGCGCGTCAAAGACCTATATCGAAGATCTGCGGGCAGAATTTGTCAGCGACTATGTCTTTCCCATGCTGCGCGCGTCTGCAGTTTACGAGATGCGCTACCTGCTGGGCACCTCTATTGCGCGGCCCCTGATTGCCAAACGCCAGGTCGAGATCGCGGAAAAAGAAGGTGCTGATGCGGTTGCTCACGGCGCGACAGGTAAGGGCAACGACCAGGTCCGCTTTGAGCTGACCTTCATGGCACTGAACCCAAAACTCAAGATTGTCGCCCCCTGGCGCACCTGGAACTTCCGTGGCCGTGAAGACCTGATCAAATACGCTAAAGAAGAAAATATCCCGGTAACGGCTTCTGCTGAGAAGCCCTACTCGATGGATCGCAATGCGCTCCACATCAGCTACGAAGGCGGAGTTCTCGAAGATCCATGGCATGAATACAAAGAGGACATGTTCATCCTGACCAAGAGTGCAGACAAGGCACCGGATAAACCCGAAATCCTGGAAATTGAATTTGTCAATGGAAACGCCGTTGCGGTCAACGGCAAAAAAATGGCTCCATTCGATCTGCTGATGCACCTCAACAAGATCGGCGGCGAACATGGCGTTGGTCGCGTCGATATCGTGGAAAACCGCCTCGTGGGCATCAAATCGCGTGGCGTTTACGAGACCCCGGGCGGCACGATACTGCATATCGCGCACCGCGACCTTGAGTCGATTACGCTCGAGCGCAACCTGCAGCACCTGAAAGATGAGCTGAGCATGAAATACGCACGCCTGGTCTATAACGGCCAGTGGTTCACGCCTGAGCGCGAGGCTTTACAGGCATTTGTCGACCAGACAAACCGCGCGGTAAACGGCGTAGTGAAGGTGAAACTCTACAAAGGCAGCGCGCAGGTAATTGCACGCAAATCACCCAACTCGCTGTACAGTGCGGCCCTGGCATCGTTCGAGAAAGAGGACGTCTACAACCAGTTTGATGCAGAAGGATTTATACGCCTCTTTGCGCTCACCGCGCGCAACTCGTACAGCGAATACAAAAAACTGTTAGACTAGCACCAGTCATGGCTGCAACACAGAGCTTCATTTCCCCCGAGAACTGGTATTCGCTGCAGTACCCGCGCACGTGGGAAATGGAGGTCGTCGAGGGAATACCTACTTTTTTTGACGGTATAAGCCCCTACGGCGGAGCCCTCCAGGTTTTTGCCATCAACCTGGCCGGCGCCGTCAACGAGCAGGCCCTGCAGGAGTCACCCTTTCTGCGCGGTAAGGATCTGCCCGACAAGATGGCCCTTTTTCTGAGCAAACAGGGCGTCTCAAACGAAGGTGCGCAGTATTTTGAACGCGACAAAACGCAGATGGGTGCGTGCGAATACCGCAGCTCGGGACATTTCTTTCTCGCCATGATGGCACAGCGCGGGAGTATTTTTGTCCTGGCGCTCTACAACTGCAAGGGCGAACCTGAAAACGAAGAAGCTGCAGCGGTAGGCCAAATGCTGCAAACCCTGACTATACTATAGCGACTGTACCAGCTCGCGAAAATAATCACCTCTCGCTTCGAAGCTGCTGAACTGATCCCACGATGTGACAGCCGGTGACAGAAGCAGGGTTGCCGAAGGCAGTTTTTGCTGGCCAACCATACGTTTGGCAGTGTGGAATGCCTTGAACAGGTTTTCATGCATGGTGAAGTCCTGAAATCCCACTGACCCCAGGTCGCGCGCCATGTCTTCGCGGCATTCGCCGTAAATAAACGCCCGGGCAGACTTCGCTTTGAGGGCTTTGCCGAGTTCTGCGTAACTTTCGCCCTTACCCTGCCCACCCAGAAAAATGAACACCGGGTCGGGAGCATTCTTCAGCGCGGTCATCGCAGCCTGCGTCGTCGTCGCTTTGCTGTCGTTGATGAACGTGACATGAGGCATTGCAATTTGCGGAATCTTCTCAAAACGGTGCGGCAACGGCCGAATGCTTTCTAACGCGGCAGCCAGATCCTGCGACATAAGGTCAGGATGCACCGCGTAGAGCGCTTCGAGCGCAAAAAGCAGGTTACTGAGGTTGTGTGCGCCTGCGAGCGCACACCGCTGCAGGTCATAACGGGCGGCACCTGGACTGGCGAGCAAAATGCCGTCCTCAACGGCATAGTGGGCTGCGCGCAACCTCTGGCTGTCCACACTGACAAAAGCTGGCTTGCCCCCCGCGAGCGGGTGGTTACTTTTCCAATAGGGACTATTCTGCGGCAAGAGGTCCTGCGCCACCACAAGGGGCTGCTGCCCGCGTAACAGGCGCGAGATATTCCATTTTGCCAGCCCGTATTCTTCGATACTAGCGTAACGGTTCAGGTGGTCAGGCGCCAGGTTGAGGAAGATGGCCGCATCCAGCCGAAGCTCCCCCGGTTCTTCAAGCTGGTAGCTCGAAAGCTCGCAGGACAGAGTCGCGTTTGCGTAGACTTCGGGTTTCAACACAATCTCTGAAAGTGGTGTACCAAAGTTGCCGCACTCAAAGGCAGAATGCCCCAGCGCGCGCAGAAGCTGGGCAATGATTGCCGTGGTAGTACTTTTGCCGTCTGTGCCGGTTATGCCAATAATTTTGTAACCGGTAAGATAAGGGGCACAATAGGCTACCTCGGTAATCACAGGTTTTCCCGCAGCGCGCGCCTCCAGAATGAATGGGTGCCTGAGGGGCACGCCGGGGGTCAGCGTCAGCCGATCGAAGCTGCCGCTTAAGGCTGCAAAATTCAGCGCGTCAGGAGCAACCTGCGTCAGTAGATCTTCTCTCAAACCTTCTGGTTTCGCCTGCGGATTCTTGTCGTACCACAGCACGTGGTGGCCGTGCGCCTGCAGAAGTTTTGCAAAGGCAGTGCCCGTTTTCCCCGCAGCACCAATTAGCAGTATCTGCTCAGGCATATCAGAGTATCAGTATTTGTGTCTGCGCCGTCGCGACGAGCTTGCGGCGTTCATCATAAACCGAAGCCGTCATGTACAGCGTCCGCGGTGAACGCGTGACGACTTCGGCTGCGCACCAGATCGTTTCACCGGCCCGCACAGCCCGCAGGTAAGTCTGCGACATGTCTAAGGTCACCGCAGCTTTTTGCGCAGCCGCGTAAGACAGCGGGCCAAGGGTGTTATCGAATGCTGCAGCCATATAACCACCCTGCATAACCCCGATCGGGTTCAGCTGCTTTTCCAGTACAGGAAAGCTTACCAAAATGGCCTTACGCGAGCGGTAACGCAGAAACTCCCCCTGCATGTCGAAGAAACACTTGGGGGGGATTTCCAGGGTTACGGGCGATTTGTCCCGCATGGCCGCCATTTCGGCATTCAGCAATGCAACCTCTTCGGGCACTGCGGCAAATTCGTCGAAAAGCATCAGAGTCCTGCGCTTTTTTCGATAAAACGGGTAAACAGCGGGTGCGGTGCGAGTGGCTTCGATTTAAATTCAGGATGGTACTGGGTACCGACGAAGAACGGGTGGACTGAACGATCAAGCTCCACCGCTTCAACCAGCGATTCGTCGGGCGAAAGTCCCGTCAGCCTGAGCCCGGCTGACTCAAAAGCGTTGCGATACTTGTTGTTGAATTCAAATCGATGACGGTGGCGTTCCTGTATCTGCGGCTGCATATAACATTCAGCGATCAATGAACCCTCGCGCAACTTGCACGGGTATGCGCCCAGGCGCATCGTACCACCTTTGTTCACAACTGCTGTCTGCTCCTCCATCAGGCTGATCACCGGGTACGGCGAATCAGGTGCAAATTCCGTTGAATGCGCGTCTTTGTAGCCCAGCACATTGCGCGCGAATTCAATAACAGCGCACTGCATACCAAGGCAGATGCCAAAATACGGTATCTTCGTTTCGCGCGCATGGCGTATGGCCAGCAGTTTGCCTTCAACGCCGCGCTCGCCGAAACCACCGGGCACCAGTATACCCTGCGCTTCTTTCAATAGCTCGCGGAAATTCTCCGGTTCGACCTTCTCAGAATCAATCTTGATGAACTCGACCGATATCTTGCGCGGAAAACCACCGTGCGTGAGCGCTTCGTAGAGCGAGCGGTACGCATCGTGCAGCGCCATGTATTTTCCCACCACTGCTATCTTCACATGGTGCCGCGGCGAACGGAACACGTCGACCACCTGCTCCCACTTGGCGAGCATCGGGTTCAGGTTCATCAGGTATTCGCCCGACTTGCTTTCCATGCGAAAATAGTTCACAATTTCCTGGTCGAGGTTCTCACTGTGAAAAATCTGCGGAATTTCATAGATCGTATGATCGATATCCGGAGCGGAAAACACACGGCGCGGTGATACGTTGCAGAAAAGCGAAATTTTTTCTTTCACTTCTGCATCGAGCGCCATCGTCGTACGGCAGAGTAAGATGTCGGGCTGTATTCCCTGCTTCTGCAATTCTTTAACAGAGTGCTGCGTCGGCTTGGTCTTGATCTCCCCACCCTTGGTGATGGATGGAACCAGAGTCAGGTGGATGAACATCGTGTTTTCCTGGCCGTAGTCAAGGCGAAACTGCCTGATCGCCTCGAGAAAGGGTACAGACTCGATATCGCCGACAGTACCGCCGATCTCCACCAGGATAAAATCCAGGTCAGGATTCATCTGCCCAAGCAAAAGAATGCGGTTTTTGATTTCGTTCGTGATATGCGGAATCACCTGCACGGTGCGGCCGAGGTACTCGCCGCGGCGTTCGCGCGAGATGACGCTGTGGTAGATCTGGCCTGTCGAAACCGAATTCTCGCGGCCGAGGCTCGCATTCGTGAAACGCTCATAGTAACCCAGGTCAAGGTCGGTTTCTGCTCCATCTTCGGTGACGTACACCTCGCCGTGCTGGAAGGGACTCATCGTACCCGGGTCGATGTTGATATACGGGTCAAGCTTCTGTATCGTTACCTTGAAACCCCGGGCTTCGAGCAGCGCGCCAATCGAGGCAATCGACACTCCCTTACCGAGTGAACTCGCCACCCCACCCGTCACAAAGATGTACCGCGCTTTCTTCATGAGCCGGATTATGTCCCGTTCCGAAATGCACCGTCAACCATAGGGGCTGCAGACCCGTTGGCTCCACGGTCAAAAAACTTGTCACTCTGACTAAAAATACCGAACACTCCGTCATGTTTAAAGACAGAGTGGCCGTAATTACGGGTTCAGCCCGTGGCATTGGCCGTGCCATAGCAGAAGCGCTTGCCGAACAGGGTTGCAACATCGTCATTTCCGATGTCAACGCTGAGGGATGCCAGAAAACAGCAGATGAAATCGCCGCCAAGTATGGCGTCAAGGCGATCGGGCAGGCAGCAAACGTCACTAAGAAAGAAGATATGACCGCGCTGGCCAATGCGGCTGTTGAAAAGCTGGGTAAGCTCGACATCTGGGTCAATAATGCTGGCGTGCTGCGCGACGACCTGCTGATGCGCATGTCAGAAGAAGACTGGAATCTGGTACTCGACGTTAACCTCAAGGGCGTTTTCTTCGGCATTCAGGCTGCAACCAAAGTCATGATGAAAGCGAAATACGGCAAGATCGTGAATATCTCGTCCGTAGCAGGTCTGATCGGTAACGCCGGCCAGGCAAACTACTCTGCAGCCAAAGCGGGAGTAATCGCCATCACCAAGACAGCGGCGCGCGAATATGCTTCGCGCAACATTAACATCAACGCAATCACCCCAGGTTACATCCAGACTGATATGACGGGTGCGCTGCCACAGAAAATCCAGGAAGAGCTCGCGAAAATGGTACCACTGCCCAATAAGGGAGCTCCTTCGGATATCGCGAAAGCGGCACGCTTTCTCGCATCATCGGACGCAGACTTCATTACCGGCGTAATCCTGCGGGTTGACGGCGGCATGGCAATCGGCTTCTGATCCTGAAGCACGCATTGCCTCACGCAAAGGCCGCCATCTGTGCGGCCTTTTTTCTTTTTTCATCAGCGCTACCGGCGCAGATTGGCAGTGTCCGCAGTGCAGAAGCTGGCTTCGTACCTGAAATGGGTGGCGCATTTCGCTCTGGCGGAGCTAACCGGTTCTATGTCGGGCGCGAAAAAAAACTCCAGCTCTTCGACGCAGACCTCAAGCCGGGCCAGCTCGTTCAGCTCGCGCCCGACACTGCAGCGATAGACTTTGCCGACATTGACAAGGATGGCGACGACGACCTGATCGAATTCGCGCAAACCGGCGTTACCGTTCGCCGCTGGAAAGACGCTGCGTTTGGCGCTCCACGGCAGGTAATTCGCGAACGCCTCGCGCTACCCATCTATGTCGACAACCTTGAACAGAGCCGCCTGACTGTCGACTTTGATGCAGACGGCTATACCGACTTCTTCCTGCCTGCGGAAGGCAAATTTCTGGTCTACCGCAACGAAGCTGGCGTCAAATTCAGCCGCACAGCGGTTCTGCCCTACCAGCCGCGCGGCAGCTTTACCAACCGGCTTTGGCAGAATTCCGACCTGCCGTCGAACAGTATCCGCTCGACGGTCATTATACCCCAGCCGTTCTTTATCGACTTTAACCACGACGGCATGATCGATGCCGCAGCGCGCATCGACGACCGCGTATACTATTTTCTCAGCACCACCAGGAACGGCACGCGGGACCCATTTGGCGAGACTGTGCTGCGCATCTACCCGATGCCGCAGGAAGACATCTACGTTGCCTACGCTGAATTCGCCGATTTTGACGGCGACGGGAACCTCGATCTGATTTATTCGGCGGTCAAAGGCCTGGGGCTGAATATCCGTGCCGACCTCAAGATATTTCGTGGAAAGGCTTTTATACCAGACCCGGCCGCCATGACAGAACATTCAGTTAAGGGCGGTGTTTTTTCTCCCCTTTTGGCTGATCTCAAGGGAAAAAAACTCCTGATTCTGCCTACGATAGATACCGGGCTGGGATTTTTTATGAATTACATTCTGCGCTCCAAGGTTTCACTCACGATGCAGTTTCTCGATCCGCTTGTTGTCAAGAACAACCCGCTCGAGAAAATTACGCTGACTTTTGATTCAAAAGAATCCGCGATACCGGGATTTGCGTACGGTGATTTTAACGGCGATGGACAGACGGATTTTATACTCGGCACGGAAATCAGCGGCATTACGGTCTATGGCGGAAATGCAGAGCTCGAAAAGAAAGAAGTCGCGCGCATCGAAGCCCCCGCATTTGGCATCCTTAAACCAGTCCGCAATGCTGACGGTTCATACAGTCTTTTTATCTATATGACCCAACGCTCGAAAGCCGACAAGAAGACAGCAGTCTATCTCGCCCCTATCAGGGCGAAATAGCACGCTCGTTTTTTCAGAGCCTGTCAGAACTTCATGAGCGCACCCAGCGATGCGACTATAACATGACCGCCGTAGGTATAATCGGGCTGGTTACCCGAAGTATATGACGCCGAAGAGGTCACATCGCCCGATTTGCTGCTGGTACGCGTAAGCATAATCTGGTGCTGGAAACCGAAAATAAGCTCCACGGGGACTTTCACTATCGAGTTGGCATTGAGAAAATATGAAGCTCCCAACGAATAGCCGATCTTGTCGTTATCCAGAAAATTCGAATAACCCGACTGATCGGGTGTGAACGCCGGGGTGTATGAGAATCCGGTACGCAGGAAAAGCGGGACGTCGCTCAGCTTCCTGATGTAACGACCAGGCCGTGTCTCGGCGCCAAAGCGAACCAGGATAATATTCCGGAAGCGCTCGAAATACTCTCCAGCCTTTTGCATATATGCTGCGCGAGCACTGTTTACCTGAAAACGGTTCCAAAGCTGTAATTCACCGTCGAGAGACAGCTTGAGCGCCTCGTCGTGCAAATAGGTGAAGCCAAGGGTAAATGTGTGCGGCGAATAGAAATCGAGAATGGCGAGGCGCAGCGGAAGACCAACCTGCAATAGCTGCGTTGTGGCATTCGCGTCGAGCGGGTCGAGCTGCATCGTGATTTCGCCGCGCCAAGATGCTCCGACAAGCAGTATACGGTTCTTGATATTATGGCGATACTGCACACCGGCCACCGGTGCCACAGTTGGAGTAAGATCCATCTGTGTCTCCGCATTCGGCACCTGCGTGTTGCCGGTCGGGTCAATTTCGACATTTTTCATTTCGAACTTGCCACGACCGCCGGTAAAGGTGTTGGCTCCAACGCCGATACTCAGCCTGTTTCGCCAAACCTGCGCTCCCAGGCCAGCAATGATCAGCATTCGCTGCGCTTCACGACCGTAGCGCATGAAATTATACGATTCAATTTTAGTATCGTTTACTGTCGCGACCGCCGACTGCGGGACCGAAAGGGAAACTCCTACACGAATCGGTATATTCTTCGGGGTGTTGATGACCGAGCGTGTGTCAAAGACGAGTCCCATCTGTATAGCGCCGTAGACCATGTTCTTCTTGGCGAGATCCACGTTCTTCGCCGTCTCTGGCCCCATCGTCTTGGGTGAAAGTGTCGGCAGGGTCGCCTGGAACAGGTAATTCATACCCATCTGGTGTGCCGGTTTGTCGTCACGGGTAAGCACTTCTGATTCGAGTTTTTTGTCGATCGCGTCTTTGTTGCCTTTTTCGTCGCTCTGCAGCGATCCATCATCCTTCAGGAGTTTGATCTTGCCCGAAGCTTCTTCAGATTTTTCCTGGTTTCCAAAAATTGCACGATCACTCATCGGCGACGCAACGCCCGCCATGTTATAAAAACTCGCGGTCCAGTCGTTGATGTTCGCAACACCGGCCCCTGAAGTTCCAATCATCCTTGGCCCCAGGCCGAACGTTTCGGCAATTTCTGCCTGCACAATCTGCGGGGTCAGTAACAGCAATAGCAGGGCTGCGGGAATGCCGCGCATTCCACGTGTAATTTGGTTAACCTTCATTCAACCTCACTCGAATATTGATACCAGGCGCGCGTAATAGGTCGAATTCATTTGCGACTGCCATTGGTTCTTGTATTTATGATAAGCCGCGCTGGAGAACTGGTCCATCAGCAGTCCAAATTGGCCCCAGAAGGTATCCAGTGCCTTATATTTCTTACAGTGCAGCGGACCGCCCGCATACTCGCCGGTAATTCCAGGATAGCACCGCATCGCCTGCGTATTGAAAAGGGTACGAACATCGGTCAGCACGTCGAGTGATGTGTATGGAGATTTATTGGTAAGATTGGTGGAGAAATAGGTCATGAAACCGTCGCTCCTGAAACCTTCCAGCCCCATATTCAACAGGTCATTGTAATCACCCTGGAACTCCTGCAGAACCGTCACAATGTGCGGGCCTGTGCGCGCCAGAAGTTCGGTGTACGTATTCGTATCGCTATCGTAGAGGAAGTTTCCTATCACGTTCTTGACCGACTTCAGCTCGGCAGAGGTAAAGTTGGTACTTGCGTAGAAAGTCGAGCGTGCCTGCAACAGGTCAGCTGTGACGTAATTCGCATTCACTCCACAATTCAGACCGTTGGCATCGCAGACGGTGGGCGACAGCAGGTCTTTCAGCGCGTTGGCCGCAAAACTCACATAATTCTTGTTCGGGCTCAGCGGGTCAGGTTGAATGAACTCAGCGTACTTTGGCATGAAAACTTCTTCGAGATAGTAGTTGATCATCCGGCGCATCATGACCGGTGAGGCCGAGGCCTTATCATCGTAGAACCCGTTACTGTTAATGTCAGTAAACTCACCGGCTTCGATAATATTGTTACCGTTGCGGTCGTAATGTGGCTCTTCAAGCTTCTTGTTATAGACTTCGCAGAGCAGCAGGTTCTTAAATGCCTTGATCTCATTGTCAAAGTTAATGCCCCCACCTGACCCGGTCGAAGTGATATGGCACTCAACGGTATTGCCGTTATTTGGATTGGCAGCATAAACAACGTCGTTTGGCGAACCCGTCAGGGTGCGCCCGTAAAGCCAATCAAGGGTCTGGTCAACATCTGCGACCGTGATATCGTTTACGGCCTTCTGCAGGTTGCGCGCTACCCCACCCATATCGAACATGTAGTAGTCTTTATCATAAATGTTGGGGATCTGCGTCGTTATCGTACAACTGCCACCGACGTTAGCAGTATCCGTCCAGGAAGACGCCCCGGTATAGGCCGCCGAAACGAAAGTAAATGTACCGGGATCCCATACGCCGTTCTCGTTATGATCATAGAAGCCATTCTGCGAACCACCCGGACATGTCGGCTCACCGAGCATGAATGCGCTGTAGAGCAGGTCTTTCTTGATGTTGATCTCAAAGTATTTGTTCACTTTGTCGTTGATGTCATCGAATACACTCTGGTACGAGCCCAAAGTCTTGAACTGGTCAAAATTGAATGAACGCAGAGTGTTCAGGTCATCCATTTTCGTCGCGACGAGCATGTCGAGGAAACTATCGACACTCGGATCTCCGCTGCTGTTTGTATCGCGGATAAAATCAACGATATGGTCAATATCTTCATCGGTGAGCGTGATCTGCGTGGTACTGTTCTGCACGTAGTTGAGGTAGTTATTAAGCATTGGTATTGCCGCTTTTATTGCAGCGACAACCTCAGCATCAGATGCCAGCGAACGCAGGTACTTCACGAACTCTTTCATCATGTTGATAGGCACTCCGTTCAGAGCAGTACCGTTCACGCTCTGGTCAAAGCGGTTCGTGCGGAAAACGACGGGGTGTATCTTGTGCGTTCCCGACGCTGCACCGCTAAACTGCAGTGCGGCACCACCATTCGTGGCGCTGAGCCTGAAGGTATCTGAAGTCACCGGTGCCTTCACAAAATAGTAAGGACCTGCCCCTGCAGTACCGGCAGTGAGCTCGGTCGGCAGTGTGCCAGTCGTGGTGACGAATACTTTGTCGCCGGCCTCAAGCCCGTGATATTTCTTTTGGATGATGCCCGGGTTCGCGATCACCACCTTGTCCACCACAACTTCCGGATTCACGGCATTCTTTGTCGCAAAATAGCGCAGACGATCGCGGTTCTTCATGCCCGAAGCGGATACTTCAGTTCCCGAAGTAATCTTGAAATTGTCCTCGGCTTTGCGCACGTTGTCAGAGATCATGCTTTCGAGGTCACGTATCAGCGGGTCAATGTAGGCAACATTCGCATACTTGTTATTGGTCAGCTTCGGCATGAGGCCGTTGCGCAACCCTGCGCCTGATTCGGTCAGTATATTCGTCAGCGCGGTGTTGTCGTACTGCGGCAGGTTGTTCGCATTATTCTTTTTCGTTTCGTTGAGTGAAGCGAGCATAGTAAAGAGTGTGTCGAGCTCTACACGGTAACCCAGGTTTGCCGTTGTGCACCCCGGTGCACCGTTGGAGCAGAAGTTGCGTATGGTAACGTTATCCCGGTTGTCGCCTGCAACCATCGGAGAGCCTGTATATTTGACGGCAGAATAGACGCCACTCAGGCTATCGGTGTCATTACCCGTTACCTTGATTACCGCACCATCTTCGTGCATTGTCCCGAACAGCACCACGAGCGGCGTGAGCATTCCCGTCAGCTTGCCGTCCGAGGGACCCGTGTAAGCATACCAGCCCGAGACCGCCCCGGTAGTTGCATTGTAGGCATTAGGATACCGCACGCAGGCTGTCTGGACAAACTCGTTACAGTTGTTTGGATCCGGATTCAGTTTTGGAACTGGCGGAAGATCGCGGGCGGTTACTCCACAACCGTTCAGGTAGTTCTCATAGAGGTCTGGTACCGCATTGGCTCCGTTGGAGAGCACGCCGCCGGTGCAGGTTGTTTCGTCGGTGGGGAAAAATGAATCATAGAACTGGCGGAATTTCGCGATATTCAGCTCTGTCCCGTTAAAACCACCGCTCAGGATATCGGAAGAGGTATAGAGTGCGTTGGCAAGAGTGAGCACCGAATCAAAGTTGTCTTTGATCATCGCCGGGGTCACCGGGCCATCGCCAAGGCTGGCCCAGATCTGGTCAAAGACGTCGACCAATAGGCCTGTTAGGCCCCACTGCCGGAAGGATATCTCCATCAGAACCATTGAATCGCCTGCGGTATAGGATTGGACACCTAAACGCACGGATCGAGCCACGCTTACACCTGGTTGTGCACCGCCGGGCGATTCAGAAACGAAGCCACTTCCGCTATTCGGCACATAGCCGTCACCATTGGCATTCATGTTAATCGAAGAGACATTCCACCGACCATTGCAGGTCTTTGTACCGCAAGCACGCTTGCCTGTGGTAACACCCCATAATCCATTGCCGTGAATGGTGGAAAATACGGCAAAGCTTGCCCCATTATTAAAAGCGAGCCACATATTCGTATAACCAAACATTGGTATAACGAAAATATACTTTTTGTCCTTTAAGACCCATTCGATATTGGCACGAATTGCTTCATCTCGAGTATCGAAGTCTAGACGGACCTTTTCCCAGCTTAGACAATTGCTGTTGTTCCAGTAGTTCTGGTTATTCTCCGGTCGAATATAGCCATATCTGGGATAAGAATACCCACCGGCGGTAGCGTCGCTCCAACAAGGGTCGCCAGAATTCCCAGGTCTGTATATCTTTTCGTAGACATGGTAGTTACCATTACCAGAAACCATCGTATTGCTACCGGCATCACCAAGGTTCGAACCAAAGGCAGTTGTTTTTGGATCCTGTACCTGAGATAAGCCGCTGACATCGTTAATGATTTTTGAGCGAAAAGCATCTGTGTAGAAATCATTTTCGTATTTTACAGCGCTACCGTTTGCTGCACGGCCACGCACTGAATAAGGACCATACCCTTCCCAGGCAGAGAGTGAGAATTCGGCCACCATCCAGTTGGAAGTCTTCAGGTTAGTCGACTCGATATCACCCTGGTGCGGTGAGAAGCGCCCCCTGAACCTGCCGTTCACAGTATCGGCGCCGTAGAGTTCGCTATCAGCGCGAGGTATGAATCTGCCGGGGCTCAGAAGCTCAAAGGCGAACATGCTCAGACTCGCACTATACGGTTGGTCATTGCGCGACGCGGCCGGTATGTCGTGCTCAATTGCCTTATTCGTTACTTGCGAATCCATCGCGGGCAGCCCCAGGGGCATACTAATTGTGCGAACACCGTCTGCTGCAATATCCGTTGCACCCATTGAATAGAGGCAGGTCTGCAGCGTGAGCTGCGCCGGTGCGTTTATAGGATCTACAATGCCGTTTGCTGCTGCAATCGTATAGAGAAACTCGGTCAGGTATGGCACGTTGTTAAAGCCGACATCACCCGGTTTCTTGCCCGTGCGGTCCAGAATCGCCATGTTGCGCATCGAGTACTGCATCTGCGCAATATAGCCCTGCAGGTTGCGCTCTGGGTCGGCGAATGATGTCTGCGCTTCTTCTGTTGTCAGCGCCCACTGGAGGTTCGTCTGGTCATAATAACGGTCGAGTATATGGAAATAGAAGTTCTTCAGCGCCGCTTCAAAATAAAACTCATTGTTGTACGTTGCTGGCACCGGGGCAAGCGCATTGACGCGCGTCGACATGAACTGCCTGAAGGGGTTCAGGTATGCCTGCGTCGATTTGGACTGCGTCAGACGCCAGATTGGACCACCATTGGACAAAAGACCGCTGAAATTTGTATCTTGCGCCGGCGTCGTATTACTCGTATAAGTTGAGCCGGTCATTAACTTGGCTTTGAGTGCCGGCTTCTGATAGCCCATCGGGCCAAAAACTCGGTTAATGCCGTAAGTCGGATTTTCCACCATATCTTTACCGAACACGTAAAGAGAACTCGTCGTATCGACATCAGAGAAGTTTTCGAGGTTATCGAGCTTTTCCGCGTCGGCGTTGAGTGACTTGAGCAGCCATTCGGTGAGGAATTTGTCGTTTGTCGAAGTCGCCCCGTCGGGGTTCAGCATCGACAGGTGCTCGGCCTCACGGTCGAGTACCTCTTTACCGTCATTGAAAACAAAATCCTTGCGTGTGATGGGGTAAACGTGATCGATCATATAGTCGACCACTGCGGTCTGCGCCTGGAATACAACGTTGGAATTGTTGACTGTCCAGTCGGCAATGGTCTTCTCACTCGCCGAGTAATCGGCCAGTTTGTTCTGCAGGTCATAGATGATGTTGCGAACTCGAAGCTCCACATCACCTGAATTCTTGAGTACTGCGGTTGCATTGCGCATGAAAGCACCCGGAGAGTTGTCTGATTTGGGCACGTACGCAGAACCACCCGCAGTGACAGTGACACCGGTAATCTGACCGCCTGAAATCGTAGCAGTCGCTGTGGCGCCTGAACCGGGACCAGGCGAAGAATCAATAGTGACAACGGCCGTAGTATAGCCTGAACCGGGGTTTGTCACATTGATGCCGGTAATGATACTCTCTGAAACTACTGCCTCAGCTTTCGCACCGATTCCATCACCTGTGATCTCAATGCGCGGACCTGAGCGGTTTGCATAAATACAAAAGCCCGTGCGCAGGATATCGTACAGACTCCACAGGGTGTCGCGCCCTTCCATGTCAGTCAGGTCAGATTCAGGTTTTGAGTTGAGAAAAACCGAACCTGAGTCATCGCAGACTTTCCAGGTCGAGAGCTCAGGAAAATGGTATTCATTGACGCGCGTCACATCAGGATGCGTCACACTGAGGGGAAACAGGGGCTCGCTCTCACCGGCATAGCGCACCATGCGCGCAAGCAGGTAGGCGCCGTCCGTAATTGCCTTCGGGTCGACGTCGAGCAGTCGGTTCACCAGGTCGATGGCCGCATTGTACTCTGCCTGCCGCGCAGGTGTCGCCTGGTAGTAGCGTGCAAAACGATCGATTACCGACGAAACCGAGTCGGCGAGTTGGGGGAGCGCTGGGCGTTCTTTAGACAATGCACCCAGCGCGTGCATCGATTTCACACCCATAACAGGGTCAAATTGCATGAGCTTATCGAGGCGGCGGTTGAATTCGTTGGGGTTGACGGTAGAAAAGGCAGCACGGATCGCGGGGGTGTCTTTAAAGAGATCTGCCAGGGCGGTTTCAGACTTGGGTTCAAATGCCTGGAACTCCAGCTCGCTAGGCTTACAGGCTGCCCAGCTGAGTGAAAATAATAGCAAAAAGACCAGTCTTAAGGATCGATTCGGCTGAAAGTTACGGTTCTTGTTCACGTTTCCCCTTTTCATTGAGCTTATAGCTCTCCCCGATGAAAAATGACACCTATGGTCATAGTTGTGCCAAAAAAGTAAACAAGGTGTTCAGAGTTTGTGAACGGGTGTTTACATGGGTAACCGGTACCTCTTCGTTGGTAGACTAGTACCTGGCTATCGGCTCAACCTCGTGCTTAACACTGCGTCCATCTGCCCCGCCAGCACCTGACTATCGAGACTTCCGGTTGTCATACCGACCATATGATAAACACCGTACGAGTCGAAGGCACCGCCAAAACCGTAGGTCGCTATTCCAGCTTGTCCAAAGGGGACGTATCTGCGGTTCTGGTAGTGACTCGGCGAAAACAGTACCGCTGTTCTTGTACCAATGAGCGACATCGCTCCGGTTCCATAGCTATAATACGGATTACCGACATCAAATAGAGCATAAGCCCTTCCCCCGTAGCAGGCGATACTACGAGCGGATATTTGGTTACTGGCATCGAGAACATGGTATGGCAACAAGGGCCACGAGGAATTCGTAGTGTATAACGCCTGACCTGTGGTTAGGTACGTCCGTACAAACCCCAGCGAATGCCGCGCACGATTATACATCATTTGCGGGCCTGGAATATCGGCATTTGTTGTGCCGACGACCTGAACAAAGCTCCCGCAATCCTTGCGGGCAACCGCCGTGAATTCTGTAGTTGACGCCGGGAAACCAAGCAGTTTGACCCAATTCAAATTTCCCGTCCCGTCAAGTCGCGCGATGAATGCATCATGGTAGCCAGTGACCACGTTGCCCTCCAGGTTAGCATTGGTTCGGCCTACAACATAAATCTGATCCGCGTCCGCAGCAATGTGCATGGCGCGTACAGTATGACCGGCGAGACCAATTCTTCGTGTCCAAAGGTGTGCGCTATACTGATCATAGCGCATGAGAACAGCATCTTCGAAACCAACGCGCGAACTGCCCGCCAAATCGCCGTTGACGCTGGCGAGTAAGTATACACCACCTGCTGAATCGGCGGCAACTGAAACGGCAGTTGCATAGGCTGGTGCTTCACCTACGATACGAGTCCAATTTCTGTTGCCGTCAGGTGAGTATGAAGTCAAGAACGCGACCGAGCGATCACCGGAGCCAACACCGTCGAGCGATGATTGCGTTTGTCCGGTAACGAAAATCGATCCGCCCGTCGAACTGACAGCTACAGCTACCGCCCGTGTAGCATTCCAGCCATTGGTTGTGCCACCGAGTCGAGTCCATGCACGATTTCCGAGTTTGTCGTGCTTCATGAGAAAATAGCCAAGCTGCCCAGGCATCGTCTCCCCATGGAGGCCGGTTTGTGCGGTGCCCGTAGAATACACGTTGTCATTCGCATCGATTGCTACACCATTCGCTGCCGAATATGCCGACGGGGTGCCAGACAGCCGAGTCCACTGCGGACGCCATTGTGCATGAAGCGTCTGTGCAGCGGGCCCCATGCTGAACTTGCTACCGGGCATTCTCCTCGTCCCGCTGCCGTCTGCCATTGTGTTCCACATCTCAAAATTAAAATTTAGCCTCTGCAGGTTTCCGGAATTCTGACGGGTTTGGACTTCTGCACCGTGAACGTAAATGTTCGAGTCGACCGGTACGGTGCCAAGCGTGCTGCCGTTGCCCTGATAAATCAAGGAATTGGCAGCAGGTGCAACATCCGAGAATTTTGTCGTAACGAGCATTGAACTAGTGCCAACCAATATCTGGCCGTCGAAATTTCCGTTGACATGCCCCACAGCATAGAATCCGCCGGCGAGATCCGATGCAAGTCCACCGCCATGTGCTCGCGTGCCAGAGCTACCCATGAATCGCGTATAAAATCTGTTTCCATTAGTATCGAAGCGCATCATAAAAATATCCTGCAACCCTGTCAGCACCTGATCATGAAGGTTTGCTTTAGAAACTCCGATAACGAAAATTTTGTCAGCCGCATCAATGCGCACTTGCCCGCCTACGGTCTTGTGAGTGGCTCCCTGGCTCTGCCACTCAAGGTTTCCAGAAGGCTGAAATTTTAGAAGCGCATAGTCCTCATAATCTACAACGTTCGTGCCATCAAATTCCATATCATAGTGGCCGAAGATATAGAAACTGCCCGAAGAATCGATGGCTGTTGACGATGGGATAGCATTGGCATATGGCGCCCCAACTAGTCGGGTCCAGAGTCTATTGCCTGCTGAATCATATCGAGATGCAAAGAAATCTGTTTGGCCAATCCGTGTTTGACCATGCAGATTTCCTTTTGTGCGCCCAGCCAAGAATATGCTACCTGAAGCATCAATGGAGATATGCCAACCGACGGTCTCTGCTGCGATGACACCGGTCAACCTACTCCAGAGAACGTTTCCTTCGGGATCGACTTGTAATAAGAAACCGTCCGTTGAACCAGTCTTGGTTTCACCATAAAAATTTCCGGTGGTTTGACCTGTAAGAATCACTTGATCGGCGTTATTTATGGCAATTGACCAGCCATAGGTGTAGGCTCCAGGTGATCCGTACAGTCGGGTCCAAAGTCGTTGACCACTAGAATTATACTTGATTAGAAATGTATCAATTATTCCCGTGCGAGCCTGGCCGTGCAAGTCGCCCATAATATAACCCGAAAGATAAACATTGCCCTGAGAATCCAGGGCGGGCATTCCCCAAAAATGTTGAGTCGCCGGAATGCCTATCAATTTAGTCCATAATTGCAGCCCGTCTGGCGCTAGTTTTGTAAGAAAAATATCGCGAATACCGGTCTTTGTCTCACCGCCAAAATTTCCCGTAGTGTGTCCCGTAACAAACAAATTGCCAAATTTGTCGCGAACTGTCGGCCCAGCCATGGTTTCAGCCCCACTCACCCCATAGAGCTTTGTGAAATGTCCGGTCCACTTCGCATAAAGCTGTAAGTTACCTGAGCCGAGATTAACTGCGGTCAACGGCAGATAGTCCACTCCGCCGCCGTCAGCTTGAGTGTTCCAGCACACAAAGGTGCTGCCTGCCTTATACAATCCCCCGGTATTCGCCGCCACAATCACACTCATGCCCGCATAATACTGCCCAGCATCAACCGGCACACTGCCACCGGTGCTCGTGTTCGCGTGGTACGTAATCGTGTACTTCGCGTCTTCAACCCATTGCGCGTGCAGCACCACGTTTGCCGATGCGATCGCGAGCGATGCGCCTACGACATAGAGCGTGCCGCTGCCATCGGCTGCGGTGTTCCAGCCGGCGAATGTGTGGTACGCCCGCGTCAGGCTGCCGGTATTACCGAGCACCGTGGCGTTGTTGCCAGTCGCATATATATTCGAATCGGTCGGCGCGGTGCCTGATTCGGCGCCATTCGCATTGTACACAACGCTATAGCCGCCCGTCGTGCCGGGCGGAAACAGCGAGGGAAACGCCTGAAAGAGCGGATTAAAACCCAATATCTGCTCTGTCTTTGCTATGAAGGCATCAAGCATCGTTTGATAGGCCTGGTATTCTTCGAGCGGTGTTGGGTTGGTCGTGAGGCCGGCGAAGTGCGCGATCACTGCGTTAGCGATATTTTGAACTGGATTTACATTTGTGATTACTCCGTTATTCACGAGCAGGATCTGGACCGTCATGACGAAGCCAAACGAAAAATGCTGAAGCTGCGAAGTTGATTCGTTGAGCGCCGTGTTAACGGTTGAACGGGTATTCTCGATACCGGAATCATCATACACATAACGAAAGCCCATCATTTTTTCTTGCAGGCCGCCCTCAGGCATGTCGCCCTGCTCGTACTTGAACCAGAAACTCGCCGGCTGCTCAAAGAAAAGCCCGTGCGGTTCAAATTTGAAAGCCTTACTAAACTTGAGGTACTCTGATCCGACAGTACCAACAGGCGTCGCGCCGGACGTAACGGAAATCTCTTGCGGAAAGCGCAGCGCCAATGCCGGCACTGTGAGTTTCCAGCTGCCGTCGTCGGCGACGATTTCGCCACCTTCGATGCCAATCACCTGGGTTTTGGTTACCGGGGCCGATGTCGATCCACCACCAGCGGGAGGGGTCGACCCGCCCCCGCCAGAGTCAGAACCCTTGCTGCAGGCTGCGCTGAAAAAGAGCAGCAAGGTAATCGCCAGGGTCGCCCGCTGGGCGGCATTGAATCGGCGCATAGGTAGATCCTCTTCACATCTTGATAGGTTGTCGGCAGTCCAGAATCGAGAATGACAGCGCGTCAATTGCTTAAACGCTTTTCAAGTCATTCAAACTGAACAAAACGTCAAATAATGCTCAGCGGCGCGAGCCCCGATTTAAGATTGTGCGCCTAATGAACCGATAATTAATGGGGTGTAAAAATGTCAGAGGCTGTTGCGGAAAAAAAGCAGGTCAGGGACGATGAATTTGATATTCATGGTAACCTGGCAACACAAGAGGGGGACGACTCTTTCGTCGTACTCTATGATTCAGCGGAAGACAAAAAAGAGCCGGCAGAACCCGTCTCGCCCAGCCTAGAAGACCTCAACGAGAAACAGGTAATGTCCGCACCCGAAACCAGCCAGTCACATCCCGAAGACGCCTACATTGACGACATCCTTTCATCCGACGACCTTGATCCCATTGCACCGGCAGTGGAAACAAAACCAGATGCGGACGACGAAGACGGCCCGATTGCGCTCACCAACGAGGAGCTCGATGGTATACTCGAGATGGGCCCTGCAACAGAAGAGGAGTTTCACCCCGATTTCCCTGTTGCCACTGAAAACGAAGAACTCACTCCCCCACCGCTGCCCGAAGACATGGAAGTCGAGGGGTTTGCCAGTCCACGGATGGACGCTGGTAAACCCGAAGACATGGAAGTCGGGGGATTTACGCCTCAGCCGACGGGCGGCAGCACGCGCGAAGACGAACAAGGCTTCGCAGCGCCACTGACAGCCGAACCGGCAGGATTCGACGACGAAGAACTCCCCATTGCCATCTCTGACGAAGATCTGGACGAAATACTGCTCGAAGAAGAAGGGGGGGAGCTTCCCCTGCCACCCGCAGATCTCAACGAAGACGAAGCTGCGCTGGCTTCTTACGAGCCGGCTGCCGCAGAAGCACCTGCCGCCGGGCCTGATGCAGTACTGAACGAAGAAGAACCGATCGCACTCTCTGATGATGAGCTCGACCACATTCTGGCCGATGCCGAAGCGGAACATGCAGAGCCGGCACCTGAGCTGACGCCGCATACAGAAGACGAAATACTCACGCTCGACGAAGAACCTGAGCTAACGCTGATCGATGATACCTCGTCACCGCTCGAAGCTGCCACTGAAGATATGCAGCCGCAGGAGCGCGCAGAAACCGGCGGTTTCTTTGACAGCGACGAAGACGAGCCCATAACGCTCTCCGACGAAGAACTCGACGGCATACTCAGCACAGCACCCGAAGAAGAGGCTGCCCCGAGCGACGAAGTACACCTCACAGAAGAGACGCAGCAGGAAAGCCATGTTGTCGAAGATGAAGAGCCTATAGCGCTGTCGCACGAAGAGCTGGACGGTATCCTCATGGATGCCGGCGAAGCCCCTGAAGAATTACCTGCAGCAGAAGAAGCTCCCGCAGCAGCAGAGAGCAAAGGCTTCTTTGATGGGGACGAAGACGAACCAATTGCACTATCCGCCGACGAACTCGATGGCATTGCAGCCACCGCGATACCTGAAGAAGCCGCCCCGGCAGAACCGGCAGCTGATTTTGACAGCCGGTATGCCGACGTCGACGAAATGGAAGGCACAGCGGAAGAGCTTGCAGGTCCTGAGGCCGGTGCTGAAGAAGCGGAGACTGCTGCGGCGGACGATGATGAAGGCCCGATTGCCCTTTCGGCCGATGAGCTCGATGGCATTGCAGCCGATGCGCACGAAGTAACACCCGAAGCCCCCATGGTGGGCCTTTCGCCGCTCGATGGATCACCGGCAGAACCGAGTCTCGCAGAACAAACCGACAAACCGGCGACCGTTTTCGAAGAAGACCTCGAAGCGGCGACACTCATCCACGAAGATGACCGCGGTGCGGCTCCTGCTGCAGCTCCTACACCGGATACTGAAGAACTCAAGTCAGTAATGGGTTACCTGGACAACCTGCTCGGTGAGCTGCCAGACGACGTCATCGAAAAATTTGCACAGTCAGAGTATTTTAAGCTTTACCAGAAGATTATGGACAAGCTTGGGCTATAGCCCATGGGTTTACGCGAACGCGCCAGCGATTACTCCAAGGAAACTCGGGAAAACCGGGGCGTCGACCTGGGTTTGGAGTTACGGCCAGGCTCCGCACCGCTGCCCGCTAACAAGGCCGCACCTGAAACATCTGAGCCGGTAAAAGCAGAAGCTCCCGCTCGATCTGCATTGCCCAGTATTGCCGAATTTCCTGAGACGACGGGACATAAATCACGCCTCGATTCCATTCTCAACCTCGTTGAGATTTACAAGGAATTCGGCTCCGTACGTTCTGCAGCCGATCTCTGGCAGGTGGTTGCCTACTCGCTGATGGCGCAGCTGGGCACGAAAAATATTGCGATCTTCATGGAAGATGACGGGCGCATGCACCTCATGCATGCCCTGGGCTTCACGCTCGCAAGCGACTACTCATTTTCTGTCAAAAACCGACTCTGCCGCGAACTCGGTGAGACAAGGCGCATTGTCTTTACCGACGATATCCTGGGTTCCCTGCCCGAGAACGAAGCCAAACTCCTGAGCTCCAGCGGGGCGCGTTATGCAGCCCCGGTCTTTCGTTATGAAGAACTCCGTGGTGTCATCCTGATCAATCCCCCGGCAGGCAGGGCTAAATTCTCCGATGACGACCTGTTTTATCTCAAGATCTGCGGCGAACTGCTGGGCGCGATGGAAGCGCAACTGCGGCTGGTTGCCGGCGCAGAACTGAAGAGCGAAAACCTGCAGCGCGCGCAGAAATACCGCGAATATGCGCGGGACTTTTCAGCGGCGCTGGGACAGCTCGATAACCATGAGCCGCTCAAAGATGCGCTCGAAAATGAAATGCTGCAGCATTTCCCTGAAAGTCCGCTGCTCCTGATGCTGCGGGAAGATTTTTTCCTGCGTGCTTACTTTACGACCGGATACCCGCGCGATTCAGTCCAGAATCTTGAGGTGCCGCTTGCGCACCCGCTCGTCGAAAAAATCAAGCAGGGACAGCGCACTTTCACAGCAACTGATTTTGACAGTAGCGAGAGTTTTACTTTTCTCGGGCGTTACCGACAGGTCTGGGCTCACCCGGTTCTGCACCGGCGCGAATTTCTGGGAATAGCCTTCATTGCCGACCAGGATGCAGAGCGGGTCGACGCGCTGGGGACTATCGTGACCCAGTACGTGCTGCAGAACCATGTATCGAAGCTGCGTGATCATGCGACCAGTTCACTGGCACACGCAGACAATCCGGTCATGGCAATACGCAATTTCATCGCCGCCTGCGAAGAGCAACTCGACCGCGCCCAGGAGCCCTTTGCGGTTATCGTCACCGATATTGCCAACTACAACCGCCTGCACAACCTGCACGGCGATTCGCTGGCAACCGGCGTACGCGATTTCACACGCCGCACACTGCGCGAGATCATGGAATCGCAGGATTTTTCGACCGAAGTATTCCACGGCCACTTCGTCAGCGTGTTGCGGCAGAAAGAAGCCGGGGATGCCTGGCGCCTGTCGCGCATATTGCAGAAGCAGGCAGGCAAATTTTTCCCCGATGAAGACCTGCGGCCTGTTTTCCAGCACCGCATATACGCCCGACCGCACATACAGGCAATACCCTTCGAGCTGCTGTTCAAGGCAGTCTGACCAGCAATTCGCTCTACCCTGCCACCGGGCAGGTGCGACCGCCTGTTCTGATTGTAAGCCTGTCAGGGCTTCCGGTTTCGTGTGCCGTGGCAATTTTTGATTCGCTGCCTTCCAGCAGCTTTTCCCTTGCAGACTGGGTCGACGGCAAGAAACTCATGGGCAAGAGGTTGGCGGAGCTCGTACGCGCCGACGTCGCCCGCGAAGCCGCAAAACTCGCCGTAAAGCCCGGGCTTGCGGTTATCCTGGCGGGTGACGATGCAGCGTCGCAGATCTATGTCGGCGGTAAAGAGAAGGCAGCTGTCGAGGCGGGCTTCACATCACGGGTTATCCGCCTGCCTGCTAATGTGACACAGGAAGAGCTGATAGCACAAATACATGAGTTTAATCATGATAATTCTATACATGGTATACTGGTGCAATTGCCGCTGCCCAGGCACCTGAATGAAGAACAGGTTCTGCAGGCAATTGTCGCTGAAAAAGACGCTGACGGTTTTCATTACCTGAACCAGGGTCGGCTGCTGGCCGGCTTACCTACTACCCTGCCCTGTACACCGGCCGGCGTCGCCCTGATGTTGCGGGAGTTGAGCCGGGAAAAACCCGAATTCAGACTGGAAGGCAAACACGCAATGGTTGTCGGTCGCTCGAATATCGTCGGCAAGCCGATGGCGCAGCTGCTGCTTTCGGGTCTCAACATGACGGTGAGCATGTGCCATTCACGCACCCGCAACCTGGCGGATTTCATACGTTCAGCCGACCTGATCGTCAGTGCTACCGGCGTACGCGGCGTCATCGACCTGGCGAACATGAAACCAGGGGCCATCGTCGTCGATGTTGGCATGCACCGTATCGATGGCAAGGTAACCGGTGACCTCGATATGAAGATTGCTGAAGAGAAGGCTGCATTTTATACACCGGTACCAGGTGGTGTCGGCCCAATGACAATCGCGATGCTCCTCTTCAACACACTGCGCAACGCTACTCTGCTGCAGGCTGTAACAAAAATCGCTCAGGCATAAAATATGGCAGAAGAAGTCAAACCATCAGAACAGTTCAACTCCCCCGAAAAAATTCTCACGCAATTTGAAAGTCTTGATACGCTGGGGCTTTCAGCCGGTAAGCGCCCAATCTATGGCACGCGCTTCGCGGGCAAAGGACCGCGCGTATTTTTTCTCGGCGGGGTACATGGCAACGAAACCGAAGGTGTTGCCGCTACGGCCGGCTTCAATGAAGAATTTGTCGCCGGTCAGAAGATGACTGATCTGCGGTGCGATTTACTGTTCATCCCGGTGCTGAACCCCGATGGCGTACTGGCTTTCTCACGCCACAACGGAAATGCCGTCGATCTCAACCGGAACATGCCGACTAAAGACTGGGTCCGAAACGCACCTGGTGAAAAATACTACTCCGGCCCGGCTGCGGGATCAGAGCCCGAAACTCAGCTGCTGTTGCAGATACTTGCAGATTTTAAGCCTGATTTTATTCTCTCTCTGCATTCGTGGAAGCCGATGTTCAACGTCAATGGCCCTGCGCACGGTCACGCAAAGAAAATGCACGCCGCACTGCCCTACGAAATAACTGAAGACATCGGCTACCCGACTCCGGGTTCGCTCGGCACCTATGCGGGCTGGGAAAGGCAGATACCCACCATCACGTTTGAAATCGAACGCGGCTTACCGCTCGCAGAGGTCTGGCCGACTGTGCGCGGTGCGGTACTGGCTGCTCTCGCAGGTTAATCACCCGACACGCTGGTAATTCCGGCGGGTACGCGGTATTCGACGAAACTGACGCGGCCCGAAGCGACCGCCTGGCGAATAGATGTTTCATTGCGGTTCAGGCGGCTCTTGCCTGATTTGACTTCAACAAAAACAACTTCATCGACAGCTCCGGCAGAAAGGCCGCGAAACACGACAAAGTCGACGGGCTTGCCGATGAAGCGCGCCTCGGTCGGGTCAAACGGAAAGTCCGGCAAGTAAGGTGCAAGCTGCTCGCTGAACGTACCGCCGATCACCTGGCGCGACTTCGCGAGTGCTGCCCGGCGTTCGGCATCAGATGCCTGACCCCACTCAACTTCTTTCTGTTGCAGAATGCTAACGAACTTAGCTTCGGCCCTGAGGCTACTGATCCGTATGCCAATGAAAATACCTGCGGCAAGAAAAATTACCGCCAGCAGAAGCAGCACTACAGATTCTGTGTGACCGGTAACCATCAGCGACCGGGACGAACAGGCAGCACAAGAAGACTCAGCGGGTCTACCTTCACTCCGTGGATCAGCAGAAAGATGTGCAGGTGTGGTCCGGTCACCATTCCGGTATCACCGCTGCGCCCAATGAGCTGGCCTGCCTTGACTTTTTCACCTTCTTTGACCACAAGCTCACTCTGGTGCATGTAGCCGCTGATCACGCCATTTCCGTGATCGATAATCACGATATTGCCCTCGTAGAACAGGTGCTCTGCAAGGTTCACGACGCCATCGGCAATAGCGAAAATGGGAGCTCCCTTTTGCCCTTTGAGGTCGGTACCGCCATGGTACGAGGTCTTGCCGGGCAGTTTCTTCTTCTTACCCTTCACGAGTTTGAAGCGTTCATACACGCGCTTGATGAAGAACGGCGACGTAATCTTGTGCTCGTCGCGCGGGTAGCGAAAATCACCCGTGAGCAGGTTGCCGGAACTTGAAACCAGCGCCTTCAGCTTCTTCTTGCGACCTTCTTCGATGGAGTCAATTGTCTCCTGGCTCATCGGCTTGCTCTGGTTGGAGAACTTATTCACGGTCATTTTCGAGACTGCGACCGGATACTCTTTGCGCACCACGGGCAGAACAAACTCGGCCTGCGCAGAGCCCGGTCGTTTCAAAACAACCCGGTTTTGCTTCAGGCGGCTGTCAGGTGAATTGGCAAACAGCGCAAAAACCCCAGTCTCGCTGCGCGAAAGGGCGAGCGGGCGGTCGTTAACAAATAGCTCTGCCTGCGCGATATTGCCCGCCGATTCAAATTCCAGGAGTATCGCGCTGCCACGGGCAAAATCCCGTGACCAGGCATGCAGAGTCACACCTTCGGAAACAAGACTTTTGAATTGCGGCGGTCCTTTGTCAGCACCTTCGGGAAATGTCTTGATGTTGTGCGTCGCACGCGCAAGCGCTTTCTCTGCACCCGGGGATAGCCGTGTCGCTTTGCTGGCGCAGCAGACCAGCGATACCAATAAAGGAAGAATAAATCCACGCATAAAAATTCCTGATTAAAACGGGTACGGCCTGTCCTCCCGTCGGGTAGCAGGCCTCCACAGCCAGACTATCGACTCTTTGGACAGCACACTCGAGGAGAATCTGGCGGCTGCGTCACGCATTTTGCGGCTTTTCGCCCTGTCTTCAGGGGCATTTGCAACCATGCTCCGCGCTCTACTGTTGGCCCTGCTGCAACCCCTGCGCCTCTTCCTCTACGGCTGGTTCAGGCTACGCGCTCTGCACCGCCCCTTTGTGCTGCAGCTGGCCGTGCGCGGCGAGTACTCAGAGGCTCCCTTATCGCATGGTATCTGGACATTTTTTAAGCCGGCGCGTGACCGGTTCTACCTGCTTTGCCTCGAGCTGCAGTCGGTTATCACCGCGGCATCTGCCAGGCGACTCCGGCTAAAGCACATTGCTTTGACGATTGAATCTCACAACCTTGGCTGGGCGCAGGCATGGGAGCTTCGGCAGCTCCTGGCAAAGGCCCGCGATCAGGGCATTCGCACTTCGTGCTGGCTGATCGCCGACGACCGCGTATCTCTCTACATCGCGACAGGTTGCGAATTCATTTACGCGGCCGAAGGGGCAACCTTCGACCTCTCGCCTTTTACGAGTGAATCGCTCTTTATGCTGTCGCTGCTCGGCAAGCTGGGCGTCCGTCCGCAGTTTCTTTCTGTCGGAGATTTTAAGAGCGCGGCAGAAATTTTCACGCGCAACAGCATGTCCCGCGCCGCAAGGCAGCAGACAGAAGAACTGCTGGCAGACCTTGAAGCGGAGTTCTTTAGAGCAGTGGCCGAGCGGGCTCCGTCACTCAAACGCACGGGAAGACCCCAGTTACTCTCAGCGACTGCCGCTGCAGCGGCCGGCCTGGTGCAGGGTACGGCTTCTGCCCAGGAGTACGCGGCGTGGATAAAGGTACCTGAAAAAATGGTGGTGCGTGAACTTTCGCAGGCACTGTCGCTGGTGCGCGCCCGGTCGTTCAGGCTGCTTCCCTTCAGGCGGGCACACCGTGTCGCCCTGGTCGTCGCCGAAGGAAACATTGTCGAAAGCCACCGCCCGCGCCCAGGTTCCATTAACTGGCATGACTACGAAACGGTGGCCGGTGAATTGCGCAGCGGGAACTTTAATGCCGCGCTGCTGCGCATCAACAGCCCGGGCGGATCGGCCCTGGTTTCCCAGTTACTATGGCGCGAGTGGATGCTGGCGACACACCGGATTGAGGGCAGAAAATTAGACAGCAATGCGACTCAACCGGAAGAACCGACGCGCGCTTCTAAAAAGAAAAAACGGCCGTCACCGTTGCCGGTGATAGTCTCGCAGGGCAATGTCGCCGCATCCGGAGGCTATTATCTTTCAGCGGCGGGCGATACCGTCTTTACCACTCCCTTGACGATAACCGGCTCGATCGGTGTGGTCGGCGGCAAATTCAACGTAGCGCCGCTGCTGGCGAAATGGGGGATAAGCGTCGACCGCGCGCCCAAAAAGAATACCGCGCCTTTCTTCTCGGCCTTTGCTGATTTTGCCTCCGTACAAAAGCAACAGCTTGCCGCCAACATGCAAGAAATCTACGAACAGTTCTTGCGCGACGTGGCGCAGGGCCGTGGCACCGTCCATGAAAAGATCAGGCCGCTCGCCTCTGGGAGAGTTTACTCAGGTAAGCGGGCTCATTCCCTGGGCCTGGCAGACAGCGAAGGCGGTCTGACCGATGCGCTGGCCGCAATCCGCCAAAAACTGGGATTAACAGCCTTGTCTCCACTGGAGATAGCCATTCTGCCCAGCGTGCACGAATCACTTTTCTCCCGGGCGGGATTACCGCTGGGCTTAAGCCGCTTCGCTGCCCTGGCAGATTTTGCCATGCCGGGCATCTATGCGCTCGATCCGCGTTGGGTAAGCCTGGCCTGAAAAGTTCGGGCCTTCGCACAAGAATAGGATTTTTTACCTATATAGTGCCTGTCAGTATTACCCCACCAGAAAGCCGATAATCAAAACAGTGTCCGCTGAACATAAGCCGTTCTATATCGACCTTGAAGAACAACAGTTCCGCGACTTTGCGCGGGGTATTCCGCTCATGGAAGACGAAGCGCTGATGCTTGAGTCATACGCGCGTTTTGCCGCGCAGAGCGACAGCACCTCCTTTTCCACGGCGCGCCTCACCGATTTTCTCCTCTCACGCGGCAGCGACGAAAACATCGCAAAACTCAAAACATTGCCGAATGTACGTCGCCTGATCACCCAGACAGCTTTTCCCTTGCGCGAAAAACAGTTCATCGACGCAGACCTGGATGGTGGTGAAGTCCTGCGCATTCGGCTGACTGACCCCGCCACCCTCTTCCTCGAAGAATACTACGGGCAGATGCTTTCAAATTCGGTGATGCCTTTTCCTGATGAAGACTTGCTCCGAAAGTTCCTGCTCCCGAACAACCATGTAGACATCGCAGTTTCGGAAATTTCCAACGGTACAAATCATCGGCTCAAAGAAGAAAAGCGCCTGATTTTCTTTCGGTTTCCCGACGTGATGCAGGCGGTGTGCGCCACGGGCAACACGGTCGACATGATGCTCGAAATCTGCCTGCTGAAGCTGCGTAATGTCATTGCCAATTCGGCACAAAACCGGCTGGCCGAAGATCTGGTAAAGGATATGCAGAACATCATGCCGCAAAAGACGTCAAACGTCGAACGCATCATGCGTATTCTGTCGCACAATGAATCTGAAGTGCCGCTCTATCTCGTGAACCTGGCAAACCGCCTGGCTGCATATTTTACCATGGACAAGGACAAACGGGGTATGGCCACCCTGTTGCAGGCAGCGCGACTCATCGAGGCATTTAAAGGTTATGAAGCCTGGCTCGAATCGGAAAAGAATAACAAAGACCGCCTGCGGGAAAACGCACAAAAGCTGCTCAACATGATGGCAGACTACCCGGCGCTGCTGAACCGCGAGAGTATTATCCAGAAAGTCGTCAGGGGAAGTGCCGGGCTGGAAATCATGGCCTCGCTGCTCAACCAGTCAGAAATTGAGCTGGTTGTGCAGGATATGCTGACCGAGTACACGGTTTTCCAGGCAGATGAACGCGAGCTTTTGCCGGCATTGCTCCGGTTTCGCATGAACGAAGAGGAATTTTTCATTCACCGTGAAGCATTGCTGATCTTTTTTGAGTCTGAACGCAAGCGCGTCCGGGCTGAAATGCTTTCCCGGTTTCGCAAAATGTGGTACGCGCTGATGCTGCGTAATGAGAGCCGTTCGTCCATGGAATTTGACGAGTTCTTCGCCGAAGACGTGGAAAAGTACGTGAAGGCACATGAACCGGTATTCACGACGCTGCTCCAGAATCCCCAGGCGATACTCAATGCATTTCATATTATCAGTCGTCACCCGATGAGCCCGAATCTTCAGGAGCTCTATTTTTTCGCCGGAAAAGAACGTATCATCTTTCGACCCGTACATTCGCTGCTCGAGCTGGTGCGCCGCGAAATAGTGGCTGCGGTGCGCGCAGAACTGCCGTTCCTATACCGCTACCCACTGTTGCGCTGGCTGGCTACCCTGTTTGGACTCGTCGGCTCAGAACAACCCGCAGCTGCCCGGGCCGAAGAAACGGTGGCGAGGACCCCGGTGAGCAGTGCCGATACTGACTGGCACCGCGCACTCAACATGGCTGAAACCCGTTTGATAGGTGAAAAGAACGCGATGGAAATGATCGCCAAGTACGCAGAACTGTGGAATATCAAACTTGGCGACACGCGCCGGCAGCTGAGCGAAAGGGTTGACACGGATATTGCGCAGCGGGCAAAGCGACTGTATTCGATGACGCGCAAACTTCCGGAAATTACACAGAGTTTCCTCTCGGGCGAAATCAGCAATGTAGCGACCCAGATCGTACGCAAATATGGCAACGAAACGGCTGACACACGGGCCCTCAGCAATTATGTGCAGCTGTCGCTTATCGAACAACTCAAGTCGATTCATAATTGATGGACGAGAAACTGAAAGGTAAGCTGCTGATTGCGAGTTCAGCAATTCTCGACGGCAATTTCAACCGCAGCGTCGTGTTGCTCGTCGACCATGACAGCCGGGGTTCGCTGGGCCTGGTGCTGAATCATCCCCTGCCCGGTGAAACGCGTAAGCATAAACCGTTGTTTAACGGTGGGCCGGTAGATCCGGAACACCGTTCGCTGCTGCACGAAGCCGATGAATTTGCAACGGGTGAAGCAATCATCGAAGGCGTCTATTTCGAAAGTTCTGACGAGCTGCTGCCGGTACTCATGCAAAAAAGGCACCGCTACCGTCGTTTCTGCGGTTACGCCGGCTGGTCAACGGGTCAGCTCGAATACGAACTGCGCTCCAACAGCTGGGTACTACTCGACGCGCGGCCTGAGCTGGTGTTTCACGATGACGGTTATGACCTGTGGCGGCGCTGCCTGATCGAAAAGGGCGGAGTTTACCGGCACTTCGCCAGTACGCACAAGAGCATACTGCTCAACTGACGCGCCGGCGCAGGGCCGCGTAGGTCACTGCGAGCGACGCTGCAAGGCCCAGCGCATTCAGCGCAGCCGCATACCAGTTCAGCCTCAGCATTTCGCCTATCAGAAAGAATGCGGTGTATATGACACCTACCGCGGCAGCAAATACGACCAGCTCGCGCATAGTCCAGCGGCGCGGAGAAACCAGGCTTTCAAAGGCGGCCAGTTTCTCGTCCCCTTCTGCCGGGGTGAACAGCGTTACCAAAACCCAGGATATGCTCGTCAGCAGGGCAACCAGGCAAAGCCGTATCTCCTGCGGAATCTCAAACCGCGAAAGCAACAACGAAAAGCCGAATGCACCTGCCATCGCACTGATTTCGCTGAATGCATTCACGCGCTTCCAGTACCAGCGCAGCAGGTAAACCGGACCTGTGCCTGCCGAAATGCTGAGGATGAGCTCCCAGCCCGCGCTCACCGAATCCATCAGAAACGAAACGCCGATGGCGGCTACCGCAAGCACGATGATCGTGAGCCGCGAGAGCAGCATTTCGCCGCGCTGGTCCCGGGGAGCTAAGCGCGTTCCGGCGATTACATCGTTCAGAATATAGGAGGCTCCCCAGTTGAGATGCGTCGCAATCGTCGACATAAACGCTGCGAGAAATGCGGCAACCATCAGGCCTTTCAGGCCTGCCGGCATCCAGGCCAGAATTGCCTGTGGGTAAAGCAGCTCTTTATCTGACCCCTGTGGCAGCGCTACTGCAGCAGCCAGCGCAGTGATAATCCACGGCCATGGCCTGACAACAAAATGGAGTACGTTGAAGAGCAGCGCAGCAGCCACCGCGTGGTTTTCATTGCGCGTCGAAAGCAGGCGTTGTGCGACGTACCCACCGCCACCGGGTTCAAAACCGGGGTACCAGGATGCCCACCACTGCGCGCCCAGCCAGACCACAACAACATAAACCGGGCCCGCGTAGTACCAAGGATAGATCGCCGTCGCACCGGGCTTCAGCGTCTTTTCTGCATTCTGCCAGAGCTGTTCAAGACCGCCCACCTGCCCCGTGGCGATCACCGCGAGCACGATGCACGCCGTGATGGCGATCAAAAACTGCAGTACATCGGTAATAACGACACCCCACAAACCAGAGAGCACGATGTAGAGAACCGTAAATGCATAGAGCAAGCCGAGAGTCTGCCAGGTTGGAAACTGGAACAGCACCTGCATGACCTTTGCCATACCCGTCGTCACCCACCCCATGATAATCAGGTTCACAGGGATCGCCAGGTAGAGCGCGCGAAAACGGCGAAGGAAAATCGCGGGCCTGCCCGAATAGCGCAGCGTGGCAAACTCGGCATCGGTCATGACGCCCGAACGTCGCCACAGACGTGCATAAAAGATGGCCGTCAGGATACCAGAGGGTATCAGCGACAACCAGAGAAAATTGCCTGCAATGCCTCGTTCAATCGTGATGCCGGTGACCGCAAGCGGAGTGTCCGCGGCGAAGGTGGTTGCCACCATCGACAGGCCGGCCAGGTGCCACGGCAGCGAACGCCCCGAGAGAAAATAATCTTCCTTTGTCTCATGCTTTCGACGTAACGCGAAAACTCCCACGCCAAAGGTCAGGACAAAATATGCGGCAATAACCCAAAAATCGGCGGCGACAAGGTTTGGCATTTTCTACTCGACCTTGATTTGTGGCACAAGGCCCAACCCTTCGCGGCGCAGGTCACTCGCCGCCGTACAGAACATGCTTTGCCCATTCTCCGGCGATACCGGCCGGCCCGCGGCCTGTTGCGCCAGGGGAGTGCACTCGACTGCCTGCACCGAACCGAGCGAAATAACCTTTCTTCCCAAATCGGCTTGGATTCCGGCACGCGGCAATGCCTGCAGGAAAAGCTTGTTGCGCCTCAGCGGCAATTCGATGAGAGCCTTGCCGTGCGGCATGACCAGCGCGCGCGGCGCATTGACTGCGGTCTGCAATTCCTGTCCCGCGAGCACGCGCGCGGCAGTCAGCGCCACCGTGCCGACAATCGTCGGGCCGCCGGGACTTCCGAGCGCAACGATCCGGCCACTGTCAAATCGCATGATGAGTGGCGACATAGAGCTGCGGGGGCGCTTGCCACCCGGTGCGCGCGCGTCTTCGTTGAGGGCCGTCCGACGGATCTTTCTTCCCGGTTCAACCGAATTCACTTTTCCCGGCGGCGTGGCAAAATCACTGAGCTGGTTATTGAGCACAAAACCGCGTCCGCGGACCTCGAGCGCAGATCCCAGGCTCGTTTCAACCGAAGACGTATAGCTCACTGCATTGCCAGCAGCATCAATGATCGAAACATGGGTCGTATTGTGCGCTTCGCCCGGGCTCTCGCCCGCGACGCGCGCCGCGGCAAAGTCAGGATCTTCGAGAGTTTTTTCCCGCTCGGCAAAGGCAATCTTGCCGCTCTGCAGCGCCTGCAGCAATAGCGACTCGTCACCCTGCCCTGCGGAGCGCATTGCCTGCAGCATCTTCAGCACCGTCGCACCCGATGCGGGAGCTCCAATGCTATAAAGCGTTGCCGAGTTCACGCGGGCACGAAGAACCTGGCGCTCCGCGACCCGGTAGCCCGAAAGGTCTTGAGCAGCCATGGACGATCTGTACGTGGAATTCAACTGCACGGTCGCCAAAATATCTGTGGCTATCGAACCCGTATAGAAGTCTGTTGCGCCCTTCTCAGAAAGCCTCTTCAGTGTCGCGGCCAGGTCGTGCTGGTAGAATGCCTCACCGACTTTGTAGGGTTCGCGGCTGCGCAGATAGGCAGAACTATCGCCGTTCTGCTTAAGCAGTCTGTCTCGGCTGAGCGCCATCGCCTGTGCAAGGCGAGGTGACACGCGTATGCCATGCTGCGCGAGTGCGATTGCGCGCATGAACAGCTCTTGCCAGCTGCGCTTGCCAGAACCGAAGCGGCGCAGCGCATAATCCATCAGCGCCACTGTGCCCGGCACACCGACCGCCCGCGCGCCGGCGATGCGTTCGGCAAAGGGTAATGGATTGCCATTGGAATCGAGAAAAAGGTCTGCAGGTGCGGCGGCGGGCTGCTCTTCGCGGCCGTCGAGAGCATAGGCCATTTTCGAACGGGCGTCGTAATAGACCAGAAATCCCCCCCCACCAAGGCCAGACGACTGCGGCTCGGTCACCGCCAGCACCCACTGCACGGCCAGCAGCGCATCGATCGCATTGCCGCCAGATTGCAGCACTTCAATACCTGCGGCTGTCGCCAGGGGATTTGCAGAAGAAACTGCACCACCCGTACCCTGCACTGACCAGTGCGGCGGCATACCCTGTACTTCGCCCTGCAGTTCAGCGGGAAGCGCAAGCCAATGTGCCGCTGCACTGTGTGCGACATCACCGCCGCGGCAACCTGAAAGAATGAGCAGTAGAAAAAAGAACAGGCCCCGTTTGCAGGGGCCTGTTGTCAGAGTTCGCAATTCAGCTGCGCGTGTTGGCACGCGCACGGCTATTCGTCGCTGGCGCGGGTCGTAATGCCGAGGTTGCCACCCACGAGCCACTTCTCGCCAGAGCGCCAGAGGCTTGAGAGCAGCAACTGGCGAATCCAGAAAAGCTCCTTGGGCAGCTTATCGTAGATGCTGTCGAAGAATTCTTCGTGTTGCAGCACTTCGTTCTTCCATAAGCGCGTATCGATCGTCATCAGCTGGTTGAACTGCTCACGCGTGAAGGAAAGGCCGTCCCAATCCATCTCGTCATAGCGCGGCATCCAGCCGAGCGGACTTTCGGTGGCCGTGCCTTTACCGTGAACGCGGTCAACGATCCACTCGAGCACCCGGGTATTTTCTCCAAAGCCCGGCCAGATGAACTTGCCGTCATTGTCCTTGCGGAACCAGTTGACAAAGAACATGCGGGGAGGATTACCAAGGTTGCGGCCCATCTGCAGCCAGTGGTTGAAATAATCGGCAATATGATAACCGCAGAACGGCAGCATCGCAAACGGGTCACGGCGCACCTGGCCGATTGTTCCCGCTGCCGCTGCTGTCATCTCTGAACCAATCGTTGCAGCAAAATAAACGCCGTGGTTCCAGTTCACTGCCTGGAAAACGAGCGGCACTGTGGTCGAACGGCGGCCGCCGAAAACGAATGCGCTGATTTTGACACCCTTCGGGTTATCAAAGTCTTTGTCGATCGCCGGGTTCTGGACAGCCGGCGAGGTAAAGCGTGCATTGGGGTGCGCTGCTTTACGGCCGCTGTCAGGAGTCCACGGCTGGCCGGTCCAGTCGGTAATGCCCTCGGGAATTTCTTTTGTCATGCCCTCCCACCAGACGTCGCCGTCTTTGGTAAGCGCGACGTTGGTGAAGATGGTATTTTTGCTGATGATTTCCATCGCATTGCGATTCGATTCTTTTGATGTACCAGGAAGTACGCCAAAGTAACCTGCTTCGGGGTTGATTGCCACGAGACCGCCATCTTCAGCAGGGTAGACCCAGGCGATGTCATCACCAACAGTCGTAACCTTGTAACCCTTGTAGTGCTCAGGCGGCACCATCATCGCAAAGTTGGTTTTGCCGCAGGCTGACGGGAACGCCGCAGCAACATAGGTCTTTGCACCATCGGGTTTTTCCATACCCAGAATCAACATGTGCTCTGCGAGCCAGCCTTCGTCGCGGCCGATGACTGAAGCGATACGCAGCGCGAGGCATTTCTTTCCGAGCAGTGCGTTACCGCCATAGCCTGAGCCGTAAGACCAGATCGCGCGCTCTTCGGGAAAATGGACAATGTACTTGTTATCTTTGTTACAGGGCCATGCCACGTCCTTTTGGCCGGGTGCAAGGGGAGCTCCCACTGAATGCATGCAGGGAATAAAATTACCGTCACCGATGGCATCAAGCGCCTGCTTGCCCATGCGGGTCATGATTTTCATGCTAACCACGGCATAAGCCGAATCGGTGATTTGCACGCCGTAGAGCGACATCTTCGACCCAATCGGCCCCATACAGAATGGGACCACGTACATCGTGCGGCCGCGCATACAGCCGTTGAAAAGGTTGTTGAGAATGCCCTTCATTTCGCGCGGGTCTTTCCAGTTGTTGGTCGGACCGGCATCGGCCGGGCGTTTGCTGCAGATAAAAGTGCGGTCTTCGACGCGTGCCACGTCTGACGGGTCAGACCAGGCAAGGTAGCTGTTCGGGCGCTTTTCGGGATTCAGCTTGATGAAGGTGCCCTTGGCGACCATTTCGGCGCACAGGCGATCGTATTCTTCATCAGAGCCATCGCAGAAATGAATGGAATCAGGCTGGGTCAGGTTCGCCATCGCCTCTACCCAGGTAATGAGGCGCTGGTTCGTCACGAAATCCGGTTTTTGCATGGGAGCTTAGAGGAAACCGGTTTCAAATTCAAGGCGTCAAGTGCAAGACCCCCGTATTACCGACACCTGAGCCGGCAAAACTACTACGCTGTTTTTTCGGCTGCCACGGGTACCGACGCCGGGCCAACTTCGGCGATGCGGTAGCCCTGTGGATACGTGGCGAACTTTCGGGCCGTGATCCTCTCGGGATCTTTGGGGGGCTGGCCCAGGTGGCGCAGGAAAAATGCGCGCGCCTTGAATGTCGCCTCAACCGCAGCCTTGACGAGTGGGTTGGGATCAGGAAAACCCACTGCCCTTCTGAGCGGTGCGTCACAGAGGGCGTAAATACCCTCGCGCGCCAAAAATCCCACTCCGGGCAGGCGCGGCAGAAAACCTTCGAGCACGGCGAGGGTTCCCTGGCTTACCCGGTCTGACTCAGGCGTGTAGCGGAAATTCTCGCGCTCGTAACGAATATTGAAAGCCTCAAGTTCGGCATAATTGCGAGGAATTTCCCTGATACCCATCATCTCGCCCACGCGCCGCCAGAAATAGAATGCCGCCAGGCGTTCTTTTTCGTCCAGGGGACGCCAGCCAAAGCGGTCAATCCACCTGATCGGTTCAAAGATGAAAGTCGTCAAAGTATAAAGATAGTCTTCGTTGGGAATATTGTACTGCCGGTGTATCTGGTTCATGCGGCGAATCGCCTCGCGGCCGCGCTCGCTGTCGAGGCCGTTCTCGAGAAATTCTGCCAGCAGTATGGTTGTATCGTCGTAGCGTTTCTGGCCGAACTTCTCAAACTGCTTCGTTTCATCGAGGATGCGCGCAATCGAGGGGATCGCGAAAGTTCTGAAGAAGGCCAGGCCGAGCGAAATCTCCATATCCTGCGCGAAATCAAACGCGCTTGAGACTGCGACAATCTGGTGCGCGTCTTTTTCCGGATCCAGTGTCCGGATATACTTTAAAGCGCCGTAACGATCAGCCATAAGACTAATATACAAAGAATAGTTTTCTCGCCCATAAAGCCGGCAGGCGCATCTGCAGCGCTTGCGCCAGAATTGTGGAGCAAATGCGCCCGGAGCGTTATCTTTACTGGGAAGGCGAGCATGACACGCAGGAAATTCCTCACAGCTCTTGCCGGTACGGCGACGCTTTTCGCCGGTGGCTGGCATTTTTTCTCTCGTCGCAACCGCCTGCCTTCACTGGAGAAATTACCGACCATGGATCTCAAAGAATTAGGCATTGTATCGGCCCACCAGCTGGGCTTTCAGTGGGTGACCGCAGACCCGTTCTTGTTCTGCGTGCACCACCTTGACCAGTACCCGCGCGGCAACGAAATACTCGGGCCGGCAGCACCGCTTGCCGGTCGCAATATCGGCCAGGATTTTGAACCGCGCGACGGCTGGCGTATGTACCATGGTGAACGAGTTCCCGGTTTTCCCGGCCACCCGCACCGTGGCTTCGAAACCATCACGGTGGTGCGCCGTGGCTTTGTCGATCACTCCGATTCCATGGGAGCTGCAGGCCGTTACGGTGCAGGCGACGTGCAGTGGATGACTGCCGGAGCAGGAGTACAGCACGCCGAAATGTTTCCGCTGCTCGAGCGGGAAAAAGACAACACGCTGGAACTTTTTCAGATCTGGCTCAACCTGCCAGCGAAGAGTAAGTTTGCCAGGCCGCATTTCAAGATGTTGTGGCAGAACCAGATTCCGGTCGTGACAGAAAAAGACGCGTCAGGCCGCGAAACGCGGATCGAACTCGTTGCCGGCAGTTACGCCGGGAAAAATCCCCCTGCGCCACCGCCCGATTCATGGGCGGCCGATGCCGCCAACGCAGTGAACGTCTGGCTCATCGAGATGCCACCCGGGGCACAGTGGAAACTCCCTGCAGCTGAGGCAGGTCTCAATCGATTTGTGTATTTCTACCAGGGTGAGAATCTGGTGATTTCAGGGGGAGTTATTCCTGCGGGCACGGGCCTGAGACTCATGAGCGAGAGGGAGTTCGTTCTTGAAGCCGGGGTGCAGGGTGCAAAGATCCTTCTCCTGCAGGGACGGCCGATAGCGGAGCCCGTCGTGCAGTACGGCCCCTTTGTCATGAACAGCCGGCAGGAAATCGAGCAGGCGTTTTCGGACTACCAGCGTACCCGCTTCGGCGGTTGGCCGTGGCCCAGTGACGAACCCGTCCATGGCCGCGACCGGAGCCGCTTTGCGCGCCATGCTGACGGGCGCGAAGAGATTGGCTGATTTCTTAACAGAAAACACTTGTCTCGGACGCTCTTTTATTAAATGCTGCCAAATGACCGCCGCTGAAGTCGGCGGGCATACCATTCACGCATGAATCTCAAGACATACGCCGAAATACGCCGCCTGCTGACGGTAAGCTCGATTATTGTGCAGTTTGCACTGGACCTGCTGGTTTCACATCTTTACCGGCCCCGCGGTCTGCGCAAGCGGTCTTTTTCGCGGCGCATGTTTGCCGTGGTTATCCGCCTGTTGTTACGCCGCCCCGCCGGCATTATTCGCTTTCCTGTCCGCCTGCGGCAGACCATCGAGCGCCTCGGGCCCACGTACGTTAAGCTCGGCCAGATTCTTTCGCTGCGCGAAGACCTGCTGCCGCGCCGCATCACGTATGAGCTGCGCAACCTGCAGACCAAGGTACCGCCGATCAGCTATGAAGATGCCAAGAAGGTCATCGAGGGCGAATTTAATGTACCGCTGCGCCACATCTTCAAAGAATTTGCACCCAAACCAGTCGGTGCCGCTTCGCTAGCGCAGGCGCACATCGCTTACCTCAGGAACGGCCAAAAGGTCGTCGTCAAGGTCCAGCGCCCCGGTATTATTCCCGTCATGACGAATGACCTGCGACTGATGAAGCGCCTGGCGTGGATTCTGCAGCAGATACCCTACATCCAGGATTTCCAGCCGCAGAAGCTGATCCAGGAGTTCTCTGACTACACCATGAAGGAGCTTGACTTCACGCAGGAAGGCAAGCACGCTGACATCTTCCGCGAAAACTTCAAGGATAACGACGACGTTATTCTGCCCAAGGTCTATTGGGAATACACCACGCGCAAGGTACTCACGCTCGAGTTTATCGAAGGTGTAAAACCTGACGACTCAGAAAAGCTCAAGAAACTCGGCATCAATGGGCCGAAGGTCGCGGCGCTCGGCGCGCGCGTGGTGATCAAGCAGCTCTTTATCGACGGCTTCTTCCACGGCGACCCGCACCCCGGCAACCTGTTCATCGTTGGCTCCGAGAAGTTCTGCATGATCGACCTGGGTATGATCGGCCAATTTTCGCAGAAAACCATGAACGCGATGTTCCTCTACTACTATTACCTGATTATCCGCGATTACGAAACCGCTTCGAAATACATGGTCGGCCTTACAGAGACCACTGCACATTCTGACATAGCCGGTTTCCGGGCAGAAATTGAAGAAATTGGCAAGCGCTGGATTGGCGCCGGCTTCAAAAACTATTCACTAGGCAAGCTGATCCTCAATTCGATGAATATGGGCGCGCGCTACAAGCTCTACTTCAATAAGGATATCATGCTCGCGATCAAGGCAATCGTGACAATTGAGGCAGTGGGATTTATCCTCGACCCGAAAATGGACCTCGCGAAGGTATCGCTGCCCATCATGAGCGAGATTTTCGTGGGCCGTATTTCGCCGATGCGCATGACCAAGCCAATTCTGCGCGCCCTGCCCGACTACCTTGATTTTCTCGAACAGGCCCCCGCTACACTGCTCAAAACCCTGGGCATGGTATCGACCGGTAAATTCCAGATCGAGATGGTCGAGAAGACCGAGAAAAAACTGCCGCCGGAGCCCGCCTGGAAACTCTGGATACCTTTTGTGGCGCTGGGCCTCGGCATCTTTAGCCTTTCGGCAGATAATCCTCCGGGCGGGGAATTCTCAGTAGGAAAAAACTCCCATTTGCCCTGGATTTCGGCGATCAGCTTTGCAGTCGCCGCCTGGTACTCTTTCCGCTACTGGCGGATGCGCCGGGCCTGATTACGCGCGCCCCAGAAAGCGAAGATGTGTGGAAAACTTGCCTATTTACTGCGTTTTTGGCACATTCTTTACGCGGTGTCCCATAAATTAACTGTGACGCCAGTGGTAAACTTGGGTTAAGGATAAGTCCGATACTCAAGGGAAGGCTGCGGTCAGGTACAGCACAGAGGAGTCTTAGTGGAGCTCGAACAACTTCCCGAAATACAAAAGATTATACATATAGGCAAAGCCAACGGCGAAATCACCTACGACGAAATCAACGACATCCTGCCTGAAAAGCTGACGAACTCCGACAAGATCGATGACGTCTTCATTCTGCTCAACCAGTACGGCATTGAAATAGTTGAAGAATACGAAAAAAAGCAGGTGGGCCGGCGCGGTGACACCTCGTCTGCCGTTGTACCGGGCAATTTCGGCTCGCTCGGCGAGCAAAAAGTCCCTAAGGCTCTCGTATCGGAGCTCAAAGCGCAGGGCTATGAAATCAAGCAGCCCGAAAACAAGGGAACGCTGACGATCCAGGATCTCGCGATGCAGATGCTGACGCGGGGTTATGACCTCGACGCACTGCAGCTGCTGCTGCAAAAGCCTGAATTTCGTCCTGCAGCTTCGAAGAAGAAAAAATCTACGGGTTCAACAGGCGCAAGTGCGGCCGATGACCCCATACGTCTTTATCTGAAAGAAATCGGTAAGATATCACTCATTTCCGGTGACAAAGAAGTCGAACTGGCCCGCCGCATTGAAGGCGGCGAGAACATCATTGAAGACGCCGTGCTGCGCTCTTCGCTGTTACGCAGCGCATTCATCAAGGCGTACAACCGCGTCGACAAGGGTACGCTGCGCATCACCGATATTGCACGCGCATCCAAGACCTATTATATCAGCACCAATGAGCAAAAAGAACTGCGCGAAAAATTTCTGCGCGAGATCAAACCTGTTACCGATTACGATAAGCAGATTTCAGCGCTGAAGGCAAAGCTCAAGCGCTACACGCACAAGAGCAAGAAACACCAGGAAGTCTGGGCCCAGATCCTGAAACTCGAGGGCCTTGCAGCTGAACATGTCATCCGCGTGGGCGTATCGCAGAAAGAACTGCAGAAGCACGTCAACAAGATCAAGAGCATGGTTTTCCGCATCAAGGAAATCAAGCGCCACTTTCTTAAGCTCAAAGAGCGTTATGGACATGATGTAAAAGGAATTAAAGCGTTTAACCGTTACATAGAACGTAACGAAGACCTGCACATCGTTGAACGCGAGCTTGGCTGCACGGTTGAAGACGTAAAAAATATCATCAAAGATATACGCAATAACGAGCGCAAACTTCGCCGCATGGAGCAGGAAGCGGGGTCACCTACCCTCATTATCCTGCTCTGGGGTGAGAAGATCTCGCGTGGCCAGCGCGAAATCGACGCCGCGAAAAAAGAGCTCATCAACGCGAACCTGCGCCTCGTGGTTTCGATCGCGAAACGTTTCGCCAACCGTGGCATGCACTTCTTCGACCTGATCCAGGAAGGCAATATCGGCCTTATGCGCGCTGTGGAGAAATTTGAGTACCGCAAGGGCTACAAGTTTTCAACGTATGCTACCTGGTGGATCCGCCAGGCTATCACACGCGCCTTGTCAGAACAGGCGCGCACAATTCGTATTCCTTCGCACATGATCGAGCAGATCAACAAGGTCAACCGTGAAGCCCGTATCTTCCTGCAGGAAACCGGGCGCGAGCCGACCGACGACGAGATCGGCGAACGCCTGGGTTGGCCGGTCATCAAGGTCAAACAGGTCAAATCGGTAGCAAAAGACCCGGTTTCGCTCGAAACCCCTGTCGGAGAAGACGAGGATAGCGAACTGGGCGACTTTGTCGAAGATAAGAAAGCTCCCAGCCCGCTGCAGTCTACTGCACAGTCGATTCTCGCAGAACAACTCAAGCAGGTTTTGGCAACGCTGCCAGCACGCGAGCAGAAAGTTATTCGTATGCGCTTCGGGCTCGATGATGGTTATACGCACACACTCGAAGAGGTAGGTTACGTCTTCAAGGTGACGCGTGAACGTATCCGCCAGATTGAAGCGAAAGCGCTGCGGCGTCTGCGTGCACCTACCCGGATGCGCCGGCTGCGCGACTTTCTCGACCAAAACTGATCTATTCGCCTGGCATATTGTGGGGCTATTCCCTACAATATACCGGGCATGAAGTCCTTAGTGATTTACAGCACCCGCTAGCCTGAGAAGGCTGGCGTATGCGCCGTGCACTGTTGTCCCTGTTACTGGCTCTCTGTACGCCGCTCTTTGCGCTGGATTATGCCACCTACGACGAAAAGACGCGCGAGTATAACCTTGCGGGCAATGTCTGGTACTATTTTGAAGAGTATAATGAGCAGCAGCCGCATGAAGCACTGGAGCTGTTGCAGAAAGGATTCTTCACCCGTTCACCCAGCAAGCGCCTCTCACTCGGTTATACGGCCAAAGCCGTTTGGGTCGCGATTCCGTTCGAGGCACCCGCTGACCGCCCGCAGCGGCTCGTACTCGAACTCACCTCGCTCATCGACAAAATACAGTTCAGCTACCTGAACGAGCGCGGCCTGATTCTCGACAGCTGGCTGACAGGCCGCGATTACCCTGTGAGTTCGAGGCCGGCAGCACACCGCAACTTTGTTTTTCCGCTGGCAGTCGATGCATCGCCGCAGCTTGCTCCGACACGAATTGGACCTTCGAAACCCGGAATGCGCCGGCGCGTCGTTCTCATGCGGCTGATGAGCCAGGGCAGCATGCTCGTGCCGCTGAAGCTGACCAGCGACGCGCAGTTCCACGCCGACAACCATATCGAACAGATGATTTTCGGGGTTTATTTCGGCATCATGCTCGTGATGGTGCTCTACAATCTTTTTCTTTATGCTTCGACGCGCGAGCGCTCGTACGCATTTTATGTATTCTATATCCTTTTTTTTATGCTCTTCCAGTTTGCGCTCTGGGGATTTCTGCACGAACTACTTCTGCCCGAATATCCGCGACTGGCAAAATACCTGTTGCCAGGCTTTCTGCACCTGGCGACGATCTTCCAGTTGCTTTTTGCTGCGCAGTTCTTCCAGGCGCAGACCATCATACCCCGACTCTACCGTATCTCGGGTTATCTTTCGTTCGCTACATTCGTTTCGATGGCTATAGGCCCCTTCATGCCCTACCGTTATTTTATTACCGTCGGTATCGTAACCGGCAGCGCGGGCGCACTATTGATTTTCTTCAAGGCGCTGCTGCTCTACCTGAAGCAACAGAAGATTGCGCGCTTTTTTCTCATCGCCTATACAACGCTGATCGGCGGCGTTGTATTTCTCGCGCTGCGCAATGTGGGATTGATCAACTATTCATTTATCAGTTCGTACTCGGCGCAAATCGGCTCGGCCCTCGAGGTGATTCTGCTTTCGCTGGCGCTGGCAGACCGCATCAATATCTGGCGCGACGAAAAAGAAAAGGCGCAACGGCAGGTCATCGACCGCGAGCGCGAGATGAGCCGCGCGTTCCAGCTCTTCGTGCCGCAGAAATTTCTCGAACTGGCGGGCGAAACCGACTTTACCCGGCTGACGCTGGGGAAATCGACCACGCGCGAAATCGCCATTCTCTTCTCAGACATCCGCTCGTTTACCTCGCTGTCTGAATCGATGACCCCCGAGCAGAACTTCCGCTTTCTCAACTCGTACCTGAGCCGCATGGGCCCCATTATCCGCCGACACGGAGGATTCATCGATAAGTTCATCGGCGACGCCATCATGGCGCTTTTCCCAGAGGGACACGGAGGTCCCATGGTTGTGGCTGCCAAGGACGGCATCTCTGCCGCACCTGAAGGCCAAGGAGGGTCGAAGGTCGGCGCAGCCACGGAGGGCGTCATCGCGACGACCGAGGGACACGGAGGTCCCATGGTTGCGGCTGCCAAGGACGGCATCTCTGCCGCAACCGAGGGACACGGAGGTCCCGTGGAGCCGGCGGCGGGCCACGGTGGCAGCGCCGGTGCTGTTGCAGCGGCGCTGGAAATGCGCTCAGTGCTCAAAGAATACAATCGCCACCGGCAGGAACAGGAATACAAGCCGATTGACATCGGTATTGGCATACACACGGGAACGGTGCGCCTCGGTACCATCGGCGAAAATGAGCGGTGGGAGGGTACGGTGATCGGCGACACGGTGAACCTTGCCTCGCGCATTGAATCACTTTCTTCGACGTTTGCAGCGCCGATCGTGGTCAGCAGCGCCGTGCTACATACCATTGGCAAAGGATACGGCGTGCGCGAGCTCGACACGATGCGCGTGAAGGGCAAGACACAACCCGTGACAGTCTATGAAATCCTCGAAGAGTCCTGAACTCACCGCGCGCGCGCTGAAGATCTTTCGGCTGCTCGAGAAAGAGTTCGGCCGCCCCGCCTGCCCATTGCACTTCAAGACCACTGAGCAACTCGCCGTGGCTGTGATACTTTCAGCGCAGTGCACCGACGAGCGCGTGAACCTGGTAACTCCCGCGCTGTTCGCGCGCTTCGCTGACATGGAGGCATTCGCAAACGCGGATGTCGCGGAGGTAGAGAAGCTGATCTACAGCACGGGGTTCTACCGCAACAAGGCGAAAAACATTGTCGCTCTCGCGCGGATTCTCGTGGAAAACCATAACGGCAAAATACCGCGCGATTTCGAACTCCTGCATTCGCTGCCGGGGATTGGTCGAAAAACCGCAAACGTCATTATGGCCGAAGCCTTTGGGGAAGCGCCCGGCATCACGGTTGATACGCACGTGAAGCGAATAACACGGCTTCTTGGGTTCACAAAGAGTGATAATGCTGTGATTGTTGAACGCGAACTGATGCGGATTTTTCCCCAGAAGACCTGGCGCGACCTGCCGCTGCTGCTGATCTTTCATGGCCGCAAGACCTGTATTGCACGCAGACCAAAATGTAACGAGTGCAAAATAAAAAGGCTTTGCCCTTCGGCAAAGCCCTGATTCTCTGTGCGCCCGACAGGCGGCGCGCGGGAAATTACTGGTTGCTCTTCGCGTTTTGTGCGAGCGAAAGCCAGAAACCTTTCACATCAAACCATGCCTGGCCTGAGGACAGGGTGTTAGTAACCTGCAGGTGATCCAGACCTGTTACCCAGAAGCTGTAGCTCGGGCTGCCCTTCCAGGTGCCCCATTTCTGTGAGCTAAGCGGTACGAGACCATCGTTTTCAATGCCCTGGCCTTTAGCCACACCACCGACGCTGGTTACCGGAACGAGCAGCCCCATCAGCGGGTGTTGAATCAGGTCAGGCACGGTTACCTTTGATCCATAAGAGAAGTATTTAACCCCGCTCGCGTTTGGCGTGGCGGTATTGAAGCTGTTGGCATTCGAAATAGTCAGCGAGCTGAGCGAAGCATTCAGGTTGTTCTGAGATCCCCCCCAGATAACCTTAACCAGCCCATTAATCGTGGTGCTGACATAAGGCATGAGCCATGATGGCACAACACCGAGCACGATGTCAGCAATAGGGCTACCTTTGTGCGGGGTATTGAGGGTGGTCAGCGTTGAGACCTTGCTTGCCATACCCAGGTTCGTTACCATGTAGCGGCTGTCGAGGCCGCCCTGCGAATGGCCCACAATGTGGACTTTGGTATGACCGCCGGCGGCCATGAAGAGATTGATCTTATCTTTGAGTTCCTGAGCACGCACCGCATTGGATTGCAGGGCTGACTTGCCGGGAGCGTAGACGATTGCCCCCTTTGAACGCAGGTGGTCATCCATTCCGCCCCAGTAGTTGAGAATACCAATCAATGAATTGGTGTCGGTTGTACCCCAGCCGAACATACCGTGCGAGAGCACGATCGGGTAAACCCCGTTGAGGCTGGTACTGCTGCCTGAACCGGCAAAAACCTGAGAAACGGATAGCATGGCTGCCAGAGCCACCATAATGGATTTCATTTCGATAAGATCCCCTTCACGCGTTATTGAATACTGAGCCTATAGCAAGCGCTACAGTATCTGTTATATATGTCACTTTTTTGTTCCGCAGTGCCAAAAAAATGAACAATTCGTCACCGGTAGGTGCCGGGACGCTTTTCACGCTCCCACCCCCCTGAAAACTGCCCTATGGCGAAGTATTTTCGGCTGTTTTTCCTGGCTTTGGCGGCTGCCTACCTGCTCTTTGCGGCGGCCGTGCAGTACAATGATCCTGATCCGCTGCACTGGATGGCACTGTATGGCCTGACGGCCTTCTGCTGTTTTGCCGCCCTCGCCGGCAGAAGATGGACATGGCTGCTCTGGATGCTGCTCGGCATGAGCCTGACGGAAATGCTGATCACTGCCGACGGCTTAAGAGCATGGCTTGCGCTGGGTTCGCAAAATCTGCTTACCACCCCCATGTCCGCCGGGCGCCCGTGGATCGAACAAAGCCGCGAGTTTCTCGGCGCAGCGATTAACCTGGGAATCGTGGGTTATCTGCTGCGGGGTGCGCGGCGATAGGAAACGCTCTATTCCTGCCGGCTATACTCGAGCAACGTTCGGGCAGTCAGTAGCGTGGTGTACGGAATGCGGCCAAACCGGCCATCGGCTTGCTGCAGCGAGATGATCTTTCTGACCCATTCCGGACGAATATCTGAACGATGTCCGCCCAATGTCAGAAAGAGGATAGCTTCTACCTGCAGGGTCTCCGGTGCTTTTTCGTCGGCAGCAATACGGCGCAGTGTCGCGCGCAGACGAAGTGAAACAGGTTCGACGCGCGCCGAGTCAAATTGGCAACCGCGCTTTTTGAGTAAACCGATCGCCAGGAAGGCCCGGGTGGCGTCAAAATCATTACTGGCGGCCATCGCCTCCAGTTCCTTATAGAAATCCCATGGCAGGACGTACTTATCACAATAAAGAGCACTGGCTGTAATGCGGTCGTTGCCCTTCATTCCCTTTACATCACTTTCACTTGCAACGTAATTTTCGTCAGCGAAACGCCACAGCGGCGTCCGGCGGATCGGTGACTTCTGCGCCTGCAGGCGCAGCAGATCCTGCCTGTCGAGATTCAATGCAAAGCGGTGGTCGAGTTCGAGCAGCGTTGAGATATCCTGCGCAGTAAGCTTCGCCTTTTTACCGATGGCATACGCAATCGCCTTTTCGGCCGACCTGCGAATTTCGTTTCGCGTCAGTATCTTTTGAGCCGAGATCGCCTGTGCAGCACAAAGAAGCAGGAAAAGGACAGAACGGCTCACCCCGGTTTACCTCGCAGGTACTCCCCCGCCAATAAGGCCGGTAGTGGTCGCTTTCAAGTGGAAAGCAAATGACGTGAATGCACATACCCCGGCTGCATCAGAGAGCGAGCTGTAGACATAACTGCGCTCTCCCCTGCCGAATACCACACTCTGTTCAAAGCCCGCTGCCAAAGCCGGCCTGACCTCGTACCGAGTCAGTGTCGCGGCGTTGGTTCCTGTCAGGATTGCCGGGGGCCATTCACCGGGTTGCTGCTCCGGTTGCCCGGCTGCAGAGTGCAGGAAGAGGTTGAGGTGCAGTGTAACGAGTGTTCGCGCAGGCAGCGTGTGCATATTATGGCAGAGCAGTTTCTGGATATAAGTTTTGTCAGTGCGTGTCACGGCAACGAAGCGACGCACTCCGCTCTCCATGAGCCACATGTCGCCGCGATGCGTGAGATCGCAGAGGACCTTGTGCCTCAGCGCGACCGGAATGTCGAGCGCCGAACCACCGATCACCGTACTTCCGATACCGTCGCGTATCTCCATGCAAAGATAACCGACAAGCCTGCCGTGGAGCTCCGCCACAAAAAGAGTACGCCCGGCACCGGTCATAAAACCAAGGCTGAATTCCACGAGACCTTCGAGTATACGCCCCTGGTCGAGGCATGGATTGGCATGATAATGATTCGTGTAATCGGCATAGCACCTTCTGACGAGCTCAGCAATCCGGGCCGAATCATCTTCCGCGGCCTCGAAAATCTCTGCCCCCGAATCGAGCGAATCCGCCATATTTCCGGCATGCAGGGTTTTTCGGAATTCCAGCATTGAATCTGCAACAATGGTATGACAGGATGAACTGAGGTGCGGCAGAAGCTCGTGTGCTTCAGCTGCTCCCGTTCTCAGGATGACCACGTCCGGACGCTTCTCGGCACATGCGGCAAAAAAAACAGGCAGTTTTTCAATGGCTACGCCGTTGGATCGAAAAATCTCAAAACCGAGGCGTGCAGATTCGGAACGCGAGCGCGTCAGAAGTTCAGTCATTTTCAGGCAGCGTATCCCAACCGACAAAATGGAGCCGGCACCAGGTATTGTAGATGTCGAGCCATGACGCGAAGCTCGCTTCTTCTTTCATGGCTTCTTTCATTCTGCTCATCAGGAGAGTATAAACCGAAACATAGTGCCTGCATTCGCTGCAATCGATATTGGCAACGCAGCACTCTGCATCAGAAAAGGAAAAATCTGTATGGTACTGCCGGTGATATGGTATGTTGAGTATCACGCAGTTTCGGGCTATTGCGGTCTCCGGATCAATATCGAAGAGCGGACCGCTGCGGTGGACAAATTCGTTATAGTGCGCAGAGAAGATGACAGTCTCGGGAAAATCAGCCATGGCGCGGCCGATGGTCTCCTTAGCCTTTAGCAGATCATTCGGCGAAAACATCAGGTTTGATTCTGCCGTACTCAGCCTGTATGTTTTGGAATCAGTTTTTTCTCCCGAGAGTACTTTGCGTTTGTATTGCCGCGACGCGCTATAATGGTTGAACGAAATGCGCAGGCCGGCATCAGAGAGCCTCTTAACCACTTCGGGAATGTCGGTGATGTTCTGTGGATTAACCGTATACATGAAAATTGCCCGTGGATCACCCTGGTAATTGCGGATGGCTTTCTGGAGGACCTGCCCTCCCCTCAGCTCGTGGTCTTTTTCTTCGCCACCCCAGACTGAAATGTGCAGCATAAAGGGAATTTCCTGGTCAATGCGCACCGTTCCATTGGTGTAGACAAGGCCATCGCGCCAGAATTCTGCGGCAACACGCAGCCGATTCTGCACCAGGGCGGGCTCGGCACCAGCGAAGTGCGGATACGTAATTCCCCGTTGAGTTTCGGTGCGAAAGAACTCACGGTATTCCGGCTCGCTCTTGTCAGAAGCGTATTGAGCTGATAATTCGCCCTCGAAGAAGAAACAGCCTTCACAGCGCAGGTTGCAGCGATTCGTGATATCGTAGCCTGATATGCGTATCTGTGGAGCGCGCACGCGGATTTTTTGCCAGACCCGGCGCAATTGGTCATTCTTCAGATAGGCCGCTATCGTTCGGGAGGGCATCTATTCTGCTCGTGACCCGCCAGAGCACGCAAGGGTCAAGCAATATTCGCATCATATCTTCTAAGGGTACATAGGCATTCGGTCGCAGTGCCTTTACAGAACGTGTTTGGCAATGTGTGTTACCTTTTGCTTGACGCGCAAGTGCAGCGAACGTGTGCACACTGATGGCTGATAGAAGGAGCTTGTTTAGTCAGCAGGGTTACATTCTGTGCAACAGTCTGCTTAGTCCCGGCTCAATCGAGGTTCTGCGGTCTGAACTCGAATTGGCCATTACACACGAAACTGCGGAATATGGTAAGTTCGCCGTTCGGGACTACGCGATGCTTTTGGCGGCCCCGATTTATGGCGGGGCACTTCTCCATCTTGCGGAAAACAGGGAGCTGTTTGCCGTGCCCAATGAAGTCCTGGGCGATACTTGTATAATCCATGTTTATACTTCTTCTTCGATGCCGCCGCGTGCTGGCAATTACTCCAGTCGCATCCACCGCGAGCGGAGCCCCCGGTACCCGGATATCGGTGATTTTATCGGCGTCATCATTTTGCTGGATGACTTTACCGCTGAAAATGGGGCCACATGGTACCTGCCTGCCTCGCACAGGCGCACGGAAATACCCTCTGAAGAAGAGTTTTACGCCAAGGCGGTAAGACTCATTGCCCCCGCCGGCAGTGTGTTCTATTTCGACTGGCGCCTCTGGCACGCCGGCGGCAGGAACCAGACCACTACGTGGCGGCATGCACTCGCAATGGGGATCACGCCGGCATACCATAAGCAGAAAATTGACCTGCCGAGGGCGATACCCGCAGATTACGCTGCCGAACTCGATGATTTCGGGCTTCAAAAACTGGGATTTTTTTCGGTTCCGCCATCGAGCCTTGATGAATACTACGCTCCACCTGAAAAAAGGAGTTATCGGCAGAGCCCCATATAGCGGGCACGAACCTAACTGCCTGCGCGCACTAATTCAGTCGACACGGCAATTGCAGTCAATTGGCAGTACAAGGTATGTACTATGACCCTGGCCTTTTTCCCTACCTGCAACGCCTGAGCGAGCACTACGAAACAATTCTCGGCGAATTTCTCAAAGTTGCTGACAGCCGGCTTAAACCGATGATTGACGCGCATATAACCACAACAGGCTGGAAGGGATTTCCGCTGATGAGCTCCGCTTTTTGTTTTGAAAATAACTGGCAGCTCTGCCCGCAAACCGTTGCGTTGATCAAGGATATCCCGGGTTTGTACGCTGCGGGCTTTTACGTGCTGGAGCCGCACACTGAGCTGCCGGCACATAAGAACTTCCCCATGGATATTTACCGAATGCATATGGGACTGATCGTCCCGGAAAACTGCGCGTTCATCGTAGCCGGAGAAACGAAGGCATGGGAGAAGAAAAAGTGGATGATCTTTTGTCCTGAAGTGGAGCACGCGGGCTATAACCGTGCGGATACGCGCCGCGTCATTTTTTTGCTCGATGTCTGGCGTAACCCGAACCGACGCCCACAGCGCGACCGGTTTCTAACGTGGTTGGGCGGAATTAAAATCCGGCTGAGCTTCACTGCGCCCGGCAGAAAATTTCTGCACTTCGTCAGCACCAACCGCGGCGCGCGCAAGGTGGTTGATTGGCTAACGGGCCGGGAATAAAATTCTATTCGGATGAAAGAATGGGGTGCTTCCGGCGGACAAGCGTCTGCCAGAGATACGTGAAGTATGAGGGATTCCTGGCGAGTGTGTTCATTCCAAAAAGCAGGGGTGATGTCCTGAGTGCCCGCAGGTAGTCATTAAATTTATAACCAACGGAACATGAGGCCGTGAGGTTTTCCACAGCATGCCAGACCAGCGGCGGACAAAGTAGGATATCCCCAGGCTCGAGCAGAATTTCTATACCTTGCAGGACATTGGGTGCAGCATCACTGGTTTGGTCAGCAAATGCGTCGACCTCGCTGAAAAAGTAGAATCTGTGAGCGGCAGGTACTGCCAACTCAGGTGTTGCACCAGCCGGTAGTACCAGCCACCGCTTTTTGCCAAACACCTGAATGAAGATATTGCAGTTCATTTCTGCGTGAAGCGGCGTGCGCGCTCCGCCTGGACCTAAGAAAAACTGCAGGTTTATGCGGCTCCTGGCTCCGGAGAACTTCTTTAACAGCTCCAAGGGCAGGTCAGCCTGCAGAATCTTGCTCCGTTCGATCAGGTCGGAGAAGCGCAGGTAAGAACGTGCTTCGGGTAGCTGGTCTATGTACTGAGACAGGGGCATTACCTGGTCAGCGCTGTCTTCCGGCTGCGCCCCCAGGCCGGGCAGTGCGAGTATCTTCACCCGTATTTCACCCGCCACGGATTTCAAATAGTCAGTTGTCCACCGCATAAGCGACGTTGAACCCGCCCCACCTTTCCAAATGACTGGTAATCCTGCCCCTGCAAAAAGCTCCATTGCCTCTTCTGCGTTGGTGGCCTGAAGCGGTTGAGAATCAAAAACCAGGCCGCGCGGTAATTTTGGGTACGACTGCTGCCTTCGCTGTCCGATCCGCTTTGCTGCAGAGTCCCAGAGGATATGTTCGAGCGCGAACAGCGAAGCGAACGGTAACCGCATGCACATTTTCTGCAATGCGCTGATGACCCGTAATGCTTTTTTTGCTCGACGAAATGTATGCGCCCATCTTTCAAAAAGTCACATGCGGCATTTGTTTCTCGTTGGCTGCGCCCTCCTTGTTAGTTGGTCATGCCGCCTGGGTGGGCCAACTTCTCAGAATGATTTCCTGCTCATCAACCTGAGTATGCCCAGGTCGGCAACGACGTCGTTTGCGGGTATTTTTGGCAATTACCGTTCGAAACATGAATACATGATCTCTGAGACTATCCACCACTTGTTGGATTTCAGGGAGAACAAGATCCCAAAGGAAACGCTGCAGCGCTTTCTCCGCGAACGGTCAAAGCAATCCAGGCTACAGGTCGACTCGGCATCCTTTTTTTTCCTCGCACCTGACCTTGTGATCGATACATTTCCCGAAGCGTACTTTTTCTTCACCTTTCGCAGTTGCGAATCATGGATTGTCTCGATGGTCGACAATTCCGTATTTGCGCACAAAATGATACGCGCAGGCAAACACACCGTCGATATCTCGTTTCTCGACAGGTATTCAGAGTATTTCATCAGTAATCATTCGCATGCCGTATTTCAGGATATGGCGCTTTTGGCTGCACAGGCAGACCATATCGTAGCAAACCTTGCCAGGGTGTGGGGCGATAGCACGCTAAGGGTTTTGATGGCGCTGGACCGCGTTGCTCCGGAACAGAGGCTGGTGATACGCATGTCGGAATTTAGCAAGTTTACCCCGCGTTTCGCGGAGCTGGCAAAAATACCGCCTGATACGCTGATCACGGAGAACCTGCACCTCAACCGGGACCGCGACACCAGGCTTTATGTCCGACTACTCGGTGCAGAGAGGCTGGCCCGATTCTGCTCACCGCGGCAACAGAAGGTCGAGTCCTGGATAAAGGAACACAGGATGAATTTTCCTGATGTGTCGCAGCCATGAGACTTCGGGACCTGGCCGCTTCGTATCTGAAATCGGGTATCTATTCGTTTGGCGCATCGGCCAATGAAGTTCTGCACGAACAGCTAGTGGAGAAACGGCGGTACCTGTCAGATGAAGAATATATGCAGTTGATGTCGCTGGGCGCCCTCGTGCCCGGACCATTTCACGTCAACCTGGTCATTGCCACGGGTTACAACATCGCCGGCAAGCGCGGCGCTTTACTCGCCATCGGTGCGTTCATCTTCCCGGGATTCGTATTGGCGGTAGCGGTGATCACATCGCTACAGGCAGTGTTTGCAACCGGACTCGGGACTGAATTTCATCGTATCGGAGCAGGAATGCTGGCCGCAGTCGCCGGTCTGGTTTTGAGCGTTACCCTGAAACTTGCCCGGAAGAACCTCGTCTCGACAAGGGATAAGGTGTTGACCCTCGCCATTGCCGGTCTGCTGTTCTTCACCCGCCTGCCGTTCATTGCTGTTATTCTGACGGCAGGAACCGCTTTCCTACTCGCTGCCATGATAAGGGCGTGGAGGCACCGGTAATGCAACTCCTGAAAGTCTACCTGTGGATAGTTCAGATTAGCTTTGCCAGTTTTGGCGGGGCTTATTCGGTCTGGGCCCTGGTGATGGACCAGGCAGGGCACGACTGCACCGCGCACTCAGGGTATGCAGCACAGCCGACAAACCCCGTGAACGCCTGCCGGAGTGACCTGCAGAGACTGATGAGCATAGCGGAGCTATTGCCGGGACCACAGGTGAATGCCATCGCCATGAGCGCCTACGCCGAATACGGCATCCCTGGTATGTTCGTCATGGTACTCGGCCTGATCACTCCCGGGCTTGTGCTTGTGCCCGCAGTGTTATGGTTGCTGCGCCGGCATTTCCCGCTATCGCTGCTGAAGGCATTCTTTGCCGGCGCGGGCATTGCCACCACGGCAGTCCTCGTTCACTTTGCTATCGCGCTCATCAGGCCCCTTCTGACATCCCAGGGGGGCCGAAACGTATTGCTTTTGAGCTGTGCGGTCATGGCCCTTACGTTATCGATGCGCTACAAGGTGAACCCGGCTGTTATTGTTATTCTGGGCGGCATCTTTGGCTACTATTTCCTTTAGGTTTAGATGAAACTTACTCTGCTCATTGCCACTGGTTTAGCTGCCCACGTGATTGTTCATGTCCTGATTTTCATCAGGCTGGATTTTAAACCGGGCGTGAAGCTGGCGCTCGATTTCGCCGGTTTTTTCGCCGGGTTATACATCGCCGATTTTTGCACCAGCCTCGCCCACTGGTTGGGAGATTGTCCTGATCGATGGCACAGCCGCTATCTGCGCGGATACCGGGAACTCGCTAACCGCCACCACAGGACTCCACTTGCAGTTCTGCAGGAAAGCTTCTGGCAGATTCGCGGGAATATCGCCTGGCTCTATTCGCCACCGCTGTTTTTAGCACTGTACCTGGCCCATGCGCCTGCCGCAAGCCCCGCAGTCTACATGCTGATCGCATTGAGCAATGGCATGATGATCTCCCATACGCTGCATAAATCTTTGCATTCTACCCACCAGCCCGGGCCTTTGCGCGCGCTGCAGGCCCTCGGGCTCGTCATTTCGCGCGACTACCACATGCGTCACCATGTGCCACCCTACGACAAAAACTTTGCCGCACTTAACGGCTGGGCGGATGGGCTCTTTCGCCGATTGATTGTTCGGAGTAAAAACCGCGACTCTCGGTAAATTCCAGGCCTGAAACCAGGGGCCCGGTACCTGTTTCGGCAAATGTGTACCAGCGGCTCTTTGGCAATCCAGGCCTCATGCCTGTCAACCTGCGCATGGCAACGGGCAATGCATGTGCATACGACCGCCACGGCACTCCACTCACGATGCGCCAAATGCGAGACGGCTGCAGGTAAAAGCGGCGGTAGGCACGTCGTATGAAACTTCCCAGCGCAAAGCCATAGGCCTGTTCATACCAGGGCTGGGTCGCATTGTACTGTTGCCTCAGGTTCGCCCCGTTCGTTGCGGATATCTCTTGTTGTGCAAGTTCAAACAGCGGCGATCCTGGTTGCGGCGTAACGGCAAAAAAATGCGCAATGGTGAGCTTGCTGCCGAGGGCCAACCTGACTGTCTGCTCCATCTCGTCAGGAGTTTCCGAGGGGAAGCCGAGCATAAAGAAGCCCTTAACCACGATACCGTGCCTGTGTGCGCACTCTACCGCCGCAACCGCTTTTTCGATCTGCAGATGCTTACTCATCAGGCGTTGCAGGCGCTTGCTGGACGTTTCAATCGCAACAGCGATTGAAATGGTACCGGCTTCTGCCATCAGCTCAATGAGGTCAGGGGTCAGTATATCTGCCCTAAGGCCGTTGGGAAAACAAAATGCCAGTTTTTTTCCAAAGCGCTTCTGTACACGAGTGAAAACCTCCGCCATACGCTTGCGGTCAAAATTAAATATATCATCGATGATATGGAACTCGCGTATTCCGTATTTGGTGTGCAGAAGTTCTATCTCTTCGAGCACGCGGTCTGCAGGCGCAGAGTGAAATTTTTTCCCGAAAATATCATGGCAATACGCACAGCGATACGGACAGCCGCGCGAAGTGTACAGGTATGCATACTTCGCATGCTTTTTAATTAAGTTTCCATTGGGCTGGGCTGCATACAGTTCAAATTCACAGAGATCCCAGGCTGGCAGGGGAAGGTTTCCGGGGTCTTCAATGACATCGCGTGACGTACAGATGCTGGCCTGGCCGTTTTTGCGAAACGATAACCCGGGAATTCCGGCCGGATCCGCGCCCTTACGGTATGCCTCAAGGGCCCGGGTGAAAGTTCTTTCGGCCTCGCCCTCAAAGACCCAATCAAAATCCGTTTCAGCCAGCAACTCTGCTGATCGGTGGTGTGTGACCGGGCCGCCGAGTACACTGAGAATCTTCGGGTCTGCCTGCTGAACAATGGACGCAATCTCCCGGGCAGCGGGCAACTGGAAGTTGAGAGCAGAAACTCCCACAACGTCGGGCCTGAACTGCCTGATTGCATAGTGCAACCATTGAGCCCCTAAACCCCGCACGTTCATGTCGACAACGCGCACGTCAACGCCCGGCAGGTCTTTGCGAAGAGCCGCGGCAATGCAGAGAAGACCGAGGGGCGGTGCAGCGAGCCAGAGGTCAATCGGCTGGAAAGGTTTGAGCAACAAAACCCGCATCGGGTCTCAGGATGCTGCACTGTTCAGGAATGCAAACGTTTTTGCAGGCGCCGGAGAATAGTGGTGCAAAAGGGAATGACCGGGAAAAGTCGCTTTATTTGGTGTACCATGAAACCGCGCCAACCCCGGCTGGTATCTGTTGTTGCACCGGTACACAATAATGCTGCCCAGTTGCCCAGACTCGTAGCCGAAGTTGCTGCCTCGTTGCAGCCCAATAAAGTAGAAATCGTACTCGTCGATGATGGCAGCAGCGACGATTCCTGGGCGATCATTCGCAAAGAGAAGGCTAAGAACCGCGGCAGGCTTTCTGTCAGGGGAATCAGACTCAGCCGCAACTTTGGCCAGCACCGCGCAATCTGTGCCGGTCTGCAGGCGGCGCAGGGTGATTTTGTATTTGTGCTCGATGCTGACCTGCAGGACGACCCGGCCTATATGCCGGAAATGCTTGCACTGGCTTTGTCGGGCCACGAGGTTGTGCATGCAAGAAGGCGTGCGCGCATTTTTAACCCGCGGCACCTGGTTTCCCAGCTTGTCTACCTGGTCGTCACCAAAGTCTCCGAGATACCATGGCACCCGGGCATGGGAAACTATAAAATCCTGAGCAGAAAAGCCCTGCTTGCGGCCCTGAAATTCCAGACATACCATCCGTTGCTCGAGCTCATGGTTGCACAAGCAGGCTTCAGACCTGGTTTTCTCGACGTTAGACGCCGCACCAGGCCTGGCACTGCATCGGCCTACGGTTTTTTCGCGTCTCTCCGTTTCGTGTTCGGATTGCTGGTAAACTATTCAACACTTTTCTTTCGGGCAATGCTCATAACGGGATTAATCGTGGCAACCGCAGTACCACTCCTCCTGCTGGTCTTTGCTGGCCCGGAGCAAATTGAAAGGATCATAGCGGGCTGCGCAGCCCTTGCTAGTGGTACTCTGCTTATGGCTTCAGGGATTCTGGGTTACTATATACGCAACTTACAGGTAAGCAGCCGCCAGTGGCCTATCTTTGTGATTGATGAGACGATCTGACCGCCGAAGATTGCGGCGTGCGTGAGAAAATTTGTTCTGTGCCTTTTAACCAGCGCGTAACCGGTACAGGCTCAGCTCCCTGCGGTAACCTGCTGCGACAGAAAATCGTGGCCTGATCGAAAACCAGTACAGGTCAGGTGAATGTAGCTCTGAATGAAAAAACACCCGCTCCACCTGAATGCCTTCTGCGCGTAGCCAGGCCTCTTCATGCAGCAGCAGTCTGTCGGTGAGAAGTTGCAGTTTTTTCCTTGTTCGGATTTCTGCCAAAAGCTTCTCCGGAAATGCCTGATCGTAGTGAAATAGAATAATGTCTGCCCGCAATCCCCGGCGGTTTCCGAGGTAGTAGAGATCGGGAAATATGCCGTAATAGTTGTGTGCCAGCGCAACCACCGGCTCAGCCTTAACGTCGCTTTCAGGTATACGCGAGGCAAAATATACCGTCTCTTCAGGCAGGCCCGCTTTCGGCCGTATGATGCCGGCGAAGGTAGACCCCACGGTCACCAGCAGCCATCCCATGACGATAGCCCGTGCAACAGGCAAAGGAGCGATTCGCTTTACCAGGAGCAGCACGACCAGGAAAACCGGCAGCATGAGCATCAGGCTATACGTCATGTTCGTCGGCGAGCGCATAACAAGAAGCAAGAAGCCAAGCGGAACGATGATCCAGGCCGCGAGGGCTGCGGCAGATGAACGGCTTGCAGCCCGCCGCAATACGAAAAAAACTCCCCCCCCGAAGCCAACCATAAGATGGACCCGGGCAATGCGCTCAACGTTGCCCTGCCCCGAAAGCAGGCCGTTTGACAGCGAAGTGAAGAGTGTTTCTGCCGCATTCCATAACCCAATCTGCTCAGCAGTGTACTGCCCCCCCATGGGAATGCGGCTCTGCATCGTAAATATCTTCCACCAATCGTACAGGTTACCGGTTCCGAAAAGGGACATGAATGCCAAAACGTACACCAACAGGAAGACACCGAGTGAAATGACGCCAAAGAGCGTGAGCGACAGGACGGGGCGGATGTTTCTTCGCCGGACAGCGCTGACAAGGTACCAGGTCATCACGGGAATCGCAAACAAAGCCACACCGAAGTGAAAACAAAAGGCGAGAGAAAAAAGCAGTGCTTTCCCCGTAGTTCTCGCCACACTTTCACCCCTATACGGTGGCAACATCTGCATGAATGCTATGACCATCAGGCAATAGGCAATCTCGTAAGTTTCGGCGCTGACTGCGGAAAACCAGAATACCGGTGAAAAACCCGCAACGAGGGCGAAGAGAACAGAAATTGTGCGGTCTGCAGTGAGCGTTGCGGCAATGCGGTAGATCGCAAAAATCGCCGCGGCTGAACACAGCAGGTTGAGTCCCGTGAGGATTTCAATCGCCGGCACCTGGAAACCCGCTGAGGCGAACCCTGCCCGCAGCCAAAAAACCAATAGGTGTGGCAAGGGGTGATTGGGATGAAAGCGGCCGAAATCGGGCATGCGGATTTCGGGCACGAATACGTTGTAGAGCGCAGAGATGTCGATGAATCCCTCAATACCTGCTGCATAGAGGTAGGATTCATAATTCAGCAATGAAGGTCTGAACCACCACCAGACGAAAGCGCAGGTTATGGCAGCCGCGAGACCTGCCAGGACACTCCTGTTTTTTTTAAGAACGGATTTGCCACCCGGGTCAAAGCGAAGATAGCGTGGCATGACGTTGACCCTGCTCAGGAAAATGTTCATCGCAGCAACACACAAAGTCAATTTTGGTTGCTGTGCCGTAATTGCGACTGCATTTGCCGCAATGCAGCTCTTGTCTTCGGTTATGGCAAGCCTGCTCGTGAGCCTTGTTTTCCTGCATTGCCTCGGACAGGACTACAATGAACAGGCGCTGCAAAAGGCGATTGCCTACATTGAAGCCCGCGGTGAGCGACTGTACCCGATGATGGTACCGACCCTGTACCACCTAAGGCGGGAGTACAGACTGCAGGTCAACACGACCGCCTGGGAACTCGAAATCCGGAAGCGCAACAAGCAGCTCAGGAATCCATTCCTGCGTGAACTGGATCCCGAAACACAAATACTGCGTGGAGATATCAGCAGATTGTCCGGCATTGACCGCCTCACGGCGATCGCAATGCACTGCGACCGGTTTGGCCTGCCAAAAAATTACCTGGCCGATTTGAGACGGCTGGCCTCACAGGGCAATTATGCGCTTACGCATGCAACACTGGCACTGCTACTATCAGGCTGGCGCAATTGCCTTCGTAACGACGAAACATTCCAGTCAGAACTGCAATTTCAGCACCGCGAACTCAGTAGCCTTTCGCGCCGCATTGCACCGCAGAGTGACCTGGGAGTAGAGACAATGCTGATGCTCTTGCTGTCAGGCAAAAACCTTAAACCGCCCGCCCGATTCGACACGGCCCTTCTCGCCCAGCTGCTCGACGCGCAATGGCCCGATGGCTCGTGGAACGGTGATGACCACACAACGGTGCTCGCAATGTGGGTAATCCTTGAGGCCCGTAACCAGGGAATAACCGGAAAGGCAGCAAAAAATGAATAACGATGCGCAAACAACCCGGAATATCCCGGCCACGCTATTATTCACCCGCTCGCACTGCCTCTTTATCGTATTCCTGGCGGTCTATGCGTTGCTCCTGTTTCTGTACCCCATGGGTCTGCAGGCCATGGAATCTTATGCTTATGCGGCGGCGGCTGAGGGCTATTACAATCTTGCGACAACCTTCGCCGTCATGAACGAAAGTGCAAACATTCCCAACTTTTCGCATTACCACCCTAATCATCCACTACCGCACCTGATTGCGTCAATGGCGTTCCGCCTGGGTGGAATACCGGCGCTCCAGGTGTTCAGGTCGATGAATTTCGCCGGCACATTAGTCTTCCTTTGCCTGCACTACGCCATTGCATTGCGGATTTTCCGCCGTACTGTCCAGGCAACCCTTGCGACTGCCCTGAGCGGGGTCAGCTATGCAGTCTGGGCTTCGGCACTTTCGGGAGAAGTCCAGATGGTTTCGTTAGCGTTTCTCCTGGCAGGCTTTTACTGCCTCGTTAGCTATTTTCAGGCCGCTCCCGACACTGTGAACCCGAGGTTGCTCTTCGCCGGCATGTTCTATGTGATCGCGGTCGCATTTCACCAGGCATCTTTTTTCGCAGGAATCCCAGCCGCTGTCGCCGCCCTCTCGCATTCGCGCAGCAGGCGCAGTTTGTGGCTTTATGCCCAGGTGGCCTCGATTGTGATTTTTGGCTGGGCGTTTTTCTACATATTGCTGCTGGTCTTCCTGCTCGATATACAATCATTAAACCAGTATCTCGACACCCTGTTTGTCTACCGGCATATACTGGCGCGTCATTATGGCAGCACCGAATGGTTCGCGTTACTCGCAGGAGCGGCCACGCGCTCCATCGCGTTTGCTGATTTTGGACCTTCATTTCTTGTGGCGCTGGTGGTCCTGCTGGCAGCGATTATCGGATTCTGGAATATGTTTCGTTCAAACCAGCCTAAGCCAGTATGGATTCTGCTGGCGGGATTGCCCATTTTCCAGATCGGGCTGCAGCTCGCTGTTCGCGGCAGACCTGAGGGTATCAACTTCTGGCTATTCCTGATTCCGTGCATTTCTATAGCAGTCATGTGTGTATCCGCCAGCTCACCCGCAGGCACCATATTCAATTCGGCGCTTGTGGTACTGCTTGCGTTGTTAAACTTTTATTATTTCTTTTTGCCGAACCATCGCCTGGGTCCGGGGGAATCAACCTACGTGAATGGTATAGAGGGCCTGCAGAATCTGCCCGTGGCCGTCGTTGTTCACGAGCCCGTGCTCACCTTCGCAGAAGGTTGGTCCTTGGGCAGTGAATCCGGTTTGCGCAACCAGACCTGGTTTATGCCCTGCTGCGGCGAACGGAGTTTCGAACAGAAGCTGGCACGCTGGATAAATGATCACGACGAATTTCTCCTGCTCTCGGACAAGATCCATGAGGCTGAGAGGTGGTTGCCCGCAAAGCATGTCGAAGCAGAAGTCCTGATCCGCCGCCGCGGAACAATGGCGGCCAGCGTACTGCCGCGTTCACTCTACTTTACAGCAAGCCCGGGGGAGCACTACCCAAAAGAAATCTTACTCGTGCGCATACGACACCGCCGAAAAGCACCGGGCAACTAAGGCAGCGCCGCAGAGTCACTGGCTGCGGCCGGGCCACCCTTCTTGTCCAGCATCTTCCAGGGATTCGCCGCCATCTCTTTTGTGAACTTATCGAGCGTAGTCGAAGTACTGCGGATATTGCGCATGATCGCAACAATCTCGCCCTGTGAGGCATCGAGCAAACCATTGACGCGGGTGATAGAGCCATTGAGGTTCGTCAGTAGCATCTTCACGTCTGTCTTGTTATCACCGGCGAGCGCTCCGAATGTCTCGACCATCTTGTTGACCGTCGAAACCAGGTTGGATATCTGTGAAACCATCTGGTCGAGGTTCGTGACGTTTGTGGCAAAAAGCGTATCCTGCGGTTTCAGGGGATACTTTTTTACCAGCGACGGTGTCAGGTCGAGAATCGCATCACCGATGACGTTCTGGTTGGTGATGTTGACCGTCGTGCCCTGGAAGATAGTGAATTCTTTGTCTACCAGCACGCGGGCCTTGAAGTGCAGGTCGGTACCGTAAATCGGCAGGACTTCCTGTACTTCGCCAATCGTAAAGTTCTTGATCTTGATCTGCGTGCCCTTTTTGACACCCGCGAGTTTTTCAAAGCGAACCCAGTATTCCTTGCGGTCGTCGAGCAGGTTATACCCGGCAATAAACAGCAGGACAGAAAGCCCGAAAACCGACCCTACCAGTACGAAAAGGCCTGTGAAAATATCATTGCGGTCAAATTTCATAATGTCGCGTTAAAGGGCGGCATAGGGCCCTGAGTCCGGTAGGCACGGTATTGCTCGAGGAATACATTGTCTGCTCTTTTTATGTCGGCAAGATTGCCCTGGAACACAACCTCTCCCCTGTAAAGAAGCATAAACTTCAGATCACGGCCGTCAAAGATGGTCGGGTGATAAGAAGAGAGTATATACGTGATATTGCGCAGGCGAATGTCTTCAAACAGCAGTTCGAGCATACGACGCGACGCCAGCGGGCAAAGTGCATCGACAATGGAATCGAGCAGAAGGATGCGTGGCTCGACGATGAGCGCCCGTATAATCGCCGTACGCATCATCTCTGAGGCAGAAAGGGCCACGGGCCGCGCATTCTTGCGGTGGGCAAGCTCATAGCGTTCTATCCAGATATCGGCCGCGGCGAATAGTTCATCATCCTTCATTTCGGTATGGTATCGCAGCGGCAAGATGATGTTTTCCAGGACGGAGAGGTTATTGATGAGGCCCGCGGTCTGTGTAACATAACCAATTGAGAAGCGGAGTTTTTCCACTTCTGTTTCCTTTTTCAGATCAAGGATTACTCCGTCATGCCAGATTGTACCGAGTTTTGGCAATGTTTTGGCCATGACCAGATCAAGAATGAGACTCTTACCGCTGCCCTCGGGGCCGCTGATGAGCATACCCTCGCCGCGGTTAAGAACGAAGCTTACGCCATCGATATGGTCGCGGGCATTAGCACCGCTGTACCATACATTTTCGAATCGCAGGACTTCTTCAGCCATTTGCTACGCGCCCGTGCAGTACCTGGCTCGATGCATCGTGGATCGTCAGCGACACCAGGCTGCCCGCGAACGCGGTACCGGCTGCAGGAGAGGGAGCGAAAACAACTTTGCGGCCATTGCGCATGCGCCCCACCCACTCGTTGGGATTACGGCGCGAAGGCTGCTCCGCCATGACGCTTACAGTCTGCCCTATATAGCGTCGGTTATTGCGCAGCGACCTGGCCAGCTGCCTGTCGATCAGTTCAGCCAGTCTCGCTTTTTTCACTTCTTCGGAAATATCATCGGGATAAAGCCGCTGCGCAATGGTCCCCTTGCGCTCCGAATAGGCGAACATGAATGCAGAGTCAAAATCAGCCAGCTCCATGACTTCGAGGGTCTCGCGAAAGTCGGCGTCTGTTTCACCGGGAAAACCAACGATGACATCTGTGGATATCGCTACATCCGGTACGCGCGAGCGAAAATTACCCACGATTTCCAGGAACTGTTCGCGGGTATAATTGCGCTTCATGCGCTTCAGTGTCGAATTTGCTCCCGCCTGCAGCGGCATATGCACCTGGTTGCAGAATCGTTCTTCGCGGGCCATCAGGTCTATCAGCTCGAGTGGGAAATCTTTGGGGTGTGGCGATGTAAAGTAGATGCGTTCCACATCGGTCTGGTGCAGCAGCGCCTCGATCAGCTGTACAAAGCGCGCATCGTCATGGTGGTACGAATTGACATTCTGCCCGAGCAGCACAACGGATTTCACCCCGTTCTGCACGAGCGCTTTAACTTCTTCGACAATACTCAGCAGCGGGCGCGAACGTTCCCTGCCACGCGTATACGGCACCACGCAGAAAGCGCAAAAATTGTCGCAGCCTCGCTGTATCGTCACAAACGCCGTCGTCTGGTTTTCCCGATCGCGCATGTGGTGCTCAAACGACGGAGTGATATCGTCATAGGTTTCAGTTCGCGAAAGCGTCAGAAAACTCTTTTGCCCCGGGGCGGCCGTGCCGGTTACCGACCGCAGGTTGCGCAGGGCATCGGGCCCCATGATAAAATCCACGGGCAGGTTTTCGTATAACAGGTCTTCGCGCAGGTTCTGTGCCATGCAGCCCAATACGCCGATGCGCGCGCCCCGTTTATGCAGGTGGCCGAACTCGCGCAGGCGGTTATACACCTTCTGGTGGGCATTCTCCCTTATGGCGCAGGTATTGACCAGAATGATGTCCGCTTCAGAGGCTTCGTCAGTGCGCGTCGCGCTCTGCTCGAGAATTTTTGCCGCCAAAAGAGAGTCATACTCGTTCATCTGGCAACCATAGGTCTCAATATAGAAGCGCTTCTTTTCAGCGCCCGACTGCTCGGTCTCCGTCTCTTGTGCGACAGCCATTGCCGCCGAAAATACCGCGTTCAGAATCAGCCCGAAAACTCTTTTTTCAGGCTAAATGAGATTGACGCGCCCCCTGCCCCGGTTCAGGACGCCCGGCTGGCCTCTCGCCGCAGACGCGGCCAGGCGCCGGTAACGGAGGAAACGAATGAAAAAGGTCTTTCTTTTTTTGATCCTGGCACCGATGTTTGCACTTTTCGCCGAAGGTGTCGGTGGCACATATTCTGTGGCAGGCAAGAATCCCGGCGGCGGGCGCTACGAGGGAACCTGCGTCATCAGCGGTGATGCCTCAACCGGTTACACATTCCAGTGGACGATCGGCACGGAGCAATACTCCGGGACGGGCACACTCGACGGAGAAACGCTGACGGTCGACTGGGGCCAGCCTGACCCAGTGGTCTACAAGGTCTCTGCCGATGGCGCTGAACTTAAGGGTAAATGGGGCCCAAACGGTAAGGGCCGCGAAAAGCTGACCCGCCAGTAGTCTCAGTGCTCCCCGGCGCTCTGCCCGGGGAGCTTTTTCTGTTACGCTTCTTCTTCGCTACGGTTGCCGATCAGTAGCTCATCTGGTATATCGACCACAGGTTCGCCGATCTGCACTGCAAGGCGCGAACCGATGCGTCCGGGACGGCATTTAAATTTCGCGCGCTCTTCAACCTTGAAGGTGAATTCATCGCGCACTGTGGTCTTAGGCATCTTGATGATATTGCCCACTTTGAGGTTCATGATGTCCTTAAAGCCCAGGTTCACTGTACCGATCTCGACCGAAATCTGCACCTGAACGTTATCGAGCCGGCTCTGGATCATCGTCCGGTTCACTTCGCTTTCGCCGCGGCGAATCGACGAGAACCAGTACTGCGCTGAGAGTTTCTGGATAATGGGCTCGATCGTGATGTAGGGGATACAAAGGTTCATCATACCCTCTGAATCGCCGATCTTGGTTTCGAGCGTAATCAGCATCACCATCTCGTTCGGGGGCACAATTTGCGCAAACTGCGGGTTAGTCTCGATTGTCCCCAGGCGCGGCCTGAGGTCAATGACCGTCGACCAGGCTTCACGGAGGTTCCCGAGGATATGAACGATGATACCTTCGACCACTGACATTTCAATATCGGTGAGTTCGCGGGTCAGTTTTGCGTGTTCACCTGCGCCACCAAACAGGCGGTCGATGATGGTGAACGTGATCGACGGGTCGACTTCAAGAATTGCCGACCCCTTCAGGGGATCCATGTTGATGAGCGACAGCGTCGTCGGGTTGGGAATCGACCGGATAAATTCTTCGTATGTCAGCTGGTCCACCGACTGGACGTGCACCGAAACCATCGCGCGCAGCTTCGCTGAAAGTGCCGTGGTTGTCAGACGCGCGAACGTTTCGTGCATCATCTGTACCGTACGAATCTGGTCTTTCGAAAACTTGTCCGGGCGTTTGAAGTCGTAGATTTTGACTTTTTTCTGCTCGGCCTGCGTGGCCGAAAAATCTTCGGTCTGCGCGTCGCCGCTCGAGATAGCGGAGAGTAGCTGGTCTATTTCGTCCTGTGAAAGAATGTCGGTCATGTGTTTTCCTTGCAGTCGCTCTTGATTTCTCCGGTCGTCAAAATCAGTCCGCCAGCCTCGATTCTATACCCGTGATCTGCCAGAGCGCATCGCGCTTTGTCAAATAGTATGTGGTTATGTAGTCCCGTTCAAAACCTTCAACATCGCGCCTCGCACGGACGCGTACCTGGGCTGTTTCGCCTTCTTCGCGAGCCTCTCCGCCGAGAACACGAAACTTGATGAGTCGGTGCGAACCGCGGCCGCTGAGGTATTTACGGAACTCTGAAAGCGCCTTCACCTGCTCATCGGTCGAATTTTGTGCATACAGTCGCAGGAACTCCGGATAGTCCCGGATTACGTCTTTCAGCGAGAGATACTTGAAGTACTGCGACCAGTTCTTCGTATACTCCGCCGAAAGCATGAGGTATACGATTTCGCGGGCACTGACCGCCAGGGGGGCGATGCCTGCATCCTGCCGGTTGTCGCGTTCAGGCAGGACTTCGCGGCTGCGGTCGTACAGCAGGTTCAGCCGGCCGGCCGACGCCAGGAAGTAGCGTTCAGCCTGCACAGGGTTAGGATAAAAATGGGCCGTGATCTGCAGATTTTTCACCCGGTCAGAAAATCCCTCCCACTCCACGTAGTCAGCGAGGCGGATTTTCTTTTCATAGCGCTCACCGGCATGCAGAATCAGTTTGCGCATCGGGTACATTTCGCCGGTATAACGGGTATGGTGCGGGTCGCGGTAGTCATCGGCAAAGCGGAAGTGCATCTCTTCCCTGACATTCAGCGAGCGACCGTCCTGGTCGCGGGCGATAATCGTGAAGTTCTTGAGCGGGTTTTCGTGCAGGTAAACCGTGACAGGGTAAGCTCCCTCATTGACCAGGCTCACCTGAAAAGCGATATCTTCGTTGCGGGCAAAACGCAACCGGGGAGCAGAAACATAGAGCTTGAGCCCGCTCGAACTGAAGTTTTCAGTGGCATTGCCATGATGATCAGTTTTGTTGTTACGCCACGACGCAGCTACGACGGCCTGCGCCATCAGGACAGATAAAAGCATACCGGCAAGAACCCGGGACATATACCAGTATCGGACGGAATATGTCTCTTCGTTGAGGGTTTTTTGGGAGTGCTTCTTGGTCCTGGCAAAGCCTGGCAAACCTTCCCCTCCTTTTTCTTGCTGCAACAGGTGCAATGTAGGATATGCTGTCTAAACCGGCATGCGGCATATCAGAGCGAAAAGTATCTACCCGGGCCGAATTCGCGGCCTCATGGCGGAGTTCAGGCGTGAACGCTTTATTTCAGAAGAAAAGGCCGACATCAACCCCCGCAGCGAGTTCAGGCACTTCAAGAGCGCGCTGCGGGCAGCGCAGTCGCAGCTCGCCAGCGAGAAAAAGATGATGCTCGACAGGCGCCGCAAGAATCCCGGTGAAATGGCGGCGATCGATGAAGCGATCGATGTGCTCGAATCGCATATCCTGACCCTCGAAGACCCCTTCTTCCTGGGCGAAATCAAGAACCGCATTTTCGGCGGTGGCGCAACCGCCGCGGCGGCTCTCGGGGCAGTGATCAGCATGGTCTCACGCCAGTTTACCTTCGACGCTCCCGCACGCGGCCTGGCCCCCTCTTCGCAGAACCGCCACTTTCTGAAAGATATGACCGACATGAAACGGCGCATCCAGTTCTTCCTGGGTTTGCAGCAGGAGCTTCGCCTGCCCGATGGTGTCAGCATCGTCGCAGCGCCGCGCCTGACAGTCAGCGAAGTCCTGGCACTCAAGCGCGCAGGCGTACGCGGTATCATCATCGGTGAAACAAGCGATACGGCACACGAGATTGTCATGCTGCGCGCGATGCGTATACCCTGCGTATCGGTCAGCGATGCGCGTTTTTTCCGCCTGAAGAAACATACCGAGGTGCTGCTCGACGCTGACATTGGTTACGTGGTACTGCAACCCAGAAAGTCTGCGCGCTTTACCGAAAGTAACCCCGAGAGCGAGGCCAAACGCTGGTCTGTCCAGGTGCGCATGCAATCGGGTGAAAAGTACAGCCTCTCGGGCACCATGCATTTCCTGGGTGAACTTGGCGATAATGGCCACGGCAAAACGGATGAGCGCATCGGCCTCTACCGCACCGAATACCAGATCAGCGAAGCGGGTGAAATGCCCTCGGCACGCGCGCTACAGCGCCAGTACGAAGAAATACTGCAATCCCCTGTAGAAGTGACCTTTCGCCTGTTCGACTTTTCCGAAGACAAGAACTTCCTGGCGCATCCGCTGATTGAACGTGACCGTGAACTGCGCGGAGTGCGTTTTCTGCTCAGGGAACGAAAGGTTCTCGATACGCAGATTACCGCGCTCGTACGGGCAGCCCAGAATGTACAGAAAAAGGTCCGCATCCTGATCCCTTACCTTTCTGAGTGGCACGAACTCGCGGCGATACGCGACCTGCTTCGCTCGGTATTGCCGGGTAAGAACGCACCGGTCATCAGCCTGGGAGGAATGCTCGAGACAGCAAGTGGCGTTCTGAACGCGCGACGCTGGGCTGAAAAGCTGGATTTTTTTTACGTCGGTACATCAGACCTCTTGAGCGCCATTGCCGCTGACAGGCGTGAAAACACGGCAGCACTGCACCGCGCGCTGCTGAGCGACGCCTTTGTCTTCTTTGCGCGCGAACTGCGTTCACTCGCGCGCTTCAGGCCGCTGACTATCTGCGGCGAAGTTGCGGGTGAACCGTGGGCGATTGCCTGGCTGGCAGCACAGGGCTTTCGCGACTATACCATGCCCACGCACCGCATGGCCGTGGTAACCAACATGCTGCAGGCGCTGTCGCGCACACAGTGCAACCAGTTTGCCCGCGCGGTACTGAAGATTGAAGACGAATCGCAGCGGGTTGAAACGGCAAAATTACTGGCCCTGGATATTCTGTATGGCCGGTCCTGAACGTATAGTCTGCCTGACCGAAGAGACCACTGAGTGGCTCTACCTGCTCGGCGAAGAGCGGCGCATAGTGGGAGTGAGCGCATATACGGTACGGCCACCGGAGGCGAAGATAAAACCGCGCGTGAGCGCCTTTCTCACCGGCAATATTAAGAAAATCAAATCACTCAAACCCGACCTGGTGATAGGTTTCTCAGACATCCAGTCAGAACTGGCGGCGAAACTAATTAAGGAAGGTTTGAATGTACTCGTGACCAACCAGAGAAGCCTCGCCGAGATCGAAGCTACCCTGCTACTGCTCGCCGGCATCGTCGGCAAAACGATAAAGGGTGAAGCGCTGCTGAAGGTTTGGAAGAGGAAAATCAGCACGATACGGCGCCGCAACCTCGGCAAGCGAAAGGTCCGCGTTTTTTTCCAGGAATGGGACGAGCCTGTTATCTCAGCCATTGGCTGGGTATCCGAGCTGATCGAAATCTGTGGGGGAAAAAATATCTTCGCCGGCAAATCGGGTGCGATGGCAAAAGACCGGATCGTCACGGTCGCCGACGTGCTCAGGGCGCGCCCTGAAGTCATCATCGGCTCGTGGTGCGGCAAGCCCATGAATCGCCAGTGGCTCGGGGCACACCTGGCGAGCACACCTGCGCTGCAATCCGGGCAGGTCTACGAAATTGACTCGGCCGAAATACTGCAGCCCGGCCCCGCCCTCTTTATAGATGGTATTGACCGCGTCGAACAGGCAATATCCGCAGCCCGTTCGCAATAGCCACCGGCTATTGCGCTTTACTACAGCCTGAAATTCTGTGCATTGCCGCCATAACAGATGAACTCCCCCGAACTCAAGCAGCTCTACCCTGAAATCACCCGCGTCAAATCGTACCGCCTGAAGGTCTCTGACCTGCACACCATTTACGTCGAAGAATGCGGCAACCCGAAAGGTATTCCGGTGCTTTTTTTGCACGGCGGCCCGGGCGCAGGTTTATCGCTCAACCACCGGCGTTTCTTTAACCCCGAGAAATACCGCATCATCCTTTTCGACCAGCGCGGTGCCGGAAAGAGCACACCCTATGCAGAACTGCGCGAAAACACGCTGTGGGATCTCATCAGCGACATGGAAGTAATTCGCCAGAAACTGAAAATTTCGCAATGGGTGGTGTTTGGTGGTTCATGGGGCAGTACTCTTGCCCTCACCTACGCGATCAGCCACCCCGGGCGGATACTGCACCTGATCGTGCGCGGCATCTTTCTCTGCCGCCATGAAGAAATACTGTGGTTCTACCAGTACGGCGCGCACCAGATTTTTCCTGATGCCTGGCAGAACTATGTCAAGGTGATACCCGAAAACGAGCGCCACGACATGCTCACTGCATTCTACCGGCGCCTCACCTCAACCGATAAAAAGGTACGGCTCGAAGCAGCCAAAGCCTGGAGCCAGTGGGAGGGCGCGACCATCTGCCTAAGGCCCAGCGAAAGCGTCTACCACGAGTTCACGGAGATCGCAGTCTCGCTCGCGCGCATCGAGTGCCACTACTTCGTCAACAACTGCTTTTTTCCCGAAGACAACTACATCCTCAACAACGCCCACCGCATTGCGCACCTCTCGGCGGACATCATCCATGGCCGCTACGATATTGTCTGCCCGGTAAAGAATGCTTTCGACCTCAAGGAAAAGCTGCCGCGCGCAAGGCTCACGATTGTCCCCGACTCGGGCCATGCCGCGTTCGAGCCGGGCATCCGCTCGGCGCTGATCGAAGCGACGGATCGATACAAGAAGAAATAAGACCCCATACCGCGTGACGCGCTGAATCGGCGTGGTGGTTTAGCCCATGTACTTTCAGGATATCATCGCCACGCTCAACGCTTACTGGGCAGAACGCGGCTGCGTGATTGCGCAGGGCCTCGACATGGAAGTCGGTGCCGGCACCTTTAACCCGCACACCTTCCTGCGCGTGCTCGGTCCACGGCCGTGGGCGGTCGCGTACGTCGAACCCTCACGCCGGCCCACCGACGGACGCTACGGGGAAAACCCGAACCGCGGCCAGCACTACTACCAGTACCAGGTGATCATGAAACCCTCGCCACCCGATGCACAGGATGTCTACCTCGGTAGCCTGCGCGCGCTCGGCTTTAAACTCGAAGAACATGACATCCGCTTTGTGCAGGACGACTGGGAATCGCCGACGCTGGGTGCGAGTGGCCTCGGCTGGGAGGTCTGGCTGAACGGCATGGAAGTCACGCAGTTCACCTACTTCCAGCAGTGTGGTTCACTGCCGCTGAAGCCCGTTTCGGTAGAGTACACCTACGGCCTCGAGCGCCTCGCGATGTACCTGCAGGGTGTCGAAAACATGTACGATATCCAGTGGAGCAAGAACATGAAGTACGGCGATATCCACAGGCAGACCGAATGGGAGTACTCGCACTACAACTTTGAACTCGCCGATACGAAAAAACTCTTCCGCTGGTTCGATGAGTATGAGGAAGAAGCCAAACGCATTCTCGCCTGGGAAAAGGAACCGCTGGTTTTCCCAGCATACGACTACATGCTGAAGTGCTCGCACACGTTCAACCTGCTGCATGCGCGCGGCGCGGTGTCGCCGACAGAGCGGCAAACCTATATCGCGCGCGTACGGCACATGGCGCAGCAGATTGCAGAGCGTTATGTGGAAATTGAGAAAAAAGCCACTGAGAACAAACAACGCTCCGCCTGAAGCCGCATGCCTGACCAGCTCGTTCTGACCATCGCCTCGCTGCTCTTTCTTGCCGCAGCAGGTGTTGTCAGTATTGGCCTCGCGCGCGTGACACGCATCCACCCCGCATGGGGATTTTTGCTCTGCGGGGCGGCGCTGCCCTACTTTTTACCCTTTACGTTTCCACAGCATAGCCTGCTGGTTCAGCTGTCAGAAGTCGGTGCGCTGTTCCTGGTTTTTCTCGCAGCACTCGACATTGAATGGGACCAGCGCTTTGGCATCACGCCGAAGTCTCTGTTGTTTGCCCTCATGAGCCAGGCGCTATCAGTCGTGCCGCTGGCGTTGCTGTTGCAGCTTCTGCTGGGCGAACGCTGGCTGACAAGTCTGAGCGCAGCGCTTATTGTCGCGGTTCACGCGCCGGGAAAACGGCAAAACCCTGCCGGCGAGACCTTTCGCAGCAACCAGGTAGACGGTAAGTTCGCGTTTGCTGCACTCTTTTCTGAGGTCAGCGCTTTGCTGGCCCTTGCCCTGCTGCTCACCTTCAGCAGGAAAACCGCTGCGACCTCAGAAATGCTGCAGCTGATAGTCGGCCTGGTGCTCTTGTTTGTTGTCTTGCTTTCCGTTGTACCCCAGGCGCTGCGCATTCTCCTTCGCAGGGTAGGCGAAGAATCTTACGCGCTGTTCTACCTGGTGATTGCGCTGGCTCTCGGTGTGATACTCGCCATACGCGCAGCAGGCATCGAACCGATACTGGGTGCTTATGCTGCCGGTTTTGTCATTTCGCGCTTCATCACGCAGGGGTCACGCATCCTGGGAAGACTACGCTTCCTGGGACTCAGCATTCTTGTACCGGGTTTTTATCTTTACTTTGGCGTCAGTGGCCTGCTGTTTCAGGATCTGCGGCCCGTTAGCCTGCTTCAGGTTCTGGCGCTGACTTTGGGCGTTCTTGTGCTTCGGCTCAGTCTTTCCGGGTTGTTGAGCAAAGAGGGAGAGGTCAGATTCACGTGGCTGCACTCGCTCCACCGCAATCCGATCGTACTGGTATTCGTCTATTTCGCTACTGCGCGCGGCCTTTTGCCGCCCGGGACAGCGCAGCTTATTCTCTGGCATTTTCTGCTGAGTGAGATAATCGCAGCGGTACTGCTCAAGGGCCGTGAACAAGCGGGCACGCCAGAGCCACATGGCGTGCCGCGGGTGCTGCTGCCGCTGAGTAACCCTGAGACTATGCTGCCGCTGATGAATCTCGCCACGCACCTGGGTGAGCTGCGCCATCCACCGAAACTTTACCCGCTCAATATAGTCCCCGACGATTCGACTGCAGAAGAGCGGATTCGCGCCGTCGAGAGCAGGTTCAACGAAATTATCCCTATGTACGCTGCCCGCGAACAACCGGTAGAGCTCACCGCACGAATCGAAAACGACCGCATTCGCGCCGTGACGCACGCTGCACGGGAGCTCCTTTGCGACCGCATACTGCTGGGCCTGGGCGCCGTACCAACGCTGAGCAGGCCGCAGGGGTATTCTTTCCTCGAAAACCTGGCGCTGGCCGCCTCTGACCGGATGGTAGTTGCAGCCCACCTCTCGACCGACTTGTCCGTCACGGGAATGGTTAACGTTATCGTACCCCACTCGCGCCTGCTCGAAAGCCAGGATACCTGGTTCAAGGCCCTTCTGGTGATGGCAAACCGGCTGCGTGCCGAACTGACGATCTTTGGCGATTCTGAAATTCTTGCCTCAATTAAGGCCAGGTTGGAACATTCGGGGCAAAAGAGGCTTTGCCATTTCCGCGCCGGTCAGATTCACGCCGGTCTCGACCTGCTGACGCTGGATGGAAATTCCAACGCACTGACTGTGGCCGTGCTTGCACGGGCTCCGCTTTTTCCCGAAGAGAAGATACACGCGCGCCTGCCCGAAATGATGCTCAGGGCATTCGCTGATCGCAACTTTGTATTGCTGTACCCACCCATGGCCGCAGGATCTCTGCACGCACGACCACGAACAGGCTGGAAAAAAGTGAAACGGTGGTTAGGGTTCTGACGCGGGTGCAAAACGCACCCGTGTCACCAGTTCTTTAGAAGCGGGCCCCGAAGACTGCGCCTGCTGCAAAGCCACGCTCGTCATCGAGAGCATCTGTCATCTTGATGTTGACATCAAACTTCAGGCTGCTCATGTGCTTCAGAATAGGAATCCGGAAACCCGTGTTGAAGGCTCCGCGCGAACCGGCACGGGTAGGCGCATTACCGTACAGGTAGTCATAGTTGGCGATTTCGTTGAGCCAGCGCACGTAACCATTGAAAAGCCCAGGGAAAAAATTCAGGTCAAAGCCCATTGAAAAATCGAGATCGCCGGAGCGGGTCGCACTGCCAAACGTCTTGCCGAGCACGACCGAGGTATCGGCTTCCATACCGAAGAAGTTGGCTTCGTAGGTCGCTGCGAGGTAAACCTGGCCGACTGTCAGAGCGCCGGGTTCAAGGCTCTGGTAGTTGCCACCAATGGCGAGAGCAGAGTTGCCGCGTCCCGACCACGGCGAAAAGCGCAGCTTGCCGTGAAGCATGAAGTCATTGTTGCCGCTGCCCTCGACGGCGTTAAATATGCCGCCCATTTCGAAGCGATCAAAAAGCGCCACATTTACATTGGGTGCATGGTACGCTCTGCCATTGTTGGCGTAACTGTAACCGCCAGTCACTGCGGCAGTACTGTTATTGCCTTCCCAGACGATGCGGGCACTGGGAGTCGAAATCAAACCGGTTTGCCCGGCCATGTTGGTAGAGGTGTAGGCAGACAAAGCCAGCGGAGAAAGAGCCAGCGTCGCCATGACGATAATTTTTTTCATAGTGTTTCAGGAGCAAAACCGGGACGGCTGACGTCAAATGCTTTCAGAGTCCGTTTGTCCCCGAACTAATGCAGGGCGGACCTAACTTCAGGGAATGATCATGGTACCGACACCAGTGTCGGTGAAAATTTCGAGCAGCAGCGCATGCGGCACACGGCCGTCGATAATGTGCGCAGCCTGTACGCCAGCTTCCACAGCAGCAACCGCGCAGTCAGTTTTTGGAATCATTCCACCAGATATCACACCATCCGCCTTCAGTTTGCGCACGTCTGCAGGCGTAAGCCGCGTCAGGGTTTCACTGTTGTGCATCACTCCCGGTGTATCAGTAAGGAGGAGTAATTTTTCAGCGCCAAGGGCTGCGGCGATCGCACCTGCCATGGTATCGGCGTTGATGTTCAGCGAGTTGCCATCGTCGTCAAATGCCACCGGAGCAATCACCGGTATGAATCCGCCGGCTTTCAGTACATTGAGCACCTGCACGTTCACATCGCGCGGTTCCACCGAGCCGACGCGGCCGAGGTCGATGTGCTCGGTACCCTGCTCTGTCTTGTGTTCGAGTTTATGCCGCGTCGCGCGCGCCAGCGAACCGTCACGTCCTGAAATCCCCACTGCCTTACCGCCCTTGCGCGCGATTTGTGCGACAATGCGCTTGTTGACATCGCCGCCGAGAACCATCTCAACCGCGGCCATCTCTTCATCACCGGTGACGCGGTGGCCCTGGATGAACTCTGATTTTACGCCGAGGCGGGCGAGCAGCTGGTTAATCATGGGGCCGCCACCGTGGACAATCACGGGATCAATACCGCAGGCTTTCAGCATCACGACGTCCTGAGCGAAACGGTCACTGAGGTCAGCTTTGTCCATTGCCGCCCCGCCATACTTGATAACTAGGGTCTTGCCTGCAAAGCGCTGGATATAAGGCAGCGCCTCAACGAGCGTGCCTATGCGGTCGTGGGAACTTTCGTTTGAGACCAAGAGGGAGTTATTTCTTTTTTGCGGCTTTTTTCTTCGGGGTTGCGCTACGCCGGGCAGAAGGCCTGCCGCCGCGCGCTTTTGGCGCGGGAATCGATTTTGGACGATGCGACTCTTCGCGTTCATGCGTATGCGGTGTGATGTCGCGCTCAGGCACGTGCTCCTGCGCTTCGACCGGTGCATTGCCCTGGTTCATGCCGCGACGAAACTCGTGGATGCCTGCACCCAGGCCACGCGCGAGCTCAGGCAACTTCTTGCCGCCGAAGAGCAGCAGAATGATGACCACGAGAAAGATCATTTCGCCCATGTTGGGCATACCGAAGAGGAGAACCATACGTGAGCCCTGCGCAGAAAGACAGCGTGTAAATTGTTTTTCCTTCCGTAAGTTTTGAACTTTCGATCCAGTGCACAGCGCCTTCATAAACGCTGTACAGCACCAGAGGCCCGGCGCATTATGTCACATCATGAAACTGCCGTCCGGCTGTGGCGCCCCTCTATCCCTACTGGCGTTTATCATCCTTTCAGGCGCTGCCAGCTGCGGCAAGAAGGCAGAACCTGCGGTCACCGCGAACAGCGAACTGCCCCCGCCTGCAACACCCGGCGAAGCGCCGGAATTCGCCCGCAGCCTGTCGTTACTTTACCCACAGGCTGAACTCTACCGCGTGAGTGCCGCAGATAAGAATTCGGGGAAAACGGGAGTCATCTTGCAGAAAACAAACCATCCCCTTGAAGACGTTGTGCGCTATTACAGCGAGACACTGAGGAAACACGACTTCACCGAAAGCACACACCTCGTGCAGGCCAATGGCGCACTGCTGCAGTACGAACGCAAGGCGGAAAAAAACACCGACAAGCGCGAATTGGTCTCCATCGACATCAGCAAACTGCCCTACGCGGAAAATCTGCTGATACGCATCGGCAGATCTGAAGCTGACTTTAGCCGAGGCAGGTCGCCATGAAAAAAGCTGAGCCGCGCGAAGTACAGCTCGACCGCAGCTACAGCTTTCTTGACTTCCACAGGTTTCTTCCCTATGTCTTCTTCGGCCTCTTCCTTTTCCTGCTCGCGCTGGTGAGTTTTGTCTATTACAGTTACATCTACGCATTTTTTATCTCGGGAATCCTTTTCATCCTGTTCCGCACTCCGCACCGGTGGCTGTTGGGCAGGCTGGACGGGCGGCGCACGATGGCTGCCGTGATATCCACGGGATCTGTGATACTGAGCCTTATTATTCCGGCTATCTTTCTGGCTATTGCGCTCTTTACGGAAGCACGGCATGCTTCAGAGCTGGCGCGCGAATGGTTCACGCCGGAAAAACTGTTTGAAATACATCGTAACAACCCATGGATTGAAGGCAGGCTCGACATCAGCGCACAGCAGCTGCTCGCCTACAGGTTGCAGCTGCTCGATGCGATACGCAATAACCAGCTCGAAACACTCAAACAGGGCTGGACCTGGGCGACTACCGGACTCAAGTTCTTCGTCGACTTCACCTTCGCACTCTTTATCCTGTTCTTCTTGTTCCGCAGCGTCGATAGAATCGGTCTTGCGGTTTACCGTAACCTGCCATTTCCCGATAAAATCGAGAAACATATCGGCGACCGCATGGTGCAGATCTTTGATGCAGTAGTGAAGGGCAACCTGGTCATCTCGATGGTACAGGGCAGCGTCATTGGCATCGTCTTCTGGCTGTGCGACCTGAGCACTCCCCTGCTCTGGGGCGCGGTGGCGGCACCCTTTGCGCTGATACCTGTCATCGGCACAGCGGTCGTCTGGTTACCGGGAGCACTCTACCTCTATACGCACAACCAGGAAACAACTGCCGTGGTGATGGGCATCACCTGTCTTGTCGCCTACTTCCTGCTCGAAAATCTTGTGAAGCCGCTGCTGCTCGATAAAGACCTCAACCTGCATCCGCTATTCCTTTTCCTTGCGATTGTGGGAGGTTTGAATGCATTTGGCATCAAAGGCCTGATCCTGGGACCTTTCATCGTTACGATGTTTGTCACCATCTGGGAACTCATCAGTGAATGGAACCGCAACTTCTCTGAGGCAGAAGGCGGGGGAGAAACACCGCCAGACTAGCCCTGCTACCAAAGCGCCCTGCTGCCATGCCGTTACGCAAAAAAATACTCTATGCCGGCCTCTCGCTCTTTGCTGCGGGCGGCCTCTTGCTCACCTGGTATGTCGTGAAGCGCCACTCGGGCGACGGCGAATGGGCAGTGAGCGTTGAAGGCAACCGCATACTCACCGAAAAGGACATCCAGAATGTTGTGACATACCTTCTGCGCGCGGCAAAAGACGGGGTCAGCGCCGACGAAATTCGCGATGCGCTGCTTCTCAACACACGCATTGCCACGGCCCGAGTCGCCGTACTGCCAGGGCAGCGCATCCAGATTGCCATCACCGAACGCACACTCGAATACCTGCAAAACGAAGGCAGCGGCATTGCGGAAAAAGACGCCAAGGGCACGACGATCGTGGAAAACGCCTCGCAGGTACACCGCGATTTCACGCCTGACAAAGTCATTTTCTACTTGACTTTTGGCGGTGAATCAATGAATTCACCAAGAAGTGACATAATCCGGCTTTGGAAAGACACGCAGGGAAAGTATGCATTCCTCTGGCAACGTCTCGCCGAAATCGAGATACAGCCGCTGAAAGACCGCACGACCGATGAAACGGGTAAACCGGGCATCTGGCGCTACCGAATCTATTCAGCGGGTATTCGCTCCTGCGTGGTGTATGAGGGCCGCTTCTCAGAAGAGACCCTTCGCCGGTTGTGGGCGGTGTATGCGTATCTCGAGGCCAAGCTGCCGCGATCGATGACACTGGTAGACCTGCAGGAAAACAGCGCAATTATACGCGAAATGAAAACGAACCAAAGCGGCACAGAGGGCGATACATGAGTTATGACGCGGGGTCACACGGCGGCCGCATCGTCGCAGCGCTCGACCTGGGTTCGAGCAAGACGGTTGCGATCGTTGCCCGCGTCTCGTCACCTGAAGACATAGAAATTATCGGCCTTGGTGTCGTCGAAGCGCGAGGCGTAAAATCGGGCTCGGTTACCAATATCGAACTGACCGTCAAGAGCATCCGCGACGCCATCGAAGAGGCGGAGCTCATGTCTGCTGTTGAAATCGACGAAGTGATTATCAACATCTCGGGAAAAAACGTTCGCGGCGATAACGCGACGGGCATGGTCACGATTACGGGCCGCGACCGCATCATCAGCCATGCCGACGTCTTTCGCGTCATCGAACAGGCGCAGAATATCCGTATTCCGGCTGACCAGGAAATACTGCACGTGCTCTCGCGTGAGTTCAAAGTCGACGACCAGGCAGGCATCAAAGACCCGCTGGGTATGGTCGGTGTCCGCCTCGACGCGCAGGTGCACATTGTGACCGCGCCCGTGACCCAGCTGCAGAACACCGAGAAGGCAGTGGAACAGGCAGGTGTCCGTGTTTCCAACAAGGTACTGTCTGCCCTCGCCTCGAGCCAGGCGCTGCTCACCGAAGCCGAGAAAGACCTCGGCGTAGCAATCTGCGATATCGGCTCGGGCGTTATTGACCTCATCATCTACGTCGACGGTGGTGTTGAATACTCGGCAACCATCTGCCTCGGTGGCCAGCACGTCACGCAGGACCTCTCGATCGGCCTCAAAACGCCAATTGATGCGGCGGAAATGCTCAAGAAGCGCAAAGGCACCGCACGCGCGGCAGATGTTGACCCGATGGAAATGGTCGACGTCCCTTCTGTCGGCGAACGCGCACCACGGCAGATTCCGCGCCGTGACCTCGCGCTCATCATCGAAGCGCGCATGCGCGAGATGCTTGAACTCGTCGACATGGAACTCATGAAATCCGGCAGAAAAAACATTCTTGCCGGCGGTATTATTTTTACGGGAGGCGGCGCGCAGCTCGAAGGTCTGGTTGGCCTTGCAGAAGAAGTTCTGCAGCTGGGTGCGTCTGTCGCCTATCCAAAGGGCTTGTTGGGGATTTCAGACAAAGTTGCATCACCCCCGTACAGCACTGCGACAGGGCTTATCCTGTACCAGGCGCGGTACGGTGAAACAGAAACACAAAAACCGGGACGCAACCTGTTGGGAAAAGTGAAGAATTGGTTACAGAAAAACCTGTAGGAGCTTAACGATGCTGGCATTTGAAGAAAAAAAGAAATCCCCCGCTACGATCAAGGTAGTCGGTGTGGGCGGCGGCGGCATGAACGCCATCGAGCGCATGGTTTCGATGAACCTCGAAGGTGTCGAGCTGATCGCGATGAACACCGACGAACAGGTGCTCGAGCGCTCTCACGCTCCTATAAAAGTCGCCCTCGGTTCTAAGCTGACTCGCGGCATGGGTGCTGGTGGCATTCCTGATGTCGGCGCACAGGCGGCGATGGAAGACCGCGAGAAGATCATGAACGTGCTCAAGGGTGCGGACATGGTTTTTGTCACTGCTGGCATGGGCGGCGGTACTGGTACGGGTGCGGCACCGATCGTTGCCGAAGTCGCGCGCGAACTCAAGGCGCTCACTGTTGGTGTCGTTACCCTGCCCTTTATTGTTGAAGGCGAAAAACGCATGAGCTACGCCAAACAGGGCCAGAATAACCTGCGCGAGCGTGTCGACACTCTGATCACGATTCCCAACGAAGCAATCTTCAAGGTCATCGATAAGAAGACATCGGTCGGTGCGGCTTATAAGCTGATCGACGATATGCTCTACCGCGCGGTTCGCGGTATCAGCAACATCATTAACTCCACCGGCTTTGTGAACGTCGACTTTGCCGACGTACGCACCGTCATGGGGCAGAACGGCGATGCCGTTATCGGTCTCGGCGAAGGCACCGGTGAGAACCGCGTCGCAGAAGCACTGCAGAGCGCGATACACCATCCGCTATTGAACGGTAAGACCATCGACGGAGCACAGGCAGTACTGATCAACGTGGTCGGCGGTTCAGACTTCGCCCTGTACGAATACCACGAGATCCAGAAGCAGATTCACGAGCAGGTGTCGAAAGATGCGGTGATCATCGTCGGCTTCACCGAAGATGAAACGAAGGACAACCACGTTTCTATCACCGTCATTGCGACCGGTTATCGCCGCAAAGAAGCGGGAATGCCTGCGCCCGAGCTGCGCCAGGCCTCACAGCCGGGCCAGCCGCAGAAGAATTTTCAGCCGCAGATTCTGCCCCGTACCGGCACTGACGATGGCACCTACCGTGCAGGCGCAGGCCAGCAGGGTCTGGATTTTCCCCGCGTCGATACATCCGTCCAGGGCGCAGTCTATGACATACCAACTTTCCTGCGCAAGATGCCCAAGGTCGAATAATTCGGGGCTGCGCCCCCCATTGTACTTTACAGGCCTGCCATCGCGCTGATTAACTCGCGGTAATGGCCTGGCCATTAGCCTTTTTCACGTTTGTTGCGCTGGCACTGTTCAGCAGCAAGCATATGCCTGGTGGCTCACTGGCCGCGATTGTTTCCGTCTGCCTGTTCGGCTGGTACTACAGAAAATGTGGCCGCAGGTTTCTCCCGGTGCTTGCTATGGGAGTTCTGCTCGGTACATGGCTGTTTGCAGTGCGCTCAGGCTTTTTAGCCGAAAAAACTCCCACAACAGAGGGACTCGCGACCGTGAGCAGTGTCTCGCGCCGCTCGGTTATTCTCACACTCGATGACAGAACCCGGCTTCGCCTGACTGGCTTTCGCAATGAGAGACTTCCGCTGCGCGGGGCGCGCATAAAGTTCAGCTGCCGGCCATATGAGATACCCGAAGGCGACTTTGCCACGTTTGAGCGTTTGTCAGGCGTGCGCACGTGGTGCGAGAAATCAGGTATCGCGACCATCAACGAACCGAAACTGGCAGCCGCACGCGGCGCGGCATTGGCTTTTCTGCAACGCCGTTTCGAGGCGCTGGGCGAACAGAGCCTGATCGCCGCCTTTCTGCTCGGAGACACAGAAACGATGCCGCCAAAAACTCTCGCTGCATTTCGTGACATGGGCCTTATGCATCTCTTCGCCGTTTCTGGGCTCAATGTCGCGCTGCTTTTCGCACTGCTCTACCTGCCCTTTCGTTTTGCGGGAATACCATCCGTTGGTGCGGTGCTCGGTTTTCTCATCGCCACTGCTTTTTTGCTGTTACTCGATTTTCCGGTACCACTGTTTCGGGCCTGGCTCTTTCTGGCAATCGGCGCACTGGCAAGATTACTCGACCGGCGCCTCAGCCCCTGGACGTTGCTTTTTCTGACCGCGCTCGTCGTCGAAGCGCTGTTTCCGCTGAGCACCTTTACCATTTCTTTTATACTCTCGTTTGGCATCACTGCGGCGATTTTGCTCTTTTATCAACCCCTATTCTTCTGCTTCAACGGCGAAAGCCGGTTAAGGAAGATTCTCGCCTCTCACCTTGCGCTGACACTGGCTGCAGGTCTGCCCGCGTTTGTACTCAGCTACCTGCTATTTGGCAATGCCCAGGCACTGGCCCTTCTCTACAACCTGCTTTTGGTCCCGTTCTCAGGTATGTATCTCTTTGCCGCAATACTCTATATAGCCACCGATACTGCTGCTCGTGTGGTGCACCTGTTGGACAAGCTCTACCTGTTGTTTGCCGACATGCATAGGGTTTATGTGATGAGCCAGCTGCCCGTGCCCGAAGGACGCTATATATTGATTCCGCTGGCTGCTATCAGCTTTATCCTGCTGCTACTGCTCTATTTGCAGGCGCGCAAAAGGCTTTGGAGCGCGCGGCGCAACCTGCATTTAGCTGTTCCCGCTGCGTTGATTCTGCTGGCACTGCCCTGGCTGATCACCCCCAGGGTACAGAGGGCTTTTTATGGTTTGCCGAACCAGGTGTGGAGCTTTGGTGAGGGTGAAATTTTTATCGCCGGCGAACCACTCTTTCAGGCCGAGGCTCCGGAAATCTGCCTGCCGGTCAAAACCGAGTCGGCCGGTCGTGTGCGCGGTGGTGTGGTGCTGGCGGGTAAAGCCTGCTATGCATTCGCCGCTTCGCTGAAACCCGAACTCTGGCAGGCGAATGAATTTTCCGCCTGCAGGTCAGTGCAAATATTCCAGTCTAAAAAGCGCGTCACAGAGGCGAAAGAATGGGAAAAACTCTTTCAGCTCTTTGGTCTGCGTGGCCCGGTCGAGCTGAGAAATTATTTCACCTGGTACGCTGATCGGCCGCTGAGTTGTAGCAAATCAAAGCTGTTCTAGGCAATTCCTGATAGGGGTAGACTTAAGTCTGCCCCTATCAGGAATATTATAAATAATTCTATTTCGGCTTCGGCGCAAATTCCGCCGTCATCCAGATCGCGAAATCTCGAAAGTACTCTGCACTGCGGTAAAGCGCCGGGTATACAAGTTTCTTTTTCTTGTTCTGTATCGCCTTGCGGATTTCTGTTGCAAGCTCTTCGGCGGTGCCGTACGGGACATTCTGCGCGGCAGACCCCGAATATTTTTCCTGCGCTTTTTCTGCCATCGGTGTCTTCACCGGCCCGGGATACACAGTCAAAAAGTGCACTGCGGTATCTTTGTACTCACCTGTCAGCGCCGTTGAAAGCGCTGCGAGGGCCGCCTTCGATGCGGCGTACTCGGCCATGTAGGGGGTTGGGGTTATGGCCGCCAGGCTCGCGATGTTCACAATCACACCTGAATTGCGCTCAGCCATCGCCGGCAGTACACTGCGCATGAGCGCCGTGGGAGTTGTGTAGTTCAGGTCCATGGCACGAGCAGCATCTGCTTCGCTGATCGAGGTGAAATGATCGACGAATTGCATACCGGCATTGTTAATGAGTAAATCGACGGGCCCGTTTTCCTGCGTTGCCTGAGCCAGAGTTTCGAGCGCTTTTGAGTGCTGCGCAAGGTCGCAGGGATAAACTTTGGCTGCAGACTGCAGGTTCAGGGCCAGCGTATCGAGCAGCTCTTTGTTGCGCGATACGAGCGAGAATTTTGCGGTACCTTTATAGAACCTGTCGAGCTCCCGGGCGATTGCGTTGCCGATGCCGGTAGAGGCACCCGTCAGGAAAATGTGCATAGGCCCTCTGGAAAGAGTCGCCGTGCCACGTCGATGCTATTTCGCCGCACTCGCCGCGGGTGAGGCCAGCAACCTGAAAACATCCGTTTCGGCGCCTTTCGGCAGTGTGCAGTTCACAGGTCCTGAAGAAGTCAGCGCCACGGTGTGTTCAAAGTGCGCGCTCAGCTTGCCGTCTTTCGTCCGGATTGTCCATTTGTCGCGGTCAGTGTAAACATGGAAACTTCCCGCGTTGATCATCGGTTCAATAGCAAGCACCATACCCGCCCGCAGGCGAATACCGTTCTTGCGGTTTCCATAGTTGGGAACCTGTGGTTCTTCATGCACCGATTTGCCGACACCGTGACCAACCAGCTCGCGTACAACGCTGAAGCCGGCTCCCTCCGCGTGCTTTTGCACCGCCTCGCCTATAGCTCCCATGCGCGATTCGGGGCGCGCCTCTGCAATGCCGCGGAACAGCCCCTGCTGCGTTGCCGTGATCAGCTGTCTCGCTTCGTCGCTCACACGGCCCACGGGCCACGTCCAGGCGGTGTCTGAGTAGTAGCCCTCGAGGTCGACACCGAGGTCGATACCAATGATATCTCCTTCGCGCAGCACATGCCCTGCCGAGGGTATTCCATGGACGACGGCATCATTGATGGATGTACAGATCGCCCCGGGAAACCCGCCGAAACCCAGAAACGAGGGGCGCGCCTTTTTGCGCGAGAGATGTGCGCGCACCAACTCATCGAGTTCGGCCGTGCTGACTCCGGGACGAATGTGGTCTTTGAGCAGCATATGCGTTTCAAAAGCGAGCATTCCCGATGCGGTGATTTTTGCGATTTCTTTGCTGGTATAGATGTTTATGGGCATAGGGTTTCCTGCACAATATAACTCCCCCACGCGGAAACAGAGAAAAAAAGCGTGCGGCCGCCGTATCAATTGGCTTGACCCGAAGTAACTTATGCTCACACACAACCATGGCTAAACTTGCTGCAATCACCCAGCTGTCGCCCACCATGAAAGAGGGCCTGCTCGTAGAATGGCTGAAGCAGGAAGGCGACACTGTTAAGCCGGGCGACCCGATTGCGTCGATTGAAACAGACAAGGCCGTCATGGACCTCGAGGCGTTCGATGGCGGAACGCTGCTCAAACAAATTGCCGCTAAAGGAGCCAAGTTGCCTGTCGGGGCACCGGTCGCGGTGATCGGAAAACCAGGGGAAGATTTTTCCGGGTTACTCTCGGCAGCCGCACCTGCAAACCTTTCCGGTGCGAACAATACACCACTCCCGACAGAATCTGCGACTGCTGCAGCACCGCCATCTGCCGCAGCCCAAGGCATACTGGCCACGGCACAGGCTTTGACACCGAACCGTATCAAGGCCTCACCGCTGGCAAAAAAAATCGCGCAACAGAACAGTATTGACCTGCGGCAGGTAGCGGGCTCGGGCCCGGGTGGCCGCATCGTCAGCCGCGACCTGCAACAGGCCGCCGCATTGCCGCAGAAGGCAGGCAGGCAATCGATCGTCATTCATGCTGCACAGGGCCAGCGGGCACCCGATACGAGGCAGATGCTGACGCCGATGCGGCAGACCATTGCCGAGCGATTGACTTATTCGAAGCAGCACGTGCCCCACTTCTACCTCTCACGCACTGTGAATATCACGCAGCTTAACCGCCTGCGCGCCGAGACAAATGCCGGCCTGGCCGCTCTGCACGCCAAAGACAGTACAGAGAATGCCTATCTGCCGAAAAAAGTCTCCGTTAACGACTACATTATTGCCGCCGTCGCGCACAGTCTGTCGCGGCATCCCGAAGTCCTGAGGCAGTACGTCGGCGGCGATCAGGGCAAGGGCACAAACGAACCCGACTACCTGTTACAGCTGGGCAACGTGGACGTGGCATTTGCCGTCAGCCTCGACGATGGTCTGATCACGCCTGTGATCCGCAACGCCGAGCAGCACAGTCTTTTCGCAATAGCACAGGCATCGCAGGATCTCGCCGCGCGGGCCAGGGCACGCAAGCTAATGCCCGAAGAATACACGGGCGCAGGTTTCACGATCTCTAATCTCGGCATGCTGGGCATATCTTCTTTTCAGGCAATCATTAACGCGCCCGAGGCGGCAATTCTTGCCGTAGGTGCCAGTGAACGCCGGCCCTACGAAGATGAAAAGGGCGAGGTCAGATTCGGCGACTTTCTCGCACTCAACCTCGCCTGCGACCACCGGGTGATTGATGGTGCAACGGGAGCACAATTTCTCGACACGCTCGCCCGCTACCTCGAGAATCCGGGGCTCATTCGGTAACTGCTCGCCGCCGGAACGCGGTTTTCGTATATTGCAGCCATGCCGATGTTCATCACCGCGTTCGGTTCGGGTCTCATCGCTTCATTTTCCGCATGCGTGTACCCGCTGATACCCATCACGACCGCGATATTTGCCGGTGGTGAGCGCAAGAGCTGGGCGCAGGGTTTCCGCGCAGCAGGCATCTACACGCTCGGCATGTCGCTGACTTACGGCACGCTCGGCATGATTGCAGCTCTGTCGGGCAGCGTGTTTGGCCGCTACCTCGGCGATAACCGCGCCATCCTGATCATCGGATTGGTTCTGATTTACCTTGGACTGGCTTACGCACACCTCGTGCCTCTGCCCTTGCCGAACCTCGCCAATCGCCTGCAGGTAAAGAAAAAAGACAACCTGCTCTTTCCTCTGGTGCTCGGCATATTTTCCGCCTTTATCGCCGCACCTTGTACTGCTCCGTTCTTCGGCAGCCTGCTGGTGCAGATCAGCAAGAATGCGGCTGAAAACCAGTCCATTCTGCAGCCGGCATTTTCAGCCTTTGCCTTCGCTCTCGGTATGGGAGTTCCCTTTCTGCTGATCGGGGTATTCTCGATCAGGCTACCCAAACCCGGAGTATGGCTGAAAGCCGTCGAATACCTGGGTGCCGTCGTTCTGATCACTGCCGGCTTCCATTACATTGAAGACATCAGCGGGGACTTTCCCCCTGCAGCGCAGGCATTCCCGTTTGCGGTCATTGGGCTGGCGATGTTTGCGACCTTCTTCGTGCTCGCAGAGCCTCTTAAAGCGGAGTATCACATGGGTAAGAGAATGAAACTGAACACAGCCGGTATGCTGCTGATTTCAGCGCTCGGGCTTTTCCTCTTCACTTCACCGTTTGTTAAATACTGGGGCGTCGAAGTGAAAACCAATACCGGTGCCAGCAGTGACGTTGGTCGCAAGAGCGCAATGAGCCTGCCACAGGGACGCCTCAAATGGTACCAGGACCTGCAGGAAGCGAAAGCGATCGCTGCCAAAGAGAAGAAGATACTGCTGATTGACTTCTGGGCGGACTGGTGCACCGCCTGTGAAGAGATGGAGAAAAAGCTCTTCGTGAAAGATGAATTCATCCATTTTGCGCTGGCAAACAATATACTGCCGGTGCGCATCGACTACTCAACGCCGACTGACGCGCTCGACCGGCTTGCGAAAGATTACAGTATCCGCGGATTGCCGACCGTTGTGCTGACCAGGGCCGACGGGGAGCTCATACACACCCTGACCGGTTTTTACAGTAAGGACTACACGATGCGCGAGTTAAAATCTGCTCTGAAAGATTGATCCTGACGGATCAATCTTTCGAAAAAATCAGCGCCGCCGAATTGATGCAGTAGCGCAATCCAGTGGGGCGTGGCCCGTCGTCAAAGACATGCCCGAGGTGACCGCCGCAGCGGCCGCAGCGGACCTCCACGCGCAGCATACCGTGGCTACGATCTTCGATTTCCTGAACATGCGCAGCCTTAACCGGCGCAAAGAAACTCGGCCAGCCGGTGCCTGAGTCAAACTTGGTGACAGAAGAAAACAGCGGGAGCCTGCAGCCGGCACAGACATAGGTGCCCTTTGCATGATGGTCGTGGTATTTTCCCGTGAAGGGCCGCTCGGTACCCTGCTGCCTCAGTACATAGAACTGCTCAGGAGTGAGAAGCCTTTTCCATTCGGCTTCGCTTTTTTCCACCCGCTGTGCACGGGGCAAACCGCCCCTGAGCCCTGTTTTTTCGCCCCCGGGCATCGCTCCGCCAGTTACCAGTAGCATAGCCGCCCATGCCAGAATGTACCGCATCATATTCTGTCGGACAAAGTACCAATGTATTACAGCTGCGGCCGGGTTTTTACTCGAACTTGATCGAACGCGCCATGAGCTCTTTGATAGCCTCGGGAGCCGGTTTGCCCTCGTAAAGTATGCGGTAGACAGCTGCCGTAATCGGCAGATCGACTCCCAGCTGCTGTGAGAGTTCATAGGCACTTTCCGTTGTCGGCACGCCTTCGGCAACCATGCGCATTTCGCTCTGTATCTGTGCCAGCGACATGCCCTGGCCGAGTTTAAGGCCAACTGTCCGGTTGCGCGACAAATCACCCGTGCACGTCAGCACAAGGTCACCCATGCCTGCGAGTCCCATAAACGTAATCGGTTTTGCTCCCAGTTTTTCGCCCAACCGCGCAATCTCGGCCAGCCCGCGCGTGATGATCGCAGCCCGCGTATTGCTGCCCAGCCCCAGCCCGTCAGCGATTCCAGTCGCGATGGCCATAACGTTCTTCAGCGCACCGCCCAGCTCTACCCCGGTCACGTCGGGCGTTGCATAGGCACGAAAATATTCGTTGTGGAACACCTTCTGTATTTCGGGCAGACGATCGGTGGCATAACCGGCGATGGTGATTGCAGTCGGCATCTTCAGCGCCATCTCGCGGGCAAACGACGGACCGCTGAGAAAAAACAGGTGATCCTTCTTATTTTGCCCGAAGATTTCGGTAAAAACATCACAGACCAGGAGATGCGTTTTTTTCTCGATGCCTTTTGAAGCAACTACCACTGGCACATTGATCTTCTGTGCCCTGCCCTCTTTGCTATATACTTCGCGAATCGCCTGCGTCGGAGTTGCACTGATCAGAAGTTCTGCGTGCGCCACTGCTTCCTCAAAGTCCGTGGTGACGCGAATACTCCTGGGCAGTGCAATACCCTTCAGGTAGATCGTATTTTCGTGATTCTGCCTGATCGCTTCGGCAGTATCCTGCGAGTGGCTCCAGATAATGACATCGTGGCCGTTTTCAGCGGAAATTTTGGCGAGGGCAGTGCCGAATGAACCGGCACCGATGACTGCAATGCGCATAGTCCGTAATTCCCGCGGTGCGCAACGACGGCAAGTTTATTTGTTCTCGATGGTTGTTGCGAAAAATACTGCCAGTTACAACTATCAGAGTTTTTCGAAAATCCACAGCGCCAGCAGCGTTTTGCTGTCCGTTATCCGGTGGTTTCGCACCATCCGGTTCAGTTCTGCCTGGCTGAAGGCCTTCTTGTTGGAAAAAACTTCGTCGTCGTCGTGCTCCGCAGTCGCTTCACTCAGGTTACGTGCGGTAAAGAGGTGCAGTACCTCTGTCGAAAAACTGATTGCGGGATGGTACTGCAGGTGTTTTTTCCAGTGCCTGGCTGCAAAACCAGCCTCTTCTGCCAGTTCGCGCTTAGCGCACTGGAGAATCGTTTCGTTATTTTTCTTTTTTCCCGCGGGAATTTCCCAGGATTTCGCCCCCGAGCCCAGCCTGTACTGTTCGACCAGCCAGAGGAATTTCTTTCCCGAGCGAATCTTCTCTACGGGCAGGATGCCAGCTGCGTGCGGGTACTGCAACAACGGTTTGTCGCCAAAGCGTGTCTTCACGAGTGTGAAGGCAATTTCTTTGTCACGGTAGAGCACCTTCATAATGCCAGTTTAGCAAAAAGCGTGTCAATCTGCGCCTGGCTCGCGGCCTCGGCAATGATACGGATAACCGGTTCGGTATTAGAAGACCGCAGGTGCAGCCAGTAGCCGGTACCGTCGTCGAAGACACCGCTGAAGTGGTAGCCGTCGCGCTTGTCCAGTTTCGCGGCAGAAAAAGCACGGGCAAACCGTTCGACTGCTGCGGCCATCATTTCGCTGCTGATTCCGCGCCTGACCTCTTTTACCATCACCAGCTGAGGCAGTGTGGCCACGAGCTGCGAGAGGGATTTTTTTTCGTTTCCGAGCAGTGCCACCAGGTGCGCAACACCCACAAGGGCATCGCGACCGAACGATGGAATGCGCGCATCGATCACACCACCGTTACCTTCACCGCCCAGGGGCGACTTGACGCGCCGCATTTCGGCGACGACATTCGCTTCACCTACAGCCGAACGGACGAAACGGCACTTGCGCATGAGCGCTGCGCGTTCGGTTAGCATCGAAGTCGAAAGATTTGCCACGATGGTGCTGCCGGGGCGTGCCGCCGAAAGAATCGCGAGCGGCAGCGTGTATTCTTCACCAATAGCGCGCCCCTTCTCGTCGACAAGTGACAGCCGGTCAGCGTCGGGATCAAAAGCAAACCCGATATCGGCCTTGTTCTTCTTTACGGCCGCAGCCAGCCTCTTGAGCGCAGCGGCAACGGGCTCTGGCGGGCGCGGAAATTCCGGAACTTCTTCGAGGTGGATAGCCGTCACCTGTGCACCCAGGCGTTTGAGCAGAGCGAGAGCGATTTCTCCGCCGCAAGACCCAACAGGATCAATGACCACCTTCAGCCTGCGACGCGGCTTCTTGACGACGCGCAGGATGGATTTTACGTGAACCTCTATCGCCTGCGCATGCGCGTCGATGATTTTTCCCTGCTTACGGTAACTGCCCCAGTCTGCCGGGCCTTCGAGTGCGCGGACAAACCGGGCGTTGTCGTCAGCATCAAAAAAGAAACCATCTTTCTTGATAAATTTCAGCGCATTATATTCGGCCGGGTTATGCGAAGCGCTGACCATGAGTCCGCCCGCAAGCTTTTTTTCCTTAACGTATGCCTTAATCGTTGGCGTGGGAACCAGCCCCAGGTCGTGTACGTCGCGCCCCAGAATTGCCAGGACTCCCGCTGCGATGCGGCTCAACGCCGGCCCGGTTGCCCGCGCATCCCTGGCGAGAGCAATTGCACCTCGAGGCAATACGGAGGCGAATGCCCGGACATATTCAACCCAGCTTTCAGGCGATATGTCGTCCGGGTAAACGCCCCGCAGGCCAGAGATGGAAAATTTCAGAGTCTGTGAGGTACTGAGTATTCGGGCAACATTGCTCATGGAGTCTGTTCACCTTTGAGTTCAGAATAAATTTTCTTTTTGCCCTGTTCAATTCCGTGGCGGAATTCAGCCATGCGGTATGTGGTGTAGAGTGTACAGAACAGGTTAAGAGCAAATCCGCACAGGAAGACCAGGGCAGCAAAGAGAAAGATCCCCCTGCTAACAAGACTACCTTCAGCCGGTTGTTCAACAATGTAGCGCCGGTAGAGATAGACAGCCATCACCGGCAAGGCGAGCGCCGCAGCGTAATAGCCGGTAAGCGGCAGAAATGCGAGCACGAGCAGGACACCCAGGTAGACCAGCAGCGATGTGCGCAGCGCGGATTTCATGGGTTCTGCGCCTCGGCCTCTTTGGCTGCTGGTTTATCCGCATCTTCGACCGTAATCTGCACAGCCGATGCATCGGGCGCGTTCACCCGCTCGGTGGCCGGTTCACCCTGTGGCTGCCCCGCTGCGGGTAGAGTAACAGTCCTGGGTTTCGCAATCCAGCCCTGGCTGACGAGAATCTGGCGGAGTCCCTGGACAACTGCGGGTGAGTCTTCGGGCGATTCGTTTGGAATCGTGATGACAAAGAAGATCGCAAAACTCAGCAACAGAAATACCGACTGCAGAGCCAGGTTGAGGACGGCAAAGACAGGTACCGCCTTTTGCCTGCGCCGCCGCCTGAAATACAGCGCAGCCAGGACGAAAGCGAGCAAAATTACGGCAATGGCGGGAATATTGAGAATAATCGGGGTAAAAAGCTGAAAAACGAGGGCGATCGCGGCCAGGGCAAGGAACAAAAGATTAACAAGTGCCACGGGAAAACCTGAGAAAACGATCCGTGTCGTCCATCGCGAAACAGGAAACAAGGCATCCTCTAGCCGGCTTCTGCAGCCGGCGCGGGAGCTTTTCCAGAACCTGCTAGGTAATTATACTTACTGCAGACAGAAGGCTTACCCATAGCTATTTTTTCCCATGTGGAATATTGACTTAGATCAAGAAATTGGAGTACATGATTGACTGCCCGGTTTAACGAAAATATTTCCCGCTCGCTCGACCTGGGGCTACAGGAAGACTACTATAGTTCCCTCGCTCGTCTGGTCCGCTACCGCCACAAGGAGAAGCTGATTCGCGAACTTGTAAACCATATCGGCGACTCTGACCGTAACATGCTCACCGCAGAGAAAAAGAAGAGCGAGATGCTGCTGCAGACGATCCTGCCGGTTTCGATGATCGAAGAACTGAAAGAAAAAGGTTCGGTTACCCCCACACACCATGAAAATGCAATCGTGCTGATGACCGATTTTGTCGGGTTCACCGACCTCGCGCGGTATATGAGCCCCCGCGAACTATTGAAGAAACTTTCTGTTTATTTTGAAGAATTTGAGAAAATTCTTGATCGCTACCGCATTGAAAAGGTCAAAACGATCGGCGACGCACTGCTTGCCGTGGGTGGCCTGCAAAGCGGCAATAAGACTGCTATGGTCGATTGTGTTCTCGCCTGCATGGAGATGCTGGCATTCGTCGAAAAACAGCGCGCAGAGGCTCTCGAGCGGGGTGAAGAAGCCTGGGGAATGCGCTGCGTGCTGCATTCCGGTTCTGTCGTTTCGGGAGTAGTAGGCCACAGCAAGATCGCCTTCGATATCTGGGGTTTCGCCGTCAACGTGGCCTCGCGCATCGAGGCACTTGCCCCCGAAGGAAAAATTACAGTCAGTGAAGCGGTCTACCACCGCATTCGCGATTTTTTCAATTGCGATTTTGCCGGTGAACAGGAACTGAAGGGTGTCGGTAACCGGCGGATTTACTCTGTTTCCGGATTCAAACCAAAACTACGGCATGAGTCCGCTACGCCATACGTGCCCAACCATATTTTCGGCCAGCTTTATGGCCATATGAAGGCGGGTAACCATATCGTTTACAGCGACGGCAAATACCGCGTCTTCCGGCGCAGGAATACAACGGCGCTGTCTAATACAAACTGAGGATTATAAATGGAAGAAACACAGGGCAGCCTTGAGGCAGTCGAATTACAGATTGATACGACACATGCCGTTGAAATAGCGAAGAACGTCTACTGGATCGGTTTTTACGACGAAGAAGAAAAGCTCCACTGCAACCCGTTCCTGATCAAGAACGGTCCCGAAACCATTCTGATTGATCCCGGGTCACTGCCGCATTTTCCCGTAGTTGCCCGCAAGGCTTTTGCCCTGGCCAGCGCCGATTCCATTTCATCGATTATCCTGCAGCACCAGGATCCCGATCTCTGCGCTGCGGTACCGATCTTTGAAGATCTGCGCGAAAACGCACAGATGGACATCTACTGTGCCGTGGGCACGAGCTACCTGATACACCACTATGGTATCAAGGGCACATACCGCACAGTGCCGAATAAGATCGGAGGTTATAATCTGAAGACCAAAGGCGGCCGGGAACTTGACTTCTACTGGACCCCTTACGCGCATTCTTTCGGCGCAATGATGACCCACGATAAAGCCACCAATACCCTCTTCACGAGCGATATACTCGGTGGCGTCGGCAGCAGCTGGTCGCTTTACCACGACCAGCAGGCGCTTGATAACATGAAGACCTTCATGCAGCTCATCATGCCCTCGAACAAGATACTACGGTATGCCCTGCAGATGATCAAAGACATTGACCCTGAAATTGCCGCTCCACAGCACGGCCAGGTGCTCCGCAGGCGCGACATCGCCGAGGTAATCGCATTCCTGTGGGACCTGCCCTGCGGCATAGACCTGATCGACGATCCGAGACTCAAAATATTGTAGCACAAAGCTTTTCCAGTAGTCTTTGAGCCCGCTTCGCACAATGGTTTTGTAAGGCTCCTGATCCTGGCAAATTGCCGTTAATAGTTATAAGAGACGTCAAATCCAACGGTGCTTATACTGAAACTGTCGGTATTACCCAACGGGTTAAGGGAAGCTCCCGCCTGGCGCTTGCCCCGCGCTGTCGCAGTTGAGGTAAACGAATACGTTGAAACCGAAGCAGTGGCGCGCAACGTGATATTGTCCGTGGCGCGAATGCGGACGCGAAAATCGCCACCCATGATCGTATAGTTTGATGAATCCCGCCCCGGTGCAAATGCTGCCCCGAGCACAAGCCGTCGGTCAAACAAATAGAATGTGGTACCTGCGCTGAACAGGTAGACTGTATAGACTGATGCATTCGTGCTGAACTCAGAGCTGGAAATACTCGCCGAGAGCGGCACCTCGAGCCATGGCGCGGGTACCGGCACTACATCGAGTGTAAACGAGCGCGAGAGTGCACTGACCGCGGTACCCGAACCGGGAAAAACATAGCTGCGACGGCCGATCTCTGCGTCACCGCCGAAGCGGATAATACTGAGGCCGTCGTATTCGGCTGCCACTGAACCTTCGTGCTCGCCGTATGCGTTTTCACCGAAGCGGAATTTATAGTCCGCATCGAAGACCAGGTGGTCGGTCGCGTCGAAGCTCAGCCCCATGCCCAGCCCTGTCATCGATTGCCGGGCAACATTGCCCAGACCATCGTAGAGCAGACGGTCGCGTGAATGCCTGGCTTCAGCCCTGATGCCCGTGCTCTCTGTCGCCTGCAGACCCACGGTTGCATAGGGCCCCCAGTAGAATGTCTGCGCGTCGTTGCCTCCACTATTGAGGTAAGTGCCCGCGATGCCAGCTGAATAAGACCAGTCGGACTGTTCGATGGCTGCCAGCGGGGCAAAGCCGGAGAACAGAGTGGCCAGGGCCGCGATCTTAACAATTTTCATTTGTACGTATGGTTCATTGATGCTAATGGTCTCACCGATAGGTGAATCGGCAGCCCCCCGGGCAGTCCTGACGGTCTGCCCGGGGATGCCGGCTTGTTACTTGCCTTCTTTGCCCTGGCGCTGTTTGCGGCGCTCTTCCTTGCGTGCCTGACGCTCGGCTTTGCGCTCTTCGCGTTCTTTCTGGTGGACGCGCTTGCGCTCGCGGCGCTTTTCTGCGTTCTGCTTTGCGCGCTCGTTGGCGTTTGCAGCGGGACCTTCAGGGCTGCCTGCCGTTGCGGGCTTTTCGCCGGTTGTCTCTTCGGCCAGAATGCCTGAAACTGAGGCTAAGGCAATTGCCATCGCGATGATCGTTTTTTTCATGTTGCTCCTTTTGACACCCGATATACCCACCGTAGTATCTATTGAATAATACGCTCACCCGCGTCCGGACGGCCACAAAAAAACCCCGGCATTGACTGCCGGGGTTTTCGCGTTCGGGGTAACTCCCCCTTAAGCTTAGCCTTCTACACGTTCAACGATCGTCGCGATACCCATTCCGCCGCCAATGCACAGCGTGATCAGCGCATAGCGCGCTTTGCGACGCTCGAGTTCATCGACCGCCGTTCCCAGCAGAATCGCGCCAGTGCCACCGAGCGGATGGCCCAGGGCAATAGCTCCGCCGTTTACATTGATGCGATCCATGGGGATGTTCAGCTGCTTCTGTACGTAGAGTGGCACAGCGGCAAATGCTTCGTTGATCTCCCAGAGGTCGATATCTTCCACTTTGAGACCGGCTTTTTCCAGTGCAAACTTTGACGCAGAAACCGGGCCTGTCAGCATGATCGTAGGCTCTTCGCCAGAAACTGCCATCGAGACGATTCGAGCGCGCTTTTTCAGCCCATGCTCTTTTACTGCCTTGTCTGAAGCAAGCAAGACAATGCCCGCGCCATCGACCACACCCGAGGCATTACCGCCGCCGTGGATATGGTTGATCTTGCCGAGTTCAGGGTAAGTCTTGAGCGCCATGGGATCAAAAACTTTTTCGCCTACACCTTTGAACATCGCGGGCATTTTCGAGAGGTAGGTGAAATCCCACTTGGGGTTGGGGTACTCGTCTTTATCGACTACCGTGCCGTCATCTTTCACGACCGGTATGACAGAGTTTTTGAAGCGACCGTCCTTGATCGCGGCGTCAGCCTTTTGCTGCGAAGACTCAGCGAACCGGTCGGCTTCTTCGCGGGTGATATTGTATTTCGTGGCGATGATGTCAGCGGAGATTCCCTGCGGTACGAGGTTGTAGTGTGCAGCGATCTTCGGGTTGCCAATGGACATTGCTGTTGCCATGTTTTCTTCTGTGGTTTCGCCCGCATCCGAACCCATTTTGCAGCGGCTCATCGACTCAACACCGCCAGCTACGACCAGGTCAAAAGTACCACTCTGGATATAGGCAGCAGCATCATTCACGGCCTGCAGGCCTGAACCACAGAAACGGTTCACTGTATAGCCAGGTACTTCCTGCGGCCAGTGTGCGGCCATCACGCCATATCGTGCGATACAGGCTGCCTGATCGCCCACCTGCGTAACGCAGCCCAGGATCACATCATTGACCTTTTCAACCTTGAGATCTTTATTGCGCTTTGGCAGCTCTTTCAAGAGCCCCGCAACGAGTTCCTGCGGATGGACATCAGTGAGAGACCCGCGTTTATTTCCGCGCGCGCGCGGCGTGCGGATTGCATCGACGACATATACTTCAGCCATGGTAACCTGCCTTTGGGCTGTGGCAGCAGAGTGTCGCAGCCCTGTTTTATACGTGCATATACACGTTACGGATACGACTCAGCCACCGCTCAGGATGTAAACCAAAAACGCGTCGAAATCCGTCGACATGTATAGGGGCTGCGCGGGAAACCGCGCAGCCCCTATACATATTCCGCTATGCCGGGCCGGTTAGCTTTGCAGGTATGCGTATGCTGCAAGAAAATCCTTCGCTGTTGTATCTGCTCTATTCTGCCCTGCTCTACTGGGGCATGCTGCTTTTTGCGAGCCTGGCGCACGCGCGGGGCTGGACCCTGCCGGGTATGAAGATCGCGATGGGCAACCGGGACAACCTGCCGCCAGAACCGCGCTGGGTAGGTCGCGCCCACCGAGCAGCACGCAACATGGGCGAAAACCTGCTGATTTTTGCCGTCGTCGTAATCGTCGCAGTATGGGCTAAAGCCCCGCATGATTCGGTCACCACCGGAGCGCAGATTTTCTTTTTTGCCAGGTTGGCATACTTCGCAGTATACCTTGCGGGCATTCCCTACCTGCGGACCGTGGTGTGGGCTGTGGCGCTGGGCGGTATCGCCATCATCGCCGGTGCTGTGTTGAGTTTGCGGTAGCAAATTGAGCAGGCAAAAAGCTGCCTGTCTGCATCTGCCGGCCAATTAAGACTTGCCGGCAGAAATTGTCCGGCCCCTGATGCGTTCGATGCAGATGCTGCTCGTCGAACGTCTCAAAAAAATGCCGATTTTCGCCCCTATTCCGCCGCAGCACTATCTGCACGTCAAGACGGTGCTCGCGCATTCGCTTTTCTGGAATGCATCTCTCGCACTCGGTGGTTTAATTTCTGCCACAGCAATTATCCATTTCGTCGTGGCGCAGGAAACCAGTATCTTACGCTGGAAAGAGCTGCTGGCACTTCAATACTCATTCTCGATACTGGCGCTCGCTTACCTCACATGGGGTGAACGATTCTTTCGATCCGTTCAGCTACGGATAGCGTCTGTATTTTTTTTCGCCACGGGAACCGGCATCCTGTTCGGTTTGGGGCTTGTGCTGGAAGTTAAGGTCGTTTCCGATGCATACCGCCTGGTCACAATCTTTGCGCTCGCGGTAGGCGTGACAGGTGCTGCTTCATTCACGTTTACGGTCAGCCCGGCGACATTTTTGGGATTCTGCCTGCCATTTTCGCTGCCCCTGTTCGGCTGGCTCTGGCAGACTGCCCCGAATGAGTCAGGCAAGGTTTTGGCAGCCCTTGCATTGAATTACTTCGCAGTCATATTTCTTCTTGTGCTGCGCGAGTATCGCAGGCGGGTCAATCTCATACTCGCCGAACTGAGCCTGAAAATTGAACGCGAACGCTCCGATGCGCTATTGCTCAATATTCTGCCCCGGGCAGTCGCCGATGATCTGAGGCTGCACGGCAAGACTGAACCGCAGGTCTACCAAAGCGCAACCGTGTTGTTTACCGACTTCGTGGGCTTTACGCGCATATCAGAGAAAATGACTCCGCGCGACCTGATTGACGAACTCGACAAGTGCTTCAGTTACTTCGACCAGGTGACTGAAAAATACCGCCTGGAAAAACTCAAGACAATCGGCGACAGCTTCATGTGCGCAGGCGGACTGCCAAAAAGTAACCGGACGCACGCCATCGATTGCTGCCTGGCCGCACTGGAAATCCAGTCGTTCATGCGACAGATGCGCGAGATTAAGCAGGCTCAGGGGTTAGATTACTGGGAGCTCAGGGTCGGTATCCACACAGGCCCGCTGGTCGCGGGGGTCGTTGGCCATAAGAAATTTGCCTACGACGTCTGGGGGGACACGGTCAATACCGCATCGAGGCTTGAGGCCTCGGGCATACCGGGCGAGGTCAACATCAGCGGCAGCACGCACGAGGCCGTCAGGCAATTTTTCACGTGTGAAGCGCGCGGCTACGTCGCGGCCAAGAACAAAGGCGACATTGAAATGTACCTGGTCAAAGGGCTCACAGCAGATTACGCGCGGGACACTGAATGCCGCGTACCGAACGAAGCGTTCCGAAAGATCTATAAGAGTATCATGAGAGGGAAAGCTCCCTCTTAGGATGCTACTCTTTCCACTTGATGCATTCGCCCGGGCAGTCGTCGATCGATTCCTGGATCTTCGCGTAATCTGCTTCGGGCACTTCGGCTGCGTTCACATTGGCACCATTGTTGTGCGTCTCAGCGAGATCATCGCTGTCGAGCCGGAAATAGCTGGGGTGTGTGTCAGCACAGAGGCTACAGCTCGTGCAATCATCTTTTACTACGTGAACGATGCGGCTCATGCAGTAAATTTATGTAACTAAAACACTCCGTCAAGTTTTTGTGCGTCGCAAACTTGACATTGGGGCTGCCGCGCAGCCCCCATTGTCAGCCGAATGTCAGCAGGCTCGAGGGCGGTCATCGAGGCGAGCCAAATTTATTGACGTAATACGCTGTCGTACTATGGCTCGCCGATGCGCCACTTTATACCCCCCGTCGATAACCGTTTTATTCCCTGGCTCGCTTCGAAGCTGTATTTTCCGCTTCTGGCCGCAATGCAGAATATCCGCGAAATTGTGATCCGTGACGAAGACATTGCTCAGCTTAGAAAATTCAAGAACGAGCGGTTGTTGTTTTTTACCAACCATCCCTCGACAGCTGAACCCCCCATTGTCTTTTACCTTGGCCGCCTGCTGGGCCAGCGCTTCAAGTTCATGGCTTCGCGCCAGGTCTTCACCTGGCAAGGCGGCGCGATCGGTTGGTTCATCCGCCGCATCGGGGCCTACTCGGTGATCGCCGGGGTACCTGATCGCGATGCGATGAAACTGACGCGCAAGATTCTCAGCGAACCCACGGGTAAACTCGTGATCTTTCCTGAAGGCGAACCCACTTCAGGCGAAGTCGACACTCTCATGCCCTTTCAGCCAGGCGTTGCACAACTCGGGCTCTGGGGGCTTGAAGATGCGCGCAAGGCAGATCCGGCTGCCGACATCAACGTCTGGTATGCCTTCATGAAGTTTGTCATTACTTCACCGCGCGAAAAAATTCTGCATGACCTAAACAAATCCCTCACGCGCATCGAGAAAAAACTCGGTGTGGCCGAGCCCAACAAGGACAAGCACCTGCTGCACCGGTTTCTGACCGTCGGCAGGCTTTTGCTCGAACAGGCGGAGCGCGACTTTAAGGTCAAACCCGACATCGAGAAGGGCTTTGATTACCGTATCGGACGCATCCGGCACGCGATGCTCGATGCGCTCGCCGAAAAACTGCAGGCTGCAAACTACGACAAGAACGAGGACGCGATTAGGAAGTGGCGACGGCTCTTTGCGCTGGTTGAACTGCACCAGCTCAAATACCCTGATCCCAAACTGCCTAAACTGAGCGCCCGGACGATCAAAGAGGCGCACCGCGATGCGGTTTTTATCTTCGACTTCATCGTCATCAAGCGCGATTACATTCTCGACAACCCGACGCCGGAGCGCCTCTATGAGTGGCTCGATCGTTACGAATCTTACATGTTCAAGAAAGTACCGCGCGCGCTGGGCGGAGTTCCCTCACACCTGCCGCGCCGGGCACACATCCTGTTTGGCAAACCGTACAAGTTATCAGAAATTGTGACCGACAAGCGCAGCGACCGGCGCGCAGCGGTCGAAGATTTTACCAACCGCCTGCGGCAGGACATGCAGAAACTGCTCGATGAAGCCCAGGCGCTGACACAGCCCCTTTTTACGGCTGAGGAAATTCTTGCTGTGAAGTCTAAGATTCAGTAACCTACTGAGGTGCAACAGCAACAAGGCGCCGGCCAACTGAAAAAATGCTCCTGCGGACATGATCGCCACCACCCGCTTGTGGTGCGTAAGAACAAGTATTCCGGCTGGGGCATGCTGGGCCTTTTGACAGGTATTTCGGTAAAACCCATTTTCGCACGGTACCAGTGCACGAAGTGCGGGGAATTTTTCGACGAAACAAACGACCCGGCAGAACTGAACAAATACCTGATGTAACCGGCTGCCGGGCACGGTGTGCCTGCATCTACCTTGACGGTCTGTCTGGGGCACCGGATGCGTCGAAGATTATCGACGCGTTGCCCGCATATGTGCACATACACGTTCAGCAGGGCAGCCGGGAGGGTTAAATGATACAGGGAAATTATTACGATAGCAACAAAGATCTGCAGTTCACAGTAGATCATTTCATCGACTGGGCGACCATTGTCCCCCTGAAAGAAGAAGGTTTCGCCGATGCGGCGGAATACAAAAAAACCGGCGACAAACACCTCGAATTTGCTCCCTCCAGCACCGAAGAGACTCTCGAAGGCTACAAGGCCGTCTGGCAGCAATCTGGCGAACTCTCGGGTATCGAGATTGCCGGCGCAGCCCGCTCGATGGAGAAACACGGCCTTAAATTCAATAACGGCAAGGTAACTTTTCCACCCGAAACGCTCCGACTCGTCGACCTGTTTGCGCAGTCAGGCCTGCTCGGCTATTCGATGGGGCGCCACTACGGCGGCCTCAACATGAACCTGAGCGCATCGTCGATCGTCATGGAAATGGTGTCACAGGCCGACTCGGCGTTCGGCATTACCCTCGGCTGCTTCAACCTGGCCGAAGTCATCGAACGGTTCGGCAGCAAAGAAATGACTGCTGAGTGGGTCCCTAAAATGTCAGCCGGTGAAGTAACCGGTGCAATGGCGCTGACTGAACCCAACTACGGTTCAGACCTGTCACGCGTCATGACGCGCGCGGTTAAAGGCGAAGACGGCGTCTGGCGCCTGACCGGTACCAAGCGCTTCATCACGCACGGTTGCGGCGTGGGCGATCGCCCTGCAGTAATTCTCACTCTGGCGCGGAGCGGCGGCGCAGGCGCAAAGGGATTGTCTTTTTTCCTGGTACACAGCTCTGAAATCGAAGTGGCCCGTATTGAAGAAAAGCTGGGCCTGCATACATCACCCACTTGCGAAATTGTGTTTGAGAACAGCAAAGCCGAGCTGATCGGTGAAGAAGGTCTGGGCCTCGTACGTTATGCGATGGGCATGATGAACGGCGCGCGCATGGGTATTGCCGTGCAATCGCTCGGCATTGCGCAGGCCGCACATAACGAGGGTAAAAAATATGCCTCTGAGCGCGTGCAGTTTGGTGATACCATCGATAAACTGCCTGCGGTGAAGCGCATTCTCGATGACAATGAGGCACTCTGCCAGGGCATGCGGGCGCTCGTTTATCGCGCTTGCGAGGTAGTTGATCACTATGACGGGCTCTCAAACAAACTGCTAAAAGAAACGGGCGATGAACGCGCAGTACGTAAAAACGAAGATGTGGTGCGCCTCGATAAACTGGCCAAGCTGCTGACCCCGACAGCCAAACTTTTCTGCTCTGAAGAAGCAAACTTTGTTGCTTACCACTCACTGCAGATTTTCGGTGGCTCGGGTTACACCGAAGAGTACGACATCGCGAAGATTTACCGCGACGCGCGTATTTGCACGATCTATGAAGGCACGACACAGCTGCAGGCTGTTGCCGCTATAGGTGGAATTGTCGAAGGATTGCGCGAGAACGGCTTTTTGCTGGGGCACCTGCGCAGTGAAATCGGCAAACTCACCGATACAAAAATCAAGGCCGACCTGAACGCCGACGTTGACCAGCTGGTGAAACTTGTCCCACAGTACAAGGAACGCGCTGAAAAAGAAGCAGTCTCCATTGACATGGTCGCGGCCTTTGCCCGGATTTACACCTCTGTTCTGCTGGCACAGCAGCTGCAGACGGCGAAGCAGAAAAATCTGGCCGATATCGCTGAAGCAAAGGCGAAAGTGTTCCCGCACTTCCACGTGATGAGCCGCCGGTACCTCGCAGGCCTGGCCGTAACATTGTCTTCAGCCGCAGCCTGAGAAGAAACAAAACCGGGGGCAGAGCCCCCGGTTTGCAGAACCAGAATGAATCCCACTACCCCAGAATCTTACGATGGCAGGCAAGGCCACATACGTACACTGCCTTTGCCTGCGATCGAGGTCTTCGAGAATATATACCCCGACCGCGATTACAACGTGCACCTCGACTTTCCCGAGTTCACGGCCATTTGCCCCAAGACGGGGCTGCCTGATTTTGGCGTCGTGGAAATCGATTACACGCCCGACAAGTACTGCCTCGAGCTCAAGTCACTGAAAGAATATTTTCTCGCCTACCGGGCTGTCGGCATTTTCCATGAGAACGTGGTCAACCGCATTCTTGATGATATCTTGCTCGCAGCTGATATGCGCAGGGCCTTTGTCAAAGTCGTCTACAACGCACGGGGCGGCATCGTGACAACGGTCAGCCGCACATACGAACGCTGATGAGTGAGCCGCGCCCGCCCTGGCAGCGTTACCTGGCTGTAGTCGCTTACCTGCTGCTGGGATTTTTTATAGTTCAGCTGCTGGCTACCGCGACTGCGGGTTACACCGGCATCGGCGCAACCGATGGAAAAATGCCGTTCCGGGCGCTGTTGTTTGCGCTGGTGATGCAGATGGCGGGTTTCCTGCTACCAGCCCCCCTTCTCCTGCTGTTCACCCGTGCCGGCAACTTTGGCTTCGCGCGGGCAGGCGCAGCCGACATCCTGCTCGCCTGTGGTCTGACCTTTGCCAGCCTCGTGCTCTTTAGTCTGCTCTACCACGCGTTGGGTATTCAGCCGCAGCAGTTAGCCTTTCTCGACCAGCGTGAAATTGTGCAGCACAAACACGCATTTCTAATCATGACGGCCTTCGTTGTACCCGCCTATGAAGAATGGATCTTCCGGGGGGTTATCTTTGGGGTGTTGGTGACACGCTGTGAGAACCGGCGTTCGCTCTACGTTGCGGGCACTTTTACCGCAGTCCTTTTTACCCTGAGCCATATCGAGGGGCGGCACAGCTACAGTGCCCTGCCGCCGATATTCGCCATGGCACTGATTTTTCAATACGTGACCTGGCGCTCGCAGAGTATCTGGCCCGCGGTGACTGCTCACGCTATGCAGAATTTGCTGTCAGCGACTGCACTGATTGCAAAAGCCGGTGAACAATCCCGGTAGAACCCGGGGGAATTTACCTGTTCACGGTCATGCTGCAGCCAGCAAGTCTGCCACCACGCACGAACTGTCGTCGTCTGTGTTCATTTCAGTGCCTGTCTTCGCCCGGATATCATGTTCCAGAATCTGCAGGAGCTCCCCCTGTTGCTGGCAATGAGTGGATGCCAGGAGTTTTTCCAGCCTGCGCACCGAATAGGGATTTCCCTTGAGCGCACCGGCCTCAATCACCCCGTCTGAATACAGAAAGACGCGCCTGTACCGGCTTAGGTCAAACTCCACCTCCTCATAAGCCTGCTCGCGATCAAAGCCAAAAAAACGCCCTTTTGGCTTTACCTTGTCATAGGTTGCTTCCTCCTTTCGTAGCAAATAGACCGGAGGATGGCCAGCCTGCGCGATGCGCAAGCGATTGCGGTCAAAGTCAAAGAGACAATAAGCGGCCGTAACAAACTGCTCGTGCAGATGGGGGTACAGCGCACGGTTCATCTGTCCGAGCAACTCAGCCGGCGACCGTGCACAGTCCCGGAACTGGTGAAATACCGTCCGGAGTGTGTTCACGGTCAGCGCTGCAGCAATACCGTGGCCCGAGACATCGGCAATGAAGACCCCCGTCTCGTTTTCTGATATCTCATGAAAGGCGAAAAAATCCCCGCCTATGATCTTCATCGGTTTGAACAATGTAGCTATCTGCAGGTGTGGTGTGCGTAGCGTGCGTTGAGGCAGCGCCTGGTGCTGTATGTGCGCAGCCAGCGTTACTTCTTTCTGCCATTCGCGCAGCTCCTCGCGTTCCTGGTTTGACCGCCGCAACCGCCAGGCAAGAGCCAAAGCCACGGAAACGACTGCAACGAGAAAGCCGATATCGGCCAGCTTGTAGGGAGTAGCATAAGAAAAATAGAAAATGACGTCATTCACGACCGCGAGGCCGTAAATTAGGAAACCTGCGAAAACGAGTGCAGCACCCTCGATGCCACGCCGCATTCCAAGCACGGCACCAAAAAGGGCAAATACCAGTGAAGCAGACATCATTGCTACACCGAACGGCAAACCAATACCCAGGTAAAGAGGGACCAGTTGGGGGAATGCCGCCAGCGCAATGAGAAACGACCCCATGCCCGCTCCATAAAAATACGCCAGTTGCCGAATCCTTGGATATTGCAGGCGAAAATAGCGCAGGGTGAACCCCGTAAGGGCAAATGGGAAGGCCGCGACGAGCAGGTGTATCAGGCCAGCGTTAAAGAGAAACTGGTTCCAGACAAGGTACCCCAGCCCGTTCATTCCCAGGATATGGGCCGACATGGAAATGGCCAAAAGCACGTAATGGAGGTTTGCACGCCGATGGAATGTGTCCGGGACCAGGGCAAGATGAAAGAGTGCAATCATGAAGATTGCAGCAGCAAGAAAAACCGTACGAAACAGTATCTGGTTATACCGGGTCTTTATTTCTTCGATTCCTCCAAAATAGATATGCGAATTACCGTACAATCCGCCGCCCCCGCTGAAGCCGGTTATCTCCAGCTCGAGCAGCTGCTCCGGCTGCCCGACCAGGAATTCCTTTTTGATCGGATACCAGGTAAAAGCCTCAGAGGAATCCTGCGGATAGCGCAGGTCCTGTTCGATAATTCCCTTCGTGACCACCAGCCGGCCGTTCAAAGAAATCCGCACTGCGGCCGAAACAGGTGGTAAGATCAGACCAAAATCGCCTGAACGCAGGGAGTCTGGAATCGTCAAGTGGAGCGAAAAACCGGCTTTTCCGACATTCTGAATGCCCTGTAAGCGCCATTCTTTATCCACCCTGAGTTTACCCTGCAGACTTCCCGCGACAAAATTCCAGAAACCATTCAGTGGCGCTGGTTCACGGTCTGCGAGCACCAGCTTCGCATCGCTGACAAAACTATGCCCGGCAGAGGTCAAAAGTAGCAAGGCTAGCAGGCAGAATCTCACAAGAGGCCCGTCTGGCCCGTAAATCGCCGAACGTAAAGAAAAAATCGCCGCCCAACCGGCAGGCAATGCAATCACTGCGTGAACCTGATTGGTAGGCCGCGTCGCCCCCCGCGGGCCTTGGCTGGAGTTTGTGGTCAGCTTGCCGAAGCATGTTCGAGACGGTCTGCGCCGCCATGGATGGCGTGAGCACGGGCCATGCGGTTAAGGACCGGGTGTAACCCTTGCTCTATTGCGGCCTCCGCCAATAAAAAGGCCCCCTATCGGGAGCCTTATAAAACTCAACAGCCCAAACCTGTGCGCGTCCTACTCTCCCGGGCCCCGAAGGACCGAGTACCATTGGCGATGCAAGTCTTAACTTCCGTGTTCGGGATGGGAACGGGTGTGACCCTTGCTCTATTGCGCACAGATTTGGGCTGTCGATGGTGTTTGATGACGAATATGGTTCTAATTTTGAGGTTTCTTGGGCTAGCCATAAGGCGCTCGCCAAGCGAAGCCTCGGTACTTGCTGCGCAAGTACCTGCTAAAGCGCTTCGCTGCTTCGCTTTGCGTCGAGGCATTCGCCTCGAACGCGCCTTATCTGCAGCCCTCGCTTTTCCCTGCGGGAAAAGCTTTGGAGCATAATATGGTCAAGCCTCACGACCGATTAGTACTACTTGGCTC
>JBMOPL010000003.1:0-22847 GCA_049323535.1 Spirochaetota bacterium | reverse complement strand
GAGCCAAGTAGTACTAATCGGTCGTGAGGCTTGACCATATTATGCTCCAAAGCTTTTCCCGCAGGGAAAAGCGAGGGCTGCAGATAAGGCGCGTTCGAGGCGAATGCCTCGACGCAAAGCGAAGCAGGTAGGTGATTTGGCTTCCAAATCATCCACCGCTTTAGCAGGTACTTGCGCAGCAAGTACCGAGGCTTCGCTTGGCGAGCGCCTTATGGGTAGCCCAAGAAACCTCAAAATTAGAACCATATTCGTCATCAAACACCATCGACAGCCCAAATCTGTGCGCAATAGAGCAAGGGTCACACCCGTTCCCATCCCGAACACGGAAGTTAAGACTTGCATCGCCAATGGTACTCGGTTCTTCGGAGCCCGGGAGAGTAGGACGCGCACAGGTTTGGGCTGTTGAGTTTTAATGACTTGTCGATCTCCGACCAATGACATCTAAAGGCATCGTGTCCCTTCGGGGCAAAGCCGGGAGAAAACCTTCCTAAAATAGCTGATGTGCTTTTCTGAGTCCCGGGCAAAACGATCACCACACGACCAGCCTGAAATTCCAGGAAATTCTGCCATATTGTTATGAATCGCTATCTATGAATCAACGGCAGCCGTCTGGAATACCACGACACTTTTGACCCATCAAACAAACCCGACATCATCGCCGTGCACCCAGTTAGGCAAAGAAACTTCACACTACAAATCGCGGCCCTGAAAAATGGGATCTCCCAGGTCTTGGTTACAACATCTGAAAGGCGAATCCGGGGCCCAGAGCACATTGATGGTATCAAGACCCGATGCCCATCAAGCCATTATCGAATCCGGACAGAGGAATGTCTCACGGCTATACTGGGGCCAGAGCGTGAACCATGTGTCGGAGCATTGCAGCAAGTCTTTCCATGATGAGACATAAGATAGCTTATGGGAAGTTATGTTTCCATACCCAACATGCTCCGAACCATCGGAGACCTAAACGACGATCGGAGTTTCGTCAACCCAAAGCCGCGGCTGTCATCGCACATCCTGCAAGGCAAAAATGTCTGGTCAGGCTAAGCAACCCCACAATCGCAGAAACATGCAACCCGAACTATTACACCCTGCGATCGTCCACCTGCCCCTGGGCATCTCCGTGGTTTTGCCGGTACTGGGGCTGCTCGCCGTATGGCTGTACTTCAAACGCCGCGACGAGAGCGCGGTTTTTGCCCGCTTCTGGGTCGCGCTCATGGTTTGCCTCATCGCTGTATCTGTCGGTGCCTTTCTTGCACATGAGACGGGCGAAGCCGGTGAACATGCAATCGGTAAATCATTACCCGAAGGTACAATCGAACTGCACGAAAAGTACTCCAAGATTTTCAGCGCCTTGCTTTATGCAGCAACAGCTGTGGGAGCTTTAGTGTTCTTCCTGCGCGGCAAGCTCAAAGGTTATGCAGTCCTGATCGTTACCGCACTCTGCAGCGCTGCGCTTTTCGCTGGCATCCTGACGGGCAATGCGGGCGGAGACCTGGTCTACAAGCACAAGGCTGCCAACTACCTGAGTCCGGAAGGCGGCGCAAAGCCTGCTGCAGCCAGGCCCCAAAAGCCGCACGAAGACGATTAACAGAGTCTCAGGCCCTGCGCTCGAGTAGCCGCACGAGCAGCGCGGAGAGAAAATAAAGGCCCATCATCGGCACCATCAGCGACAGCATCGCAAAAACATCCGGTGGCATCACAATGATCGAAAAAACGCAGAGCACCACGATAGCGTGCCGCCAGAAGCGCAGGAACAGCGAGCTTGAAATAATGCCGAGAGAACCGAGTATAACCGAAACCACGGGCAGCTGGAAGCTGAGGCCAAAAGCCAGGTGAAACCCTGTGAAAAATGAAAGATAGTCTGCAATCGTCAGGTTGATCTCAGGACGCACGAGCTCCCCCGGAGCAAGTTCAATCGCCGGCGGCAGCCACTGAAAAACGAGAAAATCGGCCACCGTTTTCCACGTTACGAAGCGCGCAAAAAACACGCCGCCCCAGAACAGCAGCACCGATGAAACCAGTATAATGCTGCCCCAGCGGCGGATTCTGGCCGAAAGCGCTGGCGTCACAAAGCGCCAGAATTCAAAGATGATCATCGGGAAACTGAGAATGAAGCCCGCGAGCAGCAGTATCTTGAATTCAATTGCGAAATTATCACCCAGGCGTGTAGTCATAATTTTGACCGGCGGCATGCCGGGCAGGCGGGATTTTTTGATTAATTCGGCCACAGGCCCCATGATGAAGTTCCACACCTGGCCATAGAACAGGTAGCCCACTACAGAAAATGCGACCAACCAGCCCAGGGCGCGCGTGAGACGCGTGCGCAGTTCACCGAGGTGTTCGGCCATCGGCATATAGCCCTGTTCGCTGCGCAGTTTTTTCAGATCAGCGTTTGCGGCTTCAGCAGCAGTGTCGCCGTATTCCTGGTCGAGTGGCATCAGGGGAGCTCCTGCTTGACCTGCTGGTATTCTTCGACCATGGAGCGGACGATCTCGGCAGCCGGGCGAATTTCCCTGATCTGAGCCACACCGTGGCCCGCTGACCAGACTTCTTTCCAGGATTTGGCATCGACCGAAAGGCCGGCTTCTGGTTTAAAATCCGGGTCGAGTTTATCGATCGAGCGTTTTAACCAGTTAGCGGGTATACCCGATATTTTCGGAGAATAGATAATTTCTTCGGGCGCCGAGTCGATCAGCATTTGCTTATATTCATCGTATGCCTGTGCCTCGGGCGTTGCAATAAGCCGTGTACCAACATAAACAGCGTCGGCACCCAGTGCAAGTGCGGCGGCCATCTGCCTGCCAGTTGAGATGGCACCCGAGGCAACTACCGGCAATTCAGGAATTTCGGACCTCAGGTACGGGATCAGGGCGAAAGGACTGATCGCGCCTGCGTGCCCCCCTGCCCCCTGTGCAACAGCAATCAGCGCGTCGGCACCCGACTTCGCCACAATATTGGCATGTTTCAGCGTGGTGACGTCGCAGAACACTTTAGCTCCCACCGATTTTGCTTCTTTAATAATCGACCTGGGTGACCCCAGTGAGGTAATCAAGAGCTCCACTTTGTACTCGAGGCAGACTTCGAACTGTTCGGCCCAGCGCGGATTGTGTTCTTTATGCAGAATCAGGTTGATACCAATCGGTTTCTGCGTCCGGGCGCGCATTTCGGCGAGACCGCGCCGGAGTTCATCGGTAGTCCGGTAATTGAGCGCCGGCATCGAGCCAATACCGCCTGCATTCGAAACAGCACAGACCAGGTCGGGATACGACACCAGGAACATCGGGGCGCCGATGATCGGGTAGTCTATACCCAGCATTTCGCTCACGCGCGTCCTGATCTGCATGTATAAGTCTTTGTCCGCTTGTCAGGGCGTAAATGATATCGCCGCTTAACCGGCAGAGACGATGTAGCTGCGTATATAGTCGAGATTGAGGCGCTTCGCTGCCGACATCAGTATGATCTCGAAGTAGCCTTCGGCGTTTTGGTAGCGTGCCTTCAGCTTAGCCGTCTCAGACTGGTTCAGCTGGTCGCATTTGTTGAGACAGAGCAAGAGAGGCACCCGGCGTTCTTTGGCGATCCGGGCGATTTCTTTTTCCTCATCTCCTGCTTCGCGGCGGCAGTCCATGATCAGGCAGATGGCTTTAACGGGTCTGCCTGATTGCAGGTAGTCGAGCAGCATGCGCGAGAACCGTTCGCGAAAGACAGCGGAACTCTGCGCGTAGCCGTAGCCAGGAAAATCCACCAGGGTCGCCCGGGAGGCTGCACCAGAATGCCCAAGCCGGTAGAGGTGCATCAGCCGCGTGCTGCCGGGACGCGAAGAAACCTGGGGGGGATTCGGACAATTGAGCAGTGCCTTCAGCAACGAAGTTTTGCCGCTGTTGGAGCGACCAATGACGGCGATTTCAGCGATAGATTCGGGCAAGGCACTCACCTCGCCAAATTTGCCTTCCAGCAGGGCGACGATCCGCTGTGAATCAGGAAAGACGTTTTTTCCGGTTACCATGCCGCACGTCAGACCGGCTTTGGCAGCCGGCCTGTCTTGCGGAATTTGGTATAGTCGTCGAGAATTTTGCGATGATCGAAGGCAAGTTCTGAAGGCAGTTGCGCAGGCTTAAACACCCGCAGATTTTTTGCGTCGTCCGCCGCTCGCGGAGTGCCCTTTCCTTTGGCGACAAAGACAGCAGAAATTGTATGCTGCCGTGGGTCGCGCGAAGGGGCTGAATAGACGTAAAGCAGGCTTTTTAACTCCACATCAAGACTGGTTTCTTCTTTTGCTTCGCGGCGTGCGGCATCTTCAAGGGTTTCACCGTAGTCGACAAATCCGCCAGGTATTGCCCACCCATGCGGTGCATTGCGCCGTTCAATCAGTACAATGCCTTTGGAAGTTTCGATAATTATATCCACTGTCGGCACCGGGTTGCGGTATTTTGCCGCAGTAGCTTTGGGCTTAAAGAGCGAACGCAGCATTATGGTTGCGCGACGTGATCCTGGGTACCGAGGCGCAACCAGATTTTGAATTTGCCTTTTTTATCTTCATGCCACTCAACGCCTGAGTCGCGCAGCTTCATTTTCAGTCTGTACCTGTCGAGATCGAGTACTTTTTGCTCATCTGCTGTCTCTGGTGTTCTTTGCTGCATTCGGTGCCCCTTGATGAGTATCGGGCACCCAGTGGGTCAAAATTGAAGATCCGTGCAGACGTTATGTCACCTTAGTCCGCGAGCCGGGCCAGCGATGCTCCACGCAGAAAGAAACGATTGATTCTCTCTTCCACTTTCGGGTCCTCAACAAGCACTCCCGCATGGTGATGTTTCGCGCGGGCATCGATGATCAGCGGCCCCGCGCAACCCCAGTGCTTGAATTCCACCGAGGCATCGACGCCGTAGATGTCGCGTGCCGGATCAGAGCGCGTGAAGGTCACCCACAGAAAGTTCTCGAGACTGCGCGCGGTAAATTCTGCGTCGTCTACCAGGACAATAAGCACGATACCCTGTTCGCGCAACGCACGCGAAGCCGAAACAACAGAGCGAATTTCATAGTCGGAGCTTTTGTAGTCACGAAACGGCGTCGTGCGTACCGCCAGTACACCTGGCATCGCGAGCCGAACATCCCTGAAGTTGTAGCGTGAAATTCCCTTCTGCGGCACTTCCGTTGCCAGGTCCCGCTGCTTCGGCCCATACGCTGCCACAACCAGCTTTGAGCCTTCGTTCAGAGACCCGCCAGTATAGTCGAGGGTATCCATAGTGGTGCGCGTCTGAAAATGCAGGTCTCGCCTGAAATCGGCTCGTTCGAATACGTATTTCAAAAAGGCACCGGCATCTTTTACACCGGGCGTGTCGCTGCCATGTGGTGCGGTAATAAAAAGGTACTTGGCCAGTGACATCTGGTTAAAACCAAGAATGGCATTTGCCTGCGTCAGAATCTCGCGCGGCTGCGGGGTTGCATACGGAAGATAGCGTTCGGAACCCAGCGCGAGCAGCAGCGGATGCACTCCTGCCGCGTCTACTGCATGCACTTCGCGCACACCGGGTATCTCTTTTGTGACAAGACCGTCCGTCAGCTCGTGGATCAGTGCGCCAAACTGCGAGTCTTCCTGCGGTGGCCTGCCGACGACCGTGAAGGGCCAGATAGCGTGCTTCTTTCGCGCGAGGATCTGCTTGATGCGAAAAACCGGAAATTCGTGTGTCAGGCTATAGTACCCCAAATGGTCGCCAAACGGCCCCTCTGGTAATGTCTCCCGCGGGTGAATTTCTCCCTGTATGAGAAAATCGGCTTCATTGGCAAACAGCCAGCCGTTACGCCTGCGATAAGCAAAACTCCTGCGATTCAGCATTGAGGCAAAGAGAACTTCGGGAATATTCTCGGGCAATGGCATCACTGCCGAGAGAATGAGCGCCGGCGTGCCACCGACAATGAGGGTGACAGGCAACGGACGATTGAGCTCCGCCGCGCGCGTATGGTGAATGCCGATACCGCGGTGCAACTGGTAGTGCAGGCCCATCGTCCTGCCCGGTTCGTACGCATTGCCGTCGGTCTGCACGCGGTACATCCCGAGATTCGAACGCATCACGCCTGGTTTATCGGGATGCTCAGTATAGACGAGGGGCAGCGTGACAAAACTGCCACCATCACGGGGCCACGATTTCGTGACGGGCAGATCTGCAAGGCTGACGGGTTTGAATCCGGCAGCCCAAAGGGTGCGGTGTGGCAGCGCGTGTACGCCAATTGTCAGTGCATGCCACAGCGTGCGCGGGTTCAGAATCGCCTGCGGAGTCCCCTTCAGGCGCATGACATCCTTTAGCGCTTTGAGCGAATCGCGAAAGAGAAAATGCGCGCGTTCGGCCGTGCCGAACAGGTTTGATACCGCGGGAAAAGCTGCACCGCGCACATTCTGAAAGAAAATTGCGGGTCCACCCAGCGCATGCACACGCCGGTGCACGGCCGCCATTTCGAGATTGCTGTCGATTTCTTCACGCACGCGCACGAGCTGCCCGCTCTTTTCGAGATCGAGCACTGCTTCGTACAGCGTGCCGTAACCCATCAGCGGGCCTTGTCCATCGCCGCGCGCATATCGTGAATCGCCGTGGCGAGACCTGTACGCAGGCTGCGGGCAATAACTGCATGACCGATATTCAGTTCGGTGATTTCTTCGATTGCACAGACAAATTCTACGTTATGGTAGTTCAGGCCGTGGCCTGCATGTACTTCGAGTCCAAGGCGAGCCGCGTGCTTTGCCGCGCGCTTGAGTCGTTCAAGCTCGTGCCGACGGCGGGGGGCATTCGTGAACGACCGGGCGTAAGCACCGGTATGGAATTCGATACCCTGGGCGCCCGATTCTTTGGCTGCGTCGAGCGCCGCTTCATCCGGTTCAATAAAAAGAAAGGTTTCAGTACCAGCCAGGTGCAGCTGCTTTACAAACTGCGTGACCCTGGTGAGATGTTTGACTACATCAAGGCCGCCTTCAGTCGTGATTTCTTCACGCCTTTCGGGCACGATGCAGGCAGTTGTGGGTTTTGCCTCCAGGGCAATTTTCAGAATCTCATCCGAAAGCGCCATCTCAAAATTCAGGGGAATCTTGAGATTTTTGATCAGGTCAAAGATGTCGGCATCGCGAATATGCCGGCGGTCTTCGCGCAAGTGCACCGTGATCAGGTCGGCCCCGGCATTCTGTGCTACAAGCGCCAACTCAATCAGCGCCGGGTCATTTTCACCCCGGGCATTGCGCAGCGTCGCGACATGATCGATATTGATACCGAGGCTGATAATCCTGCGTTTTCCTTCCATAATACCTCAGTCAGCTTTTTTTGCGTATTCGGGCTTTACCGAAAAGCGGACGTTCACCTTGTCCGGCGTGATGGCGACGATCTGTACTTTCTTGTTGCCGCTCAGGATGCGGGCCTTTACCGGCATACCCGATTCATTCGCATAGGGTAAAATATTGCCGGTGCGCGCATTGTAGCGCGTATCTTCAGCATTGATCCATGCATAAAAATCGGAGCTCTTGAGTTTCTTGACGGCACCCGATTCGCCCTGAACGAGAACCGAGACGGAGTTATCCGACAATGCTGCATTTAACGCCGCGTCGAGATTCTGCACCTTGAGCGGAATCTGTTCAAACTGCTGCTCTTCGCTGTAGGTCTTTTGTATGAGTTCAACCCGCACGACAACATTTTTCAGTTTGTCGGTCGCCACCTGGTCCGGAATCCTCAGGTTCGCTTTGCGCTGGATGTTGGCGCGCGCACCTTCTATATCCACCGGTTCAGTCTCGATCGCCTGGATAGCAGCCACAGCAGCTTCGGGACCGTCGATTTCAATCTGCTGTGGTGCCGACGTCGCACGCAGAACCCTGTACTGCGCGTCAGGGTTTCCTGTCGTTGCGACCCGCACTGGTACCACGCGGCTCAATCCTTTCTCCAGCGAGACAGATAGATTCTCCGGGCGCGAAGCAAGCTCGACGCGCTCGGGTAACTGGCGGCTGTCAAAGATCAGCGGGTAACTGCCTTCGCCGCTTTTGGCATTGGCGAGACTGACCTCTGCCTTAATACCGGTGGTCGAGAACTTCAGAAACTCCTCGCGGCCGCGCACGACAATTTTGACAAAGCGGGCCTGGCCTGATTTGAGGTACAGGTTGGCAGGCTTCTTAATGTATTCTACCGGAATATTGAGCGTGGTCTGTGCCACCCGGGCAAACTCAACGTAGAACCACAGCCCCGAGCCGATTGCCAGGCATATCAGTTTGGCAATATAGTCTTCTATGAATATGTAACGCAGTACCCGGAAAATCACAGCGCCTTCCATTCTTCACTCAGCTGGTTCTGGTTGAAGGCAATTAGAATCTTGCGCAGCCGCGCCTGGTCGATATTCTCTTTTACTTCGCCGAGAAATGCAAGGGCAACTCTGCCGTTTGTTTCGGATACGACGATGACGAGCGCATCCGAATCTTCGCTTAACCCCAGGGCTGCACGGTGCCGGGCACCATACGACCGCTTGATCTCACTGGAAGCACTCATGGGCAGGTAGCAGGCTGCGGCAATTACATTCTGGCCTTCGATGATGACTGCTCCGTCGTGCAGCGGGTTTTTGCCGAAAAAGATTGCGTTGAGCAGCTCGCGTGTGACTCGCCCCGAAATCTGCACGCCCGATTCACTATACTGCCGCAAGCCAACCTTGTTGACGATCGCAATCAGTGCGCCGAATTTGTTTTCACTGATCTGCTTGCAGGCACTCGTGATTTCATCCACTGGGACCTGCTGTACCTGTATCAGGGTACGATACCAGCGCGCCTGGCCAATCTGGTAAAACAGGCGGCGGAGTTCGGGCTGCAGCACGACCAGTATACCGATAACAAAATATGCCGAAATCGAATCGAAGAGCCAGCTCAGGGTCTCGAGCTGCGCCCTGTGGCTGATGAAGGTCAGAGCCAGAAAAATTGCCACTCCACCCAGTATGGGCACAGCCCTGCTCTGCCTCACCAGCCGGTAGCCGTAATAGACCACCAGGGTTACGAGCAGTATGTCCAGAAGGTCGCGCGGGCTAAAGTTCATGCTCTTGGATGGCCGCAATCATGCGCAGCGCGTCGGCCATTTCCTTCACGTCGTGAACGCGCAGAATTTCGAGGCCGCGTAAAGTTAAATATATCTGCGTCGCGAGCGTTCCAACCAGGCGGTCTGCCGGGTCGTCCTGGCTCAGTATGCGGCCGATAAACGACTTTCGTGATACTCCTGCGAGTATGCGGTGGCCGGATTCCCTGAACCTGGCCTGTGCGGCGATGAGTGCCAGGTTATGCTCCACGGTTTTGCCAAAACCAATGCCGGTATCCCAGATAATTTTTTCACGGCTGACGCCGGCTGAGATGAGCAACGCCGTACGCTCACGCAGGTAGGCTAATACCTCAGAGCAGACATCGGTATATACAGGGGATTTCTGCATATTCTGCGGATCGCCCTGCGTGTGCATGAGAACATAATCGAGACCGGATGCTGCAATAAAACGGTAGATACCGGGTGAACCGCCACTCACGTCGTTGATATAGCCTATACCAAATTCGGCAACCTGCTGCATCATAGACAATTCACGCGTATCGATTGAAATCCGCCGCATGAAGGCATCGCCAAAGTGGGAGCGATAACCCTGCAGAAAGCCCAGCAGAAGTTCAGCCTGCACAGCAGCACTGACCGGGCTCGCTCCAGGTCGAGTACTCTCTGCACCGACGTCAATGACTGCAGCTCCGTCGGCAAACATCTTTTCTGTGCGGGCAATGGCTTCAGCCACGGTCGCGCGCGAAGCAGCATAAAATGAATCAGGTGTGAGATTGATTACTGCCCAAAGAGTGGGTAACTTAACCCCTCCCCCCGCCCCTTCCCTTGCCGAGGGGAGGGGTTCCGAGTGAGCAGCAGAATCAGAATGCAAAGTTCAGTTCGCCGAAATACTGGAACTCACGCCCCATGGTATCGCGGTTAGCCGACAGCGCCATCTGGAAAGTCTTGCCGACATTCACGCCGAGGCCAATGGCTGGCTTCGAGCCGTTCAAACCCAACATCGCATACATGTACTTGTTGAACCCGTATGCCATACCCATGTTGAGCCGCACGCCATCGCCCTGCGGTTTATCGAGGTTAGCAGTAAAACCAATGATGAGTTTAAAGTTTGAATTTGGCGGTGGCGCCTGTACCTGCATCGAAAAGCTGAAGAGAGTATCAATCTTGCCCAGCTCACGGATGCCGCCACCTGTGCGGTTCTGGATCGCAGCGAGGTTCTTGATGTCTGCAGCGACGGAAAGCAGGGGTGGTAACACAACGACCTGCGCACCGACATTAATGCCACCGCCGCTGACCGCACCACCGGCAAGGTCTTCGCGCAGTGCAAAGCCACTCACACCTAGTCTCACTGGCCCCGTACCCCAGCCATAACCTAGGTATGCGGTATGGCCGTAATAGCTGTTGGCACCGGTTGCATTACCGGCTGAATCAAATCCGTTAATGCTGGCGATACGTGTACCACCGTACCCCACGCCGATAGCCCCTGAACCGAGGGTGACACCCGCTGCACCGAAATACATGAGCCGGCCATTGGAAAGGTAGCTGGCTGACGAATTCAGCTGCATCTGGTAACCACGTTCTGTAATTTCGACGGTTTTCGATTCTTTGCTGCCGGCAGTATTCTGGTCATCGAGCAGCTTGTTGAATTCATCGTCGTCGCCGGCAGGTTTTTCAGCCGACTTGGGTGCTTCAATGGTCTGCGTGGTGCGCTTTTCCGAGTAGATCTGCGCGAGACCCGCGGGGTTCCAGTAAACTGCTGACGGGTCTGCAACAACGACACCGTATGCATTACCCAGGCCGACGCTCTTTGCGCCGAACCCTTCGGTGAGAAACGTAGCTGACGAAGTGCGCGCAAAGAGCGCGGGTGCGGCAAGCAACGAAAGAGCGATGATGTTATGTTTACGCATGGTTTACCTTATTGGACAATCAGCTTGAACATGCTGTCAGTGTTGGCAGCCCCGGTATTGGTTGTGGTCACGACCTTGAGGTAATAGATACCAGGTGACACTTTAACCGCTGCATTGTCGATTCCGGCCCAGATAAGCTTCTTGGTGCCACCGGTGGGCAGCAAATTAGCACGATAGATTTCATTGAGAGAGAAATCATAGACGATGAAGTCATTCTGCGTGCTGCTGAAATCACTACCATCAGTGTTTTCAATCGTCAGCACGCCCGCCGTTGGGTTGTAGGGGTTTGGATAAGCTTTCAGAGTCTGCGTGGTATCCGGGACCATGTTGTTGCAGTTGGCCGCAAGCGCTGCAATCACCAAGACTATCGGGACGATTTTTTTCATAATACTCCTGTAACTCTAGCGTATCAGGCTTTTTGCCGAATTTTTCGCCATTTCTTTTGCGACTTCTTTGATGGATTCTTCCATGAAATCAAGAACGTACTTTAGACTCTTGTCGTCCATCGGGTGAAAGCTGTCGAGCCCCCGGTGCTGCTGGTATCGCTGGTATGCCGCATTGACCTGGCTGACAAATTGCTGCGGGGTCATGTTAATGATTTCGATTTCACCGTGCAGCGCCCGCGCCAGCTTTTCTAGGCGGTGCAGCTGTGCCGGGTTGATGGTGCTGTAAAACTGGTTGAGAAACTGCTCAGTGAGCGGCTTGTTGCCTGCAATCCACAAAGGCTCTTTTGCGTCATATATCAGTTTCTCAGCCATGAAGTTCTCCCCTTACTTTAAGTATCGGCTGCTGCGTCTACAACCTTGCGCCCAGTTCTGCCCCTTCGGCGATGGCCCGTTTCGCATCGAGCTCCCCCGCTTCTTTGGCCCCACCGATAATGTGTACCGGTATACCCTTGGCAGTAAGGCCTGACTCGAGCTCGCGCAGAGGCTCCTGACCAGCGCAGAGGATCACGGTATCGCACGGGAGTACCTTTTGTTCTCCCTTGAGCGTATAGTGCAGACCCTCATCGTCGATCTTATCATAGGTGACGTTCGAGACCTGCTGCACACGACGTTCTTCGAGCGTAATCTTGTGTACCCAGCCGGTCGTTTTGCCCAGCGTATTGCCAAACTTGCCCTTGCTGCGCTTGAACATGGTTACTTCGCGCGGTGACTGCAGGTATTCGGGAGCTTTTTGCGTCAGACCCGCACGCACCGAGACAGAGAGGTCGAAGCCCCATTCTTTCGCAAACTCTTCCGGCTTCTGCCAGGTCGCATGCCCCGGGTCGGTGATGTAGAGCGCCGTATCATAGCCGATACCACCACCGCCAATGATCGCGACCCGGTTGCCGACTGGCTTTTTATCGCGCAGGACGTCAATGTAGCTTAAGACTTTTGCATGGTCTGCTCCGGGTATCGGGGGTTTGCGCGGCACGATGCCCGTGGCCAGCACAACTTCGCTGAAGCCGCCTGCCGCCAATTCGTCGGCGCTGACCTTTTTGCCGAGCTTTATCTCGACACCGTACTCGTTCAGCATGTTGCCAAAGTAGCGGATGGTCTCATCGAATTCCTTTTTCGAGGGTATTTGTTTGGCAATGTTCAGCTGCCCACCCACTGCGCCTGCTGCGTCAAACAGCGTCACCGCGTGACCGCGCTGCGCCAGCACTGTCGCAACGGAAAGTCCCGCCGGGCCTGCGCCCACGACCGCGACCTTTTTCGGTGCAGTGGTCTTTACATAGTTCAGGTTCGTCTCATTGCAGGCGCGCGGGTTCACGAGGCAACTCGTCAGCTTGCCGCCAAACGTGTGGTCGAGGCATGCCTGGTTACAGGCAATGCACGTATTGATAAGGTGCGACTTGCCGGCCCGGGCCTTGGAAACAAACTCGGCATCCGCGAGAAATGGCCGCGCCATCGAAACAATATCTGCATCGCCGCGCGCGATAATCTGTTCGGCCAGCTCGGGCGTGTTGATGCGGTTAGACGTAATGACGGGGAGTTTTACCTCTTTCTTGAGTTTACCCGTAACGCCGGCAAACGCTCCGCGGGGTACCACCATCGCGATGGTCGGAATTCGGGCTTCGTGCCAGCCAATACCCGTATTGATAATCGTGGCCCCGGCTTTTTCGATCTCACGTCCCAGCTGGACAACCTCTTCCCAGCTTGAACCGCCGTCGACCAGGTCGAGTAGCGACAGCCGGTAGATGATGATAAATTCTTCACCCACCGCCTTGCGGACCGCGTTCACTACTTCAATCGGAAAGCGCATGCGCTTTTCGTACGTACCGCCCCATTCGTCGTCGCGGTTGTTGGTGCGCGCTGCAGTGAACTGGTTGATCAGGTAACCTTCGCTGCCCATGATTTCAACGCCATCATAACCGGCATACTGCGCCAGTTTGGCGCACTGCGCATAGTCGGCGATGGTTTTCAGGATATCTTCGTGGCTGAGCTTTTTAGGCTTCACAAAGTTGATCGGTGCCTGTATTTCCGATGCGCCCACGCAATCGCGGTGGTAGCCGTAGCGCCCCGTATGCAACACCTGCATCGCGATCAATCCACCGTTATCATGCACTGCTTTGGTTATTGCACGGTGCTCGTCGGCCTCGTGTTCGGTATCCATTTTGGCCGCCCCTGTGAACACGCGCCCTGCGGGGTTGGGTGCTATACCACCCGTGACGATGATGCCTGCTTCACCGCGGGCACGCTCCGCATAAAATGCGGCGAGTCGCTCAAAACCGTTCTCGGTCTCTTCGAGCGCAGTATGCATCGACCCCATGAGCGAGCGGTTACGCAGCCTGGTAAAACCCAGGTCGAGCGGTGAAAGAAAATTCGGGTATTGCAAAGACATGGGGGTAAAACCAGATTTTTGAACAGACTTACAATAGCAAAACGGGCTAAGGCAAAGTGCCTTGCCCGTGGTCCGGACCACGCCGCTGTTTCTGCTATACAAAAGGAGGCCGGATTAAGATTTCGTCACATAACGAAATGTCATTTTTGGTCCTCAACCAAACAGTACAGAAAACTATCGACGGGCAGAAAGCCTCTTTGCAGTCGAAAGCCATGCAGCCCAATATCTTTCTCGAGGGCAATTTTGCGCCGATCTACACAGAACTGACCCTGCAAACACCAGAGGATTTTGAGATAAAGGGCACAATTCCCCGGGAACTGCATGGCTCGCTCTACCGGAATGGTCCCAATCCGGCACAGAAGGTCGCCGGCAACCACCACTGGTTCCTGGGCGATGGCATGATCCATAGCTTTCACTTTTTCCGGGGTACCGCCTCTTACAACAACGCGTGGGCACGCACGCCGACCTTCCAGCTCGAGCGCCGCGCCGGCAAGAGCCTGTTCCTGGGGGCTACCCTGGGACTCCTCGCCAATGCACAGCTGGTAGGAAAGGATGTCTTCGGCCTGCTGGGTGGATTACTGCGCCAGGGCAATGCCGATACCTATACGCGTCTGATCAGCAAGGCGAACACAGCCATTCTGGCTTTCAGGGATCACGTCTACGCGCTGGTCGAGAGCAGCCCGCCCTTGCGACTTTCAGCTGCCTCGCTCGAAACGGAAGATTTTGAGAATTTCGGCAGCAACTTTATCGCGCCGTTCACGGCACACCCGAAGGTCGACCCCCAGACGGGATACCTCTATGCATTTGGCTACCGTGTATTCGGTAAACCGCGGCTTGAATACTATGTCATTAATCCTTCAGGCCGGCTGGTGAGCCGCACCCCGATTGACACACCGTATGCGGCGATGGTTCACGACTTCGCCATTACGCGTAACTACGCCCTACTCCCGGTCTTTCCGGCGGTGAGCTCATTGGCCGCAATCCGGCGGGGTCGCATCGCTGAATGGCAGCCCGATAAGCCTTCGATACTCTATCTTCTGGAGCGCGGCGGCGAAAAAGGAACTTTGCGTTCCGTGGAAATGCCCCTGGGGTATGTCTATCACTACGCGAATGCTTATGAAGAGGCAGGGGCAATTTTCCTCGATGGTTTTTCGTACGACAAAGTGCCCCTGATGGGTACCGACGAGGAAATCCGCGAAGAACTTTTTGCGGGCGCAAACCCGGGATCTTTCACCAGGTTTCGTATCGACCTGCAGACAGGCAGAGTCGAAAAACAGGATCTTTGGCAGGCTGGATTTGCGGAGTTCCCGGTGATCGACGGCCGCCTGACGGGTGAAAAATACGAGACAGTTTACACCGCGCTCAGACGGCCGGAATGCAATAGCACGGGCGGAATCTTTGACTGCCAGGCAACCTTCCATATCCACAAGGGAAAACTCCGCAGCGAAGTGACCCCACTGCCCGCAGGCCATTTCGGCGGCGAGCCTGTCTTTGTCCCCACGGGCAAAGCGGGGCAAAACAAGGGATTCCTGCTCAACATCATCTATGACAGTCATACCGATCACTCCTATCTCGGCATTTTCGATGCCGCCAAGCCTGATAAGCGTGCGCTATGCGAGATACACGTTCCGCACCGGATACCCTATGGTTTTCACGGCACGTGGCGCCCGGGCAGATCATAGCGCGGTACAGGTTGCGGTTCAGGGGATAAGGATATTCAAATGGAAACTTCACGAAAGACAGAATTTGCCCCTGAACACTACATCAACCGTGAGCTCTCATGGCTCCGGTTCAACGAGCGGGTACTCGAAGAGGCACTCGATGAATCCAACCCGATGCTCGAGCGCCTGCGCTTCCTGCTCATTACAGAAAACAACCTCGATGAATTCTTCATGGTTCGCGTGGCGGGTCTCAAGCAAAAACTCTTCAACGATATCGACGCTGAGAACGCCGACGGCATGCAGGTGCACGAGGTACTGAAGCAGATCAGCGTCGCAGTTGCTACCTACTATGAAAGTGCGTACGGCCTGCTCGACCGTGTACTCATGCCGCTTTTCCGCGAACGCGGGGTGCAAATCGTAACGAGCGACGAGCTATCGGCCGAAGAGACAGGCAAGGCCCGCCGCTACTTTGACAGCGAAATATTCCCGATTCTCACACCGCTTGCAGTTGATATTGGGCATCCGTTTCCGCGGCTCGCCAACCGCAGCGCGAACCTTGCTGTCACACTGAAGCGGAAGGGCAAAGAAGATTCACCGGAATTTTTCGCGGTCGTACAAATACCGTCGCTTCTGCCCCGGCTTTTCCTGCTCGCGGAAAATGAACAGCAGAGGCGCTATATTTTCCTCGAAGATATCATCCGCATGTTTTCGCACCGCCTGTTCAAGGGATTTGATGTCAGCGAAATCCACTCGTTCCGCCTTACCCGCGATTCAGACCTCGTGATCGAAGAAGATGAAGGTGAGAGCCTCATGAAGGTAATCCAACTCGAGCTGCGCCGCCGCGAAAAGGGCGCTGCTGTGCGCCTCGAGGTGCGGCAGACCATGCCGGAGCGAATACTCCACCGGTTGATGCAGGCGCTCGATCTCGGGCGCGACGACATCTACGCTGTCTCGGGCCGGTTACCGATGTATTCGTACAAAGCGCTACTCGATGACCCGCTCGTGGCAGGTGATTGCTTCAAGGTGTTCACACCGGTTTCGCCTATCAAGTACGACAGTCCCGATGACCTGTTCGCGCAGATACGGCGCGACGACGTGCTTCTGCACCATCCTTTCCATTCGTTTGCCCTGGTCGAAGACCTGCTCGAGGCGGCGTCGGAAGACCCGACGGTACTGGGAATAAAGATCACGCTCTACCGAACCGGTACGCGCTCGCGCATCGTCGATGCGCTCATGCGCGCTGCCCGCAACGGTAAGCAGGTCACCGCTCTCGTCGAACTGCGCGCGCGCTTCGACGAAGAAACGAACATCCAGTGGGCAAAGCGCATGGAAGAAGAGGGAGTGCATGTGGTCTATGGCCTGATCGGTTATAAGACACACTGCAAGATCGCGCTGATCGTTCGCAAAGAAGCCAGTAAGATTGTCCGTTACGTGCACATGTCTACCGGCAACTATAACTCCGCGACAGCGCGCCTCTATACTGACCTCAGCCTGATGACCGTAGACAAGGATATCGCTCAGGACGCGACGCATCTCTTCAACTCGATCACGGGTTACTCGAAGCTGCCGGCGATGCAGAAGCTTGCCACCTCGCCAGGTAACCTGAAGTCGACAGTGATTAAATTAATCCGGGCCGAGAAGGAACTGGCGAAAGCGGGTAAGAAGGGTCGCCTCATCGCCAAGATGAATTCGCTGGTTGACCCCGAGGTCATAGACGAGCTCTACCTCGCATCGCAGGCCGGTGTGCAGATCGACCTCATCGTGCGTGGCATCTGCTGCCTGCGGCCTGGCGTTCCAGGAATTTCCGAGAACATCCGCGTGCGCAGTATTATCGGTCGACTACTCGAACACAGCCGCATACTCGTGGCTCAAAATGGCGGCGATCCGAAAATTTACCTGATGAGCGCCGACTGGATGCCCCGCAATTTCGTGCGGCGGGTTGAAATCGCGTTTCCCATCGAGAACAAAGCCATTCGTGAAACCATGCTTAAGCAGATACTCCAGCGCTACCTCGATGACACAGATTCTGCACGCATACTGCAGGCAGATGGTACTTACCGCCGTATCCGTGAGCTGGGCAGCGAAGGTTTGAACGCGCAGCGGACTTTCATTGCAGAAAGCCGCTCGGGCGTTGAAGAGAAACCCGCATCAGGCAAGAAGCTCCACAAGAAGGCCAAACGTCCGGCACCGGGAAAGTAAATACCCCCATTTTGAATTGACGACGCCCGAATACCAGCCGATCGTGCGCTATGAAAACGATCGACCAATGGCTTGAAGAATACGGCGACAGCCACCGTAACAAGACCAACAAGCTGATCCACTGGATCTGCGTGCCAACAATCATGTTTACTGTACTGGGCTTCTTCATGGCAATTCCGCACGGCCAGATTTTCAGTTTCATGCCGGCAGAGGTGGCATTCCTGGCAAACTGGGGTGGAGTTGCCCTTGTTCTCGCGGCCCTCTTCTACCTCAGGCTTTCTCTCGCGATGTTTCTCGGCATGTCATTCATTGCGCTGGCAATGCTCTATGGGGCATACCAGCTCGACAAGGTTACCACCCTCTGGCTGGTGTGCCTGGTCGTCTTTGTGATCGCCTGGATCTTCCAATTCATCGGGCACAAGATTGAAGGCAAAAAGCCATCATTTTTCAAAGACCTGCAATTTTTGCTGATCGGCCCTGCGTGGCTGCTGGGTTTTGTTTACCGCAAGCTCGGCGTGCGTTACTCGTGACCGCCGTCACGGCACTTCTTCAAACATAAAGGGGGGCAGGCCCGTATAGACGGCCTGGCTGGTTTCTTCGGTCAGGTTCGTACCGCTGAAAACGCGGACTCCCGGCGCAAAGATGTTGCGGTCAGCAAGGTAAACCTTGCCGTTGGAGTGCAGCAAAAAATCGGAGAAATAACCCCCGTTTGCACTTGACAAAGACGCAGCGACGCGCGTCACACTGTGCGCCGTCGCATTGAAGAGGCCGAAGACGCTATTCAGGCTCGTATCATTCCCCACAAATACCCCGGAACCGTCTGCGCGAATGTGGCAGTCGCTGATTTCGTAGCCCGCCTGTGCCTCGGTGATGGGCGGGGTGAGCAACGTATCGGTTGCGAGGCTGTATTCCAGGCAGGCACCGTCGAGTGATGCGTTGGCGTAGAATAAACCCGGGGCTGCGAAGAGCAGCGAATTGCGACCGGCATGGTGGTGCAGACGAGAAACCGGGTTTGAATGCGTGAGCAGAGTGCTCAGCACCACCTGGTAGCTATTTGCATCAATCTTCGCAAGATAACTCTGGCCTAGAGGTGGCCAGATTGCATTGGTAGCAGCCCGATTTAGCCGCTGGATTGCGACATACAGGTGGCCGTTGGCGTATACGGCCGGCGAAATTTCGGCATAACCATCGCCATCGACATACGCGCTGAGGTCAGCTTCGCCGACGAGATTTCCCGTGGGACGATCCAGGATGCTAACTTTGCTGCGGTTATAGAGCGTGACGGCCATCCTGTTGCCGGGCAAGAAGGCGATATCCTGTGGGTTGGCCTGAGTGCCCACCGAGCGCTCGTAGACAGTCTCGTACTGCGCAACGTTATTCAGCCTTCTGACTGAATCAGAGCCCAGGCGCTGGATAACATAAGTGGACTGGTCGGCGGCGTTGTAGCGCAGGACAGAATCGTTGTAGAGAGAAAATATATCTCTTGAAACAGATAGCGATAGCGGCTCGATGGCACTCAGGAAACCCGTCGAGAAATCCGTGCCTACCATCAGAATCACGCCGCTTGCAGGTGCATTCGGTTTGGCCGGGCGCTCAAAGTCAGCGCAGCTGCCGGCAAAGACCAGCAGCCACAGTCCGTAGTGTTTAAATTTCACCATTGCGCAGTCCATCTTGCCAGAAAATACCTGCCAGGCAGCGTATAGCCGATAAGGTCAACTTCCCGGTCGTCGAGAAGATTTTTGACCGTAAAATTCAGAATATGCATCGCGGCGCCCCGAATAACGTAGTCTACACCCAAATCGACCAGGGTTTTTGAACCCAGGTAGAAATTGTAGCTATTGTAACGATCACGGAAAATAGCTCCCCGGTATTCAACCGTGCCGATGAAACGCAGCGGCTCATAAAACGCCGTGAGAGCCGCAACTGCATGGTGTCGCGGCCGCAGCGGCAGATATTTATCCTGATAGAAAGGAATATTGCCGTAGTCCTTTGCGTCAAGGTACGTGTAGCGCAACGACAGCATGAAGCGCTCAGGCCAGTTGATGAGCGCTTCATTCTCGACGCCCCAAATCTGGGCACTGGAAGCATTGACCGCAATCAGCGTACGCGAAGAATTCTGCGTGAAGATGATATAGTCTTTTGCCCCCGTAAGCCACGCCTCGCTGCGGAGCGAACAGACCACAGGTCTCAGGCACGTAAATGACCCACGCACTCCCCCGGCATTGGTCAGCGCATTTTCGCTGCGCAGATTCTCTGACGGCGTAACGAATACATTGTCGCCGAAGCGTTCGTACAGGGTCGGCGGCCGGTAGGCCGATGAAACCTGTCCGTAAATCTCCAGTGTGCTCTCTTGGTGCAGTTTGTCCGATTCAGGGGCAAACAGGTAGAGCGGCCGCAGTGCCGCGAGGCCCGATGCGCTGGCGCCGTTCTGGCTAAAGACCTGGGCATCCGAGGCAAAGAATGCGCTACGCCCAGCATCATCGCGACTCTGCGTAGCGTTTGCCTGCCCCGCTATGCGAAAAAGGTTGCGGTCATAAGACACCGCGAGAGTGGCCTGCCCCTCGCGCCTTTCGGCGATGCGGCTTTCGTTAAGAATAATGCTCTGGTATTTTCCGCGCACATGCACGGCAGCATCGAGATGCCCGGTGCGGTACGCGTAACTGCCACCACCGAGGTATTGCGGCGAGTGGGATTTCTGGCCACGTGAGAAGAATAGCTCAAGACTCGGGTCATCCACCTCCGAGCGGTCAAGCGTCGCCGAACCAAAGAGGATCACGCGCTGGTTTTCTGTCACGCGGTTTTCAGCCGACACTGCCGCGGTATACCGCTCGTCTGTTTTGCGTACCGCCTTCAGCGGCTGGTTCGCCACCCCCGGCAGCCCGCGTTCTGAGTGGTTCAGATCCACAAGGCCCGCGAGCTTCCACGAAGCGGCGTCATAGCGTTGAAAGAGTGTATAACCGATGCGCGAAAAATCTTCGTTTTGCCGCATCTGTGTCGCGTCGTCGCCAGGGTTTTCGGGCGTGCCGTTGTTGCTCGTAAACCGGTATCTTGCACGGCTTTGCTCAATATTGACGAAGTTGATTCCTGTATTCGTCAGCCGGGCCATCGACAAACCCGTGCCCAAGAGACTGTTGGCATAGGTCTGCGTTAGGTACTCTGTTGCATTCTGAGCCGGTTCCCGCAGGCGAAAGTTCATCGCTCCGCCGATATTGGTGGCGGGTAGGTGCGAAGGTATAAACGAGGGATAAGCCTCGACCGACCGGAAAAGTGGCAGCGGCAATGTTTCGAGATTCAGCGGAGCGTTATAGGGCTTAGGTAACGGCATGCCTTCCAGAAAATACTCCACCTGATCGGGGCTCGAACCGCGAATACCCAGCACACTCTGGGTGCCCGGTGCGCCGGCGCGGTTAACCTGAATACCCGTCTGTTTTTGCAGCACGTCGCTTGCCCTCTCGGAAAGTGCCGCTTCATTCGCTTCGGCGAGCGGTATCTCGCGGTAGTTGCCGGCAGCCTTAATCTCAGCGCGCGAGATCAGGCGTATGGGCTTTTTGGCGCGGCGTAGCGAGAGCATGCGGCATTTTTCCGTGCCGATCTCACCGGGTGGGCAAGACAACATCTCATCGCTCGCGGCCAGCGCAACATGCGCCAGCGACAGCAGCGACGCTGCAATCAGGTATGGCGGGCTATTCCGTATAACGCGCGACAACACCGTCGATATCGGGCCCATTCGAAATGCCGTCCTTCACGAAAACGGCACCGGTATCAGGATTGTTGCGGCGGTTCGCAGGCACCAACCTGATATACGTGAACCCGTTCGTCCTGAGCTCATCGCGGAGTGTTGTCGAGCAACCTGTTGCATAGTAGTTGCTGTCAGACAGCTGGTCGAGGTCAAAGGCGTCTCCGCCGGCTAGATCGGGTTCGTAGTTGGCGTCGTTGTCCTGGAAGAGCTGCGTAGCATTCAGGTCGTTCGATGTCTGGTTGTAGAGAACCGGCGTTCGTCCCGCGAACCGCGACCAGTGAGCCGGGTTGTTCGAGTACGTTGTTTCGCTCGCGTTCGTATAATCTGGTGCAAAACCGCAATAGCTGACGTTATCGTTTGAGACTTCGACTATCACAAGATCCATGAATCTGGTAGCAGGGTTGCCGCTGATGTTAAAGCCATTCTCGAAAACGACGAAATCGATTCCACTACCATTCTTAACTTTTTTACCGTCCCACCTAAGAACGACGTGCGACGACGTACCGCTGTTATCCAGAGAAAAAATGCCTGAGGTCGCCCCGGCGCCGCTGCCTGCACCGTGGATTCCATTGGTGAGACTTGGTGAGTTATAAAATCCGGTGCCTGTGTGCCCAGGTGCCTCGGTCACGGTATCGGCAAGATAAATCCCTGCCGCGGGCGAAGCCGCGCCACCGGTACCGCCACCGGTTGTGTTATTTCCCGCGTCACCGCCGGATGAATCTTCTTTGCTGATATTGGCGCAATGCGCCACGAGCACCGTTATTGAAACCAGTGCGAATCGAAAAATCTTCATAAGCCCCCTAAGGAGCCCGCTTGTCTCCGGAATGAAATAAAATTTTCCGGCAACGTTTCGCCAAGACACCCGTGTCCTCGGGGTGTTTCGGCAAGAGTTCCAGACTTAGGCCGACAGCTTTCCGAATCGGAAAATTGCCGGCCAATACTGTTGCGGGTCAGCGCCGGATTCTCACCGGACTTCCTCTTACTACCTGTTTTCGTTATTGAACGATTTCAGTTAGCTTTTGCGACTGCATTTTAATTAATACTCTGTCAACTAGATTTCATCGCTTCATGATTTCAGGCGATCTTTTAGAACCTGATTAAATTGCTTGAACTGATTGATGCGCGGCTGCTTGCCTTCAGCGCAACGGCGGCAGATGCACACATGCCCGCGGATTTCAACTGGCACCTGCTGGATGATGCTCTTAGGCAAGTGCACGTCGAAGCACCAGCAGGTTGATTGTCCCTCTGTTAACGCGCAGTGATTCAGTTCACCGCAAAGCGGACACCGCGCAGCATCGAACCGGTCAGAGAACATATTACGCGCTGCACGTAACGCATCCCTCTTCCATTGAGCAAGAGGCAAAACTTTCTGCCGATGCGCCCTGATCCGGTACGGTTGCCGCCTGTTCGGCTTTCACCGTGAACTGCACCGCTTCAGAAGCCGCCTGTGTGCGCAGGTAGTACATCCCCGTTTTGA
>JBMOPL010000002.1:0-23818 GCA_049323535.1 Spirochaetota bacterium | reverse complement strand
AACGCGGAATTTACCTGACGTTTGGTGACGCTTGTGTCATTATTTCAGGTTGTAAAGTCATTTTGCGTCACCAAATGTGCCCGAAGCGCCTGCCCGAGCCCGGCAAAACCAAGCTCCCGCTTGGCCGGGCGCAGGGCATCTTTGGCGCGTAGGGCCGAGCACGCGAGGAGCTACGGCACCGCAGCGAGCGCAGCAGGTAAATTTTGTTGTCTGAAGTTGGTTCGGCCTACGGTGAAAGACTTATGTCTACTTTTTGGCTTTTTACGTGGCACTTGTCTCGTTCAATTTGAACCGATATTGCCTTGGTGCTATATCCAGTCTTTTGTACGGTTATCGTTGCTTGCCCTGCCGGGTCTTCCCATGTCAAATAGCAACTACAGTAGGCTTGGTAATCTACTGAATTAACTTCAGCAGGTCGAGATGAATAAGTCACTGTAACCAATGCATCAGTGATTTGAGAGAGCGTATTTTGATCTTTAACTACTATGTTTAGACCCGATGCAGCCTCAGTTGTGCAAACATTCATGTCTGGGCCAGATTGTTGAAAATAGTTCTGGCAACCAGAAACGGTGCTCCAAACGAAAACCAGCGTCAATTTGACGTAATGACGAAAACTCATCCCACCGCAAAATGCGGATGCAGGCTGTTGTCTGTAAAGGATTTTTGCATTTCTTCAAAAAACCAAATCTTCAATAAGGCATGCCAAGAAAAAGCGATTTGCCGAACCAATTTCAGACAACTTCTATTCCCTGCCCGGCGGGTAAAATACCCCCTGTCAACTGTTACACGTCAAATTTTGGTGTATTTGTGACGTTATCTGTATGACGTGTAACGCCGCCAAATGAATCATCCCGCTCGGTAGTTTTCGTCGCACCAGCAGGACGTTCCGCCAGGGGCGCAAGAGGTATTGCGCATTGGGTCTGACGATTCGGGCTGAGTACAGACGAGGCAGAAGGTCCCCATAATGTCTACCTGGCGATTGGGTTAGAGGAGTGTTTTTTAAAAAAATACTTTACGAAGCACTTGTTCTATTTTTGTTCTGTTTTGTGGTCGAGGGGTTGGTAGAATGGGTGCGTGAGGTTGAAAATGTTTTTGCACGCGCGTTCAGGTTGATTCCTGAGGCGGATCTCGTAGCGTATTTTTCGGCGCTCGGTGTGGCAGAACCGAAACGGTTGGCGTTGCTGCGAGAATACCACGCGCAGCGTGGTGCGGTGGCAAGGCCTCTACCGGCTGTCACTCCCCCACCGGCCAGGCGGCGCACGCGGGCGCAGCGACTGAACGCCGGGTCGTTGGCGGCGTACCTGAACAATATGCGCAAGGTATTGCGTGTGCGCAACTATTCGCAGGCGACTATTAAGGCTTACACACGCGACATGCTGGCGTTTGCCGATTGGCTGCACGCCCGGCAGCAGGTTCTGACACCTCAGGTGAGCGAACGAACAGCAATGGAATTTATGCTGGCGCGGCGCGAGCAGGGCTGTAACAACCAGAGTTTGAGGGGATTTCGTGCGGCTCTGAAAATTTTTTGCGAGAGCAATGGCAAGAACGTTGATTTCAGACTAATCCGCACGACGCGCGGCGACAGGCCGTTGCCGGTGGTGCTGTCAGCCGATGAGATTGGCAGGCTGTTGTCTGCGATCAAAAATCGCAAGCACTGGGTAATGGTGTCGTTGATGTATTCGTCGGGCCTGCGTGTTTCCGAGGTGGTGAAGTTGCGTGTGGGCAACCTTGATCTTGCAGAGAACACGCTGATTGTCGAGCGAGGCAAGGGTCGCAAAGACAGGTTGACGATTATTTCAAAAACGCAGCGCGATGTACTGGCCGAGCTGATGCGCGGCAGGCCGGGCCATGCATTTTTGTTCGAATCTTCGCACGACCGGGGCAGACCAATGGCGGTGCGTTCTCTGCAGAAGGTTGTCGAGCGCGCAATCAGGGCGGCGGGTATACGCAAGGCTGCGAGCAGCCACAGTCTGCGGCATTCGTTTGCGACGCACCTGCTCGAGGGTGGTACCGACATAAGGCACATTCAGAAGCTGCTGGGGCATGAGCATATTCGCACGACGGCTACCTACACGCGTGTCGCAAAGACCACGCTGCGGCAGATCGTGAGTCCGCTGGGTTAAGTTTTGTGGGAGCTTATGCTCTTACCGTGCTTGTCGCGTGAGCTGCAGAAATTCCAGGATACGTCGTTCCATGTATGACTCGCGCAGGCGGTAATTCGTCAGCATTGCACAGTGCCCGCCAGTTTCAGGCATTTCAAGATGAAAGAGCTGAGAATTCTGCGCTTCGGCGACCGGGTAACAATTTTCACTTAAGAAGGTGTCATCTTTCGGGTTGAGTAGCAGCGTAGGTATACGTATCTTCTGCAGCAAGGGCAGCGAACTGGCAGAACGGTAGTACTCCTTCTCATTCCTGAAGCCGTTCCAAGGTGCCGTGTAGTGCGCATCGAGGTGTGCAAGTGTGCGAATGCGGCGGTGAAATTTTTGTGTGTCTATGTAGATCTTACGGTGTTGGCGCTTGCGCTCGAATTTTTTGTGGAAGTCGCGCAGAAAACGTTTGAGGTAGATGCGGTTTTCTTTGCGTTCGATCTGGTCCTGTGAAGTGACAAGGTCAACCGGTGCACAGACAGCAACCGCGCGTTGAATTTCACGGCGAATATTTTCTGCAGCACGTGCCAGGTACAGCAGGGTGAGGTTGCCGCCAAGGCTGAAGCCAACCAGGTAGATCTTACGAAATCCCCTCTTGCGCGCATGGTCGACGACTGCGGCGAGGTCTTCGGTTTTGCCGCTGTGGTAGAAGTGCAGCTTGCGGTTGATGTCACCCGAGCAGCCACGCATGTTCCAGGCGACGGCAGACACGCCGGCATGATTGATGGCTTCGACAGTGTGCAGAATATATTTGCTTTTGCTCGAACCTTCCATACCGTGTGCCAGTATCACAAGGCGTCGAGGGTCCTTAACAGACCAGTCAAGATCGATGAAATCGCCGTCAGGTAGCTCGAGGCGCTCGCGCAGATAAGCAACCTGTGGTCTTTTGCGCAGCATGGCGCTGAGGACTGTATGCAGGTGCGGATTCTTTAGCAGGCGCGGGTGGCGGTAGTTTGATTCAATGACGGGCATAGTATTATATATATGTATATATATGTTTAGGTATTATAATACTAATAATCATGTGGAAAAGTGGAAAACTTCAGAAAATGCTGAAATTGCGGGGTTTTTTTTAAATTTCCTTGTGGATTATGTCGCTTGATTATGTCTCTTTTTCCACAGGCGGATTTTCCGCGGTTTTGGCGGTGGATAACTGTGGGTAACTTGTTCGCTGTTGAATGCCGAAGTTGCACCTGGTACACGGCAATTGCAGCAGCATGCTAAAAACGCTTTCCACGCACAGTGAAAATAGATTCAGAGATGTTATGAAGAAACTTTTCTGGGTTGCCGCGCTCCTGCTGGCAATCTCGGTCTCTACACTCTGTGGCGGCCAGAATGAAACACTCGCAACGTTCGATGGTGGTTCAGTAACTGCGAAAGATGTCGAGGCCGACAACGAACAGGAATTCTTTGAGATCCGCATGAAAGAGTTCCAGGTCAAGCAGCAATCGACTTTTGAGAAGGCGCGCGAGATGATTTTTGCGGCAGAAGCAAAAAAGCGCGGTATCACTGTGGAACAACTTGTGGAAACGGAGATGACGAAGCGCCGTGGTAATGTCGGTGAAGCGCAGATTCGCCAGTTTTATGAATACAACAAGTCTCGCATCAACCAGCCTTATGCTTTGGTGAAGGACCGGATTCGCCAGCAGCTGGTGAACAACAACGAAAAGGGTGCACGCGATTCGCTGACGTCAGAACTGTTCAAGGCATATAACTTCAAATTTAACCTGAAAGAACCTGTAGCACCGACAGTGAAGATTGCGAACGAAGGCAAACCTTTCTGGGGTAAAGCCGATGCTAAAGTTGTTATTACTGAATTTTCTGATTTTGAATGCCCGTACTGCCGGCAAATGCAGCCTGACGTGCAGCGTATCAAGGCAGAGTACCAGGGAAAGATCAAGTGGGTGTTCCGAAACTTCCCGCTCGACTTTCACCCGCAGGCAATGCCCAGTCATATTGCTGCTACCTGTGCGGGTAAGCAGAGCAAGTACTTTGAGTTCCAGACACGTGTGTTCGCGATTCCTTACAATGGCCGGGCCCTCGACATGTCACAGGGCCAGCTCGACGGCATAGCGCAGGCGATCGGCCTCAACATGCAGAACTACAAGCAGTGCGCTGCTGACCGCGACGGTGCGATCAAAGCAGAAATCGAAGCAGACATGCGCTACGGCCAGAAGATCGGTGTCAGGGGAACTCCCACTATTTTTATCAATGGCGTACTTTTCCAGAAAGAGCGCTCGTACGATGCGATGAAAGAAGAGATTGAAAAACTCCTAAATTCATAGTTCTCGCCGTCATGCTGAGTTTTTCGAAGCATGACGCGTTTGTCATCCGGCGACAGGCGTCGAAGCGGAGATTCGGCCGTGCCTCATCACAGGGTGACAGTGTAACCTGCCTGCATCAGTTATGAGGGTTACAGTTTTAGGCAGCGGTACCTCGACCGGGGTGCCTATTCTTACCTGCCAGTGCAAGGTCTGCACTTCTCACGATCCGTTTGACAGGCGTTTGAGGGCCTCGCTGCTGTTTAAGGCAGAGGGCACGGTGCTCGTCGACACAGGCCCTGACCTGCGCTACCAGATGCTGCGCGCAGGTGTGAGTTCGCTCGATGCTGTTCTTTATACGCACTTCCACTTTGATCACCTCGATGGCCTGCCCGACCTGCGACCGTTCACATTCGACCAGAAGGCGGAGCTCGTGTGTTACGCAAACATACAGACGCACGAGGTGATTCTCAGCCGTTACCCTTACATACGCGAAAAGGCCATTTACAGCAACGTACCGCACCTGAACCTGCAGGCCTTTCCGGGCAATGAAGAGGATGGCTATGAGTGCCTGAAGCTCGCCGGCATGCAGTTTCAACCGATACGTATGGTGCACATACCGAAGGCGGGTGTGCTCAGTACCGGGTTCGTGGTGAATGGAAAATTCGGCTACCTGACTGACTTTAAAGAAATACATCCCGACGATGAGAAGTACCTGCAGAATCTTGAGGTGCTCTACCTCGGTTCACCCATTGACAAACCGCATGTTTCGCACATCAACCACCAGGAAGCACTCGATCTGTTTGCACGCTTTAAGCCGGGTCGCGGTGTAATTGGTCACCTGTCGCACCAGTACCTGCACGGCGAGCTGATCGCACACTGGCAGGGTAAGGCAGAGCCAGCCTACGATGGCATGTGGTTTGAGATTTAAACTAGTAGCAGATGCAGAGTATTTGGGCAGGACTGGAGCATATCTGGAAGGAACTGCCAATCCAGTTTGCACCGGTCACCGAAGAATCTGCCGTAGCGCCGTTCACGCTGGTACCGAGAGTACCACCAGAACAATTGTTCGTGCCATCGTAGTTTCCACCTGTCGTAGAAAAGCTGTACCAGACGGTTGCGGCTGACATGACGTTGGGCGCCAGCGCGTTGCCGCTTGTACCGGAAATCAGGGTCATCCAATCGGGTGCCAGAGTAAAACCATTCTGCGCGTTAATTCCCCGGTTCGTGGGAATTCCATAGTTTCCGGGCATGTTTGCTATCGAGTCTGCAGAAGAGAGCGACACCATTGCGCGAACCTGGTTACAGCCGTTATTGGGGAAAACGTAACCCGATCGTGCAGCGATGCAGATAGAATCAGCTCCTTCGCGTCCCGTAGCGAATGCGCCCTTTAGGTTACCATTGCTCGTACTGGCAGGAAACAGATAGAGAGAGACAAAGCCACCCGTACTATTGGTATTCTTGCCGGGTGATTCCAGCTGGTTGATCAGGTCGTAGTTATTGCACGCAACAAGTGACATAACCAGCGCGGCGGCAAAGGTTGGCCGGAGTAGCATATTCTTGCGGATCATTCTGGGTTTTGAGACGCAAAATATCCTGCCTGCAAAACAATTTATTTGCGGTCGGCGACGGGAAGGAGCAGACGTCCAAACGGCCGGCCTATGGCACTACGGAACCAGGTGCTGCCGCCGCACAATCTGCGATAGATCTCAGCGGCCGAATCGGTAAGCCTTGCCTTCGCGCTGCGCAGTAACCGATTCTTTGATTTCTCCCGTGCTCATGCACTTGCCCTGGCCTTCAGCCTCGCGCTGCATCACCTCTTCGCTTGACAGCAGCGGGTTACGCAACAGGTCAATTGAGATGGCGAGTGATTGCGGCGAATTGGCAGCAATTGCCTTCGCGGCAGAATCGACCGCGCCTGCGATTTCTTCAGGTGAGGCCACCTGGTTGAACAGCTGCTTCATGCGGCTGTCTGAGCTCGAGTAGATTGCCCCGGTGAGCAGCATCTCGCGCAGCAGCACGTGGTTGTCGCGTGACGCCCAGAACTCCGCCGCCATGCCGGGGTTAAGGCCGATGCGCACGAAGTTCATGCCGATCTTCACACCCGAGACGGCATAGCGCAGGTCGCAGGCGAGCGCCAGGCAAAAACCCGCGCCGACGCAGGGACCGTTGATGTGTGCGATGGTGGGCAGCGGTAGCGTGAAGAGCGACAGGTACGACCGGTAGAATTTGAGCATTGCTGCGGCCGAATCGGCAGCTGGCTGCTGGCTCAGGTGAATGAGGTAGTTGAGGTCACCCCCTGCCGAGAAGGCGCGGCCGGCTCCCGAAAAGACGACGACGCGGGCAGCCGAGGTTTCGATGATCTGCGCAAGCTCAACCGCGCCGGCGGCCATCGTGGTGTTGAGCGCGTTCAGCTGGTCGGGATTGTTAAGGTACACCTGGCAGATGCCGTGCTCATCGAGCGTGGCCCTGAGCTGGTGCTGGTCATAGAGAGTTTGCATAGTTAATAACGGGGTCGCGAAACAGGTCGTAGAGGGAAATTTATTTCTGCCAGAGGTCGCGTGTCAGGCAACTAATTGCCAATAATTTGGACAAAGTGCCGGTAGTTGCCAAAACCTATTTAGTAGTTACTAAAAGTTGTGGCATTATGTCCCTTCATGAGCCGGAAACCCTGTCATGGAAGAAACCTGCTATGGAATTCCATAGCAGGTGATTAACTAATCAAACCGGCAACGCTAACGGCAGCTGCACCGAGTGCTTGAGGCCAATCTCATCGGCAATACGCAGCACTTTCTCTGTCGCAATATTACCCTTTGCACCCGGCGAGAACGGGCAGCCACCGATGCCCCCCGCCGATGAATCGAACAGGTTGAAACCCTGCTGCATGCAGTAGCGCGTGTTTGCTTCGGCCAGCTGGTATGTATCGTGAAAGTGCCACCAGATCTTATGGTGCCACGGTTTTAGCAGGTCGTGCCCAATCAGATCAGCTACCTGCTGCTGCGTTGCGCGACCGGTGGTGTCGCCGAGTGAGATCTCGTCGACCTGGTCAAAGAACGGCAGAAAAGGCACCAGGTCTTTCTCGGGTGTCTTTGTACCTTCGTACGCGCAATCGAACACGGTCGATAGGTAGAGCCTCACGAGCATACCGCCTGCTTTAGCACGGGCAATAAGGGGATTCAGATCGGCTATCGATTCGGCGACGCCGCGGTTGATGTTTTTCCTGTTAAATGTTTCTGAGGTCGCAGTGAAGAATGCCACCGATTGGCAACCGATTTCCAGCGCACGGTTGAGGCCTTTTTCGTTGGGTACGAGCAGCGAAAAGTCAGCACAATGCTGTGGTAATTTCTGCGCCAGCTGCAGGTAAACCTGGTCAGAATCAGCCATCGTCGGCACCAGCTTCGGGTTCACCAGAGATCCCACTTCGACCTTGGTCAGGCCACAGGTCACGAGGCCAGCGACAAAGTTGACCCGTTGTTCCGCGGTAAGTACCTGCGCCGCGGATTGCAGCCCGTCGCGCGGGCCGACTTCGCAGATGGTAAGTTCGCGGTTCATGTCGGCTGTTTTCCTTTTTTGCGGGCACGCTGGGCGGCAAATGCAACGCCCTGCGCGTTCAGATCGAGGTCGAGTTCAAGAATCTTCTCTTCGTCAGAATTGAGTTGAATGCCCCGTGCCGCGAGTTCTTTGTCGAAGAGCTTCTTGTAAGCTTCATACGCGGTCTTGTAGTCGGTTTCTGGTGAGTTACCAGGTGCCGCCACGAGGGTGTTGAATATCTGCTCTGAATAGTTGATGTATTCGCTCAGCATCTTGTGTCCGGCGGGAATATCGTTCCAGACGCCGAAGTGTGTCGGGTAAGCCTGCTTGGCGCCGCAGTGCAGTATCTTGTCGTAGCTGATCCGCGCTTCGGCCGCGTCAAAATCTGTCGGGCTGGTACTGGGGAAGAGAAACGGGTAAGTTCCCTTTTGCAGCATCGGGTACGCAAGACCGAATGAATCGCCCGTGAACACGCTCTTGGTCTTCTTGTCCACAATGACGAAGTGGTGGTTCGCGTGGCCACGCGTGTAGATGAAAGTGAGCTCCGTATCACCGACTTTGGGTGTTTCGCCGTCGGTTGGTATGATGACAAGATCTTCGGGAACGGGAATAATTTCACCATACAACTTGCGAAAATTCTCTTCACCGTAAACACCCTGCGCACTCTTTACCAGCCGCGAGGGATCAATCACGTGCGGCGCAGCCCGCGGGTGTGCCACGACCCTGGCATTGGGGCACTGCTGCAACAGTAGGCCGGTGCCGCCTGCATGGTCGAGGTGCACGTGCGTGATGATGATGTATTCGACCTGCGCAGGTGCATAACCTGCCTGCGCGAGAGCAGCCATGATTGCGGGCACGGAATGATTAGTGTTGTTGTCGATAAAGCAGGCTTTGTCGCCACAGTGCAACAGATAGGCTGCCGCAACGTTCGGCATGACGTAATTACAGTCGATCGTGGTGACCATAGACCAGTGCAAGGTGTTTTCGGCGGGCGAAAACTACAATCAAACTATCAGAGGCTTTCGCTGTCGGCGAGGCTGAAGACGGCTTTTTCGCCTTCTTTATAATGCTCAAATTCGTCGCCGTCATCTACTTCAGCGATCTGCACATCGCCTTTGATCACTTCGATAGCAAACTGCGGCTCTCCCACGGGTTGCGGTGCGCCCAGCTCACGGAATTTCAGGTGTACGTCGTTTTCGCTGCCTGACTGTATGCGCACTTTAGCGGTGAATGGACCGTTGTTGATGATGACAGAAGCCTTGCCTTTGTATTTGAGTTTGAAATCGGCCTCGGTGCCTGTGAAGGCTACCTCTGACCGAAATGCATCGCCATTCGTGGCCTTGACGACCTTGAGACGTGAGCCATCAGCAACGGTGATTTCGCCAATCTTACGCCGCTTGCGCATGACGCTCAGTTGAACCGGACGTCCCTGTGCACCAAATTCGCTACCCATGGCGCTCTTGCCGAGTTCATCTTCGATACGAATAGTGTCGTCGAGCACGTGGGTGAAAAGAAAAAGAGAACCGGTCACAGCGGTGATGAATACGGCAGCCCTGGCACCCCAGCGCACCGCCACGCCCCGACCAAAGCGGCCGGCGAGTATTCTGCCGGCTTTCGCGGGTGACTGCTTTTGCAGTTTTGCGGCATGCTCTGCACGCCACGTTGCCATTGCCTGGCTGCGTTCTGGCGTAATCGCTGGTAAAAAATCAGCTTCAGGTGCGCTGTACTTCAGCGTCGAGGCGACAAACAGCTGGTCAGCGAGCGACAAAGCAGGGGCTTTGCCTTTGGCAACCGAGCGGGATTTATTTTTGGCGGTCTTAGCCATATCTGCCTCTTTAATAATGATACGCAATTATCGGCACGCGCGGACAATTTTTTTCTGAACATTTGCGACACAGCTGTGCGTGCATGCGACATAACGTCGCGTGCAGCGCCTTTGTTCTGCTTACCAGCCTTCAAGATCGAGCTTTTCGATGCCGCGCTTACGCAGCTCTTGCTGCAGGTACTGGAAGAGTTGTGCGACCTTACGCCGCAGGTGCCGGTCAGAAATATTCAGGGTTTCAGCAATGAGCAGCTTGGGTTTGCCCTCTTCGAGCAGGTGCAGAAGCAGCGCACCCTCGCCTTTCTTGTCAAAACCGATCGCGAGTGCGTGCAGTTGCTCGCGTAGTTCATGCCAGGCCCTCGCACGCGGGTTTTCTGCCGGCGCCTCGATGCGGTCGAATTTTTCTTCGGTAAAGTGCGTCAGTTTTTTGTTGCGCCGTATGTAGTCGATAGCGCGGTTGTGGCAGGCACGGTACAACCAGGCAAGTTCGTCCTGCGTCCTGATCTTAGTTTCGCGCTTTTGTTTCAGAAAAGAAACAAAAACGTCCTGCAAAACGTCCTGAGCCTCATCTTCGCCGACGAAATTGCGGATGTAACGCGCGAGTTGTGCCTGGTGCGCCGCGAACAGCGAATTGACATCGTCGTCAGCCAGAGCGGCCATATGCTTAAGCCAAAGGGTTAGTCAGTGAGTAAAGAGCGATTGGGCCTGCAGGTGCAGAAGGTATTCCTGGTTGCCCTTGGTACCTCTGACCGGCGAGGCCATGCGCTCAACGATGGCGATACCCAGCGGCCTCAGCGCAGCGCCAAATTCGTCAATCAGGCGGAGTGCCCTCGGTTCATCGGTCAGTATTCCTTTTTGCAATATGTCGCGTTCGCCCCGGGGAAGTTCGAACTGCGGTTTGAAGAGTACAATACCCTCGCGCGGCCGCTCTTTTTCGTGGATAAGGGCAAATGCATGCTCCATCATGGTCAAAAGTGATGTGAATGATACATCCGCCACGAATGCTTCGGGAGTATGCACGAGCTGCTCAGCCGTCAACTTGCGAAAGTCACAATCTTCGAGTACCTGCACACGACTGTCAGTGCGCAGTTTCTGGTGCAGTAGCCCTTTGCCGACGTCAATGGCAGCGACAGAGGCGGCGTCCGAGCGAAGCAGGGCATCTGTGAATCCACCCGTTGAAGCTCCCACGTCGAGAAAATGCCTGCCCGCAACGGGAAAATCGAACGTGTCGAGTGCGGATTGCAGTTTATCACCGGCGCGAGAGACAAAATTGCGCAGCCCGCGAACGCGAATCTCGTCGCCAGCGGAAATTCTGTGCCCTGTTTTGTCGACTGGTACATCGTTTACGAGTACCTTACCCGCGAGAATCAGCCCGCGCGCTTCCTGTTCATTCGCAGCGAGGTCGCGTTCGAGCAGCGCTTCGAGCAGGTTCATCAGTTACGGCGTTGCAGCAGGTAGCCCGGCAGTGCGTTGAAGAGTTCAGATGCCGGGAAAATTTCTCTTGCGCTGTCTTCGAGGCGTTTCGCAATCAGCTGCGCTTCTGCGCTTGCCTTTTCCAGCCCCAGCAGGGAGACAAAGGTTTTTTTATTCTGTTCTGCGTCTTTGCCTGCTGTTTTGCCAAGGGTAGCAGAGTCTGCGGTAGCATCGAGCAGGTCGTCGGTAATCTGGAACAGCAGGCCGAGAGCGCGACCCCAGCGCACGATGCGCAGGTCCAGTTTGTTCTTGTTCGCCAGGTAGGGCACTGTTATCGCTGCTTCGATCAGCTTGCCGGTTTTCAGACGGTGGAGTTTCTTTGTATTCCCGGTTACCGCCTGCATATCGATGAACTGGCCCGAGACCATGCCCTGGGCTCCGACCGCACGCGAGAAGTACTGCTGGGCGAGGGCATTCACCTGCGCGCGCGCGAGCAATTCAAAGCTGATACTCTGCAGCAGGTCGCCGACGAGTATCGCGGTGGCTTCGCCGTATTTTTTGTGGCACGAAGGCTGGCCGCGGCGCAGGTCGTCGTTATCCATCGCGGGTAAATCGTCGTGTACAAGCGAGTAACTGTGCAGGCATTCAAACGCTGAAGCAATCAGCAGTGCGCGCGGTTCAGCTAAGCCGGCGAGGCGGGAGGCTTCGAGCACGAGTACCGGGCGCAGCCGTTTGTTGCTGCCTGAAAGTGCATACTCAGTAGCTTCGCGTAGCCCCAAAGGGGCAGACTTGAGTGACGTGGCGCGCAGCAGGGATAAAAAATCCCGCTCGAAGCGGGATTTTCGTTGGTGCAAGATTTCCTGCATGGCTGCGCTTGATTGAGCAGCGGTGCTGCGCGATCAAGCTGTTAGCTTACTGGCCGGCGAGTTCGAGGCCGCTGAAGAAGAACGCTGCTTCGATCTTCGCGTTTTCTACGGAGTCTGAACCGTGTACGGCGTTTTCACCTTTAGATTTGGCGTACAGCTTGCGGATAGTGTTGTCTTTCGCTTCAGCCGGGTCGGTTGCACCGATGACGTCGCGCCAGTGCAGAACAGCATTGTCGCGCTCGAGTATTGCCGCTACAACCGGGCCTGAAGCCATAAAGCTGCAGAGTTCGCCGTAAAAGGGGCGCGCCGCGTGTACCTTGTAAAACTCCTGCGCCTGCTCGAGGCTAAGGCGGACGCGCTTCATCGCGCGGATTTTAAAGCCCTCTTCTTCGATGCGGGCGAGTATTTTGCCGGAGTAGTTCGAGCGGACCGCGTCTGGCTTTACCATAATAAGGGTGAATTCTTTTTCAAACATAGGTTTGAATGCGTTTATGAGACACCGCGTCAAACGTATGCAGACCCAAATGGCTTTGACAGGCAGGGCCGCCGGGCATATTTGGGACTATGAAAATAAAACGATTTTTCCTGGTTTTAACAGTTGGCTACCTCGTCGCTGGCGGGTATGCGGACGCTCCCTCGGAGTTCACACTCGACAAAGATAAGAACGGTGTGAAGGTCTACACGCGTAAGATCGAAGGCTCGTCCCTGAAGGAGTTCAAGGGTGTGACGGCGATCAAGACCTCGCTTACCAGCCTGGTCGCGCTGATGGACGATACCGACGCTCTGCCGAAGTGGCTGCATAACTGTGGTTCTGCGAAATTGGTCCAGAACATCAACCTGGCCGAGCGGATTACTTATACGACTGTAAAGGCTCCCTGGCCGGTTTCAGACCGCGATACGGTATCTTACAGCAAGATTGTGCAGGACCCCAAAAGCAAGATCATTACCATCTACCTCAAGGGTATGGCAGATCGTTACCCGGTACAGAGTGGCAAAGTACGTGTACCTTCTATGAAAGGCTTCTGGCAATTTATCCCGAACAAGAGCGGTTACGTGACCATTATCTACCAGCTGCACTCTGAACCAGGCGGATCAATACCCGATGCGCTGGCAAACTCAACGGCGACAGATATTCCCTATCACACTCTGCTGAACATGCACAAGATCATCAAAGAAGAGAAATACCAGAACGCAAAGCTTCCGCAGGTAAAAGAATTAAACTAATCCATTTTGGGGAAGCTTTGCTTCCCCAAAATGGACAAATAGAGTTTCGCAACCTTTTCCGGTGCTTCAACCTGCGGGTAGTGGCCGACGCCCTCCAGGATTTCTACGCGGGCCTTTGGGTTACGTTGGGCAAACGCCTGCGCCAGGTGGCGGCCTGAAATCGGGTCCATCGGCCCGTTGATCATCGACAGCGGTACGGTCGTACCTTCCATTGCATTTACCCAGCGCTCGCGGTACTGGCGGCGTTCATTCATATAGTGCAAAAGTTTCGGAATCACCCGGCGACCTTTATTGTATTCGATTAACTGCCAGAAGGCTTCGAGCTCCCCCTCGCTCGCTTTGCGTTCGCCGAAAATGTTGTCGAACGAGGCGCGCAGCTTTGGCTTGGTAAAAAATTTCGCCAGCAGCGGACCCAGCGGTGAGAGCATCAGCTTCTGCACGAGCAAGGGTTTATGGTGCTCGGGGTAGAGACCGCCATTCAGAAAACATACAGATAACACCGGCCGTTTCTTACTTGGCTGGCGTGCAAGCAGTTCCTGCGCGACCGAGACGCCATAGTCGTGTGTTAGCACATGGTATTCTTTGACCTTTAGGTGCTTCAGCAATGCTTCCAGCAAATCGGCTTGTTCGATAATCGAATAGTGATGCGGATAGGGTTTGCCCGAAAAACCGAAGCCGAGCATGTCGGCGGTGACGAGGGAAAAATGTTTGGCGAGTTGCGGCCAGATGGGCGCGAAATCGTACGACGACGTCGGAAATCCGTGGATAAGGAGCAGTGTGGGCTTGCCGGGTCGATGGGCGGCGCGGTAGAAGATGGAGTGACTTTTGAACTGAAACCAGCCTCCGGAACGGAGCCATTCTTCAGGAGCCGAAGGCATTATTTTTCTCGGAAGAATTGGATAATGGCAAGCAAACAGCCAATCACTTGGCTAATAGTTTGCGGATATTCTCGCTAATGTTTTTAGCGATTCCCAGGGAAATAAAATACAGCCCTGAAGCCACCGAGAGCAAAATGCCGATGAACATCAGGGCGCTCATATTTGGATAGTATCTCTATTCAGCGAGTCCGTCAATTTTTCCGGATCGCTTTGACGACTTTCTCAGCCCCGTCTTTCAGGCCATCTGCCACTTCGAGCTTGATGCCGCTCTTGAGCAGGATATCCTTTGCCTCTTCGGCGTTGGTGCCAGCGAGGCGTACGATCAGCGGAACATTGATGTTCACGTTCTTCGCCGCTTCGATGATACCGTTCGCGATGCGATCGCAGCGCACGATACCGCCGAAGATATTCACGAAGATGGCTTTCACGTTCGGGTCAGAGAGAATGATCTTGAAGCCATTGGTAACGGTGGTCACGTTAGCTCCGCCGCCCACATCGAGGAAGTTTGCCGGTGATGCACCTGCGTACTTGATGATGTCCATTGTGCCCATCGCGAGACCGGCACCGTTAACCATGCAGCCGACTTCACCGTCCAGGCGCACGTAGTTGAGGTTGTACTTCGAAGCTTCCACTTCGAGTGGATCTTCTTCTGCCTCGTCGCGCATTCCTGCCTGGTCAGGGTGGCGGTAGAGTGCATTGTCGTCGAAGTTCACCTTCGCATCGAGCGCAAGCACCTTGCCGTCTTTGGTCGAGATCAGTGGGTTTATTTCAATGAGCGAGCAGTCTTCGCCGTCGTAGCAGTTCCACAGGTTCAGCAGAATGCCGATGCACTGCTTGGCCATGTCGCCGTCGAAACCGAGACCATAAGCCAGGCGCGATGCCTGGAAGCGCTGCAGGCCGATTGCTGGTTCAATCGTCTCTTTCAGGATTTTTTCCGGGTGCTTTTCGGCGACCTCTTCGATGTCCATACCGCCTTCGGTTGAAACCATCATGACGGGTTTCGAGATACGGCGGTCGAGCGTGATGCCGACGTAGTATTCTTTGAGGATGTCAGAACCCTCTTCGACGAGTACCGAGTTGACTTTCTGCCCTTCTGGCCCGGTTTGCGGGGTCTTGAGCATCATGCCAAGAATTGCTTTTGCGTTGGTTTTTGCTTCGTCGGCAGATTTGGCGAGTTTAACCCCGCCGCCCTTACCGCGGCCACCCGCGTGTATCTGTGCCTTAACGACGGCGACGGACTTGCCCAGTTTCGTATAGATGGCGGCTGCTTCGTCCGCCGACGTGGTTACAACACCGTTGGGCACGGCGATCTTGTATTTGCGGAATATTTCTTTGCCCTGGTATTCGTGGATCTTCATGGTGGATTAGAGCCGACGAGTCAAACAGTGGGTCAAGAAGAAGGCGTAATAGCTGAGCGCGACTCAGCTCCAGAGCGTCCGCACATGGCGATATGCCAGCATATGTTCATCTTTAGTTACAAGAGTAGCACCCATGTGATTCGCCGTTGCCACAATGATGCGGTCAACCGAGTCTTTGCCTGCGTAGGCTGGCAAATTTACAGAACCGACCAGTATCTCATTGTTGGGAGCTATAAATTGCACGAACGGCAATTTCTCTGTCTGGTGAATGAATTCCCGGCAATCGGTCGCGAGGTCCAACCGTCCCTTGGCGCATAACATAGCAATTTCCCATGCGCTCATGGACGAGATCAGGACCTTGTAGCTTTCCATGGATTCCCGTATGGTTTTGGCTGCCTTTTTAGGCAATATTTCAGGGCTGCTCAACCACCAGAGCCAGGTGTGGGTATCGAGCAGTACACTCATACGAGCTGCCAGTCTTCAAGCCCAACTGGTGATGTTGGGTCATCGTAGCGTAAAACCAGGCCACGGAATTTTTGCAGTTCTTCATCGAAGTCGGCGGTATATGGCACAACTTTCAGGACAGGTTTTCCCCGGTCCATGATGATCAGAGGACGCTTGGTCTTCTGCACATTGCGCATGTGCTCCAGCGCCTGTGCTTTGAAGGATGTTTTGGTTAATCCTGACATGACCATAAATATATGGTCATATCAAAGCGGCGACTAGTTTTCTTATGTGGAGTGATTGGGGCTGTATTGGAGGTTAGATTGCCACCGAATTCATTCGGTGGCTAGGGGCAAGTATTGGTACCATCAGTGGTGCAAGTGGTCACGTTGGTGGTGGTGCCACTGCTTACGTTCACCGTTCCGCAGAGGACCGGTGTCTCTGGATAGCCATCGGAACCGGCGAGATTGTCACACGTGCCAGCGGTCGAGGCATTTGTGCACCGGGTCTTATCGCAGAGGCGATAGACCTTGTACGTGCCGGGAGCAAGGTTTGATATCGTAGTATTGGTGCCTCTGGTGGCAGCGAGCGGCAAAACTGCGTTAGGGAACGTGAGCGTCTGGTCGCTAGTGACTACGCCAAAGTATTCACCAGCGGTGGCCGCCGCAGACATCTGAATCGATCCCACCTTCGCTGGTTGGTACGTCCGCGCAGTCATCAGCATCGCGCCGCCCTGCTTGATGCCGTTCACAGAATCGGTGAAGGCGTGGTTCACGTTCCAGTCGGGTGGTGCGACGTAGGTAAAGGCGGCATTGGTCGAATCGTTGGGTTGCAGTATGTGCACCATCATGTTATTCTTCACGAATACACGGACTTCGAGCACATACGGTTCGCTATCATTGTAGACCTGCAGGTTCAGGTCTTTGCGCTGCAGCGGAAACATGCGTGGTTCAGTCGAGTTTTCGCCGTAGTTGTTCTGCATCAACGTTTCGATGTCAAAGCCGTACATCGTGCGGTTGTCGAAGGCGGCAGTGACTGTCTGTTCGGGTGTGGTGGAGTTCGTGTAAGTTCCGTCGGTTGAGTACCGGACTGCGGGTGAAGTCACGAAGCGCCTAAAGTATATGCCGAGGTGGTTGTACACACCGTGCTGAACGTCGACAGCAGGATAAGTGAATCCACCGTTAAAGAAGTCATAGAGTTTCTGTATGCCGTTCTGGTCAGAGCAGTTTTGCAGAATGCGGTCGCCGTCGGCAGTATTGTAGTCGGAGCACATCAGCTGGCGGTCAATGGCGAACTGTGACCAGTAGTCAGAGATCGACTGGCTTGATGACTTGCCCTGCCCGCGCGCAAGACGGATTTCAGCAATATCGATATAGAATTTGACATCACTGGGCCGCACTGCAAGGCCGCTTGTGCCATTGGTCACATAGCTGACGAGATTGGAGCCACCACCAATTGCAGGTGAAGCACCCGTTACGCCGCCCGCGGTGATTACATCATCAATCGGCAGGTTGCGCCACGCATCAGGGTCATTGCTCTCATACGTGCCCAGCACCTTCAGGGTGATCGTATTGTTGATGAGATCAGATATCGGTAACTCGCCGGTGCAATTTGTCAGCAGCGGGACAAGAAGCAGAAGAGGTAGAAATCCCACTTTTCTCATGATTACCTGCTCAGGTTAAAATTGACCATCAGGCCGAAGTTGAGAAAGTGCGCGTTGTAGACCGCGTAGTTCGGGTTGTTTGCCGGTGGGCTGAGGTGCTGTTCGTAGACGAAGTAATAATCGGCCCTGACACCAATGTTGATGAGTTTGCCCGCAGGAAACGAAGTCTCAAACCCCAGGTAACCCGCCGGCAGCCAGTTTTTTGAACCCTCGGGAAAATTGCGCAGGAAGTTGCCGCCGGCCCCCGCCTTCACCTGGAAGGTCAGCGGGAGGTTGACAGGTATCGTGTAGGACAGCGCGCCGTAGACCGGTATCGAATGCAGGCGTGAAAGCGTCCGAGCGGTGTAATAGCTGTACGAACCGCCGATTTCGAGCCGCAGCGTGTTCGAAGGAATGTTCATACGAAAGAACATTCCTCCGCCCAGGCTGGTAGTGAGCACGTCGGAAATTCTGGTTCCGGGTACAGGAGTGACGGGACCGAACCAGATACCCAGTTGGGGCTTGAACCGCCACTCTTCGGTTTCGACCTGCGCAGAAAGACTCTGTAGTGCCGGCAGCAGAGTAGCGAAACCGAGCAGCATAATACGTCGGGTATATATAAAGAGGTGATTCCGCATCTCGTCTTTTATGGCTCTAAGGGAGTTTTAGACTAAGCGTCAAGGCAAAGCCCAAAGCACCGCTTTGCTCCTGCCATTGCCCTGCAAGTACCCCATGGGCGACATTTAACTTGACGGCAAGCGTTCATTTGCAGGAAAAACGGCCATGCAAAAACCGAATACGCTGCTGCTCATTCTGGCGATTGTCATTCTAGCGCTCTTCCTGCCTGACGGATGCATTCCGTTTATTGTCGGTACGGTCTGGCAAGTGGCGAAAATCGTCCTGATCCTGCTGGCGATTATCATCATTATTGCCTATTTCCGCAAAAAGAAGTAGCATAAAACAATGCGGGCAATTCGGCTTCTGTCAGTTCTGGTTGTGCTCTCGACCCGGCTCTTTGCCGGTGAGGGGCTCGACTACATGCAGAACATCATCAACAATTTCGAACAGCTGCGTGCAGAACTCGCGGAAGATTTCACTCCCGAAAAGCGCAAGGATGTGACGCACCGGGCCCGCGAACTTGCCTTGCAGATACTCGACGTAAAAGAAATCGGCAAACTGGCGCTCGGCAAACACTATGCGAAGCTCAGCCCGGCGCAGCAAGAAGACTTCCTGGGCCTCTTCCATGAGCTCATGGCCAACCGCGTGGTCGAGGCGAATATTCCTTCGCAGAAGGTGATCACGGGAAAAATTCCGATCGAAATCATCTCTGAACGCGTCGAAACCGATGACGTGTTTGACAAAGAAGCGATCATAGTGAACACTAAAGTTCCCCACCGTAAGAACAGTTTTAAGGTGGAGTTCTTCCTGTACCGGTCTGATGATGGCCTGAAGCTCTATGACGTCCACATCGACGACGCTTCCACGCTGCTGGATTTCCGTAACCAGTTTTCATCGATCATTAACAAGAAAGGCTATAAGCACCTCGTGAACCTGCTGCGTGAACGTATTCGCAAAATCAACAAGTAAGCCAATTCTTGCGCTGCTGGCACTGCCGTTCTTCTGGGCGACCGGAATCGCGGCGGAAAAGCCCATTCGCTTCAGCGAAGGTCTTACGCAGCTCCTCAAGAACAACGCGAAGATACTCGGCAGCAAGGCGCAGATTCTCAGTTTTGAAGCAATTCGGACAGAAGCGTCGGCTAGCGACTTGCCCACCCTGTCGTTCCTGAGTTACGTTGCTCCGATCTATGAAGTGCGCGGCGATGCGACGCGCTCGGTAGATAACTTTTCCAAGTGGGGTCCCTTCCTGCACGGTGAATTGCAGGTTGTCTACCCGGTGTTCAGCTTCGGTCGCATCAAAGACGCGAAACAGGCAGCCTCACACGCTGTGGAGGGTGGCCGCTTTCTGCACGAAAGCCAGATCAACAAGAGCATCTTTGAATTTAAGCAGCTCTACATGCAGTGTATTCTTCTCAATCGCCTGCGATCGGTGCTCGACGACGCGAACGACAAGATGAAGACGATCCTCGGTCACGCAGAAAAATTGTACAAGAAGGGTACCGGCGAGGTGCAGCGCAAAGACCTCACGCGCCTGCGACTGTTTGCGCTTGAGCTGCAGCGCTTTAACGCTGAGTGGCAGGCGAGCAAAAAGACAGCAGGCCTGGCGCTTGGTCACTTTCTGGGTGAGAAAGAATCGCTGTTGGTGCTCGAGCAGGATTTTCCCCGTATCCAGGAAGCAACGCGCGCGTTGGAGCAACTGATCGCAGAAGCGCATCTCACGAACCCGGACATGAAAGCGGTGACGGAGGGTATGCAGGCGCGCCACCACCAGCTCGAAATGGAAAAGGGCGGTAACCTGCCTGTGCTTTTTGTTGCGGGTCGGGCAGATATGAACTACACGAGCATGCGCGACTACCAGCAGAGTACGTATGCCTTCGACCCCTTTAACCGTAATATATTCGCTGTCGTCTTCGGGGCCAAATGGGATCTCGATTTCGGCAACACCAACGCAAAGATACAGAAGGCCGAAGCCGAGCTCGAGAAGATGAAAGCAATGCAGAGCGAGGCTGAAACGGGTATTCCGCTGAAGATTGCAATGGCGATGTGGGAGTTTGAGAAACAGAAAGTACAGATGGAGATCGCGCAGAATAAGTTTAAAGAGGCAAATAAATGGTCTCTTTCTGAAATGACTGCTTATACTGCAGGTACGGGTAACGCAAAAGATCTTATTGAGGCTTTGGGTGCGATGCTGATGACCGAGAAAGAAATGGCTGAATCAGAATTTAACCTTTGTATCGCTGCGGCCCGGCTTGCGATGGAAATTGGCGACCAGTCGACACTGAAATCGTGGCAGGAATAATGGGCCTGTTCATGATGAGAAATCTCGTGAAATACTTTGCTAGTGCACTGGCCTGCGCATTCCTTGGGACACATCTGTCAGCGGCCGCGAAGAGCAATGAAGTCATACTCGGTGAAAAAGCATACTCGCGAGGGGCATACGATTCTGCGCGGCAACACTTCGAGCAGGCAATCGAGAACGGCGATGAAACAGGAGACCCCCGTCTTTACATCGGGCTGATACTCGAATCTCGCCGGCAATATGCAGAAAGTATTCCCTACTTTCGCGCCGCGGCCGAGCGACCGATGCAGAAGAAATTTAAGAAAGTGGCGTACTGGAAGCTGGTGATACTCTACCGCCAGGCGAAGCTTTATCCCGAATCGTTGCGGTATGTCGAGCGTCTCGAAGAGATGGGCGAGAAGAGTGAACTCTTCGATAAGATTCGCGGCGAAGCAGAAGGTTACCAGGGCATTGCCGGCGGGCGAGACCTCAAGGGCTATGCCGACATACGCAAGGCTTCGTCGCTCGAAAAAGAATTCCGCGAGCGGTTGGCAAAGGGAGCTGACCTCGCAGAAGTGACGGATACCGCGCAGGCGGCAATCGCCGCCTATAAGCATGCTATCAGCCAGGATGAGCGTTGGAAGGATTACCGCTGGAAAATTGCCGGCATTTATGAGAAGCTGAAGCAGCCGGCGGAAGCCCAGGCAGTCTATCGTCTCATCTGGGATGAATCGGGTGACACCAGCGCAGCCTACAAACTGGGTTTCATCGCGCGGCGCAATGGCGAATACCGCAGCGCGTTGAAATATTTCGGCGCCGCGCTGGAAAAGCCGATTGAAGATCCACAGTTGAAGTTTTATATCCGGTATAATGCGGCGCAGTCACACTACGCGCTGGGTAACTTTAAAGACTCTTACGCTCACTCACGCCTTGCGCGGCGGTTGTCGGGTGACCTGGAATTGAGCAGGAAGACGACGCTCGGGTTGAAAAGAATTTATTGCCTCGGCAAACTCTCGCAGAAAGAGATCGATGAAGAATACTGCCAGTTTAACAGAAAGGAAGAAAATCCCCTTTTTCTCAATCTGCTCGAGATGAAGAAGGCTATCGCCGCAAACCAAAAAGAAAAAGCGATTCGTTTCGCGACGCGTATCTATGAAGCCGAAGCGACGGACCAGGAAGAAGGTTCGGCAAAGTTGCCGGCGTATTGCATGTCAGACCTGCCCGTAGCAATTGGTGTGCTTTTTCGCGGAGAAAAATACCGCGATGTGCTCGAGCTCACGGACAGGTTTCGCAAGAACCTCGGTGAAATGCCTGACTACCACGGCTGGCGTGCAGTGTCTCACTTCGCGCTAAAGGAATATGGGTCGGCAAGAATCGAATTTGACAAACTGGAAAAACCAACACCATCACAAATGAACCTGCACCTGATGGCTATGGCCCACACGGGCGATTTCGCCGGCGTCAGGACAAAGGGCACTATATACCTGCGCAACGAGAAAGCGCGCGAAAAGCTTTTGAATAATTTTCGCAAGATGCGGCTCTATGAACCGTTGCGGCAGGAACCTGATTTTGAGTCCTGGTTAAGGGGCGGCAAGGGCCAGCCGGAAACCAGTGATTCCAAAGACGAAGACAGCGGCCTGATCAAATAATTGCTACAGGGGATACTTGCCCTGCTTTGAGTCGCGCACCAACTTTGGCAGCAAATAGACCGGAAGCAGCTGCGTGAGTTCAGCGTGAATGCGCCGGGCTTCATCGTCACTCACTTCAAAATGTGCCGAACCCGTGACACGATCAAGCTGGTGCAGGTAGTAAGGTTGTACCAGCGCCTGCGCCAGTGCGCGGCAGAGTTGTGCCAATTCAGGGGAACTATCGTTGATGCCTTTCAGCAGCACAGTCTGCGCATAGCACCGTATTCTCATGTCATAGAGCCGTCGTACGATACTGCGTGTCTGTTCGCTGATTTCTGCCGCCGTGTTGATATGCAGAACAAACGTGATGTGCTTGTGCTCGTTTTGGCGCTGCAGGTCAGCCAGCTGTGCGAAAAAATTCTCTGAAAAAAGTGCCGGCGATGTCGTTGCTGCACGCGTATGGAAGCGCAGGTAATGGACCGAAGGTACGGACAAAAATTGTTCCGCCCGGCCGAACAGGTCGCTCACCGGCAACATGAGCGGGTCACCGCCCGAAAGAATCACTTCATTGATTTCGGGGCGCTTTGTCAGGTAGGCTAGAATATCTGCCAGCTGCGCCTGGTCATGCCCCTGCGAGAGCAGGGTCCGGCGCTTACGCGTGCAGTAGCGGCAGTATACCGGGCATTCATCGGTCGTGAGGTAGAGAATCTTTGTCGCGTACTTGTGCACGACGTCGGGAAACGGGTGGATGTCCGATTCGTCTTCGCGCAGCGGATCGTCAGAGAATCCGGCAGTCGTTTCGAGTTCCAGTGGGTCTGGCGTAAATTGCCTGAGAAAGCGTACCTCGTCTTCGGCAGAGAGCGTCGCTGAGTGGCGGCGCACGAAAGGTGAAATACGGGTGCGGAATTTCGCTGCAAGCGCCGCTTCGGTTGTGCTGTCGATGACCGGCATCAGAAGAAGAGCGCGGGTTTGACCAGCACCGCTTCTACCTGCTGGCGGGCAAAACTGCCGTGTAGCCTTGAGTCATTGGTATTGCGCGGATTATCATTCATACAAAAGACATAGTTCGGCCTGACCTCGGTTTCTGCCAGGTGGTACGAGAGGTCGGCTTCGGTTTTAACGGCGAAGTTCAGCGATCGGCTCTCTTTGCCGTTGAGAAAAAGCCTGCCCTCGCGTATCAGAACCTTGTCGCCATCTGTCGCGATGATGCGGCAGAGCAGTTGGATATCGGCATATGCAGGCCTGATGAGCACGACATCCCCCGGCTTTGGCTGCGAGAGGCGCGGGTAGGTGAAATAGCGTTTATCGCCTGTGGCTATTTCTGGTTGCATGCTGTCGGTCGCAATGTGGAGCGGGTAGAAGAACAGATGCCTGAAAACAAACTGCAGTACGAGAGCAATCGAGAGTATGAATGCGGTGATGAGCGCATAGTGCTTCCATTTGCGCGTACCCCCCTTGCCGGAAGCGCGGTAGTGTCGGGCCTTTTCAATCATATGCTTACCTGCTTTGCCGGCAGAATATCCGCAAAGCTGCAGCGACAGCCGGTCGTCGAGCGGCTGCGTCAATAAGAACCATGGCAGCGCTCTTTAGTCCGGGGACATATGTTACAGTGGGATTGCTGAAATAAGCGCCCGCCCTTAAGCGGTTTTTACGACAAAACTGAACTTGAAGGGACGGGCAAATGTACGATTACCAGGAAATCTATCGG
>JBMOPL010000001.1:0-178016 GCA_049323535.1 Spirochaetota bacterium | reverse complement strand
CCGATAGATTTCCTGGTAATCGTACATTTGCCCGTCCCTTCAAGTTCAGTTTTGTCGTAAAAACCGCTTAAGGGCGGGCGCTTATTTCAGCAATCCCACTGTAACATATGTCCCCGGACTAAAGAACAATCTCCCTATTGGCATTGACAGACTATCCACCCGGAAGTACTGTTATATGATCGGTCACACGACTACAGGGTTGCGTGACCGGCATTGAAAAAATAGAAAGGAGATAACATGAAAAAAATCATTATCGCGTCAGCACTGCTGCTGGCAGCAACGACTTCGAGCTTTGGCGCAGTCAAAGCGGGTAAGTTTGGTATGGATTTCAGTTTTGCGGGGTCGCTCGGTTTGTGGACAACCTCAAGCAACGGTGCGGCGAATATGCCAACGTTCAACGGCATGCCCACTGTCGGTTTTCGTTACCACCTCACCGACATGATTGCTATCGCACCTTCTTTGGGTTTTGCTTCTGTTTCAGGTACGAATAATCAAATTAACGGAAACAAGACCGAAAACTCAGGTTCACAATGGGGTATTGGACTTGAAGTGCCTATCTACCTTCTCAAGCTGAATGCACTGGATTTTTATGTTGCACCTGGTGTGGGTTACACAAGCCAAAGTTCGACGTCTAAAACAACCTTTGCAAGCGGCGCAACTCCAACGGAAAGCGAATCAACCGGCAGCTTTCTGAGCCTGTTTGCCGCAATCGGACTTCAAATTCCCATTAACGACCAGTTGCATGCTTTCGGCAAGACAACCATCGGATACGCATCAGGAACAACCAATCCCGACAAGAAGTCAAACCCATCAGATGTAGACGACAAGTCATCGTACTTCGGCGTTCAGAGTTTCGCAGTCGGCGCGATTTTCTACTTTAACTAAGAGTCGTTTCGCCCTCACCCCCCTGCCCCCTCTCCATAACATGGAGAGGGGGAGGAAGGCGGTTCTTATCATATCGGTAAGACTATATTCCACCCCCCTCTCTACTTCGTGGAGAGGGGGGCCGGGGGGGTGAGGACTCTCAACACATCACCCGCCTTTAAGTGCCGGGTGGCATCGGCAGTTGCCGATTTCGCCTGGACAATATCGTACTCGCGCTTTACCACCTGGAATTCCAGACTCCTGCCTGACTTATCCGTCACCGAAAACCTGGCGTCTTTGGCAAGCCCGTCGCGTTTGCCGGTATTGATGAGGACAAGATCGTCATCTTCGATTTTGAGTATATTCGCCGAAACCGGTGCCGCCTGGAAAACGAACTGCGAGAGTCGCACCGCTGCCTTGTTTAGGTAGTCCCTGCCCTCTGCCTTGAAGGAAATCTGCGCCGTACGAATGCCTGTCTCCGCATCGATGAGTTCCGCATTCAGTTCGAGGCCGTGCGTGAGTTCCCGAAAATCACCCATCAGGGCAAACGCAAGGGGACGCCGGCGGAATGCATGCGGGTTATCTTCCTGTTTCAAGGCATCATCATATGTCTGCCGGAGCTTGCGCAGGTTCTCCGAGCTGTAAATCTGCGCCTGCGGCAGCGCGGCCATTTCGCGCGAGATAGACCGCACCTTGCCGATATCCTGTAACGCCACGCGGGTGCGGTCGGCGATCGCAGCCCCGCCCAGCGGGTGATCGCTCAACGGATCGCGAGCGCGCAGCGGATAAATGTGGATCGGCAGCAGGTTTTTCGCCCGTTCGGGCTGGCGGTAGCCGGATTTCACATACCAGAGCTCGCGCTGTTCGCTGTCGAACTGCTCATACATTTCGCGGTAGACCTTGTCCTGCGTGGCATCACGCAGAAAGACCAGCTCATCGGCCATGCGCTCGTAGTCTTTTTTCGCCTTAAAGTGGCGGAGCAGATCTTTGTGCACTTCAATATAACCGGGAAACAGGAACTCCGCCCAGCGCAGACTGCCCAAAGCAAACTCATCAGCGTTGCGCTCAAACTCCCGCTTCGCAATCGCCCGGTGATAACGTGCGGCACGTGTCATGGCAGCATTCTCGCGCTTGGCCTTCGCTGCGACAGTTGCCAGTTCTGCCTGGTGCCGCGTCAGATCATCGTCTTCGTTGCGCCTCATGTAATCCGTTATCAGCTTTGCCGCAGAAACCGGGTCGCAGAGCGCCACAAACGATACGACGCTGCGCGATTCAGCCAGGCTCGCTGTCAGCTTGCGCAGATAATCCTCGGCATCGGCACAGCGCCCTGTCACCGCAAGCAGCTGCGCCAGCATCAGGTTCACTGCAAGGTTATCCGGGTTATTCGAGTGCGCATGCCTAAGTGCTTCGAGTGCCCGGGCAGCAGCATCTTCATTCGCGGAGAGAGGGTTAAGCCGGTTGGCTTCAAACCACGCATCGAGGCGTGCGCGCGCAATCGCAACGGCCAGGTCAGTATTGTCAGGCAAGAGGGACTGAACCTGCCGGAACTGCGCTTCAGCCTTTTCAAACTGCCTGAGTTTCAGGTAGAGCGCAGCGAGCCTGAGCTGCGTATCCATATGGCCCGGGTTATCGCGCAGAATGGCCTGTATCTTGCGCCTGGCTATACCATACTGAGCAGTGTCAATCAGCACCTGCGCGCGCAGTGACTGGGCATCAGGATTATTGCGCCGGAGCCCCTCTGCCCTGTCAAGGCAGCCATTCATCACTGCCTGGTCGCGCATTTCATAAGCCGCCTGCGCACAAAGCAGGTAAGCTGCCTCGTTGCGCTCTTCGAGCCTGATTGACCGCTGCGCAAGTTCCTGCGCGACACGAAAATCCCGATTCTGGAGAGAAAGGCGCGCAAGCAGCAGCAATGAAGGCACGTGGTCGCCATTGCGCCGCAGCGCTTCTCGCACCATGTCGGCAGCCCGCACAGTATCCCCGGTCTTTTCCAGGTTCTTCGCCTGGTCGAAAAAGTACTGTACCGGCATTTCTGCCGCTCTCACAGGCAGAAGGGTCAGCACAGTAAGGATAGAGAGAAGAAGTGCAGGTATTCTGTGTTTCATTGCTTCTGCGCGACCTTATGGAACAAAATAGCCACTCAACTCCAGGCCCTTTCGGTTTCTGAACCGCGCGGCCACGCGCATATCGACATATTGGCCCGTAGTCTGTTTACGTACCATACTCTGGTAACTGAGAAGGTAACGGACTTCTTTCTGCTGCCTGAGCAATGCATCAATGCGCGGGTCGATTTCCAGTGCGCGGTAATATACCCCACCGGTCTTCCTGGCCAGCATCACGAGCGCTTCTTTTGCCCCGGGGGATTTCAGATTTTCCGGGTGCTCGAACGACACGACATAAATCGGTATGTGGTTGGCCTTCGCATAGTCAACCAGGCGGTCTTTGCTGTAGGGCGAAAGACTGTCATCATCCGCTTCACCGTCGGTTAAATAGATGACTGCCCTCTTACCTTCGCGCGTAACCAGTTCTGTAACCGCGTCATAGAGTCCGGCACTCATACTGCCGAGAGCCGCCTTGCCGGTGTTCCCTTCGGAGATAGCCCCCTTAACTGTCTGCAGCAGCTTCAGTCGCGAATTAATGAATTCACTTTCTGCGCGCACATCGCTGCCATGACTCAGTACACGCAGGCGGTCTTTCTCCCGTACCTGCTTCAACAGGTGATCGAGTACCCACTGCAGCTGGTTTTCATATTCGCGCATACGTTCGCTGCGCGAAACAAGAATGACACTGTTGAGTACTTCATCGAAACGCTGCAGGTAATCGGCTCCCAGGTTACCTACACTGGTATCATTTTCAAAGATGCGAAAATCTGATGCTTTCAGCTCGGTCAGGTAACGCGGAATGCCTGTGTCGCTCTGCGCGCCCGCAGGCCCGGTCGAGACTGTGACATACACACCAACCATTGGGAATTTTGCCGCGCTGATTTTTTCAACCTGCAGGTACAGCTGGCCAAACTTTTCTGATGCCGGCGCAAACTGCACAACCTCGCTCGAACCATAATCGGCAACATATAGATTTCTGAATGGATCATACGCTGCAGCATAAGGGCGCGCAAAGGTAATGAACCTGCCGTCGGGGTTAGTATACCCGGAAACCTTGCCAAGAATTTCGCCGGATTTGCTCATACGAATGACACCCTGCGCCTCATCGGCGAGCAATAACTGCTGCTGTTCAGCATCCCAGGAGATGTGACGCGGCTTGGAGAGTCCGGCAGGTGAATGTTCTGCCACGATGTTACCATACCGATCCAGCTGCGTCACGCGCGCTGCACCACTCTCCGTGAGCCAGATAGAATCTTCATCGCACCAGATACCAAACGGCGATTGCATCGGGTCACCCTCTGCCGGTCTCTGGATAAAGGCAATGAAACGTCCATTATCACCGATGCGCTGCAGCCGGTTATTGCCTGAATCCGCCACGATGAATTCGCCCTCACGATGGCAGATACCGGCCGGCGCCCTGAACTGCAGCTCCCCCTCACCCGTACGCCCTAAGGCTTCTGGATTAAACAGGTACGAGAGGTAACGCTTCGTGTTCTTATTCAGCCTGTGAATTTTATCTTCGCGAAAATCAGTGATCCAGATTTCCTGGTCATTTTGCGCAAACGCCATCGGGTAATTCAACCTGCCTGACACGCGGTGACGGTTTTCCACCGGCTCGCCCTGGGCTGAATAAGAGACCATATTACCAATTTCAAAATTTCCCAGCGAGAGAACGGCCAGCTGGTCAGAATGCAGCGAACCAATAAAAGTCGGGCGGTTATAGCGATAACCTTGGGTACGTGGTATGATACGAAGAAACTCGCTCGGCTCATTCGTCGTGCCCTCTGCAGGCAGACTGAGCCACTCTATGCGCGCCCGCAGCGTTAGGTCATGCGGCAGGGCGCGTGCCAGCGTTTCGAACTCCTCGAGTGCCTCTGCAGTCTGTCCTGAAAGGTAATAGGCCTGCGCCAAAAACCGCCTGGCCCAGTGGAATTGAGGATTGATCACGAGCGCCTGCGAGAATTTTTCGATCGCAGCATCAAACTTCCTGTCCTGGTAGAGCAACCAGGCCTTTTGGAATTCTTCTTCTGCGAGATTCTGCCTGATGCCCAGCGTCGGATACAGTACGGCCCAGGAAACACCTGCGCCCAACAGCAACAACACGGCAATAAGCCAGGTGCGGTAGCGTGAAAAAAATCCTGTCAGTACCGGGGGAGATCGCATCAAAGATGCGACATAATACCGGCCGCTCAGGCGAGCGTCAAGTTTTATTAGAAGCGGCGCCGTTTCTTCAGGCGGGGCTTTTTTTCTTCCCGCTTCAGCGACACTGGGTTCACCACGTCAATTACCCGGTCTGGTTCTGGCTCTTCGACACCAACGATCTGCTGCCCGGCTTTCAGGCGTTCAGGGCCTGGCTTGAAGGCCATTACAGTCCAACGGGCGAGCGTTGCAACACCTGCAAAGAGAAAAAGCGCTTCTCCAAAAGCCTGCCAGCCCAAAACATCTCCAGTGAGTCCCTCTGCGGGTACCCACCGGATGGCGAGCACGCCGTAGAGCAGACAGAAAAAGACGTAGAACACTACGTCTTTCATCGATTCACCAGGCTCTCAGAAGCCAGGCAGTTTCGGCGCGCTCTTCATGAGCTCTTGCTGCGCCTTGCGCTTGGCTTCTTCTTCTGCAGCCTTGCGCTGCCGTTCGGCTTCGGCCTGCGCCTTTGCTTTGGCAGCGTCAACCTGCGCTTTGCCTTCGGCCATTGCCTTGCCTTTCAGTGCATCGACCTGCGCACCTACCATGTCACCCAGGTTCGAGGTTGCCTTCTTGGTTTCATTGGCGATCAGGCTCTTCAGGTCAGGAAATTGTGGCGACACCACTTTGACATTGGGAGATGAAATCGTCGCTGAAGAATCGATACCGAAAGTGATCAGGCCGTTCTTCATGGCAGGAGCAAGCACGCTGGCGCGGATTTTCTCCGGGGCAAGCGCGGCCTTTACCTGGTCACGCACCGGCCCTGCCGGCACCTGGTCCAGGGCTGGAGTAACTGCCGAACCAATTACCTTGTCGAGGTCATTTTCAACGGTTTTGGTGTGCTGCGCTGCGAGTGAAAGGTCACCACGGAAGTGGTGGTCGAGCGTTTTGACATTGATATAGTCTTCTTTTGTCAGGCGAAATTCAAAGTCATTCGTGATGAGCGCTGGCGGTTCCTTTACCGTCACGACGCCGCCTGCGTAAAAGATGGTGGCAATCGCATCGCGGGTAAGTGTCTGGGTTTCAGCAAGAAATCCCAGCTTGATGCCAATCTTGTTCAGGTTTTCGGTCTGGTCTTTGAGTTTTTCAAAAATTGACAGCCCGGTCACAAAGGTGCCCTTCTTCAAACCGGTGCGGAGCGTAACTGACTCTGCTGGTCCGCCCGTCTTCGGGTTGATCGGATTGATACCGCCTTGCAGATCGAAAATAATCTTGAACGACTTGATTCCTTTTCCTTTGCTCTCCTGCAGTTCAAGATCAAACTGGGTAGTCAGGCCGACGAAGTTGTGTTTGTCGAGATTTTTCGGATCGAGATGAATATCGCGCAGCAGGACATTGGCGCGGCTGACCTTGAGGGTCTGTCCCAGTGCTTCAACATTGACCGTAAAGTAGCCACCCTCCATACCGATTTTCCCCATCTTGATTTCTGTGGGCAGCTCGCGAAAATCAAACGGCTTCTCGGGTTCTTTCGGTTTTTCCGCTTCTTTCTTTGCTGCGATTTTTTTCTCTTCCGCAGCCTTTTTTGCCTCTTCTGCTTCTTTTGCCAGCTCTTCTTTGGTCTTCGGCTTAGTGAGCAAAGGCTGCAGGTTATTGCCGCCGTTCTTGCCCAGAACAATATGTGCAACCGGTTCGGTAAAGAGCAATGACTTCAGTTCGAATTTTTTTCCGAATGACGTGATAAGGGCACCGATCGCCACCTGGAAATTGAACTGCTTGAAGCCGATGACTTCGTTCTTCATGGGCGTGCGCGATTCCATGGGTTTTCCCACTTCTGCGTCCCGATAGCCTATTTTGAATCCGTCGATAGTAATGCCTGAGAAGGCTGCCCAGATCGGCACCGAAATATCTTTGATTTCGACGCGCCCATTGATATTTTCTTCGATCTTGGTCGCAACAAAATCTTTTGTAACAACTGCCTTAATGGCGATGAAACCGCCGACCATGACAACCACGACCAGGATGCCAAAGCCCAGCAGCACCTTTTTCAGAATGCGCAATGCTTTTTTCATAGGGGGAGACAGTCCCATACTTTTCGTACGGGTCAATCTTTTTATTTGTCTTCGCCAGCCAGGTCCCGGCGAAAAACCTCTGCCAGCTGCAGGCCAGCCCGGTTCGTGTAGTCGATGAACAGCTTTTCATTATCACGAAACTGCCGCTGCTCCACAAGCATCGCCTCGTCGTGTTCACGAAACACGCTGATCATCTGGGCTGCCTTTTTCTCTGTAAATCCGAGGCAACGCAGCATGGCATGAGCAGTCTCAAGGCCCGACGCAAATGTTTCACGCCTGATGTCGGTAACGCCCAGGTCCATCAGGCTGTGAGCATGCGCGCGGTTGCGTGCGCGGGCGAGCACCTTGAGGTGCGGAAAATTATGGGTGACGATTTCCGCAATGCGCACGCTTGCTTCCATGTCATCAACCGCGATCACGAAAATTTTTGCATGCGCAGCCCCGGCAGCTTCGAGCAAGTCAAGCCGGCTGGCATCGCCATAGTAAACCTTATTGCCAAACCGGCCGACAGCCTGTACCTGTTCATAATCAATCTCAAGTGCGGTAAAGCGTATGTCGTTGAGACGCAACATTCGCCCGATTATCTGGCCGTAGCGACCAAAACCAGCTATCAGCACCGGGTTGTGTTCAGAAGGCATCTCGTCGTATTTCCATTCTGACGACGCGAAACGTTCACGCAGATAGCGGGCATTGATCATGTACACCAGCGGCGTTGCCAGCAGGCTCAGCGCTACCACGACGTTTGCGATTGCCACCGTTTCGGGCGGCAGCAACTGCTTGTCTGACGAGAGTTTAAACAGGACGAACGCAAATTCCCCGCCCTGGCAAATGAGAAATGCGATATTGCGGGAAACCTCGGCGTCATAACGGAAGAGATTGCCAGCAGCCCAGATTGCAAAAATCTTGAGAGCCAGGAGTGCCAGCACCGCCAGCGGGATCAGAACAGGATAGCGAAGCAGTACACCGAAGTCCATACTCATTCCCACTGCGATAAAAAAGAGGCCCAGCAAAAGGCCCTTGAAAGGTTCAATGTTTGCTTCCAGTTCGTGCCGGTATTCTGACTCTGAGAGAACAACGCCGGCCACAAAGGTGCCCAGCGCCATCGAGAACCCGGCAGCCTCCATCAGCGCGGCGATAGAAAACACCATCAGCAGAGAAGCAGCGGTGAACAATTCGCGGCTCTTCGCGCGTACCACAATTCGAAAGAACGGGCGAACGGCGTAGCGTGCGCCAGTCAGCACGGCCGCGAGCGCCGCAAGACCGGGCAACAGGCTCATGAAGCCCGAATTGCCCTGCCCCGGCGCCTGCGTCAGTATAGGGAGCATGATCATGACCGGTACGACTGCGATATCCTGAAACAACAGGACTGCAAAAGAGGCACGGCCATACTGCGTATTGATCTCGTGTTTCTCCGTGAGTATCTGCAGCGCGAATGCGGTCGAAGAAAGTGAAAAACCGAAGGCAAGAATGCCGATCTGCGAGGTTGACATGCCCAGGATTGCGAGTGGAACTCCGAGCGCAACCATCGAGAGGACAATCTGCAGTGTCCCGAAACCAAAAATATCACGGCGCATGTTCCAAAGCCGGCCCGGCCGCAGCTCGAGACCAATGATAAAGAGCAGGAGCACAATACCAAACTCAGCAAATGCGAGGATGTCGCTGACATTGCTGATCAGCTTTAATCCCCACGGGCCAATGACAGCTCCTGCGATGAGATATCCCAGCACATTGCCCAGGCCCAGCCGCGTCGCGAGTGGAACGGCGACAACGGCAGCAGCCATAAAAACGAGCATATTCATCAGTATGCTATGTGAATGCATTTATATCCACCCCGGTATCAATAACGGTACTTCCGCAAACTCAGAAAATCAGCGTGCAAATAGTCCAGTGAAGATAATAAAAAAATCCACCGAAGATGATTTTTTCCGGTTACGGGAGTGTGACCGCGCGGTCGCGCGTATCATAGCCGCGACAAGATTCATCGATTGGACGGAAATAGGCCTTCCGCACGAGGTGCTGCCGGATTTCGAAGACACTTTCGCAGCGCGGGTAGAACAGCAGGCGATCTGCGAAAAGAGAGACTGTAATCAGAAGCAGATTACGCAATGCGTACACGAGCACGGGCATGCCACCTGTTGAACCTAAAGCTCCCTGCCCTAAAGCGAGTTAACGCAGCGCACGGTACCTTCGCCACCAGATAACGATACCGCTGCAAACCAGCATGACGAGCGCCAGCCCCGGAATGAGCGTGAGCTCCTTCTTCGTACCAAATAACTGCAGCTGGTGTAGTTTCATCACCCAGAAATGGAATGCACGCGCATCGTCGCTCTCTTCGACAATCGCTGCCGAGTTGCGGTCGATAAAGATCTCCGGGTTGCCGGTCGCAGCAAATCGAACGCGGTAAACCGACTGGATGAACCTACCGCTGCGGTGGCGGTAATTGTCGACGATGGCAATATCTTTGATCGGCGGATTTCCGACGACATACTCAGCGGCTATCGCCGCTGCCATTTGCTCATTGAGTGGGCTGAGCTTCGCGCCAGATACGGCGTCGATGAGCTGAGCATGCACCGCCCTACCCTCACGCCACGTGATTTCGTAAACAAGCAGGCCCCCCTCGGGTCGCAGAGTCAGCATTTCTGCCTGGCCCTGCCTCAGCGCCGGTGCTGCCAGCCGTATTGCCTCTTGCGGAGTCAGCCGGGCAGAAGATAAAGCCGGCGTGGCCTTCATATTTTTCTTTTTTAAGTAACCTTCTCTGAAGTACAGGTGCGGCGCATACGCCCACAGAATTCCGGTAACCGCGGTGACCAGCAGCAGGCCGGCGGAGAGCACTGCCACGCGGCGGTGCCAGACATTTGCCCTCATGGTTTTATGAACGTATACGTCGCCCGGTGGCGCACCGATTCGTATGCTTTGCCCTCGAACGTGCCCGCGGATTTGTCGGTGTGTATCACCTCGAGAACGTACTGGCCGACCCACGGCGTTTCGAGTTTCACTTTGCCTTCGGCGTCGGTTTTGTATTCTTTCGCCCAGGTGTTGGGCGCGTAGATCATGAGCTTTTCGCCTTTGAGTGGGGCGCCGTTGAAAAATACCTGGAAAACATTCTTGCTGCCGGCGACTGGCACGATGTCGAGAGCTAGCGCAGGCCTGACTGGACCACTTGTAACCCCTGCGCCGTGGCGGGCATAGTACATCGGTTTCACCAAACCCCAATTGTACTTTTTCATATCAGTGACAGGCACCTCGAGGCTCTGCGCCAGCACAAAATCGGTTTGGCCGGTCTCGGCCTTAAAGAAATCTGCTGTTTTCGCGTTTTTTATTTCTTTGCTTTGGCCACCTCTATCTACAGTGAACATCCGCAGCCCCTTAATCTTGTCGAGTTTGCCGGGTGACTTCTCACGTTCCCCGTCCTGGATCTCGCCGAAATAAACGCGCGAGGCTGAGCCATCGCGCTCGATCCATATATAATGCGCTGATACCATTTGGGTAAAGAGCAGAGCGCTCAGCAGCATAAGTAGCTTATTTTTCATGTATGGTTCTCCTGTCTTTTTGTCCTTAATTGCAGTGTAGAACTCCCCTCCCCTTATCAAGGGGAGGGGCCGCTGGGCTGCCGCCCAGGCAGCGCGGGGTGGGGTTTCACAATCTCGCCTTGGCAGAAATCGTGAAGTTGAACGGTTCGCCTGGCAGAGCGCCCGAAAACGTCGGTGTCGCAAAATAGACTTCGTTCGTGATGTTGCGAAAGTTCGCCTGCAGTTGCCAGTTCTGCCGTTTGTAAAAAAGCACTGCATCGGCGACGACATAGCCGGGCACGCGCAAGAGGTTCAGCGCATCGACGTACAGACCCGATTTCACTGTCGGCCCGCCACCGAAACCGAGCCCCTGGAGAAAGCCCGATTGTAGCTCGTACGTGATCCAGAAGTTGCCGGTGTATTCGGGCACGTACTGCGGCGCTTTACCTTCTGTATTCACGCCCGACACACGTTCGGTCGACTTGATGCTGGCGTCATAGAATGCGCTTGAAAGCGTAAGCCACAACCCCCTGAGCGGATTTCCCATGATATCGACCTCGATGCCGTCTGTGAGTCTTTTACCGACGGGGCTAACGACGCCCGCGGCATCGGTCACGTAATAATTCTCACGCGTCGTGCGAAACAGAGCGAGGTTCGTCTGCAGCTTGTCTTTGAACAGGTTCAGCTTCTTGCCCACTTCTATCTGCGTCGATTTTTCGGGCTCAACGGACAGCGCGGTCGATTCGGTCTGTATGCTCATGAACCTGCCCTCTGAATAGCCGCCGTAGATCGAAACCGGTTTCCACGGCTGCAACACAGCACCGGTCTGCCAGCTGACAAGATCGCGCGCCATTTGTATCGTGCGCTGAGTTTTGGCAGCACCCTGCCAGCCATCGTCCTTGATCTCGGCATGATCGAGACGCACACCCGCGCGCAGTTTCAGGTAGTCAGTCACCGCGACCTGTTCCTGCGCATACGCGCTGACGGTCTGGTTGGTGATCTGGCGGTCGAACGACGGTATCGCCGCGTAATCGTACGCACTGCGCTCCACAACGACCGGTGACACGAGGTTCGTAATCGAAGGCAGGTTATAGTCGGTGCGCCAGGTATTCACCCGGTAAGACTGTGCCTCGATACCAGCGAGCAGTGTATGCGCCATGTCACCGGTCAGGAATTTCAGCACCGCTTCAGTCTGGTAAACAATGTCAGACGATTTGTCGCTTTGCTCGCGCGCAGTGCGTCCGGTCATTTGCGTGCCCGCGGCATTCACCGAGCCGCCGGCATTGCGCATCAGGTACAGGTCACGGTTGTCATAGATCAGCGAAGAACGCAGCTTAAACTTCGAAGAGAACACTCCCTCGTGTGAGATGACCGCGCGGTGTACCTGCTGCGTCGCGGTGTTGAACGGCGAATAGTACGTATTCGATTTGCTGACCGATAGCAGCGAACGATCTGCCCCAAAAAGAATGCCGTAGTTGTCGGGGCGCGCCTTGATGTTGCGGTAGTCGTAGTCGACGGTGATCGCATGTTTGTCATTGATCTTCCACGTGAAAGAGGGAAGAAATTCACCGATTGTGCGGTTCAGCCCCCGGTAGCCGTCGGTGTGGTAGTATGATGCGTTGAGCCGCGCCGGCAGTGCCTGCGCTCCCAGCGGGCCGCCGACGTCGAGCACGCCGCGGTACGTATTCCAGAAACCACCCATGGTTTCGAGCGAGGCGCCGAAACTGTCCATCGGCTTCTTCGTCGTGATGTTCACCACTCCGCCGGGTTCGGCACGACCATAAATGGCCGACCCCGGCCCCTTCAGCACCTCGACGCTTTCGACGTCGGTGTTCGTTCGAAGGTAACCATTCCAGGTGTTACCGTCGGGCAAACCATCGCGCATAAAGCGCATGTTGAGCCCACGCAGCACAAAACTATCGGAGAAACCATAACCACCCGCGAGTGTCGGCGTTAGCCCACTGACGTTACGCGCCATCTGGTTCATGTCGACCGATTGCTGGTCTTCAATAATTTCTTTCGGTACCACCACGATCGAAGCCGGCGTGTCGTGGATCGGCACATCGGTCTTCGAACCCGTGACGCGGCTGTTCGCCTGCACGACCACCTCGTCGAGTTGCGCCTCGGTCGGCGCCCCGAGCGACCTCCTGTCGCGCGCCAACCCTGCACCTCCCTGTGCTTCGCTCTTTGGCTCCGCTGTCGTCGTCGCTGGCGAGTTTGCCAAAGGCGGATTGACTGCGGTACCTGCAGGCTGTTTCGGCTTGGTCTGTATTTTCGCTGGTTGTGCAAAAACTGCTGCCGCCGTAAGAGCAGCCACTCCATAAATTAAATTGATTCTCATTCTCAGTAACTCCTTATACTCCAAACAATTCCTCTCCCGCGCCCTGCGCAGGAGAGGAATTATCTCAACTCAAACTTTATTGGTAACCTCACGCGGCAGGGCACCGCGTTGCCACCGCCGTCATACGCAGGCGAAAAGACCGCCTCTCTCACTTTTCTCAGCGCAACCTCGTTGAGCACGTCATAACTGCCCTCGAGCAGGCGCGCATCGCGCACGCGCCCTTCGCTGTCGATGATCACACTCAGAACCACACGGCCATCTTTACCCTGCTGCGCAGCGATGAGTGGGTAATCGTGCGCCGAGATGAAGTTGCCCACCCAGCGCGGCTTGCGGTGCGCGTCGCTGGCCTGGATGGCATCGCCGAACCCGGTGCTACTTTCAGGACACTTACCCCGGCACTGGTTCGCTTCGCCGGGCAATTCCTTTTGCTGCTCTGCGGGTTTCGTGAGCCTGTGGTTTTTGTGTGGTAAGAACCAGTCATCCTGGATAGATTCAGGCGTGGCATTGCTGGCCGAACGCGGCACAAGCGGTGCGGCAGAGAGTTCGACCTCGTGCAGATGCATGTTACGGCCAAAGATCACCCACAGGTAGACCGAGCCGCCGGCTGACGCATGCAGCGCGACCGAGGCAAGCAGGGAGGCCGAAGTGAATTTGCTGAGTATCTTCATTTATTTCTCTGAAGACAGAGCGACTCGGGTCACGCCTGCTTGCTTGATGATGTCCAGAATTTTCACGACGTCTCTGTAGATGAGGGCTTCGTCGGCCGCAACGACCACTCGTACGCCGGGGTTAAGAGTCGCCTCGCGAGCCATGTTCGACCTGAGGCCGTTTTCGTCGATCTTCTGCCCCATGAGTTGCAGTTCACCGTTCTTTGCCACCGTGAGCGTGAGCGCCGGCGTCGGGTTTACCTCTGCGGCCGCGGCTTTCGGCAAGTTCACCTTTACCGCGGTTTCAGTGACAAAGTGTGCGGTTACCATGAAGATGATCAGCAACACGAGCGTGATATCGACGAGCGGAGTAACGTTGATACCGGTAACAATGCCGTCTTCTTCTGCATCGAGGTGCACTAGGCTACCCCCGTGGTTGCTTTCGCAGAACTGCTGCAAGTGGCCTGGGGTTCTGCACGCAGGTATACCTGCATCAGGTGTATGAGGCTCTGTGTGTTCGCCGCCATACGCTTCAGTCGCGTCTGGAAATAGTTATTGGCAATCACGGCAGGTATCGCCAGCAGAATACCGAACGCGGTCGCAATCAGCGCCGTCGAAATACCCGTCATAACCACAGAAACTCCGCCGCTGCCTGCCAAGCCAAGGTCGTTGAATGCCTTGATGACACCCAACACCGTGCCCAAGAGACCGATAAACGGTGCATTGTTGCCAAGTGTCGAGAGTATGATGAGGTTGCGCTCGAAATTGCCGCGTTCGACCACCAGCGCCGCTTTCATCGCCTCTTCGACCGACTGTGCCCCCCTGGAGAAATTTCTCAATCCTTCTGCCGCGATGCGGTTTTCCATAGCAGTGAACTGCTGGCAGAAGTCGAGCGCTGCCTGCGGCTGTGCCCGTTCCAGGCGCAGCTTCAGGCCTGCGAAAAAATCTGCAAAGCGAATGCGGTTCTTGCGAAAGAGCTGCCAGCGGTCGAGCATCACCGCGACAGAAAGGACGCTCGCCGCGAGCAACAGCCAGAGCACCCAGGTATCGCCCACAAGGGCGGCTTTTTTGAATATTTCGTTCATTGCTGTAACCTGAGGACATCTTTCAAATCCTAGTTGTATTGAGAATCATTATCAGTATCACTTGATGAAATCAACTGCTGCGCCCACAATCTTGCGCCGTGCACGGCGATTCAGCTTAGCCCAGGACAAGACTACGCGGCGCGGAAAGCCAAAGAGGTAACGATGAACGGGATGCAGGGGTCATACTTGCAGACTATCGAACTCCGCCTGCATCAGGTTTTGCACCTTGCTGGCAAGCGCCGGTGAATCTTTGGGAGTGAGCCCCGCTGTCTGTAACGGTGCCAGCACGTGCACGCGCAGCAGACCGCCGTATTTCTTTGCTGCCGGATTAATAACCCTCTTTAATGATTCAATCACGACCGGGACCACGGGCACACCGGCCTCTATCGCCATCTGGAATGCGCCCCGCTTAAAAGGAAGAAATCCCTCTTCTTTACTACGGGTGCCCTCGGGAAAAATCGCAATGGATACGCGCCGGCTCTTTATCGCCGCGACACCTGCGTCGAGCTGCCCCCTCGCCTTCTTGCCGTCAGCACGGTCAATCAGCACGTTGCCGGCGAGCCAGAATGCCCAACCAATAAAGGGAATTAAAGCGACCTCCTTTTTCCCGATAATGGCCAGCCGCGGAATGCGCAGCATACCCAGCGGCATACCGTCGAGAGAACTCTGGTGGTTCAAAACGTAGATTGCGGGTTCGCGCAGGATGTTCCCGGTTCCTGCAAGTTGGATGCGTATGCCGCTGAGGCGCTGTGCGACCACCGCGTAGAAATACATGAAAAGACCGGTGTTGCCGGGTCGCCGAAAGGTGATAACAAGCCAGGGCAGCGCCAGGGCACAGAGCAGCATCAACCATGCCTGTGTAAGGTATATGCGCCACATGGGTGTGCCTCTTTCGCTTCAGCTGCCGCGTCAAGATTAGTTGGGGAATGGGCGGCACGATACTTGTGCTTCACCCCCGCCCTGCCTGCAGGTGGCACTTTTTTGCTTTTCGTAACGCGGGGTGAATGTGCTTACGCCTGTGGCGCAGGCGCACGAAATTCTCGATGTCCGCAAAAACGGAGCTTTCATCTTCAGCGACATACTGCTGATCGATTACCGGCAGCAGAAGCTCGGCAGCCTGCTGGCGGAAATCAAATTGCAGTCTCACCAGCTCGACCGCATGCTGAAAAAATACACGCATGACGATGAACGCCTTTTGGGCCAGGAAAAAGCGAATGTGGTCAACGTGCTGCACATGATCATCCGCAACCTCGCAGCGCTGTACCTGCGGCTGTTTGACCTGGAACACGCGGCGGAGTATCGCAGTGAAATAGAAGTATCCGAGGGCAAAGACGGATTTCTCATCAAGGGCAAGATGGACGCTGATGAAGTAAATATCCGCTTCTCGCTCAAGCAGTGGACCGATGAATACCTTGATGCCGCGCTGGCAGACCTGTTCCGGGATTTTCAGGACGCGGCAAAAGATCATGTCATCACGCTCGCTGAAAAAGTGGAACTCACGAGCCGTATCGCACGCCTGCTGGTAAAGACTATGCAGGCGTTTTACCTGATGCGCTCGGGCGCGGTATTCCGCTAGGCACTCCTCAGGTTCACTCGCATTCAGTCGGTCGTGCTGTACTGGCCGACAAATTCGATGAACTTCATGACCTCAGGCATATCTTTACCGGTAAAGCGGATCGTCGAGCCATCGACACGCTCGATGATCGGTAAAAGCGACAGCACCTCGGCATTTAGCATGTTCTTGAAGGCGATTTCCAGTTTCACGGGCCGTGCGACGGTGAAAGGCTTGAAACGTGCCAGGTTACCCAGGGCCTCTCTGGTGCCATTCTGGATCGCAAGCCGCGCCTGCTGCGGTGACAGGCTGTCGGCGGAATGATAGCCAATTGCGCGCTTAACCACTACACCGGTAATTTTATCGCTGATAGTCTTGCGGGCCTCTTCTATTGTCCTGTCATCACCAGAGACAAGGACGACGGGTACCCCATAGTGGCCGGCAACCGCGGCAGATAACAATGCTTCGCTCGTGTGGACGCCGTTGAGCCGCATGCCATAGATTCGCTTTGAAGACATGGTGTGGGCCCGCACCGCGCCCGGTGTACCAATCGAAGCATGGTATCCCAGCAGAATCACCGCGTCATAGCCCTGGTCAATGCCCTCGACCATTGCGAGCGGTCGGGGCCACGAGCGGACGAGGCGGGCCCGCGGGTTGAGTTCTTCAGGCAAGAGGGAGAGACCATTGCCATGCGAGTCTGCGACCGTCACCGCTGTAGCTCCCGCTGCCAAGGCGCCTTCGATACAGGCATTCACTTCCGCAGTCATCAGCCGCCTGAACTTCTCGTATTCAAACTCGCCCGGGGCTAGCTGGGCGCCATTGACTACCCCGGCTACACCTTCCATGTCTGCGGAGATAAATACCCGCAGTCTCTTATTGGGTGTTTCGGGGCTGCCCGCGGCCGCAGGCAGTATCGGCACGAGAAAGGTGGTCGCGCAAACGAAAAGATGAACCAGGCAGGTCTGCATAGCTGACGGGGCCGGTAACGGAGCGTAACCGTCAAGGTCTGCTGACCTGCCTGCCGGCCGCAGGCAACCAAATGTCGTTGACGTGCTGTCTTTGGCGCCCACCCTATCAGCAGAGCAGTGGCATTTGCTACTGCTTTTTTTTTGCCCTACGGGTTTTCAAAAAAGGCGCTGTGATTGTCACAGCGCGCGATCGAAAACCATGCGGGCGATTCTATTTTTTGGAGAACAGATGAGCGAAACAGAGACAGTTACCGAGAACAAGGCCAGCGGAGCGGAATCCCTTGAGGCACGTATCCAGAGCCAGTTTAACGAAGAAAAATGGACCCGGCTCTCGGCGAAAGACGTCAGCATTTCGCGCTTTAAAATCCTGGAACAGATTTTTGACGAAGTAAAAAAACAAAACAAACAGGACCTTCTGCGCAGCGAATCGCTTACCCACCTGGCCGAATACGACCAGTCGATTGCTGCACACTACTTTCTCGGGATGATGGCGCTCGAGAAAAATATTCCCGATGAGATAGTCCACCTCAAGACCCTGCTCGACCAGTTTCAGGAAGCCTCAAAATGGGCGGTTGTCGATTACCTGTCAGAAAAAATGCTCGCGGTCACCAAGACGCGCACTATTCTGCGCGCCCGCGCCAACGCGCTGGAAAAACTGGGCAAGCACAAAGAAGCGATTCCTGTACTCGAACAGCTGGCCGTTCTCGATCGCAAGAACCCCGACGTAGCACTCAAATATGCCGACGCCATTATTGGCGACGACATGGAAAAGGCGCTGCAGTTTTACAAGCAGGCGGCAGAAGCCTTCGCGCGCACCCTGCAGTTTGAAAAACTCAAGACAACCTGGAACCGTTTGATTGAACTTTTGCCCGACGACTTCAACTTCTACAAGAAGATCGAACGTATTCTTTCCGGTCACCGCCAGCGCGAAATGATTGCCGAACTCTATGTTCTCCTGGCAAATTATTTCATCAAGAAAGAAGACCATGACAAGGTCATGGCGCTCAGCAAAAAAATTCTCGAGTATAACCCGAGTTATGTACGGTTCAAGAATGAACTGATCCGCACGTACCGTGAAAAATACAAATCGCATTCATTGCTCGAAGATTTTATCAAGTACTCAGGCCTGACGGACGCGCGCAAGAGCCTGCAGTCATCTATCCTGAACTTTGAAACGAACATCGTTTTCGACAAGGGCAACTATGTATTCCACCGCAGCTGGGGCGTCGGCAAGATTGTTGAACTCAATACCGCCGAAATGGTAATCGACTTCAAGGACAAAAAGGGCCACAAGATGGATATCCAGATGGCACTGAAGTCGCTGAAGCCGCTGCGCGAAGAGCACTTCTGGGTCATGCAGTTTGAAAAGCCCGAAGAAATGGCAAAACTCTTCAAGGACGACATCACGCAGTTCTTCAAGATTCTGCTGCAGTCGTTCGGCGGAAAACTCTCGCTTGCCGACATTAAAACTGAGCTGACAGACAAGTATGTGCCGCTGTCGCAGTGGTCAAAATGGTGGGGCAAAGTGCGCCCCGAGCTCATGAAAGACGCGCTGATCGGCATTTCGGCGCAGAAAAAAGATATGATCGAGCTGCACGAAACACCGATCACCACATCAGAATCGGCAATTGAGAAGTTCCAGGCCGCACAAGGGTTTGAAGACCGCGTGCAGGCGTTTATCGACGTACTCAAATCACCTGAGGGTAACCTTGAAGCGATCGAATTTATCGCCCCGCATTTCCGCGAAACCCTCAAGAGCCTTGATCCCAATACCAGGCTGAAGAGTCTTTGGTTGCTTGAGATGGCCACCGAGGCGCTGGCCGATGACGAACCGCTGTTTTCCAAAGAACAGCAGGCCGAAATTATCCAGGCATTCAAGAGCCGTACCCCGCACGACCTCACCGAACTGCTGCAGGAGATTCGCCAGAGCGAACTTAAGCGGCACGCTCTGAAATTCGTTAAACGCCACCATAACGACTGGAAACGCCTCTACCTCGAGATGATGTTCGAAACGCCGGTGAAGCTCCACAAGAGCATTCTCGCTGACCTCACTTCGGCCAATGCGACAGAAGAAATCACTGAATTTGTGAACCGGCTGAAAAAGGATGTCAAAGCCAATGCAGAAGTCTTTCTCTGGACCACCAAATCTGTGATCGCGGGACAGATTGAACTGCCGGCAGGCCAGGCGCAGGAATTGCTGCTCGGCCTCTTCCGCATGCTCAAGTCGATTCCCAAGATAGAACCCAAGGGCTCGAAACTGCGCAACAGCGTCCGCGACCTGTTTTTCAGCAACGGTGCTTCAGAACTGATGGCTGTGATATCACGCGAGGCCAAAGATTCTGTTCGCCGTTTTGCATCGCTGCTCAAGGATGTGCCTTTCTTCAACGACGGTGAAAAAATACAGATCGTATCGCAACTGCGCGAAATCAACCCTGCAGTATTTGAAGAACAGGCCGAAGAAGGTGATCTGCCAGAGCAAACAGAGAGCCTCGCGCAGAAATTGGAAAAGAGCGGAGCAACGGTTGCAAGTATCGATGCCATTGAGGCGATGAAAGCCAAGCTCGACCACCTGATCAACGTCGAGATTCCACAAAACTCACAGGAAATCGGCCTGGCACAGGAAAAAGGCGACTTGCGCGAGAACGCCGAGTACAAAGCCGCCCTCGAAAACCAGACAATTCTTCAGGCAGCAGTTACACAACTCGAAGCCGATATCAAGTCAGTCCAGCGCCTGTCACCGGACGATGTGGATACAACATCCGTTGGCATCGGCACGCGTGTCAAATTGCGTGATACAGCGAGCGGGGATATTTTCGTCTATTCGATTCTCGATCAGTGGGATGCTGACATGGACAAAGGTATCATCTCTTACAAATCACCACTGGGTAAAGTTCTCATTGGCGCGCGGAAGGGTGCTTCAGCCACCTTCAATGCACAAAAGCTTGAAGTCATCGGCATTGAGAAGGCAATCGACAATACGGGTCGGCTGATTTAACAGGCAGGGGGTGGGAAAATGAATACGGCATCACGTCTAGTTTTCGCGCTCCTGCTCACCGCGGCGGGCATATTTGCCCAGGGGAAAACCGGTATCGGCGGTACGGCTTTTGAAATCATGGATCGCGTGTTCCAGCAGCTGCAGTATGCCGAAGGGCACCAGAAACTGCAGCTTACCATCACCACGCGCGAAGGCAAGTCAGTCGTATACAAAGGCTCACTCTACCAGAAGCAAAACGCGAGCTTCTTCGTTTTTGACTCGATGACGCGCGGCACGGTACTCAAGCTGCTCTATAACGACCAGGGCCAGAACATCTATGCGTACCAGACGCACGACAAGCGCTTGTTCCACAAGAAATACCTCGACCGGTTTGAAAGTGTGCTTGGTTCCGGGTTTGCGTATCTCGACATCGCCAATGCGTCATTCATTGACAACTACCAGCAGAAGGCAAAGGGCACAGAAAAGAACGATGAGGGAGAATTCACCGTCATTGAGAACATCCCGCTCGACAAGGGCCACTACGGCAAACTGATTGTGCTTGTTGACCCCAAAAAAGACAACCGGGTAAAACGGATTGATTATTATGACTCCGCCATGGTGCTGATGAAGACCATGACCTTCACCTATGGCATGCTCTCTGTAAAAGAAGAAAAGAACCTGACCCGCGAAATTGAATTTCCCATCCGTTGGGACATGGCAGATGTCAGCCGCGGCACGGTCAGCTCTCTCGAATTCTTTTCGGTAGACAAAACTGCCCGGCTCGATGCCTCACTTTTCAAAAAAGAGAATATCGAAAAATAGCCTGTGAGCGCTGCAACTACCCCACTCAGGTCGCTGCAGCGGGAACACGCCCTGCTGTTGCTATCGCAGGATGAATTCAGAAGTCTGCTCGACCGCGGCGAGGTACCGCTGCCGGCCCGGCATCTCGAGCATTTTTCGAAGGTGATGCGGCGGCGCACCGCATGGCAGGCCTTCGCCGGCGACGGCCACGGGGCCATTGCAGTTTGCGAGGTACGGAAAGACACGGTTGTCCTTGGAACAGAAAACCTGCGTCAGGCTGAGCGAACCTCTGCCCCCGTGACCCTTGTGCAGGCCTGGCCCAAACCCAAAGCGCTGTCGCTGATATTGCAGAAGGCCGCCGAACTGGGGGTAAGCGAAATAGCCCTGGTCACAACGGAACACGCCGCACACCCCGCAGAAAAGGCCGAACGAATGGAAGCAATACTGGAAAATGCGTGCATGCAGGCGTACAATCCATTTAAGCCCGCTCTCTCTCTGCGAGCGCTCTCGGATGATGCGCTCTACGCCGGTTCCAGGAATTTTTTCGGGGATATCGAGGGGGCAGAAAAACTGCGCAATCTGAAACCAACCGCTCCGCAGAGAGTGACATTTGTCAACGGTCCCGAGGGTGGCTTTTCGGCGCGCGAGGTCGACTGGCTCAGGTCACGCGCAACCGGAATCCTGCTTTCTGAAAATGTTTTGCGCTCTGAAACGGCCGCAATTATTGCCTTAGGCCACTTTTGCCAAAGTCCATGACCGTAAACGGAGAAAAATTCGATCGTGCCGCCCTGGAACCGGAATTCGACGTGCAGTCGTTGCTCCGCCACCTCGCACTCTCTGGAAAGCGCGTGGCGATAGAATTAAACGGCGAACTGCTGAGCCAGTCACAGTATGCAGGTCAGCGGCTTTCAGAAAACGACCAGGTAGAAATTATCCATTACGTCGGGGGTGGCTGAAACAATGAGCTTCCTTGCGCAAGTTTTCGACCAGGCAGGCGATCTTTTCTTTTCTATACCCGCCGCGCTCACTGTGCTGCTCAGCCGTGAATGGTACTGCGCGCGCATGACCGGGGAACGCGACATCGACGTGCTCTCCGGTTTTTCGCTCTTGAGCTTCATGGGCCTCAGCCTGAACGGGGTGGCTCCCGGGGGCCTTTTGCGGGAAAGCGCGTTGCCGGTCCTGCGTTTCGTGCATGGTCAGCTCTGGCTGTTGTTGCTGATTCTTGTGGGAGTTGTTTACGTACTTCTGAAAGGCCCGTTGCCGGGCAGTTTTGCCGCACGGTTTCCGCTTGCGATTATTACCCAGTCATGGACGCTGCTCGTTTTTAACTTTATTCCGCTTCCGCCTTTCGATGCATCCGTAACCTACTTCGCCTCAATGATGCAGTGGAGATTCTTTTCGCTGCTCGTGATCTTGCTTTCAGCGCTATCGCTTTTTGTTTTCAGTTACGGCTTCTGGCGGATTGATTTTTTGACAGGCAGGTTTATTGCACAATGGCTGAAACTGGTATAAAGGAAAACCGACCGCGCCGCATCCTGAGTGGTATGCAGGCAACAGGTGAACTCCACATTGGGCATTACCTCGGTGTGCTGACGAATTTTGTCAGGTTACAGCACGAAGCAGACTGCTATTTTATGGTGGCAAACCTGCACTCGCTCACCGCATTTTACCCGAATTATCCCGACGCACACCGGTTCATTGCGCCAATGATCGCTGACTGGCTGGCTGCCGGCATCTCAGCCGAGCAGGCGACAATTTTTGTCCAGTCGGATGTTCCTGAGCATAGCGAACTCGCACAGTTACTTGCTATGTTTACGCCTCTTTCCTGGCTCGAACGAAATCCTACTTACAAGGACAAACAGGCCAATACGGAAAAGGATCTGGATTCATTCGGTTTTCTAGGCTACCCGGTACTGCAGGCTGCCGACATCGTGCTGTACGATGCCACCCATGTGCCGATCGGCGAAGACCAGTTGCCGCACCTGGAACTCACACGCGAAATTGCCCGGCGCTTTAACCACTACTACGCTCCACGATCCGCGGACAAAACGGTCAAGCGGGGCGAAGTCCTGACGGTACCACAGGCGATACTCTCCGAGTATCCCAAAGTCCTGGGCCTCGACGGGCGCAAGATGAGCAAGAGCTATAACAACTCGATCCTGCTCGCCGAAAACGAAGAGTCGCTCGGGAAAAAAATGCTGACGATGAAAACCGATACCGGCCGTGTCCGTCGCAACGATCCCGGTGAACCGGCTAACTGCCCTGTTTTCACCTATTACGATTTTTTTGCACCAGAATTGAAAGAGGAGACGGCCGCGGGCTGTCGCAGTGCGCAGCTGGGCTGCGTTGACTGCAAGAAGCAGCTGCTCGCGCGCGTTTCGGCCAAGCTTGAACCCTTTCGCGCGAAGCGCTCTGAGCTCGCCGCAAAACCTCAGCAGGTTGGAGAAATTCTTGCCGCGGGGGCGGATAAAGCGCGCAGTGTCGCCCGCACCACGATGGAACGCGTCAGGGAATCTATGGGACTCGTGTCGAGGTACACTCTGTGACGGCTGATGCTGCCGCTGGATTTTTGGAATCCAACCGGTTTCAGGTTGCGTTTCATACACGCGCAGGCTCTGAACAGAAGGGGCCGCTGGCAGTCCTCTGGGGGCTGATCGAAAGCTACGAGGTAGATGTCTTTTCGGTCTCGCTTTCGCGTATCACGGCAGATTTTCTTCACTACATGACAACCGCCCAGATTTCGCTCGACGAACAGGCTGACTTCACGCAGACCGCGGCGCGACTGCTTTTTTATAAATCACGCCTGCTGCTGCCAAACGCTGTCATCGGCGAAGACACACCGCCGGACAAACTACCTTATGAACTGGTAGAGCAGCTGCTGGAATACAAGAAGATGCAGCAGGCGGCTGAAGAAATGCGCCGTCTTGAAGAGCGTTCGCAGCTGCGGCTGACCCGCGAACCACAGTGGAGTGCATTTGAAGGTGACAGCGACTATCTCGAGGTAGACCTGATTTCGTTCCTCAGGACTTTCCGGGATTTTCTCGAACGCGAAGAAAAATCGCGTCCCATGCAGATACAGGATGAAACAATCAGCGCCGAAGAGATGATGGAATACATGATGTCGCGCCTGATCGGCGACTCTGAGGCTTCCTTTTTCCGCAGTGTCACGGGATTCAGCGTTGCCCGCATTATCGCGTGCTTTCTCGCACTGCTCGAGCTCGCTAAGCAGAAAATGGTAATGTTGCGGCAGGATGACTGGCTGGGTGACATCCACTTTTCACCGGCTCCTGCTTACGACGGACAGGTTGAACTGCCATTTGGGGCCACATGAGTGATACGGCGTACCTAAAGGCAGCAATCGAAGGCTTATTGTTTATCTCGGGCAACGGGCTTACCGCGGCAGAAATTGCCACCGGCCTGAATGAAAATCCCGAACAGGTGAAGATCGCGCTCGATTCGCTGCTCGACGACTACGCAGAGCGTGAATCGGGTATAGCGATCCAGGAAATTTCGGGGCGTTACCAGTTCACTACGCAGCCGAATATCTACCCCGCCATTCAGAATTTCCTGCGGCAGAAAAAGAAAGAAACCCTCAGCAAATCAACACTCGAGACCCTCGCCATCATCACCTATAAGCAGCCGATCACGCTCCCGGAGATTGAAGAGATCCGCAGCGTCAGCTCCAGGGCGCAGCTCATTGCACTACAGCAAAAAAAACTCGTCAAGGCCATGGGGCACAAAGAGACCGTCGGCAAACCGACTCTCTACGGCACAACGAAGGAGTTCCTGCGGTACTTCGGCCTCAACAGCCTGGACGAGCTGCCACCGCCGCAGGATGTAAAGGAGCTGAACTTTGACGAACTCTGACGAGGAGCAAACAGACCAGAGCCGTACGGGAGCCCAGCCGTGAAGCAGTACCGCGACCAGATAGACCGCATCGACGCCGAAATTGTCCGCCTGATCGGCCAACGGGCAGAAATTGCGCGCGAAATTGCGGCGGCAAAAGCCAAAGAGAACCTGCCGCTATACCAGCCCGACCGGGAGCAGCAGGTCTACGATAAGATTGCGAGGCTAAACCCGGGTATACTCGACGACGAATCGCTGCGGAACATCTACCGTGAAATCATGAGCGCGACTCTCAAACTCGAGGGTTCGATCCAGGTTGGCTATTTTGGTGCCGAGGGCAGCTTCACTCACCAGGCGGCCCTGCGCAAATTTGGCCGCAGCCTAAGCCTCGCGCCTTTCCGGACAATTGACGACGTCTTCCAGGCAGTGCAACGCCGCGAAATCAAGTACGGCGTCGTCCCGATTGAAAACTCCACCGAGGGCATGGTTAAGGCTACGCTCGATGCTCTGGTCAAGTTTGACCTGAATATTTATTCAGATATTGTGCTGCAGATCAGGCAGAGCCTGCTGACGCGCGCGACGGCTCTGCAGCAGATAGAAAAGATCTACACACACCCGCAGGCGTATGCACAGGCACGCAACTTTATTATGCAGAACCTGGCACAGGCTGAATGGATCGAAACCGCTTCGACCTCAGAAGCCGTGCGCCTGGTCGCACAGGAAAACAGCGAACGCCTGGCGGCCATCGCTTCGGACGTGGCTGGTGAAATCTATGGGTTGCGTCCACTCGTCGAAGATATCACCGATTACAAACGCAATTTTACCCGCTTCATCGTGATCGGTCACGACGTGGCCAAAAAAGCAGAACGCAACCGGACGATGATTTCGTTCAATCTGCCCGATACGACCGGTTCACTCTACCGCGCGCTGGCACCACTTTACGAACAGAAAGTCAACATGCGGGCCATCGAATCGAGACCAGACCGCAACCAGGTCTGGAGTTATATTTTCTTTGTCGATCTGGAAGGCCACAGGGATGACGAGGCAATGAAGCACGCTTTTGAGCTCATGCGACCGCTGACTTCGGGGTTCCGTGTGCTCGGCTCGTACCCGGTGGAAAAAGGCCCTGAAGACTAATTAAGCTCAGTAGATAGCCCGCAACCGCTGCGAGTGTACTCCGATGGTAATGTGCTCCCCCAGCGCTACCGGTAAACGGTAGTGTGAACCGTCTAGCCAGAGTGCCCCGTGCATCAGGCTGCTCACAATCTTGAGAGTCTCGCCGGCCCGCACCGTGCCGTGTGTCAGGCGCCGCGGGGCAGCGTCGCTATAAAGCTCACGCACGATGAAGCGTGCTTCGCGCCGGGTGAATGGTTTTCCACCGGCCGAAGCATACGCCGCGGTTGAACCAGTGGGAGTCGTTACCCAGAGTCCTGAACTCTTCTGGTGGTGCACCCGGTTACGCCAGCGCAGCGTGTAGCGTGAAGTGGCTGCAGGATTCTGCTCTGAGAACAGGACGTCGTTGAGCACCGGAAAGGGCGCCGGCCTGTCCTGCAGGGTCACTTTCAGGCGCATCAGCTGGCTTTCTGCCGGCCGTGCAGCCGAATTTTCGAGCAGAGCCTGCATGTCACGGCGCAGTTTTGCTTCGCCCTGCTTACTGCGCAGTTCATAGCGGCAGTAGTGACCGACACTGTTATCGGGTGACGAATTGATTCCCAGCAGCAGGGTTTTTTCGATAAAGTGTGAGGAATTAATAAAAGTGCCATCTCCCCCGAACGAAACCACGAGCTTAAAATCATCGAGGCTGCGGTTTAGCGTATCGCGTTCGAACCAGCTGGCAACTGCACCCAGCTGTGTAATAAGCCGGCGCAAAGCTTCGAGCGCACCGGCGTGTTCTTCGTGCGCCGATTGCATACGCTGGGTCAGCTCAGGGTTCAGCTCGCGGTGGCGGCGTATTTGCCTGGGACTATAGCTCTCAAGCGCCGAGTACTTGTAGACAACTGCAATATCTTTCATGGCCGACGCGTTAGTACATGCAATGCCGGACAGCTGTCCATCACTTGCGCAGAATTACGTTGAGCATACGCTCCGTCGCGCGAATCGCCGCAATCACCTGGTCGGGGTCAACCCCGCGTGTCGTCAGTATGTTGCTGTCACGGCCAACGGTCAGTTCGCCCCCGAACATCGCCCTGTCATTGCCAGACTTTTCTTTTGCTGCGGTAAGGCCCGTCACATTCCAGGTAATTTTACATTCAACGAGAGCAGAAGTCTGTCCACCGGGAGGAATGCGCACCTCGTAATCGGTCAGGCGCGGCAGGCTTACCTTATGCTCTTTTGCCCAGCTGCGCAGTGCTGACATGAAGGCGTCGTAGCCACCCTCACCCTGACCTGAAACCTGCATGGCTTTGCCCCGGTATTCGACCGTGAGCGAACACATGGGTTTGATGTGCATTCCCGAAGTAACGGTCACCTGGGTAATTTCCAGGATCTTCTCTTCGGGCTTCTTCAGCACCTCGCCAATGATAAAGGGCAGGTCGTCGATCGTCACCTGCTTCTTCTGGTCTCCCAGTTCAATAATGCGGCTCAGTACCTGCTGCCGTTCTTCATCGGCCAGCGAAATGCCCAGGGTTTTCAGGTTTTGGTCGAGTGAGGCCTTGCCCGCCAGTTTGCCGAGGGCATACCGACGGTCGCGGCCAAAACGCGCCGGCAATAGCCGGCTTTCGTACAGACCGCCTTTCTTGTCGCCGTCGGCATGTATACCCGCTGTTTGCGTGAAGACATCTTCGCCGACGATGGGCGCATTTGCCGCAAGGCGTTTACCCGAAAAAGTCTCAACTGTACGCGACAGGTGGTAGAGGCTCTTCTCATTCACCGAGGTTTTCAGCTGCAGGTGGTCATGAATACCCGCGACCACTTCGGCGAGAGAGGCATTGCCCGTCCGTTCACCGAGACAGTTCACGGTTGTGTGTACACCGTGCGCCCCCGCTCGAATCGCCTCGAGCACGTTGATTGTGCCAAGCCCGTAGTCGTTATGCGGATGAAAGTCAAAATGGCTTTCGGGATATCGCTCAGTGATAGCGGTTATCGCTTCGGCTACCTGCGCCGGGTACAGAACCCCCAGGGTGTCGGGCAACATGATGCGCCCAATTGGTTGGGTGACCAGGAAATCCAGAAACGAAAACATGTAATCGCGCGAATGTAGCCAGCCATTCGACCAGTCTTCGAGATAGATATTCACCGCCCGGTCCTGTTTTTTCGCATAATCGATCGTGCGGGCAATATCGGCAAAATGCTCGGCCGGCGTTTTCTTAAGCTGCCGTGTCAGGTGGTTCAGGCTGCCTTTCGTAAGCATGTTCAGCGTATAAGCGCCGGCCTCAACCAACCAGTTGACCGAGCGCTTCTCGTCGACAAACCCGAGTATTTCAATGCGGTTCAGCAGCTTGCGCCCGCCGGTTTTCTTAGCCCAATCGGTAATGAGCTGCACACCTTCGAGCTCGCCCTTCGAGACGCGCGCCGAAGCAACCTCGATAAAATTCACGTTCGCCTGCTCCAGCAAGAGCCGCGCCATCTGTAATTTTTCCGAGGGCGCAAAGGCAACGTTATAAGTCTGCTCGCCGTCGCGCAGCGTCGTATCCATAATGCTCACCGCACGGGCTTTGGTGCTGGTTGTCGATTTTTTGTCTTTGGTTCTGCGCTGCATAGGGCCCCGGTGGCTTACCCGCGTCTAATCCCCTTTCATGCGGTGAAGCACGAATTGCCTGAGAGGCGGGTGACTTTTTTTGCCGGTATTTCATGAAATGATTAACATCCTTGTGTAGCGGACAGCTACGATTATGCGCTAACTCCCGTTCGCACGACAGGCCGAACCCATTGAGCTCCCAGGGGAGCAACAGGAGTTACTATGCATAATATTAGCATTTCGGGCGTTACTTACGCCTGGCCGGGCGAAGGGCCGGTATTACAGCACATATCCTTTAATATCAGCCGTGGCATTCATGCGATTGCCGGACAAAACGGTGCCGGCAAGACGACTCTGCTGCGTCTGATCGCCGGTGAAATCCATGCCCAATCAGGCAGCATTCGGTGCGATACAACACCACGTTTTGTCAGCTTTGCCGGTGAGACTCTGCGCCGGCAAAGCAGCGGGGAGCAACAAATGCTCCTGCTCGAGACAACGCTGGCACAAAACACGGGAATTGTCCTGTTCGATGAGCCCGAAAGGCATCTCGATACCGAGAACCGACAACGGTTCATGCGGCGGCTCAGGCATTTTGCCGGTACGGTCATTCTGGCAACACACGAAACCGGGCTACTCGACCTCGCCGAAAGTATACTGCACCTCGAAAACAGGAGCGTTGCCCTGTTCCGCATGCCCTTCGCTGCTTACTGCCGGGCGCTCGAAGCCGAGCGGGCTGAACGTGCAAACGCCCGGCAGCGCGCGGAACATTCAGTGAAAAAATCGCTGCTCGAAGCGGAGCGCGATCTTTCACGGCAGCTAAAACGCGAACGCATCGCTGCGCAGCGGGCACCGACTGCCGGTATACCGCGTATCGCACGGGGATTAATGAAGCGAAACGCAGAAAAGACGCGCGGCAGGATTATCCGGCGTACGACAGAACAAGTTGCGCACGAGCTGGAAAAGCTCAGCCACCTCCGGACCCTGGACGTCCGGCAACCGGAGTTCTGCTTCATCCCGGTAGCAGGAGAGAAGCTCCACGCGCAGCTTGAGATCGCCGGCCTGAATTTCGGCACAGGGGGCCGGCAGACTCTCTGGGCGAATGACCTGACCTTGAATGCAAAATCAGGAGAAAAAATCCGCATCGCCGGGCGCAATGGCAGTGGCAAGAGCCTGCTTCTTAAAGCCATCTGCGGTAAGAATACGCTGCCGCTGCACGGCAGTATACGCCTGCGGTCCCGGCGAATGCTCCTACTCGACCAGGATTACAGCGCTATAGCTCCGCAAACGAACCTGCTTGATCTCGCCGGTGAAAATCTTCCCGGTCAACCGGAAGGCGAAATACGGCGAATGCTGGGTGCGTATGGTTTTGCTGGTTCTGCGGTTTTCCGCGACTTTCACCAGCTTTCTTCGGGGGAGCGCGTACGTCTCCTGGTGCTCTTACTCAGCAGCGCGGAAAATCCCCCCGACGTTCTGATGGCCGATGAAGCGGAAACCGGGCTGGATCGCGAAACACGTGCACTCTTTGCGCAGTTCTTGAACCAGTATCCTGGTCTGCTGTTGTTCACCACGCACAGCGACGACTTTGCTGCTCAGGTCTTGCCGACCCGCAGTATACCGCTTACCCGCCACCGGGGGCTGGGCTCAATGCACGCAGCAACAGTTCACGCTGTGCCGAACCTACGCGAATGAAGCCGACCGGCTGACCAGGCGGGGCCATGAAGATATACCATTGTGGTCCCGCGATTTTTTTTCCGGTGGATGATTCGATCCAGGTATCTGCGGGCAGGTAGATGCATCCGGTGGTAGCACCGGGTTCGACCACGGGTGCTACCAGCAGGTCGCGGCCCAGCAGAAACTGGTGCCGCAGTACATATGCCTCGTGTTCGGCGGGGTAATGGAGAAAGACCGGGCGAACCAGCGGCATTCCGGATTTGGCAGCTTCGGCCATCAGTTGGGCAAAATAGGGTTTCAGCGCGAGGTGCTGCCTGCCCAGTGCAGCGAACTCCGCGACGATCTTTTCGTCGCTGTAGGCCTGGTAGTTCTTCTCCGGTCGGTTACCCTCGTGCGTGCGGAAGAAAGGCGTGAACACAGCAAACTCAGCCCAGCGCAGGAAAAGCTCGCGGCTGCGGTGGTAATTTTTGACCGGGTTGTTGATTGTTGTGTAGCCACCAATGTCACTGTGGTTGAGCGTGATGCCCGAAAGGCCGCCGGTCAATAACCCTGTCACCGCCGAGGCGAGACCGTCGTATTCATCAAAACTCACCATCTGGTCGCCCAGCCAGAAGAGCGTCGAGTGCTCCGCCGAGCCGGCAAATCCGGCGCGGGTGAAGAAGACTACCTCGCGCTCGAGACCCGCCTCGCGTATGGCCTCGCGGTTGAGCCGAGCCCATTCAACAGGATACCGGTTATGCCAGAGCGCGGCGGGCTCATTCGAAGCAAGCTGCGCATCCCATGGCAACCACTCGCCGAAGTCAGCCATGTAACCTGCAAGGCCGTTCGCGATCAGGTTGTTCCGGATAATACCCTTCAGGAAGGCCCGTGCTTCGGCATTGGACAGGTCGACCAGGTATGCAGGAAAACCGGCGGTCTGGATCTTATAAGGCTCGCCGTCTCTCTTGCGCACCAGGTATCCCTTCGTCTTTGCCTCGGCAAAGATCGGCCCCTCATCGGCCAGAAACGGATTGATATAGCCCATAACGCGCACACCCCGTGCGCGCAGTTTTTGTACCCAGCCCCGAAAATCCGGGTAGGCAGTTTCATCGGGCAGCCAGCGCCACCACAGCTGCGAACCGAAACTTGTGAGGCGGCGGCCGACCCAATCCTGTATCCAGATTGCGGTCACGGGGTTACCCGCTTTAAGCGCAGCATCCAGGACCTGTTCTACTTTTTCTTTGCCACCCTGGACGCCCAGTATTGTACCCGATGCCCAATCAGGCAAAGGCTGCATACGGCCCGAACGCGCTGTGTAACGGCTCAGCAGCTCGCCGTAGGCAACTGCGGTACTGAACCGCAGCTCAAGAGTGTGGTCCCAGATTTCGACGCAGTATGGGTCACTTTTGAAATCCCACAGCTGGTAGGCTGTCTGCGACGTCTCAAACGAACGAAAAGCAGAGGTCATGAAGAATGGTACGGGAGCATATGTGGTGACATCGCGGCCGCCCGCACCCGCAGTCAGATTTGCCCCAAGTGTGATCGGCTGGGCGCCGCGGCCTATGCCCTGCTCTTCGCTCAGCATGGGTACACGGCGGCCACGCAGATCAAGGTGCGTAAACTGTTCGCCGCCGCCAAAAACACGCTCGCCCTCTTCTGCCATGAAGCTGAACAGTAGCCGGTTGAACCGTGTATCGCGTGGCTTAATGTGCAGTATCACATGGTCTGCAGCCTGGGTAAAGGATATGTCCACTGCTGCGGATCCGCCAGGACAAGTGAGCTCCGCAATTAGCCTGATTGCCTGCGCGGATGATTCACCAGCTGAAATCCGCTGCAGCTCACAGTGCTCACGGACAACTTCGTGCATCTTATAGCTTGCCAGTCTTTCCCTGACGGCATCGGTAGCCACCCGGGCAGAGAGAAACCCCTGCGAGAGCGGCAGCCGCAGAACCGTGCGATTCTGCCTGGTGTCGACCAGCCTCAACTGCTGATCAGCGGCCCGATATTCGAGGAGTAAATCACCTGACCTTAAACCACCCGCCAGCCCGCTGGTAACTGTTACCTGCTGCCGGCCGCAGTGCACAGAATACAACAGCCCCAGGAAAAGAATACCGCGACGCATCAGCGAAACTTGGGCCGGCGCTTGCGCGGTCAATCACTGACGGGCCTCTTAATCACTTGCCCGCCGCTGCGGCTTTTGGAGAATTTACCATGAACGACATCATCGCGCGCAAGAAGGCTGGCCAGAAGCTGACCCAACAGGAAATTGAATCCGTCATTCGCGGTGTCACCAGCGGCGAAATTCCCGATTACCAGGTGAGTGCCCTCCTGATGGCAATCTGCTGGAAAGGTATGGATGTCACCGAACGCAGCTACCTGACGAGTGCCATGGCCTCGAGCGGTAGAAAACTGGATTTTTCTTCCGTCAAGGGCACCAAGGTTGACAAGCACTCCACCGGCGGTGTCGGAGATAAGATTTCACTGATGCTGGCTCCCTGGCTGGCGGCAGCAGGCAAGAAGGTACCCATGATTTCGGGCCGCGGGTTGGGCTTTACCGGGGGAACCCTGGATAAACTGGGCGCGATTCCTGGTTACCATTTCGAGAGTGAGCCGGCACGGCTGGCAGCATTGCTGAAAAACCCCGGGTGTTTCATCATCGGGCAGAGCGCCGACATTGCCCCGGCCGATAAAAAAATCTACGCACTGCGCGACGTCACTGCCACAGTCGACGAAATTTCACTCATCACTGCTTCGATACTCTCCAAAAAACTTACCGAAGACCTCGACGAGCTGGTGATGGATGTCAAATGCGGCAGCGGGGCATTCATGCAGACGCTGCCCGCAGCCAGGGCGCTGGCAAAATCCATAGCGGATACTGCCCGTGCCGCCGGCGTCAGAACAACCTGCCTGATCACTGCAATGGATTTTCCGCTGGGCCTTTACACAGGCAATACGATTGAAACCTACGAGGCCTTTGAATTCTGCCGGCCCTCGGGCATCTACCTCGAGACTGCCAATAAACTCTACGTAAAGAAGGGAAAGCTCAGCCGCGATGAACTGCTCGTACAACCGCTCGTCGAGATCACGGTTGAACTCGCCGCGGCAATGCTCGATGCCCGGGCGCGCACAGACAAGAAGGCCCGGGGCAAAGCCATCACAACCCTTATGAATCTCTGGCAGTCAGGTGCGCTGGAGAAAAAGATGCAAGAGTGGCTCTCTGCACAAAAAGGTGATCTCGCAGGCCTGCGCACAAAAGCAAAAGAAATTCTTACAGCATTTGCTGATAGCAAATCGGCCGATGTGCACGTCTACCGCGCTCCGGGCAAAGGATATCTGGCACACGCCGACAGCCGCCAGGTCGGTAACCTGATGGTTGAACTCGGTGCCGGCCGCAAAAAATCTGAAGACGCAGTCGATGACCGCGTTTCGCTCGAAATGATGAAATTCCGTGGCGAACCCTGCAATAAAGGTGATGCGCTCGTGCGCATCTACAAACCGGGCATCAGTAAAGCTGAGCAGCAGGTTATCGATACCGTGTTGAAATCTGCTCTCAAGGTCAGTGCAAAAAAGCCCAAAGCCGCAAAGAATGTGCTGGCTAGACTGTAGCGGTTTTCTTCAGGCCTGAAGGTCAAAGATCAGGCCGCGTATCTGTCCCATCAGGTGCAGGGCAATCACGACATCCTGGTTGCGGCGCAAAAGGCCGGTGTAAAGCTGCGCGAGACGACCGTCGATAGTCTTGATAACCTCGTAGCGCCGTTTCCGCTTGTCCTCCCACCCCTGCAGGCGGTAGCCACGGTTCAGCAGCATTGAACAGAGCAGTTTTACTGTCTTGCGGTAGGTTTCAAATCGTTCGCGCGAGGGCGATTCAGCAAAGTCGCGCTCCTCGTCATCGAGCTGCGCCATAAGATCTTCGACAGTTTTTGGCCGGTCGGATTTTCCCCGCTGCACAATCTGCGAAACGAGTGAGGAAAATGCAGGCGTTGCTGATGCAACGACACCCTGCGAACGGGCTGGCACCGGTTGCTGGCGCGTGTGTAAATCGCTGACGGTTGCACCCTGCTGTGGTAGAATTGCCTGCGCCATCTCGGTTCATGTATCGGCTGATTTTGCCGGCGGCTGAAGCACCGAAACCAGGGCCCCGGGGGGCGGCAGTACTAACTGCCGACGTTGAGGTGGTTGATGCGAGCGCGACCTTCGAAGATGACACCTTCGTCCACCAGCAGGTTTGCGGCGACAATATCACCCATGACGCGGGCATTTTTCATCAGGTGCACAAAATCGAGAGCATAGATATTGCCGTCGACGCGGCCCGATACGATCACACTGTCCGCTTCAACGTTCGTCTTAACATGGCCGGTCGGTCCGATAATTACCTGGCTGGTAGTGCGTACCGTGCCGCTGACGGTACCGTCAACGCGCAGGGCTCCGGTCAGCTGGAAATCCCCGTGAAAGCTGTCACCCTGCCCTACGTAGCTCGATACGACTGCGACCGTGTCTGGCGTTTTTTTCATGATTAATCCTCAGGCGCCTGCCAGCGGCAGGTAAGGCATTGGGTTTACCGCTTCGACACCAATGTGCACCTCGTAGTGGAGAATGCTTTCGAAATTGTCGTCGGCATGACCCACATGGCCAATGTGCTCGCCCTTGTTGACCTTTTCTTCCTGCGAGACCGTTACCATCTCGATACCTTTATAGACCGTTTCGTAACCGTAGTTGTGGCGTATGCGCACGGTGTAGGTCAGATTTGCTTCTTTGTTGATACTGACTACAATACCCGGCGCTGTCGCCTGCACAACCGCACCATGCGGCACGGCGATATCGACACCTGGATTATAGCCGACGTTGAGCCGGTGTGCCATCCGCACAAAACCGAATGGATTGATAATGTATCCCTGGACGGGCCAGATGGTCGGCGTGTTCTTGAGCACGCGTTCGCGCTTCTTGAGATAGTCCTGTACCTGGCCCAGCGAGCCCCGCGAGATTTCCATATCGTGGAGCATGCGGTTCATCAGAAAAATTTCCAGGGGAATTTTCTCCGGGTCTTTGCTCTGGCTGGTCTTCTGCTGCAGCTCTGCCAGCTGCGCCGCAAAACTGTCTGCTCCCTGGCTGGGCGTTGTGCCTTTTTCACCGCTCTTTGAAAGCGAATAGAGCGAGTTTAGGTTCTGCCTTATATCTTCGTACGATTTGCTGAGTTCGATAATTTCCTGGCGTACTTTGGCAAACTGCACCTCGGCGTCTTTATGCGAAACACGCAGCTTGTCGACTTCCTGGATAGTGCTGTTATGGCGTATCACGAGGAACGCACTCACGAGCAGTACGAGGCCCAGGAAGGACGTTATGATAATCAGCGTCAGGTTGCTGATATGGTAATTGCGGATTTTTAGCTCATTGTGCGGAATAAACATCAGCGTGAGCCGCTCGTTCCGCTTCTTCTTGATCCAGGAAAGAATCTTCTGCTGGCTGCGGGCGAACCGGCCGATTGCCGGTGCCGCCAGGGCTACTGTTGCTTTGCCGCGAATCGCCCAGGCGCCGAGCCCCTTAACCTTGTGGGGGGCTGCGCCCTGCTCAATTTGCACACCTATCTCTGCCGGTGAACCGGAAACCTGCGCTTTTTTCGTCCGGCGCTTAGTAGACGACTGCTTCATGGCCCGCTGTCAGCTTCGCATCACTTTTCCCGGCGTCAATTAATAGGAGTTTTCGCTTATAGCAGGCGAGCCCCACGGAGCCCGGGGCCTTTAATTGCTGCCGAACTTCAGCTTCCGGGATCCGCAAAGAACACATCACCGGAACCTGGCTTAGCCACGTCCTGAAATCCCTCTACGAGGAAAATGTCCATGGGCTTCGTGCGGCCACGCACCCGTGTGACCTGCAGCTTCTTCACCATGAGGTCTGGTCCGGCAAGCTCCCGGGTCTTGCTGTCAATAATGAGGTCAAACCTGGTCTGCTTGGTCAAAGTTTCCAGCCGCGAAGCAACATTCACGGTATCGCCAATGACCGTGTAATCCATCTTGCGGTACGAGCCAATCGTCCCGGCGAAAACCGGCCCCGTCGCGATTCCCATTCCTATGCTGATATCGGTCGTGAGATACGAGGGTTTCGTGTCGTTGAAAAAGCGCAGTGTATCTCGAATCGCCAGAGCACATTCCACTGCATTGCGCGCATCCTTCTCACCGCGCACGGGGCAACCAAAGGTCGCGAGCAGGGCATCACCGATGATCTTGTTCACCGATCCCTTGTACGAAAGTACAAGATCCATGATGTCCGTGTAAAGCCTGTTGAGCAACTCAGCCACCTGCGTGGGAGTGATTTTTTCGCTCAGTGCCGTGAAATTGCGCACATCCAGAAAGAATACAGTCGCCTCGAGCATCTCTCCGTACGAATGATTCTCTCCTGTCTGGCTGAGTATTTTCTGGACAACGTCGTTCGAGAAATACTGTGAAAGTTTCTGAATCTGACCGTTTAGGTGGACAGCGTTCCGCTGCCTGGTAAGATCTTCAGCTGCCCGGGTCGCCTTGAGCCTGATTTCTTCAGTCTGCCATGGCGCAGTGAAAACGTCAGAGAATCCCGCGCGCAAAAGCGCAAGCCGGCCTTCCGCAGCGGTTGAATCCAGCAGGGCAAACAGTCGGGCACCGCCAGCACTTGCTGCAGCAAGATGCGGCCCTATCTCCTGGACTGCAGATGCATGCACAAGGCAGACCACACCTGATAGATTGCCAGATGCCAAAGCTGCCGGTGACATCACCTCGGTTTCAAAATCCGGACCGAGCGCTGCTGTAAGGTCCTGCAGCTCTTGCCCGGCAAAGCCAATCAGTTTCGCGCTGGTTTTCACTTACTGGACCTTTTGGAGCACAAGCTCTGCGACAACCCGTCTGCCCGTGCCCGTCGGGGCAGACGCATGAGTTTCGCCTGAACCGAGTTCATACAGGTACAGGCGACCGCCGCATTGCAGGGCTGCATGTTCTGCAAGCGTCAGCCCTATACCGAGCCCGTACTTTTGTTCGGCATAACGGTCATCCATAATGTTATTCAGCCGGAAAAAAGGTTCAAAGACGCGGTCTTCGGCATCTGCAGGAATACCCGCAGAAGCGCCCAGGCCCTGCTCCACATCGTTTGTCACGGTAATGGCGCTGATTTCGGCGGTCGTGTAAGACATGAGGCTAATACACGAATTCGCCGGGGAATACTTGCAGGCATTGAGCAGAAGCTCAGAAAGAATCGCAAGCAGTGCTTCGCGGTTACCATACACAGACCCCACATCGAGCAGGTGCTGGATGTCGATGGACTGTTGTTTGATGGTTCTGAATTTTTCCGTTTCGCGTAACGCCTGCTCCACGATTTGCGAAAAATCACTGCCATGAACCACTTCACGCGGATACTGTCTCTGCAATCCTGCAAGTATGTGCTCAAAAGAAGAGAGCCAGGTCCGCGCTGCCCGCGCGTTCTGCAGCAGTGATCCAAAGACATCGTTTTCCTTTTGTAACGCCGGCATCGTCATCTGCAGAAGGTCAACGTACGTCAGCACAGATCCAATTCCCAGACCCTGCGATGCGGAATGCAGGATATTGCGGATAAGCGATGTGGCAAACGACAACCGCGCGTCGCGCTCCCGGGTCTCGCGCTCGAGCAACCAGCTTGCAGGATGATCACGCCGCATTCGCCGGCTTTCGGCTTTCTGCTGCAACTCGCGGCGCTGCGTGATAAACGCAACAGCTTTTTTCAGCAAGGCACCCAGTTCAACAGTATCTGTTTCGTGCGATGTCACGGCGAAGACTCCCCGTGCCAGGTTTTCTTCGGGAACAGCTGGTGCGTCTGCGGTCTTGACCACAATCACTGCAATGCCCGGATTCGCCCGGCGGCAAATGGCAATAACGCTGCCACATTGCAGTGGATCTTCGCAGGCAATGAGCGCTATCTCTGGAATGCGGTTACGCAGCACTTCTGCGAGGCTCTCAGTATCAGTAACGAAATTGCGGTCGATGAACGCCTTTTCTGCGAGCCCGGTTGTGCACCAGGCAATGTGTGCAGCCGTCCCGTAGATCAGAACGTTGATCCGGTCATTGCCGGTCATTCGAGTATTTGTTTCACAATTGCCAGGAACTGCGCGGGCTTGAACGGCTTGACTATCCAGCCATCTACACCTGCTTCCTGACCTGACACCCGCTTCGCCTGTTCCCCTTCAGTTGTGAGCGCGAGTATGGGTATCTGCTGGTTCAGCTCGCGTATCGCGCGAGTCAATGCATAACCGTCCATTACCGGCATGTTTATGTCAGTAATGATGAGGTCAAACTCCTCCGCGCGGAATTTGGCCAGCGCATCGCTGCCGTCAACTGCCAGAACAGTCTCGTGGCCGCCGCTGCGCAAGGTCTGCTCAACCATCTGGCGCATGGGCTCTGAATCATCTACCGCTAAAATCCTGGGCATTGCGATTCTCCGTTATTGAATGTTTAGCACAGAAAGTCTGCCGGGTCAATCAGTCTGAAAGCGGGGTTAGCTCAGTAGATTTACCTATCCTCACATCAGGTTGTGATCCATCGCATATTTCACAAGGTCGCTCATTGTCTCTATGCCCAGCTTCTCGCGTATATTCGCGCGGTGTGCTTCGACCGTGCGCGCGCTGATATCGAGTCTTTCGGCAATTTCTTTGCTGGTGAGCCCGTTTGCGGTATAGCTGAGAATTTCTTTTTCACGCTGCGTGAGCAGGTCGGCCGAGAGCGGGCTCGAAAGGTCGGCGGAGTAATCGTCGACAATGAGGTTTGTCATCTCTGCGGAAATGACCCGCTTACCCTGACGGATATCGCTGATGGCTGAGAGTAACTTGTCGTGTGTTTCTTCTTTGAGCAGGTAACCTTTGGCGCCTTTTGCGAGCGAACGCTTCAAGAACGGTTTTTCTTTATGCGTCGTCAGCACCAACGCGGCAACCTTGGGAAAATGCATTTGCAGGTATTCGAGTGCCTCAATGCCATTCATCACCGGCATGTTGAGATCGAGAATTACCATGTCGCACGGTGTCTGCGGCAAAAGGTCGAGGCGTTCCTGGCCATTAGAGACTTCACCGACAACGCGGAAGCCCGGTTTACTCTCGATGAGTACTTTGACCCCAGCGCGCAGAATCGAATGGTCGTCGGCAAGCACAATACGATAGTCGTTTACTGGTGAGCCGGGCTGCATGACCGCTGACCCTCCTCCTGTTCCGCTGCAGTCGTCAAGCCGAAAGGTTAGCCGTACCCGGTTACCGTCCCGCTCCCATCGCGCCTAGGCGAGTATCTGGCGGATTATATCGAGAAACTGCGCGGGCTTGAAGGGTTTAACTACCCAGCCGTCAGCGCCAGCTTCGGCGCCTTTTTTGCGCATATCGTCTTCTGATTCGGTTGTCAATGCCACGATCGGGATTTCCGGGCTCAGCGATCTGATGGACTTTATCAGGTCAATGCCGTGCATATTGGGCATGTTGATATCTGTCACCACCAGGTCGAACTTGCCGGCCTGAAATTTTTGCAGGCCTTCAACGCCATCGTTCGCGAGAGTCACCTGGTGCCCGCCGCTCTTGAGCACAAGCTCTACCATCTTGCGCATTGGCTCTGAATCATCGACTGCCAGAATATTTCCCATAATTTTCTAGTTTACCTAAGACCTCACAAGTCTGCGATTTCGTGACACTTTGTAAAGGGTGTCAGTGGTCCCCGAGATTCTTTCAAGGCACACCCTCTGCAGGGGATGAAACCTGCCGGGGAACGAGCGCAGTAATTGTGAGGCCGGTGGGTGAGCTTTCGAGGAAAAGATGGCCACGCAATCCTCGCACACGTTCACGCATCAGCGCCAGGCCAATGCCGTTGCTGTCGGCCTCATTGGCAAAACCATGTCCGTTGTCCGCGATAGTCAGTTCCAGATTGTTGTCTACCCGGCGGGCACGCACTTCAATTCTGCTGGCCCCGGAATGCTTGAGCGCGTTGGTGACGGATTCCTGAACGACGCGGTAACAGCCAATACTCCAGTTCTCGGGGAAAAAACCCTCGAGCGCTTCGATATCTGTGAGAATCTGGACCTTGGAAAGCGATGCCGCTGACTGTAGCATATCTTCGAGCGCTAAGACAAGGCCGACTTTTTTCATATAGCTCGGCGTCAGGCGGCGCGAAATCTCGCGGGCCTTTTTGAGCGTGTCGGCCAGCGGTTCGATCAGCAGCTTCTCATTTTCTACCGTCCGTAACTCATGATCTCCCAGGAATTTCTGGAGGTTGAGCTTTGTCAGGACAAGGCTTTGCCCGAGTACGTCGTGCAATTCGCTCGAAATCTCTGAGCGCTCCATTTCGGAAATATCGATGAGGCGTTGCGATAGCTCGAGGATGCGCTGTTCCTGTTCCTTGCGTACTGTCGAATCGGCGTGCGTACCCACCATACGCAGTGGTTTGGCGGAGGAATCCCATTCCACAACCTTGCCCCGCGCAAGAATCCAGACCCAGCGCCCGTCCTTGTGCCGTAACCTGAATTCGGCTTCGTAGCCCAGGTCACGCTGCTCAAAGCACTGCTCGAGTTTTTCTCTGACCACGGTAACGTCTTCAGGATGCATGAGCTCCTGGAAGCCGAGGTAAGATGGCCGTATTTCGCTGCGCCGATAACCGAGCATAGCACACCAACGTTCATCGAAGAACGCCTCGCCTGAAACAATGTCCCAGTCCCAAAGACCGAGATCACCGCCGCGCAGCGCCAGTGCCAGTCGTTCTCCGCTCTGTTGCAGCTGGATCTCGGCCTGCTTCTGCGCTGTGATGTCCTGGAACATGCCTGTCAGGCGGGTCACCCGGTTGCCCTCAAATACCGGGTTTCCCGAAGTGTGCACCCAGAGGCGCCGCCCTTTCGCGGTGACAAAACGCAGGTGCAGGTCGTATGGTTTGCCGCGTTCGATAGCCGCCTGCAATGCAGCAATCAATACTGGCTGGTCATCGGGATGGTAAAACCGGATTGCCTCGTCGCGAATATACGTCTGCCCAGGGTCTACCTCGTGTATACGGTAGACTTCGTCGGTCCAGGTGGTCCGCCCGCTGGCAATATCGAGCTCCCAGGCGCCCATGCGCGCGATGCGCTGCGCTTCGGCCAACAGATTTGACAATCGGTTGAGCTCTGCCTCAGCCAGTTTCGCCGAAGTAATATCGAGGATGGTACCCGTGTAGCGCAGGGCATTTCCCTGGTCGTCCCGCTCGACAACTTTGCCCCTCGATTGTACCCAAACAAGATGGCCATTCTTGTGTGGCATGCGGTGTTCAAGATTCAGACGTGGCGTCCTGCCCACAAAGTGGCTCTCTGCGTGCTCCTGGGCCCGACCGCGATCTACGTCTGCAACCGTCTGCCATGGGTCCTGAAAGACGGCGTGAAATTCCGGAAGAGTGTAGCCCAAAATCTGAGCAAACCGCTCGTTTACGAACAGCTCACCCGCCTGGATGCGGTAGTCTACTAGTCCGAGCTGCGCTCCGTCCAGCGCCAGCTCCATTCGTTCCCGGATTTCTTCCAGTTCCTTTTGTGCCTGGAACTTTTCTGTTATGTCTGTTTGTATCGCAACAAAATGCGTCACCTCACCCGCTTCGCTACGCACCGGTGCAATGCGCAGATTAGAAACGAACATCTTGCCGTCTTTACGATAATTGCGGAGCGTAAACTCGCCGCCCTCCCGTGCCTTGAGCGCAGCCCGCAGGCGAGCAAGGTCAGCCTGGTCGTTGTCATCGCGATGCAAGAACCGGCAATTGCGGCCAATGATATCTTCAGCCGAATACCCGGTGATATCGGTAAACGCGCGATTGATGTAGGTAACCGGCATATCAGGCATGCGCGCGTCTGAGATGATGACGCCGCTGAGCGAACTGTTGATTGCCTGGTCCTGCAGGCGCAGGCGCTGCAGTTGCTGCAGGTTGCGCTCACGCTGCATGTAGACTTCCGTGATCTCGAGAAAACTGGCCACGGCACCTATAACAGATCCATTCGCCGAGCGTATCGGTGAACAGCTGACAGACAGCCATTTAATGCTCCCATCCGGAAAAACAATGCCATGCTCAAAACCACTCAGGCTTCGGCCTGCCGTCAGTGCAACGGTTAGCGGCAGCGCTTCAGGCTGCAGTGGCTCAAAATTCTGGTCGATCTGTTTCCAGTAGTCGGCGTCCTGGAAGTAGCGACCGCTGATTTCGTCGCGTTTGAGCTGCAGGATTCGTGCGGCGCTTTCGTTCGCAACAGTGATTTCTCCTTTTGTGTCGACGACGACAATGCCGTTGATCTGGCTACCGATGATGGAATCGAGAAACGCCTCGCGCTCCTGCAGGCGTCCTTCGAGTTCAAATCGTTCGGTGATATCCTGACAAGTGCCGAAAGCTTTGACCGGATTTCCCGCGAAATCGCGTTCGACCCGCCAGCGCTCCTCGACATGTTTAAGCCGGCCTGCAGCTGTCAGAATGCGGTGTGTGATTGCATGTTCGCCGTCTGTATGGAACGAAGCCCTGAAGGCATCGTCCACCAACTGCTTGTCCTCTGGGACCACATACTCAAGAAAACTCTGGTGCGTAGGCGAAAAAGTTGCAGGATCAAGCCCAAAGATGCGGTAGGTTTCGTCTGACCAGTTCACCGCGAGCGTCTTGAGGTCGGTTTCCCAGTTGCCAAGCCTGGCAACCTGTTGCGCAGCCCTGAGCCTGCGTTCACTTTCTTCCAGCGCCTTAGCCGCCTGCCGCGCCTGCTGCCTCACGCGCGCCTCGCGGACTTCGCGCTCAACGGCCGGTCCTAGCCGTTTGAGCGACGATTTCATGATGTAGTCAGCGGCACCTGCGCGCATGAGCTCCACCGCTACCCCTTCGCCGATTGCCTGGGAGACGAGAATGAACGGAATATCTTTGCCGCTGTCGCGCAGAATTTCCAGGGCCGTGATCGCATTGAACTGCGGCATACGAAAGTCTGAAATGACGACATCCCACGAGTTTTCCAGCGCTTCTCTCAGTGCAAGCGAAGTGTCTACCCGCTGAGTGCGAAGTTCATAGCCCCGGGCCTTGAGCTCATACGCGATGAGCTCGGCATCACTCTCTGAGTCTTCAATGATCAGGACAGAGAGTTCATGTGTGTCGGGCAAGCCCCCGGTCATGATTCCCCACTACCCCTGGACAAGGTAAAAAAAACTGTCGTGCCCTGGCCTGGCTGTGATTCAGCCCAGATCTTGCCGCCATGGCGGTGCACTATGCGTTGCGCCGTGGCAAGCCCGATACCTGTACCGGGAAACTCCGTCTCTGCGTGCAGGCGCTGGAACGGAGCGAACAGTTTATCGGCATAACGCATGTCGAAGCCCACACCATGGTCGCGCACGAAACACAGAAAATGCTGGTCTTCTGCGGTGCAACCAATTTCTATGCGGATCGGATTCTGGCCGCGGCTGAATTTTACGGCATTTTCCAGCAGGTTGCGCAGCAAGATGCGCAAGAGTTCAGAATCCGCGTGAACCACGGCATTTTCCGGTACAGAAAATTCGATCACAGCATCACCATGCTCTTCGCGGAGCTGCCCGATGATTTCTGTTGCTTTTGCCGTGAGGCTGGCGTTGACAGGTTCGATATTTGAACGGGCAACGCGCGACAGAGCCAGCATCGCCTCATTCATGCGTTTCATGGCGCCGATTTCGTTGCGCACATAGACCAGCATTCCCTTGCCCTTTTCTCCCAGCGCCGTGCGAAATTCGTGGTCGATGATATTGAGCCAGCTTTCGGCACGGGTCAGGGGAGCCTTGAGGTCATGTGATAAAGAATAACTAAACGCTTCGAGCTCCCCATTGATTTCCTGCAGTTCACGCGTCCGCTGCGCCACTGTCTCCTCAAGCGATGCCGCAAGTTGGGAGACTTCGCGCTTTGCATTCACGAGGTCAGTAAGCTCTACCAGATAACCGGCATACATGCCAATATCGGCCATCGGCACCATTGTACTGCTGAACCACCGCACTCTCTCGGGAAACTGGCGGCCGAAAATAAAATCCCTGACCGGCCTCTTCTGCCTGACGCTCACATAAAGCGGCATCTCTTCAAGCGCGACCGTTCTCCCGGATTCATCAATAAATCGCCAGTCAGCAACATCCGCCATGGATACTGTACCCTCTATCCCCGACTGTCGCATGACTTCGGGGTTAAGCGAGGTCGGGTTGCCTGCGGAATCGAAAAGCGTGATACCAATGGGTGCACTTTCAAAAATATGGCGAAATTTCTGCTCGCTTTCGCGAAGCGCAGATTCGGATTCGATAACTTCAGTAATTTCTGTAGCAATACGCACAATGAGCCCAACGGGCTCGAGATAGCGTGACGTCATAGATACCCAGCGAATTTTTTGCCCTGTGGACGAACGAAAACCGAACACGGCCGTATAGTCGCGTTCAATTTCGGGCAAAGCAAGGGGAATCGGGACTTCCCCTTGAGGGTACGCCGTGCCGTCGGGGAAGAAAAATTCAAGGCTGGTAAGGGCTTTTTGAAGCTCTGCATCGGTTGTCACTCCGGCTATGCGACCTGAAGCAGGGTTTGCGCGCAGCAGCTTCTTTTGCGCGTTGAGAACTGCAATAGACACCGGAGCCGCTTCGAAAATAGCATCGAGCAATGCCGCGTTCTGCTGCGATTCTTCTGCCCTTTTAACATCGACATCGATGTTCTTCAGGGTACCGATGATGCGGGACGCCTGGCCTGTAGCATCCCGCTCGACAATCATTCCCCGGTCTTTTACCCAGAGGTACTGTCCGTACTTGTTGCGCACGCGTATCCGCATGTCAAACGCGGGGATATCGCCGCGTTGATAGCGCTCGAGCATTGCCTCAGAAAGTCGCAGGTCATCGGGATGCACATGAGACTCCCACGCAGAGATGTCATTGGGCAGTTCGCCGCGATCGTAACCGAGCATCGCCTCCCAATGCCGAAAAAAGCGTACTGTTCCCGAAGGTACATCGTAGTCCCATACAGCGTCGACTGTAGCCTCCAGCGCAAAGTCGAGCAACAGCTGGTTCTCACGCAGGGCTTGTTCGGCAAAACTGCGCCAGCGCTCTGCTTCGATGCGGTCAAGGGCGCGCCCGAGGTCAGCACCGAGCTGGTCGAACAAGCCAATAATTTCTGCAGTGAAAAAGCCCTCTTCAGCTGCATAGAGATTCAGGCTTCCTACCCTGATGCCCGAGAGCCTGAATGTTATCGCGGCGTATGAATGCAGGCCATACTTTTGCCTGCGTTCGCTCCATTTGTCCGAAGGCAGGCTGTCGGGATAATTGACAATGACATCGTGCTTTTCGCGCATTGCAGTGCCAGTCGGGCCGCGACCCTCTTCGAGCCCGGGGGACAGCGAAACGCGTACCTCGTCCAGGTAAGCAGTCACTGAACCGGCGGCAGCAGCAATGCGTACCTGTGATGAATCATCCTCGGGCAGTCCGATCCAGGCAAGGGGAATATAGTTGTTGGTCACGCATAACCGCACGATCGCATCAAAAAGCTCCTTTTCGGTGCTTGTCTGCGCGATGATCCGCCGGCAATTGCTCAGCAATTCATACATGAACGTGAGGCGCTGGAGTTTTTCTTGCGCCAGTTTCTTTTCCGTGATGTCGACCATCACTCCGCGCAGCCAACGCGGACGGCCCTCTTCTGCTTCAACAGTGACAATGTCCCGCAACCATACTGTTTTACCGTCCTTCGACAGCATACGGTATTCAAATTCATGTGGTATCAGTTCAAGGCTCTTGTCCTGGCAGTATGCCGGCGCCCAGGAGAGATCTCCCGGGTGCATTCGCGTGGTCCAGAAACCAGGAGTAAGCCACTCTGCCTGAGAGTAGCCGAGCAAACGTTCGGCCTTCGCGCTCACAAATGTAAAATCCGCAGTCCGTGCGTCGGCCTGCCAGAGAATTCCGTCGACCGAGTTGATCAGCTCGGCGAACCTGGCTTCTGAATCGATAGTCCGGGATTCGCTAACCTGCAGGCAGGCTGAAAAGAATACCAGGGATGGCGCAATGGCGATGATGAAAAAGGGAAATGCCATCAGCAGGTTCAGCGTGGTCGCTGCATCAGCACTGTAATTCCCCTCACTGGCAGCCTTGATCGAATCTACCAGGCGCCAGAGCAGGGTTAAAGCAATAAACAAATATACCCAAAATACGCCGCGCCGCAGCCCCGTCGACAGGCGGAATTTTTTCCCGGATACGGAGAAGGCTGTGTACAGGGCGAAAATGAAGCTCGACAATGAACCTAGCACGACGCAAACGGCCTCATTTTCCTCGATATAGGCGAAGAAACTGATTCCAAGTATGCTGGGGATCGTCAGGACATAGATAACTTTCAGATTCTGCCACACGCCAAACAAGCGATGGAACGCCACCAGCATTAGCGGCATCGAAGGCACCAGCAACAGCAGCCCGGGAAACCAGACCCTGCTACCCATCCAGAAAAAACTGAATTTGCCGACCAGCAGCCAGCCGGCTGTCTGGAAAATCATGGCCCATGTCCACAAACCAATTCCTGGCAGGCCGTGCAACCTGCCACGACGCAAAAAGATAAACCATGCAGCAAGAACGGCTGACAAGATGCCTGTCAGTGTATACAGGTGGAAGGGTGACAATACAGTCACTGGTGCTTACCTCTGCAGAGATTGAGCTTCGGCCGCCGGGTGCATCAGGGTTTCTTTCTCTTGAAGATCGTGATGTTGGCGGTATTGAGTTCATAGTAACGCGCAAGCCCGAACTCACGCAATACATAGTCGGTAAGGTATCCGCTGAGTGATTCTGCTGAACCGAGAACAAGTATCCCGTCGCTCTTGAGCGATGCCTGCATCTTTTCAAACAGCATCTTGCGGGTATCCTGCGCAAAATAGTAAGCGACGTTCCGGCAGAAGATGATATCAAACTTATCAGGGGCCGGCTGCGTTATGAGGTTATGCGTCCTGAAGTCTATCGCTGGCAAAAGTGTGCGGTTAACCATCGCGCCACCCTCAACATCGGAAAAATACTTGCGCCTGAATTTCTCCGGCAGACCACGCGATAGTTCAAAATTAGTGAACCTCCCGGCTGCTGCCCGCTCGACAGATTCCTGTGAAATGTCCGTAGCAATGATCTGGGCTTTTTTTACCAGCTGCGGATGGAACTCCGCCAGTATGATCGCAATTGAATAAGATTCTTGCCCCGTCGAACAGGCGGCCGACCAGATTTTCAGAGGTGGGTACTGTAGTTCGTTACCGGGTAAGGCGTTCCTGTCTTTCCATTCGGGTAAAATCTGTTCGGCCAGCGCATCAAAAATACTTTCATCGCGAAAGAAACGCGTCTCGTGAGTTGTGATCTTTTCAATCACGCGACCGAGTAGCTTGCTGTCTGTCCCCTTTTCGATTGCAGAGAGCAATTGATCAAAATCCGTGATACCATGCTCTTTCATGACCTCGGGAAAACGGTGTTCAAACAGGTAGTATTTTTCAGGTTCAATATGTAATCCGGTCAGGCGCTTAATCGCCGCAGCGATTCCGGGAAAGGCTTTTTCTGACATTACCGCAGGTACTCCGTAATTTTGGCCGCAAGCCCCTCTACATTATGCGATTCGCTGACAATACCGTCCCGCACCGGCTTTGCCGGCATGCCAAAGATCACGCAGTCTGCTGCATCCTGGGCCATCAGGTATGCGCCCCGGGCTGCAAGATTCTTCATTCCCTGGTAGCCGTCTTCGCCCATGCCCGTCATGATTACGGCCAGAGTGTCTGTGGCAAAAAAATCGGCTGCAGAGTTGAAGAGAATATTTGCCGACGGCTTACAGAGCTCACCTGGGTCACTTTCTTCAATCCGAATCATCGCTCCCGTGCCACGTGGCTCAAGTTTCATCTGTTTGCCGCCCGGCGCAATATAGACGGTGGCGGGTTCGGTGACCATACCATTCGCCGCTTCCACAATTTTCAGGCGGCTTTCTTCGTTCAGGCTTTCAGCCAGCTGGGCGGTAAAGATTGGTGGCATATGCTGCACAACCAGGATACTGCCCGTGATGTCGGGCGGTATGAGACGAAAGAGCCGGCGCAGCGCGGGGGGACCGCCTGTCGAAATACCAATCACACAATACCGGAAGCTCTTGCGCGTTCGGGCCGTTAACCGCGGTGGTGGCGAGGCCACCACGGGCCGTGCGGGAGCCGCTGCGGGTTCTGGCCTTTGGGTGAAGGCACGAATCCGTTCGATGATCCGGTTCCTGAGCTCGGCCGCGACGTTTCCACCGAGAGCGCCCGCCGGTTTGGTGATAAAATCGTCAGCACCCAGTTCCAGCGCCTGCAAGGTCAGCCGGGCACCCTTAGTGGTGTGCGAGCTGAACATGATGATACGGCTTTGCGGCGAGAGTTTCTTGATCTCGGGTATGGTCGCAAGGCCGTCCAGCTCAGGCATTTCGTAGTCAAGCAGCACGACCTCGGGTTTGTAGTGGTTTACGCGCGGCAGCGCAAGGCGACCGTTCGAAGCTACCGAAACCACTTCGAGATCAGGTTCTGTCGCCAGTGTCTGTCGCAGAAAGAGCCGGTAGACTTCTGAATCGTCGACAATCAGAACCTGGGTTTTCATTACCGGGGAAAACCTGGAAACTACTTGATGACCTTGAACTCCATGACGACGCTGCCAAGGAAGTCAGAGAGTTTCTTGAGACCCGAAGAAAGCTCAGAAATCTTATGAGCATCTTTCGCGCTGTCGGTCACCGCCTGGCTGATACCCGAAATATTCCGGTTAATCTCAGCTGATGCCTCAGATATCTGGTTTACGTTGCTCGCAATTTCTTTTGTGGTCATCGACTGCTCTTCAACAGCCGAAGCGATACTCGCGTTACCTTCGTTCACGCGGTTGATGATGCCCGCAATATTACCAATTGCCTGTATAGTCTGGTCGGTACTTTTCTGAATCGACTGGATCTGCTTCTTAATATCTTCGGATGAAGCCGCGGTCTGGCGGGCGAGTTCTTTTACCTCTGAGGCCACAACCGCAAAACCCTTTCCGGCTTCACCGGCACCGGCTGCTTCAATTGAAGCATTGAGCGCCAGCATATTCGTCTGTTCTGCAATTTTTGAGATAATCTCAATTACCTTGCCAATACTGTCGGCACCGCTGCCGAGTTCGCGCACCAGTCCCTGCGCATCCTGGGCAATCGAAGCTGCTTCTTTCGAAACACGAGCTCCCTCTGATGCCTTGGTCGCTACCTCGCCAATCGATATCGACATTTCTTCGACTGCACTCGACACAACCTGCAGGTTCTGGTTCATCTGGTTTGCCGCCGATGAAATGCTGCTCGTCTGTTGTGAAATCTGCTCGATTCCCGTTGAAAGATTCTGGCTTGAGTCGGCCAGAACCTTGGCGCCGGAATTCAGGTCTTTACCTGTCTCCGTCATCTGGAAAATCAGGCCCGCGATATTGGTGTTCATGATCTGGATCGACTCGAGCAGGCGCCCGGTCTCACTGTCATCACGCACGTCAATCGGCTTGGTGAAGTCGCCCTCACCCATTTCTTTGAGCGCCTGGTTAGCCTGGCCAACTTGCTTGAGTACCACGTGGCGTGTCCAAAGCAGCACAGGCAGCTTGAGTGCGCCAATGGTGACGCCGGCCGCAACCAGCACCCAGGCGGGATACCCCAGGAAGAAGAGAACTGTGGGCACGACGGCAGTTGCGAGCGAACCTGTAACCAGAAAAGCCAGCCGCTTGCTGATCGGTATCGCGTTCAGAAAGCGCCTCAAGGCGCTGCGCTGGTCGACTTTCGCCTCTTTGCCCTGCTTGTTCAGAACTGCGTACAGGGCCTCTGCCGCATCGACCTCTGCGCGTGCAGGCGGTCTGCGCACAGACATAAAGCCCGAAAGGCGGCCGTTGCGATATTGAGGCGCAACCTGCGCGTCTACCCAGTAATGATCACCAGAACTTGCCCGGTTCTTGACGAGACCCCGCCATGGATGTCCGTTGCGCACGCGATCCCAAAGGTCGGCGAAAGCGGCCTGTGGCATCTCGGGATGCCGCACAACATTGTGCGGTTCACCGATCATTGCGGAGTTTTCGTACTCCGAAATATCGCTGAAATCCTTGCTCGCGTAGGTGATGACACCTTTCGGGTCTGTTTTCGACACGAGCGTTGCGCCCGGTGGAATGGGCTTTTCTCTGTTGGTGATTGGCTGGTTGTTACGCATTTGAACTCCTCTGGCTCAGTTAATCCTCGATGCGATGGATTCAAGATCAGGTATGAGAACCAGTCCATCGCTGGTTTTCGCTACTTTTCGAATAAAACTACTTTCTGCTTCGGTGAGATTTGCGGGGGCTGCCTCAAGCTCTTCGGGCCCGAGAAACATCGTGTCCCGAATTGCATCGGCTGCGGCAGCCATGGGGTATCCGCTATGGCGCAACCTGATGATTGAAGAAGAATCGCGGTACTGGACTTCCTTACGGTAGCCGAGCAGAACCTCGAGGTCGATGACCGAAACGACTGTTCCGCGCAGGTTCGCCAGTCCCAGGACAAAGCCCGGTGCCCTGGGCAATCGCGTGAGCACGACATCATTGACGATTTCGCGGCAGTGGCCGAGCTCAAGCCCAAAGAGATAGTTGCCGGATTTCCAGATCAGGTACTCCTGCGACGCGACTTTCATGCTTTCACCCCGGACACCTGCAAGCCACTTTGCGCCATCGCTTGTTGCATCATCTCCATGATATTGAGTATAATCGCCGTTTCACCCTTGATGATTGCGTAACCATCGATTTCGCGCCGGTCGCCTGCCTCACGGCGCAGCGCCAGCTTGTCGTCGACAATATCGACTATCTCGGCGGCCAAGAGGCCATACCGCCTCCCGCCAGACTGCAGTATAATGAGGTTCCGCAGAGTTTCCGCGGGGGAGTTTTGACTGCGCAGGAAATCGGTCGGCAATATCGGGATAATTTCGTTCCGGTAGTTGACTACCTGGCGGTCAACAATCGTTTCAATCGTATCGGGGTCAATCGCCTCAATACGCGGCAGAGCCATCACCCTGAAGGCAACATTGCGGCCATGAACGCGGAACAGGAGGTGTTGCTCCACCGCTTCCGCAATTTCAGCCCTGACGCGTTCAATTTTATGGGCTTCGGTATCTGCGTGCAGGTTCGAATGCCGTCCAATGAGTGCGGCATCGAGTATCGGTGCGATGCGGCCATCACCCATGATCGCGGCACCGGAAAATATCTGTCGCTCCTGTCCGAACTGGGGCAACGGCTTCACAACGACTTCTTCGGTATCCAGTATTTTTTCGACGCGGAGGCCATAATTATACTTCTCGGTTCGGACCACGACGATGAAGGGCAGCTCATAACCCGTCCGGTCAATTTCCAGCAATTCGTCGGTTTCAACGAGTGGCAGCAGCCGCTGCCGTAACTCGTATGCCATCTTGTTCTGGATATTCTTCAGCCGCGCAGCATCGATCGTTACAACTTCGACGATATTCTGTTGTGGAATAACGAACCGGAATCCCTTGATCTCCACCGTGAGGCAGGTCAGAATGGATAATGTCTGCGGAATCACCATCGTCACGACAGAACCCCTGCCCGGCTCGCCGGCAATCTCGACTGAGCCGCCGAGTTTGCTGATGTTTGTGCGCACGACGTCCATGCCGACACCACGACCGGAAATTGTCGTGACTTCAGATTTGGTACTAAAGCCCGGCATAAAGAGATACTCGGTAATTTCTGAGGCTGTTGCATGCGCTGCCGACTCGCGCGAAATTAATCCCTTGGTGATGGCCGTGCTGCGAATCTTTTCGAGATCAAGACCCTTTCCATCGTCGGCAACACGGATCACAATATTGCCCTCGCGCGTCTGCGCCTGCAGGATAATGCTGCCGGTCTCTTTTTTACCGGCGCTCATTCTCTCTGCCGGTGATTCGAGACCATGATCCACCGCATTTCTGACTATGTGCACCAGTGGGTCTGCGATTTCGTCAATGATTGCCTTGTCTATCTCGATGTCGCCACCCTCGATACTCAATTCGGCTTTTTTGCCGGTATGCTGGGCTGTCTCGCGCACAAGACGCGGAAACCGGTGAAACAGCACATCGAGTTTCTGCAGGCGTGTCTTCATGACTTTGTCCTGCAGATCAGAAACGAGGTAGCTGAGTTTTTTGGCAAAGCTGTTCAGTGACTGGTCGCTGGCCTGCTCTACCCTGCGCACCAGCGCATTGCGCGTGAGTACAATTTCGCCTGTTATATCGATGAGCGAGTTGAGCAGGTCGAGATGGACCTTGAGATGCGTATCACGCACATGCTGCTCGCGCTGCGGTTCTTTTGCTGCAACCGGGGCCGGGCTTTCCGGCGTTGCTGCAGGCGCGTCCTGGGGTTGCCAGAAATAGTGAAAAAGCAGCACCTTGAGTCCCAATGTCCGGATCAAAGATTCCGCTTTTTCTTCTGAGTGCAGAATAATAAAGTAAGGAAGGAATGGTCCCGAGGGGTTTGAAGTAATGGTTTCTTTACGCAGCACTCCGAGCGAAAGCAGATTGCCCGTTTTATGCAGTCCAAGCAGTTGCGCATAAAGCTGTGCAATACTCATCTGCCCCTGGTCACCAAGATCAACAACAAGGAAGATCAGGTAGCGGTTCTTGCTCCTGGCAACTTCGAGATATTTTTCCGGTAAACGCAGCTTTTGGGTATGCTCGCGCAGCCGGTCGAAACTTTCCCGCGCATCGTCAGCCCCTGCAACGGGTTTATGGAGCGTACTATGATCTTTTCCCGAAAGTTGGGCAATGAGGTCTTCTGTCGCAATCCCCGCAAGTTTCTGCGCGTCGTCCATCGCGGCAACCTGCGAGCGCATTCGATCCAGAACGGTAAGGCCGAGGTCAATCTGCCCTGCGCTCAGCGCCTGCCCCCCCGATTGAAATCCCTCAAGGAAAGTTTCGAGTGCATGGCACAGACGAATCACGCCTTCAAGTTCAAAAATGCCCGCGTTGCCCTTAATCGTATGGATCGCGCGCAGCATCTCGGTAAAGTGCTCGGGGTTATGACCCCGCTCCAGTTCGAGCAGCAGAGCTTCGGAACGCTGCAAGAGGTCGCGCGTGGTGGTGACAAAGGACTCTTTTACTTCTTTGAGGTTAATTTCCATCAGTTGACCTCGGTCAGCCGCGTGAAGGCGGAGCTCATGTTGAGACGGCGCAGCATCTGCACAAGCTTCGGGGACGCCTCGAGCTCCATCGCAATATTCCGGGTGCGCAGCTTAAGGCCGAGCGATACGACTACCGAAAGTGTGCGGAGCGACAGATCACCGGCGTCGTACAACCGCAGGGTCACCTGGTTCACGGGGTGCCCCTCGAGGGCAAAGAGCAGGTCACCCCACAGTTTGGGTGTCTCCGCGAGAAAATCCGGAGCTTCCAGAGTAATGAAGGCGGTTGTTTTCTTTCTAAAGAAGTTCATTTACTCTCCGCGCGGGCAGCACCTTAGCATATTCGACTCGAAACGTCAATTCTGACGACTACCATATCGCGTAAGTATAGCTACCAACAGATTTCAGGCCGACGGAGAAAGACTCCACCAGCATACCAATATCGGTCTGCGCGGCAATGAACTTGCGCAGGCGGTGCACAAAAACCCTCAGTAGTTCTACATACACGCTGCGGCACGCTTGCGAATTGATTTTTTCGCAATATCGCGTTATAAACCCGCATGCCTGAAACACTCTACCAATCCATTCCGGTGCTGCTTGTCGACGACGACCGGGCCGTCAGGCGCAGTATACGCCGCGTACTTGAAGGCTGGGGCTGCAGCGTGGACGAAGCCGGCGACGGAAATTCGGCGCTCGAACAGCTTTGTGTGCCCGGTCGGCGTCTTGTACTCACCGACATCGATATGCCGTCGCTCGACGGCTTTGACCTGCTTGATACTATCAACCAGAGGTTTCCCCAGTGCGGCGTCATCATGGTGAGCGGTATGTCGCATGAAAAAATCATCGACGCAGCGCTCGAACGCGGGGCAATCGGGTATATCCAGAAACCTTTTCGCCTGCCCGAACTGAAAGCGCAGGTTACCAATGCGCTGCGCCGCATGACACAGGCGCAGGGCGTAGAATCGGCGGACCGGGACGCAGCCCGCGAGTTTGCGCGCATGTTTGCGGCCACCGCAGACCTGCACCACGTCGAAACGGGTGATCACATCAGGCGTATCGGTCGCCTCAGCCGCGAACTGGCGCTGCGGGCAGGCTTAAGGCAATCGGCAGCTGACCTCCTGGGTGAAGCGGCAGTACTGCACGATATCGGTAAGCTGGCAATTCCTGATGCAATCCTCAAGAAAGCGGGTCCGCTGACTCCCGAAGAATTTGCTGTCATGCGCACCCACCCCGTCCTGGGAGCGCAGATCCTGCAGGAATCGAGAAATCCTATGCTGCAACTGGCGTATGAAGTCTGCCTGCACCACCATGAACGCTGGGATGGCATGGGCTACCCGCATGGCCTGCGCGGAGAGAACTGCTCGATCGAAGCGCGCATTGTGGGCATTGTCGATGTGTACGATGCCCTGACAGAAAAGAGGGTCTATAAAGAAGCCTGGCCGCTGGAAAAGGTCGTCAGTTTCTTTGAAGAACGTGCGGGAACGGCATTTGACCCCCACCTGGTTGGACTGCTGATCGGCGACATCGACAGCTTTGAGGCAGTGCGACTGGCCGCAGATAACGTGACGGCGCTACAGCTTTCCCCCGCCCTGCTGGAAACGGAGCAAAACAATGCAGCCATTGCAGTCTGATTCTACGGTAGCTCTGCAGCCAGAACCTGCAGGTATCCCAGGTGAATTCACGGCAGAGCGCAGAGCCGACGAAAGGTATAGTGTCCTGCGACGCGTCATTATCATCGTCGGGAAAAAAAGGTACGACGGCTATACGATCGATATTTCGCGGCGCGGTATATCGTTTATCGCCGCCGGTGAAGTTCCGCGCGGGCCAGTAGAGCTTCAGATTCCCGAATTGCGCAGCTTTCTCAGTGGCAGGATTGTGGACCTTGAAGAGAGCGATCCAAGGCGGCTGAGACGCTACCACGCAGAGTTCACCACCCCGCTCGAAAGCGGCGAGTTGGACCGCATTACGGCAATTTAGGCGCATCCTGCCGGTATCCGGCCCATACCTGACGGCCATTTAGGCTTGTAGCAGTGTTTCGCTTACCCATGCTGCCGCTGTGTCACGCTGGCGTATCAAGTTTACACCCTTGTTTCTGACGGTCTTGGGTGTCGTCTATGTCTCCGATCTGCTCTCGAAACTCTGGATTCTGCGCAAATTGGGCGCTATGGGCCAGAGTGAGGCGGTTATCAACAACTTCCTGTATTTTACCCTGACGCGCAATGAAGGCGGTGTCTTTGGCATGATGCAGGGGCACGCCTGGCTGTTCCAGATACTCACAGGGTTTGCGATCATATTTCTCGTTTACTACTACTATAAGACCCCGGAGACCTCGCTGGTATTTTCGCTCGCGATCGCTGCAATCCTCGGCGGAGCGCTCGGCAATTTTACCGACCGGTTTTACGGCACGACCCCGGGAGTCGTTGACTTCATCGACATTCGCCTTGGATCATTCCGCTGGTTTATCTTCAATATCGCTGATGCCTTTATCTGCGTGGGAGCGTTTCTGCTCGCCATAGCCTTCTACCGGTTTGAGAAGGCGGAAAAAGCCGCCGCCGCTGCGCAACAGGAAAAAGCCTGACATGCCAGCCACGCTGATCGTAGGCACCCAGTGGGGTGACGAAGGTAAAGCCAAGGTTATTGATTACCTCGCCAAAGAGACAGACATTGTCGTCCGCTATCAGGGCGGGGCCAATGCGGGGCATACGGTTAAGGTCGGCGACGACAAGTATATCTTCCGGCTAATTCCCAGCGGCATTCTTTATCCCAAGACCATCTGCGTCCTCGGCGGCGGCATGGTGATTGATCCGGACGCGATGTTTGACGAAATCGCCGAACTCGAAGCAAAGGGCATACAGCCGACCGGTCGCCTGCGTATTGCGGACAACGCCCACCTTCTGATGCCGTATCACAAAGAAATCGACGTGCGCAGCGAAGAGGCCTCTGGCGCGCACAAGATTGGTACTACGAAGCGCGGCATCGGCGCCTGCTATTCTGACAAGGTTAACCGCCAGGGCATCCGCATCGGAATGCTCTATAGCGATGAATTCTTTGCCAATACACTGCCGCGTCTCGTCGAACAGAAGAATCGCCTGCTCACCAGGATGTATGATGCTCCTCCGGTCGATCTTGCCGCGATGAAAGAAAAACTCCTCGCACTGCGCGAAAAACTGCGCGACATGGTGGTAAATGCACCCTACTACCTCAACATGGAGCTCGCTTCGGGCAAGCGTATTCTGCTCGAGGGTGCGCAGGGTACAATGCTCGACCTGGATTTCGGCACTTATCCGTACGTTACCAGCTCTAACCCCACAACAGGCGGAGCGCTCTCGGGCAGCGGCGTGTCGTTCCAGTACCTCAAGAGCGTTATCGGTATTGCCAAGGCGTATTCGACGCGCGTCGGTGAAGGCCCGTACCCAACGGAATGTTTCGGTGAAGAGGGTGAAATTCTGCGGAAAGCAGGCAACGAATTCGGTAGCGTGACCGGCAGGCCGCGGCGCTGCGGCTGGTTCGACGCAGAGGTTGTCCGGCATGCTGCACGCATTAACGGCCTGACTTCGCTGGCACTCACCAAGATAGACGTACTCGATACGTTCAAGACCATCAAGGTTGCAACCGGGTACGAACTCGATGGCAAGCGCATTGACTATTTCCCTTCGTGTAATGTCGCGAACGTCAAAGTCATTTACGAAGAATTTCCCGGCTGGAACGAACCGACTTCGCACGTCACGAAACTGAAGAACCTGCCAAAAAATGCCCGACGGTATATCGATGCAATCGCGAGATTTTGCGGCGTACCCATCGCCTGGGTTTCCGTTGGCCCCGGCCGCGAAAACACCATCGCCATCAAGTAGCGGTAATGGCCGGCAGTAACGGGAAAACCGGCGAACGAGGCAGGCGAATAACCCCATGACAGTGAAGGAGCTCTTCACTTACCGCATACTCACCGTCTCTAACCTGCTTTCCCTTTCCCGCATTCTGGGTATTCCGGCGATGTGGTACATTCTTGCCCATCCGCACGACATCACGCGCATCAGGCTGTATACCGCGCTGACGCTCTTTTTCATGACCATCACCGATTTTCTCGACGGTTACCTCGCCCGTCGTCTCGGGCAGGAAACCCCGCTAGGCCAGTACCTTGACCCGATCGCCGACAAGATCGTGATCGTGTCCGGGCTGGGATTACTCGTTTACTACAGGGATTTTCCACTCTGGGTAACAGTCTTTGTCGGCCTGCGCGAGATTATCGGTACCATTGGCGGCGGATACCTCCTGATAAAGCGCAATGTGCTCGGGAAACCCAATTACTGGGGAAAAACCGGCGTCGCAATGGTTTCGCTTTCCGGTCTCTTTTATCTTTTTAACTGGCCTTACCGCGAATGGACGATTCCGCCCCTCATCGCGGTGTTTGCCGGCGGCATTTTGGCCTATGCAAAAACCTACGGTCGCACGATACTAAAAGGGAGTGATTCCGGTTAAGCTCCATCTCTACCTGACGGCCGCCGTTCCGCTGCAGCTCGGATTTGGCGCGTTACACTTTGTCCTATCCCGCTTTTCTCCGCAGAATGTGCTGCTGCGCGAGGCACTGCCCGTGCTTTACCTGGCAGTAACCTACCTGCAGTGGCTGACATTTTCATTCTGGATTTCACTGCGGACAAAAAAGTACCCGGTCCCCATCATCATGCACCTGCCCCACCTGCTGAGCTTCTTACCGCTCGTGCGGCACATCATGCTCTCTGCCGATCGCCAGGCAGTAGATGCAACGAGCCTCAACCTTGCATGGCTGCACTCGGTGGTGACGCACAGCTTCTCGCTGCTGGCAGCCTGGCTCTGGCAGGTGCGCGCAGAATTCGACGATGGCACCGGCCTGCGCCACCGGTTAGTGCCCATCCTGCTCTACATACTCGCCGCCCTGACAACACTGGTCGTCTATGCGGGCCTGGATCTCAGTTTTGCACGGTCTGCGTTTCCCTTTGGCCTGGGACTCGTACAGCTGCTGCTCTATACCAGTGTGACACTGGCCCTGCTGTTGCGTGAGAGAATTCGGCATTTTCTGCCGGTCGCTGCGGCGGCTGCTTTTGCGCTCGTCAACGGGCTGCTGCTCTTTGACCAGGCAAGATCTGACATCGGCGTGGAGTTTGCCCTGGCAGCGGGCAGCGCTACCCAGCTATTCTCTCTCTACGTATTCCTGGTATATTCCGCACACCGCAGGGCAATCACGCGCTGAGTGGTTTGTTTTCCAGTTTTAATACGCCCCGCGGGCATACGGACATACACAGCCCGCAACCGACACAGGCTGCGCGCCTGATGTCTTCGCCACGCATCGCATAAGACCGCACGTCGATGCCCATTTCGCAGTTTGCTGAACAGCTGCCGCAGGCGATGCACTGCCCGCCGTTGGTTGAAATGCGAAAGCGCGAAAAGAACACCTGCAGAATACCCAGGATTGCAGCCTGCGGGCAGCCAAACCGGCACCAGACACGCGTACCCATGAGCGGGTAAAAACCCGTTCCGATGACACCGGCGAAACCGGCGCTGATGAAAAAACCATACCAGCGTTTCATAGAAAATACCCATTCAGCAAAGCCATCGTTGATACCGCGGAATTCGTTGATGAATATGAGTGCAGTCAGGACAACTGTTAGCGCCAGCACACTATACACGGTGATGCGTTCAATCACCCACGCCCGCTCCGATTTATCTGACAGCTGGCGAAACGGATCGCCCATAGTGTTGGCAAGTGCACCGCAGCCGCAGACCCATGAGCAGTACCAGCGTTTGCCGAAAAAATATGTCAGCACGGGTACGGCAACGAACGACATCATCACGGCCCAAAGTGCCATCGCACGCGGATAATCGGAAAAGGTTGAAGGGAGAAAATACTCGAGCTTGAGTGGCCAGAAGTAGCTGAAATAAAACTCCTTCGTATTAAAATAGAGCAGCAACGCCGGGAGCATAAAAGCAATGAGCGATTGCACGGCCATGACCGAAAGGGTCCTGATCTTCTGGTAGCGGTCGTGCCGCCAGCGCCGGTAAAAGCGAATACCCATCAGCACCACCAACAGTGTATACAGAAAACCGTACAGAAACCACCGGTCGGCGTCACGGTTGCGAAGAGCGACAGAAAGGGGGTTGAGCAGCGACGACGTATTATCGACCCAGCGTGTCACGGGAGCTGTATGCACTGTGCGCAGGCGGTCGACGAAGACTCGGTTTTCCGGCAACAGGTAGCGGTGGTAGCCGCCACCGAAAGCGGCGCGGTCGCGGTAACTCGAGAGAATATAGGTTTTCTGGTCTTTCAGACCCTGCTCTGCCGCTAATCCCTGCGCTGCAGTAATCTTGCGTTCCAGCGGCTCGAGGACCTGGCGCTCGCGCGAGGCCATCCACAGCTGGTCAATATCAGCCGACCAGTAGAGCAGGACGTAAAAGCCCACCAGGATGACAGAGAACAGGATGCCGAGTATACCCTTTCGTGTCAGACTCTCCCAGAGCTGCATTCTGAAGCGGTGGAGCTTCTGCATTCCTGCCCAGTGAGTCGTCGTGGCTGCATGCATCCTGAAGCTCTACTATGCGCGCCTCATCCCCTGTAAAGATTGTTAGCCCCGCGGTCCGGGACAGAGACCATCAGGCCCGCAGCGGCTCAAAGCGCAACGGTAGCGGATTCTTGAGGGTCGAGGTGAACAGGTAGCTGATCTGCGGCTCACCGTCTGCGGTCGGTGAAATGCGATAGCGCATCAGGATGCGGGCAATGGCGACCTGCATCTCGAGCATGGCGAACATGCTGCCGATACAGCGACGCGGGCCTGCACCGAACGGCATAAACGCCTGCTTCTGTGCGGGTTCAGCGTTTTCCCCCAGAAAACGTTCTGGCTTAAAGCTGGTAGGTGATGCCCAGTAATCGGGGTTACGGTGCAGCGCAATTATACCAGTCTGCAGCTGTGAATCTTTCCTGAGCAGGTAACCCTCAAACTCTTCGTCAGCCAGAATACGGCGCCCAATAATCCACGCAGCAGGATAAAGCCGCAGTGTTTCATTGACCACCGCCTCCAATAGCTGCGATTTTTCGAGTCCCTCGGCGGTTTTTCCTCCGCCGTTCGCCGCGATTTCGTCCCTGAGCTGCTCTTGCACCTGCGGGTGCCGGGCAATGAGCCAGAGAGCCATAGCGAGAGTGAAACCGGTTGTCTCATGGCCCGCAATCAGCAGGGTAAGGATTTCGTCGCGCACCTGGGTACGCCGTATCTGCCCCTGGTTACGTTCGCGCTCCGCTTTCAGCAGCATACCCAGCAGATCACCGCCGGCGTCACTGCGCTGCGCCCGTTCGTCGATGATGCGGTAAAGAATCTGATCCAGTTCAAAGCGGTGCCAGAGAAAGCGCAGGTTATTCAGCGACGGAAAATACACAGGCAGTTTCAGGGGGGCCTGAATGCGACGGCTGATGAAGCTATTGCCAAAATGCACCGCTTCGCGGATCGTCTTCTCATTCGCCGAAAAATCTTCGCCGAAGAGAAAGCGGCAGATATTTTCAAGCGCAAGATGCATCGCGAGTGCCGAGACGTCGGTGATTTTGCCGGGCGAAGCGACAGCCCGGTCAGACACATCGACCATCGTCGCAACAAAAGCACCCAGCCGGCTGCGTGTAAACGCCGGTTGCACCATTTGCCGCTGCGACTGCCAGAAATCGCCTTCGCTGTTGAGTATGCCATTGCCCAGAAAGTGCGCCGCTTCTTTATACGCATCGGCTTTGGCATACGAACGGGGCTCCCCCACAAAAACCTTACGGATCAGAGCCAGGTTGTTAGTAATGTAGAATCGCCCGATTCCGAGATCGGAAAAAACCAGGTTGCCGTATTCACGGTGCAGGTCTTCAAAATATTTCAGGGGGTTAGTCACGAGCAACGGTCCCCCCGTCGCGAAATCAGCAATGAGAGTCAGCGGGTTCACTTTGGGACCCGGGGGAAGGACTGCGTGAGCTGTCATGGCCGAACGCAGATCAGGCGCAGGGTGCGTAAACCAAAAGACATTTCATTTACCCAAAGGCTGCGAGCAATTTTTTGCCGAATGCCACATCCAGCGCATGCCCACCCCTCGCGCCCAGGATATGCCCCTGGATCGGCCGGCCGACCAGTGCAAGGTCACCGATCAGGTCAAGAATCTTGTGGTATACCGATTCGCGCTCAAAGCGAAAATCGTTCAGCGTCGTTCCATCAGGCATATAAATGACTGCGTTGTCGGCACTGCCGCCCTGCGCAAGGCCGCGCGATCTCAGGTACTCGACATCTTTCATGAAACCGAAGGTGCGCGCAAAACCGATCGTCTCGGTAAAGACAAGGTCTTCATAGCCCAGTTGGACAGCCTGGTTTTTCAGCAGCGGGTGCGGATAATCAATATAATAAGAAACGTGAAACTCTCGGGCCGGCATCGCGACGAGATAACGGTCGCCGTCTGTCACTGAAACGGGATGCGTCACAACGAGCGGCTTTACGCGTTCAGTGTACTGGTGCAGTTCGAGCTGCTGCAGACTGCGGATAAAGGGACCGGCGCTGCCGTCAGCAATCGGCACCTCTTTGCCACCCTCGACCTCTATGGCGATGTCGGTAATGCCCAGGACGAATAGCGCGTAAAGCAGGTGCTCCACGGTCTGTAACTGGAACGCATTTTCGCCCGAGCCCAGGGTTACGGCGAGAGAGGTATCGATCACGTTGTCGAGCGTCGCCGTGATTGCAGTGCGGTCAGTGCCGTTGTGCCCCTCGCGAAAAAAGACGATTCCATCACCGCAGTCTGCGGGATAAAATGTCAGTTTCGTGACCTCGCCCGAGTGCAGGCCAACACCTTCGTAAGTGCCGGGGTGTTTGATGGTTGTGCGGTAAACCTGTGGCATCGTTTCGCTATTTCTTCGCGCGGGTCTTTTTTTTGCCGCGGGTAGTCAGCTGTTTTTGTTTTTCTGTGCTGCTGATATCAGGTTCGAAAAAGATAAAGCGCACCGACGGAAACTGCTGCCGTATGGCCTTCTCTATCGTATTGACCTGGTCAACGAGCGCCCGCGCAGTGGCAGGCCAGCGCCTGAACTGCACCTTGAGCGCCAGTATGATATCGGGCCCGTGGTGCTGCGTTATGAGATTCAATACCTCGGTGTTCGGGTATCGCTCCGCAAAGAAACTGCGTAGCTGGTTTTTAAACACCTCGTCGGCACTTTCGCCGATGATCAGGCTCTTGATCTCGAGGGTTATCATCAGGGCTATCGCAATCAGCAGGATACCGATCACGATGCTGCCGACTGCATCAAAGAGCGGATTGCCCGTCACGAATGCAAGAGATACGAAGATCAACGCGACCACCAGGCCGAGAAGCGCAGCGATATCTTCACCGATCACCACCATCAGTTCACTCTGCCGGGTTTCGCGAAACCAGCGGTATAGCGAGCGTTGCCCGCGCGACGATTTGACTTCTTTCAGCGCGCCGTAGAGAGAGAACGATTCGAGCGCAACCCCGACGGCCAGCACTGCGATTGCCAGCCAGGGATATTGCAGTGGTTCAGGTTTGAGCAGCTTGTGACTGCCTTCATAGACGGAAAACAGGCCACCGACGGAAAAAAGCAGCAGCGCGACAAGAAACGACCAGAAGTACGATACCTTGCCATACCCCAGCGGGTGCAGATCGGTCGCGGGAGCTTTAGCCCGTTTCATGCCGAATAGCAGCAACACCTGGTTGCCGCAGTCGGCAAAAGAATGTATTGCCTCGGCAGTCATTGACGTTGAAGCAGTGACGACCGCTGCAGCAGTCTTCGTCAGTGCGATGCCTGCATTCGCAGCAAGCGCGTAATAGATTGCCTTGGTTCCGGTGGCCATGGGTTATATACCGCCGAATATAAAAATCTGCATGACGTCGCGGCAATGATTTAAGCGCTCGTCAGATAAAGCATGCGTAACCTACCCCGGCTTCTCATTATCCTGGCGCTGCTGCAGTGGGTGTTTGCGTGTCGCCGGGCTGAAGTAACCGAGCAACCCAGGGGAGCGGCCGAGGCAGAAAGACTCGCAGCAATCCTGGAATCACCCGATCGGGTGCGCTGGCAGATGCCCGAGCAGGTTATCAGCGAACTGAGGCTCAAAAACGGGGAAGTCGTTGCTGATATCGGCGCCGGGACAGGTTATTTCGCGCGGCGCATTGCAGAAAAGGTCGCACCCGGTGGATTGTCTGTCGGCTTTGATATTAATCCCGACCTGGTGGCTTTCATGGAACGCGACGCAGCCGCTCGCGGACTGTCGGCCAACTACAAGGCGCGGCTCATCGCTTCGCGCAATCCGACGCTTGAGGATAACCATTACGACCTGATTTTCTTCTGTAACACTTACCAGCACCTCGAAAACCGGTCGGCCTACTTCGCCAGCCTGACCCGGAGCCTCAAGCCCAACGGCCGGATTGTGGTGATTGATTTCATCAAGCTGGAAAAGACCGATGAAGAATCAGGCGAGGTTCCTGAAAACCTGGTCGATAAAAAGACAGTGAAGCGTGAATTCAAAAAGGCAGGTTTCAGACTTAAGCGCGAGCTGAAATTTCTACCTTCGCAGTATTTTCTGGAGTTTGCCCGGCATCCGGCGGGCTGATCGATGCTGGGATTTTTCACCAGGCTTCTCAAAGCTCAGCCCAATACGGGTTGCTCTGATTGTGCCAAACGCGAGAAATACACGCTGCTGAATGCAGCAGCAGATACCCTGCGGGGTGATTTTGCGACCGACGATGTACGTGACAGCCGGCTGGCGATCTGCAAGACCTGCGAGTATCTGGCTATGGGTTCAAACTGCAAACTCTGCGGTTGTTTCGTGCATCTCAAGGCACGCTACGCTGCAGCATCGTGCGACATCAATAAATGGTGAGCTTCAACTGGCCTGGTCGAGCACGATGCGCTGACCAGCCAGCATGAAGACGCCCCGGCCATCGCCCAGGAGTGTCTCAAACTCAAGAATATCTTCCGGGTATTCCCGCCGGCGGTGGTAGCGCGCAGCAACGGGGTTGTAGGCGCGCATGATTTCATGCGCGCTACGCGGCCGCCGGAACTCACGCCAAAGTGCCCGGGTCAGCTTTAACCACAGTGACTCTGCGGAGTGAGTCTTTTCAGCAATCTGTGCGAGCGAAGTCGCCGTTTCGCGCAACTCGGCAGGAAAATCACGCTGCGCCACGTTGACGCCGATTCCAGCAATAAAGAGGTTCTGCTCTGTGGAGTAAGTCTCGCACAGGATGCCCGCCAGCTTGCGCCCCTCGGCCAGGATGTCGTTGGGCCACTTGATCTGTGTTTTTGCGTAGCCAGTCAGGACTTCGTGAACGACGAGGGCAACGTGCGCCGGAAACAAGCCTGATGATTTTGCCGGATACGGCAGCAGGACTGAGAATGCCAGGTTTTCGCCGGGCTGGCCCGAGAACCAGGTCCGCTCCGCCCTGCCGCGCCCAGCGGACTGTGTGACGGCACGGACCGACGTGAATGACTGCAAAGCTGGCCGGCACTTCAGCCAGTTGTTTGTCGAGTCTGTTTCTGCGAGGCAGACAAGGCGCCGCAAACCTGGCCTCAGTCAGCGAGATCTTCTTTTTCCCAAAGGAAGTAGCGCGCGAAAAAATAATAGAAGAGCAGCGGAAAAATCACAACGAGAAACGAATGGTCGGTGCCCCAGACCGCGCTGGCAACAGCCAACGAGCCCAGGAGAAAGAAAGCCCAGAAGACCTTGAACCAGCGCGGATAAATGCCACTGATGGCAGCCGGCACGCCTGCAAGGGAAACGAGCTTGATGATGCCGCGCCAGGCAAGATCGGCCGGCTTTTGGCGGTGGAGCTGGAGCGACAACCACACGAGGTATACAAACGTTGCGACAGAAAGCGCGAGTAACGTGATGGTCAGGGCGCCCATGGCGGCACGATCTCTGCCGCATTCAGGCCGAAAAGTGAAAAGCCCGCCGAGATTTTTTCCGGCCAGGTGCGACAAAGGTCACCTTGCCCGCAGGAGAATTATTTTGACAGGGCATTTTCGTTACCGGTTATGCAAGTATGCATAATTTCAATACGTACCTGGCGCAGGGTATAGGGTCGCTGCCGAGCTCGCTCGTCTCGGCCATCCTGATTCTTATCTCTATCCTGGCGCTGACTGTAGCGCTGGAACGCGGGTACATTCTCTTCAGGGCGAATATGCCGATCAACCCCGAAGAAGCCCGCCACCTGATCTCGCTGATTTCGGCTAAGAAATACGACGAAGCGCGTGATTTCTGCTCCGGCAAGCTGCATCCGGGATACCGCGCGGTACAGCGTATCATAGAGGGCCGCGACCTGCATCCAGACCTGATCGGCTTCGCGCGCGAGGCGATTCTGCATGAGCAGACCATTCTGGAGCGCTTCACTTCTTTCCTGGGCACAACAACCACCCTCGCCCCGATGTTGGGCCTTCTGGGAACAGTCACGGGTATGATCAAGGCGTTCAGTGCATTCGCCCAGGCGGCACAGCGCTCGCAGCAGCTGACTATCGGTATCCACGAGGCGCTGATCACAACTACCCTGGGGCTCATGATCGCGATTCCATCGCTGGTCTTCTTCAACTACTACGTGAAACGCACCAACCAGCTGATGGATGAATGCGAACTGCTCGTAGACCGGGCAATGAAAGAGCTCGTCTGAAATGCTGACGCGATCGCGCCAACGCCTGCAACTGCGGACCGGCATAGAGCTGGCGCCGTTTGTTGATATCCTCTTTCTACTGGTTACCTACTTTCTGATGAATGCGACTCTTGCCAATAATCCCGCAATTCGAATAGAACTGCCGAAATCCGACACTTCGCAGGCCGCAGAAACCCAACCTCTAATTGTCCTCATTAACCAGGACAACCAGATATTTGTCAACGATCGCAACGTACCACTCAAAGACCTCGGTAAGACCGTGGCAGACCTCGTGAAGGATAAAGAGAAAGACCAGGTCATCATCCGTGGCGACAAGCGTTCATCATACCAGGTGGTCATCTCGGTGATGGACGAACTGAATAAGGCCGGCGTCACGCGCTTCAACCTCGCGACCGACCGGTAGACTATGGCGGCGCGGCCCGGCAGAATTGACCGTTCGGTCCTGCTCTTTCGCGGCACCGCCTTTCTGCAGGGCTTTGCCTTTATCGTCTATTTTCGTTCGCTGCTCGACGACCTGTACCCGTTCTATCGGGGACTTTTTCCCCTGTCACAGTTTGCGCTGATCGTCTTTGCCCTCGGGTTCGTTGCCGCAGCATCCTACCGTCCCGGGAGCACTTCCCGCTGGCGGCGCTTGCTCGCGGGCGTGATGCTGGGACTACCCGCCGCAGGCGGACTGATTGCACTCTACCAGCTGGCAGGCCGTGACAGGGCACTTCTGATGCTACCGTTGCCCGTAACGGCAGTTTCACTTTTTCTCTGGTACGAACTTTCGCGGCACACATTTGTTTTTCAGCCAGCAAAGGTCTGGTTGCTGCTCGGTGCGCTCGTTGCCTTCTTTGCCGGCGGACTGCGTGTGATTCCGATCGTGGCACCGGCATGCGCATTGGCAGCGATTCTGCTTGCCCGGCTGCAATCTGCACGTGAATGGCAGGTTGCGCATGAGCGAATCGTAACCCTCAGGCAGCTGATTGACTTTCTCCGCTACCTGTTTCTCGCACAGGCATTCCACGGGGTACTCGGGCAAAACCGCAGCAACCTGATCGCCGTGGTGTCGCTGTGCATGGCCGGGCTTGCAATTCCGCAGCTGATTCGCTACTTCGGTACACGCAGGCCCCATGTGCAGACCGGGCTGCTGGGGCTACCGGTGATTTTCATGGGCCTCGCAGCCCTGTTCAATATCCTGCACTATAACCTTTGGGGAGCTCTTGCGTATACGTTGCTCGCCGCGTGGGAAGGAGTCTACTTCGCCCGCGCTCACGAAGTTTATTTGCGCCGGGAGAAGATCCTGGCGGGAATCGCCATCGCCGCAGGCCTTATCGCCTATTACATTTCGACCGAATGGCTGCAGATTCTGGCAGGCACACTGGTCACCCTGTTCCTGGCAGGCATTCTGGTCTACGTCGCAAAGAACTGGCGCAAGGCCATAACGGCGCTTTTTGCCCTGGCGGTGGTCGGGTGGATCTTTGCACTGCAGTGGAAGTACACCCACTCGGTGACACGCGATTTTTACCGGCCGCCAGTAACCAAGTTGCGCGCAGCCCAGCTGCCTGACACTGGCCTGGTCATGACCATCATGAAGCTGCAGAAGACGACGGGCAAGACGGTTCGTACCAATATACTACCCGACGAACTACTGGCCGACACAGCCTGGAAGTCGGAGAACATTTCGACCTTTAACGCAGACCCGGCAACGCTTGTGCTGCGACTCGCATATGCCTGTGATGTCCAGCATGATTCTGCCGTGTATATTTTTGACGAAAAAAGCCTCGGCATCTACGCCGAAAGCCAGGCACTCATGGTTTTGCGCGACTATTTCCTGCGCGTTCCGCATTGCCAGATGTTTCTTGCCGATGGGCAGGCGTTGCGGGAAGTCATAAACCTCTCACAGGTTTTGCAGTCAGATCCTGCACAGCTGCAAAACCTGGCTCCCGAAGATGCGGCGAAGATACTGGGTCTCGCGCGCGTTGTCAAGAAGCGTGACCTGACTGCAGAATCGCAGGCCCTGTACGAGCAGGTCTTCCGTTTCTACCGCGAGGACCCGGTATACCTGCGTGAACTCTCGACGCTCGCCGCTGCACGCGGCCAGATAGACCGGCAGATCGAAATCCTGAATATCCTTATTACCCTCCGCAAAGACAACACAATGTACGACAAGAAGCTCCTGATGGAGCTCTACGCTATCCGCAACGAACGGAAAAAGAGCGCGGCCCTTGCGTATGAGATACTGGCTGATGGCAGCGAATCGCCGCTGGCCATGTTCGCCTTTCTGCAGAAACTTTTCTCAGAGCCATTCGACCGCAGCGAGATGCAGTCGCTTTACCAGAAGATTGCCCAATACCAGCCGCGCACTGACCTGGAGATCATTAAGTATTCAGGTCTGAAAAGGTCTATTGAAGATCGCCTGAAACAAAACCCGACCTACGACAGAAAATTCATGGATGAAAACCACCGGCAGGAATTCATCAGCTTCCCTGAATAACCATCAGTGATTCCTGCGGTTCATACGCTCTGAAGCATCACGCAGAAATTTCTTCTCGGCCGCAGTAAGACTTTTCATACCGTCGCGCGAGATCTTGTCGAGAATGACGTCTATGCGCGCTTCCATGTCTCCTGGCCGCACGGGTGTTTCCTGCGCCGGTGCCTGGCGGCGCAGCCGGTTACTCAGAAAGCTCCCCATGGAGCCAAAGATACGGCCGACCCGCTGTGGCTCGCCGCCCGTGATCAGCAGCAGCAGGCCGGCAGCAATAAGTCCCCCCAGGTGCCCGGCTGCAGAAAGCACGAAGGGAGCCGCCGAGACCGCGTAAGAGAGAGCAATAAAACCCGTAATCAGGGCCACGAACTTCATGCGCACGGGAAAAAGAAAGAAGAACCAGACCTGCCGGTCAGGCCAGTAGATGGCATAGGCGATCAGCAATCCCAGGTTAGCACCCGTCGCCGACGAAAACACATCGTACCGCATACCGGGAAAGAGTGCCCCGAGCAGCAGAAACACCAGCGCTGACGAGACTGCACAATACAGGTAGTAGCGCAGGAATGCCTGCCTGCCCCAGCGCTGCTCGAGTTCAGAACCGAACATCCAGAGCGTCAGCAGATTAAAGAGCAGCTGGAACGGGTTCGTATGCACAAGCGAAGCGGTTACCAGCTGCCAGAGGTAACCCTTGCCGATTGCGGCTGCCCAGCTCAGCTCAAATATCTGCCGCAGCGCACTGCGGTGCATTCCGGCCGTCTCAATGATGATTGCTACGCCGAGAGCGATCTGCATCCAGATCAGGCGCATGACCGTCCAGGTGGCTCGGGGAGGAGAATACATATTACTCTGACTGGGTTTTGCGAACGAGTACCATGTGGTCGATCTGGCCCCAGAACATAAAACCGCTCCCCCCGCCATCTGCGCTACCCTTAATCTGGTCTGCAAAGTATTTCTTGCCGTAACCCCACAAACCGTTTTTCATGGGAAACGCCTGGATGTAAGGGCGCAGAATGAAATTACCCTGTGCATAAAAGCTGCCCCGCGAAAGCGCGAGTAGCAACAACTGGTAGGCACGATCATCTCGCGGGTATTCGCGCATGTAGTCGTCTCCAAAGTGGGAGCTATAGTGCATCGGTGAAATCACGTCGAGAATGCGGCCATACACTTCGAGATCCTGGCCAATGGCCCCCGGAACGCGGTACATACCATTGTAGCCGTAAATATCCGCACCCAATGGCAGGTGTGTGGCCTGTCTGATACCGACGAGAAAATTCTCGAGCGCTTCTGAAGCGTAGTGATCACTTTTCTTGTGCGAATAGCGGCAGCGGCCAATTGCCCCATCAGAGGGAAAGCGGATATAGTCGAGCTGGATTTCATCGACTCCCCGCTCGGTCAGCTCCCGCACAATCGGGCCGTAGTACTCGGTGAGCAGGTTAGGATTGTACGGGTCGATCCAGCGTTCTTTTGGAGTACCAATCCATTTGCCGCCACCCGCGTCGCGGATAGCATAACCTTCGCGTTCAAAAAGCTTTGGATCTTTAAAAATTACCAGTCGTACGACAACGCGCTTGCCGAGCGCATGAACCTTTTCGATGACATCCCGCATTTTATAGAGCGGCCTGACCGCACCGATGGCGCGCGCAACCGGTACTTCTGAATCATAACGAATGATACCATTGTCATCTTTACCGTCGATGACCAGCCCGGTCCAGAAATCCTGCTTTAGCTCACCCATCACGGTCTGCTGCTTTTTCTGCCAGGTAAAAGCCGAGCTATAGAGCAGCCTCTGGCCTGACGCGTTCTGCATCCGTGCTCTTTTCTCAGACGCAAGCCGCTGTCTCGGTGCCGTAAAGGCCAGGCGATTGCCCTCGGCATCGACCAGCGCGTAAGCAGCGTAATCAGAGATACCGGCCACAACCGAAGACTGCGGAGTAAAGCTCCATCCGCCGCCAGACACCGGCCCCTGCCAGATACCGCGCCGGCAGGAAAGGACAATTTTTGCGGCGCCGGCAGAGCTGATCGAAAAACATTCATCCATCTGCTCACTGAGCGCACCCGTTTCTACGGGACGAAACCGCGCAGCATTCTTTTCTTTGATATATACGGCTGGTCTTGGGCCGCTGGCGACGAGCAGGTTGCCTTCAACTGTCTCGTGAATCGCCTGTACCTCTTCAAAGATGAAGTGCGACTTGTTGTGCGCCTTGCCGGGCAGACCTGAGTTGAGGCTCGAAAATTTCAGGACAAGCCTGCCACCGGGCTTTTGTCCTGCCTGCAGCGCCGGGGTGCTGAGGCTAGCTACCTCAAGGCCGTTGACCGACGTACCCATATACAGGTTTTCTTTTCCGCGGTAGAGCGATGTAAAAATCACCGAACGCTTGAGGTTGGTTTTTACCGTCTGCCATCGCTGCGTGGGATCATTGGTCCGAAAAAGCAGGTCGTGCTTGTGCGTCGCGAATTCAAGGGTATTGTCGACGGCGTAGATACGGCGCTGGTTCGCTGCATCGAGTGCCATGGGTACCTGGTGCGCGGCAGAGTGAACCCAGGTTCTGCCCGCATCTTCCGATTCAAAGATGCCCCGGTTCGAGGTGCCGATAAAGAGCCGCGAAGCATTGGCACCCATTGCGGTGATATCCGTCTCTGCCGTCAGCAGCGCAGTGTCGAGCTGGCCCCGGCGCGAAAAGCCGGAATCCCGCGTCCGGAAATCATACTGCACAGCCCCGCCGGCGACAAACTGTGCGCGGTAAGCGGCAGCCTGAGCCTCACCGCGGCTACAGAGCGGAAAAATGCCGGCTACAACAGCAGGGAAAAGTGCATAGCGCAGAAAGCTCCCAGCCTGGACCTGTACCCTGTTGAAACCGCGATTCATTTCTGTACGCTAAAACCGGCCAGAACCAGTTTGAGGCCGATGAGACAGAAAAGCGGCAGATAGAGAAAAGCAACGACCGGCCTGTAGTCAATAGTGAGGTAGCGGACTGCGAGCGCGATAAATCCGGCATAGAACAAGAGCCCGACAGCTGAAACCCAGCGCACCACCCGCCTTCTGTTGGTTTCACTGAGAAAACTGTTGAGAACTTCAATCTTGAGGGCCTCGCCGCGTGTAAGTGCCAGCGAGCCGCCCAGCAGTGCCGCCACAAGCATCAGGTGTGACGGATACTGTGAGAGGTTATCGACGAGCGAAACCGCACCCGGGCTCTGCGAAAGCATACGCACGAGGATAATCGTCAGCGAACAGGCGACCAGCAGAACGACTGCGAGGGCTGCAGCCCAGAGTTCCAACCGGGCAAGAACCCGGTGAAATCCTGCGGGAATTGGGCGGATTTCCGCGCTGTCTGCTGCCTGCATAGCGTCAAAGTGGCGCTCGAAAAGGCACCGTCAAGGAGAGCAGAAGAAACCAATAAACAATTTGCGGCCTGTTTCAGAAGGGCAGAAAGGCGTATGGCAGACGAAACGCAGACCGCAGAATCAGCAAGGGACTTTTACGGCCTCGACCAGAATGAGCTGCCGGCCAAAGCAGCAGCCCGCGAGCACAATGCATTTGATCCGGCGGAAAGACTTTCGCTCAAAGAGATACGCGAGCTCGACGAAAAGTACGTGCTGCAGACGTATGCGCGCATGCCGGTCGCTTTCCAGTACGGTGCCGGCGACCACCTCTATGATACCGAAGGCAAAGAATACATCGATTTCCTGAGCGGTATTGCCGTGACCGCGCTCGGCCATGCGCATGCAGACCTGATTGCTGCTTTGACGCAGCAGGCAGAGATGGTATGGCATACGTCGAACCTGTTCTACAACCAGCAGCAGGCACAGCTCGCGCGGGCACTGGTGGAAATCAATTTTCCCGGCAAAGTCTTCTTCTGCAACTCAGGTACAGAGGCAAACGAGGCGGCATTTAAGTTTATGCGTGCCTATGGCCAGACCAAATCGCCTGCGCGGCAAAAGGTGGTCGCGGTGCGCGACGGCTTTCACGGTCGGACGTTCGGCGCAATGTCGCTGACCGGCCAGGACAAGATCCAAAAGGGCTTCGGGGAAATTGTCGGTCATATCGAATTTGTCAATGCCGATGACCTGGCGGGGTTATCAGCAGCCATCGATAGCACGACCTGTGGTGTGATCTTCGAACCCGTGCAGGGTGAATCAGGAGTCATTCCCCTGTCAGCAGATTTTGTCAAACTGGCGCGGGCGCGCTGCAATGAAGAAGGTGCGCTGCTCTGCTTTGACGAAATACAGATCGGCATGGGACGCAGCGGCCACTACTTCGCTTACCAGCATTATGGTGTGTTGCCCGATGTCGTCACCATGGCGAAAGGCCTCGGCGGCGGATTTCCGATCGGCGCGATGCTCGTTGCCGAAAAATACGCAACCGTCTTCGAGAAAGGGATGCACGGCACGACATTCGGAGGTAACCATCTGGCGACTGCTGTTGCCTACGAAGTTATTCGCACCATCGAATCTCAGAAAATACTCGACCATGTTCAGGCCTCTGCGCGCTACCTGACCTCTGCGCTGAACAAGCTCAAGGCAAAATACCCGGAAAAGATTACCGAGGTGCGCGGCCTTGGCTTGTTGATTGGTCTCGTTCTGCGCGACGACATCGAAGCGCGCCCCTTGATTGAGAAGGCTCTGCAGCTCGGTCTCATCGTCGGCCGCGGTGGAAACAGCGTACTGAGGCTCGCTCCCCCGCTGAACGTGCGCAAGTCAACGATGGACGCTGCCGTGCAAAAGCTCGAACAGCTGATCGGCGCCCTCTGAACAGAGCCCCGGGCATTCACCGCGCAGCATGGCAATTCAGCCGATACGGGTAAACCTGGCCGAACGTAGCTACGACGTTAGTTACGCCGGGTCCTTTAGTGCCCTCAAGCAACTTAACCAGGATAACCACTACGTGCTGATCGACGCACGAGTTGACCGCCTGCACGGCCGTGAATTCCGGCGCGTCTTGAAAGGTACCCCCTTTCTGCGTATCCCGTCGGGTGAAAGCTCGAAAAATTTTGCGCTGCTCGAAAAAACGGCCAATGAACTCGTTCGACTCGGTGCCAACCGCAAGAGCACTCTCATTGCGATAGGCGGGGGCGTCGTCGGCGACTTCACAGGCTTTCTCGCCGGCATCTTCATGCGCGGCATACGCTTTGTCCAGGTGCCGACAACACTCCTGGCAATGGTCGACTCGTCGGTCGGCGGCAAAACTGCCGTCAACATCAGGACAGGCAAGAACCTTATGGGCCTCTTCCACCAGCCTGCAGCTGTATACATTCTGCCGGCAGTGCTGAAGACCCTGCCGCCCCGCGAACTCGCTTGTGGCCTCTCGGAAAGTATAAAGACCGCGCTGATTGCCGATGAAGAGCTCTGCCGCTTCCTGGAAAATCATAGCTGGGACAAACGACGCTTTGACGGGGAGTTTCTGGCGAAGCTCTCAGCAAAATGTATTGCGATCAAAGCGCGCATCGTCGAAGCAGACGAAAAAGAGCAGTCTGTCCGGGCATTTCTCAATTTTGGGCATACGCTCGCACATGCGCTCGAGGCGCGGGCCGCCTATTCAGGTATATTACATGGTGAAGCCGTAGCGATCGGCATGCGGTTTGCCGCGCTGGTCTCGCGCCGGCTGGGGTTCTTGCCGGCAGAGGATGAACAGCGTATCGACGCGTTGCTCAGGCAATACGCCCTGCCCGCCCGTATGGCTGATTTTTTCGCCAGGGCGCGCATTCGTACGAAAGTCCCGGCGAAACAGCTGGTGCAGCTCATGCGCGCGGACAAGAAAAACGATAGCGGCAGCATCAGGTATGTGCTGCTGGACGGCATTGGCCGTGCCCGTCTGCCGCAGAGTGTCAGCGAAAAAGAACTGCTTGCGAGCCTGAAAGAATTTCAGACGTTAGCGTAATAATGGATCTCGTCGTAATCAACGGACCGAACCTCAACATGCTGGGGCGCCGTGAGGCAGGGTTCTACGGAACTTTTACGCTGACCGACCTGGAAAACCGCGTGCGCGAGCACGTCGGCAGTCGCGCGAAGGTGAGCTTTTTCCAATCCAATTCAGAAGGCGATATTATCAGTCACATACATAGCCTGACAGAACACCACCGCGTGATTATCAACGCGGCTTCATTAACACATACCTCAATCGGCATTCGCGATGCACTTTCGGCAGTAAAGACGCCCTTCATCGAGGTGCACATCAGCAACGTCTATGCACGCGAAGATTTTCGCCAGCATTCGTACCTGAGCGCCATCGCGCAGGGCGTCATTGTCGGGCTCGGGGCCGAAGGATATTTGCTGGCAGCGGACTATTTCCTGAAACAGAAGAGCTGACGTAGCCGATGAACCAGCCGCTGATCAGTAAACGCTCCGAAGGCAACTATGAACTTTCCGAAACGGGGCTTTCGCGCGCGTACCTGATGACGATGCAGCGCCTGCTCGTGCACTACGCACAACAGGCGTTAAAAACTCCGCCGACAGAGGCACAGCAGCTCGGTGCGAAACTGCCAGGCTTCACGGCGCAGGTCATCAAAAAGCTCGACGACTATTTCGACCAGCTGCCGCAGTTTGCCGCGTTCATCAAAGAACCCAACGCCGGCAGGCTTGGAGCTTATATTGGGCAGCATTTTATGCCTCAGCTTGAAAAGGTTAAGGAAAAGCTGCTCGAAACGGAAATACCCAAATACAAGTCCGAGTACGAGAATCCATACCGCGTACCGTCGAACGACCTGCTGATGCTGTTTGCGTCAGATTTTGCGAAAGCGCCACCCCTAACCTACAAACCGTTCGACCCCGAGGCCGAAGCAGAAGAAAAACTCAAGGCGGCAGAACTTGTGCTGCCAGGAGAAACTCCGCAGGGTTCGGGGCCAAAACCACAGCCCGGTGAAGTGCTGCTACAACGCTATACATCCCTCTTTATTACCGCGCGCCCCCTCAGCTACACGCCCGATACCGGCAGCGATGACAACGATGACGCGGCAGAAAGTTCTGCGCCGGCAGTACCGCAACAGATCAGTTTTCGCAATTTTGTCGCGGTGATCAATACGGTAGCGCGCTTTATCAAGGCGCAGGACCAGCAGGGCTACGCAAAATACTACGCCTCGCTGCCGGCTGTACAGCAGGCAGCTTATACGTACTATACGCTGTTCCAGAAGGCAGCACAGCAACAGGACGTTGCATGGTCCGACGAAATTCACAAGATCATGCAGCGCGCAAAGCTCGATGCCGGCGCTGCGAACAAGCTCAAAGACGAAGTCGAGGCGTACCGGAAAGTCGCACAATCCATTCAGCGCGCGCTGGCGGCGGGACAACAGAAAGGTATGCCACCCCAGCTCGCGCAGTCACTCTACCCGCAGCTGGTAACGATTTTTGAGAATGCAGGTAACCTGGCAGAGAAGCGCACTGCTCTCAAGATGTCGCTGTTGCAGGTGACTGTGCAGGCTGCAAAAGATGCGATCACAGAAATTCTTGCAGGCCAGCTCGAAGAACTTGCCGGCCTTTACGCCCTGCAGTAGCCTGACACGCCCTTCACCGGGGCGGCGGCCTTGGTGCACCAACCGGGTGGGAGCTCGTACGTTATGAATCTGAAAGACAGACTCAAGGCTTACCAGAAACAGCGTCCCGGCAATGTATCCCGGCAAGCGGACCAACTCGCAGGGCAGCATTTCACCCTGCTGACAACACTTTTTGCCGTGCATCCTGTCTCGGGTGAACCCCTGGTGCTGCCGCCGCTTGTGGCGCGTGACTTCGCGCAGGATGTTGCGGCATCTGACCTGCTGTTCTTTGACCTTGAAACAACCGGGCTCGGTAGTTCAGAGCAGGTCTATCCTTTCCTGATCGGCGCTGCGCTGCACGAGCAGACAGAGGTCAGGCTGCATACCTGGTTTGCGGACACGCCCGCCGGTGAAGAAAACATACTCTCCGAATTTGTTCAGCTGGCCTCTGGCAAGGTACTCGTGAGTTTTAATGGCAAGTCGTTCGACCTGCCGCTCGTCATGAGGCGCTGCGAAAAATACGGCATAAAGCACGGACTCGCCCGCGCGCTGCATATCGACCTGTTTCACACGATTCGCCGCATCTTTCCCGAAAAGCCAGCGCGCCTGACCGATGCCGAAACCCGCCTGCTGCAATTTTCGCGCCCGGACGATATCTCGGGTGCAGCAGTCGCGCAGGCGTATTTTGAATACCTGCGTTTCGGCAGGCATGAACTGCGCGCGGCGATACTGCGGCACAACGAGAGTGATGTACTCTCGCTGGTAAACCTGCTCGCTAGGGTGTCCGCAGCCTTCGTCACTGCGCGCAGCGGCAACAGAAGCTGGGCCTACAAGATACACCGCGACAAGAGCGCCAGTACCGGGCAAAAGAAACAACTGCTCGAAGAGAGAGCCTGGTCTGAACTAGATGGCCGTGACCTGCACGCGCTTGGAGTGATCTATCGCCGCGAGAAAAATCTGCACCGCGCATGCCGGGCGTTTCTCGCTGCCTACCGGCGTGGTTGCCCGCAGGCCATTGTGGATGCAGTGCGCTGTCTGCGCCGGCTGCACGGGCGTTCGCTTTCGGCAAGGCAGCTCGCGCGCTATGGCCTTGCGCGAGAGGATGAGCGTATACAGACCCGGCTGGTGCCTTACGGGGCATGAACAGCCGCAAAAGAACTAACCGCGCGGCAGAAATTTCGGCTGGTAGACCGACATACCCGGTGCCAGAATCTGCGCGTACCTGTCAAAATACAGAAACTGTTTGATCAGCAGGGCAAACTCCCGCGGAATGCGCAGGCCGTTGTCGCGTGCCACGCCGATGATCTGCAGCAGCATGTCGTTCAGATCTGCTTCATTTACATTGATGTTATCGCCCCGGCTGACAGCCTTTTCCACCTCGCGGCCAAAGCTCCCGACCTTCTCAAACACGGCGCGCAGCTCCGCGGCGAATTTTTTCTCTTCCACCTTTTCACCGCCACCGCCGGTTGCATCAAGCCCAATGAGAGAGCGCGCGATCATGTTGTAGTCACGCTCACCGACGCCCTGCACGAGCAACCAGAGAGACTCAAATACCTTTGGGCTGAAGCGACCGACGATACCGAAGTCGAGAAAGCCGATGCGTCCATCTTCCAGTATCATCAGGTTACCGGCGTGCACGTCGGCGTGAAAAAAGCCCACCATCGCGAGCGACTGGAACCAGGTCGAGAGAGCTTTTTCGAGTACCGCCTGCGGGTCTTTCGCGTAGCGGCGCACCGTCGCCAGATCGGTCATCGGTGAGCCGTAAAGCCGCGACATGGTCAGGACACGTTTTGTGCTTAACCGCGCATGCACCTTCGGTACAATCACTTCTTCTTCGCCGATCTTCGCCAGAAAATCGTCAAACTCCCTTATATTGTGTGCCTCTTTGATGAAATCAGTCTCATCGGCCATCGAGCGGCCGAGTTCATGGATAACGTCGGTCACTCCCACGCGCTTGGTCTCAGGCAGGAGTATTTCAAAGAGTTTCGCAGCGAAGGACATGAGGCCGAGGTCAGCATCCATCTTCGCCTCGATACCGGGACGCTGTATTTTCAGTACGACACTCTCACCGTCGGCGAGCGTCGCCGCGTGTACCTGGGCAATCGAGGCTGAAGCCAGCGGCAGCTCTTCGATGCTGCGAAACAGTTTGCGGTAATCCCTGCCCAGCTCTGCACCAAGCACTTTGTCGAGATCGTCAAAATCCACCGGACTCGTGCGATCGAGCAACGCCTGCATTTCGGTCACATAGGCATCAGGAAAAATGCCCGGCGCTGACGCGATAAACTGCCCCAGCTTGATGTAGGTGGCCCCGAGTGCCTCAAAAATTTCGCGCAGTTCACGGGCATTCTCGCTCGAACCGGGGTCTGACACCAGGCGGGTGAAAAAGGAAGCGTGCCGGGCAAAAACGACCGAGGTCTGCGCGATGCGCCCCGCCGCGGCAACGGAAGTTTTCACATTTTCGAGAAAGCCCATGAACCCCAAAGCGGCTGCGAGCCGCATTGAAAAGCCTGATTTGCTTCGCCCGGGCTTACAGCTTAAACCCGCGCGGCGGTCAGTTAGCCGCTGAGAAGATACAGACTTTTTTCACGTCTATGACAATCTTTGGCTTTAAGCGCGAATCACTTTTTTGCAGGCGTTCATACGCCTTCTGTTCGCTGCGCCGCTTTTCGCCCGCAAGCTTTGAGACACTACCGGCATATTTGTCGCCATACCAGTGCAGCTTGCCGCGCTGAACTTCGAGGCGCTCTTCGAGCTGGTTCTTGCGGGCTGCTGCCGAATCGACGATCCGACGGTGCCAGTAACTTTCCGAGGGGCGGATTTTTGCAAGAATGGCCCGTACGTCGTTTTCCATTTCGGTGGAGAGTTTTTCCAGTGCGCGCATGGTGACGAGCTTCAGGTATTCTTCGTCGACTGCGGCGCCGGCTGCAGGCTGCGAAAGCTGGCGCAGTACCTCGTCAGCCGAAAGCTCGCCCGCAGAAGTTTCGCGAGGCACAAATACCCGGTACATGCGCCGGTACTTCTTGTCGAGCTCGAGTGTCATCGAGAAGAAGAACAGCATACCGTCGCGGTGCGAAAACACGCGGATCACCGGCGTCTTCTCGGCTTCGGCAATGATCGCGGCGGCGCACTCGTCGATGAATTCGTGACCAAACGAAAAGAACTCGAGGTCGACCCGCCGCGTCGCGAGATCATGATCAAATGTGCCGCGGCGGATGCGTGGCTTTTTTCCTGCTGCATCTTCGAGGTGAATCTGGAAATCGTTTGCACCTTCTTTGACCGTTATACCCCTGAGCGCCGCGTAGTCGGTGATCAGGCGGCGCAGTTCTTCGCCGCTACGGCGCATCTCTTCGCCGTTGTGCGCCTGCCTGAATGCGGCCAGGTTAAAGCTCATGTGCTCTGTTGAAATCAGGCGGTCGACGTTGCGCAGGTTTTCTTTGGCGAGAAACAGGCTGCGCTCGAGCTCTTCGTTGTGTTCGCGCTTTGTCTTTTTCGCGCCCAGAAACGACATCAGGCTGCGCGCGAACTTGTATTCGCTCTCGAAGACGCCCAGCAGCGTATCTGACGGGCCCAAAGCATTTTCAAACAGGCGGATTTTTTCTTCAAGTACTTCGACGACGCGCTCGGCGACGGTGTCGCGGCAGGCGAAATTAACAATGTGCACGTCGCGCGTCTGCCCGAAACGGTGTATGCGGCCAATGCGCTGCTCAAGCTTGAGCGGGCTCCACGGAAGGTCATAGTTGATGAGGCACGCGGCAATCTGCAGGTTACGCCCTTCTCCGCCTGCTTCGGTGCAAATGAGGATATCTGCTTCGGTGAAAAACTTCTTTATCGCATCTTCTTTCTGATCGAAGTTCAATCCGCCATGAAAGCCGATAACCTTGTAGCCGGCCAGGTTCTGCGTCAGGTATTCGAGTGTCGATTTGAACTGCGTGAAGATGACGAATTTTTCGTGCCCCATGCCGCGCATGGTTTTCAGTGTTTTCTGCAGGTGCTTCAGTTTGCTGTCAGACTGGATGCGCCGGCCAAGGCTCGCAAGGTGCGTGAGGTACTGTATTTCCTGCCGCAGCTCCTGCGGGTTGATCATACCGCCTTCTTCAAAACCCTCTTCTTCCTGGTACTCGCGCACCGCTTCAGCCACATCTTCGCTTTCGGCGATTTCATGCATCACGCGGAAATAGAGACCTTCAAGCCGGGCACGCCGCCCCTCGAGCGCTTTCATCAGGGCATATGTCGAAGAATCGAGCAGCTTCTGGAACACGATCATGATAAACGACTTCAGGTTTTCACCCCGCGACAAAGCCTTGTTGAACTCGGTCTTGACGTATTCCGTCATCTTGTCGTAGAATTCGCGTTCATCGCGGTCGAGGTCGATTTTCACAGTCTTGGCAAAGCGTTTGGTAAAACCACCGACGTCTATCTTGCGCCGGCGAATGACCACAGGCGAAAGCCGGTCTTTCAGAAGCGATGCATCTTCGGCGAACTGTGTCTGGAATGTTGCGAGCGGCCCCAGGATGTCGGGATCAATCAGGTGAATTAAGAAGAAAATTTCTTCGAGTTTACCGCGAAACGGCGTCGCAGACAAAAGCAACAGTCCTTCGACCTGTTCGCTGATCGCATGCGCAAACTGCCAGGCCTGCGTCACGGTATTGGCGTCGCGCCGCAGGCGGTGCGCCTCGTCGAACACCACCAGGTCAAAATTCTGCTCGAGAAAAAGTTCACGGTAACGTTCGTCTTTGGCAAGATCGACTGAGACCAGAAACTGGCTGCCCTGCGCAAACGGGTTGCCGCGGCGGATAATGTCACCGTTCAGGATCGTGAAATCTTCGGCGAACTTTGTCTTGAGCTCCTGCTGCCACTGCGCCATGAGCGGCGACGGCACCACAATCAGTATCTTCTTATAACTATGCTTGAGCTTGAGCTCCTTCAGAATGAGGCCGGCTTCGATCGTCTTGCCGAGCCCCACCTCGTCAGCGATCAGAAAGCGCGGACGCGAGGCCGAAACCACGCGCAGCGCTGCTTCGACCTGGTGGGGTAACAACATCGTGCGCGAAGACGAAAAGACCGCAAGCGGGTCGCGGTAGTAACTTTCCATCAGCGCCCAAAGGCGGGCATACAGTCCACTGTGGCTGCAGGTTACGCCGTGTTCGCCCGGCCGGCCCAGCGGAAGGCGGATTTCTACTTCATACGTCTCTGCCTCACCTGCGAGCGTGGCCCGCATCGCCGGACGGGCATCGGTCGGCTGGTAACCGCTGTCAAAGTTAAGCTTGCCCTGCATCGTGAAGAGACATAATACAGGCGGCCCCTGCTATGTAAACCGACTCGGGGTCTTACGCCGGTTTTTTTGCGGTAATCTACTATAGCCAGCCAGGGAGTATTGCGGTAGGAGAAAGCTGCCAGGCGCAATAGTTAGCTCGTTTTCTGCCAATACCCCTCATTTTGAACTGAAAATCCTATTATCCTTGAAAATCCCCGGAATTTCGGTCTTTTTGCCTCGCGCAAAAAACTATTAAAAAAATTATAGTTTTTTAGTAGACAAGGCGACACTAAAAATAAATAGATCGTTTAATCTTGTTTTTGGGGCCGATAGCCCCCTTGGGAGGAAACAATGAAGTTTAACAAAATAGAGGTCAACCAGGACGCAAAGAGGATCAACGGCGAAATTGAGAACTACCTGAATTTCGTGGTCCGCAACATCGACAAAGTACTGGGAGCGACCGGTCTCGGAGGCCGTAAGGCCGATTACGACGACGAACACTACGAATTTATCGGTGGCGCCAACGACGAGCTGCGCAAGAAACACTACGACAAGAGCCTGCGCCTGCTCTGGAAAGCAGAACAGCACGCCTCATGGTCAACGTTTCATGACTGCAGCAAAGATGAAGAATTACTGCTGAAGATGGCAGACCAGGGCCTGAATGAAGCCGAAAAGAAGCAGATGGAGCGCATGCAGTCTGCAGAGTTCAAAGAGCTGCTGAACCGCGAGTACACGCCGGCCCAGAAGCAGGCGATCGTCAATATCCTGGCGCTGATTGGCCACGGCGAAGCCTATGCCTGGCTCGTCTCTAACGAAGTCCTGCGCGATGTCAAAAGTACTGGTGCCAAAGCGGCGCTGACAATGCAGGTACTCGAAGAGGCCAAGCACTTCGTGGTGCTGCGCGAGCTGATCCACGCGTTTGAGATGCCGATTCCCCGCCTGCCTGTGTACGAGTACATCATGCTCGAAACGACGCTAAAATCAAAGGGATTGGAAAAGTTCTTCGGCATGAACGTCCTGGTCGAAGGAATTGCCCTGTCGATCTTTGGCGCGCTCAGCAAGTATCCGGGCCTCGAAGTGCTCGAAATGTTCCACCTCGACGAATCACGCCACTGCGCGCTGCCAACCAACTACCTGAAGACCGCCCCACTCACCTGGTGGGAAAGCAACAATCCTGTTGCAATGTTCAAACGCTTCTTCATGGTTCTGCCGGCGATTCCCCTGGCGTTCAAAATGGAACCTGACTTTGCGGAACTGGGAATCGACGTGTTCGATTTCGGTGGTTCGCTTGTACGCAAGGTGATCAACCTCGCTTATCGCGTCGGCTTTAACCTGCCGCTGCCACAGGAAAACATGAAGGAGCTGATCAACTTCCTGTTCAATTCGTACTGCAGCGCGACGCGTGAAGGACACAAGTACCAGCAGTTCCTCGAGCGCGAAGCAACGACCGGCGAGCGCGAACTCGCAGTCGAGAAAGAAGTTTTCCAGCTGCAAAGCGCCTGACAGGTTCTGCCCCGCTTGCGCGGGGCAGAATTGACGCAATCAGGGTTGGCTGACGCCAACCCTGATTGCGTGAGGGGCTGCATCGTTAATGGTGCCTGATATAACGCCGATAGGCGAGGTAATCGGCCAACCGCGGAAAGTGCCGCGCAACAAAGGCCACAATCCGGTTGCCAAATCCTGGCGCCAGTTCGCTCCGCTTTGCCCGAATTAATTTCATAACATAGCGCGCCACTTTTTCTGGTGGCATACGAGAGACATTCGATCTCGGCCCGGCCCCGTCGGTCGGGGTATTGTGGTGGAAATTCGTCTCTATTCCCGCAGGTCTGAATATCTGTACATGAATACGGCTTTTCTGCGCCTTGAGCTCCTGCGCCCAGGCACGAGCGAACATCTCTGCCGCGGCCTTACTCGCAGCATAAACACTGCGACCGGGCATCGCAAAGTGCTGCATCAGGCTCGACACAAAGACAAAACGCGGTTCTCTTGCCGCAGCAAGCCACGCCTCGGTTCCCTGCGCGACATGAATCAGCGAAAATGTGTTGGTGTGAAAAGTGCGCTCAGCATTAGCCGGCTGTATTTCGGCAATGCGCCCCATGTGGTTGATGCCCGCATTGTGCACGACGACATCGATGTGGTTGATCTTGAGCTGCCGGGCAAGACCCAGAAGTTTCCGGCCAAAACCCGGTTCTGCTACATCCGCGAGCAATACGGCGGTGGGTCCCGCAATCTGTGCACGCACTTCTTCGAGCCGCCTGAGGTCCCTGCCATTCAGGATGACTGCATAACCTGCGCTGGCCAGTTCGCGGGCAATCGCAAGGCCAAGCCCGCGGCTTGAACCGGTAACGAGCGCCACCTTGCTGCAGCGCGAAAAATCCGCCGCGGCTTTCAGTGGAATGTTTCCTTTTCTGCCGGGAATTTGCCATCGCGGACATCGGCTGCATACTGCTCCAGGGCAGTCAGTACAGAACCACTGAGCTCCGCATACTTGCGCACGAAACGGGGTGTAAAATCGGGATCAAGCCCCAGGAGATCGGTGAGCACCAGTACCTGCCCATCGGCCCCCGCACCGGCCCCGATGCCAATCGTTGGTATCGCCAGCGCCGTAGAAATTTCCCTTGCGAGTTCTGCGGGTACCATCTCTAGCACAATCGCAAAGGCACCAGCCTGCTCGAGCGCCTTCGCATCGGCGATCATCTTCCGCGCAGTTTCATTGGTCTTGCCCTGTACCTTGTAACCGCCGAGTGCCAGCAGCGACTGCGGTGTGAGCCCCAGGTGCCCCATAACGGGCACGCCGCTCGTGGTGAGCGCTTTCACCTGGGGTACGACAGCCTCACCGCCTTCGAGTTTGACTGCATCGGCGCCGGTCTCCTTGACGATGCGCCCGGCGTTGCGCAGCGCATCTTCGACGCTTGCCTGGTAGGACATAAAGGGCAGATCAACAACGATAAACGCCTGCGGTGCACCCCGGCGGACCGCGCGCGCGTGGTAGACCATGTCATCGACGGTGACGGCAAGTGTATTGGGGTTACCCTGGATGACATTGCCGAGCGAATCACCTACCAGGATAGCATCGACCGATGTTCGCGCGACGAGACGCGCGAAGACGTTGTCATAGCAGGTGACGACGCTGATCTTTTCACCCGCCACTTTCTTTTTTCCGAAGTCGTGTATATTCATGACTGACCTTCCTCTGATTCTGCTGTAAACAATGCCGGTGTCGAAGTCAATGGCATCCGGCTTTACTTCTGCCATAATCTGCCTGATCCATTCGCGCGAGCGGTTAAACGGATGCGGCACCCGAAGTGCGTTCGTGCGCACAATACCCGCAGAACACCAGACGATATCAATATCAATTTCGCGCGGGCCGTTTTTGATGCGCTTCTTGCGCCCAATCTGCGCTTCGAGTGCCAGCAATTCTGCCAAAAGCTCAGTGGGAGCTACCGCGGTTTCGAGCAAGACACCCTGGTTGAAAAATTTTCCCTGCGCCCGAATCAGTATGGGCCAGGTCTCGAGTATACGCGAGACCGCTTTTACGGTCCCCAGCCGCGCAATTCCCTCAACTGCCTGTTTCAGGTTTGTCTCGCGGTCCCCGACATTACTGCCCAGCGCCAGCACATATTCCAATTTTTCCTGCGTAGCGGCCAAACTGCCCCACCGTATCCGGTTTGAGTGACACGGTGGCAATCAGTAGGGGGCTGCGCGGCAGGTCGCGCAAGCACTACTACTTCTTCTGTGCCAGCCAGTTGTCGACTTCCTGCTGCTTCTGCTTCAACCGCAGCAGGTGGTTACCCGTAAACACGGTATAGTCAATGTCGCCCGCCAGGATATCCGAACGAATAGATTCGAGACCCGGCATATCGATCTCAAAATTATACGACGAAGCCTCGAGCGCCAGCTCGCGCGCCTTTTTCCAGTACGGCATCGATTCCCGGTAATACCCCTCGGCGACGGCGAACGAGTTCTTCAGTTCGGGGGCGAAATCGAGGTTGTAGAAATACAGGTGGCGTTTGTCAAAAAGCGATGCCAGGCGCAAATACGAGCGCATGATCTGCAGATTGATGTGCATGTGCATGAGCAGGCGGTACTTGTGGTATTCCTGCGGATTGTGTATCAGGCACAGCGCTTCGCGCGGGTGGCGGAACTTCTTTTCCAGCGCAATCTTGAGAAAGAATATATTCCGGCGGATTTCTTCCTGCTGCGACAGCTGTTTGAGGCTGTAGAGAAGGAAGAAATCTTCAACAAATTGCGGCGACCACTGGTGCAGCCGTTTGGGTATCCAGTCCGAGAACTTCGTGAACATGCCCGACTGGTCGTAATAGTAATCGAGCCGCAGCTGCGCGTTCAGCAGCGTCGGGAAAAGCAGAATGAGGGCAAGCCGGGCGCAGACCTTCACCTACCGATTATCGGCCTTGCTCCGGCAATCCGGCAGTACTTTTGCCTGGACGGGCTTCAGTGCCGGGGCTGCGCAGCCCCTGCCCGTTCAGGCCTGGTCGCCCTGCATGAGGCGCGAGAGCGTCACCTTGCGGAAAATCTTGCCGCGGCTGGCTTCCAACTGGTCAAAATAGCCCTTTACTGCCTTCATATACGGGTCTTTCGCGTTGAATTCGGGTATCGAATAGTCGGACGGGTCAAGATCTTCTACGAGCGAACTGATTTCGATCAGGTCTGGGTTCATAGCGAGCAACCACTTGTGGTCTTCCGATTCGGTCACGTAGCCCCGGTCGACGAGCCGGCCCATGATAAACTTGAACTCCTCCTGGTCGCCCGAAGTGTATTTGATCAGGTTATCGGTCGTGCAGTCATTCTTGCCCTTATTGAAGCTCGCAGCCAGACGGTGCAGTATGCTCAGGCCATACCATAACTGGCGCTTGTGCCGCTCATCGAGTTCAGCCTTCTTACTCATGCGAAAGAGCTGCGGGTATTGGGTGAAGAACGCAATCTCTGCGCCAAAGAGTACAATCAGCGCCGAAACATAGAGCAAAAGCAATGTCAACGGGACAAGGGCCAGCGTGCCATAGAGAGCTGCGGTACCCTTGGAAAAGTTGGTAACGTAGTACTTGTAGAGCAGGATAAATATGACCCAGGAGATCGAAGTAAAGGTCGCGCCCGTGGCAGCCGCCTTCGTCTGAACAACCGTATAAGGAATAATCTTATAGAGCAGGAAGAAGAGCAGGAATATGACGAGAAATGGAATCAGCAGGTTACCCAGAGCCGAAATCAGCCGTCGCCAGAACGGCGCTTTCTGTATCACCTTGAACTCCTTCGTCGCTGCCAGGTTTGTTGCATCATGCTGTTGCTGCATCATCTGGTAATGATCACCAACGATAATGAAACTTCCCTCTTTTGCATAATACCGTACCGACTGCAGGTCTACGTCGGCCTTACCCTTGACCGTCTGCCACTGGACAGAACCGTCAGCCAGTATCTGTGTGTAGCGAATCAGGCCATCAACACCCACGGCAATGGCAGATCCATCGGGTGCTGCAGCGACATCCTGGAAAAACAGTGATTCGACCATGGGCGTCAGTTTCCAGCTTTCACCCCCGTCGCGCGTCATGAGCAGCAATCCTGCCTCGCCGACGATATACCCCATTCGATCGCCCATCGCGAGGCCGGTGAGTGATTCGTTGCGGTTGCGCAATGCCTTCGTCACGGGTTCGTATTTGCTGAACGTCAATCCGCCATCCTGAGTTGCGAGCGCGGTGCTGTCATCGCCCAGAACCAGCCAGGTACCGGGCTTCACGCGTGCCACCTGCCGCAGATTCCCTTCGGCACCTTTCTGGTAGGCAGGTGCCCACGTAATCCCTCCGTCGCCGGTGCGCAGAATCAACCCGGACGAACCGATTATGAGGCCCTGGTTTTCGGTGAGAAACTGGATGCGGCGAAAGGCCACTTCACGCACGCGGTCTTCTTCTTCGCGGTAGAAGCGGCGTAACGTGTAGGTATTGCCACCATCGCGGCTGGTGAGCAGAATACCGCTGTCGGTAATGATGAACTCGCGGCTACCTGTACGTGCGTAATCAGTAAAAACGGCCTTTTTGAGCATAGCCTTATCTGCCCGCGGAGCGTTGTTGTAAATTTCAGTGTTTGCGCTGTCGACAATCGTGTTCTGTTCACCGTTAAAAACTATACGCTCGTTGGCGGCTTCATAGTCTATTGCCTTGAGGATATTCTTTTCTTTATAGGGTTTGCCTTTATCGCTCTGGACGAGAAACACGTGCTTATCGCCCAGAATCTGTACAGAATCCTGTATAATGCGCACCTGCTTGAAATTGGGTGAAGCAAACTGGGAGAGAATTGACTGGGCGAAACTGATACCCACGGCAAGAACAGCTGGCCCAAAAACCATCACCATGACAAATCCGGAAATTTTCTGGATCATCGGCCGCTTACGCGTAACACGCCAGATCCTGTTGATCGAGTCTTCGACGTTCCTGAGCACGCTGGTCGCTGAGAACAGGAGAACCAGGAAGCCGATACCACCGATCGCACCGGCATTCTTGAGGAAGTCGCGGATAACATTGAAGTAGGGTTCGAGATTGATCTGCAGGCCGTTCAGGCGCACAAAATCTTCCGCCTTCTCAAAATACGCTTCCATATCAATAAAGCGCGCGCCGAGCATCATGATCACTACCAGCGACGGCACGAAACTGACTACAATGGCATAACTGATCGATGCGCTGCGCAGCAGAACTTCATCGTCGAGAAACTTGCGGAATGCCGCAATGCCGAAGCGAATCGACGCCTGCAGGCGCTTTTGAAACTTGCGGGTATCGTCGAAATCGCCCGAGAGGGTTTTTAGGAAGAAATCTTTCACCCGGAATACCAGACCCGGTTTGTTCGCTTTCGCCATACGCTTAGGATGAAACGACCGCGCAGCGTGTCATCTTTTATTTGCGATTTTTTCCGGCGAGCACAGTCTGCGCCAGTTCACGCAGGCTGCGCGCGCAGTAAGGATACGATGCCCTCTGGGTGAATGCTGTTAGCTTTTCCGGTTCTGTAACTCCGGCCGCAACGGCGACCGTCAGGCGCAGCAACCTGGTATCAGGCTCCATGGGAGTTAGCGGGACTTTGCGGAGCGTTTTCCATGCCTGCCCGGAATCACCCTGCCTGAACAATGCATGGGCGACCAGTACGTCACAGGTTGCCCTTGCCTGTCTTGCCGCTTTCGTTGCAGGCAAATCTGCGCAGCGCGCAATGGCCTGTTCATAGTCCTCTTTTGCTGCAGCAATCCGCGCGCCGAGTACTATTAGCTGTATTTTCAGCTGCTCGTCTTCGCCGTACTGCGCTTCTGCCGCCGCACGGGTGATGGCGAAGAGATCAGATGCACGGTCTGCGTCGGCGTATAGCTGTTCGCGTACTGCAATGAGCCGCAATGCTGTCTGAAGGCGCGTCGCGCGTTCGAGCTCAAAAAGATCGGACGCAAAAATATCTGAGCGTCCCGTCGCCTTGCAGCGAAGCATGACCCGCAACGCAAAATCCCAGACAGGTGCGGGCATTTGCCCCTGACGCAGGTAGTAACCGAGACGCGATACTTCGCCCTCTTCGGCGCAGACTGCACGCAGCCGGCGCACCAGGCCGGATGCCTGTTCGCCGGTAATTCCGTAAGCGTCGGCAACTGCGGTATTGAATTTTTTGCCAAACTCCCTGTTGCCAGATTGCACAAAAGCTTCGGCGAGGCGACCGTTGCGCAGACGCAGGTAGAACAACTCGTAGTTTGCCGCGCGCCGCACCTTGCCGTTCGGCGTCTCACGTATGAATCGTTCAAAGAGTGCTTCAGCTTCAAGGGGGTCAGTTTTGGCCAGGGTCTGCGCGCGCCGGTAATCGGACGTGCGGGCTTCGGCGCTGCCGCAAATAAGGAAGATTACCAGCAGGAGCAAAAAGCTAACGGAACTGCGAATCACCCATAACCGCCATGAATTCCGACTGCTCTTCGGCTATTCCGTGCAGGCATTCGCCCTCGGGAATCACGCCGCTGAGGAATACTTCGCTGCGTGCATGGCGGCACGACTCCGAAGCCAGCCTGCCTGAAAGCGGGCATACACGCAGGCGTACCATGCCGGGCTGCATTTTGAAGGCGACGGGTGCAAAATCGGACTTTAAAAAATCACCTGCCAGCCGGGCAGCGAGCGCAGAACCCGTAGCCCCCGGAATCGAGATGCGCATGTCGTCGTAACCAAACCATACCGCAACCACGATTTCTTTGCCGCCACCAATAAACCACAGGTCTCGCGATTCAGACGAAGTACCCGTCTTGCCGATGATGCCGCCTACACCGGTTCCGGCATTCCTGCCTGAGCTCTTGAGCAGAGAAACCATAAGCTGTGATTCGGCCGCAGACAGCAGGCGCTCCTTGCCGGCAGGCGCAAGCCCCATCTGGTCGGCATGCGTCTTGCGCAGGTCGAACACCTTCTCCGGTGTTTCAACCCGGGTCACGAGCAACGGGTCGTTCAGAAAACCTCCGTTGGCAAATACCGCAAATGCGCGCGCCATCTCAAGCGGCGAAAGGGAGATTGTACCGATCGCGACTGTTTCGTCGTAGGTGAATCGGCTTTCGAGCGCCTGCTCAGTCTGGAAAAAGAAATCACCAAACAGCTCAGTGACACTCTGCCGGCCAAGTAGCCTGCCCACACGAATTGCGGGAATGTTGCGCGATTTCGCCAGAGCGTCCCGCACAGGTATCGGACCCTCGAAGCTGCCGTTGATGTTTTCCGGAGCCCAGGTTTTTGAACCGGAGCCAACTACATACGGAGTATCGTCGATGAGCGTCGCGGGATGCACCAGATGCTGGCTGATAGCTCTTGAATAGATGAAAGGTTTGATTGCAGAACCCGTCTGCCGGCGCATCTGTATAGTGCGGTTGAGCTGGTTCTTGCTTTCAAAGTTTTCACCACCCACCATGGCAAGAATTTCGCCCGTGCGCGGGTTGAGCGCAATGAGGGCCGCCTGCAGTTCATCCAGCGCTTCGTTTCTCACCGGTAAACCTGCGAGATCCAGGAGCAATCCGTAATCGTGAGTCGCTCCCCGCAATTTCTGCAGCAGCTTCTGGTTCCTGGCGTCGGCCGATTTGATGACGCCGCGAAAATTGCGGCGGGCAGCCTTCAGGTGCCGCACCACGAGTTCTTCGGCCCGTTGCTGCAGTTCAGCGTCTATCGTCGTGAACACCCGTGCGGAATTTTGATTCTCACCCGAGAGCAGCCGGCGTTGCATCAGGAAGTCCCGCGCATAAAGAGCAGGCCACAGGCCGGTGCGCGATTTTTCGCCAAATGCCGTTTCAGTCGCAAAACGCTCGCCCTGTGCTGAAACGCTGCGTAAGCCCGCAAGGTATTCCTGGCGGGTAACGGCTGCAATTCCGGCCTTCTCCATCGACTGCCACAAAGCCTGCATACGTCCCTGCAACAGTCGGTTGTTCCGCAGCGGGGAATATTTTTCCGGCGACGGAATCAGTGCAACTATCGACAGAAACTCCGCCGGTGTCAGTGCAGAGACCTGTTTATCGTAGTAAAATCTGGCCGCCGAAGAGAACGAATAGTTGCCGTGCCCCAGGTAGACATGATTCACATAGAGTTCGAGTATCTTCTGTTTAGGCAGAATGCTTTCCAGCGCCCGCGCCAGCCGTATTTCCTGCAGCTTGCGGAAGATACTCTTCTGCCGGTTTTGCAGCAATATACGCGCCAGCTGCTGTGTTATCGTCGAAGCTCCCTGGGCGTAGCGCAGCCGCAAAGTATTGTTGAGAGCAGCGCGCGCAATGGCTTTATACGAAACACCATGGTGATTATAAAAATTGCGGTCTTCGGAAAAGAGCAAGGCATCAATCTGCCATTTAGCAAATTCGGTCAGGCTTGCCTTGTGATCAGCGGCAACACCCAAGCGGTTCAGCTCACGACCGTTGCGGTCAATGACGACGTCTGTCTGTCTCGCCTGCAGCAACGTAAGGGCCTGTTGTGCATCGGCGACAGACGCGGGTATCGCCTGCACCACCAGCAGTGTAAGCACAAACAGCGCGAATGAACCGGCGATCAGCAGGGTTGCCATGCGGATATCGGGCAACCGGAATCGAATCGCAGGCCAACGGCGTGGCGCGGCGGTAGCGGTCACCTCATTCGTTACGACCCCGGTCGACGAGTGCGTCCAGGGTGAATCACTTTCCCAGGCAGCATGCTGCGCTGAAGCAGGTTCCGGAATCGTAGTATGGGTGGCACTGTCTTCGGGCGGTGCGGTAACGGGTGCCGGCTCTTCTGGGTCAGAAGCAGCTGTAACCGAAGGTTGGACAACTGGTTGTCCCAGGCGTTGTGCGATCAGGGCAGCGAGCTGGCCTGTCCGGTTATCGTACCCGTGGCTATGGCCGCAAGTCGGGCAGGTTGCCGTAAGAATTTCGTAACGGCTGAGATCGACCTGGGGAGAAAAGAACTGCCCGCATTGACGGCAGGCATGCTCAAAAGAAAATTTCACCGCCAGCGCCAACGATATCCCCCGTTTCGGCCGGCTGCAGACATGTTACTTCAGTTCAAAGAGGTCGCGCAGTTTCTTCTTCTGTGTAATTTCAATCGATTCAACGGTAAAGCGCAGCGATTTTGCCGTGCGGCGCAGGTATTTCTTATACGTCTCAACAAAGTCTATTTTCTTTTCATAAAAGGGAATTGTCTTAAGCTCGACCTTTTCTTTTTCGCGGAAGGTTTCCTGCTGGCGGGCATCGAACTCTGATTCAAAATAGGTAAGCTGCATGTCGTCATTGCGGTCTACCTTTGGTTCGCTCTTCTGTCCTTCTTTTTGTTCGACGTTTTCGTAGAACAACGGAGTTGGATTCAGCACCTCACGCTTTTCCCTTTTGTACTCTTTACCAAAGGGATTCGTCCGCTCAAACACGAGCTTGATCTTATTCAGCTTTGGCGACTTTTCGTCACCGGCGGGATAAAGAATGATTGTCCCATTGTAGAGGTAACGCTCGGAGATGGTTTTGATCGATTCACCCGAGGCTATCTCCAGTGCAATACCGCCGTCTTCGGTTTTTTTCATGCGCGGCGCCGCTTTAGGGGCCAGCATCGCAATTTCGCGGTGCAGGTTATCGATTTCAATGTCACCGTACCCTGATTCGTCGGCGCGTTTTTTTTGCTCTTCCTGCTGTGCGATTACCTGAGGATCGATGATCTTCTGACCCCAGAGCACACTGCAGACCGCAAGCGCGACCAGAGAGCTAGTAATAATAAGAGACTTACGCATATGTTCCCCGTTTGGCCCTAAGAGCCCTGTCTTAATTAACGGCCAACCGGGGGCGTATCCTTAAGCAGCCGGCTAAAAAAGTCTGCCCGGCGGCGCCCAGGCAGGGTATTTCGGGGCCTGGGTCAGCCCTTCTTTGCCCCTAAAAACTCCGCCACGTCTGCAGCGTTCCGCGATTCGGCCAGCTCGCGGGCAGTCTGACCCTTCTTATTCTTGAGCGCGAGGTTAGCGCGCGCGCCCGTAAGCAGGCGCACTTTTTCCAGGTCACCTGCATGCGCCGAAAACATTAGAGCTGTCCAGCCATCGAGATCCTGCTCGTTGACGCGTGCCCCGGCCGTGACAAGCTTCTGCATCATGGAAACATTGCCCTTCCAGGCAGCCATCATCAGCGCCGTGCGACCGCTACGGTGCCGCAAGTTGACATCCGGTTTATACTGCAGCAGAAAATCGAGCATTTCGGCGTTTCCCCGGAAGGCAGCAATCATGAGTGCAGAATAGCCATCGCGGTCTTGCAGGTTAATGCGCGCCTTACGCGAAAGGATTACCCGCGCGACGTCAGTCGAGCCCGTGTTGACCGCATACATCAGCGCAGTATAGCCATCTTCATTTTTCAGATCAATGTTGATGTTTGCCTGCAGCGCCCGCTCAGCACGTTCGACGTCATTGGTGCGGGCGGCGAGCACGAGCTCTTTGTTGTTTTTCGGATCGACCGCCCCTGCCCCTACAAGGATTTTCACCACTTCATCATGGTCTTTGATTGCGGCCCAGTACGCAGCCGTACCACCGTTATCTGCCGTGGCATTGACGTCTACACCGGCCTCGACTAAGCGGCGTACCGCTTCTACGTGGCCTTTTGCCGCAGCGAGAATTAATGGCGTATAACCAAAATTATTTTTGCGCACGAGATCGGTCTTGCGCCTGATCAGCTCGTCTAGAATGCGTACCCGGTTTTCCTGCGCAGCATAGAATGCTGCAGAGTAGCCGTCTTTATCGCGCGCGTGCACCTGCGCTCCCCGCTCGAGCAGGGTCTTTACCATGTCATAGTTGCCATAGGCCGAGGCGATCAGCAATGGAGTCTGCAGGTCTTTGTCCGTGTAGTTCGGATCTGCATAGTCATTCAGCGAGGCATTGAACACCTCAATGCTGTCCGCACGGATGGCGAGCACTAGCTTGCGACTCGCGAGAGCATTCATTGCTCCGCGGGAGCGCAGGTATTCGATCATCGGTGCATCTGCAAGCTCAACCGAATACGACAGCGGTGAATAGCCCTTGTCGTCGACGACGTTGACATTTGCCCCGCGGTTGACTGCGGCCTGCGCCGCACCCAGGTCTTTGACTTTTACCGCAGCCAGCAGCGCCTTGCTCGCTTCCGGATTTTCTGCGCCAAAGCCCTGCAGGCGCGCGACGATGTCAGCGAAGGCGTAGTATTGCGCCTGCGAAAGTGCGGTTTGCCCAAAATAGTTCGCCAGCGGAATGGAGGGCCTGTACTTCAGGATCTCGTCTACGGCCTTGATATTTCCCGAACGTGCAGACTCAATGAGTGCAGAATCGCCCGCGCGGTTCTGTTCATTCGCACCCTGGAAAAACTCTTTAAGAACCTTGAGCGTCTCAGCCATACCATAGCGCGCTGCCGCAATGAGTGCGGTATCTCCGGCCTGGTTAAGCTGCTTCTTGCCCGCCGTAATTTTCATGATACGTTCGCTGGCATCTGCAAGTCCATTCGTCGCTGCAACATGGACGGCAAGACTGCCCGAAGAATCGGCTTCACCGAGGTCCAGCCCGTTTTCTGTCAGTACTTCCCACACCTTGCGATTGTAGTGCTCGAGGGCAACACGCCAGAGTATTTCACCATTTTCATCGCGCGCACTGAGCGAGGCACCCGAGGCCAAAAGGTCCCTGACTTCGCCGGCTGATCCGTCGCGCACCGCATTGACGAGCGCAAGCCCGAGCTCCTGGTGCGAACGCCTGCGGCACGACGCCGGCAGGGCAATGCTCAGCGCCACCAGCAGCAGGACAGGTTTCAAATGGATTCGCAGCATGAAACAAAGGCTGCAAACGCAGATACGTCTGTCAATGAAATAAGGAAGACTCACAAAATAGGAAAAACGCCGGCCTTACAATTGGCATCAAGTTTGCTTGAGAAGCGCCAGATGCCGATGTCCAATGCCCATGGCAAACCGACGGACGCAAACAACAAGGATGGAGGATTTATGGTAAGAAAGAAACTCACCACTTCGCTTCTGCTCATTGCAGGCGCGTTGGCGGGCTCACTCTATGCGGCCGACGCAAAACCTGCCGCGCCCGATTTCGGAAAGCAGATTGCCGAGCTGGCAACCAGCGCCGGGACACTGAAAATTGCGATTGATACGCTGTGGACAGTGGTCGCCGGTTTCCTGGTCTTCTGGATGAATGCAGGCTTTGCACTCGTCGAAAGCGGATTCTGCCGCAGCAAGAACACGGTAAACATTCTGGCAAAGAACTTTATCGTCTTTGCGCTCTCAACGATGTCGTTCTGGATTATTGGCTGGGGCCTGATGTTCGGAAAAGGTAACGAATACATTGGTCTCGAAGGGCTATTCTTCCTCGGCGGTGCAGATAACTCACCGGCGACAGGTGAAGCCTACAAAGGCGTATACGACAGCATGAACTGGACCGGAATTCCGCTCAATGCGAAGTTCTTCTTCCAGCTGGTGTTTGCCGGCACTGCTGCCACGATCGTTTCGGGAGCAGTCGCAGAACGTATCAAGTTCCACTCATTTATCATCTTCAGCATTGTGCTGGTGGCGATACTCTACCCCATTACAGGCCACTGGGTCTGGGGCGGCGGCTGGCTCGGCGCAGCGAACTTCCGTGACTTTGCCGGCTCGACTGTGGTTCACAGCGTGGGCGGCTGGGCAGCTCTCGCTGCGGTGATTGTACTTGGTCCTCGTATCGGAAAATATGGTCCTGATGGAAAAGTGAAACCGATTCTTGGCCACAACATGACCTCTGCAGCTCTGGGTACACTGATCCTGTGGCTTGGTTGGTTCGGCTTTAACCCCGGTAGCTTCATGGGCGTTGGCGACGGCTCGGGACTCTCGCACGTGCTGCTCGCGACCAACATCGCAGCCGCGACCGGTGCGATCGCCGCAACGGCAACTTCGTGGATTATGCTTAAGAAACCTGACCTCGGTATGATTCTCAACGGTACACTTGCGGGCCTGGTGGCAATTACTGCCCCCTGCGCATTCGTAACCCTGCCGGCCGCAGCGCTGATTGGCGCAATCGGCGGAGCACTCGTTGTGGTAGGCGTACTGTTTTTCGACAAGATCAAGATCGACGACCCGGTGGGAGCAACCTCGGTTCACCTGCTGAACGGTATTTTCGGTACTCTTGCCACTGGTTTCTTCTATAACCACGAAATCGCGAAGACCGTTGCAGGCCTGACCGGTGATGTGGTAGATCCTGCTAAATGGTCAGTTGGCCAACAGGTGATGGTACAGCTCAAGGGTATTGTCGCGATCGGCGGCTTCACGTTCGTCGCTTCACTGGTCCTCTGGTACATCCTGAAACTTGCAGGTGGTATCCGCGTATCACGCGATGAAGAGATCATGGGTCTCGACGTGGGCGAGCATGGCAACGAAGCCTATGCAGACTTCCAGGAGGTTAACCGCTGATCCGCGAGGATTGGCCGGTTAGCTCCACAAGGAGAAAAATATGAAACTGATAACAGCCATGATTCAACCTCACAAACTCCAGGATGTGAAGGATGCACTGTTCAAGGCGAACGTCACAAAGATGACCGTCTCGAACGCTCTCGGTTGCGGACAGCAGCGTGGTTACGACGAATCGTACCGCGGTGTGGTTCATGAAGTAAACCTGCTGAAGAAAGTACGCATTGAAATTGCGGTTAACGAAGACTTCGTCGAACCGACGATCAACGCGATCATCAGCGGTGCACGGACCGGAAACATCGGTGATGGAAAAATCTTCATCACTGAGCTGGTAGACGTAATCCGTATCCGTACGGGTGAAAAAGGAAAAGCAGCGGTAGGATAACCGGTGCCTGGCCGCGGCCCCCTGGGCCGCGGTTTTTTTGTCGACGCCCCGATAAGGTGCGCGCACAGTCAGAAAAAAGAAGAGAGATACAATAACCAAACAACTCAGGAGAACGCATGAAATCCCTCAAACTGAAATTACTCTTCGCGGGCGCCCTGGCACTTGCCTCGGCTGGCCTCACGCACGGCGCGGAAAACACCGCTGCCAAGCCTAAAGAACTGACCCTCGAACAGCGGGTCGCTGATATTGAAGCTTACATGAATAATGTACCGCGCGTCAAAGACGATGCAGCGGTAAAAGCCGCAGATAAAGCGGAAAAGACAAACATCGCAGGTGCAGGCCCGGGCCATAACGCCTGGATCATGACCTCTGCGCTGCTGGTGCTCTTCATGACGCTGCCAGGCCTCGCCCTCTTCTACGGCGGCCTCGTGCGCACAAAGAACGTATTGAGCGTTGTCGCGCAGTGCTTTGGCATCGCAGGCCTCGTCACAATATTGTGGTGGGCGATAGGTTATTCGCTCGCTTTCTCTGAGGGGAGCCCGTTCATTGGCGGCACTGCCTTTGCCTTCTTTAAGGGTGTCGACAGCTCTGTCGGCCAGGGTGGCCAATGGATATCCAACAACGTATTTTCAATGTTCCAGATGATGTTCGCCATTATTACCCCGGCACTCATCGTGGGAGCAATTGCCGAACGGATGAAATTTTCGAGCATACTGCTTTTTGTCGCCATCTGGATGTTCATCGTCTACTTTCCGCTCGCGCACATGGTCTGGGGTCCTGCAGGCTTCATGAACGGCCTCGGCAATTTTGACAAAGCGGGAATGAAAGCAATTGACTTCGCCGGTGGCACTGTCGTGCACATGTCTTCGGGCTGGTCAGCGCTGGTGCTCGCCCTGATACTGGGTAAGCGCAGCGGTTACGGTGCAAAGTCGTTCGCGCCGCACAACCTTGTTCTGACTGCCGTCGGTACGGGCATGCTGTGGGTAGGCTGGTATGGCTTTAACGCCGGTTCAGCGCTTGCAGCCGATGGTATTGCCGCCAATGCCTTCACCACCACAACTCTCGCGGCTGCCGTCGCAGCGTTCGTCTGGCCGATGCTCGAATGGATTCTCAAGGGACATCCCACTGTCCTCGGTTTTTGCTCAGGCGCAGTCTCGGGACTGGTTGTTATTACTCCTGCAGCGGGTTTTGTCACCGCTTCTTCAGCTGTGACCATGGGCCTCATCGGCGGTGCGATTCCGTTCTTCGCGGTGATGTACATGAAGAAGTGGCTGGGCTATGACGATGCGCTCGATACTTTTGGCGTCCACGGCGTTGGCGGCACCCTTGGTGCAATACTGACGGCAGTTTTTGCCAGCACCGAAGCCAACCCGGCCCTCGAAGCGGTAATTAAGAATGGCCTCATGGCCGAGCACCTGAAAGCGATTGGATTCACCATAGTGCTTTCAGTTGTTGCGACAGTGATCATCGGCTACCTGCTGAAATTCACTATCGGTCTCAAGGCGAGCGCTGAGAGCGAATCGCTGGGTCTCGACATCAGCGAACACGGCGAAGAAGGCTATAACGGCTTTCAGACATTTGTTGAATAACCTGGAGGAAACACCATATGAAACTCATTACAGCCATGATACAGCCCTACAAACTGCAGGATGTTAAGGATGCGCTCTTTAAAGCGAACGTGACCAAAATGACTGTCTCGAACGCCCTTGGCTGCGGCCAGCAGAAGGGGTACGATGAGACCTACCGCGGTGTTGTGCACGAGGTGAACCTTCTTAAGAAGGTTCGCATTGAAATTGCCGTCAACGATGAATTTGTTGAACCGACAATCAACGCTATCATCAGCGGAGCCCGCACGGGCAGCATCGGCGATGGCAAAATCTTCATCACCGAACTCGCCGAAGTCATCCGCATCCGTACGGGTGAAAAAGGCAAAGTGGCTATTGGATAGGAAGTCCATAGGTCTGCCGCTGACACGATGTCATCTGAGCCGCGGACCAATTGGATAGGATGTCCGTAGGTTGCTGCGCACACGACGTGCTCCAGGCAGCAACCAATTGGATAGGATGGGCTGGGGGGAAGTGTATTCTTCCACTTTCCCCCCTATCCCACTTTCTTACAGTGTTTCCCGTGCAGCAGGGCCCGGCGGATTGCCGGTAAAGACAGAGATCCCGGCGGCTGCAGGAGGGAACCGATGAAACTCATTACCGCGATGATACAGCCAAACCGGCTGCAGGATGTCCAGGACGCGCTCTTTAAAGCCAATGTGACCAAGATGACCGTTTCGAACGCACTGGGCTGTGGCCAGCAGAAGGGTTACGACGAAACCTACCGCGGCGCAGTTCACGAAGTTAATCTTCTGAAAAAAGTCCGCATAGAAATAGCCGTGAATGAAGATTACGTTGAACCGACCGTTAACGCCATTATTGCCGGCGCCCGCACGGGCAAGATCGGCGACGGCAAGATATTCATCACGGAGCTGGCAGAAGTTATCCGTATCCGCACGGGCGAAAAAGGAAAGGTGGCAATAGGATAGGATGTCCGTAGGTTGCTGCGCACACGATGTGCTCCAGGCAGCAACCATAGGATAGGATGCACTAACCGGTATTTGTGACAACCCGCCGGGTTGTCACAAAAACTGGAACTGCATGTTTTCGTGAATAAACTTCTCCAGGCGGATCATATCGCCCGGCTTACTCTTAAAAAACAGGACACCCAGGTAATAGAACCCGTTGCGTTCGGTAAAACGCACGATCTCGCCATATAGCTCGAGGTCATCACCCATGACAGGTATCAGCATCTTTACCCGCCGGTGCTGCTTAAGGTAGCGGAAAATAGCAGGGTCAGAAAACTCGAGCAAGAGCCCGGAAAGCGAGATATTCACAACCCGCGTTTCCACCGAACTGGGATCAAAGTGCGAGGTACGTATGCGGACCTTGCTCATCGCGTAGGAAAATAACTCCATCAGGCGATGCATGTCCATTGCCTGGTGCTGGTTAATGTATTTCTTGTCGAACTGGTTCGTTTCTACACGAACATAGCCTATAATTTCACCAAAAAGGGAGACGGGACTCAGAAGATATGAGACGATAAACTGCCGGGCATCGGACCGGCGAATATCTTCGACGTAGCGCAATGCAGCTGTCTCACCTTCTGCCGTCGCCCGCTCTTCGAACAGGCTGCTCAGGTTGCTGAGATCCTGGTGTGCGTGCGGAGAAGTATAGGAAATCACGCGCATGGTATCTTCGACGTAAAAGGTATTGCCTGTATCGCGCACGATCTTTTCAGCCGGGGTAAGTTCAGCTGCAGGCCGGTCGGCAAAGAACACGATATCAAAATCGGCGCTGATTGCCTGCACCTCACTCACCAGCATGCGGTACATGGTCTGCAGCGAAACGTCTTCGCGCGCTATCTCCTGCATGACATAAGGAAATCGACTCTCGAGATTCTTCTCATCGAGGCGTGTGTGCCCGATCGGCGAGTAGAGAATCGTGAACCGCATGAACAGGTCGTCGAATCGTAGCCTGATGTGACGCCGCCGCTGCAGGTAGAGCAGCTGCTGTGGAAACTGGATGTAGATGCCATTTTCATTGGTCCGCAGTACGAGAACGTGCGACATGTAGTAGCGGTTGTACGCCTCAAACTGCAGAACCGCACGGCGTTCCTGTGTTTCCTGGAAGCCATGCGCGACGAGCAATACCTCCTGCTGGCCGATACTCTCGCAGTGGGCGATATAGACGTAGCCTGAATAACGAAAGTGGATGCGCGTGTATTTTGCTTTCAGGTAATACAGGATATTGAGAATGCCATAGTATGAATTCTCTGATTGCGCGTGCTCAAACGGGTCAGACTCCCGGCTGAGCGGAAAGGGTTTTTGCGCTACCTGGGCCACTGTCTCTATTTTCGGAACCCGGGGGCCTGAAGTGAAAAGCCCCGGGCTTTTTCCTGCAAGGTGCGCCATGCCCCCGTGGGGCAAAAATGCTTGCCCCGGGGACAAAGGTCATGGCAGGCAGAACGGGGGCGCTCCGCCGCCAAACAAAGACACCTTCAGGGGGAAACATGGAAGAATTGCTGAAAAAAATCGTCAATCTGGGTATCGGTGCCGCCAAGGGTCTGGAAGACAACCTGCAGACAGCCTTCAAGGCCGCAGAACAGGGCATCAACGACCTGATTGCAAAGGGTGACACCTCAGGTGAAGCCGGTGCCGGAAACGTGAAGAAGTTCGTGAACGACCTGCTGGTCTCAGTCAAGGATTACGAGGCGAAGGCCCGAGAAATGTCTGATAACCTGACGACTGCCCTGCGCGAGTTCCAAACCAGCGGCCAGGGGCGTATCGAAGACCTGCAGAAAAGAATCGACGAGATAACGAGTCGCATCCGCTCGCGGATGCCGGGTCAATCCTGATAGGCAGCATATCACCGCCGGCAAGGTACTGTACCTTACCGGTGGAGACTGCACTATCGCTTATTTCTTTTTATGACGGTTAGCCCTGCGCTTCTTCTTGCGCTTGTGGTTTGCGATTTTTTTTCTCTTTCTTTTACGGCCGCTTGGCATCCATAACGCACGTATTTGTAACGACACGCTGTAAACCTCTTTTGATTTGCTCACCGCAAAGGGTGCGGGGTTAAAAACCCGCATATGCCATCGGCCAGCCTGTGACAGCGATAACGCAAATCGACAAAATTCCCGCCATTCCTTCAGGTGCTGTTGTGACAATGGGCGATTTCGACGGCCTGCACACCGGGCACCGCGTGCTGATCGATGCGACCGTGGCCCGCAGCCGGCAGCACGGTCTGACATCAGTCCTGGTGACTTACGAGCCCAGCCCAAAAAAGATTCTCAAGCGGCTCACTGTTGATAGCAGGCTCACCACCTTTGCCGAGAAACAGGCGGTACTCAGGGACACGGGCCTGGACCTCGCCGTGTTTTTTCCTGTCACGGCCGATACGCTGAAGATCTCGGCGCGATCTTTTCTGCGCCATTTTCTGCTGGGGCAGCTGCGCATGCGCCATATCGTCATGGGCAATGACCACCACTTCGGCCACAACCGCAGGGGCAATGCGGCATACCTTCTGGGTGCAGGCAAGCGGTATGGCTTTGGCGTCGAAATCGTAGAAGAGCAGATGACGCTTGAACGGCGCACCTCGTCGTCGCGCATACGCGCGGCTCTGCTGGAAGGCGATATCGGCTCGGTGAACGCCATTCTGGGCCGTCCCTACTCTGTCGGGGGGCCAGTTATCCGGGGTGAAGCGCGCGGGCGCACATTGGGATTTCCCACGGCGAACGTGGGCCTTGACCCGGAGAAGCTGCTGCCCCTTCCCGGCGTCTACTACGGAATCGCCCGCCTGGGCGACGGCCACGGTTATCCTGCGGTCGCCAACCTCGGGCGCAAACCCACTGCGGGCGATCACCCGCTTGGCCTCGAGGTACACCTGCTGAATTTCTCCGGCGACCTGTACGGTACTGAGCTGCGGTTTGAGTTCAGGGGTCGCATCCGGGGCGAACGCCGGTTTGCCAGCCTCGACGACCTGCGTCTGCAGATCGAACAGGACGTGCTGGCGGCACAACAGAAATTTGTGTCGCTGGATTGAGAATTTTTCCGTATATTTACCTTAAGGATGTATTCCCGCGCCCTACAATTTTTGCTGACCTGTATGCTGGTTCTTGCACCCCCGGGAGCTGCAGCTGCAGACGTTGTCGGGCGCCTGTTGAAAGATACTGTCGCTACCTTCTCCGATTCATACGATCTGCTCTACTACTCACTCAAATCGGCGCTGCGGCGTGATCTGCGCGAGCAGGCGCAGGCAGTGCAGGTCACTCGGGAGACGACGAACGAGCGTATTGAAGCTTACCTTGAGGCTAAAGGTATAATACTGCGCCGCGACAGCCAGCCTATCACCCGCCGGGATTTCGCCCGCATACTCATCGAGCGCTTCGATCTGCCCAAAGGTTTTTTCACGCGGTTGACCGGCAGCAGTGGCTGGTATTTTCGCGATGCAGTGAGAGCCGGACTATTTGCGGAAAGCGATGCCGGCGAAGGAACCATGTCCACGCGCGAGATGCTTTCTGTGTTCACGCGCGCAGAACAGCTGAGCCGCTCACGCTAGAGCGGCCCGTGCTTCAGAGGTGTTTACCGAGAATCGTCTTGTAGTGCTCTTTCGGCGCTGCGCCCACCGTGCGGTCGACCATCTCGCCGTTCTTAAAGATCATGAGCGTAGGAATGCTGGTGATGCCAAACTTCATGGCAGTCTCAGGATTTTCATCCACATTCATCTTGAGAATCGAAACCTTGTCTGCCATTTCTTTCTGCAGGTCTTCGAGCACCGGCGCAACCATACGGCATGGACCACACCAGGGCGCCCAAAAGTCTACCATAACAACACCGCCCGAGGTTTTGCTTCCGAAATTCTGGTCTGTGATTTCCTGTACGAGGCCCATTTTAACTCCTTTAAGTGAGGCAAAACACCATTTGGCTTGACGTTTTGTTTTCCTGAACGCATAATACTAAATCACCCGGTGAGCTGCAAATTATTTTCCCCCTGGTAAACTCGAATGCCTTCTGGCCGCAAAACAGCAAGCACAAACCTCCGGCAACGCCTCAAAGGCGGCTCGGCCTTCACCCTGGCGATAATTCCCGCCACGGCGGGCTTCAAGCGCGAATGGCGGGTTTCTTATGCCACTGTCTGGTTCTTTCTGGCCATGATTGGCCTCATTGGCTGCTTTATCACTTTCGCCGTGATGAACAAGTCTGCGCTTGAGGCAGATAAACGTCTGTCCGAAGAAGCCGCATCGGCCTGGCTTGCCCGGTGGGAAATTCTCGAAAAAGGAAAAGACCGCATCACTGCCAACCTCGACGAATTGCAGAAGATCGGCGAAGACTACTACCATACTATCTTCCAGACCGCTCCCGACCTGGGCGACATTGCCTCTACCGATTCGGCAAAACAACAGAGCGCCAAAATACTACCGCTGATGAGCGTCATGCAGATCATTACAGCGCGTGAAGAGGCATACATCAGTATGCCAATCGGTATCGCCGTGCGCTCCAACCAGATTACATCGCTTTACGGCAGCCGCATCGACCCGTTCGGCCTCGAAACGAACTTTCACACCGGCATTGATTTTGCGGGCGGCGTGGGAGCTCCCATCTATGCCACAGCTGACGGCGTTGTGGCCAGTGCCGCCGATGAAGGCACGACCGGCCTGGGGAAGAATGTACGGCTCGAACATAAGTTTGGCATCATCACCGTGTATGCGCATATGAACGAAATTTCTGTGCGCAAGGACCAGAAAGTGCGGCGCGGCGACCTGATAGGTTTTGTCGGAACCACTGGGCGCTCCACCGGGCCGCACCTGCACTATGAAGTGCGCGTGCGCAGTCTCGAACCCGACAACTACTACGAACTGACGTATAACCCGATGCCGTTCATACGCGAGAAGCTATGAAGGTCTTCATCTGGGGAATGGGGCTGATCGGTGCCTCACTGGGCCTGCGCCTGAAGCAGGCCGGCTACCAGGTGGCGGGTGCTGTGCGCAGCGAACGCAGCCGCGCGGTTCTGCACCAGATGGGTTTTGCGCAGGTCGTAACGGCTACCGATGATTGCCTGCGCCTCCTCGAAGATTGCGATATGCTGGCTCTTGGACTCAACATCGAGGACTGTTATCCGGCTATCGAAAGTGTCATGGCGGTGCCCGCGTTGCGCGAAAAGCTCATCGTCTTTGACATGTGCTCCAGCAAGAAAATGATCTGTGACTACATGCAGCAAAAATTTCCGGAGGTGGCTTTTGTCGGTAGCCACCCGATGGCCGGCAAGGAAAAACAGGGCCCCGAAGCAGCCGAAGCCGGTCTGTTTGAAGGCTCTACGGTATTCCTGGCAGATCCAGGATCACGTGCTTCGGCGCGGCAGAGCGCAGCAAGAACGGCCGTAGCAGAACTCTGGTCAGCAACCGGCGCGCTTACGGCGACAGTCGCCGCCGATGAACACGACCGTATCATGGCGCATGTAAGCCACGGCCTGCACCTGGCTGCCTGCCTGATAGCACGACTCAGCGGCAGACTCGATACCGACCGGCTGAGTGCTTCACCTGCTGCTGGCAGCTACCGTGACATGACACGGATTGCCGAAAGTTCCGGCAACATGTGGGCTGAAATTACGCAGAGTAACCATATGCACGTCACGGCCTGGCTGCGTGATCTCGCGTCAGATGCAACGCGGCTTGCCGATGACCTGGATGCAGGCAAGGCTGATATTCCGGGATTATTCGCCGAGGCGAGCGCTGCGCGCAGCCGCGTTATGCGTAAGTAGAAAAACCGGATGAGTGGCTTTCTCCGTCTGCGGGCTCCTTTCTTTCTGTAGCAGGCTCATCTCCGGCAGCTGTCTTCTCATCCTGCGCAGCAGGGTGTGAGTCCCGCTGCTTCTTCTTTTCGGGACTGCCCTGCTCCGTGTAATCGGGTGCTTCATAAGCTTCGGCGGAGAACATGTCTTCATGCATGATCTTGGCCTCAGGCTGGTTCACCTGCGAATCGCGCAGGCGCTGCTCGCGCATCGAGTCTTCACCTGACAGCCTGTTCAGTACGTGTTCTTTCTCGAGGCGAACAGCTTCAACCCGCGCCGCTTCGTATGTGTTCTGGATGCTGACGTTAAGATCGAGGGGTTTCACTGTACCTGCCCTTGCGCCGTGATTTCTGGAAGTGTTTGTCGTCGTCACCCGGTGCAATGTAAGCCACGATATTGATGCGACCGGCTTCTTCGACAAAGCTGACGTTGTTGTACTCGTCCTGCACCGTGAACGACGCGCCGTTAATTTCAATCGTCACCCCGGGAAATGCCGTCTTTTCCACGTGCACTGCCCCTTCAGACTGCGCGTCTTTCATGAACGTTTCGATGTTCTCTTTTTCGCCCAGGGCTTCGCGCAGGCGCTCGTTGAGTTTATCGCGGAACGCGATGGTTTTGACCAGCTGCTCCTCTTTGGCCTCGCTGAATGCATCGGGCGCGGCAGCTTTTTGCTGTTGCAGGGTCTTCAGGTTAATTTCCGTCTGTGAAATCTTTTCGCGCAGCTGCTTCTCAATCTGCGCGATTTGCTTGAGCTGTTGCATCGCACGCGGGTTAACGCCGGCCATCACGTGTGTCGGCGTGGCAGCCATCGCACCGAGCGATTTGACGCGCACTACCCCACCGCAGATGATTTCGCCGCCGACCAGCTGCGCGCGTTTACCGTTACAGACTACATTTCCTCCGGCATAAACGCGGGAGTGCATGATATTCTCGCCCATGACCACGTCCTGCTCGGCCATGCACACACCGTTCTGCAGAAATTTGCCGTAAACAGACCCGGCGGTCGATTCAACCTGGGCTTCGTCGCGGCCAATGATACCCTGGCGGACAATGATGTCGCCTTCCGCTTCGACGTATGCTTTCTGTATCGTACCTGCCACCTCGATGCCACCCGCCGCCTTGACGTGCATGTTGTCGTCGATGTTGCCGGTAACCATGATCGAACCGAGGAAGGTGATATTACCTGTTGTAATGCCCACGTCGCCGTTGACGGTGAACATATCGTGAACGCTGAGAATTCCCCCGCGGTAGATGACCTGGCCATTTTTCTCTGCCAGCAGCTTCTTGCCGTCATCGGACAGCATGGTGCCCGGTCCTGGCCTGAGTGTAACCGGATTGCCGTTCTTTGCCGGCATGATCTTGTTGAACAGATCGCGTCCTTCCTGTCCGCGCTGCGCAGGCACGAGTTCTGCGAGCACCTGTCCCTGTATGACGTTTTCGACGAGATCGCGCTGCAGGAAGTCAACCCGGCCCGACTCGTCTTCTTTGAACTCGACCTTCTTATCGATACGCACCTTGTAATCGATGTAACCATCGCGACCGTTTTGCGCAGGTTTCCCCTCGGCGACGACAACGGGCGTCGAATAAACTTCTTCGTCGAGCGCCTTTTCGATGGTCTGCTCTTTGAAGCCAAACTGCACACCGTTTGCCTTAAGCGCCTGCATGACATCGGCAACCTGCAGGTGCCGTCCGCCGGGGCGGGGTCGCGACACGGTCATCACCGCACGCATGTGATCGGCTGAGACCTCGACCTGCAGCTGTGAATCGGCATCGGGCCTTGGCGTCCACTCGGCAATTTTGACCTGCTTTGCCGAGCGCGCCTTCACCTCGTTTTCCAGCCGGCCTTTATCATAGGCGGTAACACCGGCGGTCCTCAGACGTTCCATCGCCTGCGCAATAGTCACCGGCTGTCCGTCGCCGACCGGGGGACGCACGATGACGTAAACACCTGTACGATAAATTCGCACGAGAATTTTTCCGTCTGAGTTAATCGCAATGGGAGCGTCGTCAGAAAGAGCCGCCTGCGCCATCGCGCCCGACAGTGATACGTTCATGTCCTCGAGGTCGCTAAAACGTGTATCTTCGCGGGCAGGAAAGACGTGTACCCGATAGGGTAAACGGCGCAGGCCGAAGAGCTGCGAACCGCCGCGGTTGAGAATTTTATAATCGAGCTGGAACTCATCTTTCTGCATCTGCGCCGCAGCCAGCGAGAGCGCCTGCTTTACAGAATCGGCGACCACGATCACCTCGCGCGGCGGTTTCGTGCGCTCCTGCTCACGCAGCTCGTCTTCATTGTCGAGCGCAAGGATAATTTTTCTGAGTTCGTCTGCCGCGGATGCCATCTTCTGTTACTGTTGCTCGCCCTTCTGCTTCTCGATCAGCTGCACCATACCCTTGTATTCCTGCGCCTTCTCCGAATCAGGATAGTACTTCAACAACTTATTAAACTGCTCAAGCGCCTTATCCTTTTCTTTGGTTTTGCGGTAATACAGGTAACCCAGGCGCTCAAGGACGACCCGGTCTTTGGGATTCTCCCTGAGGAAATCGTTGTATACCTTCGCGGCTTTTTCAGGCTGTGACGTATTCTCGTAGCTCGAAGCCAGTGGCAGCACCACCTCGCGGTTTGCATCGTTGCGACGCGCGTTTTCAAAGTACTCAATTGCTGTCTGGTACTTCTTCTGCTTGAAGAGGGCGTTTGCGAGGTTGAAATTGGCCTCGTAAGAGGCAGGCTCTATCAGCAGTGCCTGGCGGTAGGCGTGCTCTGCCTGGTCGAACTTTTGTCCCTGCGATGTTACGCGGCCGAGATTGAGCCAACCCTTGAAATAGCGCGCATCTTTCTGCACGCTGATGCGGTACTGCTTTTCCGCCCCTGCCGTTTCCCCGCTCTCTTCGAGCAGTTTGCCGTAAGTGTAGTGGAGGTCTGCAGGTGAATCGTCGCGAATAACACGCGAGAGCACCTTGTCCGCACCCGCAGGATCGCCGAGTTTATGGTGTGCGAGCGCCAGGTTGAAGGCAGCTTCATAATGCTGTGGCTTTTCACTCAGGACGCGGCCGAAGGCTTCTTTGGACTCTGCGTATTTCTTCTGTTTAAGAAAGATTTCTCCGCGCTGGTACTCAACTTCGCTTCCTTTTCCGCTCTTGGCCAGTTCGGCCAGTGCTTCATCATACCGCTTATTTTTTTTCAGCAGGATTGCACTGTTGAAATGTGCCTGGGTCAGGCTACTGTCCGTTTCCGCGGCCTTGCGGTACGCCGCGAGTGCCTCATTGTTCTTGCCCTGTTTTTCCTGCGCCAGTGCCAGCGAATAGCGCGCGGGTGCAAACTGCCCGTCGGAGTTCACCGATTTCTGGAATGCGCGTTCTGCTTCGCCAAATTTCTGCGCCTGGTACAGAAGCCTGCCGAGATAATAGTTTGCCTTGGCGTGCTCGGGCTCTTTGGCCAGTACCTTGCGGTATTCAGCCATTGCGGCGTCTTTTTTTCCCTGCGCGTCGAGACTGCGCGCCAGAAAGAACCGTGCTTCCTGTGAATCAGGTGCTTTTTCAAGCGCGCGGCGAAAATAGTCCTCGGCACCGCCGAAATCTTTTTCGGCGAATGCTTTTTTGCCCGCTTCGAGTTCTTTTGTTATGCCCTGTGACGCCGGTTCATTCGGCTTTCCGCCGGAAAGTCCCGTGTCGGGCGGCTCCTGGTTCTTAGCAGTCGCAGCTCCACCATCTGGCTTGCCCGCAGCATTACCGCTGCCTGCAGCATCAGCATTCCCACTGCCGGCCGCTGTGCTGCCGTTGCCAGTACCGGCCCCATTGCTGCCAGCGGCCACGGCCGGCCCTGAAGATTTTTTGCCCTGCTCTGCGAGCATTTCATTATAGAGCGCGTTGTATTTCTCTCTTAGCTTCGTATTCTTGCCATCACGCGACAGTGCATCGCGATAGTACGCGAGCGCAGCGCGCTTGTTGCCGGCAGCGAGTTCCACATCGCCCAGGTCGGCGAGTATCTTTGGATTTTTCGGGTCGGAGTTATGTGCTTTGCGGAGCTCAGCCACATAACGATCACGCTCCCCCATTTTTTTCAGCAGCTTAGCATACTCGTGTCTTGTACCAGCGTTGTTGGGATCAAGTGCCAGCGCTCTTTCATATGCCTCGCGCCCCTTCTGCAATTCGCCGGTGCGCACATAACCACGCGCCAGGTTGCGAAATGCGATGGCATTCGTCGGGTTGCGGCGGACCCCCATCTTCAGCCACTCCATCGCAGCCTTCCGGTTACCCTTTTTGAATTCCTGCGCCGCAAGCAGTGCGTATGTCTCCGGATCCTTTTCGTCGAGTTTCAGTGCCTTCAGGTATTCGAGTCGTGCCTTATCGTTCTTACGCTGTGCCTCAAAAACCTGGCCTTTGCGTTTAAGGGGAGCTGTCTTTGTGGGATCGCTTTCGGCCGCGCGCGAGGCATATTCCAGCGCCTTCTGCTGATCGCCTTTTGCCTGGTAGATCTTCGAGAGCAGCAGGAACTGGTTCGTCATGAACTCGCGGTCCGCATTCTTGCGACGACCGATTGCGACAGCCGCAAGCGCATGGCGTTCAGCATTATCCAGTTCGCCCAGTTCAAAATAGAGTTTTGCCAGTTCTGCCTGGGTGCGGTAGTCTTCGTTATCCAGCTTCAAGAGCTCAAGCAGCGATTGCACGCGCGCATCACGCTCATCGACAATGCCCGCCGGATCAAAGCCCCTAAGCGGGTCTGTCTGGTGCAGGCTGAAATATGCTGCGCCCGAAAGTATGAGCAGCAGGGCACCCCCGAGAATGGCTTTCTGCGGTCGGTACGGAATGCGGGTCATAGTCCATTATCGGCAATTTGCCTGAGACTGAAGCGAAGTTTGCCCTGCCACACACCGCAGGGGACAGGGGTTGCTGTGTGGAACCTGGTTCGTAAACAGAGCGTTTACTGTCAGTAAGGCTTTGACTTGGTTTGGCCGGCAGCTTCGTAGCGCGAAGCACATTTTGCCATGACTTTATGCGAGACAAAGACTTTGCGCGCAGGATCGTAGTTGCCCTCGACCCCGGCATCTGCACCATCCTGAAAGGTGTCGGGCAACAGCGTCTTTCCCGAATGCTCGACTGTCATCTCTGCACCCTGGTCAACGATGACAAAACGGGCACGTACGCCCTCGCGCTCAATGCTCCCCTCTTTCACCTTGCCGTAAAGCGTCAGGTTTCTGCTGGCGAGCTTTTCCATTCCCGAGCGCTCGGCTTCACTGCGAAACTCCTGCAGCTTGAGATGAACCTGCGCGGCCGACGAAGACGAGGTCACCACCAGAATGGCAAGCGCAGCCGCGAGTAGGACGAAAAAGACAGCCAGTTTTGCCCGCATACTTTATGATATGCAGATTGAGAAGCTTCGGCAAGTTAAAGCACCCGTAGGTTCGGGGCCACAGCCACCCGAAAACCCCGTGCCAAAAAAATTCTCCGCCATTTTTTCGGCGACCGGAGCTTTCGTTGACGACCTGTCTCAAAATTGCACTATGCACCATCCATGGAATTTCTGTTCGTTTTTAGCCTCGTAGTCTATATACTGGACATAATTGTCCTTTTTTACTACGGTTTGCACTGTTTTGTCATGGTGAAACTTTTCTTCAAATACCGCCAGAACTGCGTCTCTGATCCGAACAGGCTTTCTGAGCTCACGAAGAAGATGAAAACATGGCCGCGCGTCACTATCCAGCTGCCCATGTTCAACGAGTATTACGTCGCCGAGCGCCTCATCGACACCACAATGAAGGTGCGCTACCCAAAAAACCGCCTTGAAGTCCAGGTGCTTGACGATTCGACCGACGAGACCACCGACCTGGTGAAAAAGAAAGTTGCCGCCTATAAGAAAAAGGGCTTTGACATCAAACTCATCCACCGCACCAACCGCCAGGGCCACAAGGCCGGAGCGCTGCGCGAGGCGCAGGAAGTCGCCAAAGGCGAGTTTATCGCGATCTTCGATGCAGATTTCCTTCCGGCCGAAGACTTCCTCGAAAAAACTGTCCCCTACTTCTACGAGTCAGATGATATCGGCATGGTACAGACCCGCTGGGGCCATATCAACGCTGACTATAGCATTCTCACAAAGGGCCAAAGCCTTGGTATCGACGGTCACTTCACCATTGAACAGATCGCACGCGGCGGCAGCGGCCTCTGGATGAACTTCAATGGCACAGCCGGTATCTGGCGCAAGACATGCATCTACGACGCGGGCAACTGGTCAGCAGACACACTCACCGAAGATTTTGACCTGTCATACCGCGCTGAGCTAAAGGGCTGGCGCTTTAAGTACATCGTTGACGTTGTCAACCCGGCGGAGCTTCCCGCTACTGTCAATGCGTACAAATCGCAGCAGTTCCGCTGGTGCAAAGGCTCTATACAGACGACCGTCAAACTTGCCCCAACCATTTTCAGAACCGATTTGCCGTGGAAGGTAAAACTCGAAGCACTCACGCACCTCACCAACTACCTCGTGCACCCGCTGATGGTGATCAACATCCTAGCGACATTACCCGTACTCTATTTCAGCGAGCGGCTGGGCAACCTGCCCGATGCGATCATCGGCATTGCCGCCGTGATTTTTTCGCTGGGTACCTTCGGCCCGATCGCCATGTACCTGGTCTCGCAGAAAGTCCTCTATAACCGCTGGGCAAACCGCATCGCCTGGATGCCCATCCTGACCATGATCGGGACAGGAATAGCTGTCTCAAACACGCGCGCTGTATGGCAGGCATTAACCGGCAAAAAGTCATCTTTTATCCGTACCCCAAAGCTGCGCATTGAAGGCCAGAAGGACAAGGTCGCCGAACGCATGAAGTATGCGGGCAACGTCAAACTCGATAAGACGCCTTTTCTCGAGTTCTTCATGGGCATATATGCTGTACTGATCATTTACACGGCGTTCGCCTTTGAGCGCACCATGTTTGTTCCTTTCATGATCATGTATGCCTGTGGTTTCTTCTACATCAGCATCGCTTCGTTTTGGGAAAACTTCCAGGAAATGCGGGCGAAGAGGCAACTGGCATTGGCTGCCTCACTGGTAAGCGGCGCGGGCGAGATTCAGTAACAGATACCCTGTCCCAAGGAAAACTCCGAAGGGTATCTGCTCCCCTGAAGGTGCATAGAGCAGTACGGAGTACCTCCGCAGCAGCCAAAAAACAATTGCCAGTAACGCGGCCAACCCTGGTAACCACAGGGCAAAGGGGTGTCCCAGGATAAATCCAAGCGCCAGCACCAGCCTGACGTCCGCCAGTCCCAGCTTATAGCCCGAAACCACCCGCAAGAGGTGAAAGAGGAAATACCAGACAAACGAGACAGCGAGGTCGAGGCCCAGCGAAAGATCCTGCATTTCAAACCAGCGCGGATAGCGCACCAGCAGCAGGTTGCCCAGTGCAACGAGGAACAGAGCCAGTATTGCCTCGGTGGGAATCAGCAACGAGCGATAGTCGTTATAAATAATAATCCACACCAGCGCGTAGGCGAAGAGCGCGATAAGAAATTCACCTGGCGAAACGAGAAATGTACCGAGCAATGCGCCGTAAATCAACGCGCACAATTCCAATGCAGGAAAGCGCAGCGAAAGCCTGCGGCTGCAATTATGGCATTTACCCTTGAGCAGAAAAAACCCCAGAACGGGAATCAGCCCATACCACGGTATCGGTGCCCCGCAGAACTCGCAGCGCGACCGGGCAGCAAAGACAAAAGAAATCTTATGACGGATTGATTTGCGCACCGGAGAATACCAGGCCTGCCAGATACGCCACGCCAGTGCATCGGAAAACGAATGCCAGACGGCGAAGATAATCGCCGCTACCCCCGCAATCAGTAACGTCATGCGCTAGTTCTGCCGCGTCACGAGATATTTTTGCAGGTATTCCGTGATGTCTTTGATGTTCCGATCAACCATGTGCCTGAACTCGGTGGGAATCTGCTGCTCGCGGATCACGCGGTAATAATTCAGCGCACGCGTAATCTGCTTACGCTTGATGAACTGGTGTGCCTTGACCAGCATCGGCTTGTACTTGTAGTAGGCATATTCAAAGATGCCGTTATCTTTCGCGAGCCGGTAGGCGTGCGGAATCTTGGTAAAGTCGTAGGTCAGCGTCAGAAACGGTGTATCTTCCTGATCGGGTGTCTTGAGTTCGAGTACACCCCTGATCTCCTGCACCTTGTTTTCTTCTTCTTTTTCCTTACCGTCGCCCTCATCTTCGCCGGCACCACCCGCAGACTGCGCTGTTCCGTCCGGAGCCATCTGAGGAATCTGCGGCGGTTCAAGCACACCGTCAGCAGGTGGTTCTGCCTCGGGCTCGGCCTGCGCCGGCATTTCAGGTGTACTGTCTTCGGCTGCAAGCGGTGGTGGTGCTGCATTTTGTTCTTCAGCGGCTGCACGGCGATCCTCAGGGACTGGCTCGGAAGCCTCTGCCTGCTCCCGATCTGTCGCGCGACGCCCTGCGCCCGAACGACGCTCCGGCGCCCCCTCACCGCGTGGATCGGGCAAGCCCTTGCGGCGATCCTCTCCGCTGCGCCGCTCCTGCTGATCTGCGCTACCCTGTGCGGCAGCCTCTGTTTCCTGCTCTTCGACTTTTCCGGCTGCCTTCTTTTCCAGTAAGGTGTCCTTGAGTTCAAAGAGCGCACGGGCAATTTCAAAAAATCCCTTATCGAGATGGATGCTTATGTTGCTCGCCTCAACCGGCATCTCGCTGACGCTGACCTGCGGCGGTTTCATCTCCTGCCATGGATTGCGCAGCCACGGCGGTATCGGCATGAAATTGCCCCAGTCGTGCGACTTGCGGTAATTATCGAGTGCTTCGAGGTTCGCGCGTATCTTGCGCCGCGCCTCTTCATCGATAATCTGTTTCAGCAGGCGCTCGTAAATAATACGCGTGAGCTGCAGTTCTCCCTCAGCAATAAACAGCTCGGCGTTCTTCAGGTTACGCGTGAAGTGCGAAAGTTCACTGTCCGGGGGAGCTATATCGTCAGCGAGATAAGGTAACTGGAAGGGCCCTGGCACAACCGATACGCTGCCATCGGCGTTGATGCGTATGTCCCGCGCCGGAAGGTCGAGCGGAAGATTGCGCGGCCAGAAGATGTCTTTCGCTTGAGCGGCTCCCTGCGCCGCAGGCTGGCCAGTTGTCTCTGCTGATGCCGGCGGCACTGCGGCATCGACCGGGACGTGGTGGCTTAAAATAGGAGACTGTGGCGTCTGCGGTTCCGTAACGGGACGTCTGTGCTCCACCTGTACATCACGGATAAAGTTGCCCTTGTCCAACTGGACATGCAGGTTCTTCAGGTTTTCGGTAATGCGCCCGATCGTATCGGCAAATTCGGCAAGTGGTGCTTTGCTGGCTTCGAGCTCCTGCGGCTGAGCGGCTGCTTGTGCTTCAGCTGTTTCCAGCAACGGGGCGCTGTCCTCGCCGAAGCTGATCTGAGACTGCAGTGCCCCGTCTTCGCTGAGTGCCAGCCAGGGAAAAAATGCCGGGCCTGGCAGCTCAAGGTCTGACTCGTATTCCGCAGCCAGCTCGGTGTCTGCGTGTCCAGCCGGGCCATGCCCCTCACCGCCTGAAGGACTGCCGGCTTGACCGCCCTGATCGCCACCACTGCCATTGCCTCCCATACGCTTCATCAGCATTGCGGCTCGCTGGCGCAGCGTCATGCGCGGTCGCTCGGCAGGTGGCAGCTGTTCTCTGGCTGCTTGGGCGGCAGCGGGCTGCGCCGGACTGACAAGGCTCAACAGGCGCCGGGCGCGGTCACGCAACGAGGGTTTTGGCGGCGCTGGTGCTGCGCTCGCCAGGGTTTCCAGCCGGGCGTACTGCTCTTCGAGATCTATTTTGTCGGCAAGAGCGCTGGTGCGCTCGCCGAGGCTGGTTCTTAACCAGCCCACGGAGCGCTTTTCACCCGCTTGTGGTGGCTTCTCGCGGTCTTTACCCGCTTTTTTCAGAGACTTTTCGAGCAACCCCACAGCTAATTATCGGAAAAGACCCGGTGTGAACTTGTGTCAGCTCTTCAGCTGGTTTTCCAGCCGCCGGATACGCTCTTTTGCCTGCTCAGCGGATAATCCCTCTTGTTTGAGCATCTGCTCATACCGGGTTTTGAACTGTTTGGCATCCTGCGGCTTGCGAAGCTTTTCGCTGGTTGCCCAGAGAAAGTAGACGACGTCCGCGTCTTTGTTGTTGAGAGAACGCGCCTGCTCAAAGTTCTCGAATGCCTGTTTGTAGTCCTTGAGGCCGCTCAGGTAGATCTGGCCGATCACCGAGTACGCATTGGCGTTTCGGTTGTCGACCGCTACGGCCTTCTGTGCGGTCTCAAGCGCCTTCTTGTAATCATGACGGTAATAGTGGTATTTTGCCATTTCTTCAATGCCGACCGCAAAGTTTGGGTTTTGGCCATATACTTTGTCAAACCAGCCGTCGGCCTCTTTCAGCAGTGCATCGTCACCTTTACCCTTATCGTCGAGGGTCAGCTCATATTTTTTCAATGCTATGACGGCCATGTTGAACTGCGCATTAATGTACGTCGCATCGATCGCGAGTGCCTTACGGTAATATCCTTCTGCCTCAGCGATGTTCTGTTCGCCGAGTAAGAAAACGTTACCGAGTTCTTTGTACACCTCAGGGGTCTGTTTTTTTTCCGCGGCAGCAAAGAGCGTGTGCTTGGCCTGAGCCCATTTTTGTGCCCGCCTCTGTTCGGTACCCTGCTGCAGCAGCTCTTCATAGCCACGGCCGCAGCCAGCACCGAGCAGCACGGTGAGCAAAATCATCGATAGTTGTTTCATGGGCTTAAACGCCTTTTGCGGCGGGTGTGGTCAAGAAAAAACGGCGGGCACAGTGCTGCCTGGTGCGTCGCAGCTTATTCGGCCTGTACCGATTTTACCCGCGGCGGGGGCGGCAGCTTTTTGCGGCGGATCTCCACTTTGCGTGCCTGGCTGACACCCAGCGAACGGCCACCGCTCTTGCGGGCTGCCCGCACCCGGTAGTAATACGTTCCGGGCGGCAGGTTGACGACCGTGCTGCCCTTTCCGCTGACCTGCTTTGCAGCGTATTCTTCGCTGAAATATTCATCGGCGGATACAGCAAGACGGTAATTCAGCTGCGTGTTGACCGGCGTCCAGTTGATGCGCACGGCCGCGCTTGAGGCGTCTGGCTCGATGCTCACGGAAGAAGGCGCGTTCGTGCTCAGCCGCAGAGGCTTCTGGGTCTGGTCGCGCGTTTCTTTGGCAGGCTGAGCTGCTGCATTCGGCACGGCGGTTTTGCCCTTGTCACCACCCTTTGGCTGGTCTGCTTCGGTCAGTAACTCGCCTTTCTCTGAAACTGAGAACTCCGATTGCAGGCGCCGGTTGCCCTCACCGAGCGCCGTAACGCGCCACCAGTATTTGCCGGGCTTCAGGTTTGGCACCGGGTATGATCCCGAGCCGCTCTCTGCGCTCCTGAGTACAGGGTTAAAATCTGCATTTTCAGAAAGCTCTACCTTAACCCTTCCTTCTGAGCGCCAACGCAGGGCAAGCGTCTCTGCGCTGTTGGCTGTCACCGTTTCGCCGGCCTGCGGCGCAATGAGGGCAAAGGTCGCGGCCGGGCGCATACGAAAAACGCCGGTGCCCGAAGAAACGGGTTCGCCGGCAGCCTGGCAGGTCGCGCGCCAATGATAGGTACCGTCACCGAGTCTCTCGGCGTGCGTCGTACCTGCCTTCACTCTCACCACCCGCTCCGTCTTGTTACCGGCGTTCAGGTGTATCTTGCAGTCATCACTCCCCTGCGGCGCCTCAAACGCAAAGTCCACCGGACGTTCGGGATCATCTAACACGATTTCCTGCTGCGGGGATTTCAGCGTGATAACTGTCTTGCCCTTGGTAACACCGGTCTGTGTCTTATTGATTATCTCACCAGCCTGCGCTTTGGTTTCCTGACCGCCATTGCGCAGTGTCGCCTTGCCTTCTTTCACATCAACCGAAAGCGCCTGTCCGTCGGTGCTGATCTGCGCCTCGCCTTTCTCGAGATCGATGCGCGTTCCGTCAGCAGCCGTAATGGTGCCCGCTTTCGAGTCGCGCGTATCGGCGCGAATGGTACCATCGCGCAGGGTCAACCCCACCCCGTCGCGCGTTTCGTCGATCTCGACCATGCTCTCAGGGTCCATATCGACTTTCATGCCGTTGTTGAGTGTAATGCGCGCGTCCGATTTTTCTTTCGTCATCACCCAGTCATAGGCATAGACTGGTGACCTCGGTTCGACTTCTTCCCAAAGCATTCGGTCAGAGTACTTGCGCTGCACACGGTGGTATTTGTACTCAACCTCACCGACGGGTTTGGCGTCACCACGGGCACCAAAGCGGTTACGCCAGTGGCATTGCATGATATAGAGCAGGATCAGAATGATCGCCACCAGTATGGCGGTGACGGCTTTGTCGCGGCGGCTCAGAACCATGCTTATTTGCCCTTATTCTTCTGCGGGTAGAGGCCGGTAAACTTGTGCAGCTCCGCCAGGGATTTCGGAGCTTTCGCATCGCCGACTTTGCCCATCACTGCGTAAACCCTCTGCGCCTCTGCTTTACCCTTGACCTGCACCTTGTGCAGCGGCTGGCAGACGAATTTCTTCTTCACGAGTTCATATGTGTTCTGCGTAATCAGGATATCGGTGCCGAAAGTCTTGTTCAGGCCTTCCATGCGCGAGGCGAGGTTTACCGCGTCGCCGATTACCGTGTACTCGAGCCGGTCGTTACTGCCAATCTGCCCGGCCAGGACCTCGCCGGTATTGAGCCCCATACCGATGCGAATGACCGGCTTTGTGCGGCTGCCCCGGCCCTGGTTGAATTTATGCAGCACGGCGCGCATTTCGAGGGCTGCATTGACAGCATTTTCAACGTCGTTCGGTTTAGAGACGGGAGCTCCCCAGATCGCCATGATGGCGTCGCCGATGAATTTATCAACCACGCCGCCGTACTTGTGCACGATGTCGACCATCAGGGTCATATACTCATTGAGAAAGGCAACAACTTCTGCCGGGGTCATCTTTTCTGAAATAGATGTGAAAGAGCGGATGTCGCTGAAGAAGACAGTTGCAATCTTCGATTCACCGCCCAGCGCCAGGTCACCCTTCATGACCATCTTTGCCACTTCTTCATTCACAAATTTGCCGAAGGCACCCTTGAGGTGCTCCCTTTCGCGCAAACCGTCGGTCATCTCGTTGAACGCATGCGTCAGTTCACCCACTTCGTCCCGCGACGTATTTTCTACGTGCGTATCGTAGTGGCCCGCGCGTATCCGCTGCGTCGCGCCGACCAGCCGCTTGAGCGGATCGGAAATCGTGCGCGAAAAGAAGTAGATAAAGAGGATCGCGATGGTCATGATAATCAGAGCAATCAAGATTGTCGTGATGCGCGCCCACCGAACTGCTTCAAAGGCAATGTCTTCATTCACAGTAGTTATCAGAGCGGCACCACCAAGTGCCAGGCGGCGAAAACTACCGTATTCAAAGGTTTCCCCGATGCTGTAGCGCTGCACACCGGTCACCACGTTCTGCGCGAATCGCTTGAAGGCAATTTCGACCGCTGGGTGCTGCTTCATGTCGAGTGCCGGCTTGTACTTGCGGTTATCAGAGTGCGCAACAAGCCTGAACTGTGCATCAACCAGCATCGCGGCATAGAGCGAGCTCGACGTTCCCTTTGACTTCACCGCCGCAAAGAGAGCCGTCAGCGCATCACCATTCATGACGGCAGCAAGCGCCCGCTCGCTGCCTTTTTCCGCGAATGGTATGGCCAGCAGCCAGACGTGGTGTCTCGGCGACTGCGCTGCGCGGATGATCGTCCCGCCCTGCCGTATCGCGCTGGCGTCTTCTGGCGTGAAACGCGCGAGCTTCTCGACACCCTCCTGCGTCAGGTTGAGGCGCTCGAGTTTCGCAGCGCGAAAGAAAGTGCGCGAAGGCGAAGCATTGAGTGCAGGGTAATCTCCCACCCAAAGAAAGTCGCTCGAATCTTTGAAATAGGCATTCATCGCTGTCGAACCTTCGCGTGAAAGCGTCGCCAGCAGGCGCAGCGCATCCGACTGTGAACGAAGCTCTGACTCTACTTTGTCAGAGAGCATCTTCGCATTGTTGCCGTTGTTGAGCTTGATAAGCTCAGACATGTTGCTCTGGAACAGGTTGAGCGAGATACCGGTAAAGAGCAGCATGCTCACCAGAATGATGAGGGAAATAATGCCGATCAGCTTTGCCCTGATGGTGGTGAAGGTATTCTCGTAAAGCCGGCGGATTTTCCCTAACATAGTTCCTCTACTTTGCCTGCAGGTGTGCGACAAAGTCAGCGCGGAATTTTTTCACAATCGGGGTAACTCCCATCACTACGGCATCGGAAAACGGGCAGATAGTCGTACCGTTACCCATATTACCGGCGAAACTCAACAGGGTATCAAGATCGCCAGGCTCCGCATGCCGGTCACGCACACGGTGAACAACGTCGGAAACCCAACGCGAACCCTCCCGACAAGGAGTGCACTGCCCGCAGCTTTCATGCCCGTAAAAGTGCGCCACGCGGTGCGTGAGCTCCACGATGTCCGTAGTGTCGTCGAGGATCATCAATCCACCGGAGCCCAGAAATGTGCCGACTGCGGCCATGCCTTCGTAATCGAGCACAGCTTTCTCGACATCTTCAGCCGTCAGGATCGGCGTTGAACTGCCGCCAGGAATGACCGCTTTGAGCCTGCGGCCCGGCCTGAGCCCCCCGGCAATTTCAATGACTTCTTTCAGCGGCAGCCCGAGCGGAATCTCGTAGACACCTGGGTTCTGCACATGACCCGAGATGGAAAAAACTTTTGTGCCGCCGGATTTTTCGTTGCCCTTGCAAAGTTTACTATACGCCTCTGCACCAAGACGAAAGACCGCGGGCACGGTTGCGTACGTCTCCACGTTGTTCACAACCGTCGGCGAGGCATAGAGCCCCTTAAATGCCGGAAACGGAGGCTTCAGCCGCGGATGCCCGCGCTTGCCCTCGAGGCTTTCGAGCAGCGCTGTTTCTTCGCCGCAGATGTACGCACCCGCGCCGCGGTAAGTCGCAAGATGAAACTTCCGCCCGGTACCGAGTAAATTATCGCCAAGATATCCGGCTGCATACGCCTCTTTGAGCGCCGCTTCGATGCGCTCCCAGCCTTTGTAAAATTCACCGCGGATATAGATGTAACCCTGCTCGCTGTTGAGCGCGAGCGCGGCAATGATCATACCTTCAATAATCGAATGCGGTATCTCTTCGAGCATGAAGCGGTCTTTGAAGGTACCGGGCTCCGATTCGTCGGCATTGCAGACGATGTACTTCGGTTCAGGCCCGTCTTTCGGCACGAACGACCACTTCATGCCTGTGGCAAAACCCGCACCGCCGCGCCCGCGCAGGTTGGATTTTTTTACTTCTTCAATAATCGCGTTGGGGTTCCATTGCTCTCTTTCGGTCACGAGCAGCCGTTTAAGCTGCGCATATCCCCCCTCTTCCTCATATACTCTGAGGGTGTGGGAGTTTTCTTTGTGAAAATAGCTTAAAACGACACGGACTTCTTTCGCGTGCGGAGCTCGCGCTTTGGCAGGATGCATTGAGAGCACCTGACAAAGCCGATAACCGGCGTAAAGAAAAAGACAACCGGCGGATTACCTGACCGCAGTTGACTACCGAGGCTGCCGCGCAACCTCTACCAGGTCAACCGCGGCGAGCGGGCCGCACCGGTTTCGTCAATGTGCGTGACAAACGTATCCTGCGCGCCGGCCTTGTGTTTTTCGGCATCTGTATAGATCTCATGCACCGCGCGGATGAACAGATCCATCTCGTCTTTTGACTCGGTCTCGGTCGGCTCAATCATGATCGCGCCATTGACATTGAGCGGAAAATAGATGGTCGGCGCGTAAAAACCATAGTCGAGCAAGGCCTTTGCAAGGTTTGCGGTCGTCAGGCCCTTCTTCTGCAGACCCTCCTGGCTGAAGACCGCTTCGTGCATCGACGGGCTCTGTGCAGCAATGGTCAGCACGTCTGCAAGCCTCGAGCGCATGTAGTTGGCATTGAGCACTGCAGTCTCGGCGATGCGGTGCGTCTCTGAGCCCCACGACTTCATGTAGGTCCACGCGCGCAGAATATTGCCAAACTGTCCGTACCATGCCTTGACCAGACCAATCGAATGCTCAGGGTCATAGAATTCAAAACCTGCGGCGGGGTTACCCGCTTCTTTCGCGCGCACCTGTTCAAGGGGCAAAAAGGGCAGCATACGTGCTGAACATCCCAGTGCGCCCTGCCCTGGTCCGCCGCCGCCATGGGGAGTGCTGAACGTCTTGTGCAAATTGAGCTGTGTCAGGTCAGCTCCCATTGCTGTGAAGGAAATCTTGCCCACAAGGGCATTGAGATTCGCACCATCGATGTAGAGCAGCGCGCCCACCTCGTCGAGCATTGCCTTAATCTGCTGAATATCGGTCTCAAAGATTCCCATCGTATTCGGGTTCGTAATCATCAGCGCTGCCACGTCTTTGCTTAAGAGTGAGCGCAGCTCGTCGAGGTTGGTAAGGCCATTTTCGCGCGCCCCCACCCTGACTGTCCTGAAGCCAGCCATTGCGGCCGACGCGGGGTTCGTTCCGTGTGCGCTTTCAGGTATGATAATCGTCGTGCGCTTTTCACCGAGGGTATGGAAGTACTTGCGGATCATCAGCACACCGGTAAGCTCGCCGTGTGCACCGGCGGCTGGCTGTATCGTTACCCCAGGCAGATCGAGCAGTGTGCGCAGTATTTCTTCGGTTTCCCAGATAAAGCGCAGCGCTGCCTGCGTATATTCGACAGGCAGCGCGGGATGTATGTGGCGTAAAGATTCGTCCGCTGCGATGCGCTCGTTGATCAGCGGGTTGTATTTCATGGTACACGAGCCCAGGGGGTAAAGGCCGTCGTCCCATGAATAGTTACTTTTTGCCAGACGATGAAAATGGCGGATGAGCTCGACTTCTGAAAGCCGGGGAAACGGCTTCTCAGGTCTGCGGGCGGATTTTAGCAGTGGGTGTGTCATGCCCTCGAACGTCGCCGCTTCGGTGTCAGGATTTTGGTATTCAATCAGTAAGCGTTCTTTTCTGACCGTTTGCCGGGTCGTTTCACGTTGTGCCATTTCTGCTATTCCTCATTGATGCGTCGGATGATGCCCTTGAGCAAATGTTCAAAATCTTTCTTGCGCTGTTCTGCAACTTCGACCACTTCACTGTGGTGCAGCGGTGCCGCAATACCTGCTCCCATATTGGTGATGAGGCTAATGCCCAGAATACGCATGCCCGACTGCCGGGCAACGATGGCTTCGGGAACTGTACTCATGCCACAGGCATCTGCCCCGAGTGTGCGTAGCATGCGAATCTCTGCGGGAGTTTCGTATGCCGGCCCGGTCAGCCCCGCATAGACGCCCTCATGCAGCGGAACATTCAGCTGTTGCGCAGTTTCGCGGGCAATCTGGCGCAGCGCGGGGGTATAAGTGTTGCTCTGATCGACAAAGCGCTCGCCCCACTGTGGATCATGCGTACCGATCAGCGGATTTGTACCCATCAGGTTGAGATGGTCACTGAACAGCATGAAATCCCCCGGTTTGTAAGCGGTATTCACCGCGCCGGCAGCATTGGTCAACATCAGTGTGCGCACACCGAGCGCTGCCATCAGCCGCACGCCGAGCGCCACCTGCTGCATCGAATAGCCTTCATAGAAGTGCACGCGTCCCTGCATGCACAGCACCGACGCATCTTCGAGAAAACCGGCGACAAAGCGACCGGTATGGCCGGGTACAGTGGACTGCGGGAAATTGGGCACCGTGCCGTAGTCAATCGCAACAGATTTCTCCAGGCGATCAGCGAAGGCCGAAAGCCCCGAGCCGAGCACCACACCGACCTGTATCGGAAAATTGACCTTGCCCCGCAGAAACGCTGCTGCAGCTTCGACCTGCTGTGGTTTTATCGGTTGCATCATTCTTTGAGCAAAGTAAACCGGGTTTCGCCCAGGTTCTTCTTTAGTGATTCGCGGATACAAAATTCAGTGATCTTGCGTTCGTTGGGACTCATGCGATCCCATACGCTTTTTTCTGTAGATATATAGAGAGTACCTTCGCGCGTCCAAAGTGACCGCAGAAAAAGTGGTTCTTTGAGCAGGTTACGCGCCTTCAGGGCCTCCAGCTCGCCCGCAGGGCCGGCAATGAGCTCCAGTATGACGCGGCGGGCGACAGCTTCTTCTTTACTAAGTTGCAGACCGCCGAACTGAGCGGTTGGCTCAGAAACCAGCTTGCGGGTCAGCAATGCCTCCCCGGCGACGGCTGCGTCATCGAGTGGTTTTTCCTGCATGGCCTGCTCGCCGGCAGCCTTTTTGCCCTGGCCCGGCTCTTCATCGGGGTAAACTTTCTCGAGGCCGGTAAGCGAAAGCGAACGGGGAAAATAGAGCTCTATACTCTGGCGCGATTCACCGGGCTCTGCCCACAGGAAATGCAGTGGATTCACCAGCTGCAGATAGCTGCTGCGGGTCAGAGACATGAACGCGATGAAATCGAGCGCGATGAGCGCAACAACAAACCGGAACAGGTTCAGCGGCTTTGCCAGAAAGGTTACGAAGGTATTGATGCGTCCTGACAGGCCAGAGACCAGGTTCAGGAAACTATTTTTCAGTCTTTGCCAGATCACCCAAAAACGCTCCGATTCCTTTGCTGACCCCCTGCGCAAACGCCTTGCGGTAGTTTTCGCTGCCCAGCACTTTCAGGTCATCCCTGTTGGTCAGGTAGCCTGTTTCAATCAGGATCGCCGGCATCAAGGAGCCCCTCAAAACCGCGAAATCCGCCTTCTTCACTTTCCGCGGTTTAATCATACCGTCAAGGCCATTCGTTAGCCCCGAAAACACGCCGCGCGCCAGAGTTTTGCTTTCGCGCTGGATCTGCGCGTTCATGAGCTGGCTTTTCAGTCGCCTGATATAACTGCTGCGTTCAAAGCGCATATTCTCGCGCAGCATAATTTGCCGCATCCGCGTGTTATCCGGATTCTGTGCCAGGTAATAGACCTCGAATCCCTTTACCTTCGGCGAAAGCGTCGAATTGCAATGGATGCTGATGAAGATGCCAAACTTTTCGCCGGCATTTTTCCTGTTCGCGAGTTCGCTGCGCCGTTCGAGCCGCAGAAACTTGTCGCTGCTGCGGGTCATGTAAATCTTCAGATCAGGAAAATCAGCCGCTAACTGTTTTCTGACGGCATGCGACAGGCTAAGCGTGATATCTTTTTCTGCGGCATCAAAGTAGCCGAGCGCACCCGAGTCTTTACCGCCATGGCCTGCGTCTATGACCACAAAGTCGAGCTGCGGCCGTGTTGCGCGCGCGGTGGCCCTGACAATGATAAGGTTATTCCGGTCAAAGCGGTAGGATACCGGAATATTGAGTTCGCTGAGAATTTCTTCGACAAATTCGCGGGAAAAAAACAGTCCGTCGTCGTCGATGGCGCCGGGCTCATCGAGCTCGCGTATTTCATTCTGAGACTGGTACTGCGCTTCATTCAGCTTAAACAGGACCACGCGCCTGCCGAAGCGAATCTCTCCCTGCTCCCCTTTAGGCACGTAAAGGAGCTCAACTCCACTATGGATGCGCTTCAGGTTAGCGGCAGACAAATACGAAAGCCTGTCGATCTGCACCAGGGTCAGACGGATCTTCTCTTTAACAGAAGCCTTTTTCGCTGCAGCGGCCGGCGCTCCCGCCCCGGAGAGAAAAATGGCGCACAGCACGAACCATGATCTCAGCCTGAGGCCAGACCAGAATACCCTATCGTCTGCCAGAACCCGGGTTTGCAATCGCCGACAGTTACTCGAAACGAGTACACCTGCAAAGCCGTTTCTTACTTATTGCCTGCAAGCGCGGGTATCGGCACACGCCTCACTTACGGCATACGTAAGATGGATTGACCCGCTTTTTCCGATGCCGGTTCTGGCCAGCGTGGTCGACCATTACCACCAGATCGTCGTGAACACGCATGTGCGGCGCTTCCATACCACGTACGCAGAGTACTTTGACGACAAATCGACGCGCGCGCTGGCTGACTATTTCTTCGAAAAAATCTACACGCTCGAAGGCAAATCGGAACGCGACGAGCTCGCGGTAAAGACTTACAACCGCTTCAAGGGAATGCTGTCGGAAAAGAGTCGCGAACGCATCGAGAACCTGCTGTTGTTGAACGAAATCACCGACGAACTCGACAGCCAGATGGCCGATGTCATACGAAAAGACAAGAAATACATTGTGAAGCAGGACGGCATCGAGCATGTTGACCTCAAGAAACTGCACATGCTTTACCGAAAGGCCAATGACCCCGAAGCCCGCATCAGGCAGTTAAGGCTGATTATTCTGAACCTCGAATCTTTTTTCGAACTCAGTAAACACCCCCTGGCCGGGGTCGTCATGCGCCCCGTTTCTCTTGCTGCCCGCACAGTCGGCGCGATCAAACTTTACCGCATTTTCGAAGAAGGCTACAACGCAACGAAACCTGTTTCGAAAGATGTCTTCTTTGAGTTCACGCAGTATGTGCGGGGCCATGAAACCCAGTTTCTAGAAAAGGCTTACAAACGCCATATCCACCTGCTATGAATGACACAAAACTCGAGCTGATTTCAGAGCTGCACGATCGCGCCGGTTATTTCCATACGCGGTTTGCCCGGCCTGCCGGTTTTGACTATCTCGCCGGGCAGTACATCGCGGTCAGTACCGAAGATGAAGAAAAGGCACGCTACCTGGCGCTTGCCTCGCACAGTAGTGAACCAGAACTGCTTTTGTTAAGCCGACACTGTTATGCCGGCAAATCGGCCAGCGCCTCGGCACCGCAGGGCAAAGGATTCGTGTGTGACTTTTCCCTGGCTCAGCCCCTGCTCTTCATCACCCACGGCACCGGGATTTCGGCGCTGAGACCGGCGATTCTCGAGCGGCGCGCGAGAGGATTCACCAACGATACGCTTCTTTATGGTGTCGCGGATGAAGCGCATGAACCTGAACTGGATATCCTGAGAAATGATTTTCCTATCTGCCAGCTGCGCGCCTATTCGCGCACGGGCGATCACCAGCGGGTACAACAGGTGTTGCCAGCAATCAACTCACGGGATTTTGGTGGAATACTGCTGATCGGCGGTAAAGAGATGATGGCCGATGTGAAGCAGGTACTCGCCACGCAGGATTTCCCGGCTGACCGGGTCTATTCCAACTTCTGACAATTCGGGCAGAAATACGTCGCGCGGTTCGACTGCACAATCTTTCTGACCGTAGCGGAGCAGCGCCGGCATTTTTCACCCTCGCGCGAATAGACCAAAAATTGTTTCTGGTAATAACCGGTACTGAACTTTTCTTCACCAGGCAGAGCATAAACAAAATCCGAAATGCTGCTGCCCTTGGCCGCAATGGCCTTCTGCAATACCCTGCGCGTCGCAACAAGAATGCGCCTCAACTCATCGGCATTCAGCCCCGAAGCCTTGCGTGTGGGATTTACCCCGGCGGAAAAGAGAATTTCCGAGGCATAGATATTTCCGATGCCACTGAGGATTTTCTGGTCGAGCAGGACATTCTTGATCGGCGAACGACTGCGAAGAATTCTGTCCCGCGCCTGCGCCAGGTTTCCCCCCAGGGCATCGACCCCGGCCGGCAGCGAGGCTGCGGCTTTTGACCCGGTCAGTATGAAGCCGAAGCGGCGCACGTCGATGTAGACAAGCCGGTCACGCGAGAAGTGAAACTCCACCTTGGTATAGGCATTTTCCGCAGAGTTGAGCAACAGCCGCCCTGTCATGCCCAGGTGGATGACCATGATTCCAGGTTCAGCAGCGCCCGCTGAAAAGTGGAACACGAGGTATTTGCCCTCCCGGCTAATTTTTTGCAGTACCCTACCCCTAAGGAGCGTGAACTGGCCCGCACGTACCGGGTAACGCAGCCGTCCATCGGGGACTTTGACCTGCTGCAGGGTTTGTCCCTCAATGCAGAGCAGCGAGCGTCGGACTGTCTCCACCTCGGGCAGTTCGGGCATGAACCAGTGCCGGGTATCCTCTCAGGCAGAAACGCGAATTTGAATAATACAGGGTTGTCCAAAGATTAAGTGCAACTTACGTGGCCGAAGTACGGGGCGTTTGATAAATTACCCGGATATTTATGTGGCTGCGCCTTCTTCTGATAGCTGCTCTCGGCACCTGCGCGCTCTCTGCTGCACCGGAAAAGAAAAAGGTTGTTGCTCCCGCTGAACTGGCAACTCCCCTGGATGTGAAGAGCGCAGATGCGCCGGAAACATTTCGCCCGTGGCCGCTCGTTGCGTCCATTTTTCCCGGTGTGATTCTGCACGGTTCTGGACAATTTGTCGCGGGCAATTACAAAGCCGCGCGCGACCTGATCATCACCGAAGGCGTTTCGATCATCCTGGTCTTCGCCGTGGGCGCACCGGCATTTGCGACCGGTAATGCCGCGGTACTGGTACCCGGCGTCTACACGATCGGCTTCGTGGGAGTTACCCACTTCTTCACGAGCTGGGCAGCGGACATATATGGCTCGAGCGGGTTAAACCTCATTTCGTCACCACTCGTACACCCGCACCAGCGTACCTGGATCGCCGCAGGCATCATTCGGCAGGATGACACCGAGTCAGATATCTATGGCCTTTACCGCTTTGACGGAAAATTTGCCCGCGAGAACTGGTTTATCCGCGGTCTGTTTGATATCGAAGAAAAGCGCACATACCAGAATTTTGGCCTCGATACCGGCTACCGTGTGTTACGGCCAAAATGGGCCGATGTTTATACCACGTTCGAGGGCCGCCATGAAAGATCTTCCGAAGGTTTTTCGCTGACTTCGCTCAATGCCCTGGCAGAATTCACCCTTTACCCCGAGAACCTGACGTCCTATTATGCAAAAGCGCTGCGGGGTATCGGAATTTTCACCACGGTCGGCATCGGCAGACAGTACATACACCTGCGCGATACGCCGGATTTCAGGAAAGATGCGCACTTCGCGAACCTGATACTTATGCACGGCGTGCGCTTTCGCGCGACACGCTTCACTGAATTCTCGAGCGCATTCAACTTTCGCAAAGACAACATCCTGGGCGGCGCGAGTATTCTCGGTGGCACCTTCGTGCACCAGGTGGAGGTTTTCCTGGGTAACTTTTTTACCCGCATCACTTTTGAGCACGGCCGTGGCTACCGGCTGTTTGCTCTGGCAGGAGTTAACTGGTGAAACAACATACCCTTCAGCGAACCTCCCGGCAGTTTGCGCTCATCATACTGTTGCCGCTGGCAGGCTGTCTCGCCAACCCGCAGGCTGAACGTTTTGATCTGAACCAGTCTGTTGGAAAAATCACGGTCAGCGATGTCGATATCCAGGTAAAGTTTGCACCGGTTACACTCGTGGGAAATACTATCGAAGCGAGGGCGCAGAGGCCGACACTCGAGGTCAGCTTCGTTTCGCGCAATAGCTCCCCCGTGGCCTTAAATTTTAAGCTGAAGAATATGCGTCACGACGCGCTGCCGACAGCGAGCTTCGGCACCATCACTGCCGGTGAAAAAGCAGGTGTCGTCAACTGGGCGGTGACCATCGCCGCTGGCGAGACGCGCAGCGAGACTGTCGCCAACTATACCGGCGGCGGAGCCTACAGGTTTGGCGTGGTAGGCGACCTGCACTACCGCGATTCGACTGCGAGCCGCATCGCCGAAAGCGCCCGCGCGCGCGGTCTCGATTTTTTTCTGCTGGTGGGAGACTTCGTGAACCAACCTAACAGCGACGAGTACAGCTGGGCACTGGCGCTGTCGGATAAATTTGCCGGGCCGGTATATGCAGCGTACGGTAACCACGAGGGCTTCCGCCAGGGATATATGAATTTTTACCGGGGGCTTTTTGGTACAACCAACTACTCTTTTACCCACAAAGGAGATTTTTTCCTGGTACTCGATTCGGCAGACCAGAGTATCAGCCGTGAAATCTACCGCTACGCAGAAAGTGAACTGAACCAGTCGGGTTCGGCGCTCAAGATGATGTTCATGCACGTACCGCCGTTTGATGAGTTCGGTATGCGAAATAACAGCTTCAACTCACGCTACCAGGCGGCGCGCTTTCTGAATATGGCGCTCGACAAGGGCGTCGACATCGTTTTCGCCGGCCATATTCACACTTACCAGGATTTCTGGGTCGACGCAATACGCAACGTCGTTGTCGGTACGGGCGGTGGCCGCCCCGAGCAGTTCGATGGCATCGGCATCCGCTACGTGATTCTTCATTCTGACGGGTCCGGAAACCACCAGCTGGAAACGGTAGACCTGGGCGACGACTAACCGTACGGCCTCTTCCGGGGCTGCCCGGCCTGCTTCGCCGCCCCTTTCCTCTTTTCAGGCCAAACGCGTTTGCGTAATTTACCGCCATGTTCGATCTTTTTAACCCCACCGACGATCACAAATCGCTGCGCGAGCTGACGCACGACCTGGCTAAGGGAGTCCTGGAGCCGCAGGTCAAAGAATACGACGACAAAGAAATTCTCAACGAAGCCCTGCTGAGAAAAATGGGCAGTGAATACAGCCTCTTCGGCATTACTGTACCGGCCGAAGCAGGAGGCCATGGTCTTGATGCGACGGCTTCGGTCATCGTGCACGAAGAACTCAGCTATAGCGATGCCGCCTTCACGCTCAGCTACCTGGCTCACGAAGTACTTTTCGTCAACAACCTCTACTACTCGGCACAGAATGAGCTGCGCGATCGCTATCTTTCGCAGGTACTCGATGGTTCGGCGCTTGCAGGCATGGCGATGTCTGAGCCCGCTGCCGGTACTGATGTGCTGGGTCTGACGACGGTTGCCGAGAAGAAAGGCGACCGTTATATTCTCAATGGCGTCAAGCAGTGGATTACCAACGGCAACTGTGGCAGCTACTTCATTGTCTATGCCCGCACCGAAAAAGGGAACCGGTCTGCGATTTCGAGCTTTATCGTTGAAAAAAACTTCAAGGGTTTTAGCGTCGGCAAGAAAGAAATAAAGATGGGTATGAAACAATCGCCCACCTGCCAGCTGGTTTTCGAAGACGTTGAAGTGCCGGCAGAAAACCTCATCGGCAAAGAAAGCGGAGCGCTGACGAACATGATGCGCAACCTCGAAATTGAAAGGCTGACCCTTGCGGCCATGTCACTCGGCATCGCGCGCCGGGCGATCGACGAGATGGTACGTTATGCCTCGGTCGACCGCACGGCATTCGGTAAGCACCTGGCAGATTTCGGCCAGATACAGCAACTGATCGCCGAGTCGTATGCCCGGTACCGCGCCAGCCGCGCGCTGGTCTATGAAACCGCGCTGCGGGTGAATCCCGGTTCGCGCGAGAGCCTTTCGGCAGCCGCAGCAAAACTTTCGGCTACACAGATGGCAGAATATGTCGCGCGCGCGGCGATCCAGGTTTTTGGCGGCTATGGCTACACGCGCGAATACCCGGTGGAAAAACTTCTGCGTGATGCAATCCTGCTTTCGATCGGCGGCGGTACCAATGAGGCGATGCAGAAAAACATCATGAAAGACCTGAGGGATTCCCTGAAGTGAAGCGCGGCTTCCTGGCGCTGCTATTCTGCGCCTGCGCAACGCGCGCCGCAGAACGCCCCTATCTTTCATCAGGCGCACACTGGAAACTCGTAACGAGTCTGACCTGCAAGGCAGAAGCAGAAGACGAAAAGAAAATCACACCGCGGCAGTACCGCTACGGTACTTCGGCGAAGAACCGTCCGCTCATTGCCCACATCGTTGAACCGGCACCGGGTGGAGCCGCGGACGCCGATAATATCTACATCATTGGCGCGCAGCACGGCGACGAACGCAATACCAAGCGCGTGCTCGAATACCTGTTGCGGGAAATTCGCCTGATGAGCCGCGATTACCGCAACGACCACCGCATCATTGTTATTCCCAATTATAATCCCGACGGTTATGCCCGCAACCAGCGAGTCTCGGCAAAAGGCATCGACCTCAACCGCGATTTTCCTTCGTCAGATGGCGATGCAGAGAACCCGAAGGCCGTTGAAACGCAGGCTTTCATGCGGCTCATGCGGAAATACCCGCCGTACGTGATCTATAACCTGCACCAGCCCTTCAGGGTTGTACTTTTCTACCCGGGCGATGAAGAAATAGCAAAACCTTTTGCTCAACTTTCCGATTACCCGCTTGGACAGGGTGTCGGTTACCCAACACCCGGATCTCTCGGCACTTACGGTCGCGAAAAGAAAATTCCGGTTGTCACTGTTGAACTCTCGCGTTCGATGAAACCGGCCATGGCACCATTCATCTTTGAAGAAGTTCGTTTCGCTCTCTTCAACGCAGCCTTCGGCTGCATCCCCAAACAGGCGCACCGCTCGCGCATCGAAAAATACCTCGCCGAGTAGGAGCTTACCCTGCCACGCAACAGAAAGACCCTTCGCTTGACCCTGCGGCAGCGCGGGGCGATTATTCTGATCACGACCACGCTGATACTCACCCTGACAGCTTCGGTGGCGCTGGTCTACGTGCGCTTCGCGCTCAACGAGTACCGCGCCGTGACGACGACCGCATCGCGCGAGCGCACGCTGCAGCTGGCGCAGAGCGGCCTCGAAACCGGTAACCTGCTGCTCACCCGCATTCCGCTCGATTCTCTCTATGAATTCGGCATCTTCACCATTGCCCCCACGATTCCGCTCGGTGGCGGCACTGTGACTCTTTCGCTCAGCGAAGAAACCGGCAAACTCAATGTCAACCGGCTCGTGCGCATGTTCGAAGACCAGACGGACGAGCGCCATTTTGAATACTTCCAGCGAATGTCCGTTGCACTGGGTATTCCCGTGGACCTCTGGCATGCAGTGGTCGACTATATCGACGAGAACAATACCCCGATGCCACGCGGCGCCGAGCGCGATGACTACGAAAGGCTGGTTCCGCCACGGCGCATCAAGAACGGGCGGATGCAGACGATCGAAGAGCTGCTCTTCGTGCCCGGTTTTGATGCTCGGCTGCTCTATGAAGACCTGCGCTCCCTCGATAAGAAGAAGAACCAGGCAACCGCGGGTCTGAGCGACCTGGAAAAGGCAACGCTGACGCCTGAAGATTACATACTCGCCAACAACATCACAACACACCTCGTCTATAACGCCGACACCTCGACAGACCAGATAAACATCAATTCAGCACCATACCATGTCATACTTTCGCTCTCGGAGTTCATGACGCCGGCGGCCGCCCGCAAGATTATTGCCGAACGCATCAAGCGTAACGGACGGTTCAAAAGCCGGGATGAAATCGCCAGCCTGCCCGAAATGCAGATCAAAACCCGCGGAAACCTGTCATTATACCAGGAAATCCTCGACCGCGTCACCACCGACAACCAACTGTATAAGATTGTTGCCGATGCGTCGATGGATTCGCAGACGGCGCAAGTGATGGGTATACTGGATCCGAACGCGAAACGCCTGGTATTTTATTCCGAGTAACCATGGCCCGCACGCCCGTCGTCATAGAGATCAACAACTACGAAGTGAAAGGCCTGGCCTTTCGCAGCGGCATCGCCGGCCGTTCATTTTTTCAGGCCGAGACCATGGTGCTCAACCCGAAAGAGAGCATTCCCGCTCAGGTTGCTGCTTTTGTCTCAGAACGCTACCCGGGTGCAATCGGCGTGCATTTTAATGTACCCTACGAAAGCCTGATCACGCGCGAACTGAGTTTCCCCTTCGCCGACCGCCGCAAGGTACGCGAGGTTCTGCCCTTTGAACTCGAGCCGCTCATTCCCCACGACCTGCAGGACGTCGTTTACGACAGTTACCTGACCACAAATCTCGCGAACCAGTCTACGCGGGCCATCGTCGCCGGCTCGCGCAAAGACACCCTGATCCGCTACCTCGATGAGTTCAGGCAGCGGCAGGTAACCGTGCTTGGTGTCTACACTCCGCACGATGCCCTCTACCGTCTGCACCCGTTCACGGGCCTCGAGTCATGCATCATGCTGCATGTTTCACGCATGGTATCGATCATAGTCATTGTGCTGGCGGGCGAATGGCGCTTTGCGCGCGTAATGCCCGTTGGCTATGACTGGCTGATTGCCCGCCTCAAGGGTAAATGGAAAAGTGATGTCGCGGATATCCACCGTATTCTGCTCGCATTGCCCGCCTCTCTCGACCCAAGCCCCGATCTCGAAGCATTCAAGAAAACGCACAAGATCAGCAAAGACCGTTTCAAGTCCCTGCAGGATTCAATCCATGATTTCACCCAGCTGATCAGCCGCGAACTCGAAGTATCACTGCGCAACCTGCAGATCGACCAGGAAGGCGACGCGGCGCAGGCAAAACCCGAGCAGGAAAAAGAAGAGAGCAAGCCTCTGAACCCGGCCGAATTGACAGTCTCACTCAGCTCAGACCTCAATAATGCGATGGTGATTGAAAACGCTCTCGCGCGCGGTCTCAACCATGAAGTAGTTCCCTTTCCCTACGAGCGCACGCCGCTTGCGCTCCTTGACCGCGAACACCTCGTGACCATGGGGGGCGCCTACTCGCAGACCGTTTCGGGAAAAATGAACCTTCTCAAAGACGAGCTGCGCAAGTGGGTCGTCAGCTCGCAGGCAGGCGCATCGCGCATCGTGGTGGCGCTTGCGGCAGCGGCGGTGGTGCTCTTCAGTATGTCGTTTTTTATCGACCTGCGCAGGCGCAGCCAGCAGCTCAAAGAGTGGGAAGACCGCCAGGCAAAAGTATTCCAGCAGTTTTTTCCCGGAACGCAGCTGCCTGATAATGTCTCAGCACTCAGCTATGCAGCGGAGCTGGTGCGCAAAGAGAAACAAAAGACCGAAATTATCGAAGTTTTTCTGAAGGCTCCCCGGCTTTCTGCCGTGCTTGTCCAGCTGCACCAGAATATCTCTACTGAAGCGGGGCTCGAGATCACTTCGTTCTACTACAGCGACCGCGGGGTAGAAATCAACGGGCTTGTGCCCGATTTCGCCAAACTCGAGGATATCAAGCGGTCGCTCGGTAAAGCTTCACTTTTGACTGCTGTTGAATCGAAGAATGAAAACTCCACACCGGGACCCGGTGGGCAAAACCGCATCAAGTTCACACTTTTCTGCAAAGTGAAAAAGACCGAAGGCCAGACGCAGTAAAATATGAAAAAATTCTGGGAATCGCTGAACCCGCGCGAACGCACGTACCTTATGATGCTGGGAGTATTCGGTCTGTTCCTGGGCATTTTTTTTGCAGGGCGGAGTTTCGCGGCTTATATGACAGATCTGCGCGAACGCACAGACTCCGCCGAACGTGACACCGTACAGATAGAAAACCTTGGGCGGCAATTCCAGGTACTGCAGGCCATGAAAACAGGCGACGCGCAGCAGCTCGATAACATGCTCTCGAGTATTGAAACAATGCTCAAGAACATCGGGCTACGCGAGAAAGTCGGCAGCCTGACACCCACCGATACAATCGTACAGGAAAAATACCTGAAACGCGAAGTGAAGGTTTCCATTAAGGAGAGCCCGGCGAACCTCGTGCTCGATTTTGTGCGCCAGGTAGAACAGAGTGTGCAGACGCTCTATAAGGTCGAAAGTTTCAGCTACCGCCCGGTTCTGAAGAAGCCGGGTATCTATGATTTTACTGTGCAGATTTCCGGTTTCCAGAGAAAGCAATGACCGAGAACGAAAACACTGAAGATTTGCAGACACCGGCTCCACCGCCCGAACCTGAGCGCACCTGGCAGAGCACGCTCAAGCGTTTTGCACCCTTTCTCGCCGGGCTCGCCGCTTTCGTCATCGGCCTAGTGTGGTTTGCACCGCTCGAAGCCTATACGATTCTGGCACTGCGCCAGCTCGCGGCAACCGGCTACCACGTCGAAGTCGGCGATCTCTCAATTTCTGCCTTCGGCCGCTACAGGGTTGAAAGCCTGAAAATCCCGCTCGCAGGTGAAGGCGACAAACAGGGCAACCTCAAGATTGCAGAGGCCAAAGGACGTGTGGCCTTGCTCTCAGCCCTTCTCGGCGACAAGTACGACCTGACCACAGAAGCAGTCATACTCTCTTTTGCAAAAGGCGATTTTTCCCTGAAGATTGATTCGCTGGAAATCAAGAGCCTGCTCGAACAGACGAAATCGGGCGGTACGGGCAAGCTGCTCAACGGTACAGTGAGCATTGAAGCCGAATCGGCACAGGTCACCTACAAAGAGAACCGTTTTCTCAAAGAAGAAATCGTGCTCCCCTTTCTGAAGATTGTGCTAAAGGCACGCGCGCAACAGAACCAGGTGGCCATTGAAACCGGCGAAGCCATGGGCCGACTGGTCAACGCACAGATTCGCGGTTCACTGAATTTGGGCCAGCAGACGGAGCTTAACCTGAACCTGGTCATCAAACCGACTGAAGAATTCTACCAAAAGTACCAGGACAAAGACCCGAAGACGCTGCTGAAATTCGCGAACGTTCTGCAGGACGACGGTCGAATTGAATTCAATATCAAAGGGACTGTCGCGCAACCAGTGGTCGAACCTGTCACCGCCGTAGCGGTGAAGCCACCCACGGCACCATAAATATTAGCGCGCCGCTGCGGGGGCCGGTGGCGCTTTTTCAGCTTTCGGTTTCTTGCCCGGTTTTGCCGGCATGATGACCAGCGGCTGCCAGCCACGCATTTCAAAAGCGCTGGTGTAATGCCGCAGGGAACGCAGATACAGGTGCGCGCTGTAAGAGAAATTGCGGTTATTGTAGGCAGCCAGCGCGCGGACTTCTTCCTGTTTGCCGACCTCGACAGTGGAGAGTACTTTTTCGCGCGTTGCCGTATTGCCGAATGCTTCGCCGCTGCGCTCGTTGTAGGCCGACTGGTGTTTGTCGACCAGGGCACGCAGAATGTCAGCTACTGCCTGAAATTCACCCTGGAACTTTTCGTAAACCGTCTGGACCTGCCGCAATGCAGCATTTCGTTCTGTGTGTTTCGCTTCTTTATAACCCGTGAGGCTGCGTTCAAAATTTTCAATCTGCATTTCGATCGCCGTCTGGCGCTGGGCGACCAATCCCGTTTCGAGAAAATGCCGGAGTTCTTTACTGCTCTGCGCACCCTTCAGCCGCAGCTTCTGAATATCGAGCGGTCCGGCGAAAATGCCGGCAAGCGGCAGGAAGAACGTGGCGAACCCGGCCACCGCAAACACGTAACGTGCTTTGGAGCGCGCGCGGGTCACGGCTATTTCTTGGCAGGCGCAGGCTCGGTTTTTGCCGGCTCGGCCTTCTTTACCTCGGGCTGGTCTTTTGCCGGGTAATCCGGTTCGCGCGCACGCTTCTCTGGACGCTTGGTCTGCAGTTCTTTGAAAGAATCTTTCAGCAGTGACTTTTTCTGGCCAGAGATGAGGCCGTAGTTGTCGTCGTGATGCAGGAAGAAATTCATCGCATCGGTGTACAGCTTGCGGTTCATCTGGTTCACCAGGTTGTTCTTCACGCGCTCATAATCGCGGATGTTTTCGCGGTCGTCTTTGTTGCGCGCATCGTCCCAGGTTTGTGTCTGGTAATCGACCTTGTCTTCAATCGGGGTCTTGCTTTCGATCAGTGACAGGAAGGCGAAACGCTTTGCCCGGCGCGCCCGCTTGATGCCATCAATGTAGTAACGTATCTTATTGGAAAAGAGAAAGCGGTTATAGTTATAGCCCATGTCACGGAACTGCCGTGCCACTTCGACATCGCGGTAACCAAGTTGCAGAAAGTGCGCCGATTTGCGGTCTTTCGACTGGATAATGATCGGCGCATTGAGGTCGAGCAGCGTACGCGAGTCTTCGATATAACGCTTCTGCAGAACATCGTAGAAGAGATCGAGCAGAATCTCCTGGCTGAGGCGGATTTCCTTGAAGGCATCTACATAGTTACTTTCGAGGTAGTACAGGTTTGCATTGAAGTTATGCTGGTTCGCCTGTTTGAGGGACTTTTCATTTTCGGGTGAACCAAAATTGGATACGCTGACGTTGGCAAATTCAATGAAATACCGGTTTTCCCTGAGGATTTTTTCGACAAATCCCTGGTCTGGTGCCGCCGCCTGCACGGCCGGGGCACCGAGAACAATGACAAAGAGCAACGCCCTGAACGGCAGTGTCTTTTTATGCTTTAGTGAGCGCATCTTCCTCTCTTTAAGGATATTCCGCATGGACACAGGTTGCCGGAACAACCCCGTCACACGGGACACCCACTTGTATATCGGACACCTTTGCCCCTGCTTCAAGCAAAAAATGAGACAAAATACCGGCTAAGCCTAAACTACCCCATGCCTGGGAAGTTTTTGCTTCAGGCTGTGGAGGTTCTTCTCTGTCAGGCGTATAAACCTGGCACCTGCCCTGAAGCGACGGTTCTGCGAATTGTTGTCGACCCAGATGATCTGCACAGGCAGTTCGATGGGCTCGGCGTCGACATTCAGGTGCAGGCTCATCAGGTCGCCAGGGTGCGCCGCATCATCCAGCTCGAAGGATATACCTTCGATAGATACATCCTGCGAGAGGGTCTTGCCCTGCACGCCCAGGGGACGTGACAGGGAAAGCTCCCACTCGAGCGGATAGCGAATATGACGGCGCTTATTGCGTGAGTAGCAGATGACCCTATTCTTGCCCGAATATTTCGCAAAATAGAGCATCTGGTCTGCCCGGTCGATGAGCTCGTCGGTACTTTTCGCATCGAGCGGAAAGGTGGCGAGGCCGCCACTCAGGCTCAGGTCGGTCGACGCAATCTTGAGCCTGGCGAATTCACTGCGTATCTTTTCACTCACAACTTCGGCGCCTTCGGGGCCGGTTTCGGGCAGTATCACCGCAAATTCTTCGCCGCCGATGCGGCAGGCGGTGTCTTCACCGCGGATCGATTTTTTGAGCAGCTTTCCGAGCGCAGAAATGACCGCATCACCTGTGGTATGCCCGTGTGTGTCGTTGATCCGTTTGAAGTTGTCGATGTCGAGGATCAGCAGAGAAAACTCACGCCTGTGGCGCTGCGCCTGCTTGAATTCCCGTTCCAGTGCGCCGTCGAAAAACCGCCGGTTGAAGACACCGGTCAGTTCGTCGATGGCGGCCTGCCGGGCGGTCTCGGCATACACATGAATTTCAATCACCTTCGGGTTTTTGATATCGCGGCTTTCGTTCACAAAATAGTCGAGCATCGCGACCCTAAACCCGGTTTTGCGGCCCAGCTTCGACTCGAGCAGGTCGCGGTGCTTTAGAATTGCCTGCCACGATCTGCGCGCCTCTGCAGGGGTAAGACGCAGATGGCACATCACATGCAGCAGCCGCGCGTAAATGTTCTTCTCGCCGGCTTCGTACAGCTCTGCAACTGTCTGCAGTATCTGCTCTTCGCTCTGCTCGTCGTCGCAGAAAATACGGTTAATTAGGTCGAGTTCACCCTGTATACCTGACGAAACACGCATACCTTTTGAAGCGCTGCCGATACGGGGTGTAAAGACGAAAGTAATTTCAGCGCTTCGACTGCTGCTTGAGCCATTCGAGCATTTCTGGCGTAATGGTGACATCCGGATTCTGCGCCTGCCATTCCGCAAGATCAACCTCTTCGGGTTCGGGCATATGGTGGAATGTCGCGCGCAGCAGGCGCAGGAAAATAAAAACCGAAACGGAGCTGATAAAACCTGCGATAACATAAGCGAGCGGCTTCACGAGCGTCGACTGTCCCAGGAGGTAGTGTGCGAGTATACCCGCGTCGGTACGCATCACATCGCCACGAATAAAATCATTCAGGTCATAGAGTGAATAGAGCGAAGTTAGTCCGCCCAGGAAGAACAGAATGAAGTGGTTAAAGCGCGGATAAATGAAGGCGCTGACGGTCAGGACAAGCCCCCACGAGCCGCTGATCAGGTATTTCAGCATCTTGTCCGATTGCCGCGGTGTATCGCCGTCGGGAAAAAAGCCGAAAAAGATGACCGTGAGCCCGACAATGACAGAAACCGACCGGATCCAGCGGCCGGTCAGCGACGCGCGGAGCATCAGGTACCCCCAGATAATGCTGCCGATGTAACCTGCAAGCGCAATAATGACGAAAATTCCTTCGCCGCTGCGCGCATAGGTGGCGCCTGATTCGTCCCACTCAATCGAAATCGAATGCAGCTGCCCACCGGTGGCAATCGTCGCTATCGCGTGCGAAGTTTCATGCAGGAAGACGACGAAAAGCTTGAAGGGTTTCAGCAGCGCGGAATCCCAGAAAAAAATCAGCAGGACCGTCAGCACGGTGAGCGCGATCAACCTCAGGATTACTGTGCGCATGATCAAAAAGCGGCGTAAACCATGCCCGCCATCAGCTGAAAACGCAGGTGCAACAGGTCACCTACCGAATAGGTATGCTGACGACCAGGAATCACGTTGAGCCCGATAACCCCCGTGATGACGGCGGCCAGGTTTTCGCTGAGCTGCGGGCGCACCTGTATGGCTACATCGACAAAGAGATGGTTATAACTCGATTCGGGCACGGGCTGCGAATCGAGATACATTCTTGTCTCAGTCAGGTGCGTGAGACCTGCACCTATAGCCACCAGCTTATCGAGCCGGTAGAATGCATGTGCGTAAACGGGCACATGCCACTGGACCCGGTTTTCCATATCCTGTGACTTCCCGTTAACGCGTAATCCCATGAGGCGCATGAGACCGATGCCGCCATGCAGGTAAAAATCGGGCAAATGGTACTCTGCCGTGACAGCACCACCGAGGGCAGAATAACTGACCGAATACTCGCCCTTGCTGCGGTCGAGCCCCTCTTCTGAATGTCCGGCCACCGATAGCCCGGCACCAAAGAAGAACTGGCGCATGGCGGGCTTGGGTTCGGCCGGTTCGACAAAAAAATCAGCAAACAGTGCGGCTGGCAGAAAAAAAGATGCCGGCAATAGTCGCTTGAGGAGAAACTGGCTCACTGGCCTTATTGCACGCAGAGACTTCACTTCATGACCTGCACGATGCCGTCAGCACCTCATTACCTGTCCCGGTGATCAGGATATCATCTTCGATGCGTATTCCGATACCGCGCACACCAGGCGGCAGAAAATCGTACTCGGGAGGGAAATAGAGTCCAGGTTCTACGGTGATCACCATTCCGGGTTCGAGCATCCTGCTTTTGCCTGCAATATGGTAATCGCCAACATCGTGTACGTCGAGGCCAAGAAAGTGCGAAGTGCGGTGCATATAAAAATATGTATGGTAGTCATGCTCTGCGACCTGTTCCCTGCTCTTGAGGGAGACCAGGTGGTTACGGTCTTCGTTGCCCGAACTGCGGTCTGGCACGCGCTCAAAGAGCCCCAACCGCAGCAGTCCTTCGCAGAGAACATCCACTGCCTTCTGGTGTACGGCTTCGAGAGTGTTGCCTGGGCGGGAATGTTCAATCGCCGTCCGCTGCGCCTGAAGAACGACATCGTAGAGATCCCGCTGGATACCCGGTGCGGCGGAGAAACCGCCGACCGGCGTCGTACGCGTGATATCTGAAGCATATCCCTCAACTTCAGCGCCCGCATCAATCAATATGAACTCCCCCTGCCGGGCACGGTCTGCAGTGCCTTCGTAGTGCAGGACGGTTGCATTTGCCCCCGCTGCCACAATCGACGGGTACGCAAGCTGGTCAGCCCCCTGCCGCATGAATTCGTGTTCGATGAGAGCCTTAACTGCGTACTCGCTGACTTCACCTGTGGCTGCCACGATGAAGTCGTGCGCGGCGTTGTGAGCCGCTGCTGAAATTGCAGCGGCCCGGCGCATCACCGCGAGGTCGTGGTCGTCTTTGACCAGGCGCAGGGGCGCAAGCACTTCTGAAGCACGCGTGATCGTACGCGGGGCGTAGATACCTTTGCGGGCATACTGTGCGAGTTCTGCTATCTGGGCCAGAACCCGTTTATCGGTTTCTGCCTCGGTACCAAAATCGTAGTAAAGCACCCGGCGACCGCGGGCCAGTTCCGCGAGTTTTTTCTCCCAATCCGCAGCGGCAGAGACGCTGACGGTAAAGGGCGCCTGGGCAAAACGTTCGAGAAAGAAGCCATGACCGCGCACCTTGCCAGTCCAGCGCTCACGTTCGGGATCACTGGTACGCGCGCATATGTGCAGCCCGTCGTTTGTGATGAACAACGAAAGCTCCTCTTCGTTGACCCCTGTCAGGTAGAGCGTATCGGAGTGAGCACGGTAGCGGTAATGCGTGTCCCGGTTACGGACCCTTCCAGTGGCAGACGGCAAAAATAGCAGCGAGCTTTCTGCCATGCGCTGCTGTACCCGCTGGACACGTTCGGCGAAGATTGTCATCATTCTCGTGCGCAGGGTTCACGCGGGCGCTGCTGCGTCATCTCTTTTGGGCACGTGCGAATCGACATGACAACGGCGGCGGAAACTGAGAATGGGCAACACAGTCGTCAGCCGAGCACCAATGGATATTCTCGACCGCTATATATTTCGCAACTTCCTGAAGGCCTTTGCCGGAACCCTGTTGCTGCTCGTCGGAGTCTCTGTCATTGTCAAGATTCTCGATTCACTCAAGGACTTTACGGAGAACCAGCACGGGGTCGCCCTGCTGTTTGAATATTACCTCGTTGTTACCCCCTCGTTCGTTACGTACATTGTGCCACCGGCGCTGATGTTTGCCACAGCATTCACGATATCGAACTTTAACCGCAATTTTGAGATTACGGTCATGCTTGCCGCCGGGCGTTCCTTCCGGCGTATCCTCAGGCCCCTGCTCATCTTCACAGCCCTGTTTTCGGTGGCCTTTTTCCTCTTCAACGAATACGTCGCGTTTCCTTCAGCATACCGGGCAGTGGATATCAGCTACCAGCTGCGGAACAAGGGCGACGATGCACGTCTGCGCAAGTATGACAAGAGCGGCGATATGACGCTGCGGTTTGGCAACCGCTACTATACGATCGGCCACGGTGCCTGGTACAGACGTGAACTGATCGGCTTTCACCTGCTCGAAATATCTGAGCAGGGCAGTATCCTGCGCATTGTAGAGGCCGATAGCGCCACCGTTGAGAACCATGAGACCCGGCAGTGGCAAATGAAAAAAGTGCGGATCACACGCTTCAACGAACAAGGAATATACACCGGTACCGATTCGCACGAAGTCCTGGCTCTTGAGCTCGCCGAAAATCTACGGGCATTCCAGAATTTTTATGTAGAAATGGACTCTGAAGAACGTTCACTCTTCGATGCGTTCCGCATCTACCAGAAGCGAAAACAGTCCGGGGGTTCATACGAGGCTTTTCTCACCGAAGTCTTCTGGCATATCGGTTACCCGCTGGTCTGTCTCTTCATTGTCTTCATTGGTGGCATGCTGGGCGGTAAACTAAAGAAAGGAGGAGTGCCGGTGAGTATTGCAGTATCGATGCTGTTCACGCTCGGCTATTTCTTCTTTATGTACTTTGGTACCGCTTTCGGTGACAGCGGGACCCTGCCCCCCTTTTTCGCCGGTAACCTCGCCAACCTGGTAGCCGGCAGCCTTTCAGCCTGGATCTACTTCCGACTCGACTATTAAGCCATGCACCTGTGCACTACCCGGAGCAACCAATGAAATCCTTTTACACACGGCACCCACTGCTCGTCATATTGGCTGCAGCCCTTGCGCTCAGAACCGCCGCCGCATTCTACAACTACACTCCCACCGCCGAAGATGACTATGCCAACATCATCGAACCGGCACTCAAGCATTACCAGACAGGCGAACAGATTTCCACTGAACTTTACCGGTTGCCGATTCTGCCGAAGGTCTTTTTTGCCTTCCTGGCCCCGCTGAAAATTGGCGGCGTCACTGACACGACGCTGCTGGTCTCATGGGGGCTCTTCTGCCTGGGCCTGATTTCGCTGGCTGGAGTATGGGCTTTCTACCAGCTCGTTCGGCAGGTCATGCCCGGCAGGGAAAAAGCTGCGGGTTGGCTCTATGCCGGGCATTTTCTGCTGCCGTTTTTTTCTACACGCGCATTCCAGGAAAGCCTGACCCTCACGACCGTACCGCTGGCGCTTTATTTCCTCTACCATCCCGCGCGCCCGCCCGCACGGCTGTTCTTAGCCGGTCTATTCATCGGCCTGACCGTCATCTTTCGTTTCCAGGCCGCGATTCTCGCGGTAACCCTGTTCGCCTACCTGTGTTATGAAGTACTGCGGCGAAAGACCAGCGTCAGGCAGCTTATTGCCTTCGTCTGCGGCGGGCTTGGTGCGCTGCTTCTGCTGGTGGGGCTCGATCTTGCCGAGGGGCGCGCAGCGCTCTCAACCCCACTGGAGTATGTGCGGATCAACTTCATTGGCAATGTTGTCAGCCAGAGTTATGGTGCAGCGCCCTGGCATACGTACCTGACACTGCTGACCGTTGTATTCATTCCGCCATTTTCTTTCATCCTGCTGGTACCGTTCTTTCGGGCAATGCGCTCCGATATGCTGAGTACAATCTGCCTTACAGTCTTCCTGGTGCTGCACAGCATGATCGGCAACAAGCTCGAACGCTTCATGCTGCCCATTGTGCCCTTTTTCTTCCTGCTGACACTGAGGGGGTTGTGGCAGAGCGAGAGCTCGCGGCCGATAAAATTTGCCTGGCGGGGGTTTATTGTACTCAACCTGCTGATACTTGTGCCCATTACGCTGAGCCGCAGCCAGCTGAACACGATTCACGCGGCGCAGTACCTCGCCAACTCTGCACGGCCCCTGCTCCTGTACCGCATCGACCTGTGGAAACAGGCTTACATGACTTTTGCCAAGCCTGTTCCTGCCAGTTACGCAGATGCGGCCGGGCTGGCAGCAGGTCTAAAATCGACTGCTGCACCTGAGGCAGACCTGCTTTCGCTCGGCACAATTCCGGCTGAAACGCAGAAGGAAATCACTGATGCAGGCTACCAGTGCAGCCCGGCAACAACCTTCGAACCCTCATGGCAGGAAAAGATCGTCATCTATCTCAACCCACGCTTTAATGCGAGGCGCGACACTTCGGTGTTATACCGCTGCGTCAGGCAGGTTTCTGCCCCCAGGTAAGATTCAGGTTGATGAAATAATTCCAAAACGTCGCAACGCCAACGCCGACGAGATTTGCCACGTCAATATCCAGGGCAAAATCGTTGCGCAGGTTCATGGTGATTGCATAATTAATGAAAGCTCCGCCCAGGCAGATGAAATTGTACTTGAGATATCCCCACAAGACGTTGCGCAGGCCAGTGAGCCGGCGATCACTGAACGTAAAATAGTTATTCAGGAAGAAATTCGAGGCAATACTGAAGAGAATCGCGAGCACCAGTGCTTGTGCGTCACGCATACCAAGCGAGTTTCGTGCCAGCCAGAAAGCCAGGGCATTCGTAAAGATGCCAGACAATCCGACAAGGGCGTACTTCACAAATCGCAGCGGCAAGTACCGGCCGAACTTAAGATCATAGAGCGCGACGAGGTATGCCAGCGCAATCGATGCGGTCAGCTTGCTTTCGCCATGCTGGCGGGGACGAAACGTATAACCTACTTCTGCGATCGAAGCGCCACGCGAGCGGGCCAGAATTTCGAGCAGTATCTTGAAACCGCGCGGGTTGATCTGCGTCGCAATGCGGCTGTAAAAATCACGCGTGAGTGCGAAAAATCCGCTCATGGGATCAGAGCATGTGCGCGGAAGAAACATCTCCGCAGCTTTTGTGGCACCCCACGAAATAAATCGACGCAGATAAGACCAGTTCTCGATTCCGCCACCGTGCGCCTTACGTGTGCCAACGACGAGTTCAGCGCCCTGGCGAAATTGCCGGATAAATTCGGGTATTACGGTTTCGTCATGCTGCATGTCTGCATCCATAACCAGCATGAACTGGCCCTTTGCGACAGAGAACCCTTCGGCCACTGCCTGGGACAGCCCGCGGTTCGAAAGCCGTCTCACCACGCGTATATGCGCATTGTCCGCGGCCAGGCGCCCGGCCAGCTCGTAGGTCCCGTCGGGTGAGTTATCATCCATGATGAGAATTTCGTACGCAAAAGGCGCCAGCACCGCTTCAAGTTTTGGAATAATCAGCGGGATATTTGCTGCCTCGTTGTAGGTCGGCAGAATAACGGAAATTTCTATATTGGATCGCCCGACGGTTCGTGCCATGCAAGTCACTCTGCACGCTGTCAACAGGTTGTCGCCCGCAATCAAGGCAGGGCATGAGCAAGCGGCTGTCGGTCACAGCGCTTGCCGCTTGCTCTCAAAAATCGACTCATACCTATGGCTAGCGCCAACCACTGGCTGGATTCTCTGAAAGAGAAGTATTCTGCAGAAATCAGCGCCTCTCCGATCAAAGTTCGCCTGATCGCCTATACCGAGCAACCTTTCGATATCGCTGCAGCATCTGCCCGCACCTGTTACAGCTCGCGTGGTCTTTTGCTGCCCTCCGACATGACCAAATCGGAAAAATCGCGCGAGCTGCGCACAAAGGTTGCACGGGCTACACTGAAATCAGGCCACCATACGACGCGCCAGCATGCTCATTTTGTTTTCGGCCTCGAGAACGTAACGCGCCAACTCATCTGGCAGGTGCTGCACGCGCACCCCTACTACAACTCAGAACAGGTGTCGCAGCGCTATGTGCCAATCAAGAATGACCGTACCTGGTACGCCTTACCCGCGAGCCTGTCACAGAGGCCTGAGGTACACGCACTGCACGAAAAGGCTTTCGCTACGTATACGCAACTCGTCGACGCGCTGCGCCCGGTGGTAGAAGACATCTACTTTTCTATTCATCGCCTGAAAGCACGGAATAAAGAACAGTACTCTGATGCGATCACGAAGCGCTGTATGGAAGTTGCACGGTACGTGATGCCCGTATCGACTGTCGCCTACCTCTACCACAGCGTCAGTGCCCTCACGCTCATGCGCTACGCGCGTATGCTGCTCTGGTCAGGGCATACGGAAGCCATCGTTCTCGGCATACAGATGTTCGAACACGTGCGCGCAGTCGATGCCGACCTCTTCGATGAACTTCCTGAACCGATGTCTTCCCCGGTCAGGAACTATGACGCTGCAGCTGCCGGTCGCAGTAACCTCGAATTCGATCGCCTGCTCGACGGAAAATCTGCAGCACTGCTTTCGGCTTCGGTTGCGGCCCTCTTCTCTGATGCTGAATGCAGGCAGCTCACTGCCGGGGCTGAGAGTGCTCTTGCCACCGACCGAAATCCGCTGCTGGGCGATGTATTTTACCCGGGGACGCTGGATGAAACAACCCGCATTCTCAATCACGCGCACTTTACTTTTCGAAAGAAGCTTTCGCATACGGCAGATTCGCAGGAGCAACGGCACCGCACACTGCCGGGTAATCGGCCGATTCTTGCATCGCAGGTTTCACTCGAAAATGACTATATAACTCCGTCGCTGCTAAAGGCGGCCCCCATTGCGCGCAGTCTTTACGAGAACTACCTTGGACAGAACTTCGACGTTGTGCGTCAACTCTGGCAGCAGGAGGATATTGCGCGCGAAGACATTTCTTACCTGCTGCCAAATGCCTTTCCCATCAGGTTTCTCGAATCCGGGGACTTCTACAATTTCTATCACAAGTGGAAAGCGCGCCTCTGTTATAACGCACAGGAAGAGATTTTTTATTCGACGCACGCTGAGGTGGGCGCGGTCAAGAAAGACTGGCCACAGCTAGGCAAACATATCGGCCCACCCTGCGTGGTGAGAGAGCACCTCAAGCCGCGCTGCCCTGAAGGCGACCATTTCTGCGGAATCAAGGTCTGGCAACTGCCCTTCGAACAGTACGAACGCGTCATCTAGCAGGAGAGTGCTGGCCGCCGGCACCTGACTAACTGAGCAGCTGGCACGCTTCAACGAAACGTTCAGGCAATTCAATAGAGTATTCCAGGTTGCGCCGCTTGAAGGGATGTCGAAACGCCAGTGACCGCGCGACCAGCAGCATGCCTGCCTGAGCGAGCTTTTCCCGTTTTTCTTTGCCGATCTTGTAGAGCCTGCACTTACCTGCATCGTCGCCATAAAGTGCGTCACCGACCAGCGGGGCATGGTAATGCACGAGCGTCGCCCGTATCTGGTGCGTGCGCCCGGTAATGAGTTCAATGTCCAATTCGGTGGCAAATTTGCGGCGCACCTGCGAGCGAACCAGCAGTTCGGCCGTCCGTAAGCGCGCAATGTCTCCGGGAGGGCGGTCACCAAACTTCATTTTTTTTCTGTTCTTGCGGTCGCGCCAGATATATCCGCTCACTTCTTCGGGGAGCGTGAGACTACCCCAGACAAGCGCCGAATAACTTTTTTGTATCCGGCGCTCGGCAAAGCTGGCGCTCAGGCGATGGCGTGCCTGCTCTGTTTTGGCGATCACCATGAGGCCTTCGGTCTCCCGATCAAGCCTGTGTACTATGCCGGGCCGTTCGTGGTGTGGCGAAAGATGCTTAAACTGGCCCAACAGGGCATGTACCATGGTGTCATTGCCCGTACCGGCGCCGGGATGTACCGTCATACCCGCAGGTTTATGGACAATCGCCAGGTATTCATCTTCATAGAGCACCGGTATGCCCGTATCGATCGGCACAAGTTGCTTATCCTGCTTTTCAGGCAGAATGAACGTAATCTCCACAGGCCGCTTGGCGCGAAAACCGGTCTTGTTCTGCCCGGGAGGAAGACCTTCAACACCGCCCAGCTCAATCTGCCGCTGTATCGCCGAGCGCGAAAGTTCCACCCCCTGCTCTGCGAGCGCCGCAGCCAGGAAACGGTCAAGGCGTTCACCGGCGGGGAGTTCAAAGCGAAACTGCCTATCCTTCGCCATTTTTGCCATCCGTTTCTGCGCGCCTATCGATGCCAGCAAAGCTATTCGCGAAACTGCAGGTCGTAGAGCTTCTTGTAATGCCCTTTCTTCTTGATCAGCTCTTTGTGCGTCCCGCGCTCTACTATCCGGCCTTTATTCATAACCAGTATCAGATCGGCATTATAGATCGTCGAAAGGCGGTGCGCGATGACGAAAACAGTGCGGTTCTTCATCAGTTTTTCCAGCGCCTTCTGAACAAGGCGCTCAGATTCAGTATCAAGAGCACTCGTGGCTTCATCGAGAATCAGTATCTGCGGATCTTTGAGTATCGCGCGTGCGATCGACAAGCGCTGCCGCTGACCGCCTGACAGCATCAGGCCACGCTCACCGATCTGAGTATCATAACGGTGCGGCAGCGTCTTGATAAAGACATCGGCGTAAGCCATTTCGGCGGCGCGCTCAATTTCTGCTTCGGCGATATCATCCCGGCCATACGAAATATTCTGCCTTACCGTCCCGTTAAAGAGGAATATTTCCTGCGTCACAACCCCAATCGCGCGGCGCAAGTCTGCAATCCGCAGGTCTCGCACATCTTCACCGTCAAAAGTAATTTTGCCTTCCGTTACGTCGTAAAACCGTGGAATCAGGTCGACCAGAGTCGATTTTCCGGCACCCGAATGCCCGACGAGTGCAATGCGTGAACCCACCGGGGCGTCAAACGAGATATTGCGAAGCACCTGCGCGTCAGTCTGCGGGTAATGAAAATTCACCCCCTGAAAGCGGATCGCCTTGCGCAGCACTTCAAAGGGCTTAGCGTGAGATGCTTCACTCACATCGTTTGGAGTGTCGATCAGACTGAAGATCCGCTCGCCGGCAGCCGTCGCACGCTGCACCATATTGTACCATGAGGCAATCTGCTTGATGGGGCTGATAATGACCATCAGCGTAAAGAGGAAGAGGAAAAAGCTGCCAGATGTGAATTCACCATCGATTATGCGCGCTGCCCCGTATACGATGAGGCCGATAATCAGCAGGCTGGTCGTGAATTCAACGAGTGCCGGCGACAAGGCATTGTTCATACGGAACTTGAATATCTGACGGAACAACGACTCGTTGATGTGCGAAAATTGCGCGTGCTCGAATTTTTCCATGCCAAAAGCACGGATGATGCGAATGCCGGAGATAACTTCCTGCATGTGGCCTGTCAGGTCTGCGAGGCTCGTCTGCTCGCGCTGGGTGATGTCCTTGATTTTGCGGGCATAGTGGTTCACCGGCCAGAGCACAAGCGGCACTCCGATTACAGTAATGACCAACAGCTTGAAGCTGATGAGGCTCAGTAACACCAGGTGTGTTGTTATGATGAAGAAATTGTTAATCGACACGCGCAGATAATCAGAGGCAGAATCGGAAAGCAGGTTTGCGTCGTTGATAATCCTGCTCATCATGACGCCTGTCTTTTCTTTGACAAAGAATGACATCGGCAGATCGAGAAGCTTGCGGTACAGATCATCACGTATATTGTTAACCGCCCGCAAGCCGGTCGAACTCATGAAGTACACGGTACCCAGGTCGCACAGCAGTTTCAGCAGGTAGATAGGCAATACAAGAAAAGCAACGAACATAAGGACCTTCATTGCATGGTATTGGAGGAGAAACAGGTTTAGATTTGTCTTTTTTTCAGCCAGGAAGTATTTAATCTTACCCCTGACCTCGTTCGCCGGCTGCGCTTCGACCTTTGCAAAGTAGTCGCGCTCCTTTTCAAAAAAATCGGGTGACGGGTGCTTCGCCAGAAGTATCTGCAGATCTTTCCGCAGGGGCCCGGATTTCGCGTACGCGACTTCATCTTTATCAAAATGCAGCTGAAATGGTTTGTTGCCACCCGTCTCGATAACGTCGAAAATGGGCTTCAGCGCCGTGAGGCTGAGCGCATTGAACACAGAGACAAACAGGGACAGCAAAGCGCCCAGCAGAAACCGCCATTTGTATCGGGCGGCGTAGCCCAGAATTCTCAGGTAGACGCGTTTTTGCTTCGGTGCAGCCGGGGCAGGACTCGGGGACATCCCTGCTAATCGGGGGTTTTCGACAGGGCGAAAAGCGCTTTTGGGGCCCACACGGCGCGGTTGCCTGGTACATCTTTGCTGGCGTCCGAAGCTGCATTCAAAAAGAACTTGACTACGGTATATTGAACCACGCCACGAAAGTATGAAACCTCACCAAAGTGCCCTGTCAGCCGATCAGGCGTACTTCCTTGAAGAACTCTACGAAAAATACCAGACCCAGCCGCAGAGCATGACCTCTGAGTGGATAGAATTTTTTCGCGACCTCGAACGCGGCGGCGGGCGCGGGCAGAATGCGGAACTCGAAGCGGGTTCCGGAATGGATGTCTCGCTGCTCAAGGAAATGGGAGTTCAGAACCTGCTGAATGCATACCGTAGCCGCGGCCACCTGGCAGCCAATCTTGACCCACTGGGCATCATGAAACCCAACCGGGCAATCATTGAAGACAGGCTGAATAACCTGACCCGCGAAGACCTGGAAAACGAATTCGACACTGAGGTACCTGGCCTTGGGGTAGCGCGCCTGCGCGATGTCGTCCGGTGGTTTGAGCAGACATATTGCGCCAGCATCGGCTCTGAACACTACTACCTGCGCAATGCCCAGGAGCGCACCTGGTTGCAGTATAAGATGGAGGTATCTGCCAATAACGAACCACTCAGTAAAGAGCAGCAGCTCCGCATCTTTGAGAAATTGTACCAGGCAGACTATTTTGAGAAATTTCTCGGGAAAAAGTTCGTCGGCAAGAAACGTTTTTCTCTCGAGGGAGGCGATGCGCTCATACCCATGCTCGATGCGGCTGTAGAGACCTCGGGCCAGATGGGCATGAACGGCATCGTCATCGGCATGGCTCACCGCGGGCGCCTCAACGTGCTGGAAAATATCATGGAGAAGCCGGCGCAGTACATTTTTGCTGAGTTCAAGGAAAAAGCGGATGTCAATACATACGATAATGCAGACGTGAAATACCACCTGGGCTACTCATCAGAGCGCGTCACCGCATCGGGCAAGCGCGTGCATCTCACGCTGATGTTCAACCCGAGCCACCTCGAAGCGGTTGACCCGGTTTGTATTGGGTCGGTTCGCGCAAGGCAAACGCTCAACGGTGATACGCAGCGCGAAAAATACATGGGTATCCTGATTCATGGTGATGCCGCTTTTATGGGCCAGGGTGTGGTTGCCGAGACTTTTAACCTGATGGACATTCCAGGTTATACAACCGGTGGCACCCTCCACATCGTCATCAACAACCAGATTGGCTTCACCACAACGCCAGAAGAGTCGCGATCGACGAGCTATGCGACAGACCTGGCGAAAGCTTTCCACGTGCCGGTGTTCCACGTCAATGGCGATGATCCCGAGGCATGCCACCGTGTGCTGGCCCTCGCGATGGAGTACAAGCAGCGCTACAAAAAGGATGTGGTCATCGATCTCATCTGCTACCGCCGCCACGGCCACAATGAAACGGACGAACCGGCGTTTACCCAGCCAACCATGTACGAGATCATCCGCAAGCATCCTACCCCCGTCGAAATCTACGAAAAGCGCCTGCTCGCAGAAGGGCACAGCCAGGCCGCACTCGACGAAATCAAGAACCGCGTCAACGAAAGCCTCGAACGCAGTTATGCCGAGACCGAAGAAAAAAACGTCACCATCAATGTCGATTCAATGAAGGGACTCTGGTCGGGCTTCAGCAAGAGTGCCGCTGAAGAACCCGCAACCACTGCCGAGCCGGAAGAGCTGAAACTTGTCTCACGCGCGATCACTTCCTTTCCTGCAGGGTTCACTCCCCACAAAAAACTTGCCCAGCTGCTCGAGACCCGGGCAAAAATGGCTGCTGGCCACGCCCCGCTGGACTGGGGCATGGGTGAAGCACTGGCTTTTGGAGTGCTGCTGAACCGGGGGATCCCGATTCGTCTGAGCGGCCAGGATGCCGAACGGGGTACGTTTGCCCACCGCAATGCCGTACTGCTCGATACCGGTACCGCAGCAAAGTACACTCCGCTCAACAATATCCGTGAAGGCCAGGCGCAGATTGAAGTACTCAATTCACCGCTGTCAGAATACTCAGTTCTGGGTTTTGAATATGGCTACTCGCTTTCTTCACCGGCAAGCCTGACAATCTGGGAAGCACAGTTTGGCGACTTCGCCAACGGCGCTCAGATTATCATAGACCAGTTTCTGTCGAGCGGCGAAGTAAAATGGAACCGGATGAGCGGCCTCGTTATGCTGCTGCCACACGGCTACGAAGGACAGGGCCCTGAACATTCGAGCGCCCGCCTCGAACGGTTTCTGCAGCTCTGCGCCAAGGAAAACATGATTGTCTGCAACCTGACCACCCCCGCCCAGATATATCATGTTTTGATGCGCCAGGCGCTGCGCAAACAGAAGAAACCCCTGGTCGTGATGACACCGAAAAGCCTCCTGCGCCACCCCGAAGCCATCAGCTCACTGGGTGATCTGGTCTCCGGCCGTTTTCAGGAAGTCATCGGTGATGACAAAGCTGAGGCAGGCAAAGTCAAACGGGTAATTCTCTGCACGGGCAAAGTCTATTATGACCTGCTCAAAGAGCGGAGCGCACGCAACATCGATCACATCGCACTGGTGCGGCTCGAGCAGATATATCCGTTCAAATACGACCAGATAGGCAAGATACTCGAGAGTTATCCAAACCTGAGCGAACTCTTCTGGGTACAGGAAGAACCAAAGAATATGGGAGCCTGGTTCTACATAAAGGACCGCTTCGATGAACGGTTGGCAAGCGGAAAATTCCAGAATATGATCAGGTGCATTGCCCGCAAGACGAGCCCCAGCCCTGCCGCGGGTCTGCAAAAAGTGCACGAACGCGAACAGAAAGAACTGCTCGACCGTGCACTTGGCTAAAGTCAGCCGGGTGCACGCACGAACTCAAGCAATTCTTTACCCCTGAGCCTGCGGTAGTAGCAGTTACTGCGGGTCTTGCCCGCTGCGTCGCGTGTGTGGCATGCACCCTTACCTGCCTTGTCGACGAGGAAAAGCAGGCTGTTCTGTTCGCAGTTGACCCGTATCTCTTTGAGCGAGAGAGTATCGCCGCTTGTGTCGCCCTTGCGCCAGATCTCCTGTCTTGAGGTGGAATAAAAAATTGCTCTCCCCTCTTCGACACTCAACCTCAGCGCCTCTGCATTTACATAAGCGATGAGCAGGACCTCGAGTGTGGTGGCATCCTGCACAACCACGGGAAGGACTTCAGCGGTTCCGGCCGCAATCTTTCTCAGCTTGCCAAAATCCAGCATGAGCCGGTCAGACTCTTCAACCATCCCCATATCAGCCATAATCCCAGTCGAAAAGCATCAGACAGAGCGTACAGCGCACTGGCTTCTGTGAAAGCTCTTTACACAGCATTCGCTCTACCGTCAGGCACGCACATGACCTCGCCCTTCGACGGATCTGAATTGAAACCAGCCACTGACCACGTCTTTGTGGACAGTTCGGGCGGTTACCTGATTACCAACCCGGCCGCCGTCCGGCGGCGTTTCGAAGCAGCCGGACGCGACTCCAATACACGCGAAATAAAACTCGAGAACCTGGGAGTCTTTCCTTTGGCGCAGGATGCGCTGCCACTGCTGCAAAAGGAGTTACTGCATAACGGAAAAGCCCTCACCATACTGCCGTTGCTCAGGAAAAGCCAGATCCCGCTGTTTTCGTCCCCCGATGCGCAGCTCGTCTACATTCCCGCAGCCGGTTGCGCCATCTGCCGCTACTTCCATGAACTCTGGACCAGTGACGGTGAGTTGACTGATTCAGCTGATCACGTCCTTTCGGGCTTTGCGGTACTTGCCTCTTACGCGGGTCTTTAGAGCTCATGCGTAGTGTTCTTTTCGTCTGCCTGGGCAATATCTGCCGCTCACCGCTGGCGCAGGGCATTTTTGAACACCAGCTACGGCAGGCCGGCCTCGAGCAGGATTATGACGCCGACTCGGCAGGTACCTCCGGCTGGCACCAGGGCGAACCGCCCCATAGCGGTTCAATACGCATTGCCAGGAAATACGGGATCAATATCGAAAGGCAGCGAAGCCGTCCGGTGCACGCAAAGGATGGAGAGATTTTCGATTACATCATTGCTATGGATACGTCGAATCGTGAATCCTTGCTTTCAGAATTCCGCTTTCCCGAGCAGAAAGTGCACCTCATGCGCAGCTTTAGTCCGGGCAGTCAGGGCAACCTCTCCGTTCCCGACCCATGGGGTTTGCGCGATGATGCCTTTGAAGATGTTTACGCGATTCTTGACGATGCAGTTGCCGGTTTTATCGCTCAACTGCGTGCAGGAAAAATATAGCTGACTGCCGAAAATTCCCTGCGACCGCTAACTGTTGTCGCAAGAGCTGCTGTTACGGCACTTGCGCAGATCCAATACCGCTTTCTCGGTGATGATGGCCATTTCTGCCGTAGAAAAACGCACTGCGAGAGTTGCTGCCCCAGTCCATACCGAATTGTTTGCGCTGGTCAGAGTATCAAGACCTGAGCGAAGGCGTGCATAGTAGGTACGAAAGACCTGCTCCATCAACACGCGGTCAATATTGCCGACTGGCAGGTTATAGCGATTCTGCCAGGAATTCGCATACCCCTGGCTTTCGACGTAGTTCTCGTAGTTTTTGTCCGGGTCGCTGCCGCCAATCACGCGCTTACCGTATTTTTCATCGGCATATCCCTCATAGTCACCATGGTTGTAGCCGATCGTCGCCCAGATGTGCGACTGCTGTGTCATGTCACCTGCCCAGTGCTGGACGATCGTAAAATAGAGGAGCTCGGGAGCTGTCACACTGTAGTAGCGACCGACGATAGGGCCTGTCTGCAATGAACTGTTCCTTGATGCCAGCCCCTCGAGCCACATTTCATTGTAATAGAACGCAGACGCGTTCGTCGCCGGTTCATAGATCACCCAGTCCTGGTCTCCGATGAAGAAGTTGGCAAATTCTCCCCCGGCACCAGGCTGTATATTGGGCACCTGGTAATTGCCATCGAATTCTGACCCGACATCGGGGCAGTTGCCAATTATTGTTACATCGCTAAAGCAATTATAGTTCGTCCCGTCTGCCTGTTCCGTTGCCTTGCTGCCGCTGCCGGCTGATACGGGTGTGGTTGAACCATTCTGCCTGTAATCTGTCGCTGGATTTGCCTTGTACACAGAAGAAATTCCCTGCCACTCGTTGCAGTTTGCGTCCGTACAGTTCGGCAGGTTCACCGACATCTGCGCATTGTTCATAAAGACGCCCAGCAGGTAATCGATGCCAATATTGGGAAAGCCATACGACTGGTTATAAGCATAACCGTCGAACTTGTTGTAGTTGTTGGTGACCAGCCTGTTACCGTCTTCGTTGGTCTTGAGCAAATTCACAAAATGAAACCAGGAAGAGAAGTTGTTGGAGTAGATACCGAAATCCTCTACGTGCCAGTTAAAAAAAAGCAGATCATCCCAAAAGGCATCCCAGAAGTAATCGGGTTTTACGCCGCCAACCCTCTCAATGCCATGCGAACCGCACTGGATGTTGTTGCCATAAGACATTTCGGAGGGAGTGTAATTGATATTCACACAACCGCCCGTGTAACGTCCGCCGGCCTTGGCGTTCAGATAATCTGCCACCCAGCGCATCTGGTTTGAGCCCTGAAATTCCATGAAAAGAATGGCATCTTCAGGCATATTCTGGTGCACATTGACAGTGAAGGCGAAAGCGGCCTGCCCGCTGAACAGCAGCACTGCGCCAATAAATCCGAGAGCCTTAAGGCGCATACTCCACCCGGACGTTAAACGCTCCATCCTGTATCTGCCTGATCTCAGCTCCGCTGATTGACCGCGAAAACCGTCCCGTGCCGGAGAATGCCCCGTGGTAGGCAGAGACTTTACCGGACTGTATGACGGGGGTAAGGGTCAGGGAAAAATAGGTATCCTGAAAAGCCCGGTTGGCAATAACACCTTCTCCGGTGCGGATGCGCTCCTCACGGGTCATCTGGTGCCACCGTGGTTTTACCCGGCGATACTCGGTCCGAACCTTGCGTCGCCTTTTCCGTGCATGTCCCATCTGGTTGCGAGTATCGTCGGGGTTTTCATTCGGCTCATCTTCCCACTGCCCCGAATCGACCTCCAGCCGCTCGCTATAAGTATCCCCTGTTGGTTTAGCAAGTTGTGTGACTGGCAGAACTGCGAGAATTCCAAGCTCTGTACGCAGTGTGAGTGCAAGCGCTCCGTCCACAGTCGTCAGGTGCAAAGGCTTTAACTCATCACCTTTGACCAGATCTGCAGTGAGCATCAGCATGAAACGTTGCTGTATATCCTTAACTGCAATCATCACCCGGGTCTTTTCGCCCTTTTTCTGCACCAAAGCAACTGCATTCTGCGTCACATAACTTTTACCGCCGATGGAAAAATGCAGCTCTCCCTCGGGAAGCGCAAAGGCTCCCTGGAATGCGATTAGGGTCAGCAATAATCGGATCATTCCTGGCGAATCACATTAAAGAAGCCACGGAACGGCAGTGCGCTCTGTATCGTGGCATTTGCCCCGGCAGGTGCTATGGGACGCAGCGAACCATCAAAACGGCCGCGGACAATTTCACCCACCGGACCATGCTTTTCAATGGTACCATTGGCGGAACATGCTCCACCCTCACCCGGTGCTGCGATATAGAGCAGATGGCTTGTGGCATCATACCAGGAAAGCACCATGTTGCCATTGTTCGTGGCGCACGTGGTGGCATAGGTCGAAGTCGGGGAGAGCATCGTTCCATAGTTTATTTCAGCTGCAACAGGACCTGTGACGCGTACGTCAAAGAAGCCGAACACATTATCATTTTTTCCGCGGATCTTGATGTAGTACCATCCCCGGGAAAGCGTAATCGTCATTCGTGCATTTGAACCACTGCCGCTATCGTCATCTGACCCGAGGTTTGCACCCGTCTGTGCGATCAGTGTCATATGAGTATCGGTTGACCCGGTGGTTTCAATCGTGTATGAACCAGGGGCCGCGGCATAAAAATGGTAATACACGTATGTCTTGAGATCCCACTGCACTGTACGAGAATCTGCGCCAATGCCTTCGGTAAGGACACCATTCGATTTGGGCGAACAATTCTCGGTAACCGTTGGTGTGCAGGTGGTTGGCAATGGATTCACCGGCACATGGTTTGACCAGCGCCCTTCGGGTGGGTTGGGGAGTATGCGCGGTGTGTCGTCAAAGTGCACATAGATCGTATCGTAGTCCCAGTTTCTCTGCGGTGTAGTCGACGTTAGCTGGAGTGCTCCCATTCTACCGGAGATTGTGAGCCCCACTTTCTCGGTGAGAAATTTTTCGTATGTCTGTTTAACCTGGTACTGGAATCGTTTTAAACCCGGATTCAGAACGCCTGCGCCACTGATATTGGCAAAGAGGCCGATCGGGTATAACCGCGTGTAGTCCGAACAGGCCGCCGTCCCCACTCCCGCAGAGCCTTCCGCGCCGCAGACAGATACAGAAGCGAGGTTATAGGTAGCAAGACCCCCGACACGCGTACAAGTGCCCCCGGATGCCGCCAGGAATGCATCTGCAGGCAACGAAATTTTGAGCGTTTGCCGGGCAACCAGGAGCTCACCCGTATAACCGGTCTTGGATATCTGCATCACGTAGTTGTTGCCGCAGGTAAAGTTACCACTGATCGAAAAAGCGCCGAATGCATCAGTCGTTGCTGTACGCAGACCGTTGTTATCGGTAATGCTCACCAACGCGCCAGAAATGATCTGGGTAGACCAGAAATCGGTCACCGAACCGATGATGGTCTGGCTGGGCGGAGGAAGGGCTGTCATGGTTACCGCACCGGCGTTGTTTGCGCCGCGTACGGCAATGGTCACGAGAACAGGGTCATTGGGTCCAGGGTTACCGATCAGGCGCGAAGAATAACCATCTTTTTCAAACGTCAGCTTGTACTGCACGCCGCGCACAATCTGCGGATGGTCGAGCAGGAATGCCCCGCCCGCAGTCGTTGTAGTCTCTGTTATGAAGGTATTGCTCGCGTTGTACAGTTTGACAGTTACACCCGAACCCGCGGACACAGTACCGTAGATCCACGCATCCCAATAGAGAGCCTGCGTTAACCCCGGGATTGCGTTATTGCCCGTGAGTAGGACATCTGCGTATGTTGTCCTGGTCTTGTAGCAGTCATTCGCTGCAGGCGCCCGGTTAGTACAGTTAGCGCTGGTCTTGCTGAGTGTAATGAGGTAGCGATTGCCAAGGAGCAGGAATTGATCCTTAATTTTAAAACCGCCCGTATTTGCGCCGAAGTTTGTCGTTCCAAAATCATCATCCATGTCAGGACAAAAGGACCCGGGAGCGAGCGGCTCGGGTGAATCGTATGTCCCTGCATTACCACCGGTATAGCAGGTGATCTGCTGATTATTCGAGTTGGTCAGCGTCACGCTGACACCGTTGAGTGAGGTCCCCAGGCTGTCTTCTGTGACGTAACCGTATACTGATCCGAATTTCTGGTACAGCCGGATGGGATTATTGCGGATCGTATTGTCTTCAGCGGTGATGACCGCGATGATGTCTGTCCGGGTTATGTAGTTTGATTTGTAAACACCGACCGCGAACGTACTCGCCAGCGCGAAGTAGTTGCTGGCAAGAGTGAAGCGCCCATTGTCGTCAGTTGTCACAACGAGCACCTGCCCGGCTGAATCGGTTGTGGTTACGTTTGCACCAGCCAGTGGCTTGTACGAGAAATTGTCCAGAACCTGCCCGGTGATCTTGCGTAGCGCGACCTCGGCTGAGCTGCCCGTAATGTACATGACTACGTTGCCCATATCCACCTTGAGGTTCGGCAGACTAATGACGGCTGCCTGCGATGCATTTTCGAAATTCGTCTTCGTAAACTGCAGGTTGAAGCCCGAACCGCGCTGGACTTCTTTCAGAGTAAAACTAAACAATCCACTCGACGTCGAAGTCGCCGTCAGCACCTCACCATTATGCGCAGTCGTAATGGTTACGCCCGAAATACCCGTACCATCGGGCCCCACAACCTTGCCGGTAATCTGGCCAGTGCCAGTTACGCCTGGTAATGTCTTTTCTGAACTGAAGCAGTTAAGCGTGAAGAGCGCAAGCCACAAAACTGCCAGGGCGCTGATGCGCGGGCGATACAGATGCAGTAATGCAGCCATTTTCTTTTCAAAAGCCATAGATCCCCGTCTTTATGCCTGAGCTGAAGTATAGTCCCTGGTCGGAAAATTTGTCTGTGTTAAAAAAGCGGCTCTGGATGCCGTCGTACGAATGGAGCAGGCCACGGAAATACTGGCCCTCAAAGAAGAATATATACGAACCCATGCGGAGTTCAAATCCCATACCGGCCATGAATCCCCCGGATATGGGTCGCGCGAACTGCTTCGCATCGTAGGTCGGATCATTGGGATCACCCACTGTGCCACCCAGAAGCTCAAGCTGCGCGGAAAGCGGTGTTTTCGCGAAAAAACCCGCCTGCAGGTTACCTGCAAACGGTTTGAGCGCATCAGCAACAGGACGCAGGAATTTCACCTTGCCCAGGACCTTATAGAGTGAGTAACGGTAAGAAAACATGCTGCGGAGCGTCAGGTAATCAGTACGCAGCAATCCATCACCGGCATAACCTCCGGTGGGAGTCTCTTTCAGGTAAGTCTTATTCTGTTCGTAGCCCAGATCGGTAATGATGCCATAAATACGCTTGAAGTAAAGCTCGCTCCGCAATCCGAGTATCGGGTATATATCCCAACCATTTGCGTTTACCGAACTCTGCATGCCATTCGCTGCACCGCCCACATTGAACCCGAGATACGGCCCGAGGTAGAGAGTCCGCGGGCGCGACTCGGGCCCACGGGAGGTCGAATAGTCTGTCTCCTGGGCGGCTGCCGGTGCTGCGTCCGCACGTGTCAGCTTAATCTTTTCTGACGAAGGCTTGCTCAGTGATACCTCTTCGGGCGGATTTCCACCTGCAGAGGCAGGCTCTGCTGTCGGGCGTTTGAGCTGAATCTTGCCTTCAGCAAAAACGCCACCCGCCAGCAGTAGCGATAGGAGTATGTAACTGAAATATCGCATCATCAGTTACACGTACAATTCGCACCGACTGTCGCCGAGGTGAACTGGAAGCAGTTGTTATTGTGACCCGCCGAACCACCGTTGCCCGAACTCGTACCTGCCGCACCGCCGCCACCCCCGGCGTATGTATTACCACTGCAGGTTGGAGCGCCCGAGGAAACGAAGGTAATGCCAAATGAAGGTCCGCCGTTACCACCCGAACCGTGACCACCATTGCCACCGGCACGCCCTGCTCCACCATTGCCGCCTGCTCCACCATCATTAGCTCGCGGAGCTCCGGAGCCGGCACCGCCTGCACCACCACCGCTTCCGCCGGCCTTGCCATTTCCTGCATTGCCGCCGCCGTTGCGCGTAATGCTGTTTGCATTCAGGGTCAATGAGCTCACTGAACTGATGAAGATCCCTACAGAAGGACCACCACCATGACCGCCTTCGCCGCCGGTGCCGAGGCCGCCACCACCACCGCCGCCGCCGCCGCCACCGCCGCCGTCGTTGAGGCATGATTCGACACCGTCACCGCCGCCGCCGCCGCCACCACCACGGCCGTGGGCACCATCGGTACCGCTCACGCCTTGGTACGCGCGAAGATAACCACCACTGATTTGGCCGTAGTTCGCCCCCGGAGCCGCTCCGTTGCCACCTGCTGCCGCAACCCCGGGTGTGCCGCCACCGTTACCACCGTTTCCGTCGCAGCCCGATTCGCCGAGTCCCGGCGATCCGCCGGCACCGCCACCATTGGGTGCGGTTTCACCCCAGGCTCCTGCCTGGCCTGAACCCGCCGTACCATTGCCACCATCTTCCTGCTGACCGCCAGAACCGCCTGCGCCGCCGCGGTTAAAAGCGCCCTCGCTGCCGTTTCCGGCTCCACCGCCAGGCGCGCGCCACGTACTACCGTTGCCGCAGATTGAGCAGCCCGCAACGCCCTGCGTGCCATTACCGCCAGTTGCGCCGGTCCCACCATTGGCACCACCGAGACCTCCGTTGATGCCGCGCCAGCCCGCGCCGGCAGTAATAGTGTTATTCTGCATGACGAGCCCATTGAGGCCAGATACATAAACGCCATACGCGCCACCCGGATTCTCTATTGGTGTCAGTGCGACATCACCCTGTGCTGTGATCGCATTCTTATAAAGATTCAGCGTCGACGTGCCCGAAGTTGCCCTAATGCCGATAGAGTTGTAGCCCTGCGTAATGGGTGGTGATGGCCTGAGCGTCGTGAGGTTGATACCCTCTATGCGCACGGTCGTATTCACAGCGCCGACCTGTATGCCCACGCTATCGGTAGTAGTCATGCCATCGTAGTCGATTTCCGTATCGTTGCTACCAGCCGTTATGTTAGCCCGGTTCGTGGCCACATCGGGTCTGTACCAGGTCGAGGCAAATCCGCCAAAGATGCTCGTGCCACTCGGTACGTCGAGCGGGCCGGAGTTGACGCCCGTGGTTGCACAGGGTGTTGCCCCACGACCGCAGTAGTTGCCCGTTATGACGTATACGGCCTTGCCACCGGCCGCTGCCGTCATGGCAGATTGCAGCGTCTGCTTCGGTGCAGTACGCACAGTGCCAGCATTGGTATCATTTCCGGTGGCCGCGTCGACAAACACCGCATCTGCGGTCGTGATCTGAGAATCGCTGTTGGTATCCAGCATTACAAAGTACTTAATGGTAGCAGTACCCGTGTTGATGCCCGTGCCCATGTTGGCCGGGCCCGAGGTGCCCGCGCAACCTGCAGAGGTATTGCACAGACTAATAGTCACATCGTACGCGAGTGTGGTAACATTGGCCGCCAGGGCGGCTGAAATTTCGTACGTCGAATTGGGCGTATTGGCAGGGGTCGGACAAGTATTGCCCGCTGTGCCCGTCGCCGACGGCATGGCATTGCCGTTATTCGAATCGGGACCGCGCGAGGCTGCGGGTGAAGAGAAAGTGAGACACTGCAGTGCGTTGATCGGCTCAAACAAATCGGTGGTTGTGATACCTATCGCAGCGCCAGTACGTACGTGTGTCTTTGTCGTATCGAGATTGAGATTCTTTGGCTGTATTTTCCAGATCGCCCGCTGCACCAGGCTCTGGGTGCCGCCACCCGCCGGCGTGAAACAGATACCGACATTGTAGAGAGCAGCGGTAGTGAACGCGGCATCGGAGGCAAGCAGCGTCGAGGTCACATTGGTGAGTGCCGCGACAGTGCCGCTCGCATTGGTACCCGAAGATAGCGCACCATCAGCACAAATTGTTCCGGGCAGGTCGGCACGAAGAATGCGCACCTCGTAATCACCTGGGAAGTCCACGTTCCAGGTCCAGCTGGTAGTAGCGCGTGTGGTCACACCTGCCGCAACGGTAACGGGCCCTGTGGCATCGCCACTATTGCCCCAGTTTGCAGCCGACGCCCACAGGTGATGGTTCGGCGGAGTAACAGTAGTAATCTGCGGATTCACCCCGATTGCATACGCCTGTGTGAAAACAGGGGTAGTGTTACCCGCGGCGTCGCGCGCACGGTACTTAATGTAATAGATACCGGGCGTCGGTGCACAGGCACTGAGATTAGTCGAAAGATCCGTCACGCTCGCGCGTGTGGGGCAACCAACATTAAACACCGTACTGCTGCCATTGACCAACACGACGCTGTTCGTCGCCGTGCACGGGAATGTGGGATCAGCGGGGTTCGTAGCCGGCAGCGGGTTACCCGAACCGTCCGCACCCCAGGTATAACAAATTTCTGTCGGGAGCAGCGAACCATTGACCGGCGTTCCACCGATAGTCGTCGAGCCCGTCAGGTAAATCTGCTGCGGGGTATCGAACATGCCGCTCGAGGGCGAAACCGCGATACTCGGTGCATTGTCGTCACGCAGGATCGTTTCAAATGCCTCACCCCAGACCGACAAATCATTAGCCGCAGCACAGCCCGCGTTCTCGCACGTGATGGCACAGATAGAGATATAATTGATGCCATTGGTTGCAGCGTTAAATGCCATTCCAGACCCGCCCGCAGCAATGTTTGTCGTAACTACATGACCGGACGGGTGTGGGCCACCGGAAGCCAGCACAGAACCCGGAGGGGTTATGTACTGTGCGCGCGTATAGCCGATGCACGAAGCGTTCGCTATAATGATGTAGCGGAACGGTTTAATCAGGCTGCCGGTATCGGCAGTCCACTGTATCTGTGCGTTCGTAGGTACGGTCGCCGAAGCATAACGATTGGGCACGGCGACGATCGAGATATCCGGCTTGCGGCCAATCGTGAACTTTATGCAATTGACAGGCGCACCAACGCCACAGTTAAAAGTCGCTGCCGATAATCTGCCCGCTGCGTCCCTCACCTGGTATTTCAAAAAGTATACACCGAATGGCAGGTTTTGAAACGAAATCGTGCCGCTGTCACCTGCCTTGATCGCGTGCATAGTCCCGGAATAATCCACCCCTGTCGGATCAAAGTTCGCGTTGCCGAAATCGGGATCATGCGTCCCAGGATTATCCTTGCTGAGGCTATAGGTCACGGCATTGCAGGCTACCTTATCGGAACAGAGAATATTCACATCCATGGGCGCAGCGTAGAATTCATCGTTGCGGATCGGCGAAATAATTGGCATCGGGTTGCCCGCATCTACGTAGCTACCATCTTCACGGTCGAGCGCAATCTTGCCCAGGATATTGTTGGCGATGGTGTTATTGCCCAGAACGTCAAAACCAATTACCTGTCCGTACTTCAGGTTTTGGTACAACCAATCCTGCGTCTGTTCGACAGCCGGGTTCTTAACGATCAGGCGCGCGGCGGCACCCGAGCCGTCAGGGTTTGTCATGACTCGCGAACTGCCGTCGTCTTCTACAAAAAGATAATAGTCGGCATTGCCGTCACCATTCGTATCAAGTCCGGTGGTAGGGCGCACGGGCCAGGTGAAGAGCATCTGCGGTATGTGGCGAAGATTCGGGTCAGCATTGGTGGGGTCATAGGTTACAGAACAATTGCCGTTGGAGTCGAGCTCTGAAACCACCAGGTCTGCCGGTGCAACACTCGCTGTAGCGCCGGTACCCGTATCGCCACTGAGTGTGATCGTGGGTGGCGTTGTATAACGACCATCGCCGATGTTGAGCAGGTAAATGCCGTCGACAGCTCCGCCTGAGACGTGAACACCCGCTGTTGCACCTGAACCGCCGCCATCTGTGCCGATATCAACTACCGGCCCCTCATAACCTGCTCCCTTCGTGACCATTGAGATGCGCGTCAGTCGACCACCGCTTGCTGCAGCTACGGTTGCAACCGCCTGGGTGCCGGCTGGTGGGTTGGCAATGGCAATGTCAAACTGGTTTGTATTGCACCCAACGCCGGGGCTTGTAATGGCTAGTCGTTCGACCTTACTGTTGGCGATTACTGCAATTGCAGTAGGCGGAGTCGTGCATGTCCCTGAAGTTGGCGTTATGGTTACAGCAGGCGAGTTCGTATAGCCAGAACCACCGCTGCCTATAGTAAATGCATTAATCGCACCCGTGCGGCAGACATAGAGGCCGTCCATCTTGCCGTCGAAGTTGATATCCATTGCCTGCACGGCGATGCTGAGGCCCAGCCCCGCAGCGATCGTTCTCGGCGCAGCGTTATAGCTGATACCACCGAACGACTGGAAGTCGTCTGACTTTGCTTTGCGTGCGCAGGCACTGAGCAGCGCCAACACAATTACGAGAAAGATGAATTGAGTTTTTCTTTTTGCCATAACCACTCTCAGTACTTGAATACCACCTGACCAAACTTGTAAGCAAAACCGGCATAGACCCCGTAGTGCACGACCGGTAAGACGTTATCGTAGATAACTCCCCCCCTGAGCTGCAGAAAGGGAATGAGTTCGTCGGTGCGATCGGATTTCTTCATCATGAACGGGAATTCAACGCCGAGCGCTGCATGCGCGGTAAATTTGAGCGCATTGCCCTGTGCCGTTGCGTCTTTGAAGGTATAGTAGCCGAGGCCGGGCAAGATAGAGGTCACAAGCTGTAGAGGCATCTTGGGTATGCGGTAGAGCCAGGCAAAACCCACCTCGCCGTAGAAGCCTTCTATCGACGAAGGAGCTTTGGTAATATTCAGGTAACCCGCCTCAAAGCGGAGATCGAAGCCCTTGCCATTCGATTCGTCCGCATCGTATGCGAGAAATGCACCCCAGCCGGCAGGTAACGTCGCCGTGCCGCGGCCTGTATTAAGGAAGTAATCGCCCGCGATCGAAAAGCGCGAGTTGTCGAGAATCGTCTCTTTCGGCCGGGCAGAGAGCGGAGCTACCTGTTCAATCGGGCCGTCGTCCTTCGGCTTCTCGACTTTCGGCAAGACGACCTCGCCCTTCTCATTCGTCTTCTTCAGTGCTTTCTTGCGCTCGGCCTCGTCGTCCTCGCGGATTTCAATCGGTTTCGATTTCAGATCGCCGGACTTGGGTTTTTCTTCCGGGAGTTCATCGTCAAAAAAACTCTCAGAATCCTGCGCCCACAGTGAGCCCTGCATGACGGCGGGAGCTCCCCCTGTTAAGAAGAGAAAAGTTAGCAAAAAGACAATAACCGTATGGACAGACTTCTGGCGCATGTATAGGGATTACCCCATTGTTATATGGTTAACACCGTGATCGCTGTGCCAAAAAAGACAAAAAACTGACGAAATTGTCACTTTGTAAACAACTGTATTCTTTTCTGTGATGTGAGCTGCGCTCACATCACAGAAAAACTCTTCAACGGGAACACCCTACCCCCATTTGGTTGGTACAGGTATTGCCACAGGGATAAAAACCCTGTCGCGACTGTCGCGTTGCGAAAGCGTTCGCGACCAAACGGAAAAAGGAAACGGGCAACGAAGGTCTTCTCCGAACGCGCATCATGCAGAGCGACAAAAACCGTCCCCACTGGTTTTGCCTCGCTGCCGCCATCCGGCCCGGCAATGCCGGTAAACGAGAGGGAAAGATCGGCACCCAGCTTTTGGGCAACACCGAGTGCCATTGCTCCTGCAACCTCTGCACTCACCGCGCCATGCGCCGCGATGAGTTCTGCCGGCACGCCGACGAGTTCGGTCTTAGCCTCGTTTGCATAACTCACCACCCCGCCGGTAAAGATTGCCGAGACACCTGCGATGTCGGTGACCTGTTTGGCAGCGAGGCCACCGGTGCAGCTTTCGGCAAGCGCGAGCTTCAGCCGCTTCTCTTTGCAGTAGGCGATCACTCCACCTAAAGGATCTTCGACCACCTGGCCGGCGAAATGTGACTCGAGGGTCGCAGCAATTTCGCCAAGCGCAGCGGCGCTTGCTGCGTCACCCTGTTTTGCGCGTAAGAAAAGACGGCAACCCCACGGCAGTGCATGGACACCGACCGAAACACTGCGGTCGATTTCCGGCGTGAGCGAACGCATCTCGGTAAAGAGCTGGCTTTCGCCGACACCCCAGACCGGGATAATCCTGGTGACTGAGCGCTCGGCATTCTGCTGTTCGATGCGCCGCAGGACTTCGGGCCACATTCCCCTGATCTCGTCGGGGAAGCCCGGTAGCGCAAAAAAATTCAGTTCAGGCAGGAAAATGCCGGGTGCCAGGCCAACGGGGTTTCTGATCGCCACCGCCCGCGAAGGAATGCGCGCCTGCCTGAGCGCCGTTTCGAGTGAATACGAACCAGGCTGCTGCCTTGCCCGCTTTTCAAAGAAATACCGGGTACGCTTTTCTGCGTGCGGCTCATAGACCGCGGTGTCTTGCTGCCACTCGCAGAGCAGATCAACAGTCAAATCATCGCTGGTAGGGCCTAACCCGCCTGAATTCACAATAATGTCGCCGGTGGCGGCAAATTCTTTCCAGGTCGCCATAATCTGCTGCCGGTCGTCGTGCAGAATGCGGCTTTCGACCAGCTCAAGCCCCAGGGCATAGAGTTCTGAGGCAAAAAACTGCGTATTACGATCGAGCACAAAGCCGTTCATCACTTCGCTGCCGGTGATACAGAGGCGGACGCCGCGGGCCATGCTGGCAGCAACGATTTGACGCTGTCTCCGTCAATTCAGAGATGAATTGACCTGGTATGGAGTTCTTTACCACATTGCAGTCCATTCGCACCGAGTGCGATTTAGCACGCAAGCTCAGTGCACTCAGCGAGCTCGAAGCGGCGCTTGCATCAGGTAATATTCCCGCAGATCACGGTGCAGCGATTGAAGAAGTCGGAGCTCCCTCGTATACCTCTACCTGCCGTATTGTGCATGGCTCGCAGGTCGAACGCCGCCGCAACCTTGGCACAGCCGAAGGCCGTGCAGTATTTCTGCATGCACTCGCGCACATCGAATATTCGGCAATTGACCTGTCGCTCGACAGTTGTTACCGCTTCAGGCACTTGCCGCCGCAGTACTACGAAGACTGGCTGAAGGTAACCTTTGACGAAACGCGCCACTTTGTGATGCTGCAGAATTTGCTCGGCCGCCTCGGCTACCACTACGGCAGCTTCAGCGTACACACGGGTATTCACGATGCGATGGCACGCTCTGCAAATTCACTGCGCCAGCGCATGGCAGCAACGCACCGCCACCTCGAAGCCAACGGACTCGACGCTCACCCTGAGCTGGCACGCAAGATGCGGCTATTTGATGACCCGACCGCGGGTAAAATCACCGCGGCACTGAAAGTGATTTTCGACGACGAGGTAACGCATGTGCATGCGGGGGATTTCTGGTTTCGGTATGCCTGCGCGCTGGATAAGGTAGGCACCGGAATTTTTGCCGAAGATGTGCAGCAGGCAATACCGGGGACAAGATTTCCCCGGCCGAATCTTAACCGTGAAGCGAGACTTCGCGCCGGCTTTACTGCCGAAGAACTCGACGCAATCAGCGGATGATCAGGCCTGTGGCTTGGCAGCCGCTTCGGGGGCTGCTGTTTTTTCAGCCGGTGCGGCAGCTTTGGGTTTGGCCCCTTTGCTGCGCATGGTCATGCTCATGATGCGGCCTTCCAGGTTCGGCTTCTTGTCCATGTGAGCGTATTCGGCTACTTTGTTGTAAAAGTCTGTGAGTTTTTCGACGCCGAGGGCAGTGTGCTGCATCTCGCGGCCACGAAACTTCATCGTGACCTTGACGTTGTCACCTTCGCTGAGAAAGCTAATTGCTTCTTTGCACTTGCGGTCAAAGTCACCCGTGTCGATCTTCGGGCCCATCTTGATCTCTTTGATCTGGATGACTTTTTGCTTCTTCTTCGCTTCTTTTTCTTTCTTCGCCTTTTCGAACTTGAACTTACCGTAGTCTACGAGGCGAACAATGGGGACTTCCTGCCCCTTGGTGATCTCAACGAGGTCGACGCCCTGCGCCTTCGCGCGCGCGAGCGCGTCGCGGGTGGAAATGAGTTCAGTACCCTTTTCGCCGACGAGCCGCACCTGCGATTCGGTGATGTCTTCGTTGATGCGGTGTTCGCGCGTCGGGCGCCTGAGTTTGGCAAAGCGATTGAATCGGCCCTGGCCTCCTCCGCCCCCGTCTGGGGATCTGGGTGGGGAAAAATTAGGCCTTTGCTGCATAAAGTGTAATCATTAAATGTGCGGCAGAGTCCGGAAATTGACCCCGCTGTCAACTCGGATATGAAAAGCCGCTGGCGAACAATCCTGGAACCTGCGCAGCCCTTTGCACACAACCGGGGAACACGGCTTGCCGCTGCGACACGCATGCCAAAATCGGCAATGAAGCGCAGCATGGGGCCACGCACCCTGTTGGATCAATCTTACGAACCCGGCCCCGGCTTTCTCTATATACCACCTATTCCACGCGCCCGGTTCGATTTTCTTTCACAAGTACAGAGTGCATTCGTCAACAAGGTGGTCTCTTTTACCTTTGCTGACTTTTCCCATTGCTTCGACTACAGTGTCTTCGAGATGGTCGACGGGCATTATATGCGGGTCACCGCGTCGTCGTCGCGCTTCCAGCTGCGCGAGCTGGCCGAGCACAAAGGTGTTGAAGTCTTCAAGAAATTTATTTCGCGTACCCGGCCGCTGGCCATCGGCCATGAAAAGAATCTCTCGGCGCAGATGATGCGGCAGTCGCTGTACAATATCGCGCATGACCTTCCGCCGATGGTCGAGTTTTTGCACATCGCTTCTGAAGAACGCCTGCACGGGGCCATGAAGCGCCTTGCACCGAAAGGGGTGCGTTACGCGGTCGGTATCCCGGTAATTATCGACCGCAAACCCGTGGGAGTTCTCTGGGGCATACACCGGCGCTCCTTCAACGCAGACCAGCGCCGCGATGTCCGGCAACAGATGATTTCGCTCAGCCGGGCCATCGACTTCATCCTGTCCGAAGAACTGGTCGAAGGGGCCGACGCCTACAGCGCCCGGCGCAAAATTGAAAAACACGACCCAACCGCGAACCTCGAGACCCTCGTCTATACGCACGTACCCGACCAGGATAAACCCGTCAAGTCGATGGTTCTCTACTCTAACCGCTACTCCGAGAAATACCGGCAGGATACCAACTACATTGTTCCGACGGTGAAAGGTTACAATATCTCGCTCAAGCGCTACCTGCCCGAACACCTGAATGGCCAGGACCGCATCCTGCTGATGCTACCGGGTTTTTTCTGTAACCGTTCGATTATGGATCGCCTGGCAAAAGAGATGGCACTCGAACACGGCTACCCGGTATTCACGCTCGATGTGAGGGGCCGTTCAAAAGAAACGCTCCCCAACAAGATCTTCAACAACTACCACTGGTCGGTGGACAACTACATCTGGGAAGATTTTCCGGCGGCACTGCAATGGCTTAAAGCGACGCACCCTGGCAAAAAGGTCGTCGTTTTCGGGCACAGCATGGGTGGCCTGATTCCCCTCTTCTACTCAGCGGCCTACGACAAATACGGCAAGAAGCGCTCGGGCGAGCTGGCAATCAAACCCGAATCGATGATCGATGGTATTGTTTCGATCACATCGCCGATTTACATTCGCATCGCCGCCGAAAATGCCTGGTTCAACATGTTCCGCAATTCTGCCAAGATGCTTACGGGCAATGCGCTGGCTGAGCCAATCATGCGGATGGTGAATTTCACGCTCACCTCGACCCTGGGCGGTATAGACCTCAACAAGTTCTTCACCTTCCTGAACAGTATTTCAGCCTCGATACGCACCGTTTCGTTCGACGTCACCTACCGCCTGCCGACTATTAAAGAATTTATCGGCTATGAGCAGATCACACCCCCTGAATGGTACTTCATGATGGAAGACGTCTTCTGCGAAGAATCGATGCTCGTGATCAGCCAGTTTATCCGCTCGCTCATCGACGGAGACAACTTCACGTCGATTGATAAAGAAATTAACTACACACTCGCATGCAATGAGCTGGAGATTCCGCACTTCACTGTCGTGGGTACAGTGGATGAGATAGCTCCCCCCGACACCGTGCGCCAGGGACACCTGGCGGGCAAGTCACCGAAGAACAGGATCGCGGAATACAAACAGGGCCACCTCGGCATTATCACACACCCCGAAACGGTGAAACAAATCGCAATCGATACCGACGAGTGGATACGCGCCTTACCGGCGAATTATATCTCTTAGGCGCACAGAAAATTTTGCGCTCGTGGCAGCATGCCACGAGATTAGCTGACGGCAGCGAAGCGCTTTAGCAGCAACTTGGCGCAGGCAAGTTGCGAGGCCGGCGGGTAATCAGCAAAATCTGTGCGCAGGTTGAGTTCAGAAAGAACTCAGCTTCCGCAGCGCTTCGACACGTTTCTCAATGCCGGTTTTATCCGCTTTCGCGATTCCAGTCGTCGAAAAGCCCTCGACGGCAAAGCTCGCGGTTGCCGAGCCCCATGCCACAGCACGGCGCAGTAGTTCATCGGAGATCTTCTTACCCGGTTGCGAGTTAGCGACGAGATAACTCATCACTCCCCCGGCAAAGCTGTCGCCCGCACCCGTTGGGTCGATGACCTTTTCGGTAGGGTATGCCGGGCTGACAAAGATGTGATTGTGCGAAATGGCCATAACACCATGCTCACCCTTCTTCACGATGACGATGTCAGGGCCCTGTTTTTGGATTGCCTTCGCGGCCTTGATGATGGACGCCTCACCGGCAAGCATGCGCACTTCGGCGTCATTCAGGAACAAGATGTCCACTGCCTTGATAACCTTCCAGAGATCCTTTTTTTTGCTCTCAATCCAGAAATTCATCGAATCCATACCAACGAGCTGAACATTCTTCATTTGCTTCAGCACCTTGTACTGGATAACCGGGTCGATATTGGCGAGAAAGAGCACCTGGCGGAGCTTGTCCTCTTCAGTCAGTTTCGGTTCAAAGCTGGCGAACGCGCCGAGTTCTGTACTGCGGGTATGCGCGACTGCCATATCGTGTTCGTAAAAGCCCGACCAGTGAAAAGTCTTATCACTGCTGCGCTCAATACCCGCAGTATCGATACCAAAATCAGAAAGGTAGCTCAGGTACTTTTCGGGAAAATCACTGCCGATGACCGCGATAATTTTCGGTTCAATCAGGTTCGCCGCGGCGATCGAGAAGTGGCTGGCTGCGCCACCGAGTACATTTTTTTTCTCTCCGAAAGGAGTTTTGATATCGTCAAAGGCAACGGAACCAACCACGAGCATACGCATGCGGTAATCGGCGAGTTTGAATCAGGTTGTAAAGATGGTAACAGGCTCCTGAAAAGGAGCCGGAAGCAGGCGCGGGATTTTTTCCGGAACCTGCTAAAGAAAGAAATCGGCTGCGCAGTTCACTTTGCGGCTGTGCCGGCTTTTTCGGCCCGCAGCCTGCGGCGGATTTCTTTTGCCCTCACGCGGTTGGGCTCAAGCCGCTCTTTCAGCCTGCCGCCCATGCCGTCTTCGCCAAACCGGCGCTCCAGCAGCCGCTCGGGAATTATGTACCATTTGATCTTGGACTCAACGAGCAGCTCATCACCCAGTTCAATGCGCGCCTTGGTATAAAGCCGCTTGGAGCGGGCGGAGGTAAGCCAGGCAGTAACCTTGATGTCTTTATAGAGGGGTGTAGCCTTGTGGTACTTAATCGAAAAGCCATCGGTCATCACAAAGTGACCAAGGTGATGGCACAGGACTCCCTGCGCTTCATCGAGAATCAGCGCGAGGCCACCACCATGCGCATAACCGGGAGCACCCTCGTGTTCTTTGCGCAGCTGGTACGTAAAGCATACCTCGCCCTTCAGTTCATCGAAGGTCGAGGGTATGTGGAAAGAGTAATTGTTCAGCGCCCCACATGCCAGACAGTTGTCGTGGTGCAGGTGCTGGCCGACAAGGCTTGCTTTGCCGTGCGGGCGAAGCACAGTTTATTCTTTGTCAGCCTTGGCTTTTTTGACGCGTGGGATCAGGACCTGGCGTCCGTTGTAGTAGCCACAGGCAGTGCAGATGCGGTGTGGAATGCCGTATGCACCGCAGTTGGCGCACGGGCGCAGGTTAGGTTTGCCGATTGCGTGGTGCGCGCGGCGCTTGCGTCTGCGCGAGTGGGAAAGTCTTCTCTTGGGAACGGCCATTTTGGTTGAAAATCAGACTTGAAACAGGGTGTCAATGAATTGCATGAGGCGCTTTCTGCCCAGGGCGAGCGCCGATGGGTTCATAATGAGCCGTGCCGTGCTCTCCAGGATCACTTCTTCTTCGACCAGGTTATTTGCCCGGAGCGTCGCACCAGTGCTGACAAGGTCAACAATCACGTCGGAAAGCCCGGTCAGGGGGGCAATTTCAATGGAACCGTAGAGTTCTATAGTCCGTATGTTAAATCCACGCCGGAAAAAGTACTCTGTTGCAAGCCTGGGATATTTGGTTGCCACCCGCAGCTCGGGTTTGTTCTGCCAGTCTGCGCGGTCTTTTGGATAGGCGACCGAAAGCCTGCACTGCCCGAATGGCAGCGCGGCCGGGATAAACACATCAAAGTTGTGTTCAAGCAGCAGGTCAAGGCCCATGATGCCGAGATCGGCAGCGCCCTGCTCCACGTAAGCTCCAACATCTTTGCTGCGTATCAGGTAAAAATCAATATTGCTCTTTTCGTCATGTATTATAAGTTCGCGGCCGTCATGCGTGCGGCTGAGCGAACAAAGCCCGCGCGAGGAAAAGAACTCCAGGCTTTCGTCACTCATGCGCCCCTTGGGGAGCGCAATTTTCAGCTTTTCGTCTGCCAACTTACTTCTTTAGCTGGCTACGCTCTGCATTGAGCAGTGAGATATAATTGCGGCTGCTCGCGGCAAATTCTTTGCCTTCACTGTCGCGCGAAAGTTTCGCGAACTTCTCTTCGGCTTCATCGTATCGACCCAGATAATAGAGCATGCGGCCCTGGTGAAAGAGCGCCATCTCGCCTTTCTTTATGCTAACATATTTCTTTTCCAGGTCTTTATAGACGGCAAGGGCCTTTTCGAAGTCGCGCGCACTTTCCAGTGCCTGCGCCTGCATAAAACCAGCCACACTCGCCATCGCATCTGTGTCATAGCCAGAGGCTGCGCGCGCGAAGAGCGCCGCGGCTGCAGCCGGATCACGGCCTTCGAGCAGCGCGGTGCCGGCGGTAAAGCAGGCGGCTGCGCTTTCGAGGGTTGCAATCGTCTGCTCGCAGACAGGTTTCAGGCCCTGCCCGAATTCCTTCATTTGCTGTGCCCGTGCGTCGCCCTTGGGCAGGATTTTGATCTGCTCATATTTTTCCAGCGCAACGTGCAGCTTGCGGCTGTGCTCGTCCTTTGCCGCTGCGCGGAGCACCAGAACCAGCACAACACTCACTGTAATACCAACTATCACAAAGATACTGTTACGGATGACGCGCGGGTTTTCATTGACCCAGTGCTGCAGCTTCACGCCGAGGGGGATTTTCTCGGACTCGTTTACCGCCGGCGTGGTTTCGGCTTCTCCTGCCTGTTTTGCCGCACGGCGACGCCCACGAAATCCCTTAATCTCAAATGCCATGCGGCAAACAGGGCCTCAGAATCATGTTGTCCATTATTTCGCTTGTCGGCCGGTGGAGCGCCTTTTTTTGCGAAGTATGCAAATTCGCTCCCTGCTACTTCTAGTGACGCTGGTCTCCAGCATTGCAGCTGCCCGGCCAGCTGACCGTGTACCGGCGGATACTTCGGTTTATATTGAAGGCGCTCCCCTGTCTGAGAGCCTCACCTCGCTCCGCACCCTCGTGGCCAACATTGCCGGCGAAGGCATCTGGTCGATGATGTCGGCTAACTTCGAGCAACGAATGGGGGTCAACATGCTCGACCCGCAAAAGCTCGAAGAAATCGGAATCAAGACGAGCGAGCAATGGGCGGTCGCGATCAACATGGAAATCGAGGCGGCCGGAAATCCTTCAAAGCCGGAATTTGTCATGATCTTTCCTGTACAATCCAATGCGAAGTTCTATGAATTTCTGAAGGCAAAAATCACCGAAAGCCAGATGCCTATCAACACCGAGGTTGAGGCTGGCCGGGTTCTGAATTTTGGTTCTGAAAATGATCCGGGCTACCTGGTGCGCACAGATGATGCACTTCTCGTGAGCAATAAGAAAGAAATGGTTATGGCGATGCGCTCAAAAGTTTCTTCGCCGATCAGCGATGCTGCGTATTACACCTCCATGCGGTCGCACCTGCTCTCGCGCAACGGCAAAAAAATGCCCCTGATGGCTTTTTACCTGAATCCGAAGCTGATTGTTTCTTCGCTCAAGGCACAGAGCGACCTGCTGCGCAACCTGCAGAAAGAGCTCAACAAGGGTGATGAAACAGCTCCCGCAATAGACGACAATTCGCCTTACGTCGCTGAAATTCGCGAGAACCTGCAGTCTTCGGGCGGTGCACTGGTTGCCAACGCAGAACGCGTATCTTTCTATTTCTCATACAAATACAAAGAAGGTTACCTGACTGATACCAGCAAGATTTACCCCCGGATCATCCAGGTCAAGACCGAGCCTCTGGCGTCCGATACAGCAGCGCGTAACCCGGTCAACTACACGCTCATAAAACTCAATGTCATGGGCATGATCGAACTCTTCAAGTCCTTAAGCCCCGTGTTTGGCGAAAAATATGCGAAAGCAATCGAAGAAGCGAATGCCAACCTGGGAATGGATTTTGAAGCTCAGATTCTGAACAGCCTGCGCGGCAACTACAACTTCCAGCTACTGAACATACCAGCTGAAGAGAAAGTCCGCGAGGTCGGTGCATGGGAACTGCACGGCGCGTTTGGCATCAAGCCTGGCACGGCGAAGAACTGGGTTCGCCTGTTGAAGGCCAGCGAAAAGATGGCCAAAAAGGCCGAGGCCAACAAGAAACAGAAGACAAAATTCAAATTCGAAGAAGCAGAAGACGGTGAATTCGTCAGCATCAGCGGTCCCGGTAACATGGTCAATGGCAAACGCCAGACTGTAACAGTGGTCTTCCTGATTCGCGAAAACGAAGTGATCGTCAGCAACAGCAAAGCCAATGCCCTCAAGGCGACCAAAGGCGGCAGTTCAACGCTGAGCGAGCGCCTGGCAAAAATACCTTATGAGTCGGCGCAGGGCGTCTTTTTTCTCGACCTGCAGCAGGTTTTCAAGGCTGTTATGAAGAGCAAGCAGGGCTCTTCAATGAAAGCATATGCACCGATGCTCGAAAAAATGAAGAGTTTCTCAATAATCTCAACCGTGCAGGGCGATTTCGCCACAGCTGAGACTATGCTGCAAATGAGGAAATAGGCTTGCTCACGGTCGAAAATCTTTCGAAACATTATAACTCCCGCCGGGCAGTGGACAACGTTTCATTCACCTTGCGGCGGGGTGAAATTTCTGCGCTGCTCGGAATGAACGGCGCCGGCAAGACGACGACTCTGCGCATGCTCACGGGGTATATCACGCCGACAGCAGGACAAGTACTGCTGGGTGGTGAAAACATTATCGCTGAACGCGAAAAACTGCTGAGCCATATCGGCTATCTGCCCGAAACTCCCGCTCTCTACAACGACATGACTGTCGAAGATTTCCTGGTGTATATGTACCGTCTGCGGGTTGCCGACCGTTCGGGTGAAGTCGCCGCGGTCGAAAAGGCGCTGCAGCGCTGCGCCCTGGTAGAGCGACGCCACGACTATATTGCTTCCCTTTCGGCGGGATTTCGCAAGCGGGTGGGCCTGGCGCAATCTCTCATTCACAACCCGGCAGTTTTGCTGCTCGACGAACCCATAGCTGACCTTGACCCGCGCCAGATAAGGGAAATCAAGAGCCTGTTGGCCGAACTGAGACAGGACCACGCGGTACTCGTTTCGAGCCATATTCTGAAAGAAGTCCATGAATTTGCTGACCGGATATTCCTGATGCACGAGGGGCGTATACTCGCCGAAGCGGAGAGTAAAACAATCCCGGCAGGCGAGCTCGAAAACTGGTTTATGCGCCACACCGACGCGGCAGCATAAGGCTTAAGGTGCCCGGAATTCCAGAGAAACAGAATACCGCCAGGCGGGCGTTCCTGCGGTACTGGTGGATCGCCGCAGTGTTCCTGCCTGCCTGCGCGTCGGGTAAATTCCAGGTTCCCGATGCCGAGTTCTTTACCGACGGTTACGCCCTCGATAAAAATACGGTGCAGGTAGTCGAGAGCCATGAAGACAGCACGCTCGTATTGCCCGCAGCGGAACGCCATGCACGCAACTGCGAAGCGGCAGAGGTTAAGGCGCGCAACCGTCACCGGACCGCACACGCTCAGTCGCGCGACGAGGGAAAAAGGCTTTCTGCACGATTTGACAGGAATGCCGGATGCACCGTCCGCATGGCATTTCGCAAGGAGTAACAATGATGGTAGCACAAAACCCCGAACGGGATTTTATCTCTGGCCACAAGATCGGCGGAAAGAACAAACCCTTCTTCATCGCCGGCCCGTGCGTCATCGAAAGCGAAGATTTGCTGCGCACCGTAGCGAAAGAAGTCCGCCGCGTATCCGACGAGCAAAAAGTCCTGATCTTCTTCAAGTCGTCTTTTGACAAGGCCAACCGCTCTTCGATCGACTCGTTTCGCGGTCCAGGTATCCGGGAGGGACTCTCGCTGCTGAAAAAAGTCGCCGATGAATTTAAACTCCCCTGCCTCACTGATATCCATAATCCCGAAGAGGCAGAAATCGCTGCCGAGTATGTTGATATGCTGCAGATACCTGCTTTCCTCTGCCGGCAGACCGACCTGGTCGTTGCAGCTGCCAGAACCGGCAAGTGGACGAATATCAAGAAGGGACAGTTCGTTGCCCCCGAAGACGCGCTGCAGATCGCCGACAAGTACCGGAAGTCGGGCTCTGACAAGGTGACCCTCTGCGAGCGCGGCTACACATTCGGCTACAACAACCTGGTAGTTGACATGCGCTCCTTCGAGATCATGCGAGCAGCAGGTCTGCATGTTGTCTTTGACGCAACACACTCCACCCAGTTGCCAGGTGGTGGTAAGGTTTCAGGCGGCGACCGGCGCATGGCGTTTCCGCTCGCACGTGCGGCCGCTGCCACCGGGCTCGACGGCATTTTTGCCGAAATACACCCTAACCCGCCCGAGGCAAAGTCTGATGCAACCAACCAGCTTTACCTTTCTGACTTTGCGCGCTTTGCCGATAACATCCTGAAAATCGACCGTTTGGTCAAGGGTGACGTCTAATGAACATGCAGACAATCACCTCATGCCTGGTGGGAGCTTTCGCGCTTCTGTCGATACCCTCGTGCGCCAGCAGTGCCTGGCGCGAAGGTTTTAGCGGCTCTGACCGGCTCTATCTCGTCGGCGAAGGCCATGCGCGCGAAGACTTGCCGCAGGTACAGCGTGCGGCGATGGCACGCGAAGCAGCTTTGATCGATGCGATGAGCCATTGGCCGCGTCATTGTGGTGCGCTGTCAAACGACGAAGGCATCGCCAGCTTTCGCGTGGAGAACCAAAAGCAGCGGCTGGTCGAATGCGACGGCACTACCTGCCGCGCACGCATTGTGATCGAGCGCAGCGGCCTGAGAGAAAAGTGTAAGTCGTGAGCGCCTTATGGCGCTGAGGTCTCGGCTGGCGGGGACATTGACTTTGCCGGTTTACGCTCAGGGCAGCGGCTGCTGTTTTCGATCAGCCACATGCTGCGCACCTGGATAAACGACAGCAGCGGTTTGCTCTCCCCTGCCGGAAAATAACAGACGCGAGTCGGGCTCACCCATGCTTCTGCAGAGCCCAGGCTACGCAGCACGGTCAGCAGGCGGCTGCCCTTCTCCTGACCCCAGAGCGCGTAGTCAACGCCACCCTCGCGTGTGTAAGCCTTTTCAAACTTGCCGCGGTCGCTTTCGGGAACAAAAGTACGGATGAACTGCTCATACGCGCGCGCCTCGAGCATCAATACCGCTGCATCGATCAGCTTGCGCAGCCCGAGCGGTGGTACGTGCTTTTCGTATTCTGTCCGGGTGGGTAAACTGCTGCTGTTTTCGGTCTGAGCGGACAGTATGCCCCCCGCGAGAAGAAACATGAGCAAAAACGGGCGCATGGTTCCCCCCGGGGATACAGGGCTGTCCTGTCGACCTAAATCCCACTCGGGCAGCCTTTGTAGAGTCCGGGGAGATATCGTACACCTAAGCAATCTTTGCCAGCCGGATGCCATAGAACCGCTCATGGGGTGTCAAACCGTTCAATGACCAGTGAGGGCGTCGCCTGTTGTACCATTTCAGAT